>NZ_JBNDLC010000001.1:0-1659544 GCF_050435885.1 Lelliottia sp. 489 | reverse complement strand
CCCACCTGACCCCATGCCGAACTCAGAAGTGAAACGCCGTAGCGCCGATGGTAGTGTGGGGTCTCCCCATGTGAGAGTAGGGAACTGCCAGGCATTAATTAAGTGAAGAGGCCATCCGGAAGGATGGCCTTTTTGCGTTTTTGTCCTTTCTTGTTTATTCCTCTGTTTCCCTCCGTGAAACTTTCTCACCACTCGGTTCCATTCCTGGTATTCCTCCTAATCGATTACCCTGCTAAGTAAATGTGTGATTCAAATCACAATGTTAAATATAACAAAAATATAACATTTCATTTACTAAATGATTGGATGCTAGCGTCCAACACGCTTAAGTCTTATGGCAGGAGCACACTTAAATGACCGAAGGTATCACATCGCACGGGACGCTGGCTGACAGCGATACCCGGCGCAGAGTATGGGCGATTGTCAGCGCGTCATCCGGCAACCTGGTTGAATGGTTCGACTTCTACGTTTACTCGTTTTGTTCCCTCTATTTTGCTCATATCTTTTTTCCGTCCGGCAACACGACTACCCAGTTGCTCCAAACCGCAGGGGTATTTGCTGCAGGATTTCTGATGCGTCCAATTGGCGGCTGGCTGTTTGGCCGAATTGCAGACAGACAAGGGCGTAAAACCTCAATGCTGATCTCTGTCTGCATGATGTGCCTCGGATCGCTGGTGATTGCCTGTCTGCCGGGATATGACACGATCGGGACGTGGGCACCCGCGTTGTTATTACTGGCTCGATTGTTCCAGGGCCTTTCCGTCGGCGGTGAATACGGTACAAGTGCTACTTATATGAGTGAAGTTGCTGTGGAAGGGCGGAAAGGTTTTTACGCCTCCTTCCAGTACGTCACACTGATCGGCGGGCAGCTGCTGGCTATTTTAGTGGTGGTTGTTCTGCAGCAGGTGCTGACGGATGAGCAATTGCATTCTTGGGGATGGCGCATACCTTTTGCGATGGGAGCTGTTCTGGCGGTCGTGGCTCTTTGGCTGCGCCGACAGCTTGATGAAACCTCGCAAAAAGAGGTGAGGGCACTGAAAGAAGCAGGCTCGCTGAAAGGGTTATGGCGTAACCGGAAAGCCTTTGTGATGGTGTTAGGGTTTACCGCTGGCGGTTCGCTGAGCTTTTACACGTTCACCACTTACATGCAAAAGTACCTGGTGAATACCACCGGGATGCATGCCAATGTGGCCAGTATCGTCATGACGGCGGCCTTATTTGTGTTCATGCTGATTCAGCCATTGATTGGTGCACTGTCAGACAGAATCGGGCGGCGGACATCCATGCTCATCTTTGGCGGGTTATCCGCGCTTTGTACAGTCCCAATCTTGTCCGCGCTGCAACATGTATCATCTCCCTATGCAGCCTTCGCACTTGTGATGGTGGCGATGATTATCGTGAGTTTTTACACGTCGATAAGCGGAATATTGAAAGCAGAGATGTTCCCTGCTCAGGTCCGCGCTCTGGGAGTGGGATTGTCGTATGCGGTTGCTAATGCACTCTTCGGCGGTTCGGCAGAATATGTCGCGTTAACACTGAAATCGGTAGGCAGTGAAAACACCTTTTTCTGGTATGTCACCGTTATGGGGGCGTTGGCGTTTATTGTCTCACTGATGCTACACCGCAAAGGGAAAGGCATTCGTCTTTAATAATGTGCCAGTTGCCACACCGCATAGCTGGTGGTGGCACCGGCAACATCCCAGGCAAAATCTTTCCAGCTCCAGCCGCTCCCTGCAGGGCGGCTGTCCCATAACTCTTTCGATGCGCCAAGACTGACGGAGAACATGAATCCGTAAACGGCGCTGCGATCGCGGCTCACACCCTGGTGCTGCGCGTATTCATTACCGGCGGCGGAAAGCATCGCTGACGCGATAAAGTGCTGGGCTTTATCCTGACCCTGCCAACTGTCATTAGCCATATGACTGCAGCCTGAAAGTAATAGGGAAATGAGCAGGAGCAAAACGCGCATAACAGACTCCAAAAAAAAGCCCCGTCACTGACAGGGCCTGGTCGTTACAGAATGCGGCTAATCAGACGGTCAATACGAATACGGCGTAAACGGCGGATAAGCTTACGCACTTTCACCGGGTAGTCAGCGATACTATGCAGATCGCGGTAATGGCGAACGGTAGTCGTATGGGTACGAATCAGCTCAAGCTCACGTTCACGCTGGGCTGAAAGCTCATGTCGCGGATCGTGGATCAGAATGGCGTTTTCCAGATCCAGGCGCCAGGCGCGCGGGTTGAGGTTATTCCCGGTCAGCAGCATCCAGTCATCATCAACCCACATCCCCTTCAGATGATAGCTGTTGTCTTCGTCTTTCCAGAGACGAACCACCAGTTGATCGGTGTTGACGTAATACTGCAGGCGGCTCAGGAAGCGACGCAGGTTGATTTCATAAAGATAGGGCAACGCACCGATAATTTTGAACGGCTGATCTTCCGGAATAAAGAAGTCGTTCGCGGTTTTATCCCCAACGATAATTTCGACTTTTTTCCCATCGCGCAGCAACTGGATAATATTACGCACCAGGATTGCCGGTAAGTTGAAGTACGGCGTACAGATCGTCAGCTTCTGCTCAGTACACGGCATCAGATGATAGATGGTCTTGTTCAGCAGGCTGGATTTCCCCAGCCCGACCAGCGGCGTAACGGACAGCTGTTCATTATTTGCGTCCCCCTGGAAATGATAAACCGCATCGCGCAATTCCTGACGGAAAAGGCGGATGTCATTTTTGATTTCCGGGCTTTTTGGACGATTCGGATCGTCAAGACGATTGACGCCACGACCATGAACCAGGTTTTGATCGACCCAGTTAAACATGATGTCCGCCATCTGCGCATTGCGAATCAGATGGTAGCGGTCGTAGCGATACTTATCGAGCTGATGCAGGTAAACGTCATTGAGGCTGGCGCCGCTGTACAGCACGCTGTCATCAATGATGAATCCTTTGAAATGCAGAACGCCCAGGGCTTCGCGCGTATTGACGGGAACACCATAGACACGGACGTCAACGCCTGGGTTTTCCTGCGCCATACGGCAGTACCAGTCGGCATTGGTGTTGGATGCGGCAGCGCCAATTCGGCCACGCTGTGCACGGTGCCAGTCAACCAGTATACGAACGTCCAGTTCCGGGCGCTGGCGTTTAGCTTCATAGACCGCGCTTAAAACCGCGCGTCCACCTTCATCCTGTTCGAGATAAAGCGCCACAATGCATATACGTTGCGTGGCACTCGCAATCTTTTCCAGAAGCGTCTCCCTGAAATGGGCGGGAGCATAAAAGAACTCGACATCATCAACTGACTGAGAAATCTTCGGTAGTTGAGCAAGGTGTTGTTGATGTTTATTACGCTTAAATTTTGACAACATCACAGTGCGTATCTTCTCTGTTCATTGAAGGGTTATCTGGCATCTGCAGACAACATAAGCGGACAATGATACCACCAGAACTGACGAAAGTGGTCAACATTTCCAGTACCTTACTCTTGAGCAGACGTCGATACCAGGCGGAGCGAGAGGGCGACAATTCCCTCATCCAGCTGAATATCTACGTCGAATCCGAGTTTACGCGCCAGGGTAATCATGCCGCGGTTATTCGGCATAGTAATGCCATTCAGGCAGAGCAAACCGTGATCTCGGGTATAGCCAATCAGTTTTTCCAGCAAACGCCGACCGAGACCAAGGCCTTTCAGATCGGAGCGGACCAGCACGGCAAACTCGGCATCTACGTTATCAGGATCGGAAATTGCCCGCGTGACACCCAGGATCTCATCGCCTTCATCACGATGGCGAACGGCAACAAACGCCATTTCCCGATCGTAGTCGATCTGGGTCATATTGGCTAAATCTTCATGGGTAAATTCGCTGATTTCGCTAAAGTAGCGATAGTACAAATCTTCTTTCGTCACCTGAGCGATAAAGGCTCGCAGCTGCGGTTCATCTTCGGGCAGGATCGGGCGAAACAGCACCTGCTCGCCGTTTTTCATCTCCACCCACTCTTCCAGTTGCAGAGGATACGGGCGAATAGCCAGTCTGCTTTCGCGATCACCTGTAAAGGGCGCAATACCCAGTGTGACATCCAGGGCGATAAATTCATTGCCCGACGCCAGCAGCGGATGAATATCCAGCCGCTGAATCTCAGCACAATCGACGATCAGGTTAGAGACCTGGACCAGAAACTGGCTCAGCCCGATAATATCCAAAGGCTGGAGCGCGCTGCGACCACGGATCTTTTTACTCTTAATGGCCTGAATCACCAGATAGCGAGCCAGATTCATGTTCAGCGGCGGCAGGGCAACCACGGCCTGTTCTGCCGGTCGCCACTCCACACCGCCTTCACCCAGCATTATCAACGGGCCAAAGACCGGATCGTGTTCGACCACGACTCGTAATTCCTGCGCTCCGGCGCGATTCGCCATACTCTGCACCAGAAGCCCGTGAACTCGCGCCTGCGGCCAGGCCATTTTTACGCGGTCAAAAATCGCCTCGGCGGCCTGTTGTACTTCCGCGGCGGTGCGCAGATAAAGCATCACCCCCTGCACATCCGACTTATGCGGAATATCTGGCGAACGCAGTTTTAACGCCACCGGATAACCAATCTGCTCGGCAATATGCACCGCCTCGGCGCTGTCGCTCGCAATCCAGGTGGGTAAAGTCTGCATACCATAGGCATCCAGAATGGGGCGTACTTCATGGGTATCCAGAGAAGACGCACCGTCCTCAATGGCCTGGCGTAACAGGTTGTGCGCTTCGGTCGCATTAGCGGCCAGATTGCCGGGCAATGCGGGCGTTTCACGCAGTTGCTTTTGGTTGCGGCGGTACTCCACCATATGCATAAACGCAGTAATGGTGCCTTCCGGCGTGCGGTAGGTGGGCAGTCCGGCCTCGCTGAACAAACGCCGCGCTTCCTGAGAGGAGTATTCTCCGCACCAGTTGGTTAACAGCGTGACATATTTGCCACGTGGATGGTTTTTAACGGCATCAATCAGCGCGCGTGCGCTTTGGCTACCGGGGGCGACGGCGCTGGGGGAATGAATCACCATCAGCGCATCAAAATCCTGGCTATCCAGCAACAGGGAGATCGCGTTGATATAGCGCTCGCTACTGGCGTCGTCCCGCAGATCCAGTGGGTTTCCCGGCGTGACGCTGGCAGGCAACGCTTCTTTAAGCCGCTGAATCGTCTCATCGCTCAGGGTGGCGAGTTTCCCGTTACGCAACCACAGCTCATCGAGGGCGAGCGCTGCGGGGGCCGCACCGTTACTTAAAATCATCAGCCTTTCGCCACGCAACGGGCGCATATGGCTCAGGGTTTCTACGGCCGAGAAAAGCTCGTGGGTATCCTGCACGCGCAGCAAACCAGCGCGCTGAATGGCCGCATCCCAGGCCGGGTCCATGCCTGAGTGAGAGTGCAACAATTTCTGCGCTGCGGGACTACGGCCACTTTTGATCACCAGAATCGGTTTATTACGTGATGCGCTACGCGCAGCAGAAACAAAACGTCGGGCATCAGTTAAGTGCTCCAGATAGAGAAGTATCGCGCTGGTTTTACTGTCGCGCGCGAGGAAATCGAGCAGCTCGTCGACATCAATATCCAGGCTATCGCCCAGCGCGATGAAATATGAAAAGCCCATTTCACGCTGCTGCGCCCAGTCAAGAATAGTGTTGGACACGGCGGCAGACTGAGAGATAAACGCCAGTTTACCTTTTCGAATCGGCACAGGAGAAAAGCTGGCATTAAGTCCCTGCCACGGCGCCAGCAATCCCAGACTATTAGGCCCAAGCAAACGCATCTGGTACCGGCTCGCGCTAGCCAGCAGTTCGGCCTGCTGTTCTGGCGGCGAAGAGAGAATAATGCAGGTTTTACAACCTTTCTCACCCAGCGCGTCGAGCAGGGCGAGATTGCGTTTGGCGTGCGTACACAGGATGGCAAGATCGGGGACAAACGGCAGGCTCTGTATGTCCGGCCAGGCGAGGACGCCCTGAACGGCTTTATAAGCGGGAGTGACAGGCATGACAGGGCCATTAAAGCCCCCGGCCAGCAGGTTGCGCATCATTAAATATCCGGCGCGATCGGGCTTCATCGAGGCTCCGATCACGGCGATGGATTTAGGGCGGAGTAGCGCTTCTAGCCCTCGCTGGCTCATACAAGTCTCCTGTTAACGCGAGTGACCTGATGATTTTAAACGCTTTCCGGCTCTTCTGCTGTGATGCTGGCCTGATGTGTGGGTTTTCCTGCCAGGTAACGCTCGCGGAAACAGGAAAAATGGCGGCCCAGGGCGCTGGCGGCTTCGGTATCATTCGCCAGATCTAACAGGGCGATAGCCACCTCCGCCGTACAATATTGTCCCTCGGCATGGGCTTCACGCAGGCGATAGGCTGACACGCGGGACAGATCGACGGAGATCACCGGCAGTGCATCCAGATACGGGCTTTTGCGGAACATTTTTCGCGCTTCGGTCCAGGTACCGTCCAGCATAATAAACAGTGGAGGTTTGCCTTTGGGCGGCGCGGCGATCACCTTGCGGCTTTCACCGGCATAGGAGGCGGGAAACACCACCATGGGTTGATAATCGGGACTGGCGACCAGATCGAGCAGTGCCTGCGGCGGCTCGGTGCGGGACCACTGAAATGCGGCCGTATTCGGCAGAATATCGGCGATTAACCGTCCGGTATTGCTGGGTTTCATCGGCTCGGTGTCAAACATCACTAGGCAGAAACGGCTCTGTGCGTGGCTCGCAGCCAGCGTCTCACACAGACACTGTTTTAGCGGCAACAGGCAGCGCTGGCAGCGACGAATGCGGTTGCCACGGGCAAGAAAAGGGCGGGTCGCACGCGCCAGGCGTTCGGCGCGCAATTGAAGTACGGCGTTATCAGTCATGGAAGAGGCGCAGAAAAAACGCCATTCTCGCAGAGGGAACAGCGGGGCACAAGCAGTGCCCCGTGATTGTCAGAGCGTTTCGTTCAGCCAGCTTTCGAAAGGTGCCTTTGGTACGGCACCGTTGAGCATATCCACGACTTCACCCTTTTTGAAAATCATGATGGTGGGAATGCTGCGTATACGGAATCGCGCACTCAGCTCGCGTTCTGCTTCTGTATTGACCTTCACAAAGCGCATTTTACCGCTGCGCTCTTCGGCGACATCTTCAAAAATCGGCGCAAAGTTACGGCATGGGCCGCACCAGGGTGCCCAGAAGTCCACGACTACCGGCAGATCATCTTTCAGTAATTTATCGAGGGTTTCACCGGTTGCGTTAATCACGTCGCCATCGAAAAGCTCATGACCGCAACGCCCGCATTTCGCTCCATCATCAATTCGGTCATCCGGAATGCGATTGAGAGCCTGGCAGTTGGCACATACGGTATTCATAACTAACCTCTGATAGAGCAGTGGGACAAAGCGGCAAAGTGCCGATAATGTTTCTGATATGTTACATATTATCATTGAGCTTGTTTGAAACGACAATGCGTTTTATTCAATGGGAACAATAGTCACAGGCTTTTGTATGAAATAATGGCTATGCGCTGACACATCGGGTAATCTGCGCGCTTCGCGCAGCGCTGGTGGAGAAAAGCATGAACGACGAACTGAAGAATAAAAGCGGCAAGGTCAAAGTGATGTATGTCCGCAGTGATGATGATTCTGACAAACGCACCCAAAATCCGCGTACCGGAAAGGGTGGGGGCCGTCCGGGACCATCTCGTGCAGACGGTGGCCGTCGCCCCGCCCGCGATGACAGAAATAACCGCGGTGATGACCGCAAACGTGATGACCGTAAGCGTGACGATCGCCGTCGCGATGACCGTCCACGCGATGATTTCCCTCGTGATGCATCCCCATGGCGCACCGTTTCCCGTGCACCGGGTGAAGAAGCGCCGGCAAAAGCCGATCACGGTGGAATCAGTGGTAAGAGCTTTATTGATCCGGAAGTCCTGCGCCGTCAACGCGCAGAAGAGACCCGCGTCTATGGCGAAAATGCCTGTCAGGCCCTGTTCCAGAGCCGTCCTGAATGCATCGTTCGCGCCTGGTTTATCCAGAGCGTCACGCCGCGTTTCAAAGAGGCCCTGCGCTGGATGGCAGCAAACCGCAAAGCCTACCATGTGGTAGATGACGCGGAGCTGACCAAAGCATCCGGTACTGAGCATCACGGCGGCGTCTGCTTCCTGATCAAAAAACGTAACGGCACCACGGTGCAGCAATGGGTCAGCCAGGCTGATGCCGATGACTGCGTACTGGCACTGGAAGATGTGGGCAACCCGCACAACCTGGGTGCGATGATGCGTAGCTGCGCCCATTTCGGCGTGAAAGGTGTGTTGTTGCAGGATGCGGCGATTGTCGAATCCGGTGCCGCGATTCGTACAGCCGAAGGCGGTGCGGAACATGTGCAGCCGATTACTGGCGAAAGCGTTCTGGATGCCATCGAAGAGTTCCGCCAGGCGGGTTACTCCATCGTGACCACCTCCAGCCATAAAGGTACGCCGCTGTTCAAAGCGACGCTGCCGCGCAAAATGGTATTGGTACTGGGTCAAGAACGTGATGGTCTGTCCGATGCCGCGCTCTCTACTGCCGACCTGAGCGTCTCAATCGACGGAACAGGTAAAGTAGAAAGCCTCAACGTTTCCGTTGCAACCGGCGTCCTGCTGGCTGAATGGTGGCGTCAGAACAAAGCATAATATTGCGTTGTTTACAATTATGCCCGGTGATAGCCGGGCATAATTATTTTTATCCCTTCCGAATAATCACTCGCTTTCAGCCGGTAACACGGGCATCCAGTCGATTGGCGCTTCATTGCGTTTTTTCAGCCATTCATTGGTCAGAACAAAGTGGTTACAGCCAAAAAATCCGCGGTGAGCTGACAGTGGAGAGGGATGCGGCGCTTTCAGGACATGATGACGCTGGGCATCGATAATCGCCCCTTTCTTCTGCGCATGTGCGCCCCACAGTAAAAACACCACGCCTTCACAATGTTCATTGATAAGGCTGATGACTTTATCCGTAAAGGTCTCCCAGCCCAGGCTGGCGTGGGAGTGAGCCTGTCCCGCGCGAACCGTTAACACGGTATTGAGCAGCAGTACGCCCTGACGCGCCCAGCTTTCAAGATAACCGTGCGCCGGACGGGTAAAGCCTGGCATCGATCCTTCCAGCTCTTTATACATATTCAGCAGAGAAGGAGGTATTGCGATCCCAGGACGAACCGAAAATGCCAGACCGTGCGCCTGTCCAGGACCGTGGTAGGGATCCTGACCCAGAATGACCACTTTCACATCATTCAGTTCGGTGTAACGAAAGGCGTTAAACACATCCTTCTGGGGAGGATAGATCGTTTGACCGGATTGCCGCTCCTGCGCGACGGTACTGAGCGTATTCACAAAATAAGGCTGTTGCTTTTCATCTGCCAGCACGTCATGCCATGTCAAAGGGGTCGTCATCATGCTCTCCTGCATATCTCAATTGCGCCTAGCTTAACCTTTTCAAGGAAGGGAGCAAAATTCCGCGCGACATTTACGGCTAAGTCTTTCAATTTAATTTGAAATACTCAAATCAGGGTAGGTAGTTGGCTCTGGAAAATTGATCTGAAGCAACAAAATCAAACCACACTATTTGTATGGTTGCGGTTTTTGTTGATTTAAATCAAAGAATCATGGGGTGCCGGCTGATATATATACACTCAAGCAACAATGGTTTTACCAATTGGCCGCGAGAGGCCGACATTCATTAATTAATGTAGCCCTGGAGGCATGACATGATTACAGGTATCCAAATTACTAAAGCTGCAAACGACGACCTGCTGAACTCTTTCTGGCTGCTGGACAGCGAAAAAGGCGAAGCACGTTGTGTGGTTGCGAAAGCCGGTTTTGCTGAAGACGAAATCGTTCCGGTCAACAAACTGGGCGAAATCGAATACCGCGAAATCCCAATGGACATCCAGCCGGAAGTTCGCGTGGAAGGCGGTCAGCACCTGAACGTTAACGTTCTGCGTCGTGAAACCCTGGAAGATGCGGTTAAGAACCCAGAAAAATACCCGCAGCTGACTATTCGTGTTTCTGGCTACGCGGTACGCTTCAACTCTCTCACCCCAGAACAGCAGCGTGACGTTATCGCGCGTACCTTTACTGAAAGCCTGTAAGGCTTGAGGTTTTGGGGGAATAAAAAAGCCGGGTGATTAACCCGGCTTTTTTTTACTCTTCGTTCTGCGACGTTGGCGGCGTACCGCTTGGCTTACGGCGCTTACCAATGTTTTTGGCATCGCGATGGCGGTTCTTCACGCGCGGCTTCTCTTTAGCCTGCTCTTTTTTCTTCTCTTCGCGTTTCGCGAGCACTTTCTTGGACGGTTTGCCCGTCATCTTTTCGCTCGGTGGGCGCGTGGTTGGACGCAGTTCGTCAATGACGCGAGCTTTCAATGGCTCTTCGATATAGCGCCCAACTTTCAGCAGCAGCATGTAGTCGTGTGCTTCTACCAGCGAGATAGCGATCCCTTTACGACCCGCACGGCCGGTACGACCGATACGGTGCAGGTAGGTGTCACCGGTACGCGGCATGTCGAAGTTAATGACATGGCTGACATCAGGGATATCGATACCGCGCGCTGCGACATCGGTGGCAACCAGCACATTGACGCGACCTTCAGTCAGACGCTTAATCCCCTCGGTACGCTTCGCCTGCGGCATATCGCCTTCAAGATAGCAGTTATCGATACCGGCAGAACGCAGCATATTCGCCAGCTCATGCACACGCTCGCGCTTACGCACAAACACGATGGTACGGGTGGTATCATCTTGTTTGAGCAGATGTTTAAGCAGCTCGACTTTGTGCTCAAGGTTATCGGCACGGTAATACCACTGGTGGATCTTTTTGCGCTCGCGCGTGGATGGCGTCGCAGACACTTCCGCTGGTTCGTTGAGCAGACGCTCAGCGAAGTCTTTAATTGCGTCACCTTCCAGGGTGGCGGAGAACAGCATCGTCTGTTTGCGCCAGCGCGTTTCGCCCGCAATGTGTTCGATGTCCTGCGCAAAACCGAGTTCGAGCATGCGGTCAGCTTCATCGAGGATCAGCGTTTCCACCGCACGGCAGTCAAAGTTTTCTTCTTTGATGTACTGCATCAGGCGTCCGGTTGTCGCCACCACGATATCCTGGTTCTCACTGAACACTTCTGCGTGGTTCATATAAGCAACACCGCCGGTGATGGTGGCGATATCCAGATGCGTATTCGCGGCCAGTTCACGCGCATGTTCTGCCACCTGCACGGCCAGTTCACGTGTTGGGGTCAGAATAAGAATGCGCGGTGGGCCAGATTTCTTGCGAGGGAAATCGATCAGATGCTGCAAGACGGGCAGCAGGTATGCCGCCGTTTTACCGGTGCCTGTCGGCGCAGAACCGAGTACATCACGGCCTTCTAACGCAGGCGGAATAGCAGCCGCCTGGATGGCAGTTGGGCGTGTGAAGCCTTTATTCTGGAGAGCTTCCAGCAGGCACTCATCGAGTTCAAGTTCGGAAAAAGTCGTTACAGTCATGTTCTACCTCTGTGTGGGGCGCTGATTATAGACGTTATGGCTGCAATCTTCATCTGTTTGTGGATATCCCTTTTCCACCACTTCGCTTTCCCCTATGCTAATCCGGTTTTATTTAAGAAGGTTGCTTTGACATGTCTCAACCCAAAGCGCAGCTGCGCCGCGATGGTTTTACGTTTAAACAGTTCTTTGTAGCCCACGATCGCTGTGCGATGAAAGTCGGCACTGACGGGATATTACTGGGAGCGTGGGCACCCGTCGCGAAGGTTAAGCGAATTCTGGATATTGGTAGTGGAAGTGGATTACTGGCGCTGATGCTGGCGCAACGCACGGAGCAGCACGTCACCATCGATGCCGTTGAACTCGATGCGCAGGCCGCCAGTCAGGCCAGCGAGAATGCCACCGAATCGCCTTGGGCGTCTCGCGTTCAGGTGGAATGCGCCGATATCCTCACGTGGGCGCCGGAGCAAACGGCGCGCTACGATCTGATAGTCAGCAACCCGCCTTACTTTGAGCCTGGCGTCGAATGCGCGACACCGGAACGCGATCAGGCGCGATACACCGGTTCGCTGGATCACACCGCCCTGTTAATGGCGGCGGCGAATTTAATCTCAGAAGAGGGATTTTTCTGCGTTGTTCTGCCCGAAAGTACCGGTAACGCGTTTATCAAAAAAGCGCTCGATATCGGCTGGTATTTACGCCTGCGAACGGATATCGCCGATAACGAAGCAAGACTTCCGCACCGCGTTTTATTAGCACTGTCCCCAAAAGAAGGTGAGTGCTTTAGCGACAGGATGGTGATTCGCGGGCCAGATCAGCGTTATTCCGAAGCCTACACGGCGCTGACCCAGGCGTTTTATCTGTTTATGTGAACGAGAGGGGACAGCACCGACGGACCAGACTCCTCCAGTTGATCGGGGTAGTCCAGCGTGTAATGCAGGCCCCGACTCTCTTTGCGCATCATCGCACAGCGGACAATCAGCTCCGCCACCTGGACCAGATTGCGCAGCTCCAGCAGATTGTTAGATACGCGGAAATTGGCGTAATACTCGTCAATTTCCTGCTGCAGCATCGTAATCCGGCGTAGGGCGCGCTCCAGACGTTTGGTGGTGCGTACAATCCCGACGTAATCCCACATAAAGAGCCGCAGTTCATGCCAGTTGTGCTGGATGACCACCAGTTCATCCGGATTATCCACCCGGCTTTCATCCCAGGCAGGCAGGTGTGCCACCTCACGGGCGTAGGGCATCCGTTTGATGATATCTTCTGCGGCAGACCAGCCGTAAACCAGGCACTCCAGCAGCGAGTTTGACGCCATGCGGTTCGCGCCGTGAAGCCCGGTATAACTCACCTCACCGATGGCGTACAGACCATCCACGTCCGTACGGCCATGATCGTCCACCATCACGCCGCCGCAGGTATAGTGCGCCGCAGGGACGATCGGCACCGGCTCTTTGGTGAGATCAATCCCAAGCCCCAGCAATTTTTCATAGATAGTCGGGAAGTGCTGGCGCACGAAATCGGCGGGTTTATGGCTGATGTCGAGATACATACAGTCGACGCCGAGACGTTTCATTTCGTGGTCAATGGCGCGAGCGACGATATCGCGCGGGGCCAGTTCACCACGCGGGTCGAAGTCTGGCATAAAGCGCGTGCCGTCGGGGCGCTTGAGATGCGCGCCTTCACCACGCAAGGCTTCGGTAAGCAGGAAATTACGCGCCTGAGGATGGAACAGGGCGGTCGGGTGGAACTGGTTAAACTCCAGATTGGCGACGCGGCAACCTGCACGCCACGCCATGGCGATCCCATCTCCTGAAGAGATATCCGGATTCGTCGTGTACTGATACACCTTCGATGCGCCACCTGTGGCCAGCACCACCGATTTAGCCTGACAGGTCTCAACCGTCTCTTTATTCCGGTTCCAGACCCACGCTCCCACAACGCGTCGCGTGCCCGGCAGACCAATTTTATCGGAGATAATCAGGTCCACTGCATTGCTGCGTTCAAGCACCTGAATATTGGGGTGATTACGTGCCTGAGCGACTAAAGTGGTTTCGACCTCTTTGCCCGTTGCATCTGCTGCGTGCAGGATGCGGCGGTGGCTATGACCGCCTTCACGGGTGAGGTGATACCCCTCTTCGCCATTCGGCTGAACGTGCGTGTCGAACAAAACGCCTTGATCGATAAGCCATTGCACACAGTGACGGGCATTGCTGGCCACAAATTCTGCGGCGTGTTCATCGACAATGCCTGCGCCAGCGATAAGCGTGTCCTCCACGTGCGACGCAATGCTGTCGGTTTCATCAAACACCGCAGCAATACCGCCCTGAGCATAGAACGTCGAGCCTTCGCTCATCGGCCCTTTACTCAGCACAATCACTTTCTGATGCGAGGCCAGTCGAAGCGCCAGAGAGAGTCCGGCAGCGCCGCTGCCAATAATCAGTACATCACAATGCAGTTCTGGAGTTGTGTTCATGATGTTTGTTTAATTTACTAAACAGTGTTTGGCCAGAATAGCACCCGAATGCGATGAATCGCACGTTTTTTTTGAATGCTGTTGCGCAGCCTAAACTTAAACACAACCTCAAAAAAGGCGTAAAAGAACGAAAATATTTTGCGAAGCAGATCGTTAGCTTCAGATTATGTGGTGAAATAAACCCTGTGTTGCGGTACTCTTCTGGCAGCAAAAATACCATTTCTCATCAGAAATTGGGTACGTATCGTTAACAGACTTATAATGAGAGAAAATGAACAGTCTGCGACACGATGGACAAAAACAGACGCGTAACGGAACTTATTGATGAATAGACCCTCTAACCTCGTGCTTGCTCACATTGCAGTGTTTTTAGAGTGGCGTTTCGATAACGCGTGGAATTTAGGTTTGGGGAGATATTACCTCGGATGAGCGAGCAGTTAACGGACCAGGTCCTGGTTGAACGGGTCCAGAAGGGAGATCAGAAAGCCTTTAACTTACTGGTGGTTCGCTATCAGCATAAAGTGGCGAGTCTGGTATCCCGCTATGTACCGTCAGGAGATGTTCCTGATGTAGTGCAAGAGTCTTTCATAAAGGCCTATCGCGCGCTGGATTCTTTCCGGGGGGATAGTGCTTTTTACACCTGGCTGTATCGTATTGCAGTCAATACAGCAAAGAATTATCTGGTCGCTCAGGGCCGTCGTCCGCCTTCAACGGATGTGGACGCAATAGACGCTGAAAACTTCGAAAGCGGCGGCGCATTGAAAGAAATTTCGAACCCTGAGAACTTAATGTTGTCAGAAGAACTGAGACAAATCGTTTTTCGCACGATCGAGGCACTCCCGGAAGATTTACGCATGGCAATTACCTTGCGGGAGCTTGATGGACTTAGCTATGAAGAGATAGCGGCTATCATGGACTGTCCGGTCGGAACGGTTCGTTCGCGAATCTTCCGTGCGCGAGAAGCTATTGATAATAAAGTTCAACCGCTTATCAGGCGTTGACGATAGCGGGATACTGGAAAAGGTATTAGGCATGCAGAAAGAAAAACTTTCCGCTTTAATGGATGGTGAAACGCTGGACAGTGAGCTGCTTAACGAGCTCTCTCACTCTCCCGAGATGCAAAAGACCTGGGAGAGCTACCATCTCATCCGCGACTCTATGCGTGGTGATACGGGCGATGTTCTCCATTTCGATATCTCAGCACGCGTAATGGCGGCAATTGAGAACGAGCCTGTACATCAGACCACTCCGCTGATCCCTGAAGCTCAACCTGCGCCACATCAATGGCAGAAGATGCCATTCTGGAAAAAAGTGCGCCCGTGGGCGAGCCAATTGACCCAAATGGGTGTGGCTGCATGCGTATCGCTTGCAGTTATCGTTGGCGTCCAGCACTATAACGGTCAATCAGAAGCTAACCAGCAGCCTGAAGCGCCAGTGTTCAATACACTGCCGATGATGGGTAAAGCAAGTCCGGTTAGCTTGGGTGTGCCATCTGCCGATGCCTCAGTCAGCCCGGGCCAGCAACAGCAGGTCCAGGAACAGCGTCGTCGCATTAATGCGATGCTGCAGGACTATGAGTTGCAGCGTCGTTTGCACTCTGAGCAGCTCCGGTTTGAGCAGGCACAGACCCAGCAGGCTGGTGTGCAAGTGCCAGGAAACCAAACTTTAGGAACGCAATCGCAGTAATGAAGCAACTTTGGTGCGCCATGTCCTTAGTGGCGGGTAGCCTGTTCTTCTCTACCAACGCCTCGGCTGATTTATCGTCCGGGGCGTTGTTGCAGCAGATGAATATGGCGAGCCAGTCACTCAACTACGAGTTGGCCTTTATCAGTATCAACAAGCAAGGTGTAGAGTCGTTACGCTACCGCCATGCCCGTCTTGATAACCAGCCGCTCGCCCAGCTTTTACAACTCGACGGCCCGCGCCGTGAGGTTGTACAGCGCGGTAATGAAATCAGCTACTTTGAGCCAGGCCTTGAGCCGTTTACGCTTAATGGCGATTACATTGTCGACTCGCTCCCGGCCCTAGTTTATACCGACTTCAAACGTCTGTCGCCTTACTACGATTTCATTTCCGTTGGCCGTACGCGCATTGCGGACCGGCTTTGTGAAGTGATTCGCGTAGTGGCAAGAGACGGCACACGCTATAGCTACATCGTGTGGATGGATGCGGAGAGCAAACTGCCGATGCGCGTCGATCTCCTCGATCGGGACGGCGAAACGCTGGAGCAGTTCCGCGTGATTTCCTTTACGGTGAATGGTCAGGTGGGTAACAGCATGCAGAATCTGGCGAAAGCGAGCCTTCCGCCGCTTCTGTCAGTGCCTGCGGGCGATACGGTGAATTTCAACTGGGTGCCAGCTTGGATCCCACAAGGTTTCAGCGAGATATCCAGTAGCCGCCGTCAGCTTCCGACCATTGAAACGCCGGTCGAGTCGCGTCTCTATTCCGACGGCTTGTTCAGCTTCTCGGTGAACATCAATCGGGCGTCAGCTAACAGCAGCGAGCAAATGCTTCGTACCGGACGCCGGACCGTGAGTACGACGCTGCGGGATAACGCCGAAATCACGATTGTGGGCGAACTGCCACCGCAGACGGCGAAGCGCATCGCTGACAGCATTAAATTCAGGGCCGCACAATGATCAAAGAATGGGCCACCGTTGTCTCGTGGCAAAATGGCCTTGCGCTAGTGAGCTGTGACGTGAAAGCGTCATGCAACAGCTGCGCCTCGCGCGCTGGCTGTGGCAGCCGGGTGCTGAATAAGCTGGGGCCGCAAACCACGCACACCATCTCTGTGCCAAGTGCAGAGCCTCTGGCTGTTGGGCAAAAGGTGGAACTGGGCATTGCTGAAGGCAGCCTGCTGGGGTCCGCCATGCTGGTGTATCTCTCCCCGCTGGTGGGCTTGTTTGTGGTCGCCGGAATTTTCCAGATGCTGTTTGGCACCGATCTCGCGGCGATGAGCGGCGGAGTGCTGGGCGGCGTGGGTGGGTTTATGCTGGCGCGCGGCTTTTCTCAAAAGCTTGCCGAGAAAGAAGCCTGGCAGCCCGTTATCCTCAGCGTGGGGCTTCCGCCAGACATGCTGCGTGTGGAAACGCTCTCTTCAGAAGCCCGATAATTCATCGGGCTTTATCTTTATTTACATCCCATAAAACAAAACGTCCTTCTCTGACGCTATGCTTGGCTTTAACAGCATTTCCTGGTGACGAAGATGTAGTGTAGAATGCTGCGTTTTCGCACTGAAAAACGTCAGGCTAAGAACAGCGGCCTCCAGGAATTCGTAAGGCATAATTATTTAACTATATGAAGAACATACGTAACTTTTCGATCATTGCTCACATTGACCACGGTAAGTCGACGCTTTCTGACCGTATTATCCAGATTTGCGGTGGCCTGTCTGATCGTGAAATGGAAGCCCAGGTACTGGACTCCATGGACCTGGAACGCGAACGTGGTATCACCATCAAAGCGCAGAGCGTAACGCTCGACTACAAAGCCCTTGATGGTGAAACATATCAACTGAATTTCATCGACACCCCAGGCCACGTTGACTTCTCTTATGAAGTTTCTCGTTCGCTGGCAGCCTGCGAAGGCGCGCTGCTGGTGGTTGATGCCGGGCAGGGCGTAGAAGCTCAGACCCTGGCCAACTGCTACACCGCGATGGAAATGGATCTCGAAGTGGTGCCGGTGCTTAACAAAATCGACCTGCCGGCTGCCGATCCAGAGCGCGTGGCGGAAGAGATTGAAGACATTGTCGGTATTGACGCCACAGACGCAGTGCGCTGCTCGGCGAAGACCGGTGTCGGTGTTCCTGATGTACTGGAGCGTCTGGTGCGCGATATCCCGGCACCAGAAGGTGACGCAGATGCGCCGCTGCAGGCGCTGATCATCGACTCCTGGTTCGATAACTACCTTGGCGTGGTATCGCTGGTGCGTATTAAAAACGGCACCATGCGTAAAGGCGACAAAATCAAAGTGATGAGCACCGGTCAGGTGTACAACGCTGACCGTCTGGGTATCTTCACACCGAAACAGGTTGATCGTACTGAACTGAAATGCGGCGAAGTTGGCTGGCTGGTTTGCGCCATCAAAGACATTCTGGGTGCGCCAGTAGGCGATACCCTGACTCAGGCACGTAATCCGGCTGATAAAGCGCTGCCAGGCTTCAAAAAAGTGAAGCCTCAGGTTTACGCGGGCCTGTTCCCGGTCAGCTCTGACGATTACGAAAACTTCCGTGATGCGCTCGGCAAGCTGAGCCTGAACGATGCTTCCCTGTTCTATGAACCAGAAAGCTCTACCGCGCTGGGCTTCGGCTTCCGCTGTGGCTTCCTGGGTCTGCTGCACATGGAGATCATTCAGGAGCGTCTTGAGCGTGAATACGATCTGGATCTGATCACCACGGCACCGACCGTAGTGTATGAAGTCCAGACCACCAACAAAGACGTTATCTACGTCGACAGCCCGTCCAAGCTGCCGCCGCTGAACAATATTGAAGAGCTGCGTGAGCCGATCGCGGAGTGTCACATGCTGCTGCCGCAGGAGTTCCTTGGCAACGTCATTACGCTTTGTATCGAGAAGCGTGGCGTGCAGACCAACATGGTTTACCACGGTAACCAGGTGGCGCTGACCTATGAAATCCCGATGGCGGAAGTGGTGCTCGACTTCTTCGACCGTCTGAAGTCTACCTCTCGCGGCTACGCGTCGCTGGACTACAACTTTAAACGTTTCCAGGCGTCCAACATGGTGCGTGTGGATGTGCTGATCAACGGCGAGCGTGTTGATGCGCTGGCACTGATCACCCACAACGATAACGCGCCGTACCGTGGCCGTGAACTGGTCGAGAAAATGAAAGAGCTGATCCCGCGTCAGCAATTTGATATCGCGATTCAGGCCGCCATCGGCAACCACATTATTGCCCGCTCTACGGTGAAACAGCTGCGTAAAAACGTCCTGGCGAAATGCTACGGCGGCGACGTAAGCCGTAAGAAGAAACTGTTGCAGAAACAGAAAGATGGTAAAAAACGTATGAAGCAGGTCGGTAACGTTGAGCTGCCGCAGGAAGCGTTCCTTGCCATTCTGCACGTGGGTAAAGACGGAAAATAATCCTTAAGGAGTTGGCATGGCGAACATGTTTGCCCTGATCCTGGTCATAGCGACCCTGGTGACGGGGCTGTTGTGGTGTCTGGATAAGTTTATCTTCGCCCCGAAACGTCGCGAACGTCAGTCTATTACGGGTGAACAGCTGGATGCGAAAACCATGAAGAAAGTCAGCCCGAAACCGGGCTGGCTGGAAACAGGGGCTTCCGTATTCCCGGTTCTGGCGATTGTTCTGGTGGTGCGTTCGTTTATTTACGAACCTTTCCAGATCCCGTCCGGTTCGATGATGCCTACGCTGCTGATTGGCGATTTTATTCTGGTAGAGAAATATGCCTACGGCATTAAAGATCCTATCTATCAGAAAACGTTAATCGAAACCGGTCATCCAAAACGCGGTGACATTGTGGTCTTCAAATACCCTGAAGATCCGCGTCTGGATTACATCAAGCGTGCCGTCGGCTTGCCAGGCGATAAAGTGAGTTACGATCCTGTCGCGAAAGAAGTGACCGTGCAGCCGGGCTGTAGCTCCGGTACGGCGTGTGAGAACGCGCTGCCGATCACCTATTCCAACGTGGAGCCGAGCGACTTTGTGCAGACCTTTGCCCGTCGTAACGGCGGCGAAGCGACCAGCGGTTTCTTCCAGATGCCGAAAGGCGAAACCAAAGAGAACGGAATTCGTCTGGTTGAGCGCAAAGAGACCCTGGGTGACGTGACGCATCGCATTTTGACGGTTCCGATCGCGCAGGATCAGCTGGGTATGTACTACCAGCAGCCAGGCCAGCAGCTCGCCACCTGGATCGTTCCGCCAGGACATTACTTCATGATGGGTGATAACCGCGACAACTCTGCGGACAGCCGTTACTGGGGCTTTGTTCCGGAAGCGAATCTGGTCGGTAAAGCGACCGCGATCTGGATGAGCTTCGAAAAACAGGAAGGGGAGTGGCCGACCGGCGTTCGTCTGAATCGCATTGGCGGAATCCATTAATTCCTGATAATTGCACACGTAACCCTCTTAAATGAGGGTTACGTGAATTATTTAAGAGATAATCTCTCCTGGCTAACGACATACCCTGTCGTTGCGTATAGAATATTCCCCCGAAGTTTAAGGTTGGCGCTGACTCAGTGCCACGGCACACGAAACCGCGTTGGTCTTATCAGGTCGGTTTCGTGTGCTGCATTTTTGACGCATTCATTTACTGGTATCGCATGAACCCCATCGTAATTAATCGGCTTCAACGGAAGCTGGGCTACACTTTTCAGCATCAGGAGTTGTTGCAACAGGCATTAACCCACCGCAGTGCCAGCAGCAAACACAATGAGCGCCTCGAGTTTTTAGGCGACTCCATTTTGAGTTACGTGATCGCAAATGCGCTTTATCACCGTTTCCCTCGTGTGGATGAAGGTGATATGAGCCGTATGCGCGCTACGCTGGTGCGCGGCAACACGCTTGCCGAGATTGCACGCGAGTTTGAACTGGGCGAATGCCTGCGACTTGGGCCGGGTGAACTGAAAAGCGGTGGTTTTCGCCGTGAATCAATTCTCGCGGATACTGTCGAAGCATTAATCGGTGGTGTTTTCCTCGACAGCGATATTCAGACGGTAGAGCAACTCATTCTGAACTGGTATCAAACGCGTCTGGACGAAATAAGCCCAGGCGATAAACAAAAAGATCCTAAGACTCGTTTGCAGGAATATCTGCAGGGTCGCCACCTCCCTCTGCCATCTTATCTGGTGGTGCAGGTGCGCGGCGAAGCACACGATCAGGAATTTACCATCCATTGCCAGGTTAGCGGCCTGAGTGAACCGGTGGTTGGCACAGGTTCTAGCCGTCGCAAGGCGGAACAGGCTGCCGCCGAACAGGCGTTAAAAATGCTGGAGCTGGAATGAGCGAAGAAAAGAGTTATTGCGGTTTTGTTGCCATTGTCGGACGTCCTAACGTCGGCAAATCAACCCTGCTGAACAATCTGCTTGGGCAGAAAATATCCATTACATCCCGTAAGGCGCAAACCACGCGTCACCGTATTGTCGGCATCCACACGGAAGGTGCGTATCAGGCGATTTACGTCGATACCCCTGGCCTGCATATGGAAGAGAAGCGTGCCATCAACCGCCTGATGAACAAAGCGGCGAGCAGCTCTATCGGTGATGTTGAATTGATCATCTTCGTGGTGGAAGGCACCCGCTGGACGCCAGATGATGAGATGGTTCTGAACAAACTGCGCGATGGCAAATCACCGGTGATTCTTGCGGTCAACAAAGTTGATAACGTGCAGGAAAAAGCCGATTTGCTGCCGCACCTGCAGTTCCTGGCAAGCCAGATGAATTTCCTCGACATCGTTCCCCTGTCTGCGGAAACGGGCATGAACGTCGATACCATCGCCGGTATCGTGCGTAAACATCTGCCGGAGGCGATCCATCACTTCCCGGAAGATTACATCACCGACCGTTCCCAGCGCTTTATGTCCTCTGAAATCATCCGTGAAAAACTGATGCGTTTCCTCGGTGCCGAACTGCCGTACTCCGTTACCGTGGAAATCGAACGTTTCCAGACTAACGAGCGTGGCGGGTACGACATCAACGGGCTGATCCTCGTTGAGCGAGAAGGGCAGAAGAAGATGGTGATTGGCAACAAAGGCGCCAAAATCAAAACCATCGGCATCGAAGCGCGTAAAGACATGCAGGAGATGTTTGAAGCACCGGTTCACCTGGAGCTGTGGGTGAAGGTGAAATCAGGCTGGGCTGATGACGAGCGCGCCCTGCGTAGTCTCGGTTACGGCGACGACGTCTAAGACACAACATCGTGGATGGATGGCAACGAGCCTTTGTCCTTCACAGCCGTCCGTGGAGCGAAACCAGCCTGATGCTGGACGTCTTCACGGAAGAATCGGGTCGCGTGCGCCTGGTTGCAAAAGGCGCACGTTCCAAACGCTCTAACCTGAAGGGCGCGTTACAACCCTTCACCCCGCTGTTGGTTCGCTTTGGCGGACGCGGCGAAGTCAAAACCCTGCGCAGTGCCGAAGCCGTCTCCCTCGCGCTTCCTCTGTCAGGCATCACGCTCTATAGCGGTTTGTACGTCAACGAACTCATCTCACGCGTCCTTGAACACGAAACACGCTTCTCAGAACTCTTTTTCGATTATCTGCACTGCATCCAGGCGCTGGCTGGCGCAACAGGCACACCCGAACCCGCATTACGCCGGTTTGAGCTGGCGCTGCTTGGCCACCTCGGTTACGGCGTTGATTTTCTGCATTGCGCGGGAAGCGGCGAATCCGTAGAGGACGCCATGACCTATCGCTATCGCGAAGAGAAGGGGTTTATTGCCAGCGTGGTGATCGACAACGCGACGTTCACCGGGCGGCACCTCAGGGCGCTCTATGAGCGAGAATTTCCTGACCAGGATACCTTACGCGCGGCAAAACGCTTTACCCGAATTGCCCTCAAGCCGTATCTTGGAGGCAAGCCCTTAAAGAGCCGCGAATTATTCAGGCAGTTTGTGCCAAAGCGTTAATGAACAATGAGAAAACCGAGGATTGTCATGGCTGAATTACTGTTAGGCGTCAACATCGATCACATTGCCACGCTGCGTAATGCGCGCGGTACGGCTTATCCTGATCCGGTTCAGGCGGCATTTATCGCCGAGCAGGCTGGCGCCGACGGCATTACCGTTCACCTGCGTGAAGACCGCCGCCACATCACCGATCGTGACGTACGCATCCTGCGCCAGACGCTGGACACACGCATGAATCTGGAGATGGCGGTTACGGAAGAGATGCTGACGATCGCCTGTGAAACCCAGCCGCATTTCTGCTGCCTGGTGCCGGAAAAACGTCAGGAAGTGACCACCGAAGGCGGGCTGGATGTCGCCGGCCAGCGCGACAAAATGCAGGATGCCTGCAAACGTCTCGCCGATGCCGGTATCCTGGTTTCCCTGTTTATCGATGCGGATGTCGAACAGATCAAGGCCGCTGCGGAAGTCGGTGCGCCGTACATCGAAATTCACACCGGTTGCTACGCGGATGCCAAAGACGAAGCCACCCAGGCCAAAGAACTGGAGCGCATTGCTAACGCAGCCCGCTATGCCGCGAGCCTGGGCCTGAAAGTCAACGCCGGTCACGGCCTGACCTATCATAACGTCAAGGCGATTGCTCAGATCCCGGAAATGCACGAGCTGAATATCGGCCACGCGATTATCGGTCGCGCGGTGATGAGCGGTCTGAAAGAGGCCGTTGCCGAGATGAAACGTCTGATGCTGGAAGCGCGTCAGTAATGGCGATTCTGGGCTTAGGCACGGACATCGTAGAGATTGCCCGTATCGAAGCGGTGATCGCCCGTAGTGGCGATCGCCTGGCAAAACGGGTGCTCAGCGACAACGAATGGGCCATCTGGGAAGCGCACCAACAGCCGGTGCGTTTTCTGGCGAAGCGCTTTGCGGTAAAAGAAGCCGCGGCGAAAGCTTTCGGGACCGGGATTCGTAATGGGCTGGCGTTTAATCAGTTCGAAGTGTTTAACGATGAGCTGGGCAAACCCCGTCTGCGGTTATGGGGCGAGGCGCAAAAGCTTGCAGAAAGACTCGGTGTGAACCATATGCACGTTACGCTGGCGGATGAACGTCATTACGCCTGCGCCACAGTGATCATCGAAAGCTAGAGTTTGTCCGCGTGATGCAGCTGCACGAACTTATCCCACAGCTGCTCTTCTGATTCGGCATGGGCCGGATCTTTGAGAATGGTGTTGGGGATCGGGCACACTTTCTGACAGGTCGGCGTTTCGTAATGGCCGATGCACTCGGTGCAGCGATCGCTGTTAATCTCATAAATGCTATCACCCATTGAAATGGCCTCGTTAGGGCATTCGGGTTCGCACATATCGCAATTGATGCATTTTTTGGTGATTAACAGCGCCATCAGGAAAATCTCAGAAACATCACAAACAGGGCGGGCATTATACGCTCATTCCCTGCTCAAACCAGTTTTTTTACCAGCTCTTCGCTGTGACGAATGCGTCCCGGCGCATGTTCCAGATCCTGCTGTACCAGTGCCACAAAGAGCAGATCCGTCAGCATCATCTGCGCGCTGGTAGAGGAAATCGCGGCGCTGCGGGTAGCCTGTTCTTCGGCGATGGTGTACAAGCAACGCGTGGCTCGCTGCTGCAGGGCATTCGGGTTAAAACCGGTAATCGCCAGGATTTTACCCCCGACGCGCAGCGTTTCATCAGACGCCAGATTGATCTCCCGGCGTTCTCCCGAATAGGAGATGGCTAACAGCAAATCATTCGGGTCCATCGCCTGCACGGTAGACAGCAGGGCGTGCATGTCCTGTTCAACCACGGCGTTATAGCCGATCTTAGTCAGTTTCCAGCCAAAATTACGTGCCACCAGCCCCGATGCGCCAATGCCGGTCAGGATAATTCGCCGCGCCGCGCGCAGCATCGCCACGCTCTCAAGCAGCTTCTCTTCGCTGTTCACGTCAAGCGTAGCGTGCATCGCCGTCACGTTCTCTTTGATCAGCTTTTCACCGACCAGACGCATCGGATCGTCGCCGCGAATCTGATTGTGCAACGGCATCGATTGCGGATTTGGATTGTTGACCAGCGCTTCGCTGATCGCCAGTTTTAGTGCCGGAAAACCCTTAAAACCAATCTTTTGCGCGAATTTCACCACGCTGGACTGGCTCACGCCCGCTTCACTTGCCAGCTGCTGAGAACTGAGATGACGCGCATGATCGGGCTGGGAAAGCAGGAAATCCGCCAGTTTTTTATCGCTCTGGGCAAAGCCCGCGTACCGCTGGCGAATCCGAATTAAACAGTTCATACGCCTCCTGGCGAAATGTGATTGCTGCTGCAAAACAGAATTTTGCTCGCCTGAATGAATTTTATATTCCATTATAGTACGGTTAATATGAATTAAAAATTCCTGAGGGACAAAAAATGAATCTTGGCTCACTCGTTTCAGAAACCCGTAATCCGCAAACTATGGATCTCGATGCGCTCTCTACGCTCGATCTTGTTAACCGTTTTAATCAACAGGATACGCTGGTCGCGCTGGCAGTGAAAGAGACATTGCCTGAGGTGGCAAAAGCCGTTGATGCCGCCGCCGCCGCGCTGAAAGCCGGTGGACGCATTATTTACATGGGAGCGGGGACCAGCGGACGTCTCGGGGTACTGGATGCCTCTGAATGTCCGCCGACCTTTGGCGTGCCGCACGGTCTGGTGATTGGGCTGATTGCCGGTGGGCCGGGGGCGCTGTTGAAAGCGGTCGAAGGGGCTGAGGACGATAAACAGCTGGGCGCGGATGATCTCGCCGCCCTGAGCCTGACCAAAAACGATCTGGTAGTCGGCCTGGCGGCATCCGGGCGCACGCCTTATGTCATCGGCGGTCTGGAATATGCCAAACAGCTGGGCTGCACGACGGTGGCGATCTCCTGCAATCCCGGTTCGCCGATTGCACAGGTTGCGGCGATTGCCATCTCTCCTGTCGTGGGGCCAGAAGCGCTGACCGGATCGACGCGCCTGAAATCGGGCACCGCGCAAAAGCTGGTACTCAATATGATCTCCACGGGGGCAATGGTGAAATTCGGCAAGGTCTACCAGAACCTGATGGTGGACATGAAAGCCACCAACATCAAGCTGGTGGATCGTGCCTGCCGTATGGTTGTGGAAGCCACCGGCGCCAGCCGTGAAGAGGCTGAAGCTGTTCTCCAACAAACCGATCACGACGTTAAACCGGCCATTCTGATGATTCTGAGCGGACTGGACGCCACAGCGGCACGCGCAAAACTGGAAGCCCATCAGGGATTCTTGCGGGCTGCATTACAAAACTAAAACTGAGGCGTATATGGAAAAAACAGCAGCGCTCGCCAGCGACATCTTGCAGGGGATTGGCGGGGAGAAAAACATCCGCCGTCTCGAAAACTGCATGACGCGCGTGCGGGTCGAAGTTCAGGACGACGGCCAGCTCGATCTGGCACGTCTGAAAAAGCTCCCCGGCGTCAGCGGGTACGTAAAGCAGGGCGCACAGCACCAGCTGATTGTCGGGCCGGGTAAAGCCGCGCAGGTCGTTGATGCGATGCGTGCGCTGATGATCGGTGAAAGCGCTGAGGTTTTAGGCGATGTGGATCGCAACAAAGCGCAGGCCAAAGCCAAATACAAAGCCCCGATGAGCGATGCGCTGCGCCAGTTGGCCAACGTCTTTATTCCCCTGATCCCGGCGTTTATCGCGTCGGGTCTGATTACCGGGATTATCAATATCCTCAAACGCCCGGATATCGTCGGCGATTTTGCGACCCATTATCCAAACCTGCTGGGGATTCTGGGCATCTTTGGTAGCGCAGTGTTTGCCATCATGAACATTCTGGTGGGGGTCAACGCGGCGAAAGTCTACGGCGGTTCGATGGCGATGGGCGGTGTGATGGCGGGGATCCTCTCCAGCCCGCAGCTGGCGCAAATTACCCTGTTTGGCGAAGCGCTCCAGCCCGGACGCGGCGGTGTCATCGCGGTGCTGCTGGTCGTCGCCCTGATGTGCTGGGTCGAGAAGCGTCTGCGTAGCCTGCTGCCGGGCTCGATTGAGCTGATACTCAATCCGCTGCTGACCACCCTGATCACCGGTACGGTGGCGATTGTGGCCTTGCAGCCGTTAGGCGGCTGGATCTCCGAGGCGATTGCGCACGGGGCGTCGATGGCTATCGATCGTGGTGGTTTGCTGGTGGGGGCGGTGCTGTCCGGGACCTTCCTGCCGCTGGTATTAACCGGGCTGCATCAGGGGCTGGTGCCTATTCACGTGGAGCTTGTGCAGGCGCACGGCTACAACGCGCTGCTGCCGATTCTGTCGATGGCGGGGATGGGGCAGGTCGGTGCTGCGATTGCTATCCTGCTGAAAACCCGCAACGACCGGCTGAAAAAAGTGATCAAAGGTGCATTGCCGGTTGGATTGCTGGGCATCGGTGAGCCGCTGATTTTCGGCGTCACATTGCCGCTTGGCAAACCATTCCTCGCGGCCTGTCTGGGGGGCGCGATGGGTGGGGCGTTGATCAGCTACTGGAAAGTGGCTACCGTTATTACTTTCGGGATCTCCGGTTTACCGCTGGCATTAACCATCGTAACCGGAAAAGTCATGCTCTATCTGTTAGGCTGTTTGGTAGCGATTATCGCCGGGTTCTTGTTTACCTGGCTGTTAGGATTCCACGATCCAGAGGAGTAAGGTTTGGTTAATCACGAGCGCCGCGTTGTCTTTTTCGATTTGGATGGAACGCTTCATCAGCAGGATATGTTTGGCAGTTTTATGCGCTATCTGTTGCGTCGCCAGCCCTTGAACGCACTGCTCGTGCTGCCACTTTTGCCGATTATCGGGATCGCACTGTTGATAAAAGGGCGCGCGGCGCGCTGGCCAATGAGCCTGCTGTTATGGGGCTGCACCTTTGGGCACAGCGACGCGCGGCTCAGCCAGCTGCAACAGGATTTCGTCCACTGGTTTCGTGGGCACGTCACCGCGTTTCCGGTGGTTCAGAACCGGCTGACGGAGTACCTCAACGCCAGTGACGCCGATATCTGGCTTATCACCGGCTCGCCGCAGCCGCTGGTGGAGCAGGTCTATTTTGACACGCCGTGGTTGCCGCGCGTGAATCTGATTGCCACTCAAATGGGGCGCGCCTACGGCGGATGGGTGCTGACGCTGCGCTGTCTGGGGCACGAGAAAGTGGTGCAGCTCGAGAAAAAAATCGGCACGCCCCTGCGCCTTTACAGCGGCTACAGCGACAGCAAGCAGGACAACCCGCTGCTCTATTTCTGCCAGCACCGCTGGCGCGTTACCCCTTCAGGCGAACTTCAGCAACTGGAATAGTGTTAATCATAACGGGTGTGTATAATGCCGCCCGCTTTCCGACTGGAGTACCTTTCGTTGTCTGACCTTGAACTCAATCATGAATACTGGATGCGCCATGCGCTTTCCCTTGCAAAACGCGCCTGGGATGAGGGCGAAGTGCCCGTGGGTGCCGTTCTGGTGCATAACAATCAGGTGATTGGCGAAGGGTGGAACCGTCCGATAGGGCGCCACGATCCGACTGCGCATGCCGAAATCATGGCTCTGCGTCAGGGCGGACTGGTACTGCAGAACTACCGTCTGCTGGATACAACGCTGTATGTCACGCTGGAACCCTGCGTGATGTGTTCTGGTGCGATGGTGCACAGCCGCATCGGTACGCTGGTGTATGGCGCACGGGATGAAAAGACAGGCGCGGCGGGTTCCTTAATGGACGTACTCGGTCATCCGGGCATGAACCACCAGGTCCAGATTATCGGTGGGGTACTTGCACCAGAGTGTTCGGGGCTACTAAGCGATTTCTTTCGAATGCGCCGTCAGCAGAAAAAGCAACAAAAGGCAGAATTGAAGTCGTCGGGTGATTAAGCTCATTCGGTGATACCACCGGATAGCTCTGCGCCAGCTGCTCTGCCTCCATCACTTCCTTCTCTTTCTCCTGCAGATAACCTTCCAGGCTTATCTGATACTTGCGGATATTTTCCACATACGCGTAGGCTTCGTGCCCGCGCGCATACCCGTACGTGAGTTTATTGTACCAGGGCTTCTGGCTCAGTAACGGCAGACGCTGTTTAACGTCAGACCAGCTGTCAGGATTGCCTTTGGTCTTGGCGGTCAACGCGCGGGCGTCGAGCATATGCGCGTAACCCATGTTATATGCCGCCAGTGCAAACCAGATCCGCTCCTCTTCCGGCACCGTTTCCGGCACTTTCGCCATCATATCCTGCAGATAACGCGCGCCGCCGCTAATGCTCTGTTCCGCGTCGGTGCGATCCGTCAGGCCGAGACTTTGCGCCGTATTCTTGGTGAGCATCATCAGGCCACGCACGCCGGTGGGTGAGGTCGCCTGGGCGTCCCAGTGAGATTCCTGATAAGAAATTGCCGCCAGCAGGCGCCAGTCGATCGCCTGGGCGTATTTTTCGAACAGCGGCTGGAGTTCCGGCAGCACACTGTCGACCGCGCGCAGGAAGCTGCGGGTATCGACGTAATCGAAATCGCCGCCGTGACCGAGATACTTCTCCTCAAGCCGCGCGAGGGTGCCGTCTTCATTCATGGAATTGAAGAAATCGAGGATCGCGGCGGCGAGGGTTTGATCCTCGTCGAGAGGGCTAAACCAGGTGACGGGCTGTTCGTCGGTCACGTCCAGCGCCACGGCCAGCTCCGGATGCACACGCTGGAACAGACTGATCGCCACGGAATCGGCGATGGTGTACGCCAGCTTTTTATCTTTTACCTGTTCCAGTAGGGCCGTAGTGCCGAGTTTGTCGTCGACCTTCCAGCTGAGATCCGAGTATTTCTTCTCTTTCAGGGAGCGCAAATCGTCAATCACCACATGGCCTGGCGCGATGGTGAGCTGCTGATCGTTAAGGGCAGCAAGCGTACGCGGGCGCACTCCGCCCACGCGATAGACGAGTTGCTGAGAAACGGAGTAGTAGGTCGGCCCTGGCTGATAGTTTTTGCTGCGCTCGCTGTTATAGACCAGCCCGGCGGCGAGCATATCGGCATCGCCGTTATCCAGGTCGTCAAACAGCTGGCTGATATTCTGGCGAACGGTGATTTTGAGTTTTACGCCCAGGTAGTCGGCAAACTGCTGCGCCAGTTCGTAATCGAGACCGGTTATTTTGCCGTTAACGTTGTTGTAGGTCAGCGGAGAGCTGATGGTACTGACACGCAGCTCCCCCCGCGACTGGATCGCGGCGATACGGTTTTCGGCTTTGCCGAACCAGGGGATTGAAGGCCAGAGGGCCGCTGCCAGCAGCAAGGTTACAATGCCGATGAGCAGATAATTAATCTTTAATTTTTTCAATTAGTTAATTCTCTGCGCCGTGCGTTGCCTCAGTGTGCTGTAGCCATGTAAAGAATAAGGTTTGCCATTGATTGAGCGGCATTTTGCGCAAACTTACGACAGTTGGCAACAAATTAGAGAGACAGGTCACACCTATGGATAAAAATACGAGATGATTTTATTTCGACGCAAACGGTTTCGTCGGCGCTCAGGATTCTCTATAATGACGCCCGTTTTCCCCTTGCGCACACTGTAAGCGCCTCAGGCGCTTCGAAGACGAGAGACTTATGATGGAAATTCTGCGTGGTTCGCCTGCACTGTCTGCCTTCCGTATCAACAAACTGCTGGCACGTTTTCAGGCTGCCGACCTTCCGGTAAGCAATATTTACGCTGAGTATGTCCATTTTGCTGACCTGAATGCTCCCTTAGATGCGCAGCAGCGCGAGCAGCTTGAACGTCTGCTCAAGTATGGCCCGAGCCTGAGCAGCCATACGCCAACCGGCAAACTGATCCTTGCGACGCCTCGCCCTGGCACCATCTCCCCCTGGTCTTCTAAAGCCACTGACATTGCCCACAACTGCGGCCTGAGCCAGATTAATCGTCTGGAGCGCGGCGTGGCGTATTACGTTGAAGCCTCGACGTTGACCGCTGAACAATGGCAGGCCGTTACCGCTGAGCTGCACGACCGCATGATGGAAAGCGTCTTCGCGTCGCTGGATGATGCACAACAGCTGTTCTCTCACCATCAGCCTGCGCCCGTTCAGAGCGTAGATCTGCTGGGTGAAGGCCGCCAGGCGCTGATTGATGCCAACCTGCGTCTGGGTCTGGCGCTGGCAGATGACGAGATTGACTACCTGCAGGATGCGTTCGTGAAGCTGAACCGCAATCCGAACGACATCGAGCTCTATATGTTCGCGCAGGCCAACTCCGAGCACTGCCGCCATAAGATTTTCAACGCCGACTGGGTTATCGACGGCGAAGAACAGCCGAAGTCGCTGTTTAAAATGATCAAAAACACCATGGAACAAACGCCTGACCACGTCTTGTCTGCCTATAAAGACAACGCGGCGGTGATGGAAGGTTCTGAGGTGGGCCGCTTCTTCGCCGATCGCGAAGCAGGGCGCTATGCATTCCATCAGGAGCCTGCGCATATCCTGATGAAAGTGGAAACGCACAACCACCCGACGGCGATTTCGCCATGGCCGGGTGCAGCGACCGGTTCCGGCGGCGAAATCCGTGACGAAGGCGCAACCGGACGCGGGGCAAAACCAAAAGCGGGCCTGGTCGGTTTCTCCGTCTCTAACCTGCGTATTCCTGGCTTTGAACAGCCGTGGGAAGAAGATTTCGGTAAGCCAGAGCGCATTGTCACGGCGCTAGACATCATGACCGAAGGCCCACTGGGCGGCGCGGCGTTTAACAACGAATTTGGCCGCCCGGCGCTGAACGGCTACTTCCGTACCTATGAAGAGAAGGTCGACAGCCACAACGGCGAAGAGCTGCGCGGCTACCACAAGCCCATCATGCTGGCAGGCGGGATTGGCAACATCCGCGCCGATCACGTGCAGAAAGGTGAGATCACCGTCGGCGCGAAACTGATCGTTCTCGGCGGTCCGGCGATGAATATCGGTCTGGGCGGCGGGGCGGCCTCTTCGATGGCCTCTGGTCAGTCTGACGCAGACCTCGATTTTGCTTCCGTACAGCGCGACAACCCTGAAATGGAGCGTCGTTGCCAGGAGGTGATCGACCGCTGCTGGCAGCTTGGGGATGCCAACCCTATTCTGTTCATTCATGACGTCGGTGCGGGCGGTCTCTCTAACGCCATGCCGGAGCTAGTGAGCGACGGCGGTCGCGGGGGGCGTTTCAACCTGCGCGATATCCTGAGCGATGAGCCAGGCATGAGCCCGCTGGAAATCTGGTGTAATGAATCCCAGGAACGCTACGTGCTGGCGGTCTCTGCGGACCAGTTGCCGCTGTTCGACGAACTGTGCCGCCGCGAGCGCGCACCGTACGCGGTCATTGGTGAAGCGACGGAAGAGCTGCATCTGACCATGAACGATCCGCACTTCGACAATCAGCCGATTGATCTGCCGCTTGACGTGCTGCTGGGCAAAACGCCGAAGATGACCCGCAACGTGCAAACCCGTAAAGCCGCGGGCAAAGCGCTGGATGTGCGTGGAATCGCCATTGCTGATGCCGTGAATCGCGTCCTGCACCTCCCGGCGGTAGCGGAAAAAACCTTCCTCGTGACCATCGGCGACCGCTCGGTGACCGGTATGGTGGCCCGCGATCAGATGGTTGGCCCATGGCAAATCCCGGTGGCGAACTGCGCGGTGACTACGGCGAGCCTCGACAGCTACTACGGCGAAGCGATGGCGCTGGGCGAACGTACTCCGGTTGCACTGCTGGACTTCGCCGCCTCTGCCCGTCTGGCGGTCGGCGAAGCGCTGACCAACATTGCTGCGACCCAGATTGGCGATATCAAACGCATCAAACTCTCCGCAAACTGGATGGCCGCAGCCGGGCACCCTGGTGAAGACGCGGGTCTGTATGAAGCCGTAAAAGCGGTCGGCGAAGAACTCTGTCCGGCGCTGGGTCTCACCATTCCGGTCGGCAAAGATTCTATGTCAATGAAAACCCGCTGGCAGGAGGGCAACAAGCAGCGCGAAATGACCTCTCCGCTGTCGCTGGTTATCACCGCTTTTGCCCGCGTGGAAGATGTGCGTCACACCATCACGCCACAGCTGGTTACGGAAGATAATGCCCTGCTGCTGATTGATCTCGGCAAAGGCCATAACGCTCTCGGTGCCACCGCGCTGGCGCAGGTTTATCGTCAACTGGGCGACAAACCGGCAGATGTGCGCGACGTGGCGCAGCTGAAAGGCTTCTACGACGCCATCCAGGCGCTGGTAGCCGATCGCAAACTGCTGGCCTATCACGACCGTTCAGACGGCGGCCTGCTGGTGACACTGGCCGAGATGGCTTTCACCGGCCACTGCGGTGTGGAAGCAGATATCGCTTCGCTGGGCGACGACCGTCTGGCGGCGCTGTTTAACGAAGAGCTGGGCGCGGTCATTCAGGTCCGTGCTGCTGACCGCGATGCCGTTGAAGCGCTGCTGGCGCAGCAGGGTCTGGCGGATTGCGTACACTATCTGGGGAAAGCCGTCAGCGGCGATCGCTTCGTGATTGAAGCGGACGGTCACGCGGTGTTCAGCGAAAGCCGCTCCACGTTGCGTATGTGGTGGGCCGAAACCACCTGGCAGATGCAGCGTCTGCGCGATAACCCTGAGTGCGCCGATCAGGAGCATGAAGCCAAAGCGAATGACAGCGATCCGGGTCTGAACGTGAAGCTCTCCTTCGACATTAACGAAGACGTGGCGGCACCTTACATTACGACCGGCGCGCGTCCGAAAGTGGCGGTTCTGCGCGAGCAGGGCGTGAACTCCCACGTGGAAATGGCGGCAGCGTTCCACCGTGCGGGTTTTGACGCTATCGACGTCCACATGAGCGACCTGCTGGCTGGGCGCACCGGGCTGGACGATTTCCAGGCACTGGTCGCCTGCGGCGGTTTCTCTTACGGCGACGTGCTGGGGGCAGGTGAGGGTTGGGCGAAATCCATTCTGTTCAACAATCGCGTGCGCGATGAGTTCGAAACCTTCTTCCACCGTCCGCAGACGCTGGCGTTGGGCGTGTGTAACGGCTGCCAGATGATGTCGAATCTGCGCGAGCTGATCCCTGGCAGCGACGCCTGGCCGCGCTTTGTGCGCAACCAGTCCGACCGCTTCGAGGCGCGCTTTAGCCTGGTTGAAGTGACCCAAAGCCCGTCTCTGCTGCTGCAGGGGATGGTGGGCTCGCAGATGCCGATTGCGGTTTCACACGGTGAAGGGCAGGTGGAAGTCCGCGATGCTGCGCATCTGGCTACGCTCGAAAGCAAAGGGCTGGTGGCACTGCGCTTCGTCGATCACTTCGGCAAAGTGACGGAAACCTATCCGGCAAACCCTAACGGCTCTGCAAACGGCATTACTGCCGTGACCAGCGAAAGCGGCCGCGCCACCATCATGATGCCACACCCTGAACGTGTATTCCGTACCGTCAGCAACTCCTGGCACCCGGAAAACTGGGGCGAAGACAGCCCGTGGATGCGTATCTTCCGCAATGCGCGTAAGCAGTTAGGTTAATCAGCCTGTCAATGCCGGGCGGCACTGTGTTTGCCCGGCTTTCAAAAGGCTTAAATCGGAGGCCCGGTGAGCGCTAGCGCCATCGGGTTTTTTTTGTCGCAAAAATGCGACAAACGCATAACAACCATGTCGCTAAAAGGAGACATGTAACTCGTTGATTTTAAATGGGTGCGTAAGAGTGGTGAGAAGGTGTATCTAATTAGCGACACTTAGCCTGGAAATCGTTCAGTCAGCAACTAACATTGTTTTGCCATAAATGTGTTAAATATCATGATGATAATAATTTGTTTTGCATTCTGGCACGGCTGTTGCATAATATTAACCAGTGGCTCATTCACCCTCTTATGTCAGCCCCTTCGGGACGCGCTACATAAACTTCGAATGACGCACAACAAGGTGCCTGCCGTCCAACTACTGATTATAGCGATGCTTTATCAGACCCAGGGCGAAACGTCGAGTAAGGCACCGCCTCTTTTCGCAACAAAGCCGGGTTTTTACCCGGCTTTGTTGTATCTGACGGGCTGACTCAGTTAGCATCACTCAACACCCACATTGAGAGAGTCATGCGTTGAAACGCTGGTCAATTTTCCCTCGCTCCCTGCGACAGCTCGTTATGATGGCATTCATGCTGATCCTGTTACCCTTGCTGGTTCTGGCCTGGCAGGCGTGGCAGAGCCTCAATGCCCTCAGCGCTCAAGCGGCGCAAACCAACCGCACAACGCTGATCGATGCCCGCCGCAGCGAGGCGATGACCAATGCCGCGCTGGAAATGGAGCGTAGCTACCGCCAGTATTGCGTGCTCGACGACCGCACGCTGGCGAAGGTCTATCAGAACCAGCGCAAACGCTACAGCGAAATGCTCGACGCACATGCGGGCGTTCTCCCTGACGACAAACTCTATCAGGCGCTGCGTCAGGATCTTAACGATCTGGCGCAGCTGCAGTGCAAAAATAGCGGGCCGGACGAGGTCGCGACCGCACGCCTCGAAGCCTTTGCTAACGCCAATACCGAGATGGTGCAGTCCACGCGCACCGTTATATTCTCTCGCGGACAACAGCTTCAGCAGGAGATCGCCGAACGCGGTCAGTTCTTTGGCTGGCAGGCGCTGGTGCTGTTTCTGGTCAGCCTCGGTCTGGTGCTGCTGTTTACCCGCATGATCATCGGCCCGGTGAAGGGCATCGAACGGATGATTAACCGTCTGGGGGAGGGCAAATCCCTCGGCAACACCGTCGTGTTTAAAGGCCCGCGTGAGCTGCGATCCGTCGGTCAGCGCATCATCTGGCTCTCCGAGCGCCTTCAGTGGCTGGAATCACAGCGCCATCAGTTTTTACGTCATATCTCTCATGAGCTGAAAACGCCGCTCGCCAGTATGCGCGAAGGCACCGAGCTGCTGGCTGACGAAGTGGCGGGGCCGCTGACCCCCGAGCAAAAAGAAATTGTTGAGATTCTCGATGACAGCAGCCGCAATCTGCAGAAGCTGATTGAGCAACTGCTTGATTACAACCGCAAACTGGCCGACGGTGCCGTCGAGCTGGAAAACGTCGAGATTGAGCCGCTGGTGGATATGGTGCTCTCTGCCCACAGCCTGCCTGCGCGAGCTAAAATGATGCATACCGACCTGGATCTCCAGGAGCCGGTCTGTTTTGCTGAACCTATGCTATTAATGAGTGTGCTGGATAATCTTTATTCCAATGCGGTGCACTATGGTACTGAATCCGGTAACATTTATATTCGCAGTTTTACCCACAATTCACGGGTCTGTATTGACGTCGCCAACACCGGTAGTCCCATCCCGGATGACGAACAGAAGATGATTTTTGAGCCCTTTTTCCAGGGAAGTCATCAGCGAAAAGGTGCGGTTAAAGGGAGCGGTTTGGGCTTAAGCATTGCCCGCGATTGCATACGGCGAATGCACGGGGAGTTATATATCTCCCACGACGATCGCGCTGATGTTTGTTTTCGCATTGAGCTGCCCCTTGAGCCGGAAAAATCAATGAAATGAATCTAAGTCTGGTGAGTATGTCACACGTCTTTTTCCGCGCGGTTAACGCGACGTTTTCCAGTAAAATTTTACGCTTAGGTCTGCCATGCCTGCTGCTGGCGGGCTGCGTGGCGCACACGCCAAAAAGTGCGATTAGCGATAAACAAGAAGATAAATTACCTGAACATCAGCTGGCCGATTTCCTCTCCACCGATTGCGACGATGTCTGGCAGCTCAACGGCCATGATGTCGAATCGAACCCGCTGTTCTGGCTGCGCGGCATGGATTGCGCCGAGCGTCTCGCGCCTGCTGTGGCGCGCGCACAGGCGCATCAGTGGGCCGACGACACCTGGCAGGACACCTTTAAGCGCGGCATTCTGCTGGCCAATGCGAAAATTAATCCCGTAGAGCGTCGCAACAATACGTCGCGGATGGATGCGCTCAGCCCGCAGATCCCGGCGCAGATCCGCCCTCTGTATCAGCTGTGGCGTGACGGGCAGGTGCTACAGCTGCAACTCGCCGAAGAGCGCTTCCGCTACAGCAAACTGCAACAGTCCGCAGACGGCGAACTGGATACCCTGCGCCAGCAGCAGCAATACTTACGTTCCCAGCTTGATACGACCACCCGCAAGCTGGAAAACCTGACGGATATCGAACGTCAGCTCTCCACCCGCAAGCCGTCCAGCAACTATTTGCCGGATAATACGAAAGGCACTGCGCAGCCCGCGAAAACGCCGGAGCAGGAGAGCGAGACGCCGAAACAAGAGGATGTGAAGCCATGACAAGCCGCAAACCTGCCCATCTCCTGCTGGTGGATGACGATCCCGGCCTGCTCAAGCTGCTGGGAATGCGTCTGGTCAGCGAAGGCTACAGCGTGGTCACCGCCGAAAGCGGCGCTGAAGGACTGAAAGCGCTGGGGCGCGAGAAGGTCGATCTGGTGATTAGCGATCTGCGCATGGACGAGATGGACGGGATGCAGCTGTTTGTGGAAATTCAGAAGCTGCAGCCTGGAATGCCGGTGATTATCCTCACCGCCCACGGATCGATTCCGGACGCGGTCGCCGCCACGCAGCAGGGGGTGTTTAGCTTCCTGACCAAGCCGGTGGACAAAGACGCGCTGTACAAAGCCATCGACGATGCGCTGGAACACTCCGCGCCGTCGGTGGATGAGAAGTGGCGCGAATCCATTGTGACCCGCAGCCCGGTGATGCTCCGCTTGCTGGAGCAGGCGCGGATGGTGGCCCAGTCGGACGTCAGCCTGCTGATCAACGGCCAGAGCGGTACCGGGAAAGAGATTCTGGCCCAGGCCATCCACAACGCCAGCCCGCGCAGTAAAAATGCCTTTATCGCCATCAACTGCGGCGCGCTGCCGGAACAGCTGCTGGAGTCTGAGCTTTTTGGTCATGCACGCGGGGCCTTTACCGGCGCGGTCAGCAGCCGTGAAGGGCTGTTCCAGGCGGCGGAAGGTGGCACGCTGTTTCTTGATGAAATTGGTGATATGCCTGCGCCGCTGCAGGTCAAACTGCTGCGCGTGTTGCAGGAGCGCAAAGTGCGCCCACTCGGCAGCAACCGGGATATCGATATTAATGTGCGCATTATTTCGGCCACGCACCGCGACCTGCCGAAAGCGATGGAGCGCAAAGAGTTTCGCGAAGATCTCTACTACCGTCTTAATGTCGTAAACCTGAAAATCCCCGCTCTGGCGGAACGTTCCGAAGATATTCCCCTGCTGGCGAACCATCTTTTGCGCCAGTCAGCGGATCGCCACAAACCCTTCGTGCGCGCGTTCTCCACCGACGCCATGAAACGCCTGATGACCGCCAGTTGGCCGGGCAATGTGCGTCAACTGGTTAACGTGATTGAGCAGTGCGTGGCGCTTACCTCTTCGCCGGTGATCAGCGATGCGCTGGTGGACCAGGCGCTGGAAGGGGAAAACACCGCGCTGCCCACGTTTGTCGAGGCGCGTAACCAGTTCGAACTCAACTATCTGCGTAAGCTGCTGCAGATCACCAAGGGTAACGTCACCCACGCTGCACGTATGGCCGGGCGTAACCGCACTGAGTTCTACAAACTGCTGTCGCGGCACGAGCTGGAAGCGAACGATTTTAAAGAGTAGTACCGCAAAATTTGACTGACTATGATACTGTGAGCAATCGATTACGAGGCTACAGACAGGCGAGCGTTTAAGGACCCACCATGAAAAAGATTGATGCGATTATTAAACCTTTCAAACTGGATGATGTGCGTGAAGCGCTGGCGGAAGTCGGTATCACCGGGATGACAGTCACCGAAGTGAAAGGCTTTGGTCGCCAGAAAGGTCATACCGAGTTGTACCGTGGCGCAGAGTACATGGTGGATTTCCTGCCGAAAGTGAAAATCGAAATTGTGGTGACTGACGATATCGTCGATACCTGCGTGGATACCATTATCCGCACGGCGCAGACCGGTAAAATCGGTGACGGCAAGATCTTCGTCTTTGACGTGGCGCGCGTCATCCGTATTCGTACCGGTGAAGAAGACGACGCAGCGATTTAAGACGGCGTCGATGTCACAGGCCGGGTAGAGCGAACTGCCAGGCGTAATAAAAAGCCCCTATGAAAGGGGCTTTTTGCGTTACAGCACTTTGTGTGGACCAAAGCATTCGTAATGGATCTGCTCTGCTTTAACGCCCAATTCAACCAGCTGCTTCGCGGCAAACTGCATAAAGCCGACCGGACCGCAGAGATAAAACTGCATGGCCGGATCGCTGAACGCCCCTTCCTGAGTCCGTAAATCCATCAGCCCTGCGCTATCAAACACGTCATCGCTTTCCGGTTTGTTATACCAGATGTGAGAGGTGAAGCGCGGCAGCGTGGCACCCAGCGTTTTAACGTCTTGCGCAAAGGCATGTACCTGGCCGTTTTCCGCCGCGTGGAACCAGTTCACCTGGGCGCTGTGGTTTGCCGCTGCGAGGGTATCGAGCATTGCCAGCATCGGCGTTTGGCCGACACCCGCTGAGATCAATGTGACAGGCGTGTTCGCTTCTACCGCCATAAAGAAATCACCCGCCGGTGCCGCCAGATGCACCACGTCGCCGACGCTGGCGTGATTATGCAGCCAGTGAGAAACCTGACCGACGTCTTCACGTTTCACCGCAATACGATAGCCTTTTCCATTCGCTTTACGCGTCAGAGAGTACTGACGAATTTCCTGATGCGGGAACCCTTCTGGTTTTAGCCATACGCCGAGATACTGACCCGGCTGATAATCTGCAACCGGAAGCCCATCCACGGGTTCAAATTCAAAGCTGGTGATCAGGGCACTGCGCGGGGTTTTATCGGCGATACGGAACGCGCGCGTGCCTTCCCAGCCGCCGTTTTTCGTCGCGTGCTCGCTGTAGATTTGCGCTTCACGATTGATGAACACATTCGCCAGCACGCCGTAGGCTTTGCCCCAGGCGTCCAGCACTTCCTGGCCTGGGCTGAACATCTCGTCGAGCGTCGCCAGCAGGTGGCTGCCGACGATATCGTACTGCTCAGGTTTAATCTGGAAACTGGTGTGCTTCTGGGCAATTTTCTCAACCGCAGGCAGCAGCGCGGCCAGATTTTCAATATTGCTGGCATACGCGGCGATGGCGTTAAACAGCGCCTCGCGCTGATCGCCGTTGCGCTGATTGCTCATATTGAAAATCTCTTTCAGCTCCGGGTTGTGAGCGAACATGCGATCGTAAAAATGGGCGGTGAGTTTCGGTCCGGTTTCGACCAGCAGGGGAATAGTGGCTTTAACGGTAGCGATGGTTTGAGCGTCTAACATAGCAACTTCCTTCGATTGTTACTCTAATGATGTATTTTAAATGCATCTTATAAAAAATAGCCCTGCTTTGTAAATGGTTCTTTGCATGATGAAATAGTTGCATCACAAACCTGAAAAGAAATCCATTGAAAATCGCGAGGTCTTTATTCCTCAAACCCTTGCGTGGCGGGTAGGTAAACGTTTGCGTAAAATCCTTTGTCAAGACCTGTTATCGCAACACTATTCGGTTATACTGTTGCCCGTCGTCTATCAGGACAGCCTTTTCAGGCCAAAATTTTATTGTTAGCTGAGTCAGGAGATGCGGATGTTAAAGCGTGAAATGAACATTGCCGATTATGATGCCGAACTGTGGCAGGCTATGGAGCAGGAAAAAGTACGTCAGGAAGAGCACATCGAACTGATCGCCTCCGAGAACTACACCAGCCCGCGCGTAATGCAGGCGCAGGGTTCTCAGCTGACCAACAAATATGCAGAAGGTTACCCGGGCAAACGCTACTACGGCGGTTGCGAATACGTTGATATCGTTGAACAACTGGCGATTGACCGTGCTAAAGAGCTGTTTGGCGCAGACTACGCGAACGTACAGCCGCACTCTGGTTCTCAGGCGAACTTCGCGGTTTACACCGCGCTGCTGCAGCCGGGCGATACCGTTCTCGGTATGAACCTGGCGCAAGGTGGCCACCTGACTCACGGTTCCCCGGTTAACTTCTCCGGTAAGCTGTACAACATCATCCCTTACGGTATTGATGAGTCCGGTAAAATTGACTACGAAGACATGGCGAAGCAGGCGCAGACCCACAAACCGAAGATGATCATCGGCGGTTTCTCTGCTTACTCCGGCGTGGTTGACTGGGCAAAAATGCGTGAAATCGCAGACAGCATCGGCGCATACCTGTTCGTTGATATGGCGCACGTCGCCGGTCTGATCGCAGCAGGCGTTTACCCGAACCCGGTTCCACATGCACACGTTGTCACCACCACGACCCACAAAACCCTGGCGGGTCCGCGCGGCGGCCTGATCCTGGCGAAAGGTGGTGACGAAGATCTGTACAAAAAACTGAACTCTGCCGTCTTCCCAAGCGCTCAGGGCGGCCCGCTGATGCACGTTATCGCAGCGAAAGCCGTTGCCCTGAAAGAAGCGATGGAGCCAGAGTTCAAAGTTTACCAGCAACAAGTGGCGAAAAACGCGAAAGCGATGGTGGAAGTGTTCCTGAACCGCGGTTACAAAGTGGTTTCTGGCGGCACTGAGAACCACCTGTTCCTGCTGGATCTGGTTGATAAAAACCTGACCGGTAAAGAAGCCGACGCCGCGCTGGGCCGCGCTAACATCACCGTTAACAAAAACAGCGTACCAAACGATCCGAAGAGCCCGTTTGTGACCTCCGGTATCCGTATCGGTTCTCCGGCTGTCACTCGCCGCGGTTTCAAAGAAGCGGAAGTGAAAGAGCTGGCTGGCTGGATGTGTGATGTTCTCGACAACATCAACGATGAAGCTGTGATCGAACGTGTTAAAGGTAAAGTGCTGGATATCTGCGCACGTTTCCCTGTCTACGCGTAATTCTTGCTCACAGAAATAATAAAGGCCGCGTAAGCGGCCTTTATATTATCTAGCGACGGTCGATGGATATCGCCCCCGGCCCGGTCACGGCCAGCAACAAAAACGCGCCGGCAATGCTGATATTCTTGTAGAAGTTAATCATGTTAGGCATAACCGCATCACCGCTCATATCCCAGTAGTGGTGACCAATCACCGCTGTACCAAGCGTATAGAGGACAAAGAGCAGCGCCAGCGGCCGGGTGAAGAACCCGAGCACAATCAGAATCGCGGCGGGCACTTCCATGATCACCGCAATAATGGCCGCCAGCATCGGCATCGGTGCGCCGAGCGACGTCATATATTGCACCGTTCCATCAAAACCGGTCATTTTCGGAATACCAAAAATAATAAACAACACAACAATCGCGATACGTGCAATCAGCAGTACCAGCGGGCGGGACTGTCCGAAATCGAAATAGCGTAGAGTGTTCATGGCAGGCTCGTTATTGGATGGGGCTTATCATAAAGCTAATACACAACCGGTAACTCCGCCATAAGACCAAATTATCAGCCGCTTAACCCTTCGCAAGTCTGCTCCGAGTCCCCGTGCATTTCGCCCCGTTCCCGCTTTTGGCGGCCTGAATGCAATCTCGATACTCCGTCGACGAAAGCGTTTCAGGAGCGAATAAACAGGCGCTGTCTGTCAGAGGTAATGTGATGGTTATCACAATATCATCGCAAACTCCGTGGCTGATGCTGTTTCGAATGTCGGGTGAACCACGCTTATGCCGCGAACCTCAGCGCCATCCGGTGAATACCCGTCATCAGGCCGGACAACCGGATTTAGCAACGTTAGCCCAGGTTGAGCGTACCCGTTTAGCCACAGAAATTGCCGCCGAATCAACGGCAAATTCCTGTTAATCAGCTGTTAATAGCCGCTTGCGTCGGCCCCTTTTTAGCGCCAGACTAGCGCCTCCAAAACGGGAGGGATTCATGGGTTTGCATTCCACGCGCTGGCTGGCGCTCAGCTATTTTACCTACTTTTTTAGCTACGGTATTTTTCTGCCTTTCTGGAGCGTCTGGCTCAAAGGTATCGGCCTGACACCGGAAACCATCGGCATTCTGCTGGGTGCAGGCCTGGTGGCGCGATTCCTGGGTAGCCTGCTGATTGCGCCGCGCGTCAGCGATCCCTCTCTGTTGATTAAGGCCATGCGTATTCTCGCGCTACTAACGCTGGTGTTCCTCGCGGGCTTCTGGGTGAATCAGCAGTTTGCGTGGCTGATGGTGGTGATGGTCGGCTTTAACCTCTTCTTCTCGCCGCTGGTACCGCTGACGGACGCGCTGGCGAACACCTGGCAAAAACAGGTGACGATGGACTACGGACGCGTGCGCCTGTGGGGGTCCATCGCCTTTGTGATTGGCTCGGCGCTGGTGGGCAAACTGGTCAGTCTCTACGACTATCGGGCGATTCTGGCGCTGTTAAGCGTCGGTATTGCCTCAATGCTGCTGGGGATGTTGCTGCAGCCGTCGGTGAAACCGCAGGGCGAAAGCCGTCATCAGGAGAGCACCGGCTGGGCCGCGTGGCGGTCACTGATTAAACAGAGCTGGCGTTTTCTGGCCTGTGTTTGTCTGCTGCAGGGCGCTCACGCGGCCTACTACGGTTTTAGCGCCATTTACTGGCAGGGGGCGGGGTACTCCGCGTCGGCGGTGGGCTATCTCTGGTCGCTCGGCGTGGTGGCGGAAGTCATTATCTTTGCTCTTAGCAAGAAGCTGTTCCGCCGTTTTGGTGCGCGCGATCTGCTGCTGCTCTCTGCCGTCTGCGGCGTGTTGCGCTGGGGCATTATGGGCTGGACCACCGATCTCCCTTGGCTGATTGTGGCTCAGATCCTGCACTGCGGTACCTTTACGGTGTGCCATCTGGCGGCGATGCGCTACATCGCTGCGCGTCAGGGCAGCGAAGTGATTCGTCTCCAGGCGGTCTATTCGGCGGTGGCGATGGGCGGCAGTATCGCCGTGATGACGGTGTTTGCGGGCTTCCTCTATCAGCACCTCGGCCACGGCGTGTTCTGGGTGATGGCGCTGGTGGCGCTGCCGGCTATGGTGGTACGTCCCAAAGTGGCAGCGCGCAGCGAAGCGCTATGATTCCAGCATGGCGCGTATATGTTCCTGCTGCTGCGCATTCAACGTCTCTACGGCATGAATGAGCGGCGGCGAGAACAGCGGCAGGGCGGTAGGGTACGGAGTAATAATCAGCGCCGCTTCGCGCGGTGCGCCGTCCTTCTGAAACGTCTGGAGCGACACATAGCGGATATTCAGCGGCAGCAGCGTCAGCTCGCGCAGCTGCTCTTCAATCATCACTTCGCAGGCTTTATCATCGCCCGTTAACAGCACCACCTGTTTTTCATGCAGGTCGGTCTCCTGCATCAGCCAGGCGCCGAAAATCACCGCCACCAGGCTCATCTCCTCATCGGAAAACCGCAGGCCAAATTCTGCTTCCACTTCAAACAGCACATCCCGGGTAGTGCGCATCAGGCGCGGATAGAGGCGACCGATCTCTTCGGGCAGACTGTTGTCGATACCAACGCCAAACAGCGAGCGGTCCAGCGCCTGGGAAAGATGGATGTACAGCTGATCCGTCAGCCCCTGTTCGTCGCTAAAGCGCATTCCTGTTTGCCCGCGAAAGCGCCCGATCATCCGCGAGATGGCGTGGCGCAGGCGTTGATCCAGTTGATGCGCATCGCGCAGCGGATCGGGCGTGCGTAGCATCATAAACAGCAGCGACAGAAACAGCGGCTCATCGGCATGGGGGCTTTGCCGCACGCGGCGCTGCCAGTGGCGGACAATCTCCTGCGCTGCCAGATATTCACCGCGCGAATGCGCCCAGTGGCGCTGAACAGCGGAGAACTGCGGCGTCTGCCCCAGATGGTGCTGAATCAGGCAATACTGCAGATAGAGCTGCAAAAACTGCACGTCGCGGCACTCGAAGTGGCGCTGCAGGCGGCGCGAACAGAAGTTGATCAGCGCGCGCAAATTGGTATCGTCATACAGCGTACGCGCAATGCCGAGTTGTTTAAGCTCGGTTTTGAGCGCCGGGGTAAACTGTTGTGTAATAAAATGCGGACACAGCCGCAATGCCCGTCGCAACCAGTGCAGCAGGCATAAACGTTGATCGAGCGTCGTACCTTCAATTCGGTAGCTGCCGTCATGATGCGTCACGATGTTCAGCCGGTGATAGCGCTGGATCTCATCGCGTGTCTCGGCTATATCTTGCCGTGCAATGTCGTCGTCCACCCCATTGATATCAACAATACTTTGCGGGGTCACGGCAATACCTGGCAGGTAAAGCATCAAAAGCACCTGGCAGCGGCGCTGCGAACTGGAAAGCACAGATGGGTTTTCGAGGGTCGTCATCATCTGTCGGGTATCCAGTAGGAGTATTCGATAAGAATAGCTAAAGGATGTGCGCAGGAAAGCGCACCCGTGGGTCTTTCCGTCAGGAATGCGGGAGAACATCACAGAATTTTTGACGTGAGGAATCGATGCAAATAGTTAAACACAACGCCACGGCGCTATTTTTGGCGGTTTTATCTTCTGCCGCCGTCGCGCATCCTCACAGTTTTATCAGCCTGCAGACTGAGATTGTCGCAGACGATACGCACCTGAGCGGGCTGAAAATGCGCTGGACGATGGATGAAATTACATCAGCCGATCTACTCTATGACGCGGGCGATGCGAAACCGGGCGATGAGATCTGGAAAAAACTGGCGGCGGAAGTGATGGCCAACGTACTCGGTCAGCACTACTTCACGGAGTTTTGGCACAACGGCCAGAAAGTGAAATTCCTTAATCGCCCCACGACCTACGGCATGGAGCGCGACGGGCACCAGGCGGTGTTAACCTTTATTCTGCCGCTGGCCGAACCTCAGCCGTTGGCGGGGCAGAAGTATACGTTTTCAACCTTTGACCCGAGCTACTACGTCGACATGAGTTATGCAGAAGACAAGGACGCAACGCTGCCCGCGGTGCTGCAAAAGCGCTGCACGATTGCGGTCCATACGCCTAAACCCAGCGAAGAGACGATGAATTTTGCGCTCTCTCTCGATAAAGCGGATGCGCCGCCGGAAGACATGGATTTGGGTAAACAGTTTGCGCAGCAGGTGACCGTGCAATGTCAGTGATCTCCACTTCACTCAGCAAAAAACGCCGCTGGCTGCACCTGTGGCCGCTGGCACTGTTTCTGATCTTAGCGGCCATCGGGGCGTTATGGCTCTGGCAGGCGTGGCCGCAGGTGATGATGAAAAGCATCCTCTGGCAGCGCGACGTGAATCAGCAAATGAGCGGGCTGCTCAAGGCCGTGGCGGAAAACCCGACCAAAGCGGGCGGCTCGCTGCTGATCTTCAGCTTTTTGTACGGTGTGCTGCATGCCCTGGGGCCAGGGCACGGGAAGATCGTCATCACCACCTGGCTTGCGACTCACCCTTCAAAGCTCAAATCCAGTATCGGCTTAACGCTCGCCTCTTCGTTGTTGCAGGGGCTGGTGGCGATTGCGCTGGTGGTTGTGGTGCTGACGGTGCTGCAACTGCCTGCCCGACAGCTGCACATGAGCAGCTTCTGGCTGGAGAAGGGCAGTTATGCACTGGTGGGCGTGCTGGGGGGGCTGCTCTGCTGGCGGGCGATCAAAAAACTGCGGGCATTACTTCGAAAACCAACGTTTAAAGCCTTCACGGCGCATCATGTTCACGACGCACACTGCGGCTGCGGGCATCAACATCTGCCGACGCAGGAGCAGTTACAGGGCACAGATGACTGGCGCGCGCGGCTGATGATTATTCTGTCGATGGGAATGCGGCCCTGTTCCGGGGCGATCATGGTGCTGCTGTTCAGTAAGGTGATTGGTGTATTTAGCTGGGGCGTGGTCTCCGCGCTGGCGATGGCGGCGGGAACGTCACTGACGATTACCTCGCTGGCATTGCTGGTCCACAGTTTTCGCCAGTTGGCGGTCAAACTGAGCGGCAACACAACGCCGGTACTGTGGCGGCAGGTTGGCTGGACGACGCTGGCGTTAGCGGGCGGAGTGATTTTACTGGTGGCGGCGGTGACGATGTGGATCAGTGCAGTGCCGGTAGGGCGGGGGTTGCGGCCGTTCTAAAACGAACGATGGCACTGCACTTATCCGGCCTACAGGATCGTAAGCCCGGAAAGTGCAGTGCCACCGGGCACAACAGACGGAATTAACGCTTCAGCGCTTCACTCAGTTCGTCACGCATGTTCGCCAGCATAGCTTTCACCACACGCGGGTTACCGGCCACGATGTTACCGCTCAGCATGTAGTTGTGACCGCCGGTGAAATCGCATACCAGTGCGCCTGCTTCACGGGCAATCAGCTCGCCTGCAGCAAAATCCCACGGCTTCAGCGCGATTTCGAAATAACCATCAACGCGGCCAGCGGCAACGTAGGCCAGATCCAGCGCAGCAGAACCGGTGCGACGGAAATCCGCGCATTCGGTGTAGAGCTTGCCGAGAATTTTCATGTAGGTCTGGGCGTGCTGTTTCGCCTTGAACGGGAAACCGGTCGCCAGAATTGTGCCATCCAGATCGCGAGAGTTGCTGCCGCGCAGACGGTAGCCGTTCAGCTGTGCGCCCTGACCACGGGTAGCCGTGAACAGTTCGTTACGCATTGGATCGTAAACAACGGCCACTTCAGTACGGCCTTTGATGCGTACAGCGATAGAAACAGAGAAATGAGGAAGGCGTTTAACGAAGTTGGTGGTGCCATCCAGTGGATCGATTACCCATTGAACATCCTGATCTTCGCCTGCGTGTTCACCGCTTTCTTCGGTGATGATGGTGTGCTGCGGGTAAGATTTGCGAATGGTTTCGATAATAATCGCTTCTGCGGCTTTATCGACGTTAGTCACAAAGTCATTGCTGCCTTTCTGGCTGGTTTCTACAGAATCTGGAGTTTCGTAGTGTTTGGCAATTACATTACCCGCCTTGCGCGCTGCGCGCACGGCGATGGTCAACATAGGATGTTGCATCGGTTACTCTCACTGGATGTTAAAGAACAGGGGAAACGAAAACGGCCCAGAGTATAGCAGCGAGTTCGGATCATGTCTCTCGTTTATGATAATATGGCCGAATATTCTTCAGACACTGGCTTCAGACAAAACTAATTATGCTGCAAAACATCCGAATCGTACTGGTCGAAACATCGCACACCGGCAATATGGGCTCTGTCGCCCGCGCAATGAAAACCATGGGTTTAACCAATCTGTGGCTGGTCAATCCGCTGGTTAAACCAGACTCGCAGGCTATTGCACTGGCAGCAGGGGCGAGCGACGTGATCGGCAACGCTCAGATCGTCGATACCCTTGATGAAGCGCTGGCGGGCTGTAGCCTGGTCGTCGGCACCAGCGCACGTTCACGTACGCTGCCGTGGCCGATGCTCGATCCGCGCGAATGCGGCCTGAAAAGCGTTGCTGAAGCCCAGCAGGCGCCGATCGCACTGGTGTTTGGCCGTGAACGCGTTGGCCTGACCAACGACGAGCTGCAGAAGTGTCATTACCACGTGGCGATTGCCGCGAACCCGGAATACAGCTCTCTGAACCTGGCGATGGCGGTGCAGGTTATTGCCTACGAAGTGCGTATGGCGTGGCTGGCGACCCAGGAAAAAGGCGTCACCCCGGAGCAAGAAGAAGACGCCGCGTATCCGCTGGTGGACGATTTAGAGCGTTTCTACGAACATCTTGAGCAAACGCTGCTGACGACGGGCTTTATTCGCGCGTCGCATCCAGGCCAGGTGATGAACAAGCTGCGCCGTCTGTTTACCCGCGCCCGCCCGGAAACGCAGGAGCTGAACATTCTGCGCGGGATGCTGGCGTCGATTATTGAGCAGAAGAATAAGCAACAGTAACGACTGATTGCCCGGCTGCGCTTCGCTTGAGCGGGCCGACGTTCTGGTCAGTCGGGTGAGCAAAGCGCCACCCGACAAGGCTCAGAGCGCACATAAGGCTAAATACTTGACTAAAACAGTCAAGTAAATAGTTGACCAATTTAGTCGGGAATGTCAGACTTGGCCCTGCTATGCAATACCCCCCATTTTACAATAAAAAACCCCGGGCAGGGGCGAGTTTGAGGTTAAGTAAGACATGAGACTGACATCTAAAGGGCGTTATGCTGTGACCGCGATGCTGGACGTTGCGCTCAACTCTGAATCGGGCCCGGTTCCGTTGGCTGATATTTCTGAACGTCAGGGTATTTCCCTCTCTTATCTGGAACAGCTGTTCTCCAGATTGCGTAAAAATGGACTGGTTTCCAGCGTTCGCGGCCCAGGCGGCGGATATCTGCTGGGTAAAGACGCGGGCAGTATTGCAGTTGGCGAAGTCATTAGTGCTGTTGATGAGTCTGTTGATGCGACCCGTTGCCAGGGCAAAGGCGGCTGTCAGGGCGGCGATAAATGCCTGACCCATGCGCTGTGGCGCGATCTGAGCGACCGTCTGACCGGCTTCCTGAATAACATCACCCTCGGTGAACTGGTTAATAACCAGGAAGTTATGGAAGTGTCTGGCCGCCAGCATAATCACGAAAACCAACGCAGCACCCGCGCGCAAGACGCAATCGACGTTAAACTGCGCGCGTAAAAAAACGATAAGATTTTTCGAATCAGGCCGGGGCACCCGTTGCCCCGTGTACTCGGCCGTACATCCAGCCGGTTAGCCTGATTCCTTGCATTGAAGCGATGTACGGAGTTTATAGAGCAATGAAATTACCGATCTATCTCGATTACTCCGCAACCACGCCGGTGGACCCGCGTGTTGCCGAGAAAATGATGCAGTGTCTGACCCTGGACGGAAACTTTGGTAACCCAGCTTCCCGTTCTCACCGTTTTGGCTGGCATGCTGAAGAGGCGGTTGATATCGCCCGTAATCAGATTGCTGAGCTGGTTGGCGCCGACCCGCGTGAAATTGTTTTCACCTCCGGTGCAACCGAATCCGACAACCTGGCGATCAAAGGCGCTGCCAACTTCTATCAGAAAAAAGGCAAGCACATTATCACCAGCAAAACCGAACACAAAGCCGTGCTGGACACCTGTCGCCAGCTCGAGCGTGAAGGTTTTGACGTCACCTACCTCGCCCCTCAGAGCAACGGTATTATCGACCTGAAAGAGCTCGAAGCGGCCATGCGTGACGACACCATTCTGGTGTCCATCATGCACGTTAACAACGAAATCGGCGTGGTTCAGGATATCGCGACTATCGGCGAACTCTGCCGTGCGCGCGGCATCATCTATCACGTTGACGCGACCCAGAGCGTGGGCAAACTGCCTATCGATCTGAGCCAGCTGAAAGTGGACCTGATGTCCTTCTCCGGCCACAAAATTTATGGCCCGAAAGGTATCGGCGCGCTGTACGTTCGTCGTAAACCACGTATTCGCATCGAAGCACAGATGCACGGCGGCGGTCATGAGCGCGGCATGCGTTCAGGAACTCTGCCTGTTCACCAGATCGTGGGCATGGGCGAAGCCTACCGTATCGCGAAAGAAGAGATGGAAAGCGAGATGGCGCGCCTGCGCACGCTGCGTAACCGTCTGTGGGACGGCGTGAAAGATATGGAAGAAGTCTATCTGAACGGCGATCTCGAGCAGGGCGCTCCGAACATTCTCAACGTCAGCTTCAACTATGTTGAAGGCGAATCGCTGATTATGGCGCTGAAAGACCTCGCGGTCTCTTCCGGTTCTGCCTGTACTTCTGCAAGCCTCGAGCCATCCTACGTGCTGCGTGCACTGGGCATGACCGACGAGCTGGCACACAGTTCTATCCGTTTCTCTTTAGGTCGCTTCACTACCGAAGAAGAGATTGACTACACCATCAAGCTGGTTCGTAACTCCATTGGCCGTCTGCGTGACCTTTCTCCACTGTGGGAAATGTTCAAACAGGGCGTGGATCTGAACAGCATTGAATGGTCACATCACTAATCGGTACGAAGGAGAATTCAACATGGCTTACAGCGAAAAAGTTATTGATCATTACGAGAACCCACGCAACGTTGGCTCTTTCGACAACAGCGACGAAAGCGTTGGTAGCGGCATGGTCGGCGCGCCAGCGTGTGGCGACGTGATGAAGTTGCAGATTAAAGTCAACAATGAAGGTATCATTGAAGACGCGCGTTTCAAGACTTACGGTTGCGGTTCTGCTATCGCTTCCAGCTCCCTCGTCACCGAGTGGGTGAAGGGCAAGTCTCTGGACGAAGCACAGGCAATTAAAAATACCGATATTGCTGACGAACTCGAACTGCCACCGGTGAAAATTCACTGCTCTATTCTGGCAGAAGACGCGATCAAAGCCGCTATTGCGGATTACAAAAGCAAACGTGAAGCGAAATAAGAAGAGTTGAGGTTTTGTTATGTCGATTACCCTTAGCGACAGCGCTGCCGCGCGAGTAAGCGCCTTTCTGGCGAACCGTGGTAAAGGCTTTGGCCTGCGACTGGGCGTACGTACCTCCGGCTGTTCCGGGATGGCTTATGTACTGGAATTTGTTGACGCACCGGCGACTGATGACACCGTGTTTGAAGACAAAGGCGTGAAGGTAGTAGTCGATGGCAAGAGCCTGCAATTCCTCAACGGCACTCAGCTGGACTTCGTCAAAGAAGGCCTGAACGAAGGGTTTAAATTCACTAACCCGAACGTAAAAGACGAGTGCGGTTGCGGCGAAAGCTTCCACGTTTAACTGCGCGTTAACCGAAACCCCACCGTGGCCTGGCTACGTGTGGGGTTTGTTCTAACTGGCTAACCCTGAGATTGTTATGGATTACTTCACCCTCTTCGGGTTGCCCGCCCAGTACCCGATCGATATCCAGGCCCTGACGGTTCGTTTTCAGGATCTGCAACGTCAATTCCATCCTGATAAATTTGCCAGCGGGTCCCAGGCGGAGCAACTGGCTGCCGTTTCGCAGTCAGCCACCATTAATCAGGCGTGGCAAACGCTGCGCAGTCCCTTAGCGCGTGCGGAATATCTGCTCTCGCTGCACGGTTTTGATCTGGCAAGTGAACAACACACGGTACGCGACACCGCTTTCCTGATGGAACAGCTGGAGCTTCGCGAAGAGCTGGATGAGATCGAACAGGCGAAAGACGAAGTGCGTCTTGAAAGCTTCATCAAACGGGTGAAAGCGATGTTCGATACCCGCCATCAGCAGATGGTTGAACAACTGAATAACGAGACGTGGGACGTGGCGGCGGATACTGTACGCAAGCTGCGTTTTCTCGATAAACTGCGAAGCAGTGCTGAACAACTCGAAGAAAAGCTGCTCGATTTCTGATTTTGGAAGCTTAACATGGCCTTATTACAAATTAGTGAGCCTGGTCTGAGCGCCGCACCGCACCAGCGTCGTCTGGCGGTGGGCATTGATTTAGGCACCACCAATTCCCTCGTAGCGACCGTACGCAGCGGCCAGGCGGAAACGCTGGCAGACGCCGAAGGGCGTCATCTGCTGCCCTCTGTCGTTTACTACCAGCAGCAGGGCCATTCGGTGGGATATGACGCGCGCGCCAATGCCGCGAAAGATCCGGCCAATACCATCAGCTCGGTAAAACGGATGATGGGCCGCTCGCTGGCCGATATTCAAACGCGTTACCCGCATCTGCCGTATCAGCTGCAGGCCAGTGTTAACGGCCTGCCGATGATTGCCACCGACGCCGGGTTGCTCAACCCGGTTCGCGTCTCTGCCGATATTCTCAAAGCGCTCGCGGCGCGCGCGACCGCGACGCTCGAAGGCGAACTGGATGGCGTTGTTATCACCGTGCCAGCCTATTTCGACGACGCACAGCGTCAGGGCACGAAAGACGCTGCGCGTCTGGCGGGCCTGCATGTGCTGCGCTTGCTCAACGAACCAACCGCTGCGGCGATTGCTTACGGTCTCGATTCCGGCCAGGAAGGGGTGATTGCCGTTTACGATCTCGGCGGCGGCACCTTTGATATCTCCATTCTTCGCCTCAGCCGTGGCGTGTTTGAAGTGCTGGCGACCGGCGGCGACTCAGCCCTCGGCGGCGATGACTTCGACCACCTGCTGGCGGATTACATTCGCGAGCAGGCGGGAATTCCCGATCGCAGCGACGTGCGCGTTCAGCGCGAACTGCTGGATGCCGCTATCGACGCTAAAATTGCGCTTAGCGATGCGCAGTCAGTCACCGTTGACGTAGCGGGCTGGCGCGGCGAAATCACCCGTGAGCAGTTCAACGAACTGATTGCTGCGCTCGTAAAACGCACGCTGCTGGCCTGCCGTCGTGCGCTCAAAGACGCCAACGTCGACGCGAGCGAAGTGCTGGAAGTGGTGATGGTCGGCGGCTCAACGCGCGTACCGCTGGTGCGTGAACGCGTGGGCGAATTCTTTGGCCGCACGCCGCTCACCTCTATCGACCCGGATAAAGTGGTGGCGATTGGGGCCGCGATTCAGGCGGATATTCTGGTCGGTAACAAGCCGGACAGCGAAATGCTGCTGCTCGATGTGATTCCGCTCTCTCTGGGGCTGGAAACCATGGGCGGCCTGGTCGAGAAAGTGATCCCCCGTAACACCACCATCCCCGTGGCGCGCGCGCAGGAGTTCACCACTTTCAAAGATGGCCAGACTGCGATGTCTATCCACGTGATGCAGGGCGAGCGCGAGCTGGTCCAGGATTGCCGTTCGCTGGCGCGCTTCGCGCTGCGCGGTATTCCTGCGCTGCCAGCAGGCGGGGCGCATATCCGCGTCACCTTCCAGGTGGATGCCGATGGTCTGCTCAGCGTCACGGCGATGGAAAAATCGACCGGCGTGGAGTCATCCATCCAGGTGAAACCGTCTTACGGTCTGACCGACGGCGAAATCGCCTCCATGATTCAGGATTCAATGAGCTATGCCGAACAGGATGTGAAGGCACGTATGCTGGCGGAACAGAAAGTGGAAGCCGCGCGCGTGCTGGAAAGTCTGGAAGGCGCACTCACTGCCGATGCCGCGCTGTTAAGTGCCGCAGAGCGCCAGGCCATTGACGACGCCGTTGCGCAGCTACGCGCAGTGGCGGTTGGCGATGACGCTGACGCAATAGAACAAGCGATTAAAAACGTTGATAAACAAACCCAGGATTTCGCCGCTCGCCGCATGGACCAGTCTGTCCGTGTCGCGCTGAAAGGCCAGTCCGTGGACGAGGTTTAATATGCCAAAGATTGTTTTTCTGCCTCATGCGGACCTCTGTCCGGATGGCGCAGTTCTGGAAGCTGAGACCGGTGAAACCATCCTCGACGTTGCCCTGCGCAACGGTATCGAAGTGGAACACGCCTGTGAAAAATCCTGTGCCTGCACCACCTGCCACTGCATCGTGCGTGAAGGTTTTGACTCCCTCGCGGAAAGCACCGAAGACGAAGACGACATGCTGGATAAAGCATGGGGTTTGGAGCCAGACAGCCGTTTAAGCTGCCAGGCGCGCGTCACCGATGAAGACCTGGTGGTCGAAATCCCGCGTTACACTATCAACCATGCGCGTGAGCATTAACAGGGGGTAGTATGGGACTGAAGTGGACCGACAGCCGCGAAATCGGTGAGGCGCTGTACGACGCCAACCCGGATCTGGATCCGAAGACCGTACGATTCACCGATATGCATCAGTGGATCTGCGATCTGGAAGATTTTGACGATGATCCCAGCGCATCCAATGAAAAAATTCTGGAGGCGATTCTGTTAGTCTGGTTAGATGAAGCAGACGTTTAACAGAAAGAAAGATCACACGGGCTGCCTTCTGGCGGCCCGTTTGCTCGTTGCGAATAAGGAAAAATAAAATGACCGAAGCGATGAAAATTACGCTCTCTACACAGCCTGCTGACGCACGCTGGGGCGACAAAGCCACCTACAGCATTAACAATGACGGCATCACCCTGCACCTGAACGATTCCGACGATTTGGGTCTGATCCAGCGCGCCGCGCGTAAAATTGACGGCCTGGGCATCAAGCACGTCACTCTGGCCGGAGAAGGCTGGGACACGGATCGCAGCTGGGCATTCTGGGCGGGTTACAAAGGCCCGAAAGGCACCCGTAAAGTCGAGTGGGGGAACCTCGACGAATCCGCGCAGAAAGAGCTGGAAAACCGTCTGACCATCATCGACTGGGTGCGCGACACCATTAACGCTCCGGCGGAAGAGCTGGGCCCTGAACAGCTGGCGCAGCGCGCAGTCGATCTGCTGTGTAAAGTCGCAGGCGATAAAATGTCTTATCGCATCACCAAAGGTGAAGATCTGCGCGAGCAAAACTACATGGGGATTCACGCTGTAGGGCGCGGCTCTGAGCGACCACCGGTGCTGCTGGCTCTCGATTTCAACCCGACCGGCGACAAAGAAGCGCCGGTTTACGCGTGTCTGGTCGGCAAAGGCATTACCTTTGATACCGGCGGTTACAGCCTGAAGCAGAGCGCGTTTATGGACTCGATGAAGTCCGACATGGGCGGTGCGGCAACCATCACCGGCGCACTGGCATTCGCCATCACCCGTGGTCTGAACAAGCGCGTAAAACTGTACCTGTGCTGCGCAGACAACATGGTGAGCGGCAATGCGTTCAAGCTGGGCGATATCATTCGCTACCGTAACGGTAAAAATGTCGAAGTGATGAACACCGACGCCGAAGGCCGTCTGGTGCTGGCGGATGGTCTGATTGACGCCTCTGCGCAGAAACCTGAGCTGATCATTGATATGGCAACCCTGACGGGGGCGGCGAAAACCGCTCTGGGTAACGACTATCACGCGCTGTTCAGCTTCGACGACAAACTGGCCGCACGCCTGCTGGCGAGTGCCGCCGCTGAGAACGAACCTTTCTGGCGTCTGCCGCTGGCGGAATTCCACCGCAGCCAGCTGCCGTCTAACTTTGCCGAGCTGAACAACACCGCAAGCGCAGCGTATCCGGCGGGCGCAAGCACCGCGGCAGGCTTCCTGTCCCACTTCGTTGAGAACTATCACGAAGGCTGGCTGCACATCGACTGCTCCGCCACCTACCGCAAAGCGGGCGTGGAACAGTGGTCTGCGGGCGCTACCGGTCTGGGTGTGCGTACGATTGCGAATTTGTTGACTGCTGAGTAGTCGTCCTGCCGGGTGGCGTAGCCGCTGCCCGGCCTACAAACCCCGTAGGCCCGTGCAAGCGCTGCGCCGCCGGGCGATTAACGTAACGAAACTATGTCCGAAACCAAAAACGAATTAGAAACCCTGCTGGAGCAGGCGGCCACTGAGCCAGCCCACCGTCCGGCATTTTTCCGCACCCTGCTGGAGTCCACCGTCTGGGTTCCGGGAACGGCGGCTGAAGGCGAGCAGGTTGTGGAAGACAGCGCGCTGGATCTGCTGCACTGGGAAAAAGACGACGGCACGTCTGTTATCCCGTTTTTCACCTCGCTGGAAGCCCTGCAGCAAGCGGTGGAAGACGAACAGGCGTTTGTCGTCATGCCTGTGCGCACGCTGTTTGAAATGACGCTCGGTGAAACGCTCTTCCTTAACGCCAAACTGCCGACCGGGAAAGAGTTTACCCCGCGTGAAATCAGCCATCTGATTGGCGAAGAGGGCAACCCGCTCAGCACGCAGGAAGTGCTGGAGGGCGGCGAAACGCTGCTGTTGTCTGAAGTGGCTGAGCCTCCGGCGCAGATGATCGACTCTCTGACCACTCTGTTCAAAACCATCAAGCCGGTGAAACGCGCGTTTCTGTGCTCTATCAAAGAGAGCGCAGAAGAACAGCCCGTGCTGCTGATTGGGATTGAAGCTGATGGCGATATCGACGAGATCATTCAGGCGGCGGGAAGCGTTGCGACCGATACGCTGCCGGGCGATGAGCCGATTGATATCTGTCAGGTCGTGAAAGGTGAGAAGGGCATTAGCCACTTTATTACCGAGCACATCACGCCGTTCTATGAACGTCGCTGGGGCGGATTCCTGCGCGATCTGAAAACCACCCGTATTATCTAATATTCTCGGGGTGAGCACTCACCCCGTTGCTTCCAGCAGTAACAAATCCATCAGCAAAACCAGATTCGATTCAAATGACGTCACGCCTGCGGCCTCGGCGGCATAATGCACTGCTTCGTCATACAGGGCGAAATGCAAATCCGCCATCCCGGCAAGCGTATTTGCTGACGCGCGGGTAAAGGCAATCACCGTCATGCCTACGTTTTTGGCGATCCGCGCTTTATCAAGCACCTGCTCTGTTTCACCGCTGCGCGACACCGCGATAAACACCTGATAGCGCGCGGCGTTGCTCAGAAAAATATTCCGGCTGTCGCCCGGCCCGGAGATAAAGGCCGTTTTGCCTAGCACCTGCAGCTTTTTCGTCAAGTACTCCGCGAACAAATAGGAAAACCCGGCGCCGTAGAGAAAGAAACTCTCTTTCTCGCGCAGCAGCGTGGCAAACTGACGGCGCTTCTCTTCCGTGACCCACTGAAACGTCTGCTGATAGTTGGCGATAAACTGGCTGAACAGGGCGGGCAGGTGAGGCAAATCCTGCGCCTGTGCCGCAATGTGCGGTGTGTCGGTCAGCAGCTGTTTGCAGTGCCAGATAAACTCGCTAAAACCGCTAAACCCCAGCTTCTGACATAGGCGCATAATAGTGGCCGTCGAGACAAAGGTCGCCTGCGCCAGCTCGCGTACCGTGATATTGCCCACCAGCAGCGGATGCTCCGTGAGGTGGGCCAGGACGCGATATTCCGCGCGGGTCAGGGACTCCCCGCGCGTCAGCAGTGTTGCCAGTCGGTTATCCATTACTGAGCAGGTTCAATCGGCAGATCGTCCCGGGCGCCCCATTCACTCCATGCACCGTCGTACAGCGTCACGTCGGTCACGCCGAGCGTTGCCAGCGCCAGAATTACCACGCAGGCGGTCACACCCGAGCCACAGCTGGCAACCACAGGTTTATGCAAATCCACCCCCTGGCGGGCAAAAATCTCGCTCAGTTCATCGGTGGTTTTCAGCTCGCCTTCAAACACCAGATCGCCCCACGGCACGTTGAGTGCGCCGGGAATGTGTCCGCGTTTCAGGCCTGGACGGGGTTCATCAGCCTGGGCTGCAAAGCGTGGCGCCGATCGGGCATCGACAATTTGCGCCGTTTTCTCGTGGCTAACCAGCAGAACGTCGGTGAGACGTTTCACGGCGTTTGGGTCCAGCGTCGCGTCAAAGTCGTCTTCCGGCAGAGCGACATCCCCTTGCTGAAGTGGCAGTTCATTGCGCTGCCAGCCTGCCAGGCCACCGGCCAGAATAGACACATTCTCTACGCCGAAGGTTTTCAGCATCCACCATGCGCGCGGAGCGGAGAACAGATTGCCCTCATCGTAAACCACCAGATGTTTATCGCGGCTCACGCCCAGCTCACGCATGGCCACGGCAAAGGCCTCCGGGCGCGGCATCATATGGGGCAGGGGAGAGGTGTGATCGGAGAGGGCTTCGATATCAAAAAAGACCGCGCCCGGAAGATGTCCGGCGCGGTATTCAGCGGGAATGTCGCGATGCTCCTGCCCTGGCGGGGCCATGCGCGCGTCGAGGATTTGCACTTCCGGGTCGTCGCTATGTTCGAGAAGCCAGTCGGCTGCGACAAAATATGAGGTGGACATGGGTGCCTCCATTTTTTCCTTAAAAAAGGATTGTCGGTGTTTTATCTGACACCGACAAGCAAACCACGTTCAACTCGCGAGCAACCCCCTATTTTTTCACCGCTTCGCCGTCCTGCCAGGCTTTTTGCAGCGCGGGCCAGTAGTCGCGGTTGGCCTCGATCATCTCATCGAGAATGGCTTTTGCGTGTTCCATCGTCGGCACGGTGCGGTTCAGGGTGAATGCCTGCAGCGCCTTTTCGTAGCTGCCTTCGATGGTCGCTTCCACCAGCAGTTGCTCAGAGGCGAGCTGTTGTTGCAGCAACGTCTGGTGGAACAGTGGCACCAGGCCCACGCGGATCGGCTCAGGCCCTTCGGAGGTGATATAGGCCGGGACTTCCACTACCGCGTCGTACGGCAGGTTGGTGATCGCCCCCCGGTTTTCGACCATCACCAGATGGCGCTGACGCAGGTTGAACGCCAGCGAACGGGCCACATCGACAATAAACTCGCCGTGCACGCCGACGTGGAAGGCATCGGACAAAATCCCGGTACGCTTATACGCTTCGGCGGCGGCAAACAGCTTTTTCTCGCGCCCGTTCATCACTTCGTTGGCACGGGTATAATCCGGGTTTTGATGCTCAACAATCTGATTTGGCATCAGATAATACTGCAGATACGGGTTCGGCAGATATTCCGGGAAGTTATCCATGATCGGCTTGATGTTGCGCCAGGTTTTCACCCACGAGGGATCTGAGTGCTGCGGGTCGGTTTTGGCTGCATCTTCCGTCAGCAGACCATATTTTGCGATATGGCGGCGCAGCTCCGGCAATCTGTCCACGCCATCGACCAGCACACGAGTAAACCAACCGAAGTGGTTCAGGCCGAAATAGTCCACTTCCAGCTTGTGACGATCGACGCCCAGAATCGCGCCCATATTTCGCATCGCTGCCACCGGCATATCGCAGATGTTCAGCACGCGGGCGTTCGGGCGCAGGCGGCGTACGCCCTCAGCCACAATTGCCGCCGGGTTGGAGTAGTTCACGATCCACGCTTTCTCGTGTGCGTATCGCTCTACCAGATCGATCAGTTCGACCATCGGCAAAATTGTCCGTAGCCCGTATGCCAGCCCGCCAGGGCCGCAGGTTTCCTGCCCGACGACGCCGTGGCGCAAGGGGATCTTCTCGTCCTGCTCGCGCATTTTATACTGACCGACGCGCATCTGGGCGAACACAAAATGGGCGCCGCTGAAGGCCACTTCCGGGTCGTGCGTCACGGTGAATTTAATGCTCTGGCTGTGGTCGCGAATCACTTTCTCGACCACGGGTGCGATGGTGTCCTGGCGCGCGGCGTCGATGTCGTAGAGGCGGATTTCCGCCAGCGGGAAATCCTGCAACTGAACCATCAGGCTTTTCACAATGCCGGGTGTGTAGGTGCTGCCACCCCCGGCAATGGAGAGAATAAAGGGAGGTTTAAACATGTTTGGCTCCTTCAGAGAAACGTCTCAACGGCTTCTCGCATTTTTTTGACGTGCAGCCCGTAGACCACCTGAACGTTGTTACCTTGTTTGATAATTCCTTTTGCACCCGTCGCCTTGAGCCGTGGCTCATCGATGATGTCGACATCTTTCACGGTGACGCGCAGTCGGGTGTAGCAGTTATCCACCACTTCAATATTTTCTCGCCCGCCGAGACCGACCACGATGGACTCGCCCAGCCCGTCGTTGCTGCCTTTCGCCTGATACTCCTGCTTGCTGTACAGACGGGTTTCCTGTTCGTCGTCCTCACGGCCCGGCGTTTTCATGTTGAAACGCAGGATCAGGAAGCGGAACACGATGAAATAGAGCGCGAACATAATCAGCCCGACGACGATATACATCGGCCAGTTGGACTTCTCCGTGCCCAGCGGCAGGTTGTAGAGAATGAAATCGATAATGCCGTTGGCGCCGATGGCATGAACGCCAAACAGATAGAACAGCATCATGCCAATCCCGGTCAGCACCGCGTGCACCACAAACAGCAGCGGGGCGACAAACAAGAAGGAGAATTCGAGCGGTTCGGTCACGCCGACCAGCAGCGAGGTTAGCGCCGCCGGGATCAGGATGGCTTTCGCCAGCGCTTTGCGCTCCGGTCGGGCGGTCATATACATCGCCAGCGCCGCGGCAGGCAGGCCGAACATTTTGCTTATTCCGCGTGCATCCCACACAACCGTGCTGCTGAGCTGTTTCACTTCCGGGCAGGCCATTTCGGCGAAGTAGATGTTCCGTGCGCCCTGATAGACGGTGCCGCACACCTCCTGCGTCCCGCCCAGTTCTGTGTACAGGAACGGCGTATAGACCAGGTGATGCAGGCCGGTTGGCACCAGAATGCGCTCAAGGAAACCGTAAATCGCCACGCCAAACGGACCAGAACCTTTAATGGCTAATGCCATGGCGCTAATTCCGTGCTGGGCAAAGGGCCACAGCTCGCTCATCACCACGCCAAGCAGCATCGACACGGGCAGCATGATAATCGCCACGAAACAGTGCCCGGAGTAGATCGCCATAGCGCCGTTAAACTGTACGCCGGAGTATTTATTGTACAGATATCCCGACAGGGCACCGGTCAGAATACCGGCGAAAACGCCCATCTCCAGAACCTGCACGCCTAATACCATGCTCTGTCCGGCGGCTTTCATCTGATCGGCGGGGGCGAGATGCCCTTGTAGCTGGAGCGTCACATTCATGGCATTGATAAACACCACAAAAGTCACCAGACCGATAAGCGCCGCGTAACCTTTATCCCGCGTGGCGAGGCCAACAGGAATGCCCACTGCAAAGACCAGCGCCAGATTGACCAGCACCGAGACCGCAGATTTAGCAATCAGCTGGCCAATGTGTTGAATCATAGGATGGCCGAGAAACGGCACATACTCGGCAAGATTACCGTTACCCAGCACGTTGCCGAAGGCGATAAACAGCCCGACAATCGGTAAGATAAGTACCGGTCCGTAAAGTGATTTTCCGAAATTTTGTAGGGCGTTCACGGCTCGTTTCATGGCTATCTCTCTTAGTGAACCGCGCACTCAGCGTGCGTCTAAGATGTAAACTAGCAGGTGATCTGTCTGGATATCTAGCTATCTTATTGTTTTAAAAACAAATGACGCTAAAGGTTACATGTAACCTTTAGCACTGTGATCTGAACGATGATCGGTATCGCAGCCGCAGGAGAGTCGGGAGCAATCTGCGAGGCGCTTTCCAGATTCTAAGATTGGACTTTTGTATTCGTGAAACTTGCGGATAATACTTATTCGGATGACGACTAACAGGTTCCAAGAACAGGGATAAAGGATGACACCGTTTCGCTTAGCTGCGCTCTCGCTCGCGCTTCTCACCACGTTTACGCTCGTTGGTTGCGATAACAACGACGATAAACCTCAGGCGGCCGCACCCGCGGCTTCCACCACCACATCAGAAGCGCCCGCCAAACCGGATGCGGATAAGCTCGCGAAACTCGCCGCGCAGAGTGAGGGCAAAGCGCTCACGCTGCTCGATGCCTCGGAAGTTCAGCTCGATGGCGCATCCACTCTGGTTCTGACGTTTTCGGTTCCGCTCAACCCCGATCAGGATTTTGCCCGCACGGTTCACGTCGTCGATAAAAAGAGCGGCAAAGTGGACGGTGCCTGGGAGCTCGCGCCAAATCTGAAAGAGCTGCGCCTGCGCCATCTGGAGCCGAATCGCAATCTTGTGGTCACCGTGGAGCGCGATCTGCAGGCGTTGAACAAAGCGACCTTTGGCATCGACTACGAAAAAGCGATCACCACTCGGGATACTGAACCGACTGTCGGCTTTGCCAGCCGGGGCTCGCTCCTGCCGGGTAAAGTGGTCGAAGGCCTGCCGGTGATGGCGCTGAACGTCAACAACGTGGATGTAAACTTCTACCGCGTGAAGCCGGAATCGCTGGCCTCATTTGTGAGCCAGTGGGAGTACCGTAACTCCCTGAGCAACTGGGAATCGGATAATCTGCTTAAGATGGCCGAGCTGGTCTATACCGGGCGTTTCGATCTCAATCCGGCGCGCAATACCCGCGAAAAACTGCTGCTGCCGCTGCGCGATATCAAACCGTTGCAGCAGTCCGGCGTCTATATCGCGGTGATGAATCAGGCGGGGCATTACAACTACAGCAATGCTGCCACGCTCTTCACCCTCAGTGACGTGGGCTTGTCTGCGCACCGCTATCACAATCGTCTCGATATCTTCACTCAGAGCTTAGAGAACGGCGCGGCACAGTCCGGTGTTGAAGTCCTGCTGCTGAATGACAAAGGCCAGACGCTGGCGCAGGGCACCAGCGATGGCGACGGCCATGCAAAACTCGAAACGGACAAAGAGGCTGCACTGATTCTGGCCCGTAAAGACGGCCAGACGACGCTACTGGATCTAAAACTCCCGGCGCTGGACCTGGCGGAATTTGATATCGCAGGCGGGCCTGGTTACAGCAAGCAGTTCTTTATGTTTGGCCCGCGCGATCTCTATCGTCCGGGGGAGACCGTGATCCTCAACGGTCTGCTGCGCGACAGCGACGGCAAACCGCTGGCCGATCAGCCTGTGAAGCTGGAAGTGCTGCGCCCGGATGGGCAGGTGGCGCGAACCGTCGTCAGCCAGCCTGAAAATGGTCTTTATCGCTTCAACTATCCACTGGAAAGCGGCGCGCAGACCGGCATGTGGCATGTGCGCGCGAATACGGGCGACAATCAGCAGCGTTTGTGGGATTTCCACGTCGAAGATTTCATGCCAGAACGTATGGCATTGAATCTGACCGGGCAGAAAACGCCGGTTTCGGTGCAGGATGAGGTCAATTTCGACGTTGTCGGCTACTACCTGTATGGCGCACCGGCTAACGGCAACAGTCTGCAGGGGCAGCTTTTCCTGCGTCCGCTGCGTGAAGCGGTCAGCGCGTTGCCGGGATTCCAGTTCGGTGATATTGCGGAAGAGAATCTCAGCCGCAGCCTCGATGAAGTGCAATTGACGCTGAATGAGCAGGGGCGCGGTCAGGTTGCCACGGAAAGCCAGTGGAAAGAGGTGCATTCTCCGCTGCAGCTGATTCTGCAGGCCAGCCTGCTGGAGTCTGGTGGTAGGCCGATCACGCGTCGTGCAGAGCAGGCCATCTGGCCTGCTGCTGCCCTGCCGGGTATCCGCCCTCAGTTCGCCAGCAAAGCGGTGTATGACTATCGCACGGACACCACGGTGAACCAGCCGATTGTCGATGAAAACGGTAATGCCAGTTTTGACATTGTTTATGCCGACGCCAGTGGCGCGAAAAAAGCCGTATCGGATCTTCAGGTGCGCCTGATCCGCGAGCGCCGCGACTACTACTGGAACTGGTCTGAAAGCGACGGCTGGTTGTCTCAGTTCGATCAGAAAGATCTGGTGGAGGGCGAGCAGGCACTGACGCTCAAGGCCGACGAAACGGGCAAAGTGACCTTCCCCGTTGAGTGGGGCTCTTACCGTCTGGAAGTCAAAGCCCCTGACGATATGGTCAGCAGCGTGCGTTTCTGGGCCGGTTACAGCTGGCAGGATAACAGTGACGGCACCGGGGCCGCGCGCCCTGACCGCGTCATGCTGAAACTCGACAAACCCGCTTATCAGCCAGGCGACACCATTAAACTGCATGTTGCAGCACCGGCAGCGGGTAAAGGCTACGCAATGATCGAATCCAGCGAAGGTCCGCTGTGGTGGAAAGAGATCGATGTCCCGGCGAACGGGCTGGATCTCTCCATTCCGGTCGATAAAGCCTGGAAGCGTCACGATCTTTACCTCAGCACGCTGGTGGTACGTCCGGGAGATAAATCCAAATCCGCCACGCCGAAACGTGCGGTGGGTATTCTGCATCTGCCGATGGGTGATGAAAATCGTCGACTCACGCTGGCCCTGGATACACCACAGAAAATTCGCCCGAATCAGTCGCTGTCAGTGAAGGTCAAAGCCAGCGTGAAAGACGGCAGTGTGCCACAGAAAGTGAACGTGCTGGTGTCCGCTGTCGATAGCGGCGTTCTGAACATTACCGATTATGTCACGCCCGATCCGTGGGAAGCGTTCTTTGGTCAGAAGCGTTACGGCGCGGATATCTACGATATTTACGGTCAGGTGATTGAAGGCCAGGGAAGGATGGCGGCACTGCGCTTTGGTGGTGACGGCGATGAGCTGAAACGCGGCGGTAAACCGCCGGTGAATCATGTCACCATTATTGCCCAGCAGGCGCAGCCTGTGGCGCTGGATGACAATGGCGAAGGGACGATTACTCTGCCGATTGGCGACTTCAACGGCGAGCTGCGCGTCATGGCGCAGGCCTGGACGGCGGATGATTTTGGTAGCAGCGAGGGCAAAGTGATTGTTGCGGCGCCGGTGATTACCGAACTCAACACGCCACGCTTCCTGGCCAGTGGTGACTCAACAAGGCTGACGCTGGATCTGACTAACCTCACCGACAAACCGCAGACGCTGAACGTCGCGTTGAGCGCATCGGGATTGATGGAGCTCGAAGGCGCACAACCGCAGCCCGTTCAGCTTGAACCGGGCACGCGAACCACGCTGTTTGTTCCGGTGAGAGCCCTGGACGGTTACGGTGACGGCGAAATCACCGCGCAGGTGACTGGCCTTCAGTTGCCAGGAGAAACTTTCGCACCGCAGAACAAGAGCTGGAAAATTGGCGTGCGTCCGGCGTTCCCGGCACAGACAGTGAATACGGGAACCATGCTAAACCCAGGCGAAAGCTGGACGGCACCGGCTCAGCACATCACGGGATTCTCACCGGCTACCCTGCAAGGTCAACTGCTGCTCAGCGGTAAACCACCGCTGAACCTGGCGCGTTATATCCGCGAATTGCAGGCCTATCCATACGGTTGCCTGGAACAAACCGCAAGCGGCCTGTTCCCGTCGCTCTATACCAACGCGGCGCAATTGACGGCCCTCGGCATCAAAGGCGATACGGATGACAAACGCCGTGCGGCTATTGATATCGGCATCTCCCGTTTGCTGCAAATGCAGCGTGATGACGGTGGTTTTGCCCTCTGGGATAAAAATGGCCCGGAAGAGTATTGGCTGACGGCCTACGTTACCGATTTCCTGGTCCGTGCGGGTGAGCAGGGGTACAGCGTTCCGGCCGAGGCGGTGAACAATGCCAACAACCGTCTTCTGCGCTATCTGCAGGATCCTGGCATGATGTCTATTCGCTACAGCGATGATACGCAGGCGAGTAAATTTGCGGTTCAGGCCTATGCGGCACTGGTGCTGGCCCGCCAGCAAAAAGCACCGCTGGGTGCACTGCGTGAAATCTGGGAGCGTCGTGCGCAGACCGGTTCGGGTCTGCCGTTGATGCAGCTGGGGATGGCGTTGAAACTGATGGGCGATGCGCCACGCAGCCAGCAGGCGCTGGATCTGGCCTTGAAAACCTCTCGCAGTGACAGCAAAAACTGGATGGCGGATTACGGCAGCCCACTGCGTGACAACGCCCTGATGCTCTCCCTGCTGGAAGAGTACAAACTACTGCCGGATGCGCAGAACACGCTGCTGAATACGTTGTCTCAGCAGGCGTTCAGCCAGCGCTGGCTCTCAACGCAGGAAAGCAACGCGCTGTTCCTGGCCGGTCGTCTATTGCCGACACTTTCAGGCGCCTGGCAGGCAACCACCAGCCTCTCGGATAAAGCGCTGAGCGGCGATAAGGCTCAGACACAAAATGTGAGTGGCGATCAGTTGGGCGCATTGCAGGTCACCAACAGTGGCACCACGCCGCTGTGGGTCCGTCTCGACAGCACGGGCTATCCGGATTATGCCCCGCAGCCATCGTCCAACGTTCTGCAAATCGAGCGTCATATTCTCGCAACCGATGGCAGCAGCAAATCGCTCTCTTCTCTGAAAAGCGGTGAACTGGTGCTGGTGTGGCTGGAAGTGAAGGCAAATCAGAATGTCCCGGATGCGCTGGTGGTCGATTTACTTCCGGCAGGGCTTGAGCTGGAAAACCAGAACCTGGCCAGCAGCAGCGCCAGCCTTCAGGATAGCGGCAGCGAAGTGCAGAATCTGCTCAACCAGATGCAACAGGCGGACATTCAGCATATGGAGTTCCGCGACGATCGCTTTGTTGCTGCGGTGCCCGTGAACGAAGGGCAGCCTGTGACGCTGGTGTATCTGGCTCGTGCCGTTACACCGGGAACGTATCAGGTTCCGGTACCGATGGTGGAATCTATGTATGTTCCGCAATGGCGGGCAACGGGCGCAGCAAGCGGCCCGCTGATTGTTGTTCCGTAAGGTGACGTTATCTCGACTCATTCGCTCCCGTTGGCTTTGGCTGGCGGGAGCGATTCTTATTGTATGGGCGTTGATTGTTGTCGCCGATCGCCTGTGGCCGTTGCCTTTAAGAGAGGTCAATCCTGCACGGGTGGTGGTCGATGAGAAAGGTACACCCCTCTGGCGTTTTGCCGATAGCGATGGGATCTGGCGCTATCCGGTCACCATTGAAGATGTCTCTCCGCGCTACCTTGAAGCCCTGATCCAGTATGAAGATCGCTGGTTCTGGGATCATCCCGGCGTTAATCCGTTCTCCGTTTTACGTGCGGCCTGGCAGGATCTGAGTTCCGGTAAAGTGGTTTCGGGCGGCAGTACCCTCACCATGCAGGTGGCACGACTGCTTGATCCGCATCCACGTACTTTTGGCGGTAAAGTGCGTCAGCTATGGCGGGCGATGCAGCTCGAATGGCACCTGTCAAAACGCGAGATCCTCACGCTCTATCTCAACCGTGCTCCCTTTGGGGGGACGTTACAGGGCGTCGGTGCGGCCAGCTGGGCCTATCTCGGGAAATCACCGGCGCAGTTAAGCTACTCAGAGGCTGCGTTGCTGGCCGTTCTTCCTCAGGCACCGAGCCGTCTGCGTCCGGATCGCTGGCCAGAGCGCGCGGAGGCCGCGCGTAATAAAGTGCTCGAGCGCATGGTGACGCAGGGCGTCTGGAGTGCGCAGCAGGTTAAAGAGTCGCGTGAAGAGCCGGTCTGGCTTGCCCCCCGGCAAATGCCACAGCTGGCTCCGCTATTTTCCCGCATGATGCTGAGTAAAAGTCGCGACAACAAAATTGTCACTACGCTGGATGCTTCGCTGCAACGTCAGATGGAAGAGCTGGCGATGAACTGGAAATCCCGGCTTCCGCCGCGTAGCTCACTGGCGATGATCGTTGTTGATCACACCACAATGAAAGTTCGCGGTTGGGTTGGCTCGGTGGATATTAATGACGACAGTCGTTTTAGTCATGTCGATATGGTGAGCGCGATCCGATCGCCGGGATCGGTGCTGAAACCCTTTGTCTACGGAATGGCACTCGATGAAGGCCTGATCCATCCCGCCTCTTTGTTACAGGATGTTCCGCGGCGCACGGGAGATTACCGACCGGGTAATTTCGACAGTGGTTTTCACGGCCCCGTCAGCATGAGCGAGGCGCTGGTGCGCTCCCTGAACCTTCCCGCCGTGCAAGTGCTGGAGGCGTATGGCCCAAAACGTTTCACCGGAATGCTCAGCAATGTTGGTTTACGCCTGATCCTTCCGCCTGGCGCGCAGCCTAATTTATCGCTGATCCTGGGCGGTGCGGGGGCGCGGCTCTCAGACATTACCGCCGCTTACAGCGCCTTTGCCCGTCAAGGGAAGGCGGGGCGGTTACGCCTGCAGCCGGGCGATCCGTTGATTGAGCGTCCGCTGCTCTCGCCTGGCTCGGCGTGGATCATTCGCCGAATTTTAGGCAACGAAGCGCAGCCGCTGCCGGATAGCGCACTGCCGCAGGTTGCACCGCTGGCGTGGAAAACCGGTACCAGCTATGGCTATCGTGATGCCTGGGCCATTGGCCTGAACGCGCGCTACATCATTGGGATCTGGACCGGACGCCCGGACGGGACACCCGTTGCCGGGCAGTTTGGATTCGCCAGCGCCGTGCCATTGCTGAACCAGGTCAATAATATGCTGCAGTCGAGTTCAACGGTGGATGAAGGGCGCTTGCCGCGCGATCCGCGCCCGGCTTCGGTCAGTCGCGGTGTGATCTGCTGGCCCGGCGGGCAATCCCTGCCTGAAGGGAGTGAGAACTGCCGTCGCAGGCTCGCGACCTGGTTGCTTGACGGCAGCCAGCCGCCCACGCTGTTATTGCCGGAGCAAGAGGGGAGCCGTGGGATTCGCTTCCCGGTCTGGCTGGATAACCAGGGCAAACGCGTCGCGGCTGATTGCCCCGGCGCGCAGGAGAAAATCCTCGACGTCTGGCCGTTACCGCTTGAACCCTGGCTTCCCGCATCTGAACGCAGGGCGGTACGCGTTCCGGCGCCGTCAACTACCTGTCCTCCACTGGCGCAAGATTCCCCTGCGCCGCTGATGCTCTCCGGCGTGCGTGAGGGGGCATTAATTAAACGCCTGCCCGGTGAGTCGCGCGTATCGCTTCCGCTACAGGCAATTGGCAGCGACAGTGAGCGCTGGTGGTTCCTGAATGGCGAACCGCTGAATGTGAAAGGGCGCGCTTACACTTTGCAGCTTGATAAAGCAGGGGATTATCAGTTACTGGTAATGGATGAGACGGGGCAAGTCGCTACGGTGAATTTCACCCTGCAGTAGCGAAAAACCCATCCGGGATGTGAGCTGTTGCTAAAACTCGTCTTATTTTAAAAAAATGTTACGTCGAACCATAGGCAATGGCGTTTTTGCTCTCTATAATCCGCGCCATCTTATACAGACGTATGCAAAACAACAGAACATAACACAGAGGTTATCATGGCTATTGAACGTACTTTTTCCATCATCAAACCAAACGCGGTGGCAAAAAACGTTATTGGCAGCATCTTTGCTCGCTTTGAATCTGCAGGGTTCAAAATCGTTGGCACCAAAATGCTGCATCTGACCGTTGAACAGGCTCGCGGTTTCTACGCTGAGCACGACGGCAAACCTTTCTTCGATGGCCTGGTTGAGTTCATGACCTCCGGTCCAATCGTGGTTTCCGTACTGGAAAGCGAAAACGCAGTACAGCGTCACCGCGATCTGCTGGGTGCAACTAACCCGGCTAACGCACTGGCTGGCACTCTGCGTGCAGATTACGCGGACAGCTTCACCGAGAACGGCACCCACGGTTCCGACTCTGTAGAATCTGCTGCGCGCGAAATCGCTTACTTCTTCGCCGAAGGCGAAGTGTGCGCTCGTACCCGCTAATTCCTCAGGGAAGGGTATAAATTTGGTAAAAGTCGCGTGCAAACGTGGCATCCCTGCGCCAGACTTTGTACAATGCAACGCCCCGGAAGAGCAAAGCGCTCACCGGGGCGTTTCTTTTCAACCCTCCACGGGCCATAACGTGTAACAACGAGGCCGGAAAATATTATGTCTGAACTAGTTAACACCTCTGAAGTCGCCATTGCCGCGGTTCCTAATAAAAATGGAAAAATTAACCTGCTGGATCTGAACCGTCAGCAGATGCGCGAGTTTTTCAAAGAGATGGGCGAGAAGCCGTTTCGTGCCGATCAGGTCATGAAATGGATGTACCACTATTGCAGCGACAACTTTGATGACATGACTGACATCAACAAAGTGCTGCGTAACAAACTCAAAGAAGTCGCTGAAATCCGCGCACCGGAAGTGGTGGAAGAGCAGCGTTCTTCTGACGGCACTATCAAATGGGCGATTGCAGTTGGCGATCAGCGCGTTGAAACCGTGTACATCCCGGAAGAAGATCGCGCGACTCTGTGCGTCTCTTCTCAGGTTGGTTGTGCACTGGAGTGTAAATTCTGCTCGACGGCGCAGCAGGGCTTTAACCGTAACCTGCGCGTGTCTGAAATTATCGGCCAGGTATGGCGCGCGGCGAAAATCGTCGGCGCGGCAAAAGTGACCGGCACACGTCCTATCACCAACGTGGTGATGATGGGCATGGGCGAGCCACTGCTGAACCTGACCAACGTCGTTCCGGCGATGGAAATCATGCTTGATGACTTCGGCTTTGGTTTGTCCAAGCGTCGCGTGACCCTCTCCACCTCTGGGGTTGTGCCTGCGCTGGATAAACTGGGCGACATGATTGACGTGGCGCTGGCGATCTCCCTGCATGCACCGAACGATGAAATTCGTGACGAAATTGTGCCGATCAACAAAAAGTACAATATCGAAACCTTCCTCGCGGGCGTGCGTCGCTACCTCGAAAAGTCCAACGCCAATCAGGGGCGCGTGACCATCGAATATGTGATGCTGGACCATGTGAATGACGAAACCGATCATGCGCATCAGCTGGCTGAATTGCTGAAAGACACGCCGTGCAAGATTAACTTGATCCCATGGAACCCGTTCCCGGGGGCGCCGTATGGCCGTAGTTCTAACAGCCGTATCGATCGTTTCTCCAAGGTGCTCATGGAGTACGGTTTCACCACCATCGTGCGTAAAACCCGTGGTGATGATATCGATGCCGCCTGCGGCCAGCTGGCCGGTGATGTGATCGACCGTACCAAGCGTACGCTGCGTAAGCGCATGCAGGGTGAGGCGATTGAGGTCAAAGCTGTGTGATTCGTATGCGTCGCGGTGCAGGTTTGTACCGTGACGCATTAGCTTACTGAATATTCAGCCACGTAGATTGTGATTGCTGAATAATTACGGTGCGTTTCAGACGACTTTAAGGCAGTATGTAACGTCGCAACAACAGTTTAGCCTCATGAGTAGCGCTGCACTGTCAACTAAAGCCGGACAGTCTTATACTAACTGTCTGTCTAAGGTTAAATGACCAGAAGTTTCGCGGTGCGGGTGGCATTGTGACTCACCGGCGCCTGAACCCTAATTTACACGTACCAGTAAGTAGTTGTAGCGAATGAATACTGAAGCCACTCACGACCAAAATGAAGCACTCTCCACGGGCGTTCGTCTTCGCAATGCCCGTGAACAACTCGGACTCAGCCAGCAAGCTGTTGCAGAACGCTTGTGCCTGAAGGTTTCCACGGTTCGCGATATTGAAGAAGATAAGGCTCCGGCCGATCTTGCTTCAACGTTTCTGCGTGGTTACATCCGCTCTTATGCAAAACTGGTGCATATCCCTGAAGAAGAACTGTTGCCAATGATGGAAAAACAGGCACCGGTACGTGCGGCGAAAGTCGCGCCGATGCAGACCTTCTCTCTGGGCAAACGTCGCAAAAAACGTGATGGTTGGCTGATGAGCTTTACCTGGCTGGTACTGTTTGTGGTGATTGGTCTGACGGGCGCATGGTGGTGGCAAAACCACAAAGCGCAGCAGGAAGAGATCACCACGATGGCTGACCAGTCCTCTGCCGAGCTAAACAATTCCGGTAACGACGGCGCGCAAAGCGTGCCGTTAAACACCGACAGCAGTGCCACTTCCGGCGAACCGCAAACTGCTGCTACCGATTCTCAGGCTGTTGAACCTGCCCAAACGCCAGCGCCGGCCACCACACCGGACCAGACGACAGCGCAAAATGCTGTTGTCGCACCGTCTCAGGCGAATGTGGATAACGCTCCAGCGGCGACAACACCTGCCGCTACGGCGAACACCACACAGCCGCTGCCAACCGACCAGGCTGGCGTCGTAGGGGCAACCACTGCCGATCCTAACGCGCTGGTGATGAACTTCTCTGCCGACTGTTGGCTGGAAGTGACGGATGCAACAGGTAAAAAACTGTTCAGTGGCCTGCAGCGTAAAGATGGCACATTAAATCTAACCGGTCAGGCTCCGTATAAGCTTAAAATCGGTGCTCCGGCTGCGGTGCAGATCCAGTATCAAGGAAAACCTGTCGATCTGAGCCGTTTTATCAGAACTAACCAGGTTGCGCGTCTTACCGTTAATGCCGAACAATCAGCAGCACAGTAACAGGCGAGTAACGCGGGAGACTTTTCATGCATAATCAGGCTCCGATTCAACGTAGAAAATCTAAGCGGATTTACGTTGGGAATGTGCCGATTGGTGATGGTGCACCCATCGCCGTTCAGTCGATGACCAACACCCGTACCACGGATGTTGAGGCGACGGTCAATCAAATCAAAGCATTAGAGCGCGTAGGAGCGGATATTGTCCGCGTCTCCGTGCCGACCATGGATGCCGCCGAGGCATTTAAACTCATCAAGCAGCAGGTCAATGTTCCGCTGGTTGCCGATATCCACTTCGATTACCGAATCGCGCTGAAAGTCGCGGAATATGGTGTGGATTGTCTGCGTATCAACCCAGGTAACATCGGCAGCGAAGAGCGTATTCGTTCGGTCGTTGACTGCGCCCGCGATAAAAATATTCCTATCCGCATCGGCGTTAACGCCGGATCGCTGGAAAAAGATCTGCAGGAAAAATACGGCGAACCGACGCCGCAAGCGCTGCTGGAATCAGCCATGCGCCATGTGGATCATCTCGATCGCCTCAACTTCGATCAGTTCAAAGTCAGTGTGAAAGCGTCTGACGTTTTCCTGGCCGTTGAATCCTATCGCCTACTGGCGAAGCAAATCGATCAGCCGCTGCACCTTGGGATCACCGAAGCCGGTGGCTTGCGCAGTGGTTCTGTGAAATCCGCGATTGGCCTTGGGCTGCTGCTTTCCGAAGGGATTGGCGACACGCTGCGTGTATCGCTGGCAGCCGATCCGGTGGAAGAGATCAAAGTCGGTTTCGACATTCTGAAATCCCTGCGCATTCGTGCTCGCGGGATCAACTTCATTGCGTGTCCAACCTGTTCGCGTCAGGAATTTGACGTTATCGGTACGGTCAACGCGCTGGAGCAGCGTTTGGAAGATCTGATCACGCCGATGGATGTCTCTATTATCGGCTGCGTGGTGAACGGTCCTGGTGAAGCGCTGGTGTCAACGCTTGGCGTGACCGGCGGCAACAAGAAAAGCGGCCTCTATGAAGATGGGATCCGTAAAGACCGTCTGGACAACAACGACATGATCGATCAGCTGGAAGCCCGAATTCGCGCAAAAGCGACGATGCTGGACGAAGCCCAGCGCATCAGCATTCAGCAAGTTGAAAAATAACGTGATGGGAAGCGTCAGGCTTCCCATGTATGATTGAACCCATTCTTTGGGTTTTTTTTGTATATAGAAAGAGAATAAACGTGGCAAAAAACATTCAAGCCATCCGCGGCATGAACGATTATCTGCCTGGCGAAACCGCCATCTGGCAGCGCATTGAAGGCACTCTGAAACAGGTGCTCGGCAGCTACGGTTACAGCGAAATCCGTTTGCCGATTGTAGAGCAGACCCCGTTATTTAAACGCGCGATCGGCGAAGTGACCGACGTCGTTGAAAAAGAGATGTATACCTTTGAAGACCGCAACGGCGATAGCCTGACGCTGCGTCCGGAAGGTACGGCAGGTTGTGTCCGCGCCGGCATCGAACATGGTCTCCTGTACAATCAGGAGCAGCGTCTGTGGTATATCGGCCCGATGTTCCGCCACGAACGCCCGCAAAAAGGCCGCTATCGCCAGTTTAATCAGCTGGGTGTGGAAGTGTTTGGCCTGCAAGGTCCGGATATTGACTCTGAGCTGATCATGCTGACGGCACGCTGGTGGCGTGAGCTGGGGATTTCCCAGCACGTTGCGCTGGAGCTGAACTCCATTGGCTCCCTTGAAGCGCGAGCGAATTACCGTGATGCGTTAGTTGCATTCCTGGAACAGCACAAAGATAAGCTGGATGAAGACTGCCAGCGTCGCATGTACAGCAATCCGCTGCGCGTTCTGGATTCCAAGAACCCGGAAGTGCAGGCGCTGCTGAACGATGCCCCGGCGCTGGGTGACTATCTGGACGACGATTCCCGCGAGCATTTCGCTGGCCTGTGCAAACTGCTGGAAGCGGCCGGTATTGCTTATACCGTGAACCAGCGTCTGGTGCGCGGTCTGGATTACTATAACCGCACGGTGTTTGAGTGGGTCACCACCAGCCTGGGTTCTCAGGGTACCGTGTGTGCAGGCGGTCGTTATGACGGTCTGGTGGAACAGCTGGGTGGCCGTGCTGCACCTGCAGTAGGTTTCGCAATGGGTCTTGAACGACTTGTTTTGCTGGTTCAGGCAGTTAATCCGGAATTTAAAGCAGAATCCGTTGTCGATATATACCTGGTGGCCTCAGGTGCGGATACGCAGTCTGCGGCAATGCAGTTTGCCGAACGTCTGCGCGATGCGCTGCCGGGCGTTAAGCTGATGACTAACCATGGTGGTGGCAACTTCAAAAAGCAGTTTGCCCGTGCCGACAAATGGGGCGCAAGTATCGCACTGGTGCTGGGCGAGTCCGAAGTGGCTGCTGGCGAAGTGGTGGTAAAAGACCTGCGCTCTGGTGAGCAAACAACCGTAACGCAGGATAGCGTTGCCGCGCACTTGCGCACTTTACTGGGCTAAGGGGAAGAACAGCGTGGAAATGTACGAGAACGAAAACGACCAGGTTGATGCGATTAAACGCTTCTTTGCCGAAAATGGCAAAGCCCTGGCCGTTGGGGTGATTTTGGGTGTGGGCGCGCTGATGGGTTGGCGTTACTGGAATAGCCATCAGGCTGATTCCGCGCGTGATGCTTCCCTGTCCTATGAAAATACCGTGAGCGCAATTCGTGCCGATCAGCCGCAAACGCTGGCTGCTGCGGAGAAATTTGCTGCTGACAACAAAAATACTTACGGTGCACTGGCATCGCTCGAGGTGGCTCAGCAGTTCGTTGATAAAAATGAACTGGATAAAGCCGCCGCGCAGCTGACTCAGGGTCTCGCGGCAGCCAGCGATGACAATCTGAAAGCGGTGATTAATCTGCGCCTGGCGCGTATTCAGGTACAGCAGAACAAAGCCGACGACGCGCTGAAAACCCTCGACACTGTCAAAGGTGAAGGTTTTGCAGCCATCGTTGCTGACCTGCGTGGTGAAGCTCTGCTCAGCAAAGGCGACAAACAAGGCGCGCGCAGCGCGTGGGAAGCGGGCGTGAAAAGTAACGCCTCACCTGCGCTGAGCGAAATGATGCAGATGAAAATAAATAATTTGTCCGTCTGAGAGGGACCCGATGCAATTGCGTAAATTACTTCTGCCAGGACTGCTTTCTGTTACGTTATTGAGTGGCTGTTCACTGTTCAGTGGCGAAGAAGATGTTGTAAAAATGTCCCCGCTGCCGACGGTTGAAAATCAGTTTACCCCGTCAACCGCGTGGAGCTCTTCCGTGGGTGATGGAATCGGTGATTTCTATTCCAACCTGCATCCGGCGTATGCCGATAGCGTTGTCTATGCGGCTGATCGCAAAGGCACCGTGCGCGCGTTCAACGCCGATGACGGGAAAGAAGTCTGGTCGGTCAATCTGGCCGAAAAAGACGGTTGGTTCTCCCGTACGCCGGCACTGCTCTCGGGCGGCGTGACCTTTTCCGGTGGTCATGTCTATATCGGTAGCGAAAAAGCGCAGGTCTATGCGCTGAACGCCAGCGACGGTTCTATTGCATGGCAAACTCGCGTAGCGGGTGAAGCCCTGTCCCGTCCGGTTGTGAGCGACGGCCTGGTGCTGATTCATACCAGCAACGGCCAGCTGCAGGCGCTGAACGAAGCTGACGGTGCCGTGAAATGGACTGTGAACCTGGACATGCCAGCCCTGTCTCTGCGCGGCGAATCTGCCCCTGCGACCGCGTTTGGTGCGGCTATCGTGGGCGGTGATAACGGTCGCGTCAGCGCCGTGCTGATGCAGCAGGGTCAGATGATCTGGCAGCAGCGTATCTCCCAGGCAACCGGTCCGACTGAAATTGACCGTCTGAGCGACGTCGATACCACGCCCGTTATCGTAGACAACGTGGTATATGCGCTGGCTTACAACGGCAACCTGACGGCGCTGGATCTGCGCAGCGGCCAGGTTATGTGGAAACGTGAGCTGGGTTCAGTGAACGATTTCGTGGTCGAGGGCAACCGCATCTACCTGGTGGATCAGAATGACCGTCTGCTGGCGCTGAACACCGACGGTGGTGTAACGCTGTGGACGCAGAGCGATCTGCTGCACCGTCTGCTGACCGCACCTGCGCTGTACAATGGCAGCCTGGTGGTGGGCGATAGCGAAGGTTATATGCACTGGATTGATCCGGAAACGGGTCGCTTCGTGGCGCAGGAAAAAGTCGACAGCTCTGGTTTCCTGACCGATCCGGTTGTGGCTGACGGCAAACTGCTGATCCAGGCAAAAGACGGTACGCTCTACGCGATCACGCGTTAATCGTCTCGTTTGTAGTATAATAAACGGCTCCTGTTAACTCAGGGGCCGTTTTGACTTTTATAAAAACGCCGCAACTGCGACGTTTATTTGAATTTTATGAGGCTTCAAACATGGTACCTGTGGTCGCGCTTGTCGGGCGCCCGAACGTTGGAAAATCCACTCTTTTTAACCGTTTAACACGCACCCGTGATGCGCTGGTGGCGGATTTCCCGGGGCTGACTCGTGACCGTAAGTACGGTCGTGCTGAAGTGGAAGGTCGCGAGTTTATCTGTATCGATACGGGTGGTATCGACGGTACAGAAGACGGTGTGGAAACGCGCATGGCAGAGCAATCTCTGCTGGCGATTGAAGAGGCGGACATTGTTCTGTTCATGGTAGACGCACGTGCGGGCCTGATGCCTGCCGATACGGCTATCGCCAAACACCTGCGCTCTCGCGAAAAGCCAACCTTCCTGGTGGCGAACAAAACTGACGGTATTGATGCCGATCAGGCGGTAGCGGATTTCTGGGCCCTGGGCCTCGGTGAAATCTACCCGATTGCCGCGTCTCATGGCCGCGGTGTCACCAGCCTGCTCGAAACCGTTCTGCTGCCGTGGGTTGACGAAGTAAACCCGCCGGAAGAAGTGGACGAAGACGCTGAATACTGGGCGCAGTTCGAAGCCGATCAAGAGGGCGCAGAAGAAGAACCTGAGGATGATTTTAATCCGCAGGATCTGCCGATCAAACTCGCTATCGTCGGTCGCCCGAACGTAGGTAAGTCCACACTGACCAACCGTATTCTCGGCGAAGACCGCGTGGTGGTCTACGACATGCCGGGCACGACGCGTGACAGTATTTACATCCCGATGGAACGTGACGAGCGCGAATATGTGCTCATCGACACCGCGGGCGTGCGTAAGCGCGGGAAAATCACCGATGTAGTGGAAAAATTCTCCGTTATCAAAACGCTGCAGGCGATTGAAGATGCGAACGTGGTGATGCTGGTCATCGACGCGCGCGAAGGCATCTCCGATCAGGACCTGTCGCTGCTGGGCTTTATCCTCAATAGTGGGCGCTCACTTGTTATCGTCGTCAACAAATGGGATGGCCTGAGCAACGAAGTGCGTGAGCAAGTCAAAGAGATGCTGGACTTCCGTCTGGGCTTCATCGACTTTGCCCGTGTGCACTTCATCTCTGCGCTGCACGGCAGCGGCGTGGGCAACCTGTTCGAATCCGTTCGCGAAGCCTACGACAGTTCCACCCGTCGTGTAAGCACCGCCATGCTGACGCGCATCATGACCATGGCAGCAGAAGACCATCAGCCGCCGCTGGTGCGTGGCCGTCGCGTGAAGCTGAAATACGCCCACGCCGGTGGTTACAACCCGCCAATCGTGGTGATTCACGGTAATCAGGTGAAAGATCTGCCGGATTCCTACAAGCGTTATCTGATGAACTACTTCCGTAAATCGCTGGATGTGATGGGTACGCCTATCCGTATTCAGTTCAAGGAAGGGGATAACCCGTTTGCGAACAAACGCAACACGCTGACGCCGAACCAGATGCGTAAGCGTAAGCGCTTGATTAAACACATCAAGAAAGGCAAATAATTGCACACTAAAAACCCGACTGAGTCGGGTTTTTTGCCTTTTGTCCTCCATAACTCATGAACGGAGTGGAACATGCGGTTAGGGTTTATTGGGCTTGGTGCAGTGGTTGAGACGGCCTATTTACCGGCGTTGCGACAGATTTCTGATACTCCCTTGCATTGCGTTGGTTTCGATCTTCGCCCCGAGCGCGAGCTTGCAGGCGTGGTGCGCTGCACGTCCCTGGAGCAACTACTGGCCAGTCCGATAGACACCCTGTTTGTCACCACCTCTTCACTGCATCACCTCGATGCCCTTGAGCCGGCCTTATCCTCACCGATTCCGCGTATCGTGGTGGAAAAACCAGTTGTCGCGACGCTTTCCCAAATCGAAAGACTCAAAACGCTGCTCGCAAAACCTGAAGCCGCTGCTCGCGTGCTGGCGCTCGATCACTGGATGGCGCGAAGCGGTGCCATGCAACTCGCGTTGGGCATTCTGAACCCGGCCTGGCAGCCGGAACGGGAAAATCAGACGGCAGGCCGGGTGGTCAATTCACTTGATGAGATCGTCAAAATCGAAGGATTTCTTCAGGAGCCTAGCGGCTTCAACGCTGCGGGAGAACCTGTCGCGCTGAATTTTGCCACCGGTGAGCCTGATACCCGCCAGCTTCGCCACCCGGACGGTGTCATCATTGATATCGGTACCCATGTGCTGGCGATGATGCGAGAAACCGTGCGCGCGCTCGGCGGAAATCACGCACTGTCTTTGCAGGTGATAACCGCGACAGATCGTCTCGGCCGCCCGATTGCCACAGGCGATCTGCTCACCGCCGAAGGCGAGGCTCATCTTCAGGGCCATGTGAGCGGTATTCCGGTGGATATCTGGCTGAACAAATATGCCGGGCCTGCGGGGGGGCAAAAAGGGCTTCGGCTGCATCTACGCGACGGGCGCATTATCAGCCACGACCGACGCGGCACCGAGGATGTTCTCGAACTGATTGACGGCGAAAACGTGCAGCGCTGGACGCTTCCGGGGGCTATCTACGCGCACTGTCTGGCAGAGCATACTCTTGGGGAAAATAGCCTGTACGAGAGGGCGCCAGAAGAGGTGACATTCACCACGCAGCGGCGACTGGAAGAGGTCGAACTCCTGCTGAAATTACAGCAACAGCTGCGTGGCCCACACTGATCGCGGCGTGGTAAAATACCTCAAAACCTTTTTAAGGAGTCACGATGTCTATCATCTGTCCGGATTGCCATGCAGAGCTGGAACCCGTAAACGGAATGGCGCACTGCGAGAGCTGCGATAAAGATATCGCGCTTGAAGCGCTATGCCCTGATTGCCATCAGCCGCTTCAGGTGTTGAAAGCCTGCGGTGCGGTCGATTATTTTTGCCAGAACGGGCACGGCCTGATTTCGAAGAAACGCGTTGAATTCAAGCCGGTTTAAACCGGCTTTTTCTTGCGCGTCTTTTTCGCGGGAGTGATACCTTTCACTTCACTTTCTACCCAGCCGTCGGCCAGGCGGGTTGTCAGCACGTCACCGGCTTTCACCTGTTTGGTCTGCTTCAGCACCGTGCCGTCTGTCGCCGTGGTTACACTGTAGCCGCGCGCCAGCGTTGAAAGCGGGCTAACGGCTTCCAGATGCGTCACCGCATTACCAAAACGCTCACGGGTGCTGCTCAGGCGTGCGCGGATGTTTTCACCCAGACGATATTCAAGCTGCTGCATGCGTGTCTGCGCGCGATAGATGCGCGGCTGCGGGTTTTGCTGATTCAGGCGCTGGGTTATCCGCTGCTGGCGCGAAACCGCGCGCTTGAGTTGATTATCCAGAGCAAAATTCATCCGCTGGCGCAGACGCTCAAGCACCGTTTGCTGACGTGCCAGACGCAGCTGCGGGTGCTGCTGCTGTAGCCGATGCTGCAACTGGGTAAAACGACGATTACGGTTGGCGAGGAAATAGTCCATCGCCATTTCCAGACGCTGCTGGCCGTTCTGCAACTGGCGCAATAGTTCCAGCTGGTTGCGGCTCACGATTTCGGCGGCGGCAGATGGCGTAGGCGCGCGCATGTCCGCGACAAAATCAGCGATGGTGACGTCAGTTTCATGCCCGACCGCGCTGACAATGGGAATAACGCTGTCGAAAACCGCCCGCGCCACGCGCTCGTCGTTGAAACTCCACAGATCTTCCAGAGAACCACCGCCGCGCCCGACGATTAACACGTCACACTCCTGGCGCGCGTTTGCCAGCGCAATGGCGCGCACAATCTGGCCCGGCGCATCGTCGCCCTGCACGGCAGTCGGGTAAATCACAACGGGCAGCGACGGATCGCGACGCTTCAGCACGTGTAAAATATCGTGCAGCGCCGCACCGGTTTTAGAGGTAATCACCCCCACGCAATGGGCGGGAGAGGGCAGGGATTTCTTGAACTGCTGATCGAACAGGCCTTCTGCTGACAGTTTTGCTTTCAGTTGCTCGTATTTCTGCTGCAGTAAGCCTTCACCCGCCGGCTGCATGCTCTCGACGATGATCTGATAATCACCGCGCGGTTCATACAGCGTGATATTGGCGCGAACCAGAACCTGCTGGCCGTGCTGAGGGCGGAACGTCACCCGACGATTGCTGTTGCGGAACATGGCACAGCGCACCTGAGCGGTGTCGTCTTTCAGCGTAAAGTACCAGTGGCCGGATGACGGCTGCGTGAAATTAGAGATCTCTCCGCTGATCCAGACCTGTCCCATTTCCTGCTCGAGCAGCAAACGAACCGATTGATTGAGGCGGCTTACGGTAAAAATTGAGGGGCTTTGGGAGGATAACATGTGAGCGGGATCAAATTCTAAATCAGCAAGTTATTCAGTCGATAGTAACCTGCCCGGAGGCAATCGCAAGCATTTTTTATAAAAAAGTGTAGATGCAATCGGTTACGCTCTGTATAATGCCACGGCAATATTTAACCACCCAGGTCAGAGATATTGCCCATGCTACGTATCGCTAAAGAAGCACTGACGTTTGACGACGTCCTCCTCGTTCCCGCTCATTCCACCGTTCTGCCGAATACTGCCGATCTCAGCACGCAGTTGACTAAAACCATTCGCCTGAACATTCCTATGCTCTCTGCGGCTATGGACACCGTGACTGAAGCGCGCCTGGCAATTGCCCTGGCACAGGAAGGTGGCATCGGCTTTATTCACAAAAACATGTCTATCGAGCGTCAGGCGGATGAAGTTCGCCGCGTGAAAAAACATGAATCCGGTATTGTTTCCGATCCCCAGACCGTTCTGCCAACCACTACCCTGCACGAAGTGAAAGCGCTGACCGAGCGTAATGGCTTTGCGGGCTACCCGGTTGTGACTGAAGACAACGAACTGGTGGGTATCATTACTGGCCGTGACGTGCGCTTCGTGACCGACCTGAACCAGCCTGTCAGCGTCTACATGACGCCGAAAGAGCGTCTGGTGACCGTGCGTGAAGGCGAAACCCGTGAAGTCGTGCTGGCTAAAATGCACGAAAAACGCGTTGAGAAAGCGCTGGTTGTGGATAACAGCTTCCATCTGCGTGGCATGATCACCGTAAAAGATTTCCAGAAAGCAGAACGTAAACCCAACGCCTGTAAAGACGAGCGTGGCCGTCTGCGCGTAGGCGCTGCGGTGGGTGCAGGCGCTGGCAATGAAGAGCGCGTTGATGCGCTGGTCGCTGCGGGCGTTGACATTCTGCTGATCGACTCCTCTCACGGTCATTCCGAAGGCGTTCTGCAACGTATTCGCGATACCCGCGCAAAATACCCTGATCTGCAGATCATCGGCGGTAACGTCGCAACCGGCGCAGGTGCCCGTGCTCTGGCTGATGCCGGTTGCAGCGCTGTCAAAGTGGGTATCGGCCCTGGCTCCATCTGTACGACGCGTATCGTAACCGGCGTGGGCGTTCCGCAGATCACCGCCGTTTCTGACGCGGTAGAAGCGTTGGAAGGCACCGGTATTCCGGTTATCGCCGACGGCGGTATCCGCTTCTCTGGCGATATCGCGAAAGCCATCGCGGCAGGTGCAGCGGCGGTCATGGTGGGCTCTATGCTGGCCGGTACCGAAGAGTCTCCGGGCGAAATCGAACTGTTCCAGGGCCGTTCTTATAAATCTTACCGTGGTATGGGTTCTCTGGGCGCGATGTCCAAAGGTTCTTCAGACCGTTACTTCCAGACGGATAACGCAGCCGACAAACTGGTACCGGAAGGTATCGAAGGTCGCGTGGCGTACAAAGGCCGTCTGAAAGAGATTATCCACCAGCAGATGGGCGGCCTGCGTTCCTGTATGGGCCTGACCGGCTGTGGTACTATCGACCTGCTGCGTACTAAAGCGGAATTTGTACGTATCAGCGGTGCGGGTATCCAGGAAAGCCACGTTCACGACGTGACGATCACCAAAGAGTCCCCGAACTACCGTCTGGGCTCCTGATAAGTTTCCGCGCCCGGCTCAATGCCGGGCGCTTTGTTTCACTTGCCTCGGAATTAGCGTCAATGACGGAAAACATTCATAAACATCGCATTCTTATCCTGGATTTCGGTTCTCAGTACACTCAGCTGGTGGCACGTCGCGTGCGTGAACTTGGCGTTTACTGTGAGCTGTGGGCGTGGGATGTCACGGAAGCACAAATCCGTGAATTCAATCCAAGCGGCATCATCCTTTCCGGCGGCCCGGAAAGCACCACCGAACATAACAGCCCGCGCGCCCCGCAATACGTCTTTGAAGCCGGTGTTCCTGTCTTCGGCGTCTGCTACGGCATGCAGACCATGGCAATGCAGCTGGGCGGCCACGTTGAATCTTCTAACGAGCGTGAGTTTGGCTACGCGCAGGTCGAAGTACTGACCGACAGCGCCCTGGTCCGCGGTATCGAAGATTCCCTGACCGCTGAAGGCAAACCGCTGCTCGACGTCTGGATGAGCCACGGCGATAAAGTGACCGCGATTCCTTCCGATTTCGTAACCGTTGCCAGCACCGAAAGCTGCCCGTTTGCCATTATGGCGAACGAAGAAAAACGCTTCTACGGCGTGCAGTTCCACCCGGAAGTGACCCACACCCGTCAGGGTATGCGTATGCTGGACCGCTTCGTTCGCGATATCTGCCAGTGTGAAGCTCTCTGGACCCCTGCGAAAATCATCGACGACGCCGTTGAGCGTATCCGCAAACAGGTTGGCGACGATAAAGTGATCCTCGGCTTGTCCGGTGGCGTTGACTCCTCCGTGACCGCGATGCTGCTGCACCGTGCTATTGGCAAAAACCTGACCTGTGTCTTCGTGGACAATGGTCTGCTGCGCCTGAACGAAGCCCAGCAGGTCATGGACATGTTCGGCGACCATTTCGGTCTGAACATCGTTCACGTTGAAGGCGAAGAGCGCTTCCTGTCCGCACTGGCGGGCGAAAACGATCCGGAAGCCAAACGTAAAATCATTGGCCGCGTGTTTGTTGAAGTGTTCGACGAACAGGCGCTGCGCCTGGAAGACGTGAAATGGCTGGCGCAAGGCACCATCTACCCGGACGTGATCGAATCCGCTGCTTCCGCAACGGGTAAAGCTCACGTCATCAAATCTCACCACAACGTGGGCGGTCTGCCGAAAGAGATGAAGATGGGTCTGGTTGAACCGCTGCGTGAGCTGTTCAAAGACGAAGTGCGTAAAATTGGTCTGGAGCTGGGCCTGCCGTACGACATGCTTTACCGTCACCCGTTCCCGGGCCCAGGTCTGGGCGTGCGCGTGCTGGGCGAAGTGAAGAAAGAGTACTGCGACCTGCTGCGTCGTGCGGATGCAATCTTCATCGAAGAGCTGCATAAAGCCGACCTGTACAACAAAGTGAGCCAGGCGTTCACCGTATTCCTGCCAGTACGCTCCGTCGGCGTCATGGGGGATGGCCGTAAGTACGACTGGGTTGTCTCCCTGCGTGCCGTCGAAACCATCGATTTCATGACCGCACACTGGGCACACCTGCCGTATGACTTCCTTGGCCGTGTCTCTAACCGCATCATCAACGAAGTGAACGGGATTTCCCGTGTCGTTTATGACATCAGCGGTAAGCCACCGGCGACGATTGAGTGGGAATAATTTCCCCCCTCTAGTCACACAAAACCCTCTGCCTCGGCAGAGGGTTTTTTATTGTGGCGCAGCACAACCACCATCCCTACAGCCAGCCCCCCAATTATCACCGTCAATCCACATGACACCCACATTGCACCGAACACACCCAGTTCCCGATTCAGCCATGCGTAAGCAAAGGGCGATACCGCAGCCATGACCTGCGCCGGAATGAGCAAGACGCCCGTGCGTCGCGCGTAATCCTCAGCAGGAAAAAGCTGTAACGGCAGCGTGGCTTTTACGATAGTCACCAGCCCGTTGATGGCACCATAGCCCAGCACAAATCCGGCAGCCGCCCAGATAAAGGTGCTGGCGCTGAGTCCGGTCAAAAAACAGAGGGGCATGGCGAGGGCAGTGATCAGCGTCAGTCGCAGCGGCGAGAGATGCGCCCCGGCAACCACCTCTGTAAATCGTGCGCCCGTCTGGCCAATGCCCCAGAGCATCCCCACGGAAGCCGGAAGCCCTACGCTTGCGATAAATTCCGGTAAGTGCGTGGATGTGCCGTTCGAAACAAAGGTAATGAGCGCGATGAATGCGGCGTAGAGCAGGCCGTTGCGGCGATCCTGATGATTGGCGTGCGCTGTCGCTTTCCGCATTGTGCCGACCGGCACCCTGTGGCCTGGAAGTACGCGGATAAGCGACGCACTCAGCAGACCGGCAAGGGCGTAAACCAGCACTGCTTCACGCCAGCTCATAAATGTCAGAAGTTTCGCGCCCAGCGGCCAGAACACGGCAGAGGCCAGCCCACCCGCCAGCGTGACGTGTGAAATCGTCCGTCGGGCACTCTGGCCGTAGAGATTCACCAGCGAGGCGAACAGGGCATCGTACAGGGACAGGCGCATGCCGACCCCTGCCAGCAGCCACGCCGCATACCAGCCAGGCAACGCGTGCACGCAGGCCATGACGGCACAACTCACGGCGATCATCAGCGTGCCGCTCATCACCACGAGCTGCCCGCCAAATCGGGCCAGCAGCCTGGCGACGAAAGGCGACACCGTCGCCATCACCAGCATGGCGAGGGTCAGGCCAAGGTAGATCTGTGGTGACGACCAGCGCATGTCTGCGGCGATCGCGTGGGCAAAGGTCCCTGGCATGTAAAAGGTAATTCCCCAGTTGATCAGCTGATTGCCTCCGACAACAACAGGAAGCAGGCGGGGGAGGGCAGGTGTTTTCATTATTTTTCATTCCGTCAGGCAGTTGTGATCACCATACTGCGCACGGTAAGGTGCTGGCAGGCCTCTGTGTTTATGACTCCTATAAGAGAAACTTTGCGATGACGACGCTGAATCTGGGCAATCTGGCGACCTTCCGGCTGGTGATCCAGCGCGGCAGCTTTTCGGCTGCGGCGGATATATTGGGCCTTTCTCAACCAGCGGTGAGCCTGCAGGTGCGCCAGCTTGAGCAATTTCTGCGAACGCGTCTGGTCGAACGTACCGGGCGTGGCATCAAAGCCACCGCTGCGGGGCTGGCGCTACTTGAGCATGGCAATCGTATTGAGCAGGTAGTGGAAGAGGCGATCCGGTCGGTGAGCGAGTTTAGCCATGAGATCAGTGGCACTATTACGCTGGGCACGGGGGCCACGGCCTGTATTCACCTTTTGCCGCCGTTGCTACAGCAACTGCGTGAGGAGCATCCGCTATTACGCGTCGGCGTGACGACGGGAAACACGCTGGATGTGGTGCGCGCCGTGGAGGAGAACCGTCTGGATATCGGGCTGGTCACACTCCCGGCAAGCGGTCGTGCGCTGGAGGTGATGCCCCTACTCGATGAAGAGTTTGTCCTGATAATTTCCCAGGTGCAGGACGAGGAGGTAGCGCAGTTTACCCCGCAAATATTGCACGCACTGCCGCTGATAGCCTTCGAATCGGGGAGTGGTACGCGGGATTTAATCGATGGCTGGTTTAACTCATGCGATCTGGAGGTCTGCCCTGTGATGCAGCTGGGCAGCATCGAAGCCATTAAGCGCATGGTTCGCGCAGGATTGGGATACAGCATTGTCCCGCGTATGGCGGTCGAAAACGTAGCGGATCGCGAAGGGCTGAGCGTGCGATCGCTAAACCCCGTTCTGCATCGTCAGTTAGGTATCGTCATGCGGCAAGACAAAATTCTCAGTAAGGGAATTTCCGAAGTGATTCGTTTATTGCGCGAGAAGGTTAATGGTTAACGGAGTCCAGCGGCTGGGTGACTTGCTGAGACTGAATTTTGTCCTGATGGTGATACCAGGCGCCAATGGAGGAGTACACGAAGCGGCCGAAGAAAAACAGGAAGCTGATAAGCAAGATAATGCGGGTCATTCGAGTGTTAAATCGATGTCGTTTCTGCATACGCGTTGCCTGGCTCACTGTGTTTTCCTGGGTATACCCTTTTGGGCGATGGGACTATTAAGTCACAGCGGGAAGCAAGGGTCAATTCGGAGTGTGTAAAAAATCGTCAATGTAATGATTCGTTGATGTTATCGATATTAATTCAATAATTTACCAGGCTGATAGAAAACAGAAAACGACCCGAGAAAATTGTAATAATTGGTTTTTTGAATTCATATTCTTGCGTTAGGTCAATTCTTGCGCGGCATTGATCACTAAAATCCTCCCTCCACGGTGTTTTCTCATGAAAATACTGTGCGTCAAAATGTCAGGTTGGATGCCTGTCTGAAATTACCCTATGGATGAAGGGGCTTAACCAGGCGCCTATGAACATTCTCTCTTATTTACAGCAAAACAAAGATCGCTGGTGGGCGCTCCCCCTTCTTTTGCCTGTTATTTTTCTGCCCCTGCTGAACGTTGCGAGCACTTATACCCAGTTAAACGGCGGAAGCATCGTACTTTATTACATGCCGTTGTCGTTTCTGCTCTCCGCAATGCTGTTTTTCGGCCTCTCAGCACTGCCGGGCATCATTCTGGCGCTGTTTTTACGTTACTACGACACGGTCAGCCTCTATGAGACCGTGGCGCTCATCTGCCATTTTATCGTTCCGCTCACCCTGAGCTGGGGCGGATATCGGGTGTTTGCTCCCCGGCGAAATATGGTGGCATACGGCAATACAAAGCTGATGGCGCAACGTATTTTCTGGCAGGTTCTGTGCCCGTCGACGCTATTTTTAGTGCTGTTCCAGTTTGCCGTTTACCTCGGCGTTTATGAAACCCGACAGAGCGTGGCCGGGCTAAATCCGCTGACCATTCGCACCCTGATCAATTTTCAGGGGCTGCTGGTCGGCGGATTGACGGGAGTGCCGTTCAGCTATCTGGTGATTCGCGTGTTCCGCCATCCGCGTTATCTCAAAGCGCTCATATCACAGATCCGAACGCAGATTGATAAGAAAGTTACTGCGGCGGAGTTTGTTCTCTGGCTTGCCGCGCTGGCAGGCCTACTTTCACTGCTGCTGGTGCCCATGAGCGATAACAGCTCAATTTTTAGCACTAACTACACGCTGTCGCTGATGATGCCTGTGATGCTGTGGGGCTCAATGCGGTTTGGCTATAAGCTGATGTCGATCATCTGGACGCCGGTGCTGATGGTCTCAATTCACTATTTTTACCACTATATTCCGCTCGGCCAGGGCTACGACATTCACCTGGCGATCACGTCGTCGAGCTATCTGGTCTTCTCTTTTGTGGTGATTTACATGGCGATGCTGGCTACGCGCCAGCGGGTGATCACGCGCCATGCCAGACGTCTGGCTTTTCTCGATCCGGTTGTACACATGCCGAATCTGCGGGCGTTATCGCGTGCATTGTCTAAATCACCCTGGTCAACGCTCTGTATGCTGCGCGTACCGGAACTTGAAGTTCTGAGCCGCAACTACGGCGTGCTGCTTCGAATTCAGTACAAACAGAAGCTGGCGGAGTGGCTTAAGAGTTTCCTGCAGCCCAATGAGTGCGTTTACCAGCTGTCCGGATGCGATCTGGCGATACGGCTGAACACTGAGTCACACGTAACGCGTATTGAAGCGCTCGACGAACTCATTAAACAGTTTCGTTTTATCTGGGACGGGGTGCCGCTGCAACCGCAGGTGGGTATCAGCTATTGTTGTGTCCGTTCGCCGGTGACCCATCTCTATTTGCTGCTGGGCGAGCTGAGCATCATTGCGGATTTCTCGCTCTTTACCAACCATCCTGAGAACCTAAAACAGCGCGGCGCGGCTAATCTACAGCGTAGCCTGCGGGATAAAGTGGCGATGATGAACCGTTTGCAAAGGGCGCTTGAGCACAATGAATTCCAGCTCATGGCGCAACGGGTGCAGGGCGTTCGCGGCGATCACTACCACGAAATCCTGTTACGCATGACCGACGAAAATGGCGTACTCATTACGCCGGATAAATTCCTGCCCGTGGCGCAGGAGTTTGGCTTGTCATCGCGCGTGGATCTCTGGGTGCTGGAAAGTACGCTGAAGTTTATGTCGGCGCATCGCGGCAGGCTGCCTGGAAAGCGTTTTGCCATTAATCTCATGTCCTCAACTATCTGCCGATCGCAATTCCCCATTGAGGTTCACCGTTTGCTGGAGAAATACGGCATCGAAGCCTGGCAGCTGATCTTTGAAATTACCGAGTGCAGCGGTTTTGGCAATGCGGATCTGGCGGATCAGATGGTCAAACAGCTGCAGAAGTTAGGGTGTCTGATTGCCATCGACGATTTTGGAACGGGCTACGCCAGCTATGCCCGGTTGAAAAGCGTTGATGCCGATATCCTGAAAATAGACGGCAGCTTTATTCGTAACATCGCTGACAACAGCCTGGACTATCAGATTGTCGCGTCGATTTGCCATCTGGCGCGGATGAAGAAAATGCTGGTGGTAGCCGAATATGTGGAAAGTGAAGCGATTCGCAGCGCACTGAGTGCGCTGGGGATAGATTTTCTGCAGGGATATTTAATCGGTAAACCTGAGCCGCTGGAACAGCTGCTTGATTCTCAGGCGTCACCACTGGACGCCTGAGAACACAGGGTTACGCCGCCACGTCTGGCGACTGCTCTTCTTCGATTTTAAGCAACCAGCCGGTCACTCCTTCCCAGTACTGCTGCTCTTTTTCCAGATCCAGCAGCACCAGCGCATTCTGGCTAAACCAGTCGTGCGGGAAACTCAGCGTCCAGTGATGGTCGTCGGTTTTCAGGGTAAGCGTTGGCGGCGTCGTCGTCGCCTGACGCTGGTTATTCAGCAAAACGCCTAAACGCAAAAGCTGAATGAGGGGCAGGAACTGCTTTTTCTTGAACAGCGTAAAGCGCGGCAGATCGTCCAGTTTGATTGCCTTACGGTGATAGCGCACCAGCGTCGCCATCATCGTTTGTTGCTCCTGATTGAAGCCCGGCAGATCGCTGTTTTGCAGAATATAAGCTGAGTGGCGATGCATGCCGCTGTGGTTAATATTCAGGCCTACTTCGTGCAGCATCGTCGCCCATTTCAACAGGGCAGCCAGCTGCGGATGCGCCAGTTTCGGATTTTGCGCTTCCCACTGTTCGTAAATGTGGGTGGTGGTTTCCAGAACGCGCTTCGCCTGTTCACGGTCGATATTGTACTGATTCGCCAGGCTTTGCGCGGTACGGCTGCGAATATCCTGATGACGGAAGCGACCTTCCATTTCGTAAAGCACGCCTTCACGCAACGCCCCGTCGGACAGGCGCAGCTCGCGGATCGCCAGCGCATCAAAGACACCGCACAGAATCGCCAGCCCAGGCACGAAGACCGCCTTACGTTCGTCGGACAAGCCCGGCAGGCTCAGGGAATCAAAACTTTTGTGTTTGAGCACTTCTTCCCGGAGTTTTTCCAGCCGTTCCGGAGTGATAATCCCGTCTTTTTCACCCATCGCCAGCAGCACTTCGTGTGCCGCTTTAATGCTGCCGGACGCGCCGAGGGCAACATTCCAGCCCTGAATACGATACTGCCAGGCTAGCGATTCCAGTTTCTGAACGGCCGCCATGCGCGCGCGCTGGAAATTTTCACGGGTAATGGTGCCGCCAGGGAAGTACATCTGCGCAAAGCTGACGCAGCCCATACGGCGGCTTTCAACCAGTTTGGGTTCGAAGTCTTCGCCGATGACCAGCTCAGTCGACCCGCCGCCGATATCGATTACCAGTTTGCGGCCTTTTTCCGGCTGGGTATGTTCCACGCCCATAAAAATCAGACGCGCTTCTTCGTTACCCGAAATGATTTCAATCGGGTAGGGGATCACTTTTTCCGCGCGTTTGAGAAACTCTGGCGCATTCAATGCCTGACGCAGCGTGTGTGTTCCTACAATACACACGCTTGATGCGGAGAACCCTTGCAGGCGTTCGGCGAACAGCGACAGGCAGGCTAAACCGCGCTCCATCGCCTCTTCGCTGAGCATGTTTTTGTCGTCAAGACCATCGGCGAGATGAACGCGCTGCTTAAGGCGCCCGATGATCTGCATGGCGCCGTCGACCTCGCGGGCGATGACCATATGAAAGCTGTTAGAACCTAAATCGACCGCAGCAAATTCCTGCGGGCGTGGGGTCTTATCATTTATCGGCATAGGTTAATCAGGTTGCTCGAGTGATTTGATATAGTCGTAAATCGCCAGCTGTGAGCGCACTTTACGGCGATTGCCGCGCTGCACGTAGCGGTTACTCAGTTCTTTATCGATATAGCGAGCCTTAACGGTGTCACTCAGTTGCAGCTCAATAATATCGAGGATCCGCTGCTTCAGACGTGGGTCCAGCAGCGGCGTCGCGACTTCAATTCGGTAATCAATATTACGCGTCATCCAGTCCGCGGAAGAGAGATACACCTGTTTGTCGCCACCATTTTCAAAAATATAGATGCGATCGTGTTCCAGATAACGGTCAACGATGCTGGTCACGCGAATATTTTCGCTGATGCCTTCCAGTTCTGGAATCAGCGAGCACATGCCGCGAATCAGTAGATTCACCGGCACACCGGTGCTGGAGGCCGCATACAGCCGATCCACCAGGCCTTTGTCGACCAGGTTATTGAGTTTGAGGGTAATGCCCGACGGCTCGCCTTTTTGCGCGGCGGCAATCTCTTTGTCGATCATCGCGTAGAGCAGGCGGCGCGAGTTCTGCGGGGAGACCAGCAGATAGTCGAAGCTCACCGGACGATACGGGTTCTCGATAAAGTTAAACACCCGGCGCACTTCGTTGGTGATGCGCGCGTCGGCGGTCAGCAGCGAGTAGTCCGTATACAGTCGCGCGGTTTTCTCGTTGAAGTTACCGGTCCCGATGTGGGCGTAGCGCACCACGTCATCACCTTCTTTACGGGAGATCAGGAACAGTTTGGCGTGAATTTTCAGCCCCGGCGCCGAGAAGATAACGTGCACACCGGCTTCCGTCAGACGGCGCGCCCAGTGAATGTTTGCCTCTTCGTCGAAACGCGCCTGCAGCTCAACCACCACCGTCACTTTTTTGCCGTTGTGCGCGGCGTGAATCATCGCATCGATAATGCGCGAGTCTTTTGCCACACGGTAGATGTTGATTTTGATCGCCAGCACGTTCGGATCGAACGACGCCTGACGCAATAGTTCCAGTACGTGTTCAAAGGTGTGGTACGGATAGTAAAGCAGCACGTCGCGCTCGCGAATGGCGTCGAATCCGTTGCGGAACTTATCGAACCAGAGATGGCGCAGGCGCGGCAGCGGTTTGTTGACCAGATTGGCTTTGCCGACGTTCGGGAAGCTAATAAAGTCTTTAAAGTTGTGATAGCGTCCGCCCGGTACGATGGAGTCGTAGCGGGAGATGGTCAGCTTGTCGCGCAGCATTTCCACCATGGCGTCCGGCATATCGCGCTGATAAACAAAGCGCACCGGCTCGGCCGTCAAACGTTGCTTCAGACTGGAGGACATCAGCTCCATGAGGCTGGCTTCCATCTCATGCACCAGATCGTACTCGGCATCACGGGTCATTTTCATGGAATAGGCGTTCAGCGCATCGTAATCGAAGAAGCCTTTGAAAATGTCGTCGAGGCAGTAGCGCAGGATGTTATCCAGCAGGATCATTGGCTTGCGTCTGCGCGGGGTTTCCGGCGGCAGGTTCACAAAGCGTGGCACTTTATCCGAGGGGATCTCCAGCAGCGCGTAGCGAATGGAGTCGCCGCGAATAATCTCAACCGCCAGATAGGTGTAATCATCCTTCAGGAACTGCACCAGATCCGTTTCGCGATTGATAAGAATAGGGGTGATGTGCTGGCGCAGATAATGTTTGAAGTAGTGGCGCAGCCAGGTCTGTTGGTTGGCGGAGAGCTGACGTTCGTTAATCAGGAAGATTTGGTTACGCGCCATCTCCAGCAGCAGCTCGTTATACAAGCCGTCAAATTCCTGGTCGGCTTTCAGAACACGAGCCTGGATTTTACCCAGCAGATGGCGTGAATGGGAGTTCAGGCCTTGCTCTTCGCTGATGATGATCCGCCGCTTCAGTTCGGCAAAACGGACCTTATAAAATTCATCCAGGTTATTGGAATAAATACCCAGAAAACGCATCCGCTCAATCAGCGGATTACTTTTATCAGCCGCTTCCTGAAGCACGCGTTCGTTGAATGCTAACCAGCTTAGCTCTTTTTCGATGTATAACTTTTCCTGACCCATTACAACTTACACTCCGTTTCAATCACGGGACGCAGCAAATCCGTCTCGATTCTATTATGGCGAGCTTTGACACGAGATGTCCAACTGTGCCAGAAAAGTATGACAGTTAATTTTTTTTCTGGAGGATTTTAAGGGGTTGGTGCGGATGAAGATGTGTCGGGCGGCGCGGCGCGTACCCGACTAACAAAAACGTCGGCTCTGCAAGCGCAGCGCCGCCGGGAAAAACAGATTACTCGTCGGCCGCATAGCCCTGAGCGGGCAGCTTAACGCCATCCAGCCAGGCGGCGTTGTCGCGCATCTCAAGACGTCCATCGACAAACCAGCTTACCACTAACGGGTAAATGGCGTGCTCCTGCGACTGAACGCGTTCGGTGATGTCGTCTTCATCATCGCCGTCAAACACCGGGATTTTTGCCTGCAGAATGACCGGCCCGCCGTCCAGCTCGTCGGTGACGAAATGCACGGAAGTCCCATGCTCCTCATCGCCATTTTCCAGCACCTGACGGTGGGTATGCAGGCCTGGATATTTCGGCAGAAGAGAAGGGTGGATGTTCAGCAGACGGCCAGAGTAGTGGGAAACAAACCCCGGGCTGAGGATACGCATATAGCCGGCCAGCACCACGACATCCGGCGCGTAGGCGTCGATCTCCTGCACCAGCTCCCGGTCGAAGGCTTCTCGACTGGCAAACTGAGAGGCTTCCAGCGCGTGCGCCGGGATATGGGCATCCCGCGCACGCTCAAGGCCGAACGCATCGGCCTTGTTGCTGAATACTGCGCGAATGGTGCCATTGATCTGTTTCTGTTTGCAGGCGTCGATAATGGCCTGCAAATTACTTCCGTTACCGGAAATGAGCACCACAATATTTTTCATTCAATGACCACGCGCTGTTCGGAATCAGAAGCTTTGATGATACCGATTTTCCACGCGTTTTCACCTTTCGCCTTCATCAGCTCAATGGCGTTGTCTGCTTCGCTGGCGGGCAGAGCAATCAGCATGCCGACGCCGCAGTTGAAGGTGCGATACATTTCGTGCTGGCTGACGTTACCTGCAGTTTGCAGCCAGTTGAACACGGCTGGCCACTGCCAGGAGGACGCGTCGATCACCGCCTGAGTATTGTCGGGCAGAACGCGCGGGATGTTTTCCCAGAAGCCGCCGCCGGTCAGGTGTGCAATGGCGTGCACGTCAACGTTCTCAATCAGCTCAAGAATGTTTTTCACGTAGATGCGGGTCGGAGCCAGCAGGTGATCGGCCAGCGGTTTGCCGTCGAGTTCCGTGGTTTCTGGATCGCAGCCGCTCACTTCGAGGATCTTACGCACCAGGGAATAACCGTTGGAGTGCGGGCCGCTGGAGCCGAGTGCAATCAGCACATCGCCATCGGTCACTTTGCTGCCGTCGATAATTTCTGATTTTTCTACCACGCCGACGCAGAAGCCTGCGACATCGTAATCTTCACCGTGATACATCCCCGGCATTTCTGCCGTTTCGCCGCCGACCAGCGCACAGCCGGACTGCAGACAGCCTTCAGCGATACCGGTAATCACGCTGGATGCGGTATCCACGTCCAGTTTTCCGGTCGCGTAATAGTCGAGGAAGAAGAGGGGTTCAGCACCCTGCACCACAAGGTCGTTCACGCACATGGCCACCAGGTCGATGCCGATAGTGTCGTGGCGTTTGAGATCCATCGCCAGACGCAGTTTTGTTCCCACGCCGTCAGTGCCAGAAACCAGAACAGGCTCACGATATTTTTGCGGCAGTGCGCACAGTGCGCCAAATCCACCCAGACCACCCATCACTTCAGGGCGGCGAGTCTTTTTGACCACACCTTTGATTCGGTCAACCAGCGCATTACCTGCGTCAATATCAACACCGGCATCTTTATAGCTGAGAGAAGTTTTGTTGGTCACGGCTTAAGTCCCCACGCGATTGCATTGCATAGTAAGAAAAATCGGCGCAATTCTAACAGTCCAGGCAAACGTTTGCGAGCCTATTCTGCGGTCATAAAAAGTCGCTGAAAATTTACACATTTATACATCGGCTCGCGACAAACTTGATACCGTTCACGAAAATGAAACCGGTTTCGGTAATGTGCTTGCAACCGCCAGGAGCATTGCACATGATTTCACTGAAACCGGTTTCTGTAATTGTTTTTGCAGAAAATAACGCAGAATGAGGGAAAAGGCATGCCAGGATTCAAAGAAGGTTTTCTGTGGGGCGGCGCGGTGGCGGCGCATCAGCTGGAAGGTGGCTGGAAAGAGGGTGGTAAAGGAATCAGCGTTGCGGACGTAATGACGGTCGGCGCGCACGGTGTCCCGCGTGAAATCACCCAGGGCGTGATTCAGGGTAAAAACTATCCGAACCACGAAGCCATCGATTTCTACCATCGCTACAAAGAAGACATCAAACTCTTCGCCGAACTGGGCTTTAAATGCTTCCGCACGTCGATTGCCTGGACGCGTATTTTCCCTAAAGGCGATGAGCTGGAGCCGAACGAAGCCGGTCTGAAATTCTACGACGACCTGTTCGACGAGTGCCTGAAATATGGCATTGAGCCGGTGATTACTCTTTCGCACTTCGAAATGCCTTTCCATCTGGTGACCGAATACGGCGGCTGGCGCAATCGCAAGCTGATCGACATGTTTGTGCGTTTCGCGACCGTGGTATTCAAGCGTTACCAGCACAAAGTGAAGTACTGGATGACCTTCAACGAGATCAACAATCAGGCTAACTTCCACGAAGATTTTGCACCATTCACCAACTCCGGCCTGAAGTACGAGCCGGGCGAAGATCGCGAGCCGGTGATGTTCCAGGCTGCGCACTATGAGCTGGTGGCCAGCGCTCTGGCGGTGAAAGCCGGGCGTGAGATCAATCCGTCCCTGCAAATTGGCTGCATGATTGCCATGTGCCCAATCTATCCGCTGAGCTGCGCGCCAAACGACATCATGATGGCGATGAGCGCTATGCATCGTCGCTACTGGTTCACCGACGTGCACGTGCGCGGGAAATATCCGCAGCACCTGCTCAACTACTTTGAGCGTCGCGGTTTTGAACTGGATATTACCGAAGAAGATATTGCGGCACTGAAGCAGGGCTGTGTTGATTACATCGGTTTCAGCTATTACATGTCTTTCGCCACCAAAGCGACGCCGGACAATCCGCAGCTGGATTATGACGAAAGTAAAAGCCTGGTCTCCAACCCGTACGTTCAGAAATCCGACTGGGGCTGGCAGATTGACCCGGTGGGCCTGCGTTACTCCCTGAACTGGTTCTGGGATCACTATCAGCTGCCACTATTTATCGTCGAGAACGGCTTTGGCGCCATCGATGTGCAGGAGAGCGACGGCACGGTGAACGACCAGTACCGCATCGATTATCTCGACGCGCACATCCGCGAGATGAAAAAAGCGGTCGTTGAAGATGGCGTGGATCTGATGGGCTATACCCCGTGGGGCTGTATCGATCTGGTGTCGGCGGGCACGGGCGAAATGAAAAAACGCTACGGGTTTATCTTTGTCGATAAAGATAACGAAGGCAATGGCACCCTGAACCGCAGCAAGAAAAAATCATTCGACTGGTATCAAAAGGTTATCGCCACTAACGGTGCAGACCTGTAAGCGCAGCATCGCACGGTAACTGTTCCCCGAAAAAGCCGGACTCCCCTCCGGCTTTTTTTTCCTGTTTTATACTCTCTAACGCTCCCCAATCCACTTTGATTGATCAACGTCAAGCAAGATGGGTATGGCGAACCTGGAAAAAAGCGGTATAATCCGGCGATTTTTTTTGCGGTAGCCACCTCAGAGGAGAATGAGAATGAAGATTGTGGAAGTGAAACACCCACTCGTTAAACACAAGCTGGGCCTGATGCGTGAGCATGACATCAGCACGAAGCGTTTTCGCGAACTGGCCTCTGAAGTTGGAAGCTTACTGACTTACGAAGCAACGTCTGACCTGGAAACTGAAAAAGTGACCATCGAAGGCTGGAACGGCCCGGTCCAGGTTGAGCAGATCAAAGGCAAAAAAATTACCGTGGTGCCAATCCTGCGCGCAGGTCTGGGCATGATGGAAGGCGTGCTGGAGCACGTACCGAGCGCGCGTATCAGCGTTGTCGGTATCTACCGTAATGAAGAGACTCTCGAGCCGGTTCCGTATTTCCAGAAGCTGGTTTCCAATATCGACGAACGTATGGCGCTGGTCGTTGACCCGATGCTCGCCACCGGCGGCTCAATGATCGCCACTATCGACCTGCTGAAAAACGCCGGCTGCAACAGCATTAAAGTGCTGGTGCTGGTTGCGGCACCGGAAGGAATCGCGGCGCTGGAAAAAGCGCATCCGGACGTTGAGCTGTATACCGCATCCATCGACCAGGGGCTGAACGAGCACGGGTACATCATCCCGGGGCTGGGCGATGCCGGCGATAAGATTTTTGGTACGAAATAATCGAATAACGAAAAAGAAGCCGACTTTGATAGTCGGCTTTTTTTTGAATAAAACACAAACAACTCACAATACTTAGAGGAAAACACTATGACGCGCCGTACTATCGGGGTGAGTGAAAGACCGCCGCTTTTGCAGACGATCCCGCTTAGTTTGCAGCATCTGTTTGCCATGTTTGGTGCGACCGTGCTGGTGCCAATCCTATTTCACATTAACCCGGCTACCGTGCTGCTGTTCAACGGTGTCGGCACGCTGCTTTACCTTTTCATCTGTAAAGGCAAAATCCCGGCGTATCTGGGTTCCAGCTTTGCGTTTATCTCCCCGGTCCTGTTGCTGCTGCCATTAGGCTACGAAGTGGCGCTGGGCGGCTTTATCATGTGCGGTGCGCTGTTCTGCCTGGTGGCCTTCATTGTGAAGAAAGCCGGGACAGGCTGGCTGGATGTGATGTTCCCGCCTGCGGCGATGGGCGCAATCGTTGCCGTCATCGGTCTGGAGCTGGCGGGCGTGGCGGCCAATATGGCCGGGCTGCTGCCTGCGGACGGGCAATCGCCTGAGTCCAAAACCATTATTATTTCGCTGGTGACCCTGGGCGTGACGGTGTTCGGCTCGGTGCTGTTCCGTGGTTTCCTGGCGATTATCCCGATTCTGATCGGGGTGCTGGCGGGCTATGCGCTCTCCTTTGCGATGGGTGTGGTGGACACCACTCCGATTGCCCAGGCGCACTGGTTTGCACTGCCAACCTTCTACACGCCGCGCTTTGAGTGGTTTGCGATCTTCACCATTTTGCCAGCGGCGCTGGTGGTGATTGCCGAGCACGTTGGTCACCTGGTGGTGACGGCGAATATCGTCAAAAAAGATCTGATCCGCGACCCAGGTCTGCACCGTTCGATGTTTGCTAACGGCCTGTCGACCATGATTTCCGGCTTTTTCGGCTCCACGCCAAACACCACTTACGGCGAGAACATCGGCGTAATGGCGATTACCCGCGTCTACAGCACCTGGGTGATCGGCGGGGCGGCGATCTTTGCAATTCTGCTCTCCTGCGTGGGTAAACTGGCGGCGGCGATCCAGATTATCCCGGTCCCGGTCATCGGCGGTGTCTCACTGCTGCTCTACGGCGTGATCGGCGCATCCGGTATTCGCGTGCTGATTGAATCCAAAGTGGATTATAACAAAACGCAGAACCTGATCCTGACCTCGGTGATCCTGATTATCGGCGTGAGCGGCGCGAAAGTGCACATCGGTGCCGCTGAGCTGAAAGGCATGGCGCTGGCCACCATCGTCGGCGTAGGCCTGAGCCTGATCTTCAAACTGATCTCTGTGCTGCGCCCGGAAGAAGAAGTTCTCGACGCCGCTGACAGCGAAAAAGCGTCACATTGATCGTTAAACCGGGCGGACGATCCGCCCGGTTCTCTCATTGCAGGTTCCGTGATAAACTCCCTCCCGATTTTATGTGAGACCTTGATCGAGGTATTTCTGAACGGACCGGCACAGCTCTCTCTGCCACTTTATCTTCCTGACGACGAAACTTTCGCGAGTTTCTGGCCGGGCGATAACCCCTCTTTACTGGCTGCACTGCAAAACGTGTTGCGCCAGGAGCACAGCGGATACATTTATATCTGGTCACGCGAAGGCGCGGGACGCAGCCATCTGCTGCACGCCGCCTGTGCGGAGCTTTCCCAGCGCGGTGACGCGGTAGGCTACGTGCCGCTGGATAAACGCACCTGGTTTGTCCCGGAAGTGCTCGACGGTATGGAACATCTTTCACTGGTTTGCATCGACAATATTGAATGCATTGCCGGAGATGAGCCGTGGGAAATGGCGATGTTTAATCTCTACAACCGCATTCTGGAGTCGGGGAAAACCCGGTTGCTGATCACCGGCGATCGTCCTCCGCGCCAGCTGAATCTGGGATTGCCGGATCTGGCGTCTCGTCTCGACTGGGGACAAATCTACAAGCTGCAACCCTTGTCTGATGAAGACAAACTTCAGGCGCTGCAGTTACGCTCGCGGCTACGTGGGTTTGAGCTGCCGGAAGACGTGGGGCGTTTCCTGTTAAAGCGGCTGGATCGGGAAATGCGCACTCTGTTTGATACGCTGGATCAGCTCGATCACGCGTCCATAACTGCCCAGCGCAAACTGACCATTCCGTTTGTGAAAGAGACGCTGAAACTCTAATTCGCCACCAGGCCTTCTGGCCCGGCGGCGCGTCGCGTGTATGGGCTTACAGTTCTATATCTGCTAATAAATGCTCCACCAATAACGGATTCGGTCTTCCCGACGCCACGCTTCTTCCGCCTTCACGCCATAACGCCGTTCCGCTGATATCCAGATGCGCCCACGGAATCGTTGGTGGGCAAAAATGGTGTAATAACCATGCGGCTGACGCACTGATCGCTGCGTTATTGGTCGGCGTATTGCACAGATCGGCAATCGTGCTTTCGGTCTGTTTTTTCAGCCGCGCATCCAGCGGCAGAGACCACACCTCATCGCCGCTCCTGATCCCGGCGCGGGTCAGCTGCTTCCGCAGCGTTTCGTTTTGCGTCATCAATCCGCTCAGCTCATACCCCAGCGCTTTCACCACCGCACCCGTCAGCGTCGCCATATCGATAATGTAATGCGCCTGTGGATGGCGCTTACTTGCCCAGGCGATAGCGTCGGCCAGCACCAGTCGTCCTTCGGCGTCGGTATTATTGATCTCCACCGTCAGGCCGTTACAGGCCCGCGCTACCGTCCCCGGCTGCATTGCGTCCGGGCCGATGGCGTTTTCCGCCAGCGCCAGCACGCCCATGATCCGCACGGACAGGTTCAGCTCAGCCACCGTCAGCATCAGGCCCAGCACGTTGGACGCGCCGCACATGTCGTACTTCATGGTGTACATGCCCGCGCCTTCCTTCAGCCACAGACCGCCCGTGTCAAAGGTAATGCCTTTGCCCACATAGCAGCGAACCGGACCGTCGCTGATGCCGTCGTAATGAATCGCCAGCAGGCGCGGCGGGCAGGTGGCGCCTTTTCCTACGGCATGGAGCAGCCCAAGACCTTGCCCGACGATCTGTTGTTCATCAAGCACCTCGCAGCGCAGGGCAGGGAAGGCGGCACACAGGGTCTGCGCCTCGTCGACCACGTACTGTGGCGTGCAGCGGTCGGATGGCGTGTCTGCCAGACGCCGTGCAGCGATCATCCCGTTGGCAACCGCCTGCTGTTGTTCGATGATGCTGGCTAACCGCTCTCGTTGCTCGGGCAGGCACAGGGCGGCAATGTGGCGAATCCGCACGGCTGAGCCGTCCGTTTTCTTGAGCTGCAAATCACTAAGGTTATGCGCCTGATTGAACAGGAAACGCAGCAACTGGCCCAGAACAGTGTCGTGAATATCGCAGAGATCAATCACCAGGCTTTCGCTGACGGGCGCGGCAAAAAGCGGGCGTAGCGCGGCCACTAAACCGTCGGTCAGGGAATCCTGCCACAGCGCTTCTGGCAGCAGAGTGATACGGGCAAAAGGGGCACAGCCGAAGCGTGTGTCTGCTACGCCTGTCTGTACACGCATCTCATTGATAAGCGCCGTCTCCGGCAGCTGTGCGCAGGCGTGGCGCGCCAGAAGATGGCTGTGTGGGCGGGCTTCGACAAGAGAGGTAATCAGCTGGCAGGTAATCATGGTTGTTCCTCAATCGGCGCGCGAATGCGGGTGGCATAGGCCTGCATCCAGTCGTCATCCACGGCCTGATAGTGGGTTTTCTCACGCAGGCGTTCGGTGCGAAAAACGGTCAGGGGCTGCCGGGCGGTGGCGACCACAAAAGAGAACGTTTTGATGTTGGTCGCCGCGCCAAATTCGCCTCGATTATTCATACACACCACGGAAAGATCGCCCACGCGGCCAAAGCGTGACATTAGTTTGTCTTCGAGTTCAAAGACGACGGAATCTGCCGCCTGCTGGGGCGTCATGCCCTGCGCCATGCGGCGCACGATTTCGTAGCTGGTGCAGCCTTTCATCAGGTCCTCGCCCACGCCCGTGGCGGTGGCGGCCCCCGTTTCGCTGTCGCAATAAAAACCGGAACCGATAATCGGCGAATCCCCGATGCGCCCGCGTTTTTTCATAAACAGGCCGCTGGTGGAGGTGGCGACACTCATGGAGCCTTGCTTATCCAGCCCGATAATGCCGACAGTATCGTGACCGTCGTACGGGCTGAGCCCCTTATCCAGCGTTTCACGACAGCGCTTGCGATAGTGCTGCATTGCCCGGTCGGTGAGCATGGTTTTGTCAGTAAAGCCCTGGCTTAACGCCCACTCGCGCGCTCCCTGGCCGACCAGCAGGCTGTTATAGCGCTGACGGCTCAAGGCCTGAGCCACCCGCACCGGGTTGGCGATATCCACCAGATTGCCCACTGCGCCAAAGGCCAGGCTATCGCCGTCCATATAGGCGGCGTCGAGTTCCACTTCGCCATTCTCCGTGGGCAGCCCGCCGTAGCCGACGGACTTGTAATACGGAAAGTCTTCAACGGCGGCAACGGCATCCACGACTGCCGATGCGACAGGCTTCCCCGCAGCCAGCGCAGACGCAGACTCCGTCACACCTTCCAGCGCCATTCGCCAGGTTGCGATAATTCCCCACATGGTTTACTCCTGTTTTGCCAGCGTGGTTTCGGTTGGTGTCGCGGTAGCGATTTCCGCAGCGCGGTACTGTTTGTCCAGAATGCGCATAAACGGCAGATAGAGCATCGCGCCGATCAGCAGGTTGAGCAGCTGCATCACGCTGCCGCTGAGATGCCCGGTGACGATAAAGCCGCTGATGACCGGCGGCAGCGTCCAGGGAATAAACACCCCGGTGGTCACGGCGACCGCGCCGATTTTCATGGCCGCGTACTGCACGGTGACTAACACCAGCGGCACCAGGTTGAAGGGAATCAGCATGATCGGGTTCATGATCACCGGCAGTCCGAACAGAATCGGTTCGTTGATGTTGAACACCGACGCACCCGCGCCGAGCCGTGCCACTTCCCGCATATTTTTACTGCGGGCAAAAATCAGCATCGCGATGACCAGAGACAGCGTAGCACCCGCGCCGCCCATCCAGATCATGTCGAAAAACTGCTCGGTAATAATGTGCGGCGGCGTCACGCCCGCCTGAATGGCGGCGATATTGTCGGTCTGATTCTCCATCCACAGCGGACGGATAATGCCGTTAATCATCGAACCGGAGTTAATGCCCACTGACCACAAAATGGTGATACTGAACACCGTCATCAGCGCGCCGAAATAGGAGGTGCCGTAGTGACGCACCGGCGTTGCGACCACGTCATAGATGAACTGATGGATGGTGTGATAGTGCGTGTTTTCAAACGCAATGCGGATCACCAGCACCAGAATCATCACCACCAGGGCGGGGATCAGCGCGGCGAACGACTCCTGCACTGCAGGCGGAACGCCCTCCGGCATTTTAATCACCAGATTTTTACGCTTCAGCCAGCAGAACAGCTCTGTCCATAACAGCGAGCCAATCATCGCCACGAACAGGCCTTTACTGCCAATCCACTCCACCGGCATCACGGTAATACCGCCGTTTTCCGCCACTTTGATAAACGGCGTGAGGATCAGGAAGCTGACCAGCGCCAGGATCCCACACGAGATGCGGTCCTCGTCGTAATGCTCCGCCAGACGGAAGGCGACCAGGAAGCTGATAAACAGAGACATCGTCGAGAAAACAGCGTTAAACGGGATCTCGATAATCGCGCTCCAGCTTTCGCCAAAGGCCGACGACATAAACTGCTGATAGGTCTGATTCGGGAACGAGGAGATAACCAGCAGGATCGAGCCGACGATAATAAACGGCATGAATGAAACGTATGCACCACGAATGGCACCCAGATGTCGCTGCTGAGCCGTTTTGGCTGCCAGCGGCATCAATTTTGCTTCCATAAATCCCAGAACATTGTTCATTGTGAACTCCGTACAAGATCGCGTGACGTTGTTTATGTTATGTCTGAGGATTATCAGTGAAGCGTTGCGACCGAAAGGTGAATCAGGTCACAATGTAATCGCTTTGTTAATATAAATCTCACAAGATTGGTTATAAGAAATTTGACTGAGGCCTCGCGATGGAAATCAAACTGCACGCCAATGCCACCACGACACCGCGCACCCGTCGCTATCTTCAGCAGTCGGATAAGAGCGACAGGGAGCTGGCCCTGGAGCTGGGAATTTCAGTCACCACTGTCCGGCGCTGGCGTAAACGCGAGCAGATATCTGACAACCACACGACGCCTAAAGTGATACACAAAGCGATGAGACAGGAGCAGGTTTCATTGATTAACGCCCTGCGTGACGCCACCGGTGCGCCGCTGGACGAACTGTTGCTGCTGGTGAATGAAGGGCTGGGGATTAGCGTTTCGCGGGCGACGCTGAATCGCTATCTGAAACCTGCTGCATCCTCGCGTCAGGGCGCGCCACTGCAGGGCAAAAAAGCGCTGAAAGCCGGTCTCTTACCGCAGCGGCTTGAACTGCATCATCTGCCGCTCTCATTGCATATGGACGACGGCGGGGAACAGCATCTGCTGTGGGCGCGAGAGCCGGTCAGCGGCTGGTGTTTTGCCAGGCTTTACGCGGGGATTTCACCGCAGCTGGTAGCAAACTGGGCAAGGGAGCTGCTGGAAGCCTGTCCGGCTGATATTCAATCTGTTGAGACTTTTGGCTTCGCCACATCGTTGAGCCTGGAGGAGATAGTGATAAAACACAGCCCGGCACAGCACAGCGCCGTACAGGTGGCGATCCCGCTGGGTGAAATCATTCCCCGAGTGAATGTGGAACCGGCAGGGGAGTTATTGATGCGAATCTGTGAATTCTATAATCAGGGCAAAGCGCAGAAAAAGCTGGGGGACAGTACGCCGCAGGGCTTTCTTGAAGCGCTGCGGCGCACCCTTTAGTTGAGGATTTCGAGCACATCTTCCGGTGGGCGGCCAATGCGCGCTTCACCGTTAGCGACCACAATCGGGCGCTCAATCAGCTTTGGATTTTCAACCATCGCCTGAATCAGCGCATCTTCCGTGAGGTGGCTGTCATCCAGGTTTAAGGATTTATAGAGATCTTCTTTCCGGCGCATCAGCTCACGTGCGCTCGCCATGCCCAGCATGCTCAGAAGCTGGCGAAGAGTGGCGGCGTCCGGCGGCGTCTCCAGATAGAGCACCACGTCGGGATCAATGCCGTTCGCTTTCAGCAGGCTCAGCGTGTCGCGACTCTTGGAGCAGCGAGGGTTGTGATAAATTTTAACCTTGTCTGACATGACTTCTCCTTATTACATCTTTTCGTACGGCTTGAACCGTTGCTGCAGCGCGCGCAGCTGATCGATTCGGGCGTCGTAGCGCGCCTGCTGCAGACTGCCCAGTTTCACCTGCGAACTGGCGCTGCTTAACAGGGAAATCGACTGGTCCAGGCGCCCAACCAGGGCAAAGCCCTCGGCGCGCGCGGCTAACTCCTGGTCGCGGTTACCAAGCTGTCCTTCGGTTTGCGCCAGTAAATCCCAGCCGTTTTGATCGTCTTTATGGTCAAAGGTATAGCGATTCAGAATCGTTGCCGCCTCTTTCGGCTGGCCGCCCTGCAAGTAAGCATTCGCCAGGTTGAGCTGCAACACCGGATTGGTGCGCAAATCTTTGGCGTTTTTCAGGCGATTAATCGCATCGGCAGTTTTCTTCTGGCCTAAATCGATGTCGGTTGAGAGATCCAGATACCACGCATTGTTAGGATCGGCGGCCAGCAGAGGCTGGATCGCTTTGCGCGCCTCATCGTATTTGCTGGCCTCCATCGCCTGCAGCGCACGACCGTACTGGGCTGCATTCTGCTCACGCACATTGCCTTTCGTCAGCGTATCGAGCAGGTCGCTCGTCAGCTGGTTGCGGCCAGAATTATACATGCCGAGGGTTCTGACCTTCGCCATGTAGAAATCCTGCGACGACTGAACGACGACCGGACGCATCTGATTGGCACGGTTACGCGCATCTGAAAGACGGCTTTCTGGCAGGGGGTGGGTCAGCAGAATTTCCGGTGGGCGAGTGGAGTAGCGCGCCTGATCGAGCAATTTTTCGAGGAAGGTCGGCATCGCCTGCGGATCAAAACCAGAGCGCTGGAGCACCTGAATGCCGATGCGGTCTGCTTCCTGTTCGTTCTGCTGGGTAAAGCTGATCATCCCCTGACGCGTCCCGGCGAGCGTCCCGGTCAGGGCGGCCATGCCGGCCTGCGGGCTGGCCATCGCCAGCAGGATCGAACCCAACGCGCCGACCCAGGTCAGCGGTGCATTTTTTTTCTGATCTTCCATGGCACGCGCCAGATGGCGCTGAGTGACGTGGGAGATTTCGTGCGCCATTACCGACGCAAGCTGGCTTTCGTTGTCGGAATAACGGAATAACGCCGAATGCAGCACCACGTTACCGCCGAAGAAGGCGAAGGCGTTGATTTCGTCGTTATTAATTAAATAGAAGTGGAAGGGGGTTTTGACGGAGTCGGCGTGGGCCACAAGGCGCATGCCAAGACCGTTGATATATTGCACCAGCAGCGGGTCATTAATCAGCGGCGCGCTGCCGCGAAGCTGACGCACGTAGTAATCACCCATCTGCATTTCTTGTCCGATGGAGAGCGTGCTTCCTGCTGAGGTACCCATATCCGGCAATGTATCGGACGTGTCAGCGAAAGCTGGCACCATTTGACCGACAGTCAGCGCGGCAATAAGCGTTGCAACCAGAGTTTTTTTCAACTGCCTGAACATAACCTCTGCCCTGTATTTTGGATGTACCCATTTGACCGAAGAACGTGCATATCGTTCACCTTCTGCTGCTCTGCGAGTGTAGCCGTGTTACGGCCTGAAGAAAATCCCAAACGCCCGCCTTTTGCGTTTCGTGACGCAGCGTCAAAAATGGAAAGTCTTTTGTGTGACAGTTAGATACAATTCGCCTCTCGCTCCAGCCATCAGATTCAGGGAAGGGTTGTATGCTCGAAATGTTAATGCAGTGGTATCGGCGCCGTTTCAGCGACCCCGAAGCTATTGCTTTGCTGGTTATTCTGGTCGCCGGGTTCGGTATTTTGTTCTTCTTCAGCGGGCTGCTGGCGCCGCTGCTCGTTGCCCTGGTACTGGCCTATCTTCTTGAATGGCCGACAGTGCGTCTTGAAAAAATTGGCTGCTCCCGCCGCTGGGCAACCAGCATTGTGCTGATCCTGTTCGTCGGCATTCTGTTGCTGATGTCGTTTGTGGTGATGCCGGTTGCCTGGCAGCAGGGGATCTACCTGATCCGCGATATGCCGGGGATGCTCAATAAACTCTCCGATTTTGCCGCCACGCTGCCACGCCGTTATCCGGCGCTGATGGATGCGGGCATTATTGATGCGATGGCGGAAAATATGCGCGCCCGCATCATGACGATGGGCGATTCGGTGGTGAAATATTCCCTCGCCTCGCTGGTGGGCCTGCTAACGCTGGCGGTCTATCTGGTGCTGGTGCCGCTGATGGTCTTCTTCCTCGTGAAGGACAAAGAGCAGATGCTCAACGCCGTGCGCCGTATTTTGCCGCGCAATCGCGGGCTGGCGGGGCAGGTGTGGAAAGAGATGAACCAGCAGATCACCAACTACATCCGCGGCAAAGTGCTGGAGATGATTGTGGTCGGCGTCGCAACCTGGATTGGGTTTGTGATCTTTGGTCTGAATTATTCGCTGCTGCTGGCGGTGCTGGTGGGCTTCTCGGTGCTGATTCCCTATATCGGCGCATTCGTGGTGACGATTCCGGTGGTCGGTGTGGCCCTGTTCCAGTTTGGTCTGGGTACAGAATTCTGGAGCTGTTTCGCAGTCTACCTGATTATTCAGGGGCTGGACGGCAACCTGCTGGTGCCGGTGTTGTTCTCGGAGGCGGTGAATTTGCACCCGCTGGTGATCATCCTGTCGGTAGTGATTTTTGGGGGGCTGTGGGGCTTCTGGGGGGTGTTCTTTGCCATCCCGCTGGCGACGCTGATTAAAGCGGTCGTGCATGCGTGGCCGGATGTGCCTGCGGTGGAAGAATAAAAAAATCCCGGTTCAATGAACCGGGATTTTTCGTTTAATCAGGCGTTCGCTTTCAGCCAGTCGAGCACCACGTCGTGGTGGTTGCTGGTTTTGAAATCATCAAACACATGTTCAACTTTGCCATCGGCATCAATCAGGAAGCTGATGCGATGAATGCCGTCGTAGGTTTTGCCCATAAAGGTCTTCTCACCCCAGACGCCAAATTGCTCGCAAACCTGATGGTCTTCATCGGAGAGCAGCGTAAAGTTCAGCAGCTCTTTTTCAGCGAAGCGTGACAGTTTTTCTGACTTATCGGTGCTGATTCCCAGCACGTCTACGCCGGCCTTTTTCAAATCATCCATGTTATCGCGTAAACCGCACGCCTGTACGGTACACCCTGGCGTCATGGCTTTCGGGTAGAAATAGACCAGAACACGCTGTCCCTGGAAGTCGGTCAAATTTACTTGCTCGCCGTCTTGATCGGGCAGGCTAAATTTCGGTGCGATGTCACCGGCTTTCAGTGGATTCATTACTCAACTCCATCCTGTTCGTGCTGCGAATAATTGACGACGTTTATACTGCCTTGTGCATTGAGTTCTGTACAGAGTGCTTTGAACGCTTGCTCAATATTTGACGCATCGTGCGAGGCAGGGCTGTGTGCCGTGATCTGAATAAATAATTTTGGCAGCGGTCCGGGCTGTGTGCGGGACACAAGCTCAGCGATGTTCATCTGGTGGCTGTCAAACAGTGCGGTGAAACGTTCGATTAAATGCGGGGAATCGGTGACTTCAACCTGCACCCAGACGGTCGCCGGCATGGCCGGGCGCGGGCGCGCAGTTGTGCGTTTCATCACGATCAGCAAATCCAGCTCCGCGCCTTTCAGCGGCAACGTGGATTCAATGAGCGTAATCGCGTTCCATGTCCCGGACAACAGCATGATAAACGTGAACTCGTCACCCAGCATCGCAAGGCGGCTGTCTTCGATATTACAGCCGCAACTGCTGACGTGGCGGGTGATGGTGTTCACAATACCGGCTCTGTCGGCACCCAGCGCAGTGATAACCAGGTAATGTTGTGATGAGGTTGTCAAACCTGTTCTTCCTTTGCGTGGTTAAGTCATCCTAAGGAAAGCATAAAAAAAACATGCATACAACAGCCTGGACGCCTTACGTCGCTTGCTTTTATTACAGTTCCAAACGTACCATTGAGAATCTTGTTTGCACAGAGGATGGCCCATGTTCACGGGAAGTATTGTTGCGCTTGTTACGCCGATGGATGAGAAAGGTAATGTCTGCCGGTCAAGCCTGAAAAAACTGATTGATTACCATGTCGCCAACGGGACGTCGGCGATCGTTTCCGTAGGGACTACCGGTGAATCTGCCACCCTGAGCCATGAAGAACACGGCGATGTGGTGATGATGACCGTCGAACTGGCTGACGGGCGTATCCCGGTTATCGCCGGAACGGGTGCAAATGCAACCGCCGAGGCCATCAGCCTGACCCAGCGTTTTAACAACAGCGGCATTGTCGGCTGCCTGACGGTGACCCCGTACTACAACCGCCCAACGCAGGAAGGTCTGTTCCAGCATTTCAAAGCCATCGCTGAACATACTGACTTGCCACAAATTCTGTATAATGTGCCGTCGCGTACTGGCTGCGATATGCTGCCGGAAACCGTAGGCCGTCTCTCGAAAGTTAAAAATATTATCGCAATTAAAGAGGCGACCGGGAACTTAAGCCGCGTTCACCAGATCAAAGAGCTGGTTTCAGACGACTTTATCCTGCTCAGTGGTGATGACGCGACCGCGCTGGACTTCATGCAGCTCGGTGGTCATGGCGTGATTTCCGTTACGTCTAACGTAGCCGCGCGCGATATGGCCGAAATGTGCAAACTGGCTGCGGCGGGTCATTTCGACGAAGCTCGCTTGATTAACCAGCGTCTGATGCCGCTGCACACAAAATTATTTGTCGAACCCAATCCGATCCCAGTGAAATGGGCATGTAAGGAGTTGGGACTTGTAGCGACCGACACGCTGCGTCTGCCGATGACCCCCATTACCGACCACGGTCGCGAAGTGGTCACCGGGGCGCTGAAGCATGCCGGTTTGCTGTAGAGTTTAGGGAGATTTGATGGCTTACTCAGTACAGAAGTCGCGCCTGGCGAAGGTTGCGGGTGTTTCGCTTGTTATGCTCCTCGCAGCCTGTAGTTCAGACTCGCGCTACAAGCGCCAGGTGAGCGGTGATGAATCCTATCTGGATGCAACGCCGCTTGCTGAACTTCATGCGCCAGCGGGTATGATCCTGCCGATTCAAAACGGCGATTACAACATTCCTGTCACTAACAGCAGTGGTGCAGTAGGCAAAGCGCTGGACATTCGTCCACCGGCACAGCCACTGGCGCTGGTGAGCGGTGCCCGCACCCAGTTTACGGGTGACACGGCTACGCTTCTGGTCGAAAACGGTCGTGGCAACACCCTGTGGCCGCAGGTGGTCAGCGTGATTCAGTCGAAGAACTACGCGATTGATAAGCGTGACGACGCCAGTCAGAGTCTGACGACCGACTGGATCGAATGGAACCGTCTGGATGAAGATCAGCAGTACCGTGGTCGTTATCAAGTCTCTGTCAAACCGCAGGGTTATCAGCAGGCCGTCACGGTCAAACTGCTGAACCTGGAGCAGGCTGGCAAGCCAGTGGCGGATGCGGCCTCGCTGCAGCGCTACAGCACTGAAATGCTGAACGTGATTGCTTCTGGTCTCGATAAAAACGCGACCGATGCAGCGAACTCCGCGCAGAGCCGCAATGGCGTGACTTTCGATGTGCAGAGCGCAGCGGATGACACCGGTCTGCCAATGCTGGTAGTGCGCGCACCGTTCCAGCAAACCTGGCAGCGTCTGCCAGCCGTGCTTGAAAAAGCCGGTATGAAAGTGACCGACAGCACCCGCTCAACGGGCAGCATCACGGCCACTTACAAACCGCTTTCCGATAGCGCATGGCAGGAACTGGGTGCCAGCGATCCTGGCCTCGCGTCCGGCGATTACAAAATTCAGGTCGGTGACCTCGATAACCGCAGCAGCTTGCAGTTCATCGATCCGAAAGGTCACACGCTGACCCAGTCGCAGAACGATGCGCTGGTCGCGGTCTTCCAGGCTGCATTCAGCAAATAAAAAACAGGGCTGGTTAATCCAGCCCTTTTTATTTTCGTGCTACGCAAACGTGTGCGTGGCATAATATCCCGAGATTTTTGTACATATCATCACACCAGGAGTAATGAAGATGCAGAAGCAAGCTGAGTTGTATCGTGGCAAAGCGAAGACCGTATACAGCACCGAAAACCCGGATCTGTTGGTGCTCGAATTCCGCAATGATACGTCAGCAGGGGATGGCGCACGCATTGAGCAGTTCGATCGTAAGGGCATGGTAAACAACAAGTTCAACCATTTCATTATGAGCAAACTCGCCGAAGCCGGTATCCCGACTCAGATGGAAGCGTTGCTGTCCGATACGGAGTGTCTGGTGAAAAAACTGGATATGGTCCCGGTCGAATGCGTGGTGCGTAACCGCGCGGCAGGCTCCCTGGTGAAACGTCTGGGTATTGAAGAAGGCATCGAACTGAACCCGCCATTGTTCGACCTGTTCCTGAAAAATGACGAAATGCACGATCCCATGGTCAACGAATCCTACTGCGAAACCTTCGGTTGGGTAAGCAAAGAGAACCTGGCGCGCATGCAGGAGCTGACCTACAAAGCCAACGACGTGCTGAAAAAGCTGTTTGATGACGCGGGCCTGATCCTGGTCGACTTCAAACTGGAGTTCGGTCTGTACAAAGGTGAAGTGGTGCTGGGTGATGAGTTCTCCCCGGACGGCAGCCGTCTGTGGGACAAAGAGACCCTGGATAAAATGGACAAAGACCGTTTCCGTCAGAGCCTGGGTGGCCTGATTGAAGCGTACGAAGCCGTCGCGCATCGTCTGGGCGTTAAACTCGATTAATTCCTTTGCGGGCCAATGGGTGGAAACATCCTTTGGCTTGTTACCATTGTTTCCTATGGTAATCCGTCCGTTAACCGCCTACGATCACTCTATTCATATTGAGAAAGTTTCGAGGTGGTTATGCGCTGGCAAGGGCGTCGTGAAAGTGACAATGTAGAAGACAGGCGCAGCAGTGGCGGCATGGGGCCGTCGATGGGCGGTGGCGGGATGCGACTTCCCGGCGGTAAAGGCGGCATTGTTCTGCTGATTATCGTACTGGTGGCGGGCTACTACGGTGTCGATTTGACCGGTTTAATGACCGGAGAACCGGTTCCACAACAACAGCAATCTCAGCGCTCCATCAGTCCGAACGAAGATGAAGCCGCAAAATTCACCTCTGTCATTCTGGCGACCACTGAAGATACGTGGAGCCAGCAGTTTGAAAAAATGGGCCGCACCTACCAGCAGCCAAAACTGGTGATGTACCGTGGCGCGACACGCACGGGATGTGGCACAGGACAGTCTGTAATGGGGCCGTTCTATTGCCCGGCAGACAGCACCGTCTATATCGATCTCTCCTTCTATGACGACATGAAACGCAAACTTGGCGCTGACGGCGATTTTGCCCAGGGCTACGTGATTGCGCATGAAGTCGGTCACCACGTACAAAAACTGCTCGGCATCGAACCGAAAGTGCGTCAGCTGCAGCAAAACGCCTCCCAGACTGAAATCAACCGCTTGTCCGTGCGTATGGAACTGCAGGCCGACTGCTTCGCAGGCGTCTGGGGCCATAGCATGCAGCAGCAGGGCGTACTGGAGTCGGGCGATCTGGAAGAGGCACTCAACGCCGCACAGGCTATCGGCGACGACAGTCTGCAACAGCAAAGCCAGGGGCGCGTGGTGCCAGACAGCTTCACCCACGGCACTTCTGAAGAACGCTACACCTGGTTTAAACGTGGTTTTGCGAGTGGCGATCCGGCTCAGTGCAATACCTTTGGTAAAGCCATGTGATGTCGCGCGGCAGGGAAGAGGCGGTCTCCTGGTTTGAACCACTGGCCGCACAGCTACAGCGGGAAGGTCATCGCCGGTTGCTGGTGCTAAGCGGTAGCGATACGTGGTCGCAGACACACGCATTGATGCTTCGCGACGCGCTTTCCGGCGACTGGCTGTGGGTTGGAAACGACGCGCCCGTTGAGCCGCACTGCGCGCCGCAAGCGCTAAAAAATCTGCTCGGACGCGAGTATCGTCACGCGATTTTCGATGCCCGTTGCGGTTTTGATGTCGCAGCCTTTGCGGCGCTGAGCGGCACATTACGCGCGGGCAGTCTGCTGGTGTTACTTACGCCTCCCTTCGCCGTCTGGCCCGGTCAAACCGACAGTGATTCGCTTCGCTGGAGCGACAGCGATACCCCCATCGCGACGCCGCATTTTGTTCACCATTTTTGTCGGGTGGTGAGCGCCGATCCCGGTGCGTTGATCTGGCATGAACACCAGCCCTTACCTGATTTTCCCTTGCCTTCGGCACCCGACTGGCAGCCTGCCAGCGGCGAGCCGCAGCGCGAACAGGCTGACATTCTGGAGTCACTAACCGGGATGGAAACCGGCGTAGCGGTGGTGACAGCACCGCGCGGGCGGGGGAAATCCGCGCTCGCGGGGATGCTGTTACGCCGCATTTCGGGTCGGGCTATCGTCACTGCGCCTGCGAAAGGGGCGACAGACGTCATCGCCCGCTTCGCGGAAAATCACTATCACTTTATGGCCCCGGACGCGTTGCTAGCTTCTGACCAGCAGGCCGACTGGCTGGTGGTTGATGAAGCCGCCGCCATTCCCGGCCCGCTGCTGGAACAGTTGGTGTCGCGTTTCCCGCGTGTATTACTCACGACGACCGTGCAGGGTTACGAAGGTACGGGGCGCGGCTTTTTACTCAAATTCTGCGCGCGTTTTAGCGGCCTGCACTCTTTCACCCTCTCGGCCCCCATTCGCTGGGCGGCGGGCTGCCCCCTTGAGCGCGTGATAGCGGATGCGTTGTTATTTGATGACGACGTTGTGGACGCGATACCCGGCGGTACACCCGAGATCATCTCCCTGGAACAAAACGCCTGGGAGAGCCAGCCGCAGCTTGCCGCTGATATCTACCGGCTCTTGTGCTCAGCGCACTACCGCACCTCACCCGTGGATTTACGCCGGATGATGGACGCGCCGGGCCAGCATTTTGCCGTCGCCCGCACCGGGAAAGCGCTGGCAGGGGCGCTGTGGCTGGTAGACGAGGGTGGGTTAACGCCGGCGTTGAGCCAGGCCGTGTGGGCAGGCTACCGACGCCCGCGCGGCAATCTGGTGGCGCAATCTCTTGCCGCCCACGGAGGATCACCGCTTGCGGCGACAATTGTCGGGCGGCGCGTTACCCGCGTAGCGGTCCATCCGGCGCGTCAGCGCGAGGGCATCGGCCAGGCGCTGACGGGCAGCGCAGGTGCGCACCGACAGCAAGATTATCTCTCCGTCAGCTTTGGCTATACCCAGGAGCTGTGGCGCTTCTGGCAGCGCTGCGGCTTTGTGCTGGTGCGTATGGGCAGTCATCGCGAGGCCAGCAGCGGCTGCTATACGGCGATGGCGCTACGGCCCATCAGCGAGGCGGGGCAGGCGCTGTGCGCACAGGAACATCAGCGCCTGTGCCGCGATGCGCGGATCATTGAACGCTGGAACGGCGAAAAGATCCCGGTAGACGATCGCTGGGAGACTACCCTTAATGATGATGACTGGCTGGAGTTAAGCGGTTTCGCCTTTGCCCATCGTCCTCTCTCGACGTCTGCAGCAGCGCTCACGCGCCTGTTGCTGGCGGTACCTTTACCGCTGGAGGCCCTGCGCGGCAGGCTGGAAGAGGGCAAAGAGGACGTGCAGCTGTGCGCCGACCTGGCACTTCACGGACGTAAAACATTACTCATACGACAGCGCCAGGAGGCCGCGCAGGCTCTTGAATCGCTTGATCGCTGCCGCTGCGAGCGGCTCAAAAGTGACGTTTTGCAATGGCATTTTTTTCAATGACTTCTTCAATGAAGTGGCATGGTCATTACCCCGCAGAGGCGTAAAATCCTGACTATCAATTAAGGAGACTGCCATGAAACATGACCATTTTGTTGTCCAAAGCCCTTCTGCCCCAGCGCAACAACTGCTGCTGCTGTTTCATGGCGTCGGTGATAATGCAGTGAATATGGGGCAAATCGGCAGCTGGTTTGCGCCGATTTTCCCCGACGCACTCATCGTCAGCATTGGCGGCGTAGAGCCTTGTGGCCCACAGGGGCGTCAGTGGTTTTCCGTGCAGGGCGTGACGGAAGAGAATCGTCAGGCACGCATCGATGCCATCATGCCGACCTTTATCGACACCGTACGCTACTGGCAACAGCAGAGCGGTGTAAGTGCCGGAGCAACCGCGCTGATTGGTTTCTCGCAGGGGGCGATTATGTCGCTGGAGAGCGTGAAAGCACAGCCGGGGCTGGTCTCGCGTGTGATTGCCTTTAACGGCCGCTTTGCAACTCTGCCACAGAGTGCCACGACAGCAACCACCATCCACCTGATTCACGGCGGTGAAGACCGCGTGATTGAGTTGTCCCATGCGGTGGCCGCTCAGGAAGCGCTGATTCGTGAAGGGGGAGATGTGACGCTGGATATTGTTGATGAACTGGGTCACGCCATTGACGATCGCAGCATGCAGTTCGCGCTGGATCACCTGCGCTTTACCGTGCCGAAGCACTATTTCGACGAAGCGTTAAGCGGCAGCAAGCCAAACGACGACGATATTGTCGAGTTTATGTAAGTTCAAACCCCTCTCCCGTCGGAGAGGGGTTTTTGAAACTATTTCTTCTGGTCTTTCTTCGGCCAGTTGTCGTCATCGTCCCACTTATCGTTAAAATCACGATGCGGGGGAAGCTCAGGTTTGTTGGCGAGGAACTTCTTATGGTCCACGCGCTTCAGATCTTTGATCACGTTCAGCAGCACGCCTACCAGAAACACCAACACCAGAATCCACCAATATTTAGCCAGCCAGTCCATTCGCTATTCCTTCTCAGAGCAGTCGTCAGGCGACGAGTTGCTCCATAATACGTTGATACATACGAGCCAGTAGCTGCAAATCAGCCGCGTTCACGCATTCATTGATTTTATGAATGGTGGCGTTTACTGGGCCCAGTTCGACAACCTGCGCACCCATGCGGGCGATAAAGCGTCCGTCTGAAGTGCCACCGGTCGTCAGGAGCTGCGGTTTGATCTCATTATAGTGCGCGATAGCGTTTACCACCGCATCCACCAGCTTGCCGCGCTGGGTCAGGAACGGCTGGCCGGAAAGCCACCAGTCCAGGGTGTAGCGCAGTTCGTATTTATCCAGCAGAGCAATCACGCGGGATTTGATCATCTCGTCGGTCAGTTCCGTGCTAAAGCGGAAGTTGAACTGCACGAAAAGATCGCCCGGAATAACGTTGTTGCTGCCGGTGCCCGCCTGAACGTTGGCGATCTGCATGCTGGTCGGCGGGAAGAATTCATTGCCTTTATCCCACTCGATCCCCACCAGCTCGCTCAACATTGGCGCCGCGCGATGTACCGGGTTATCGGCGAGATGCGGATAGGCCACGTGGCCCTGCACGCCGTGGATGGTCAGATTGCAGGTCAGTGAGCCGCGACGGCCATTTTTCACCACGTCACCGACCACTTCCGTGCTCGACGGCTCGCCCACCAGGCAATAATCCAGGCGTTCGCGGCGTTCCATCAGCGCTTCGACCACTTTCACCGTGCCATTTTTGGCGCTGGCTTCTTCGTCGGAGGTGATCAAAAACGCGAGACGATTTTTGTGGTTCGGGTGCTGGGCGACAAAGCGTTCGGCGGCCACCACCATCGCAGCCAGCGAGCCTTTCATGTCAGCAGCGCCACGACCAAACAGCATGCCATCGCGGATGGTGGGTTCGAAGGGAGGATTGATCCAGCGATCGGCGTCACCTGCAGGGACGATATCGGTGTGTCCGGCAAAAGCCAGCGTTTCGCCCTGGCCGCGCCATGCCCAGAAGTTCTGGGTGTCGCCAAAATCCATACGCTCAACGGTAAAACCAATGGCGCGCAGGCGCTCAATCATTAATGCCTGACAACCTGCATCGTCCGGGCTAAGGGAGGGACGGCGAATAAGCTGCTGAGTCAGCTCAATGACCGGGCATGACATAGACTACACCTCAAATATAAGTCTGATAACTGGATTCACTAAAACCCAGCAGCATAGGCTGCCCAGGCGCACAGAGCAATGGGCGTTTGATGATCGCAGGCATTTCGAGCATTAATTTCGCTGCGCTGTCAGCGTCAGTGATGCTATTGCGTACTGATTCATCGAGTTTTCGCCAGGTGGTCCCGCGGGTATTCAGCAGCGCTTCCCAGCCCAGTTCTGCGATGGCGCTATGCAGAAATTTCGCATCCAGGCCATCTGCGCGATAGTCATGAAAGCGATAATCAACATGGTTTGCCTCAAGGAAGCGGCGTGCTTTTTTGATGGTGTCGCAATTTTTAATGCCGTACATCACAATCATCGTGAATCCTTTTGTCTTTATTAATAACAAACGTTCAATTTTTTCGACTTTAAATTGTTCAGAGAAATATAACACATTCAGTTTATCGTTAATTCTGCTATGCCGATTAATTCAACGTACAACTGTTCGCTGAATAGTGTTTCATTTTTTACGCATAAAAGTCCAGCCGCGTAAAATTTCTTTTAAAGTCAGTTCAGAATAAGATTATCACCCGCTCGTATGGTTGTTTCTAAATATTGCTATTGGTCACATAAAATTAAAGGTAATCGCGCCATATTTGTCTCAGGGCCAGCACAGGAGCGGGGGACACAATCGTAACCATTGATTAAATTATCTTCACAATGACGATATATTCTCATAGAATACGCATAATAATAAGAGAGGTTGTTATGATTGAACGTGAACTGGGGAACTGGAAAGATTTTATCGAAGACATGCTTCGTAAATGATCTTCAGGAAGAACTGCAAGAGCACTTAATTTAGTTATAAAAATGATGTGATAGGTATCAAACAAATCACACGTTAAAAAGGCGGCTATCAAAGCCGCCTTTTTTATTGCCTGATTACTCCGGCTTTTCTTTTAACGGGAAGCGCTGGCGCACCAGCACAAAGAACAGCGGCACGAAGTAAATGGCGAGAATGGTCGCGGAGATCATGCCCCCCATTACGCCGGTCCCGACCGCGTGCTGGCTGCTCGAACCTGCGCCGGAACTAGTGGCCATCGGCAGGACGCCAAACACAAATGCCAGCGAGGTCATCAGGATTGGGCGCAGACGTTGACGGCAGGCGTGCAGCGTGGACGACAGCAGATCGTGGCCCTTCGAATTCATCTCATTGGCAAACTCAACGATCAGAATGGCGTTCTTCGCCGACAACCCAATCACCGTCAACAGCCCTACCTGGAAGTAGACATCGTTCTCAAGTCCTCGCATCCAGGTGGCGAGCAGCGCACCAATCACACCCAACGGTACCACCAGCATCACTGAGAACGGCACCGACCAGCTCTCATACAGAGCGGCCAGACACAGGAAGACGACCAGCAGTGAGACGGCATATAGGGCAGGGGCCTGTGCGCCAGACAGCCGTTCCTGATAGGACATGGCCGTCCACTCCAGGCCAAAACCAGCCGGTAGCTGTTGTACCAGTTTTTCCATGGTGTCCATGGCGGTACCGGTACTGACGCCCGGCGCGGCTTCGCCGACGATTTCGAGCGCCGAATAGCCGTTATAACGCTCAAGTCGTGGAGAGCCGCTCTCCCAGTGAGAGGTGGCAAAGGCGGAGAAGGGCACCATGCCGCCGGAATTGTTACGCACGTACCAGAGATTAATATCGTCCGGCAGCATACGATACGGCGCGGCGGCCTGAACGTAGACCTTCTTCACGCGGCCCCGGTCCATAAAGTCGTTCACATAGCTGGAGCCCCACGCGGTTTGCAGGGTGTCGTTGATATCATCAATAGACACGCCCAGCGCCTGCGCCTTGCGCTGATCGATATCAATCTGCAGCTGCGGGCTGTCATCCAGACCGTTGTGACGAACGCGGGTAAGCGATTTATCCTTCCCCGCCAGTTCGAGCAGCTGGTCGCGCGCGGCCATCAGCGCATCGTGTCCGACTCCGGCGTGATCCTGTAATTCCATATCAAAGCCAGCCGAACTGCCGAGGCCGCTGATTGCCGCCGGGCTGCTGGCGAAAACGCGCGCCTCTTTGATGTGGCTAAAGGCTTTGGTGGCACGCTCGATAATGGCGAAAGAGGAGCCGGTCGTGCTGTCGCGCTCATCCCAGTTTTTCAGGCGCACGAACATACGGGCGACGTTCTGCCCGTTCCCGCCGGGGCCGGAACCGACCGTGGAGAACACCGACACGATATTGTCTTTCTCTTTGGTGAAGAAATAGGATTCGACGTTCTCAACCACCTTCAGCGTCTGCTGCTGGGTGGCCCCGCTTGGGAGCTGCACGGAGGTGATAAACATTCCCCGATCTTCCAGCGGCAGGAACGAGGTTGGCAGGCGCAGGAATAAGAAGACCATCCCGCCGAGCAGCAGAACGTAAATCAGCATCCAGCGCAGGCTGCGGTGCAGGATTTTCCCCACACCCGCTTCATATCGCGCTGCATTGCGGTTGAACATCCGGTTAAACCAGCCGAAGAACCCTTTTTGCCCGTGCTGTTCCCCCTTGTGTAACGGCTTGAGCAAGGTTGCGCAGAGGGCAGGGGTCAGGATCATCGCCACCAGCACCGACAGCACCATCGCCGAGACGATTGTTATCGAGAACTGGCGGTAAATCGCGCCAGTGGTGCCGCCAAAGAAGGCCATCGGCACAAACACAGCGGAGAGCACCATCGCGATGCCGACCAGTGCCCCCTGAATTTGTCCCATCGATTTGCGCGTCGCTTCCCGCGGCGACAGACCCTCTTCGCTCATGATGCGCTCGACGTTCTCAACCACCACGATGGCATCGTCCACCAGCAGGCCGATCGCTAGCACCATCGCAAACATGGTCAGGGTGTTGATGCTGTAACCAAAGGCATAGAGCACGGCAAAGGTGCCGAGCAGCACGACGGGAACGGCAATGGTCGGGATGAGCGTGGCGCGGAAGTTTTGCAGGAACAGGTACATCACGAGGAAGACCAGTGCGATGGCCTCGAGCAGCGTTTTCACCACGTCCTCAATCGAGGCTTTCACGAAAGAGGTGGTTTCATAGGCAACTTTGTATTCCAGGCCATGCGGGAAATACTGGGACAGCTCATCCAGGCGGTCGATGACCAGCTTCGCGGTCGCCATTTCGTTCGCGCCGGAGGCCAGTTTAACCCCGATACCCGACGCCTGATTGCCGTTAAACCGGCTCAGGTAGTCGTATTTTTCGGCACCCATCTCAACGGTGGCGACGTCGCCGAGCCGCACTTCGGAACCGTCCTGATTCACGCGCAGGGTGATATCGCGGAACTGCTGCGGCGTCTGGAGCAGGGATTGCGAGTTGATGGTGGCGTTCAACGCCTGTTTATCCACCGACGGCGTACCGCCCAGTTGCCCGACGGCGATTTGCGCGTTCTGGGATTTGATGGCGTTAGTCACATCGGTGGCGGTCATCTGCACGCTGTTCAGCTTCGCCGGGTCCAGCCAGATGCGCATGGAATACTGTGAGCCATAGGCGTCGATATCGCCGACGCCGTTAATACGGCTTAAGGGGTCCTGAATATTACTGGCAACGTAGTCCGAGATATCCTGCTTATCCATCGAGCCGTCGGTCGACACGAAGGCGATGGTCAGGATGTTGGAATCCCCGGTTTTACGCACCGTCACGCCCTGGTTCTGCACCGCCTGCGGCAGCTTACGCATTGCCGACTGCAGCTGGTTTTGCACCTGCTGCACCGCTTCATCGGGATCGGAACCGGCGGTAAAGCTTAACGTCACCGTCGCCTGACCAGTCGCGCTGCTCTGGGACGACATGTACATCAGGTTATCCAGCCCGGTCATATTCTGTTCAATCACCTGAGTGACCGTATTTTCCAGCGTTTGCGCCGATGCGCCCGGATAGTTCGCGGTAATACGCACGTTCGGCGGAGCCAGGTCGGGATATTGCTCCACAGGTAAAGACAAAATAGCGAGAGTGCCCGTCAGACATAAAATAATTGCCAGCACCCAGGCAAAAATGGGGCGATCAATGAAAAAATTCGCCATTAAAGTAAGACCTCGTAAGCTTGCATCGTTATTGTTTATTGCCCGCTTAACTCTAGCGGCAAGGCGGATGCCAAACGTGGAGAAAAAAAGGAGATAGTGTAAATTATCATGCGCATTTACAGCGCCTTGTTAACTTTCCGCCCTGTCGATTATTACCTGGTGGCGTCGCATCGGCATGACGGTTTCCGGCAATTTACCGTTATTTACCCGCTTCAGGTTCCGGCGTGCGAAAACGAATACACACCTGCGTCCCGCCATTTTGCGGCTGCGAAAAGCCGAGCGTGCCGCCCAGTCGCTCCGCACGTTCGCGCATAATGTTCAGACCGTAGTGTCCTGGCGGTTCGCTGGCGTCGCCGATCCCAATGCCATTATCCCGAATATAGACCGTGTGCTCGCCATCCGGTGCAGTCACGCAACTGACCGTAATCACCGTCGCGTCGGCGTGTTTGATGGCGTTCAGCACCGCCTCACGCACGATCTGCAGCAGATGAACCTGCTTTTGCGCATCCAGCGCCAGGGACGAGAGGCGACAGTCCAGCTCCAGTTTCGCACGGGTCTGGCTTTGTAGCCCTTCGAGTGCCTCCTGCAAAGCCGCGGGAAGATTGGAGTGGTTCAGCGTCAGGCGGAAAGTGGTCAACAGCTCGCGGAGCTGGCGCCAGGCGTTGTTCAGCTCGCGTGAGAAGTCGGTGATGATGGTCTGCGCCGGGACGTTATCGTCCGGTACCGCACGCTTGAGCAGCGCCAGCTGAATGCGCAGGTAGGAGAGCACCTGCGCCAGCGAGTCGTGCAGTTCGCGGGCAATGGTGGCGCGCTCTTCCATCAGCAGCAACTGCTGGAAATGCTTTTGCGCCTGATTGAAATAGAGCCCGCGCCCAAGCATCGTCGCCACGTTTTTCATCAGCGGCTCCGGCACGATGTTTTCGCTCTGCCAGCGCAGCTCACCGAAGCGCGTCTCCTGCATAACTACCGGCAGGGTGAAGGTCTGCTGTTCCGCTTTTTTCACCCCTTCACACAGCTGCCAGTTGTCGCTGGCCTGCAGTTCCAGATAGCTCATTCCCGTATATTCCTGAACCATCTGGATGATATGGCGGAAACTATGGGGGTCTATCTGGCTGGTATTCAGCGCCTGAGAGCACTTGAACAGCATTTCGAGCTGCTGGTGGGCTTCGTTCAGGTGCCGGGTCTTCTCTTCGACCGTAATTTCCAGCGAGCGATAGTGTTTATGTAGCTCGGCGGACATATGGTTGAAGGTGCGCGAGAGCAGCCCCAGCTCGTTGGGCAGGTGCGTGTCCTCGGCCTGAATGTCGAAATTCCCCTGTTCCATTTTCTGGCTGGCGAACACCAGATGATTGAGCGGTGCGACCACCTCCCGGCGGATCCCGCGGAGGGTCATAACCACCAGCAGCAAAATCCCCACGCCGCCCGCCAGGGAAATAGCGACCACCAGCTGCATTTTATGTTCTGCATAGTGCTGAAGAGCCAGCACGAAGGTGTCTATACGCTCCACATATTGCTGAATATGGTCCTGATACCAGGTTTTATCTCCCGCTTCGAGATGGTCGTCCATCTCAGCCCACGCCAGCTGCAGCTGCTGATATCCCGTTTTCACCGACGCCGGTACATACCAGCGATCGAGTTCTTGCAGGACGGGCAAGTTCAGGGTGTTTTGCCAGTGGAGGCGGTGGGCGGAAAAATCAGCGCTGTTGCGCTCCAGATCGTAGCCGAGCCGGTAACTTTGCATGCGTAAAGAGCCTGCAATATTAATGGCTTCGGCATCGCGCAGACTGCTGGCAAGCGTCATCAACGCAATGCCGCTGGTCAGAACGGAGAGCAAAATAATGGAGATGAAAGCCCGGGCCAGGCTTCCTGATACAGGACGTTTAACGATCACAACTCGGCTTCCTGAATGTAACTGAAACGCAATTTCACCTGCGATGAAATAAATTGATCTGCCGCAGGGATGTCGTCATTAGTCCCATAACTTGGGCAAATGACCATTGCCTGGGACTATCGGGGTCGTCAATATTCTTATAAAAAATAGGGTTAATGCTACCAGAACAGGTGCCTTTATGAATCGTTTTATTATGGCCGATAACCTGCAATGTATTGGCTGTCACGCCTGCGAAGTCGCCTGCGTGATGGCGCACAATCATGAACAACATGTCTTAAGCCAGCGCCAGTTTATCCCGCGCATTACGGTGCTGAAAGAGGGGAAACGGCGCAGCGCGGTCACTTGTCATCACTGCGAAAACGCCCCCTGCGCGCAAAGCTGCCCCAATGGGGCGATCGGCAAAAGCCACGACAGCGTACAGGTGAATCAGCAAAAATGCATTGGTTGCAAAGCCTGTGTGGTCGCCTGTCCGTTTGGCACGATGGAGATCGTAGTCACACCCGTGTCCGAAGGACAGGTCAAAGCCACGGCGCACAAATGCGATTTGTGCCACGACAGGCCGCAGGGCCCGGCGTGCGTGGAGAATTGTCCGGCAGATGCCCTGACGCTGGTGACGCCAGACGTGCTGCATCGTCTGGCGAAAGCCCGCCGTTTGCGCGCTGCCTGCCAGGAAGCTCAGCCGTGGCACAGCGAGGCAACGCTGGTTGCGTCACCGCACACCAAAATCCAGCAAATGCAGGCACTCACGGCGCGCGGCGAGCCGGATAAGCTCAGCCCGCAGGCGCGTGCAGACAATTTCGATGAAATCTATCTGCCGTTTCGCGCAGAGCAGGCGCACCGCGAGGCGGCACGCTGCCTGAAATGCGGAGAGCACTCCATCTGCGAATGGACCTGTCCATTGCACAACCACATTCCACAATGGATCGAGCGCGTAAAAGCCGGGGATATCGACGCGGCGGTGGAACTGTCCCATCAGACCAACTGTTTGCCAGAAATCACCGGACGCGTCTGTCCGCAGGACCGGTTGTGCGAAGGGGCCTGCACGGTACGCGATGAATCCGGCGCGGTAACCATTGGCAATATCGAACGCTACATCTCTGACCAGGCGCTGGCGGCAGGCTGGCGGCCCGATTTGACCGGCGTCGCGCCCGTCGATAAGCGTATTGCGATTGTTGGCGCAGGCCCGGCGGGGCTGGCCTGTGCCGACGTGCTGATCCGCCACGGCGTGAGCGTCACGGTCTACGACAGGCACCCGGAGATCGGCGGATTACTCACCTTTGGCATTCCGGCGTTCAAACTGGATAAATCCCTGCTGGCACGGCGACGGGAGATTTTCACCGCAATGGGAATACAGTTCGAACTGAACTGTGAAGTGGGTAAAGACCTGCCAATGTCTCAGGTGCTCGGCGAATACGACGCGGTGTTTATCGGCGTGGGCACCTATCGCTCGATGAAAGCGGGCATTCCGCACGAAGATGCGCCGGGGGTGTACGACGCTTTACCTTTCCTGGTGGCGAATACCCGCCATCTGATGGGGCTGGCACCCTCAGCGTCCGAACCCTTTATCGATGTCACCGGATTAAACGTGGTGGTACTCGGCGGCGGGGATACGGCGATGGACTGCGTGCGCACCGCGCTGCGCCATCAGGCGGCAAAAGTAACCTGCGCCTATCGTCGGGATGAGGCCAACATGCCTGGCTCGAAAAAAGAGGTCAAGAACGCCAAAGAGGAGGGGGCGCACTTTGAATTCAACGTGCAGCCCGTCGAACTGGTTCTGGATGCGTCGGGCAAGGTGAACGGCATTCGCCTGCTGCGCACCCGGCTTGGTGAACCGGATGCGCAGGGGCGGCGGCGTCCGGTGCCTGTCGAGGGGAGCGAGTTTGTGATGCCTGCTGATGCGGTGATCATGGCGTTTGGCTTTAACCCGCACTCGATGCCGTGGCTACAGGCGCAGGGGGTGAACGTCGACGACTGGGGGCGTATCGTGGCGAGTGTGGACAGTCCCTATCGCTACCAGACCAGCCATCCGCAGATTTTTGCCGGCGGTGACGCGGTGCGCGGTGCTGATCTGGTGGTTACGGCGATGGCCGAAGGGCGTCACGCCGCACAAGGGATGATGGACTGGCTGCAAATCAAACGGCCAAACTCCCACTAATCAGCGGGGCGACAAAGCGGGCTTCTCGGCGTACTATGAATCACTCATTACGTCCTGGAGCCCGTATGAGCCTGAAAATTGAGATCATCAAAGATAAAATCCTCTCAGAAAATTATTTTGTCCTGCGCAACATTACCTACGATTTAACTCACCACGGCGACGTCGTCCGCCACAAGCGCGAAGTCTACGATCGCGGCAACGGTGCCACCATCCTGTTATACAGTCGTGAAAAGCAAACCGTCGTGCTGATCCGCCAGTTCCGCATCGCGACCTGGGTGAATGGCAACCCGGATGGACGCCTGATCGAAACCTGCGCTGGGCTGCTGGATAACGACGAACCCGAAGTCTGTATCCGCAAGGAAGCCATCGAAGAGACGGGCTTTGAAGTGGGAGACGTCACGAAGCTGTTTGAGCTGTACATGTCCCCCGGCGGCGTGACAGAGCTTATCCACTTCTTTATCGCCGAATACACCGACGCACAGCGCAGCAACGCGGGCGGCGGCGTTGAGGACGAAGCCATCGACGTGCTGGAAATTCCTTATACTCAGGCGCTGGAAATGGTAAAAACCGGTGAAATTCGTGATGGTAAGGCGTTGATACTGCTCCAGTATTTACAGCTGTCTGGCCTAATGTCTTGATTAATAAACTATCGCTAAATCATAATCCAGATAAATCTATCCGATAAATCCGATTGAGCAACCCCGGACAGAACACGAAGATACAGCCAGTTTTCGAGTTTCTGCTTCCGGGATTGTGCCTTCCATGCGTCACAGCATTCTTCTTTTTTTACTCCTCAGCATACTGCCTCTGCCACTGGTTTGGGCGGCGCCTGCACAGCAGTCGTTTTCTGACTGGCAGGTCACCTGCAACAACCAGAACTTTTGCGTCGCGCGCAATACCGGTGAGCATCAGGGGCTGGTGATGACGCTAAGCCGCAGCGCGGGGGCCAAAACGGATGCCAATCTGCGGATTGATCTGGGGGGGCTGGAAACGTCGCCGGTGAAAGAAGCGCCCATCGCGCCGCGTCTGCTGCTGGACGGTGCGCCGTTGACGCTGGATGCGCAGCGCTGGAAGTTGTCGCCGTGGCATCTGGTGACCGATGATACTGCGACTATCGCCGCGTTTCTGAAAACCATTCAGGAAGGGGAGGCGCTGACGCTTAAAGGCGGTAAACAGATTGTCTCTCTGGCCGGGCTGAAGGCGGCATTACTTTTTATTGATTCCCAGCAAAAGCGTGTGGGAAACGAAACCGCGTGGATTAAAAAGGGCGACGAACCGCCGCTGAGCGTGCCACCGGCTCCGGCGCTAAAAGAGGTCGCAGTGGTCAATCCGACGCCGACGCCCCTGACGCATGAAGAGCTGAACGATCTGCTAGATTACGGCAGCTGGCGCATGAACAACAGCCAGTGTTCGCTCGACCCTAACCGTCGCGAAGTGCGGGTAATGGCCTTAACGGATGACAAAGCGTTGCTGATGATAAGCTGCGAAGCGGGGGCCTACAACACGGTGGATCTGGCGTGGCTGGTGTCGCGTAAAAAGCCGTTTGCCGCCCGAACCGTGCGGCTGCGTCTGCCGTTTGTGTCGTCGAGCGAGAGCAGCGAGATGGAGCTGATGAATGCCCGCTTTGATGAGAAAACGCGTGAACTGACGACCCTGGCGTTAGGGCGAGGCATGGGCGACTGCGGTATCCAGACCCGCTGGCGTTTTGACGGCCAGCGTTTTCGTCTGGTGCGGTATGCCGAAGAGCCGAGCTGCGATAACTGGCATGGGCCAGATGCCTGGCCCACGTTGTGGATTACGCGCTAACCTGCTCGGTACGGTCTTACTGTCGTGCAGCAGCGCGCACTTCAGTAGGCACTACAGTACGCCGAGCGCCTTCTCGACCACGTTCTCAACCGTAAAGCCAAAGTACGGGAACAGCTTATCCGCGGGGGCCGATTCACCGTACCCCGTCATCCCGACGATAGCCCCTTTCAGGCCGACATATTTGTACCAGTAGTCGGCGATCCCCGCCTCCACCGCCACGCGCGCGGCGACGTTTGAAGGGAGCACGGATTCCCGGTAGGCCTCATCCTGCGCATCAAAAATATCCGTCGAAGGCAGAGACACCACGCGAACGGCGTGTCCTTCGGCGGTCAGCTTCTCTGCCGCTTTCACCGTGATTTCAATTTCCGAACCTGTCGCAATCAAAATCACATCCGGCTTACCGCCGCTGTCTTTCAGGATGTAACCCCCACGGGCGATATTTTTTACCTGCTCCGGCGTGCGCTCGATCTGCGCCAGATTCTGACGCGACAGGATCAGCGCCGTCGGCCCAGTGTGGCGCTCAACCGCCAGCTTCCAGCCGACAGCCGCTTCGACCTGATCGCAAGGCCGCCAGGTGCTGAAGTTTGGCGTCAGGCGCAGGCTAGCGAGCTGTTCAACCGCCTGGTGCGTCGGGCCGTCTTCCCCCAGACCGATAGAGTCGTGGGTGTAGACCATAATCTGCCGCGCTTTCATCAGCGCCGCCATACGCGCCGCATTACGGGCATACTCAACAAACATCAGGAAGGTGGCGGTGTAAGGGACAAATCCGCCGTGATGGGCGATACCATTCGCGATGGCCGTCATCCCGAACTCGCGCACGCCGTAGTGGATATAGTTTCCGGAGATATCCTCTTTCAGGGAGGTTGAGCCGGACCAGATCGTCAGGTTACTCGGGGCCAAGTCCGCCGAGCCGCCCAGCAGCTCCGGCAGGATCGGACCGATGACGTTAAGGGTATTTTGCGACGCTTTACGGGTGGCGATTTTCGCCGGATTGGCCTGGAGATCGTCAATCAGCGCCTGCGTTTTCGCTTCCCACTCGTCCGGCAGGCCGCCGCTCATGCGTCGTGAGAACTCAGCCGCCAAATCAGGATGCGCCTTTTTGTAAGCGCTGAATTTTTCATTCCACGCCTGCTGGGCTTTTTCGCCGTCCTCGCGTGCGTCCCAGGCTTTGTAAATCTCTTTCGGGATCTCAAAGGCCGGGTACTTCCAGCCCAGTTTCTGCCGCGTCAGCGCCACTTCCTCTTCACCCAGCGCCGCGCCGTGCGCCTCCTCTTTGCCCGCTTTGTTAGGCGAACCGAAGCCAATCACCGTACGGCAGATAATCAGCGACGGTTTGTCCTTCACGCTCTGGGCTTCGAGAATCGCTTTCTTGATCGCTTCCGGGTCGTGGCCGTCGATTTCATGCACCACATGCCAGTGATAGGCCTCGAAGCGTTTTGCCGTATCGTCGGTGAACCAGCCTTCGGTCTCCCCGTCGATGGAAATGCCGTTGTGATCGTAAAAACCGATCAGTTTGCCAAGCCCAAGCGTCCCCGCCAGCGAGCAGACCTCGTGGGAAATCCCCTCCATCAGACAGCCGTCGCCCATAAATACGTAGGTGAAGTGATCGACAATCTCATGATCCGGCTGGTTGAACTGCGCGCCCAGCGTACGTTCGGCAATCGCCAGCCCGACGGCGTTCGCCAGCCCCTGGCCGAGGGGGCCGGTGGTGGTTTCCACACCGGGCGTATAGCCCAGCTCCGGGTGGCCCGGCGTTTTAGAGTGCAACTGACGGAAGTTTTTCAGCTCTTCGAGCGGCAGGTCGTAGCCGGAAAGGTGCAGCAGGCTATACAACAGCATCGAGGCGTGACCGTTAGAGAGAATAAAGCGGTCGCGGTCATACCAGGTTGGGTCCGTCGGGTTGTGTTTCAGGAAGTCATTCCACAGCACTTCGGCGATATCGGCCATGCCCATCGGCGCGCCGGGGTGGCCAGAATTGGCTTTTTGTACCGCATCCATGCTGAGGGCGCGAATGGCATTGGCTAGCTCTTTACGGGACATAATTCACTCCATGGCATGATTAAAGTTTGGCGGCGAGAAGATCTTCCAGTTTGCGTTGGTCAACGGCGAAAAGGCGGATGCCTTCGGCCAGTTTATCCACGGCCATCGCGTCCTGATTATGTTCCCAGCGGAACTCGGCTTCGGTGAGCGGCTTCGGTTTTGGCAGGACGGTTGAGGTTGGGATGAGCTTACGCACCACCGGTTCTTCTTTTTCCTGCAGATCTTTCAGCAGATTAGGGGAGATGGTCAGACGGTCACAGCCTGCCAGCGCCAGGATCTGCTCGGTGCGACGGAAGCTGGCTCCCATCACGATGGTTTCATAGCGGTGCTGTTTGAAGTAATCGTAGATATTACGCACCGATTTCACGCCCGGATCTTCTTCCACCACGTACGGGTCCATTGGCTGTTTCGCCTGATACCAGTCGTATATACGGCCAACAAACGGCGAGACGAGGAACACGCCCGCTTCGGCGCAGGCACGTGCCTGGGCAAAGGAGAACAGCAGCGTCAGGTTGCAGTTGATCCCCTCTTTTTCCAGCACTTCGGCGGCGCGAATGCCCTCCCAGGTGGAGGCGAGTTTAATCAGAATGCGCGATTTATCGATATCCTGCTCCTGGTACAGCTCCACCAGGCGGCGCGCTTTGGCGATGCTCTTTTCTTTGTCGAACGACAGGCGTGCGTCCACTTCCGTCGAGACGCGTCCCGGGATGCTTTTCAGAATTTCCGCACCGATATTGACCGCCAGTTTGTCGCTGGCCTCCGCCACTTTCTGCTCCTGAGTTTTGCCGCGTTGTTTGCCGTAGTCGATGGCGTCATCGATCAGGTGGCTAAAGTGCGCAAGGCCGGCCGCCTTCAGCAGCAGTGACGGGTTGGTGGTCGCATCTTCCGGTTGATAGTGGCGGATGGACTCAATATCGCCGCTGTCGGCGACAACCGTGGTGAATTGTTTGATGCCGTCTAATTGATTCATGGAAATGACTCCTTAGAAATAACAGAGTTAAGCGAGTGCGTTCGTTCACACTTCTGCGAAATACATGACGTACTTAACAAAAAAGCATAGCAGACGGGGGAGGCATTGCTTTCGGGAGTGGGTAACATGGTTGTTATAAATTGATAACAAATTTTGCCCTGCGATGGTGAGAGTTTGGCTGCCTTCAAAGTTTGAACCGTCCGCAGGGGCGATACTATGCGCCACTCCAGGGTGAGCATCAGGAACGTGAGTACGCCACCCTTTTTGATCGATACGTGAAAGGAACAATAAGATGGATGATCAGTTAAGACAGAGTGCCCTCGATTTTCATCAATTCCCTGTACCGGGCAAAATCCAGGTTTCCCCCACTAAGCCACTCGCCACGCAGCGCGATCTGGCGCTGGCCTATTCACCCGGCGTTGCCGCGCCTTGCCTTGAGATCGAAAAAGATCCGTTAGCGGCCTACAAATACACCGCTCGCGGCAACCTGGTGGCGGTCATTTCCAACGGCACCGCGGTGCTCGGGCTTGGCAATATCGGGGCGCTGGCCGGTAAGCCGGTGATGGAAGGGAAGGGCGTACTGTTCAAGAAATTCGCCGGTATCGACGTGTTTGATATTGAAGTGGATGAGCTGGACCCGGACAAATTTATTAACGTTGTGGCCGCGCTGGAGCCAACCTTTGGCGGCATCAACCTTGAAGACATCAAAGCGCCGGAATGTTTCTACATTGAGCAGAAACTGCGTGAACGTATGAACATTCCCGTGTTCCACGATGACCAGCACGGCACGGCGATCATTAGCACGGCGGCCATTCTGAATGGACTCCGCGTGGTCGAGAAAAATCTCTCTGATGTGCGCATGGTCGTTTCCGGCGCGGGTGCGGCAGCGATTGCCTGTATGAACCTGCTGGTGGCGCTGGGCATGCAGAAACACAACATCGTGGTCTGCGATTCGAAAGGCGTTATCTATAAAGATCGCGAGCCGAACATGGCGGAAACCAAAGCCGCCTACGCGGTGGTGGATGACGGCAAACGCACGCTGGATGATGTGATTGAAGGAGCGGATATCTTCCTCGGCTGCTCTGGCCCGAAAGTGCTGACCCCGGAAATGGTCACGAAAATGGCGCGTGCACCTATGATCCTGGCGCTGGCAAACCCGGAGCCGGAAATCCTGCCGCCGCTGGCGAAATCCGTGCGTGAAGACGCCATTATCTGTACTGGCCGTTCCGACTATCCAAACCAGGTTAACAACGTGCTGTGCTTCCCGTTCATCTTCCGCGGTGCGCTGGACGTGGGAGCCACGGCGATTAACGAAGAGATGAAGCTCGCGGCTGTCCATGCGATTGCGGAGCTGGCCCATGCGGAGCAGAGCGAAGTGGTGGCTTCGGCGTATGGCGATCAGGATCTGAGCTTCGGCCCGGACTACATCATTCCGAAACCGTTCGACCCGCGTTTAATCGTCAAAATCGCCCCGGCCGTTGCCAAAGCAGCGATGGATTCCGGCGTGGCGACGCGCCCGATTGAGGACTTCGACGCTTATATCGATAAGCTGACCGAGTTTGTCTACAAAACGAACCTGTTCATGAAGCCAATCTTCTCGCAGGCGCGCGCCGACGCTAAACGCGTGGTGCTGGCCGAAGGCGAAGAGGCGCGGGTGCTGCATGCGACGCAGGAGCTGATCACCTTGGGGCTGGCGAAACCGATTCTGATTGGTCGTCCGAGCGTGATCGAAATGCGCATTCAGAAACTCGGTCTGCAGATCAAACCGGGTGTCGATTTTGAGATCGTGAACAACGAATCGGACCCGCGCTTCAAAGAGTACTGGAGCGAGTACTACAGCATTATGAAACGCCGGGGGATCACCCAAGAGCAGGCGCAGCGCGCAGTCATCAGCAACACCACCGTGATCGGGGCGATCATGGTTCATCGTGGTGAAGCTGACGCCCTGATCTGCGGGACGATTGGCGATTATCACGAGCACTTCAGCGTGGTGCAGGAGATCTTCGGCTATCGCGATGGCGTGCATACGGCGGGGGCGATGAATGCGCTGCTGCTGCCAAGCGGTAACACCTTTATTGCCGATACCTACGTCAACGACGATCCGACGCCGGAAGAGCTGGCGGAAATCACCGTGATGGCGGCAGAAACCGTTCGTCGTTTTGGTATCGAACCGAAAGTGGCGCTGCTGTCGCACTCTAACTTTGGCTCATCCAAATCCGCGGCGGCCTGCAAAATGCGCCAGACGCTGGAGCTGGTGCGTGAACGCGCGCCGGAGCTGATGATTGATGGTGAGATGCATGGCGATGCCGCGCTGGTTGAGAGTATCCGAAACGAGCGGATGCCGGACAGCCCACTGAAAGGCTCGGCGAACGTGCTGATTATGCCGAACGTGGAAGCGGCGCGTATCAGCTATAACCTGCTGCGTGTTTCCAGTTCTGAAGGGGTGACCGTGGGGCCGGTACTGATGGGCGTCGCAAAACCGGTACATGTGTTAACGCAGATTGCGTCCGTGCGTCGTATCGTCAACATGGTTGCGCTGGCGGTGGTCGAAGCACAGACGCAGCCGCTGTAAGCGCGGCGTCGTCTGTGCTGTCGAGTATTAAACCCACTCGCGGACTTTCAGAAACTCACTCAAGGCAGCCTCCGGGCTGCCTTCTTTTGGCTCGAAATTATACTCCCAGCGCACCAGCGGCGGCATCGACATCAGAATCGACTCCGTGCGCCCGCCGGTTTGTAGTCCAAACAGCGTGCCGCGATCCCACACCAGGTTGAATTCCACGTAACGCCCGCGACGATAAAGCTGGAACTCACGCTCGCGCACGCCGTAATCCATCCCTTTGCGCCGCTCGACAATCGGCAGGTACGCGTCCGTATAGCCTTCGCCAACCGCCTGCATAAAGCTGAACGCCGTATCAAAATCGGGCGCATTCAAATCGTCGAAGAATAATCCGCCAATCCCGCGCTGTTCGTTCCGGTGCTTGAGATAGAAATAGTCGTCGCACCACTTCTTGTACTTCGGATAAACCTCTTCGCCAAAGGGCTGACAAATATCGCGCGCAGTGCGGTGCCAGTGAACGGCGTCCTCTTCAAAGCCGTAGTAGGGCGTTAAATCGAAGCCGCCGCCAAACCACCACACCGGATCGGCACCCGGTTTCTCGGCGATGAAAAAGCGCACGTTGGCGTGGCTGGTGGGCACAAACGGGCTGTGCGGATGAACGACCAATGACACGCCCATGGCTTCAAAACTGCGTCCGGCCAGCTCCGGGCGATGCGCGGTGGCTGAGGCCGGCATGGCGTCACCGTGAACGTGAGAGAAGTTAACGCCTGCCTGCTCAAACACGCCGCCGTTACGCAGCACGCGGCTGCGCCCGCCGCCGCCAGCCTCGCGCTGCCAGTTGTCTTCCTGAAATTCGCCCCCGTCGACGGCGGCCAGTTTCTGGCAAATCTGATCCTGCAGTTGCAGCAGAAACGCTTTGACCTGCTGAGAGTTCGGTTTCATTTACGTCTCGTCGAATGCGCTTTTTGATTATCAAACCAGTTGAAGTAACTGATCACTCCGGAGGCGATGGCGTTGGCGATCTTCTGGCGAAATGCGGTGGTGCCGAGCAGACGCTCTTCTTCCGGGTTCGTGATGAACGATGTCTCGACCAGCACGGACGGAATTGACGGTGATTTCAGTACCACAAACGCCGCCTGTTCCGTGCCTTTACTGTGCAGGCGATGCACCGGTTTGATCTTCTTTAGAATATGCGACCCGAGCGTCAGGCTGTTTTTGATGGTGTCGGTTTGCACCAGATCGAACAATACCTGCTGCAGAAGATGGTCTTTATCGGTGGTTTTTTTACCCGCTACTTCATCCGCACGGTTCTCGCGATCGGATAAATATTTCGCCATGGCGCTACTCGCACCGCGGTTGGAGAGGGCAAACACCGACGCACCCGCGGCGCTCGGGTTGGTAAATCCATCGGCGTGAATCGACATAAACAGATCCGCGCCGTGCTGGTGGGCGATCTCAACGCGGTCATACAGCGGGATAAAGGTATCGCCGCTGCGCGTCAGCCGCGCGTCAATGCCGTTACTGCGCAGAATCGAGCGCACGTTTTTGGCGATCGCCAGCACCACATGTTTCTCTTTCGAGCCGTTGCGACCAATTGCGCCGGTGTCGATTCCGCCGTGTCCCGGATCGAGCATCACCACCCGTTTTGCCCCGGCTTTTTTTACCTTGGGCTTACTGTGTCCATTGCTGGTTTTCAGGGTGCTATCGTCTTTAGCCTGTGCCTGTGCGATGCCTGTTAACGTCAAGGCCGCCAGCCCCGCTTTGAGAACCTGACGACGCGATGTGAGTGTTTTTAAAGGTTTGAATGTGCTCATGCGGCCTGAATTGTAAAAAATTGGGGGTCCTGGTGTTATATCGTATCGCGTTTAGCGTGACGACAGTCCTTGTTGAGAATTGTTTTACTTTTCATTTCAATACGTGACAGAGTGACATTATGCCAAATTTTCGCACATTTTTCGCCGCTTATTGGCTATTGGCGGCGTTCGCGCCATAATCACTGTTTTTAAACCCAAAAAGGCGGTTAATACCATGGAGATACGCGTTTTTCGCCAGGAAGATTTCGAAGAGGTGATTACCCTTTGGGAACGCTGCGATCTGTTGCGTCCGTGGAACGATCCGGAAATGGATATCGAGCGTAAGGTCAATCACGACGTCAGCCTGTTCCTGGTCGCCGAAGTCAACGGTGAAGTGGTGGGGACGGTGATGGGCGGCTACGACGGCCACCGCGGCTCGGCCTATTACCTCGGCGTCCACCCGGAATATCGGGGTCGCGGCATCGCCAACGCGCTGCTCAACCGCCTGGAAAAGAAACTGATTGCCCGCGGCTGCCCTAAGATTCAGATCATGGTGCGCGAAGATAATGATGTGGTGTTGGGGATGTACGAGCGTCTTGGATATGAGCACGCCGATGTCCTGAATTTAGGGAAGCGCCTGATCGAAGATGAAGAATACTGAGTTTCACCCGGCCCACTACGACAGTCAGGGCCGCGTCAAATTGCCCTTATTATTCTGGTGTGTGCTGCTGCTTCAGGCGCGAACCTGGGTTTTGTTTGTGGTGGCGGGGGCGTCCCGCGATCAGGGAAGTTCGCTGCTGAATCTTTTTTATCCCGATCGCGATAACTTCTGGCTCGGGCTGTTGCCCGGCGTCCCGGCGGTGCTGGCCTTTTTACTCAGCGGACGGCGACAGCTTTTTCCGCGCATCTGGTACAGCCTGCGCTGGCTGTTGATTCTCGCCCAGGTGGTGTTGCTGTGCTGGCAGCCATTGCTGTGGTTTTACGGCGAGCCTCTCGGCGGAATCGGAATTGCGCTGGTCGTGGCGGATATTGTCGCGTTGCTGTGGCTGCTGACGCACCCGCGTCTGCGCGCCAGTTTCACGATAGAAAAAGATTAAAGGCACTTTTTATCGATGCCGGACTCCAACAAGCGTTGAATTAACAAGAAAGGACGTTTCAATGAAATCGCTGCGTTTAGTTTTATGCGCTTTGCCGCTGGTGTTAACCGGATGTTCAACGCTCTCGTCAATCTCCTCCATTAACTGGTCGGCGGCCTATCCGTGGAACTGGTTTGGCTCCTCATTCGAAGTGACTGAGAAGGGCGTCGGAAATATTAACGCGACAACGCCGCTGAATCAGGAAGCGATTGAATCCGCCTTAAGCAGTGATTACCGCCTGCGTAGCGGCATGAAAACGGAGAATGGTGCCATTGTGCACTACTTCGAAGCGCTGAAAGACGACAAGCTGGCGCTGATTATCAATGGCGATAAAGGCACGGTGAATCGCGTTGAAGTGCTGGACCGCGAAGTGGAGACTGACAGCGGCGTGAAAGTCGGTACACCATTTAGCGAGCTGTATCAGAAAGCATTCGGCAACTGTGAAAGCGCGGTTGCGGATGAGAAAGTCGCGGTGGAGTGTAAAGCCAAAGACAGCCAGCATATTCGCTATCTCTTCACCGGCGAGTGGAGCGGCCCGGAAGGGTTGATGCCTGCGGACGACACCCTCAAAAACTGGACCGTGAGCAAAATTATCTGGCAGCAGTAATTTGCGCCTGAACAAACCGCCTCGCTGAAATCCAGGTATAATAGCCGCCATCAATGCCACGAACGCGTGGCATCTTTTTTTTCAGGAGGAGCGATGTCTCAGGTTCAGAGTGGCATTTTGCCAGAACATTGCCGCGCGGCGATTTGGATTGAAGCCAATGTTAACGGGGATGTGGATGCCCTGCGTGCGGCCAGCAAAGTATTTGTCGATAAACTGGCCACCTTCCAGGCCAAATTCCCGGATGCGCACCTTGGCGCGGTGGTTGCCTTTGGCAACAACGTCTGGCGTCAGCTGAGCGGCGGCGAAGGCGCTGAAGAGCTGAAAGACTTTATCCCTTACGGGAAAGGCCTGGCGCCGGCTACCCAGTACGACGTGCTGATCCATATTTTGTCTCTGCGTCATGACGTCAATTTCTCCGTGGCTCAGGCGGCGGTGGAAGCCTTTGGTGACAGCATCAAGGTGCAGGAAGAGATTCATGGTTTCCGCTGGGTAGAAGAGCGCGATCTGAGCGGTTTCGTTGATGGTACCGAAAACCCGGCGGGCGAAGAGACGCGTCGCGAGGTGGCGGTAATCAAAGACGGCGTGGACGCAGGCGGCAGCTACGTGTTTGTGCAGCGCTGGGAACATAACCTCAAGCAGCTTAACCGCATGAGTGTTCACGACCAGGAGATGATGATTGGCCGTACCAAAGAGGCCAACGACGAGATCGACGGCGATGCCCGCCCGGTAACGTCTCACCTGACCCGTGTCGATCTGAAAGAAGACGGTAAAGGGCTGAAGATTGTGCGCCAGAGCCTGCCGTACGGAACGGCGAGCGGCACTCACGGCCTGTACTTCTGCGCCTACTGCGCGCGTCTGTACAACATCGAGCAGCAGCTTCTGAGCATGTTTGGGGACACCGATGGCAAGCGCGACGCAATGCTGCGCTTCACCAAACCGGTGACCGGCGGCTACTACTTCGCGCCATCCGTTGAGCGTCTGCTGGCTCTGTAATACTGTAGGCCGGGTAAGCGCATGCGCCACCCGGCACTCACCCTCACCCCTTATTCCCTTTTCTGCTGGTAAATCACCAAACGGTATATAAAACCGTTACTCCTTTCGTACTCGTTATAAATATTATGGCTATAAGAAAGAGCCATCCCATCAGGCTATTTTAGTTGTCAGTTTGGGCCCGGGCAGCGCTCAGAATCCTCACGCACACCGTGTATGCTCCGGTTCTTCCGCGCTGTCCATGCCCAACTGACTGCAACAATCACGCCTGATGGGATAGCTCTACGTCATCACATTTAGAAGGGTGCGCAATGGCCGTTACTGTACTGAAAAAGGGATATCTGGCGCTGGCAGCTTCGCTGTTGCTGGTCGCGCAGGCGCAGGCGACTGAGCTGCTTAACAGTTCCTATGATGTCTCCCGCGAACTGTTTGCCGCCCTGAACCCGCCGTTTGAACAACAGTGGGCGAAAGAAAACAACGGCGACAAGCTGATCATCAAGCAATCTCATGCTGGCTCTTCCAAGCAGGCGCTGGCGATTTTGCAGGGTCTGAAAGCCGATGTGGTGACCTACAACCAGATTACTGACGTGCAGATCCTGCATGACAAAGGCAACCTGATCCCGGCCGACTGGCAGAGCCGTCTGCCAAATAACAGCTCGCCGTTCTACTCGACCATGGCGTTCCTGGTGCGTAAGGGCAACCCGAAAAACATCCATGACTGGAACGATCTGGTGCGTTCAGACGTGAAGCTGATCTTCCCGAATCCAAAAACCTCCGGTAACGCGCGCTATACCTATCTGGCGGCCTGGGGTGCAGCCGACAAAGCGGACGGCGGCGATAAAGCCAAAACCGAGCAGTTTATGACTCAGTTCCTGAGAAACGTGGAAGTGTTCGATACCGGCGGTCGCGGTGCGACCACCACCTTCGTGGAACGCGGGCTGGGCGATGTGTTGATAAGCTTCGAATCGGAAGTGAATAACATCCGTAAACAGTACGAAGCGCAGGGCTTTGAAGTGGTGGTGCCGAAGGTCAATATCTTTGCTGAATTCCCGGTCGCGTGGGTGGACAAGAACGTCAAAGCCAACGGTACGGAGAAAGCGGCGAAGGCGTACCTGAACTATCTCTACAGCCCGCAGGCGCAAACCATCATCACCGACTATTACTATCGCGTGGCGAACCCGGACGTGATGAACAAGCTGAAAGACAAGTTCCCGCAGACCGATCTGTTCCGCGTAGAAGACCAGTTTGGCTCCTGGCCTGAGGTGATGAAAACCCACTTCACCACCGGTGGTGAGCTGGACAAACTGTTGGCGGCGGGGCGTAAGTGATGTTTGCAGTCTCCTCCAGACGTGTGCTGCCCGGCTTTACCTTAAGCCTCGGGACCAGCCTTCTGTTCGTCTGTCTGATTTTGTTGTTGCCGTTAAGTGCGCTGGTGATGCAGCTCTCTGAGATGAGCTGGGCCCAGTACTGGGAAGTGATCACTAACCCGCAGGTCGTGGCGGCGTATAAGGTCACGCTGCTGTCGGCGTTTGTGGCATCGATTTTCAACGGCGTATTCGGCCTGCTGATGGCGTGGATCTTAACTCGCTATCGTTTCCCCGGCCGCACGCTGCTGGACGCGCTGATGGATTTACCCTTCGCACTGCCGACGGCGGTGGCGGGTTTGACCCTCGCGTCGCTGTTTTCGGTGAACGGTTTTTACGGCCAGTGGCTGGCACAGTTTGACATCAAGGTGACCTATACCTGGCTTGGGATCGCGGTGGCGATGGCCTTTACCAGTATTCCGTTCGTGGTGCGTACCGTTCAGCCGGTTCTGGAAGAGCTTGGCCCGGAATATGAAGAGGCCGCGGAAACCCTCGGCGCGACGCGTATTCAGAGCTTCTGCAAAGTGGTGTTACCGGAGCTTTCTCCGGCGCTGCTGGCAGGCGTGGCGCTTTCGTTCACCCGCAGTCTCGGCGAATTTGGCGCAGTGATTTTCATCGCGGGCAACATCGCGTGGAAAACCGAAGTGACCTCGCTGATGATTTTTGTTCGTTTGCAGGAGTTTGACTATCCGGCGGCGAGCGCGATTGCCTCGGTGATCCTGGCCGCGTCGCTACTGCTGTTGTTCTCGATTAACACTCTGCAAAGTCGCTTTGGTCGGCGTGTGGTAGGTCACTGATGGCGGAAGTTACTCAATTGAAGCGCTACGACGCTCCTCGCATTAACTGGGGAAAATGGTTTCTGATTGGCACCGGCGTGCTGGTGTCGGCTTTTATTCTCGTTGTGCCGATGGTTTACATCTTCGTGCAGGCGTTCAGCAAAGGGATTATGCCCGCACTGCAGAATCTGGCCGACCCGGACATGCTGCACGCGATCTGGCTGACGGTGATGATCGCCCTGATTACCGTGCCGGTGAATCTGGTGTTCGGGATTTTGCTGGCGTGGCTGGTGACGCGGTTTAACTTCCCTGGCCGCCAGCTCCTGCTGACGCTGCTGGATATTCCCTTTGCCGTATCGCCGGTGGTTGCTGGTCTTATCTATCTCCTGTTCTACGGTTCTAACGGTCCGCTGGGCGGCTGGCTGGACGAGCACAACCTGCAAATCATGTTCGCCTGGCCGGGCATGGTGCTGGTGACGATTTTTGTGACCTGTCCGTTTGTGGTGCGTGAGCTGGTGCCGGTGATGTTGAGCCAGGGCAGCCACGAAGATGAAGCGGCGATCCTGCTGGGCGCGTCCGGCTGGCAGATGTTTAAGCGCGTGACGCTGCCGAACATCCGCTGGGCGTTGCTGTACGGCGTGGTGCTGACCAACGCGCGTGCGATTGGTGAGTTTGGCGCGGTGTCGGTGGTTTCCGGCTCCATTCGCGGTGAAACCCTGTCGCTGCCGCTACAGATTGAATTGCTGGAGCAGGACTATAACACCGTCGGTTCCTTTACCGCCGCAGCCCTGCTGACGCTGATGGCTATTTTGACCTTGTTTTTAAAGAGTGTGGTGCAGTGGCGTTTAGAGAATCAAGAGAAACGCCTGCAGCAGGAGGGAAATCATGAGCATTGAGATTGCCAATATTAAGAAGTCTTTCGGCCGCACCCAGGTGCTGAACGATATCTCGCTGGATATCCCTTCCGGACAGATGGTGGCGCTGCTTGGGCCGTCCGGCTCCGGTAAAACCACGTTGCTGCGTATTATTGCCGGTCTCGAGCATCAGACCAGCGGCCATATTCGCTTCCACGGAACCGATGTTAGCCGTCTGCATGCTCGCGATCGTAAAGTCGGTTTTGTGTTCCAGCATTACGCCCTGTTCCGCCATATGACGGTGTTCGATAACATCGCCTTTGGCCTGACCGTGCTGCCGCGTCGCGAGCGTCCGAATGCCGCGACGATCAAAGCGAAAGTGACCAAACTGCTGGAGATGGTGCAGCTGGCCCATCTCGCCGACCGTTATCCGGCACAGCTTTCCGGTGGGCAGAAACAGCGCGTGGCGCTGGCTCGTGCTCTGGCAGTTGAGCCGCAAATCCTGCTGCTCGACGAACCTTTTGGCGCGCTGGACGCGCAGGTGCGTAAAGAGCTGCGTCGCTGGCTGCGTCAGCTTCACGAGGAGCTGAAATTTACCAGCGTCTTTGTGACGCACGACCAGGAAGAGGCGATGGAAGTGGCCGATCGCGTGGTGGTGATGAGCCAGGGGAATATCGAACAAGTTGATGAGCCGGAACAGCTGTGGCGTGAGCCTGCGACCCGTTTCGTTCTGGAGTTTATGGGCGAAGTGAACCGCATGCAGGGCACTATTCGCGGTGGGCAGTTCCACGTCGGCGCCCACCGCTGGCCGCTGGGTTACACGCCTGCCCATCAGGGACCGGTCGATCTGTTCTTGCGCCCGTGGGAAGTGGACGTCAGTCGCCGCACCAGCCTCGATTCTCCATTGCCGGTGCAGGTGCTTGAGGCTAGCCCTAAAGGGCATTACACCCAATTAGTGGTACAACCCCTGGGCTGGTATACCGAGCCGTTGACGGTGGTAATGCGTGACGAAGAGGCGCCATCGCGGGGCGATCGCCTGTTTGTCGGCCTGCAGCATGCGCGTATCTATCACGGCAACGAGCGTATCGAGTCGCGCGAGGATCTTGCTCTGGCGGAGTCAGCCTGATAGGTTAAAGTGACGTGGTATTTGCCGGGTGGCGCTGCGCTTACCCGGCCTACAAAACGATCCCTGTAGGCCCGGTAAGCGAAAGCGCCACCGGGCTTTTTATTGGACAGAATTCGTGAACACATTAGAACAAACCATCGGCAACACCCCTCTGGTCAAGCTGCAACGCATGAATCCCGATAATGGCAGCGAAATCTGGGTCAAACTGGAGGGAAATAATCCTGCCGGTTCCGTTAAAGATCGCGCGGCATTGTCGATGATTGTTGAGGCGGAAAAGCGCGGAGAGATTACGCCCGGCGACGTGCTGATTGAAGCGACCAGCGGTAACACCGGCATTGCGCTGGCGATGATTGCGGCGCTGAAAGGCTATCACATGAAATTGCTGATGCCGGACAACATGAGCCAGGAGCGGCGTGCCGCAATGCGTGCGTATGGTGCTGAGCTGATCCTCGTCACCAAAGAGCAGGGGATGGAAGGGGCGCGCGATCTGGCTCTCGACATGGCCCAGCGCGGCGAAGGCACATTGCTGGACCAGTTTAATAATCCCGATAATCCTTACGCGCACTACACCACTACCGGGCCGGAGATCTGGCGCCAGACCGAAGGGCGCATCAGCCACTTCGTCTCCAGTATGGGCACCACGGGCACCATTACCGGCGTCTCCCGTTTTCTGCGCGAGCAGGAAAAACCGGTCACCATTGTGGGCCTGCAGCCGGAAGAGGGGAGCAGCATTCCGGGGATCCGCCGCTGGCCAGCGGAGTACATGCCGGGGATTTTTAATGCCCAGCTTGTGGACCAGGTGCTGGATATTCATCAGCGTGAAGCGGAAAATACCATGCGTGAACTGGCGGTGCGTGAAGGCATCTTCTGTGGCGTCAGTTCGGGTGGCGCGGTAGCCGGAGCATTGCGCGTGGCGCAGGCCTGTCCGGGCGCGGTTGTGGTGGCGATTATTTGCGACCGTGGTGACCGTTATCTGTCTACTGGCGTCTTTGGTGAAGAGAGTTATTCGCAGGGGGCGGGGATTTAAGCGTCATGGAGATGATTTTATTTCGGGATAAAACCCGTGCGCAGCAGACGGATATCGTCGCGGTGCAGTCGCAGGTGGTTTATGGCAGCGTGGGCAACAGCATTGCGGTGCCTAATATCAGACAACATCAGCTGACCGTGACAGCCGTTCCGACGGTGCTGTTCAGCAATACCCCGCATTACGACACCTTTTACGGCGGCGTGATCCCCGACGACTGGTTCAGCGGCTATCTGAAAGCCCTCGAAGAGCGCGATGTGTTGCGCGAGCTGAAAGCGGTGACCACGGGCTATATGGGCAGTGCCAGCCAGATTGCCATTCTGGCTGAGTGGCTGGTGGCCATCAAAGAAAAACACCCTGATTTGTTCGTGCTGGTCGATCCGGTCATTGGTGATATCGACAGCGGGATCTACGTGAAACCCGAAATTCCGCAAGCCTATCGCGAGCATTTACTGCCGCTGGCGCAGGGTATTACGCCGAACGTTTTTGAGCTTGAAGTATTGAGCGGTCAGCCATGCCGGACGCCGGAGAGCGCAATTACTGCTGCACAAAGTCTGCTATCTGACTCACTGAAGTGGGTGGCGATTACCAGTGCGCCGGTGGAATCTGATCCTGAAAATATTCACGTTGTGCTGGTGACGAAGGACGGTGTGACGGTGACGAATCATCCGCGCGTTGCAACCGACCTGAAAGGAACCGGGGATCTGTTCTGTTCTGAGCTGGTAAGCGGCATTGTGCAGGGCAGGGACGTCGCTGAAGCGATACGCCGTGCGGGCGACCGTGTGACAGAGGTGATGAAGTACACCCAGGAAAAAGGCTTTGATGAGCTTATCCTCCCCGCATAAACAAAAATGGCGCCCGAAGGCGCCATTTTTCTGTGCGGCAAGAATTACTTCTTGATGCGGATGACCGGAGTTTCACCCACGGTAACGCTGCCAGACAGTTTGATCAGTTCTTTGATTTCGTCCATGTTGGAGATAACAACCGGAGTCAGGGTAGACTTGGCTTTCTCTTCCAGCAGCGCCAGGTCGAATTCGATGACCGGATCGCCTACTTTCACACGCTGGCCTTCTTCAGCGATACGCTTGAAGCCTTCGCCTTTCAGCTCAACGGTGTCGATACCGAAGTGTACGAACAGTTCGATACCGCTATCAGATTCGATAGAGAACGCATGGTTGGTTTCAAAAATTTTACCGATGGTGCCGTCAACTGGCGCAACCATTTTGTTACCAGTTGGTTTGATAGCAATACCATCACCAACGATTTTTTCGGCAAAAACTACATCCGGCACGTCTTCGATATTGACGATTTCGCCAGACAACGGAGCAATAATCTCAATAGTTCCGGTGTCTTTCTTATCATCAGAAACCAGAGATTTCAGTTTATCGAACAAACCCATGATCTTCTCCTAAGCAGTAATTTGGGCCGCATCTCGTGGATTAGCAGATTGTTTTTTCTTCAATGAACTTGTTAACCAGCGTCATTAACTCGTCCGTTGTCGGTTGAGCAAGAGCCTGCTCTGCTAACACCTTCGCATCTTCGAAGTTCGTGTTACGGATAATCTTCTTAATGCGCGGGATGGAAATGGCGCTCATAGAGAATTCGTCCAGACCCATACCCAGCAACAGAAGTGTAGCACGTTCGTCGCCTGCAAGCTCACCACACATGCCAGTCCATTTACCTTCAGCATGAGAAGCATCAATAACTTGCTTGATTAGCGTGAGTACGGACGGTGACATTGGCTGGTAGAGATGTGAAATCATATCATTACCACGGTCAACTGCCAGGGTGTACTGCGTTAAATCATTGGTGCCGATACTAAAGAAGTCGACTTCTTTGGCCAAATGACGAGCAATCGTTGCTGCCGCTGGTGTTTCCACCATCACGCCCACTTCGATGGTTTCGTCAAAGGCTTTACCTTCGTCGCGCAGTTCCTGTTTGTAGATTTCGATCTCTTTCTTCAGTGCACGCACTTCTTCAACAGAGATGATCATTGGGAACATGATGCGCAGTTTACCGAAAGCGGAAGCACGCAGAATCGCACGAACCTGATCGCGAAGGATCTCTTTACGGTCCATGGCGATACGCACTGCACGCCAGCCCAGGAATGGGTTTTCTTCTTTCGGGAAGTTCATGTACGGCAGCTCTTTGTCGCCACCGATGTCCATGGTACGCACGATAACAGCCTGAGAGCCGCATGCTTCGGCAACCGCTTTGTATGCCGCAAACTGCTCTTCTTCAGTAGGCAGTGCGTCACGGTCCATGAACAGGAATTCTGTACGGTACAGACCAACACCTTCCGCGCCGTTGCGCTCAGCGCCATCAACGTCACGTACGGTACCGATGTTCGCGCACACTTCAACCTGATGTCCGTCCAGCGTGATGGCTGGCAGATCTTTCAGTTTAGCCAGTTCCGCTTTCTCAGTAGCAACTTGCTCCTGAACGGCACGCAGCTTTTCGATCTCTTCATTGGTTGGGTTGACGTAAACCAGATTGTTTACGGCATCCAGAATCAGATAGTCGTCGTTTTTCACCTGAGAGGTGACGCTACCGGTACCCACGATGGCAGGCAGTTCCAGAGAACGCGCCATGATAGAGGTGTGGGAGGTACGGCCACCGGCGTCGGTGATGAAACCCAGCACCTTGTTCAGGTTCAGCTGTGCGGTTTCAGACGGCGTCAAATCAGCGGCAACCAAGATAACTTCGTCCTGAATGGCGCTAAGGTCGATGATCGCCAGACCCAGGATGTTGCGCAGCAGGCGCTTACCGATATCACGTACGTCAGCCGCACGTTCTTTCAGGTATTCATCATCCAGTTCTTCGAGGGCAGTCGCCTGACCTTCGATAATTTCATGTGCAGCCGCGTCGGCCGTCATGCCCTTATCTTTAATCAGGGCTATGATTTCCTGCTCCAGCTCCTCATCTTCGAGCAGCATGATATGCCCTTCGAAGATGGCTTCTTTTTCTTCACCGAAAGTTTCGCCAGCTTTAGTTTTGATCGCTTCCAGTTGCGCTGATGCCTTGGCACGACCGCTCAGAAAACGTTCAACTTCCTGATCAACCTTGTCGGCAGAAATTTTTTTCCGGTCGATGACGATCTCGTCTTCTTTCAGCAGAAGTGCTTTGCCGAAAGCGATACCCGGGGATGCTAAAATGCCTGAAATCATAACCCTACCTTACTTGTGACTGATATTGAAAAGAACCCGTAACTTACTCGAGCTCAGCCATCAGTTTTACCAGATGCTCAACTGCTTTCTGCTCGTCTTCGCCTTCTGCGGAGATGGTCACGACGGTACCCTGAGTCAGGCCCAGAGTCTGCAGCTTGAACAGGCTTTTCGCGCTAGCGCTTTTGCCGTTGGAGGTCACAGTGATCTCAGAAGTGAAGCCTTTAGCTTCTTTAACAAACTGAGCAGCAGGGCGGGTGTGCAGACCGTTCGGAGCGGTAATGGTAACTTCTTGCTGGAACATTGTATTTCCCCAACTTATAGGTTTAGTGTTGTGGAACTAAAGTCTAGCCTGGAGGCTTAACTTTAGCCTGTCTTGTTAGCGCTGACGTTTCGCTCGTCATTAAACATTATGCAGTGAAAGCGAGACTTGAACCAAATCATAAAATCGATTCAGCTTCTGTATTTCCCACATTGATTAATTTCGCGCTTCAAAATAATTGTCAGGTTAAATACCAGACCCGACGGGGTGAATCAATGCCAGGAGGAGTAAAAGTTTGACGCAGGCCACAAAAAAGCACCCGTTTGGGTGCTTTTTTACGCGTTATTAACATGCTGGCATTACTGTTGCAGTTCTTTTTCTGTGAACAGATCGGCAAACAATGCAGTGCTTAAATAACGCTCACCCGAGGACGGTAGAATAACCACAATAGTCTTATTGGTAAAGGTTTCATCTTCCTGGAGCTTCAGGGCAGCAGCAACGGCCGCGCCGGAGGAGATACCGGCCAGAATACCTTCTTCGTCCATCAGGCGACGCGCCGTGGAGATCGCCTCTTCGTTGGTGATCGCAACGACTTTATCGATAAGCTTCAGATCCAGGTTACCCGGGATAAAGCCCGCGCCGATACCCTGAATTTTATGTGGACCGGGTTTGATCTCTTCGCCGGCCAGCGCCTGGGCGATAACCGGGGAGTCCGTAGGCTCAACGGCAACGGTGATCAGATCCTTTTTGCCTTTTGTGCCTTTAATATAGCGACTCACGCCGGTCAGCGTACCGCCGGTACCCACGCCTGAGATAAACACATCAACCTGACCGTCCGTATCTTCCCAGATTTCCGGACCGGTGGTTTTCTCGTGGATTTCCGGGTTTGCCGGGTTGCTGAACTGCTGCAGCAGCAGATATTTCGCCGGATCGCTGGCGACAATTTCTTCCGCTTTCTGAATGGCACCTTTCATGCCTTTCGCGCCTTCGGTCAGCACCAGATTCGCGCCCAGCGCTTTCAGCAGCTTACGGCGTTCGATGCTCATGGTTTCTGGCATTGTCAGGGTCAGTTTGTAACCGCGGGCAGCGGCGACGTAGGCCAGAGCGATCCCGGTGTTGCCGCTGGTCGGTTCAACCAGTTCGACGCCAGGCTTCAGAACACCGCGTTTTTCGGCATCCCAAATCATGTTTGCACCGATACGGCATTTTACGCTGAAGCTCGGGTTACGTGATTCTACCTTCGCCAGAATGCGTCCATTACCGATACGGTTCAGTCGAACCAGGGGCGTATGACCGATAGTCAGCGAGTTGTCTTCGTAAATCTTACTCATGGCCTGTCCTTAACTGTATGAAATTGGGATACCGTCCCAGCATACCTGTTGGATAAGTATGGGGAAGTAAGGAAATCGCATATCTATATGCTGCAAGGAAATAATGGCTATCAGTATGGAATAAGGATGGCATAAGCCACCCTTTGTTTACACAGTTTTGCATTACTTCCATAACGCGTGCTTAGCACGATAGCAATCTACCCACATCGCCGTGGCGCCGCAGACCGCGACGGGCATGATGAACAGGTTCAGGACAGGGATCATGGTGAAGAGACTAGTCAGGGCACCAAACTGCATATTGGTGACTTTTTGCGTGCGCAGGGCCGTGCGCATCTCTTTGAACGGCACTTTGTGGTTATCGAACGGGTAGTCGCAATACTGGATAGCCAGCATCCACGCGCTAAACAGGAACCACAGCACAGGCGCCACGGTCTGGCCAATTCCGGGAATAAAGTAAAGGATGAGCAGAACAATGGCGCGCGGCAGATACCAGGCAAATTTCTGCCATTCACGTTTCATGATACGCGGTACGTCTTTCATGATGCCAAGCACGCCGGTGTCTGGCGGCGTTGCGCCCGTCAGACGTGCTTCGAGCTGCTCCGCCAGCAGCCCGTTAAACGGCGCGGCTATCCAGTTGGCGATGGTCGAGAAGAAATAGCCAAAAACCAGCAGCACGGAGAGGACCACTATCGGCCACAGCAGATAGCTTAGCCACTGTAGCCAGTCAGGCACGTGGCTCATGATAGAGGGAACCCAGCTTTCGAGTTGGGTAAACAGCCACCAGAATGCGCCCCCCATCAGCAAAATGTTGATCAGTAGAGGCAGAATCACAAAGCGGCGGATCCCAGGCAGGGTGACCAGCTTCCATCCCTGAGAAAAATAGCCGATACCGCTGCGCGGAGTCGTTGTTGATGTCGAAACCATAACCAGGCTGTACTCCTTTTTTCACAACCAGTGGAATTACACGCCTATATTATCGGGTTGTGGACCAATAACCAGTTCGGAAATGTTCGAAAAAACAGCAAAAAGCACGATTTCGTTCATCTTTATGCTTTGAATGCTCTGCACGCACTTGCACTTGACGTAATCGGCAAATACTCTTAGTGAGTAAATGTTTGCCGTGGTGGCAAGGTGTTAGAACAACAGAGAATATAATGATGCAGGATTTGCGTCTGATATTAATCATTGTTGGCGCGATCGCCATACTCGCTTTACTGGTGCATGGTTTCTGGACCAGCCGTAAAGAACGCTCCTCGATGTTTCGCGATCGCCCACTGAAGCGCATGAAGTCCAGTCGTCACGACGATGATGGCGATGACGTCATTGACGATAACGACGACGAAGGCGTAGGTGAAGTGCGCGTTCATCGCGTCAATACTGCTGCGCCTGCCGCAGGCCATGGGGAGCATGAAGCACCTCGTCAGCCTCCGCAGCATCAGTATCAGCCGCCGTACGCGTCAGCTCAGCCGCGCCAGCCCGCGCCACAGCCTGTGGAAGAGCCGGTGCGTCAGCCGCAACCGCAAGCGCCTGTACAGCAACCCGTGCAGCAGCCGGTGCAGCCTCAGCCCGTTTCGCAACCCGTGCAACCGCCGCGTCCTGCTCAGCCGCTGACGCCAGAAATGCCGCCGCAGACTGTTCATACTCCACCTGCGCCGCAGCCGGAACCGGAGCCATTTGTTGAACCGGAACCGGTGATCGAAGAAGCGCCAGTGGTCGAAAAACCGCAGCGTAAGGAAACGGTCATCATCATGAACGTGGCCGCGCATCACGGAACTCAGCTCAATGGCGACGTGCTGCTCAACAGCATCCAGCAGGCGGGCTTCAAGTTTGGTGACATGAACATTTTCCATCGTCATCTTAGTCCGGACGGAAGTGGCCCTGCGCTGTTCAGTCTGGCGAATATGGTTAATCCGGGGACCTTTGATCCGGAAATGACCGGTGATTTCACCACGCCGGGCATCACAATCTTTATGCAGGTGCCGTCCTACGGCGACGAACTGCAAAACTTTAAGCTGATGCTGCAATCCGCCCAGCATATCGCCGATGAAGTCGGTGGCGTGGTACTCGACGACCAGCGTCGAATGATGACGCCGCAGAAACTGCGCGAATATCAGGATCGCATCCGCGAAGTAAAGGAAGCTAACGCGTAATCTCTGCGTTCTCTTCCACGTCTCCTCAACCCCCGCCTGTCGGGGGTTTTTCTCATTGATGGTGCGCTATGGACTCAATCGAACAAAAAATTACTCACCTAAGAACCACACTTCGCCATCATGAATACCTGTATCACGTGATGGACGCACCGGAGGTTCCGGATGCGGAGTATGACCGCCTGATGCGCGAACTGCGCGAGCTGGAAACAGAACATCCCGATCTCATCACCCCTGATTCACCGACGCAGCGCGTCGGCGCCGCTCCGCTGGCCTCTTTCAGCCAGGTGCGCCATGAAGTGCCGATGCTGTCGCTGGATAACGTCTTCGACGAAGAGAGCTTTCTCGCGTTTAACAAGCGCGTTCAGGACCGCCTGAAAAGCGCCGACGTTTTGACCTGGTGCTGCGAGCTGAAGCTCGACGGCCTGGCGGTGAGCATTCTTTATGAGAACGGCATTCTGGTGCGTGCCGCTACGCGCGGCGACGGCACCACGGGTGAGGACATCACCACTAACGTACGTACTATCCGCGCCATTCCGTTAAAGCTGCGCGGCGATAACATCCCGGCGCGTCTCGAAGTGCGCGGTGAAGTGTTCCTCCCGCAGGCGGGCTTTGAGAAGATTAACGATGAAGCGCGCCGCACCGGCGGCAAAGTCTTTGCTAACCCGCGTAATGCGGCTGCTGGCTCAATTCGCCAGCTAGATCCGCGCATCACGGCGAAGCGACCGCTGACATTCTTTTGCTACGGCGTGGGTATCCTTGACGGCGGCGAGCTGCCTGATACCCATTTGGGCCGTCTGCTGCAGTTTAAAGAGTGGGGCCTGCCAGTCAGCAATCGTGTGCAGCTCTGCAACTCACCGGAAGCGGTACTGGCGTTTTATCGTCAGGTCGAAGAGGACCGCCCGACGCTGGGGTTTGATATCGATGGCGTGGTCATCAAAGTGAACTCGCTGGCGCTTCAGGAACAATTAGGTTTTGTGGCGCGAGCGCCGCGCTGGGCGGTGGCGTTTAAATTCCCTGCTCAGGAGCAGATGACCTTCGTGCGCGACGTTGAGTTCCAGGTCGGGCGTACGGGTGCGATTACGCCGGTTGCACGTCTGGAGCCGGTTCAGGTTGCGGGCGTGCTGGTGAGCAATGCCACTTTGCATAACGCCGACGAGATCGCGCGCCTGGGTCTTCGGATTGGCGATAAAGTGGTGATTCGCCGCGCGGGGGATGTGATCCCGCAGGTGGTAAACGTCGTCGAGTCTGAGCGACCTGACGACACGCGCGCCATCGAATTCCCGGCCCACTGCCCGGTATGCGGTTCTGACGTCGAACGCGTGGAAGGCGAGGCAGTAACGCGCTGTACCGGCGGGTTAATTTGTGGGGCGCAGCGTAAAGAAGCGCTCAAGCATTTCGTCTCGCGCAGAGCGATGGACGTGGACGGGATGGGCGATAAGATTATCGATCAGCTAGTCGAGAAAGAGTACGTCCACACACCTGCGGATCTGTTCCGCCTGACGGCGGGCAAGCTGACCGGGCTGGATCGCATGGGGCCAAAATCGGCGCAAAACGTGGTCAATGCGCTGGAAAAAGCCAAAGAGACGACCTTTGCACGTTTCCTCTACGCGCTGGGTATCCGTGAAGTTGGTGAAGCGACAGCCGCCGGGCTGGCAGCCCATTTCGGCACCCTGGAGCAGCTTGAGAAAGCCTCGATTGAGGATCTGCAAAAAGTGCCGGACGTGGGTATCGTTGTTGCGACGCATGTCTTCAACTTCTTTGCGGAAGAGAGCAACCGTGAGGTGATAGGCAAGCTGCTGGAGGAGGGCATTCACTGGCCTGCCCCGGTGGTGGTTAACGCCGACGAAATCGACAGCCCCTTTGCTGGCAAAACCGTAGTACTCACCGGCAGTTTGAGTCAACTCTCCCGTGACGACGCCAAAGCGCGTCTGGTGGCGCTGGGGGCAAAAGTGGCGGGCAGCGTGTCGAAGAAAACGGATCTGGTGATTGCCGGCGAGGCGGCTGGCTCCAAGCTTGCGAAAGCACAAGAGCTGGGCATTGACGTCATTGACGAAGCGGAAATGCTGCGCCTGTTAGGAGAGTAACGTGGAGAAAGAACAGCTCATCGACATCGCCAACACCGAAATGCCGTTCGGGAAATACAAAGGCCGTCGATTGATTGATGTGCCGGAAGAGTATTTGCTGTGGTTCGCGCGAAAAGATGAATTTCCGGCCGGGCGACTGGGTGAGCTGATGGCGATTACGCTGCTCATCAAAACCGAAGGGCTGAGCCATCTGGTTCAGCCCCTCAAACGTCCTTAAGCTTTCGCGGCGCGGGTCTCTTCCTGCGCCAGCTTTTCCGTCTGGCGCTTGTAACGGCGCGCCATCACCGCACAGACCATCAGCTGGATCTGGTGGAAAATCATCAGCGGCAGCACCATCATCCCAATCACCGACGTCGGGAAGAGAATATTCGCCATCGGAATACCATTGGCGAGACTCTTCTTCGAGCCGCAGAACACGATGGTAATTTCATCCGCTTTATTGAAGCCAAACTTGCGGGCGGCAAAAGTATTCACCGCAATCACAATCGCCAGCAGAACGATGCTCACGAGCGCGATGAACAGAAGCGAGCCGATGCCAACTTTATGCCAGATGCCGTTCACCACGGCTTCGCCAAAGGCGGAGTAGACCACTAACAGGATGGAGGTCTGGTCGGTTTTGCCAATCCACTTTTTGTTTCTGGCGACGAAATCCCCCGTCCATGGGCGAGAAAGATGTCCCAGCACGAACGGCAGCAGCAGTTGCAGACAGATTTTCCCGACCTGCTCGAGATTGCCCTCTGCGCCGTGCATATTCATCAGCAGGCCCACCAACAGCGGTGACACAAAAATCCCCAACAGACTCGACGCAGAGGCGGAACAGACCGCCGCGGCGACGTTACCGCCGGCAAGCGAAGTAAATGCGATAGCTGACTGCACGGTCGCGGGCAGAATGCACAGATACAGGAAGCCAGTATAGAGAGCCGGATCGACGTTAACCGGCGCCCACCAGGCGAAAAGCACGCCCAGCACCGGGAACAAGATGAAGGTGCTGCACATCACCCACAGGTGCAACCGCCAGTGGCTCCCCCCGGCGATAATGGCCTCACGAGACAGCTTTGCGCCGTGCATAAAAAACAGCAGGGCGATAGCCGCAGTGGTCAGGCCTTCAATGAAGGGAACAAAACTGCCGCGAGCCGGGAAGAAAGAGGCGAGCAGAACGACAGCAATCAGCGTGAGGGTAAAGGGATCGAGAACACGAAACAGTTTCATAAATGCTCCTGAAATCAGATTTTGCTATTGTGCTTTGTTCCCTTTGAGAAATAAAATCGATTTATTGCATCCATTCATGAATTAAACAGATGAATTACTCTTTGCGTCAGCTTCGCGTTTTTGTCACCGTCGCACAGGCTCGCAGCTTTAGCCGCGCCGGAGAGATGATCGGCCTGAGTCAGTCGGCGGTTAGCCACAGTGTGAAAGAGCTGGAATCACAGACGGGTGTGCGCCTGCTTGATCGCACCACCCGCGAAGTGGTGCTCACCGAGGCGGGGCAACAGCTGGCTGCGCGTCTGGAACGGCTGCTGGATGAGCTCAACACCACCTTGCGCGATGTGGGCAGAGTGGGGCAGCAACTTTCCGGGACGGTGCGCGTCGCCGCCAGTCAGACCATTTCTGCGCATCTGATCCCACAATGTATCGCCGAAAGTAACCGTCGCTATCCCGATATCGATTTTGTACTTCACGACAGGCCGCAGCAATGGGTTCTGGAGAGTATCAGGCAAGGCGACGTCGATTTTGGGATTGTGATCGATCCCGGTCCGGTGACGGATCTGGAGTGCGAAGTGGTGCTGTCGGAGCCGTTTTTACTGCTGTGTCGCGACGATGACCCGCTGGCCGCAATGACACAAGTGACGTGGCAGGTATTGCAGGGGGCAAATCTGGTATTGCAGGATTATGCATCGGGAAGCCGTCCGCTGATTGACGCGGCGCTGGCACAGCAGCGGGTGAATGCGACGATCGTTCAGGAGATTGGTCATCCCGCCACGCTCTTTCCGATGGTGGAGGCCGGGATTGGGATCAGCGTGTTACCTGCGCTGGCCTTACCGCTGCCGCAGGGCAGCCGCTTAGTCGTGAAGCGTTTCACGCCCTGTATTGAACGTAAGCTGATGCTGGTGCGACGAAAAAATCGCTCGCTCTCTGGTGCGGCTCATGCGCTTTGGGAGGTGGTACGTATGCAGGCACAGCGGTTAATGGAGGCCCGCATACGCGATCCGTTATTTAACGCGCCGAACGATTAGACGTAGATATCGATCTGATGCTCTGCGGAAGGTGAGTTTACGCCTTCTGCTCTGGCCTGTTTTTGCTCTTGTTTTTTCTGGCTTTCTTCGGCCTGCTCACGCTGTAACTGCGCCAGCTGAGCCTGTAGCATTTTGATTTGCGACTGAAGAAGTTCCTGCTGCTTTTTCTTGTCTTCGGTACTGCCGCTGCCGTTCGCAACATCCTTCAGCTGCTGAGTCAGCTTAGTGATTTGCGACGTCAGACGACTGATTTGCGACGCGATATCGCTGCTGCCGGAGCTACCGCCGCCGCTGCTTGTGCTGCCTGTCTGCACTGATGGAGTTGATGCCTGGATTGTTGTCATTTTAAATCCTCTCGCCATAAAACAAGCATATCGGCATAAAAATCCATAGCTTGAGGGAACCTGCCAGATCTGGGAGGGGAGATGCGTGTAAAATAGCGCAGATAGCAAAAAGGCGCCTTTAGGGCGCCTTTCTACATTGGTGGGTCGTGCAGGATTCGAACCTGCGACCAATTGATTAAAAGTCAACTGCTCTACCAACTGAGCTAACGACCCGAATGGTGGGTGATGACGGGCTCGAACCGCCGACCCCCTCCGTGTAAAGGAGGTGCTCTACCAACTGAGCTAATCACCCATTTCGGTACTACTAAAACAAGATTTAAGAATGGTGGGCGATGACGGGCTCGAACCGCCGACCCCCTCCGTGTAAAGGAGATGCTCTACCAACTGAGCTAATCGCCCAATCTTAAATTCTTATCTACACTGCGGTATCTACGTAAAGTAGATGGTGGGTGATGACGGGCTCGAACCGCCGACCCCCTCCGTGTAAAGGAGGTGCTCTACCAACTGAGCTAATCACCCCCGCTGTGTGGAGTCGCATTATAGGGAGAGTTGAAAATGAGTCAACGCCTTTTCTAAAGATTTTGTTTGTTCGTCGTAAAATTAAACAAACGGATCACAAAATGTCCCGCGCAGCATGATTTCTAAACAAATTTCGCAAACCTGCATGTCAATCAGGCAACATCATTGAGGAATCGCCCCACAGTGATAGAATATTGCCCATTGTTTTTTTCCCAGCATTTGCCGGTCGTCGGCATCTTTATAACGTAAGGCCATTTCATGAAAATCAAAACTCGCTTCGCGCCGAGCCCGACAGGCTATCTGCACGTCGGTGGTGCCCGTACTGCTCTTTATTCCTGGCTTTTTGCACGTAACCACGGCGGTGAGTTCGTGCTGCGTATTGAAGACACCGATCTCGAGCGTTCCACACCGGAAGCTATCGAAGCCATCATGGATGGCATGAACTGGCTGAACCTGGAGTGGGATGAAGGCCCGTATTTCCAGACGAAACGTTTTGATCGCTATAACGCCGTCATTGATGAAATGCTGGTCGCAGGCACCGCGTATAAATGTTACTGCTCCAAAGAGCGTCTGGAAGCGCTGCGTGAAGAGCAAATGGCGAACGGCGATAAGCCTCGCTACGACGGCCGCTGCCGCCACAGCCATGAGCATCATGCTGCTGATGAGCCATGCGTAGTGCGTTTTGCTAACCCGCAGGAAGGCTCTGTGATCTTTGACGATCAGATCCGTGGCCCGATTGAGTTCAGCAATCAGGAGCTGGACGATCTGATTATTCGCCGTACCGACGGCTCACCGACCTACAACTTCTGCGTTGTAGTGGATGACTGGGATATGGAAATCACTCATGTTATCCGTGGTGAAGACCATATCAACAACACGCCACGTCAGATCAACATCCTGAAAGCGCTGAATGCGCCTGTGCCGGTTTATGCGCACGTGTCCATGATTAACGGTGACGACGGTAAAAAACTGTCCAAACGTCACGGTGCCGTGAGCGTGATGCAGTACCGTGATGATGGCTATCTGCCAGAAGCACTGCTGAACTACCTGGTGCGTCTGGGCTGGTCGAGCGGCGATCAGGAGATCTTTAGCCGTGAAGAGATGATCAAGCTGTTCTCCCTGAATGCCGTGAGCAAATCTGCCAGTGCGTTTAACACTGATAAACTGCTGTGGCTGAACCACCACTACATCAACACCATGCCAGCCGAGTACGTTGCGACCTATTTGCAGTGGCACATTGAGCAGGCAAATATTGATACCCGTACCGGTCCGGAACTGGCGGATCTGGTCAAACTGCTGGGTGAGCGCTGCAAAACCCTGAAAGAGATTGCGGAAAGCTGCCGTTATTTCTATGAAGAGTTTGACGAGTTTGATGCTGACGCCGCAAAAAAACACCTGCGTCCGGTTGCGCGTCAGCCGCTCGAAGTGGTGCGTGATAAGCTGGCGGCACTGACCGATTGGACCGCAGAAAACGTTCATCAAGCGATTCAGGCAACGGCCGATGAGCTGGAAGTGGGCATGGGTAAAGTCGGCATGCCACTGCGTGTGGCGGTGACCGGCGCGGGTCAGTCACCGGGCCTGGATGTTACTGTCCACGCTATTGGCAAAACCCGTAGCGTTGCGCGTATTAACAAAGCCCTGGGCTTTATTGCTGAGCGCGAAAGCCAGCAGTAATCACCCTGCAACAAACGAGCGGCAAAACGGCAGGTTATCCTGCCGTTTTTTTATGCCTCTTCTTCAGCAATACCGAGCCGGGTAAGGAATCCCTGAATACCTTCACGTGCCAGCAATACAGCGAGCCTCTCTTGTTCGAGTGGCGTCATGTTCTCAAGGGGAGCCGTCACCTGACGTAACAGGCTGGTCGTTTTCACCTCGCCATACTCAACGGACGCTTCAGCGAGCTGATAAATAGCCTGACGGCTACGCATCGCAGGGAGACTGATAAGGTGTTCACGTACGCGGGAATCGATATGGATGAGCCTGGCCCGGCCGCCTTTCACGCCGTTCAGCGCTTCCGTTTTCCATCCTTGTTTACGTATCCAACGGTTTACTGTTTGTTTGGCGACCCCGAGGCTATCAGCCAGCTCTTCCGTGGTCATCTTGCTCCGTAATCTTTTCATATCAACTCTGGTCGCGTATCCCTAAACGTTGTAGCAATCCGGTAATCCCATCCCGCAGTAGTAAAGTGGTTAGCTGCTTTTGCTCATCCGGTGTCATTTCATTGGCCAGGGTCAGCAGGAGAGAAGTGAGCGAACTCGTGTCGGACACGTTTTCAGCGGGCTGAGAGTCTTCACTAATGCGAGATGCGCTGCGGATAAACTCGCGCACCTTTTCATTAACGTGGACCAGACGCGCTTTACCGCCCTGAACACCTGGCTTTGGTGATGTTTTCCAACCCTCTTTTCGTACCCATTTATTGATGGTCTGTCGGCTATAACCAGTGAGCCGGGATAACTCCTCTGGCGTCATTCGTTCCTTGATCATGCAATTACCTGAATATTAGTAGGGTTAATGAGTGCTTCATGTTATAGCACCCTTTTATGCGAAAACGTGACAGGTTTAACTACTGGCTGCGAGCAGCTTCGCAATGTGATTCATTTGCCTGATTTTTCGACGATTGAAAGGGAAGGACTGATTTTGCCGTTGACACTCTGCGGTGGAATTCATATTATGCCGCCCGTCAACACGACAGCTTTACGTTGGGGCTATAGCTCAGCTGGGAGAGCGCTTGCATGGCATGCAAGAGGTCAGCGGTTCGATCCCGCTTAGCTCCACCAAATTTTTATCCAGGAGAATTTGGAACGTAAAGAACTGTGGGGCTATAGCTCAGCTGGGAGAGCGCTTGCATGGCATGCAAGAGGTCAGCGGTTCGATCCCGCTTAGCTCCACCAAAATTCAGACCCTCGCCGAAAGGCGGGGGTTTTTTTATGCGTTTGTTATCAACTCCTGCCTTTTTTGTTGCCACACGTGTATGTTTACCTCTCAGACCTTTATCGAAATCAATAAATCGGAGCATTTAAACCCGGAAACTTGATTCGCTCAATTAATAAACTTACCATTCATTCAGCCAATTATTCGCCTGGGAAATAGCGCCTTGCTAAGAATGAAAAGTCACCTACGTAATAATTTACAATTATTTATGCTAGCGCAAATCTTGTGCCTGGTGATTGTTCCTTTTTCTCGCTACATTTCCCCGAAAACCTTTCTGGATGGTCATTACGTCTATTTAGCCTGGCTGCCGTTGAGCGTGATGCTGGCAGTGATCTTCTTGTTTGGCCGTCACGCTATTCTTCCCATTATTTTCAGTTTTGCGTTAACGAATTTTTATCAGTTTCAGTTAACGATACTTCAGCAGGTCATTATCCTCTTCTGTCAGACGGCGTCGGTGTTTGCAGCCTGCGCCGTGGTGCGCGTCCTGCTGGGCAGGCGCTGGCGATTCGGGCTACCTAACCAGCATATCGGGATACGCATTTTCTGGCTGGGATTCGCCATTCCTCTCGGCATAAAAGTGTCGATGTACTTAGCGGGTTATTTCTTTGATTTCCCGCTTTCCATTTCAAACTTCTTTGGCGATGGGACACCAATTTATAACATTGTGGATATACAGAGCCTGTTTTGTGCCAGCCTGATATTTACGATGATGTTCTATTACCCCTTAAGAATGATAATTAATCCCCGCTATGCCCGTACCTTCTGGTTACGAAGCATTAAGCCGTATCTTATTCAAAATAATCCCGTATTTGCATTACTCTGGCTGATGAGTTTGTCGCTGGTGATGCTGATCTTGTGCGCGCCGATTGAAGAAAACTATATCTCCGGGTATCTGGTCCCCCTCATATTTATTCTTTTTACCGTCGCGATTAGTCGGATGAGCTATGCGCTTGTTTCCCTGAGCTGGGCAATTTCCGTTTTCTTGCTGCTGACCTATAACAAAAACTTTCTGAATGGCGTGCAGAACGGCTACGCGCTGGCATTTGTCCTGTCGGTCCTAATCTCTTTCGCAATTTGTTTGATGTACATGTCGCGAATCTATCATCGCAGTGAATGGCTGAAGCAAGGCTGGCACGAAAGGGCGCTAACCGATCCGCTCACAGGTTTAGCCAATATGCGCGCCCTGGAAGACTATTTGCAGCACTATCCGGATGCCAAAATCTGCTGTCTGCGTATGGGAAATCTGGGGTTTCTTAGTCGCCATTACGGGATGTTGATGCGCATTTACTGTAAGCGAGCCATTACCTCGTCAGTTCAGCCGTTACTGCAGGCGAACGAAAAATTCTTCCAGCTGCCGGGCAGTGAATTGATTCTGGTGCTGTCAGGCCCGGACACCGGAGAGCGTCTCCAGCACATCGTCGATCGGCTGAACAGCCGCAAGATTTACTGGAACAATACCGGGCTGGACATCGAGTTTGGTGCAGCCTGGGGAGAGCTGGAAGGGCAGGATGGCGAAAACCTTCACCATACGCTGGGGCAACTGAGCTGGCTCTCAGAGCAATCCTGCGTCACGCACAGAGTGCTGGCGCTGACGAATAGCATTGAGAGAGTTTCAGGGCAAACGACGGAGCGCGTCTTAATGCTGAGCAGGGTAAAACGGGCGCTGGAGGAGGGGGGCGTGCGTCTGTATGCTCAGCCCATCCAGAATGCAGCGGGTGAGGGCTACCACGAAATTCTCACCCGACTGGAGAGCGACGGCGAAATCATTACCCCCGATCGTTTCATCCCGCTGATTGCCCAGTTCAACCTGAGCCATCGTTTTGACCTCTGCGTGGTGGAAAAGGTGCTGATCTGGCTGAGCACCCATGCCACGCTGCCAAACAGTGCGCGTTTTTCTGTCAATCTGATGCCGATGACGCTCAATCAAAAAGACGTCGCTGCCGAAATCATTGCCCTGTTTGAGCGCTACGCCATCGCGCCGCAGGCGGTCATTCTGGAAGTCACGGAAGAGCAGGCCTTCTCGGATTCAGAATTCAGCATCCAGAATATCCAGCAGATGCGCGAGTATGGTTTTAAAATTGCGATTGATGATTTTGGTACAGGATACGCTAACTACGAACGGCTAAAACGCCTGCAGGCTGACATCATCAAAATCGACGGATGTTTCGTAAAAGATATCTGTACTGACAGCATGGATGCGACGATTGTGGCGTCGATTTGCAATCTGGCGAAGACCAAGTCCCTGTATGTGGTGGCCGAATTTGTTGAAACACCGGCGCAACGACAGCTGTTGCTTGAGATCGGGGTCGATTATCTGCAGGGGTATTTGATTGGGAAACCGCAGCCGCTTGCCGAACTGGAGGCGTAAAAAAGCCGGGGGCATAAACCCCCGGCTTTTTTAATGCTGATTACAGTACCAGTGCAGCGATAGACGCAGACAGTACGCTCACCAGCGTTGAACCGTAAACCAGTTTCAGGCCGAAGCGTGAAACCACGTTACCTTGCTCTTCGTTCAGACCTTTAATCGCACCAGCGATGATGCCGATGGATGAGAAGTTAGCGAAGGAAACCAGGAACACAGACAGAATGCCTTCTGCGCGCGGAGAGAGCGTGCTGGCAATTTTCTGCAGATCCATCATGGCAACGAATTCGTTGGAAACCAGTTTGGTGGCCATGATACTGCCCACCTGCAGCGCTTCGTGAGCCGGAACACCCATCACCCATGCAACAGGGTAGAAGATGTAGCCCAGAATGCCCTGGAAGGAGATACCCAGCACAGCGGCGAACAGGGCGTTCAGTGCAGCGATCAGGGCGATGAAGCCGATCAGCATTGCGGCTACGATAATCGCCACTTTGAAGCCTGCCAGAATGTATTCGCCCAGCATTTCGAAGAAGCTCTGGCCTTCGTGCAGGTTAGACATCTGGATATTTTCTTCGCTGGCGTCAACGCGGTACGGGTTGATCAGTGACAGCACGATAAAGGTGCTGAACATGTTCAGAACCAGCGCAGCCACCACGTATTTTGGTTCCAGCATTGTCATGTATGCGCCCACGATAGACATGGATACAGTAGACATTGCGGTAGCCGCCATGGTGTACATGCGGTTGCGTGACATTTTGCCGAGGATATCTTTATACGCGATAAAGTTCTCGGACTGACCCAGAATCAGGGAGCTGACTGCGTTGAAAGATTCCAGTTTACCCATGCCGTTGACTTTGGATAACAGGAAACCGATCGCGCGAATCACAACCGGCAGAACGCGGATGTGCTGCAGGATACCGATCAGCGCAGAGATAAAGACAATTGGGCAAAGCACTTTCAGGAAGAAGAACGCCAGGCCTTGATCGTTCATGCTGCCGAAGACAAAGTTCGTCCCTTCGTTAGCAAATCCGAGCAGTTTTTCGAACATTTCGGAGAAGCCTTTCACGAAGCCCAGGCCTACGTTGGAGTTCAGGAAGAACCACGCAAGTAAAACTTCAATGACGAGCAGCTGTACAACATAACGAATACGAATGTTTTTGCGGTCTGTGCTGACCAGCAATGCAAGTGCAGTAACGACAACAAGTGCCAGGACAAAATGAAGGACGCGGTCCATATTTGCTCCAAATATGAGGCAGGTTTAATTTCCGTGCACATTCTATGTAACAAGCACAAAGAAAACGAGATCAAGACCACACTATAGTTACATCCTGTGACGAGTCTCAAAAATAGTGATCAACCATACATTTCCGTTATGTTATGTAAGTGAGTGAAAAGTTACGTTTGTGTGCTACGCTTCACAAATGACTGTGCGATTTCACGCTCTGTGAGATCGTTTCATTGCATCCGCCCTACCTATCGTTCAGAGCTATCAGAGAAATCACTATAAACCTTCTAAATGATCTTGATAATCATTCTCATTTTGATAGCATGAAACATAGCAAAGGCTATATTTCCAGAGGCAGAAATGACAAACAGTCGCGTAGAGGGTAGCAGTGGCAGAGCAGCGCGCAAGCTGAGGTTTGCGTTAATGGGACCTGCGTTCATCGCTGCCATTGGCTATATCGATCCAGGTAATTTTGCGACCAACATTCAGGCCGGGGCGAGCTTTGGTTACAAATTGCTGTGGGTGGTGGTCTGGGCAAACCTGATGGCGATGCTCATTCAGGTGCTCTCCGCAAAACTGGGGATCGCGACGGGGAAAAATCTCGCTGAACAGATCCGCGATCATTATCCGCGTCCGGTAGTGTGGTTTTACTGGGTGCAGGCCGAAATTATCGCCATGGCCACCGATCTGGCAGAATTTATCGGCGCGGCCATCGGCTTTAAACTGATATTGGGCGTGTCGCTACTCCAGGGGGCGGTGCTCACCGGGATCGCCACTTTCCTGATTTTAATGCTGCAGCGCCGTGGTCAAAAACCGCTGGAGCTGGTGATTGGCGGCTTGCTGCTGTTTGTCGCCGCGGCCTATATTGTCGAGCTGATCTTCTCCCAGCCAAATCTGGCGCAGCTGGGTAAAGGCATGATTATTCCTACTCTGCCAACGTCAGAAGCGGTCTTCCTCGCGGCAGGCGTACTGGGTGCGACCATTATGCCGCACGTGATTTATCTGCACTCCTCGCTGACGCAGCACGCCCACGAGGGCTCACGCCGGGAGCGTTATTCGGCAACCAAATGGGATGTCGGTATTGCGATGACCATCGCCGGGTTTGTGAATCTGGCGATGATGGCGACGGCAGCGGCGGCTTTCCATTTCAGTGGCCACACCGGTATCGCCGATCTCGATCAGGCTTATCTGACGCTCGAACCGCTTCTCAGCCACGCGGCGGCAACTATTTTTGGTCTGAGCCTGGTTGCAGCGGGCCTCTCGTCAACGGTGGTCGGGACGCTGGCAGGGCAGGTGGTCATGCAGGGGTTTGTGCGTTTTCATATTCCCCTGTGGGTACGCCGCTCCGTGACGATGATGCCGTCGTTTATTGTGATCCTGATGGGGCTGGACCCAACGCGTATTCTGGTGATGAGCCAGGTGCTGTTGAGCTTCGGTATCGCGCTGGCGCTGGTACCGCTGCTAATCTTTACCAGTAACCAGACGTTAATGGGCGATCTGGTGAATACCCGGCTGGTCAAACGTATCGGCTGGGTTATCGTGGTGCTGGTGGTGGCCCTGAACCTGTGGCTGCTGATTGGGACCGCGCTGGGGCTATAAATTATCAGAGATGAAAAAAGGAGCCAGTTGGCTCCTTTTTGTATTGAGTGATGTGTACTTAGTGATGATGACCACCGTGTCCGTGGCCGCGTCCATGACCCGGTCGGCCACGACGATCGTCCCGGTCGCTCCAGCCTTCGCGGTAGCCGCGTTCATAGGCTTTGCGATTGTCCCAGCCACGGTGACGGCCATTATCGTGCCTCCACCAGCGGTCTTTTCGCCATTCATAGTTGCGGTGCCAGTAATCACGGTCGCGCCAGCCACCGCCGTCCCAGTAGTTACCATAATTGTCACGATCGCCAATTTGTAATTTTACTGATGGCAACAGGGTGATTTCGCCCGCATTAGCGACCAGCGGTGCTGAAGCCATTAATACAGCTGCAAGAATCAGTGACCTGAACATTCTCTTCTCCTTCACGATCGGGGCCGTAGACGGCCTGTTAACGCAATATTACGGGGCCGTAAAGCCCCGTTTAATCGCCTCAACTCCTAATTCATGGAGGGGAGCACTTTTTGCTAAAAACGGGTTTATTTTGACCGGCTCAGGATCGCGTCAATCGCATTCAGCTCGTCAGCGGTAAAGTGGAGATTTTTCAGCGTGCCGACCGCATCTTCGATTTGCGCCGTTTTGCTGGCGCCAATCAGTACCGTGGTAACTGCGTCATGGCGTAGCACCCAGGCGAGCGACATCTGCGAGAGTTTTTGGCCCCGGCTTTCGGCCAGCGCGTTCAGCTCGCGAACCTGGCTGATTTTCTCTTCGGTGATCTGATCCGGGTTCAGGAACCGGCTGCCGCTGGCGGCGCGTGAATCCGCTGGAATCCCATTCAGATAACGGTCCGTCAGTTGCCCCCCGGCCAGCGGAGAGAACGGAATACAGCCGACTCCTTTTTCCTGCAGTACGGACAGCAGCCCTTGTTCAGGCGCACGCTCAAACATCGAGTATTTAGGCTGGTGGATCAGGCACGGCGTGCCGAGATCGTCCAGGATCTCAATCGCCTGTCGCGCCAGTTCTGCCGGATAATTCGACAAGCCGACATACAGCGCTTTTCCCTGACGCACGACGTGGTCGAGGGCTCTCATCGTCTCTCGTAGCGGTGTTTCCGGGTCCGGACGGTGGTGATAGAAGATATCCACGTATTCCAGCCCCATACGTTTCAGGCTCTGATCGAGGCTGGCAATCAGGTACTTACGCGAGCCCCAGTCACCGTAGGGACCGTCCCACATGGTGTATCCCGCTTTCGTCGAGAGAATTAATTCGTCGCGGTAAGGCTGAAAATCCTCCCGAAAAATGCGACCAAAGTTTGATTCTGCGGAGCCGGGAGGTGGGCCATAGTTATTGGCCAGATCGAAGTGGGTGATGCCAAGCTCAAAGGCCCGCTGTAAAAGTTGACGACTGGTGTCAATTAAGGTGGTATCGCCAAAGTTATGCCATAAGCCGAGTGAAATGGCGGGCAGCTTCAGACCGCTCTGGCCGCAACGACGATACTGCATTGACTGATAACGCATTTTATCCGCATCAAAAACCATGCTCAGACCCTCTTACCGGAAATAATCCATCAGTGTATACGTTTACACTCATGCGCAGTAAATCAGATTACACCGCCATTTTCCGTAAAACATTCTTTCCAGTGCCTTCTTTCTGCCATTCCTGGACAGTCATCACGCTTCTTTAATACTCAAAGTGAGGTCAACGTCAGAAGGACACCTGTTATGCGAACCCCCTATTGCGTCGCCGATTACCTGCTGGAACGACTAAAACACTGCGGCGCTGAACATCTGTTCGGCGTGCCAGGCGACTACAATTTGCAGTTTCTCGACCATGTTATCGACAGCCCCGACATCCGCTGGGTGGGCTGTGCCAACGAATTAAACGCCGCCTATGCCGCCGATGGCTACGCTCGCTGCAAGGGCTTTTCCGCACTGCTCACCACCTTTGGCGTGGGGGAGTTAAGCGCCATGAATGGCGTTGCCGGCAGCTTTGCGGAGTATGTGCCGGTACTGCATATCGTGGGCGCGCCGGGGAGTGCCGCCCAGCAAAAAGGTGAATTGCTGCACCACACGCTGGGCGACGGAGAATTCCGCCATTTCTATCGGATGAGTGAGCCGGTGACCGTGGCGCAGGCCATACTCACGGAGCAAAATGCCTGCTATGAAATCGATCGCGTGTTGTCGATCATGCTGCGGGAACGTCGCCCGGGGTACCTGATGTTGCCTGCAGACGTGGCAAAAAAACCGGCCACACCGCCTGTAAACGCTCTCATTGAGCGCACCTCTCACGCCGACAGCGCCTGTCTTAAAGCCTTCCGCGATGCGGCGGAAGCACGCATCGCTGGTAGCAAACGAACCGCATTGTTGGCCGATTTCCTGGTACTGCGTTACGGCCTGAAAGCGCCGCTGCAGAAATGGGTGAATGACACCCCGATGGCCCACGCCACCATGCTGATGGGCAAAGGGATCTTTGACGAACGTCAGCCCGGTTTTTACGGCACCTACAGCGGCTCGGCGAGCGCGGAGGGGGTGAGAGAGGCGATTGAAGAGGCCGAGACTGTCATCTGCGTCGGCACGCGTTTCACCGATACGCTGACAGCCGGATTTACCCACAATCTTCCTGCGGCCCGCACTATCGAAGTTCAGCCGCACGCTGCCCGCGTGGGCGAGAGATGGTTCACCGGGATTCCGATGAGCAAAGCGGTCGAGATCTTATCCGCGCTGTGTAAACAGCACGTCAAAGATCACGCCGCGCCGTCTCGCCAGGCGCCGCTCGAACATCACTATCATGAGGGCACGCTCACGCAGGATAATTTCTGGCACACGCTGCAAACCTTCATTCGCCCCGGCGACATTATTCTCGCCGACCAGGGCACCTCCGCGTTTGGTGCGGCAGCGCTGCGCTTGCCTACAGATGTAAACTTTATCGTTCAGCCGCTGTGGGGGTCGATTGGTTATACGCTGGCGGCTGCTTTCGGCGCGCAAACGGCGTGTCCGGACCGGCGGGTGATCGTCCTGACCGGCGACGGCGCGGCGCAGCTGACCATTCAGGAGATGGGTTCGATGCTGCGCGATAATCAGCATCCGGTGATTCTGGTGCTCAACAACGAAGGCTACACCGTTGAGCGGGCGATCCACGGGCCGAAACAGCGCTATAACGATATCGCGCTGTGGAACTGGACGCAGCTCCCGCAAGCCCTGAGCCAGAATGGTCAGGCTGAGTGCTGGCGGGTGAGCGAAACGGTCCAGCTGGCGGAGATCCTTGAGAAGGTCGCGCACAGCGAAAAATTGTCGCTGATCGAAGTGATGCTACCTAAAGAAGATATTCCTCCGCTGTTGAGCGCCATCACACAGGCACTGGAGGCGCGAAATAACGCCTGACTATTTCTTGGGCCGCCAGGCCATCAGCATCGGTTTGCCCGCCAGCAAGAGCCAGGCGGGCAACATCACAATGCAAAGCAACGGCAGCAGATTGGTATCCGGCACCACGACCACCGCCATAAACAGGCTTAGCCAGGCATCGCGCGTGACTACCAGTACAAACCCCAGAATCGAGCAGGAAACGGTAATTGCCGCCGGAACTGCATCGACGTGCTCATGCAGCATCAGGCCCAATGCCACGGCGATAAACACCGCCGGGAAGATCCTCCCACCGCGAAAGCCGCACGCGGCGGCCACGACCACCGCAGCCAGCTTCACTACGGCAAACAGGAAATAGTCTGACACGCTAAACACCTGGCTGAACGCCATCTGCTGCATCTCGTCCAGCCCCTTAAACAGGGTAATCGGCCCGCCAATTGCCCCCAGAATGCCGAGCAAAAAACCGCCCACGCCCAGAATCAGCACCGGGTGTTTCAGCTTGTGCACCAGCAGGTGCAGACGTGGCAGGCACCAGACGGCGACCATACCCAGCGCGATGGCGATGGCGGCAACAATCGCGCCGCTGAAAATATCGGCCAGCTGCATGTGTCCGTAGTGGGGGATAGGCAGCGAAAAGTGAGGCTGGAAGAACAGGCTGGTGGTCAGTGCCCCGGCGGCGGCGGCCATCAGTGGGGCGAAAAGGCGATCCCACAGCGGCACGTCGTTATCGGAGCTCAGCGTTTGAGAAAAAATCAGCGCGGCGGCAACGGGGGTGCCAAACAATGCACCGATGGTTCCCGCTGACGCCAGTATGGTCCAGTCCAGCGCGCCGACGCGCGGCAGGATGCGTGCGCCGAGGTACACCGCAAGGGCGATATTCACCGCCATAATGGGATGTTCCGGCCCGAGGCTCACGCCGCCCGCGAGGCCAATCACCAGCGCAAGAATCAGGCCCGGCAGCGCCATCGGATTGACCGGTGCACCGATCAGCGGCTCCAGCGCCGGATCGGGACCGGCATGTCCTGGGCTAAAGCGAATCACCAGACCGACGGCAAGCCCGGTCAGGGTTAACATCAGGATGATCCACGCCGGAGAACTCACATCAACACCCAGCTGCCCCGGAAGCGTAGACCACAATAACGTCTGCAGCACCGAGGCGATTTTCATCACCACGATTAACACCAGACTCGACGCAATACCAATAATCAGCGCAGGTATTGCTAACAGCAGCATGGTTCTGGCGCGCGGATGGAGCATGATGATTTCCTTGTACAAAAATAATTAGCATGACTTTGCACAATCAGGTTGACGGCAATAGTGCAAAAGGTGCTGAAACGGTAAAGTTATTCTGTGACGAAGATCGATAATCCTGGGCCACTCGCCTTCAGGCCGTTGTTGTTATCACGCCTTGAACTTACAGTGTTCCAAAGATTTATTCTGACTTTAGCGGAGCAGTAGAAGAATGACAAAATATGCTTTAGTAGGCGATGTGGGCGGCACCAATGCCCGGCTGGCGCTATGCGATATTAATACCGGTGAAATCTCTCAGGCAAAGGCCTATTCAGGGCTGGATTATCCAAGCCTCGAAGCGGTAGTTCGCGTCTATCTGGATGAGCGTCAGGTCAGCGTCGAGGATGGCTGTATCGCCATTGCCTGCCCGATTACCGGTGACTGGGTGGCGATGACCAACCACACCTGGGCCTTTTCCATTGCCGAGATGAAAAAGAATCTCGGTTTCGCCCATCTGGAAATTATTAACGATTTTACGGCCGTTTCCATGGCGATCCCGATGCTCAAGCCTGAACATCTGATTCAGTTCGGCGGGGCCGAGCCGGTCGAAGGTAAGCCGATTGCCGTTTACGGTGCAGGGACCGGGCTGGGCGTTTCGCACCTGGTTCACGTCGATAAACGCTGGGTGAGCCTGCCGGGCGAGGGCGGTCACGTTGACTTTGCGCCAAACAGCGAAGAAGAGGGCATCATTTTGCAGGAACTGCGCGCCGAGCTGGGGCACGTCTCCGCCGAACGTGTGCTCTCCGGTCCTGGGCTGGTTTATCTTTATCGTGCGATTGTGAAATCCGACGGGCGTCTGCCTGAAAACCTGCAGCCGAAAGATGTCACCGAGCGCGCGCTGGCCGATAGCTGCACCGACTGTCGTCGTGCGCTGTCGCTGTTCTGCGTGATCATGGGGCGCTTTGGCGGCAACCTGGCGCTGAATCTCGGCACCTTTGGCGGTGTCTATATCGCCGGTGGAATAGTGCCGCGCTTCCTCGAGTTCTTTAAAGCGTCTGGTTTCCGCGGCGGTTTTGAAGATAAAGGGCGTTTCAAAGCGTACGTGCAGGATATCCCCGTTTTCCTGATCGTGCATGACAACCCAGGCCTGCTGGGTTCCGGCGCGCATCTGCGTCAAACGCTGGGGCAGTATCTCTGATTACCTCTCGCCGCCCTCTTCTTTCTGGAGAGGGCGTTAAAAATGCATTAACTGCCTGAACTCTTTCACCTTGCTGCGACTCACCGGCACCTGAAAATCCAGATCCTTCAGCCGTAAAATATAGGTATTGTTAAACCAGGGTTCGATTTCGCGGATCTTATTGAGATTGACGCAGAACGAACGGTGGCAGCGGAAAAAGTGCGAGGCGGGGAGTTTGGCGCAAAACTCGGTGATGTTCATCGGCATGACAAATGAATCCCGGCGGGTATAAACAAACGTCATTTTTTCGTGCGCTTCCGCGTAATAAATATCATCCATTGGCGTGACGATAATCCGCTCATCCTTGATGAGATTCAGGGTGTCATTTTCGCGCGTGGCGGCGGGCGCAGGGCTGACTGCCGGGCTGTTTTGCTGCTGCCAGGCCAGCTCCAATTTTTGCAGCATGCTGACAATGCGCGACTCCTGATAGGGCTTCAAAATGTAGTCGAACGCTTCCAGCTCAAAGGCTTCTACAGCATGTTCTTTCCACGCGGTGACAAACACAATAAACGGCTTATGGGCGAACTGATTGATATTTTGCGCCAGCAGCACGCCGTCCAACGACGGGATATTGATGTCCAGAAAAATGGCGTCAACGCGGTTATGCTGCAAAAACTTCAGCACGTCCAGCCCATCCTCAAAGGTGCCCACGATCTCCATCTGGCTGTGTTCTTTTATTAGCCAGCTTAATTCTTGTTGGGCGAGGATTTCATCTTCCACAATGATGACTTTCATCGGTCACTCCGTTTAAGGCAACAACAGCGTCTGGGTATGAACGGGAAGCCGTTCATTAGGGACGTAAAAAGCGATTTCCGTGCCAGGCTCCAGGCGACGGATATGCAGCCCTTCGCCGTAAAGTAATTTTACGCGGTGATGCACATTCAGCAGACCAATTTTATTGCCTGGCATTTCGTTCGATTCCACGCGCGCAATCACGTTGGGATCGATGCCGTGGCCGGTATCGCGCACCGCCACCCGCACGCGATTCCCGCACTCTTCCACGCTAATGGTTACCACGCCTTTGCCTTTACACGGCTGGATGCCGTGAACGATGGCGTTCTCCACCAGCGGCTGGATAAGCAGGCTTGGGATCACGCAGTGCACCTCTTCATCGATATCGTAGATAACCGTGAGCTTATCGCCAAAGCGCGCCTGCTCAATCGCGATGTAATCTTTAATCTGGTACAGCTCTTTTTTGATGTCGATCTGCTCATCGTCTTTCAGCTCAATGTTGTAGCGCAGATAGCGCGACAAATTAAAAATCAGCTGACGGGCGGTGTCCGGATTCATGCGAATCGACGAAGAGATGGCGTTCAGGGCGTTAAACAGAAAATGGGGATTGATCTTACTTTGCAGCGCGCGCAGCTCTGCCTTATTTGCCATTTCCCGCAGTTGCTCAGCGCGCGACACCTCCAGTTGAGTGGAGATAATCTGCGACAGGCCAATCGCCATCTCCTGTAAGGAAGAGGTGATCTGGTGCGCGTGGCAGTAGTAAATTTTCAGCGTGCCGGTCACCACGCCTTTCTCCCACAGTGGAATGACCAGCATGGAGTGAATTTCAGGCGTCCGATGCGCCTCATCATTGTTTTTAATGATGATTTTACCGTTATTAAGCGCCTGGCGCGTGGTCGGGCTGATGGTATCGTCATTATCGCGGTAGTTATCTTCACCCACGCCGACATAGGCCAGAACGTGATCGATATTGGTGATGGCGACCGCATCAGCGTGGATATCGCGGCGAATAATATCGCAGACCTGACGCAGCGACTCCGCGTTGACATGGCGGAACAGCGGCAGCGTTTTATTGGCAATATCGAGCGCCAGCTTTGCCTGGCGTGCGGCGCTGGCCTCTTTTTCCCCCTCAACGCTCTGCACCAGCAGGACGATAAAGCCAATACAGACGCTGCCGAGAATCATCGGAATGCCGATTTTGGAGACGATATCCAGCCCCAGCTCAACCGTGGGCGCCCAGGCCACCACGAGGATCATGGTGAGGGTTTCGCACAGCATCCCGGCGGCGATCCCTGCTCGCCAGTGCTGTTTTTTCGGGATTTTACGGTTGATCCAGCCGGACAACGCGCCTGCGATAATGCTGGTGATAAAGCAGGGGATTGCCGTGACGCCACCGATATCAATCAGATAGCGGTGCGTACCGGCAATAATGCCGGTGATAATCCCCACCCACGGGCCAAACAGAATACCGCCCGACATGACGGCGATAATACGCACGTTGACCAGCGAACCTTCCACCCGAACGCCGGACCAGGTGCTGAACAGGGCAAACAAAGAGAAGATTGCCGTGACGGCCAGCAGCTCTTTCGGTGAGTGAGCGGATTTGTGCAGAAGCTCGCGAAAGAGCCGGATGCGGATCAGAAAGAAGAGACAAATCAGCATTAATGCCGCACGATCGAAGACCGCCAGCAGCATATTGAATATTTCGTGCACGAGTGAACCTGGGAAAACGGGAAAAATCTATGATAGGAAACCTTGCGCACAATGACCAGACATCCCTCTGATTTCTCAAATGGGGAAAAGCCCTCCATTTCAAAGGGGATTGCACTTTTTTGCCTGGATACGTCGTGGGTTAGCCATCAGCGGCAGGCTGCTTGTAACTCCATTGATATCATTGAGTTAAAAAATGGTATCACTTACACGGTTTTGTCGAATCGACTTCCGCTTTTAGCCGAAACACCCTTCCTGTTTTAAGGGGCGCATTATTTTTTCACTCTCCTCTCGACAGCCGGTTTTGAATCAGGCTATTTTCTAAGCACGCCACATTCGTGGCAGCGTCGCTCGGACGGTCCGGGCGCTAACGTGAATCTGAGGAATCTATGGCTGAATTCAGTCCTGAACGCCGTTTTACGCGTATCGATCGTCTCCCCCCTTATGTTTTTAATATCACTGCTGAACTGAAAATGGCTGCGCGTCGGCGCGGCGAAGACATTATCGATTTCAGCATGGGTAACCCTGACGGGCCAACGCCGCCGCACATCGTTGAAAAACTGTGCACCGTGGCGCAGCGCCCGGATACACACGGCTATTCCACCTCTCGCGGGATTCCGCGTTTGCGTCGGGCAATCTCCCGCTGGTATCAGGATCGCTATCATGTGGATATCGATCCCGAAAGCGAAGCCATCGTTACCATTGGTTCGAAAGAGGGGCTGGCGCACCTGATGCTGGCGACGCTCGATCACGGTGATACGGTGCTGGTGCCCAACCCGAGCTATCCAATCCATATTTATGGTGCGGTGATCGCAGGGGCACAGGTTCGCTCCGTGCCGCTGGTGGAGGGCGTCGACTTTTTCAACGAACTGGAACGCGCAATTCGTGAGAGCTACCCGAAACCGAAAATGATGATCCTCGGATTCCCGTCGAACCCAACGGCGCAGTGCGTCGAGCTGGAGTTCTTCGAGAAAGTGGTCGCGCTGGCGAAGCGCTATGATGTGCTGGTGGTGCACGATCTGGCGTACGCCGATATCGTTTTTGACGGCTGGAAAGCGCCTTCCATAATGCAGGTGCCAGGTGCGCGCGACGTGGCCGTTGAGTTCTTCACCCTGTCAAAAAGCTACAACATGGCAGGCTGGCGTATCGGCTTTATGGTTGGCAATAAAACGCTGGTCAACGCGCTGGCGCGTATCAAAAGCTATCATGACTACGGCACCTTTACGCCGTTGCAGGTCGCGGCGATTGCTGCCCTGGAAGGCGATCAGCAGTGCGTGCATAACATAGCCGCGCAGTACAAACGCCGCCGCGATGTGCTGGTGAAAGGCCTGCACGAAGCTGGCTGGATGGTTGAGGTGCCGAAAGCCTCTATGTACGTCTGGGCCAAAATCCCCGAGCACTATGCAGCAATGGGGTCGCTGGAGTTTGCCAAAAAGATGCTGCAGGATGCAAAAGTCTGCGTCTCGCCGGGCATTGGTTTCGGTGACTATGGCGATACCCATGTTCGCTTCGCTCTTATCGAAAACAGCGACCGTATTCGTCAGGCGGTGAGAGGCATTAAAAGCATGTTCCGCGCCGACGGGTTATTGCCGGTGGAAAAGAAGAGTTCGACTGAATCTGACTAGGCGGATTTTGCATAAAAAAACAGGAGCCAATGGCTCCTGTTTTTTTAACTGTATTTTCTTCGCTCAGATCATCAGGGCAAAGGTTCCGGCCCACACTAAAACAATCACCGAAATGCCCATAAAGAAATATTTCACGTTCATCGCTCCGCGCATCAATAGATACGCCATAAAAAAACAGAGTCCAACTGAGTATAGAGAGCTGAAATCAGACCAGGCCGGAAATAAGAATTATCCCGCTACGTCGATGACACCAGCCCAGAATTCTGTGCGTTCCTATTGCCAGACGGCGCTAATGTACGCCTAAATATGGGGGGTGACAAGAGGCATTTTTTTGTATCATTTCCGTAACTTACGAGTGTCGTGGAACGGCGACAGTATAATTTCGCAGCGTAATAAAACAGGTTGAGCGAAGGTGAGAATGGAAAGTAACGGCGGGTGATTACAGGTGACTGAAAAGGTTAGTTTCTTAGGGAAACTAACCTGATAAAGAGACTAGATATAGAGCGAGGTTTCGCCGACAGGGCGGGTCTTAAAGCGGCGATGCACCCACAGATACTGCTCCGGTGCGCGCATGATTTCGCTTTCGATCACTTTATTAATGTACGTCGCGGCTTCGCGCTCATCCTGTGGGTAATTATGCAGCTCAGGAGAGATAAACAGACGATAGCCAGACTTATCGGCTTTTCTGACCATGGTCACCGTCAGCATCGGCGCACCAGAAAGACGCGAGATAACGAATGTCCCGTTCGTGGTGGCGACATCTTTCACCGCGAAGAACGGGGCGAAACTGCTGCCTTTACGCCCATAATCCTGATCGGGCGCAAACCATACCGCTTCCCCTTTCTTCAGGGCATTCACCAGCCCACGCAGGTTGTTGCGGCTGATCATCGCTTTGTTTGAGCGCATACGGCCACGCGTCTGTACCCATTCCATCAGTAAATTGTTGTGCGGGCGATAGGTCGCCATCATGGGCTGGCAAAGACCCATCACGCGGCCACCCAGTTCCAGCGACATAAAATGCACGCCGATCACCATGACGCCACGATTTTGTGCCTGAACCTGTTTCAGGTTTTCCAGGCCTTCAACGTCGAACCATTTACGCACGCGCTCGTCCGGCCAGAACCAGGCCATACCGGTCTCCAGCAGCGCCATTCCGATGGATTTGAAGTTTTCAGCGATCAGCTTCTCGCGCTGTTCGACACTGTAATCAGGAAAACAAAGCTCAAGGTTTCTGCGGGCAATAGACTCCCGACGCTTCAGAAAAACACGGGAAGCGCTGCCTAAACTTGAGCCAAGAATTTGTATAGCGGGGTAGGGCAATTGAACGAGCACCCAAAGCAGGCCAAGGCCAAACCATGTGAGCCAGTAACGTGGGTGTAAAAATGCACTTTCGAATTTGCATTGAGACAAAGTAGTGAACCTATGTGAAGCCAGAGAAGGTAGCGCGAACATTGCGTTACAACGTGCTGATTTAGACCGTAGTTTTGGATTATCGTTGCAGGCCTTACCCAACTTTACGGCGCTGCCAGACCACTTTCGGTACAAGGCGGGCTGCGTAGATTAGCACCCTTATACGCGCTTTTCTATGACTTGTTTTTACTGGAAAAAGGCCGAATCAGGAATCGTTTCAGTTAAGTGTATCTCATGGGGGAAAAGCCGTGGCGGTGGATATTTCATGAGTGGAGCGTGCATTGATCTGGGCAGGAAAGTGTCCCCTGCAGGAATCGAACCTGCAACTAGCCCTTAGGAGGGGCTCGTTATATCCATTTAACTAAGGGGACGAAGCGGCACGAGTATAGCCTCATTTACACAGGGCGTTAAGCTCGATACCGCCTGACTGCTTAAAGTGTCGCCATTTAGTCGATTTTTTTTGGTTTCTCGTCCTTGTTTTGTCGAGCTTTTTCCTTTTCCTTCAGCTCGGCCTTACGCTTGTTGGACATGTCGTTGCGGATTTGCGCATGGCTCAACAGGGCGAAAATAAAGGTCCCGCCGCAGATATTTCCTGCCAGTGTCGGCAGCGCGAACGGCCAGAAGAAATCACTCCAATGCTGGGTGCCGTTAAACACCAGATACAGCACCTCCACCGTACCAACGACAATGTGGGTAGTGTCGCCTAGTGCGATAAGCCAGGTCATCAAGATGATTACCACGATTTTGGCCGCACCCGCAGAGGGGAACATCCAGACCATAGTGGCAATGATCCAGCCTGAGATAATGGCGTTGGCGAACATCTCAGCCGGAGTATTTTTCATCACGTCCATACCGATTTTAATGAATGCATCCCGGGTGGGTTCATCAAATATCGGCATATATTCGAACGCCCAGGCTGCCACGCCAGTGCCGATAATATTCCCCAGCAGGACCACGCCCCACAGGCGCATCAGAAGGCCGAAATTTCCCCATGTCGGTTTTTGCATCACCGGCAGCACCGCCGTCACGGTGTTTTCCGTGAACAGCTGCTGACGCGCCATAATGACGATGACAAAACCAAAGGTGTAACCAAGGTTTTCAAGCAGGAATCCACCCGGAACCCCCTCCAGCTGCACGTGAAAGATCCCCTTTGCCAGCAGGGAGGCCCCCATCGATAACCCGGCGGCGATGGCTGACCAGAACAGCGCCATCGCATCGCGCTCAAGCTCTTTTTCACCGTCCTGACGGATATGCTCGTGGATAGCCATCGCCCGTGAGGGGAGATGGTCTTCATCGACTTCGATTTTGCCACCCCGCTGTTTTTCTTCACTTTCCACTTCCAGCTCATCAGTATGTTTATCAATTTTTTCTGCGTTTAGTTCATCCATCTGGGGCGTCTCGCTTCGTTGTCATTACCATAATCGTAGCGGTTTTCCGGATAATGCCCGTGGGGAAGCTCTTATTTTTCCGGCAATGGCAATAAAGGCGATACATCACCTTCAGACACAAGATAAAATTGCCGACGAAAAGAAATGATAAAGCAGGCTATGCTGAGATCAGAGTGATGGCAGATGATTGCCTTTCACTGTGTGCGTAGACATCCCGAAACGTGCTGTTACAATCACTTGCACGACTATTCATAGAGCGCCAGGCGCTCTGTCGCGGATGGCAGTCAACGATAGCCATACTAACAGGGAGAAATATATGAAATTTCGGCTGTCGGCGCTTGCGCTGGGCACGACGTTGCTCGTGGGCTGTGCCAGCTCTGGAGAGCAAACGGGGCGCTCCGATCCTTTAGAAGGATTCAACCGATCCATGTATAGCTTTAACTACAACGTGCTGGACCCGTATCTGGTCCGCCCGGTTGCTGTGGCATGGCGTGATTACGTTCCGCAACCTGCTCGTAATGGTTTGAGCAATTTCACCAGTAACCTGGAAGAACCCGCTGTGATGGTGAACTTCTTCCTGCAGGGCGACCCGTATCAGGGGATGGTACACTTCACTCGTTTCTTCCTGAACAGCTTGTTAGGGATGGGTGGCTTTATTGATGTGGCGGGAATGGCTAATCCGAAGCTGCAGCGTGAACAGCCGCACCGTTTTGGTAGCACGCTGGGCAGTTATGGCGTGGGCTATGGTCCGTATATGCATCTGCCATTCTACGGCAGCTTTACCGTTCGTGACGAAGGTGGCGATATGGTCGATACCCTCTATCCGGTGCTGTCATGGCTGACCTGGCCGCTGTCCATTGGTAAATGGACCGTGGAAGGGATTGAGACGCGCGCTCAGTTGCTGGATTCCGACGGCCTGCTGCGTCAGTCTTCCGATCCGTACATTATGGTGCGTGAAGCCTACTTCCAGAATCACGACTTTATTGCCAACGGCGGTAAGCTGAAACCGGAAGACAATCCAAACGCCAAAGCTATCGAGAATGAACTTTCAGAGATAGATAAAGAATAAATAAAAAAAGGTGAGCAAATGCTCACCTTTTTTAATGCCGACGCGATTAGAACGCGTAGTTGAAGTTGGTACCGAACAGCCAGGCTTTACCTTCAGATTTAAAGGTGTACGCAGCAGGGCCTTCACCCTCGGTGAAGCTGACGTTCTGACCGTGCATATAAGAAACACCCACATCGATAGACGCATCGTCGTTAAACGCATAAGTCATACCGGCGCTCAGCCACAGACGGTCCTGATCCGGGATAGAAATGGAGCGTTTGTCCGCAGGAACCGGGCTGTCATCGAACGCGATACCGGTACGGAAGGTCCAGTTCTTATCGTAGTAGTAGGTCGTACCCAGCGCGATACGATAAGCATCTTTGAAGCTTTCATCTTTATAGAACAGCGTCTGACCGTCGTTGCCAGTGGCTTTCAGCTCCTGGAACTGACTCCAGCTGGTGTAGGTCAGGCTGTAGTGGACAGCCCACTGCGGTGCCACGCGGTTATAACCAGACACTTCCCACATTTCTGGCAGGTTCAGCGTCAGCGCGCCACTCTGGGTTCTGCCGCCGGTGCCCGCTGGCAGACCGGTCAGGCCCATGCTGGCGAAGATGTTGCTCAGGTTCGGGTCAATGGAGCTTTTATAGTCGCCGTCGAAGTCGATTTTCACTTCAGAACGGTAGGTCAGACCCCAACGGTTGTTTTTATCCAGCTCATAAAGGATACCGGCATTCCAGCCGAAGCCCCACTCGTCGCCCTTAAGATATGCAATCTGGTCGTCCGGGGAGTTAATACCGTCCAGCATGGATGGAGGCACCCTACCTTGCAGCTGGCCTGCCAGCAGTGGACCGAGTGAACCCGCATAGCGCTCGATTTTGGCTTTCGCGTAAACCGCATCAAAGCCCACACCGAAGCTCCAGTTGCTGTCCAGACGATACGCGCCGCTCAGATTGAGGTTGATGGTTTGCAGGTCAGTCTTACCGCCATAAATGCCGGCCGCGTAGCTGTCGTTAAACTCTGTTGCCAGACCATAGTTGGATGTGACGGATGCGCCCCAGCCAAATTGATCGTTGATTGGCATAACAAAGTGCATGTTAGGTACCCACGCCACGGGCGCGATGTTGTCCTGGTTAGCACTCTGTCCGGTTAAATTGGATTTCCCGGTAACGTTCACATCAGGATCAATATAAACGGCACCCATTGAGAAGGTCGGGCGATCAAACATAGTGATCAGCGCCGGGTTACGGCTCACGTTGCCTGCGTCATCGGCAATCGCACCTTCCCCAGAATATGCACGGCCAAGGCCAGAGGAAGAAAATTCGTTAAGCTGGAAGCCCGCTGACCAGGCGGAGGTTGATACGATTGCCACTGCGACTGCCAGCGCAGTCTTTTTGAACAGGGTTTTCTGGCTCATGACCATAACCTCATTGAGTTATTTTTATGCAATATATGTTACATAGAGTAACAGGAGCGCGAAGTGTAGGGTCTGCGGTAACACTTAGAAATCAGACCAGTGGCGAGAGTATAGGTCGGACCAGATGGGATGTTGCAAGTATGTTTCTGAAGTTTTTCAAAGATGTTTTTTGAAACGAGATCTCTGTGGCAAAAATGCGACCACCGGCACTCAGCAGAAAGGGTGATTTTTGCGTTAGATCATTTTTTAGTGTGATAACGGTCACTTATCCCCGTTTGCGCCATTAACGGCTGGAGAGACCCACGGCCAGGGCGTAAAATACCAGCAACGTGTTTATCTCGCGCCGTGCGCGAATGCAGAGGAACTTGAGCTATGAGTAAATGCAGTGCTGATGAAACCCCGGTTTGCTGCTGTATGGATGTCGGTACCATTATGGATAACACCGATTGCACCGCGTCTTACAGCCGCGTATTTAGCAAACGTTCGGATGCAGAAGAAACCTTAGCCGCGCTCACCAAACGCGCGCGCGACGTGGAATCCGATCCCTGTGAAATCAAATCCACCCTCACGGAAGTGGACGGTGGCGTGAAGCTTGATATCGATTTCATCTTTGCGTGTGAAGCTGAAACCCTGATTTTCCAGCTCGGTCTGCGTTAATTTCTCCGTAAAGTTGCCGGGTGATTTTTTTACTTACCCGACCTGCAGTTTCGTAGTCCGGGTAAGGCACAGACGCGACCCGCAAAAAATACCTCAAATGCCCCTGTCACCCAGGGGCATTTTCTTTTCTTCTCTGTGTCTTAGCTCGCACTTTTTCGCTTCCCCGATTGGCTCTATGTAAAAAAATGGTTAAAACTGTTATCAGGTCAGACCACTTTGCGCTTATGTCATTTACAGGGGACTTTTATGAGTCAGGCACTACCGCTCGTCACCCGCCAGGGTGACCGCATTGCCATTGTCAGCGGATTACGTACTCCGTTTGCACGTCAGGCGACGGCATTTCACGGAATACCGGCTGTCGATCTGGGGAAAATGGTAGTGGGGGAGATGCTGGCTCGCAGCGAAATACCCCCAGAGGTCATCGAACAACTGGTTTTTGGCCAGGTCGTCCAGATGCCGGAAGCACCCAATATCGCTCGCGAAATCGTGCTCGGCACGGGAATGAACGTCCATACCGATGCCTACAGCGTCAGTCGCGCCTGTGCGACCAGTTTCCAGGCCGTCGCTAACGTAGCGGAAAGCCTGATGACCGGCACCATTCGCGCCGGTATTGCAGGCGGGGCCGACTCCTCTTCCGTTCTGCCGATTGGCGTCAGTAAAAAGCTGGCCCGTGTGCTGGTGGACGTCAACAAAGCCCGCAGCATGGGGCAGCGTCTCAAACTATTCTCCCGCCTGCGTCTGCGCGATCTGGCGCCGGTGCCGCCAGCGGTCGCGGAATATTCTACTGGCCTGCGAATGGGCGATACCGCAGAGCAAATGGCGAAAACCTACGGCATCACCCGCGAACAGCAAGATGCCCTGGCGCATCGCTCGCATCAGCGTGCCGCGCTGGCGTGGTCCGAGGGAAAACTGGCGGATGAAGTGATGACGGCCTATATCCCGCCGTATCGCGAACCGCTCAGTGAAGATAACAATATCCGTGGCAGTTCGACGCTGGCTGATTATGCAAAACTACGTCCTGCGTTTGACCGCAAGCACGGCACCGTCACGGCGGCGAACAGCACGCCTTTAACCGATGGTGCGGCGGCAGTGATCCTGATGACCGAGTCGCGGGCAAAAGAGCTGGGGCTGGTGCCGCTGGGCTACCTGCGCAGCTACGCCTTTACCGCTATCGACGTCTGGCAGGATATGCTGCTGGGACCGGCCTGGTCCACGCCGCTGGCGCTTGAGCGCGCCGGATTAACGCTGTCTGATTTAACCTTAATAGATATGCACGAGGCTTTTGCCGCGCAGACGCTTGCCAACCTCCAGCTGCTGGCCAGCGAACGCTTTGCCCGCGATGTGCTGGGCCGCGCGCATGCCACGGGCGAAGTGGACGAGAGCAAATTTAACGTGCTGGGCGGATCTATCGCATACGGTCATCCGTTTGCCGCCACCGGCGCACGCATGATTACGCAAACGCTGCATGAGCTTCGCCGTCGCGGCGGAGGTTTTGGTCTGGTCACCGCCTGTGCGGCGGGTGGTCTGGGCGCGGCGATGGTTCTGGAGGCTGAATAATGGAAACCCCTTCCGCTTTTGACCTGAAGGTCCGGCTGGACAATATTGCCGTCGTCACCATCGATGTGCCGGGCGAAAAGATGAATACCCTGAAGGCCGAATTCGGCGTTCAGGTGCGCGCGATCCTCAGGCAAATCCGCGAAAACAAAGACATTCGCGGGCTGATTTTTATCTCAGCTAAACCCGATAACTTCATCGCTGGTGCAGATATCAACATGATCGCCCGCGCCAGCAGCGCGCAGGAAGCGGAAGAGCTGGCCCGACAGGGACAGCAGATCATGGCCGAGATCCACGCGTTGCCGATCCCGGTGATCGCAGCGATCCACGGTGCCTGCCTGGGCGGCGGCCTGGAGCTGGCGCTGGCGTGTCACAGCCGTATTTGTACGGATGATGCGAAAACCGTGCTCGGTCTGCCGGAAGTGCAGCTCGGTCTACTGCCGGGGTCCGGTGGCACCCAGCGTTTACCGCGTCTGATTGGCGTGAGTACCGCGCTGGAAATGATACTCACCGGTAAACAGCTTCGACCACGTCAGGCTCTGAAAGCCGGGCTGGTGGACGAAGTGGTTCCCCATTCCATTCTGCTGGACGCGGCCGTTGAGCTGGCATTAAAAGGGCGGCAAACGAGCCGTCATTTGCCGGTTCGCGAGCGTATTCTCGCCGGCCCGCTTGGGCGCGCGCTGCTGTTTAATGTGGTCGGCAAGAAAACGGAACAGAAAACCAAAGGCAACTACCCGGCGACCAAACGCATTCTCGAGGTGATTGAAACCGGCCTGGCGCAAGGGAGCAGCAGCGGTTATGCGGCTGAGGCCAAAGCCTTTGGCGAACTGGCGATGACGCCCCAGTCGCAGGCACTGCGCAGCATCTTCTTTGCCAGTACCGACGTGAAAAAAGATCCCGGTAGCGAGGCGTCACCGGCGCCGCTGGCCTCTGTTGGCGTTTTGGGCGGGGGATTGATGGGCGGTGGCATTGCGTTCGTCACGGCCAGCAAAGGTAAATTGCCTGTACGAATCAAAGACATTAACGCAAAGGGCATTAATCACGCATTGCAATACAGCTGGCAGCTCCTTGATCAAAAGGTTAAACGCCGCCATATCAAAGCCAGTGAACGCGACAGAGAGCTGGCGCTGATTTCAGGCACCACCGACTACAGCGGTTTTCACCATCGTGACCTGGTGATTGAAGCTGTATTTGAAGACCTGGCGCTGAAACAGCAGATGGTCGCCGACGTGGAACAGCACTGCGCGCCGCACACCATTTTTGCCTCGAATACGTCGTCGCTGCCGATTGGCGATATCGCCGCACGTGCCGCACGACCGGAGCAGGTAATCGGTTTGCACTTCTTTAGCCCGGTAGAAAAAATGCCGCTGGTGGAAGTCATACCTCACGCTTCGACGAACGCTCAAACGGTGGCCACGGTGGTGAAGCTCGCCAAACGGCAGGGCAAAACACCGATTGTGGTGGCCGACAAGGCCGGTTTTTACGTTAACCGCATTCTCGCGCCCTATATTAATGAGGCGATGCGCCTGCTGACGGAAGGCGAGAAAATCGAACACATTGACAATGCGCTGGTCAAGTTTGGTTTTCCAGTTGGCCCAATCCAACTTTTGGATGAGGTTGGAATTGATACAGGCACTAAAATTATACCTGTGCTGGAAGCTGCTTATGGAGAACGGTTTAGCCCGCCTGCAAACATTGTTTCTACGATCTTGAATGACGATCGCAAAGGCAGAAAAAATGGACGGGGCTTCTATCTTTACGCAGTTAAAGGGCGTAAAAGCAAGAAACAGGTCGACCCCTCGGTCTATGGGCTTATTCACGCCAGCGGCCAGGGGAAGTTGTCAGCACAGCAATGCGCTGAGCGCTGCGTCATGATGATGCTCAACGAAGCGGCTCGTTGTTTTGACGAGCAGGTCGTTAAAAGTGCGCGAGACGGCGATATTGGTGCCGTGTTTGGTATCGGTTTTCCACCTTTCCTGGGTGGCCCGTTCCGCTATATGGATAGTCTTGGCGCGGGTGAAGTGGTGGCAATATTGCAGCGTCTGGCTTCGCTTTATGGTCCACGGTTTACGCCGTGTGAACAATTAATGCGCATGGCAGAAAATAACCTGCACTTTTGGCCAGCAGAGGAAACTGACCCCGTAACTTAAGGTCAAACAAGAGTATATCTGACGGTGAATGAACCTGTTTTGGCTATTTTGTAAACAGATATTGACTATACTTACGCCATTAAGGTAAAAAACAGCGTTTCATTCATCAGATGGATCAGGCACAATGCCCGGCCATCGGGTTTTCTACCTTTTTGATCTTTTCGCGGGTAGTTAACGCCGGTGATCCTGGTTAACAAAAGCGGTGCAATATGCAAGTTTTTATCATGCGTCACGGCGACGCGGCACTCGATGCTGCCAGTGACTCTGTTCGTCCTTTGACGACCTGTGGTTGTGACGAATCCCGTCAAATGGCGACCTGGCTCAAAGGCCAAAAAGTGGATATCGATCGTGTGCTGGTGAGTCCGTTCCTGCGGGCCGAACAGACGCTGGATGTGGTAGGGGAGTGTATGAACCTGCCGAAGAGCGTCGATGTTCTCCCTGAGCTTACTCCCTGCGGGGATGTGGTTCTCGTCAGCGCGTATCTTCAGGCGCTGTGCAATGAAGGTGTCTCTTCCGCACTGGTGATTTCCCATCTGCCGCTGGTCGGCTACCTGGTGTCTGAACTGTGCCCTGGCGAAACGCCTCCGATGTTCACCACCTCCGCAATTGCCAACGTCACCCTCGACGATGCGGGCAAAGGGGTATTCAACTGGCAAATGAGTCCTTGCAACCTGAAGATGGCAAAAGCTATCTGACGTGACGAATGATCTGGCGGGTAGCCTGTGCCACCCGCCTGCCTGTCAGGGCAGCTCCGGTGGCTGCCACTCTTCTACTTCAATCAACACCAGCAGCGCGGCATCTCCGCCGTACTCTTTTGGCGCCTGATGAAAAGCCATCACATGTGGATGCTGAGCCAGCCACAACGGCGTTTGCTGTTTGAGAATATGCTTTCCATGGCCGTGCATCACACAGGTGCAGAATACGTGCTCGCGACGACACGCGGCAATGAGCGCGCCCAGCTCCTGTTTCGCCTGCATTTGCGTCAGGCCATGCAGATCGAGAAACAGCTCCGGCGAATAATCTCCGCGACGTAACTTTTTCAGCTCAAAATGGCTGACATCTTCCCGCACATATTTCACTGCCCCCTGCGTGTTCAGCAGCGGCTGAAATTCGTCTGAAAAATAGTGGCTGTTATCCGCCTGTTCCTGCAGCAGACGTTTGACCGGCACTTCAGTCACTTTTTTGCGGATCGGGCGGTGGACAATGGTGTCCTGGGGGATTTTGCGCGTCCCGCTCATGAGCTGGCGAAAGAGCGTCTGATCCTCCTCGCTAAGCGGCATTTTCTTTTTCATTAGTCCGTCTCATCTCTTATTTCCCTTAGTTTACCTGAGGGAGGCGCAAGCAAAACGCATTTTTTCACCTCTCCCACGCCGTCCCGATGCTGATTTATCGCCGTCTTCATGGCAAACTAGCCGCCGAAAATTATGCAAGCATGCCCTGGAGAGAATAATGGATAAAATATTTGTCGATGAAGCAGTAAACGAACTGCATACCATTCAGGACATGTTGCGTTGGTCCGTCAGTCGTTTTAGCGCCGCCAACATCTGGTACGGCCACGGAACGGACAACCCGTGGGATGAGGCGGTTCAGCTGGTGCTGCCATCCCTGTATCTGCCGCTGGATATCCCTGAAGATATGCGCACCGCGCGTCTGACCTCCAGCGAAAAACACCGTATCGTTGAGCGCGTGATTCGCCGCGTCAACGAGCGTATCCCGGTCGCCTATCTCACCAATAAAGCCTGGTTCTGCGGTCACGAATTTTACGTTGATGAACGTGTGCTGGTGCCGCGCTCACCGATTGGCGAACTGATCAACAACCACTTTGCGGGCCTGATCGACCACCAACCGCAGCACATTCTGGATATGTGTACGGGCAGCGGCTGTATCGCGATTGCCTGCGCGTATGCCTTCCCGGAAGCGGAAGTGGATGCTGTTGATATCTCCGCCGACGCGCTGGCCGTTACCGAACACAACATCGAAGAGCACGGTTTGATTCACCACGTGACGCCGATCCGCTCCGACCTGTTCCGCGACCTGCCAAAACTGCAATACGATCTGATTGTCACCAATCCGCCTTACGTGGATGCAGAAGACATGTCCGATCTGCCGAACGAATATCGCCACGAGCCGGAACTCGGTCTGGCCTCCGGTTCTGACGGCCTGAAATTGACGCGCCGTATCCTGGCTTGCGCGCCGGATTATCTGACTGACGACGGCATTCTGATTTGTGAAGTCGGTAACAGCATGGTACATCTGATGGAGCAGTACCCGGACGTGCCATTCACCTGGCTTGAATTCGACAACGGTGGTGAAGGCGTCTTCATGCTGACCAAAGCGCAGCTCATCGCCGCGCGCGAACACTTCAGCATTTACAAAGATTAATCCAACGGGCTTCGGCCCGTTTCACATTGCTCAAACACAGAACAACGACAACGGAGCCGTGATGGCAGGAAACAGTATTGGACAATTATTCCGTGTAACGACTTTCGGCGAATCACACGGTCTGGCGCTGGGTTGCATCGTCGACGGCGTGCCCCCTGGTATCGAACTGACCGAAGCGGATTTACAGCACGATCTCGATCGCCGCCGTCCGGGTACCTCGCGCTACACCACGCAGCGTCGCGAGCCGGACCAGGTCAAAATTCTCTCCGGTGTCTTTGAAGGCCGCACTACCGGCACCAGCATTGGTCTGTTGATTGAAAATACCGATCAGCGCTCGCAGGACTACGGCGCCATCAAAGATGTTTTCCGCCCCGGTCATGCCGATTACACCTACGAACAAAAATACGGTTTTCGCGACTATCGCGGCGGCGGACGCTCATCGGCGCGTGAAACAGCCATGCGCGTGGCGGCGGGCGCTATCGCTAAAAAATATCTGGCGCAAAAATTTGGCATCGTGATTCGCGGCTGCCTGACCCAGATGGGCGACATTCCGCTGGCGATCAAAGACTGGGATCTGGTTGAACAGAACCCGTTCTTCTGCGCGGATGCCGACAAAATTGACGCACTGGACGAACTGATGCGCGGCCTGAAAAAAGAGGGCGACTCCATCGGCGCGAAAGTGACCGTCGTGGCTGACGGCGTTCCGCCCGGCCTGGGCGAGCCGGTCTTCGATCGTCTGGATGCAGATATCGCCCACGCGATGATGAGCATCAATGCGGTGAAAGGCGTGGAAATTGGCGATGGTTTTGACGTGGTGGCGCTGCGCGGCAGCCAGAACCGCGATGAAATCACGAAAGACGGTTTCCAGAGCAATCATGCGGGCGGCATTCTGGGCGGCATCAGCAGTGGTCAGCAGATTGTGGCCAACATCGCACTGAAACCGACCTCCAGCATTACCGTACCGGGGCGCACCATTAACCGCTTCGGCGAAGAAGTTGAGATGATCACCAAAGGGCGTCACGATCCTTGTGTCGGTATCCGTGCGGTGCCGATCGCGGAAGCGATGCTGGCGATTGTGCTAATGGATCATTTCCTGCGCCAGCGCGCGCAGAATGCGGACGTGACGACCACCATTCCACGCTGGTAAACATGAAAAAAACCGCTATTGCTCTGTTGGCTCTGCTTGTCAGCGGAGCCAGTCTGGCAGCCACGCCGTGGCAAAAAATCACCCAACCGATCGCGGGCAGCGCCCAGTCGATCGGCGCGTTTGCTAACGGCTGCATCGTTGGCGCGCAGGATCTGCCGCTGCAATCCGACACCTATCAGGTGATGCGCACCGACCAGCGTCGCTACTTTGGTCATCCGGATCTGGTGCTGTTTATCCAGCGTCTGGGCAATCAGGTGCATAACCTGGGGCTGGGGACGATGCTGATCGGTGATATGGGGATGCCAGCGGGCGGTCGCTTCAATGGCGGACACGCCAGCCATCAGTCGGGTCTGGATGTGGATATTTTCCTGCAACTGCCGATAATCCGCTGGAGTTCGGCTCAGCTGCTTAAACCCCAGGCGCTGGATCTCGTCGCCCGTGACGGCAAAAGCGTGGTGCCGTCTCTGTGGTCATCAGACGTCTCCAGCATGATTAAGCTGGCGGCAAAAGATAACGATGTGACGCGCATCTTCGTCAATCCGGCGATCAAGCAACAGCTCTGTCTGGACGCCGGAACGGATCGTGACTGGCTGCGTAAAGTGCGCCCGTGGTTCCAGCATCGCGCGCATATGCACGTGCGTCTGCGCTGCCCGGCCAACAGCCTCGAATGTGAAGATCAGCCGTTACCGCCGCCGGGAGATGGCTGCGGGGCAGAACTCCAGAGCTGGTTTGAGCCAGCAAAACCTGGAACCACCAAGCCTGAGAAGAAGACACCGCCTCCGTTGCCGCCTTCCTGCCAGGCGCTACTGGATGAGCATGTACTTTAATGGATAATTTCGTCGATCTGTTTATGGTGTCACCGCTGCTGCTGGCGGTGCTGTTTTTTGTTGCGATGCTGGCGGGATTTATCGATGCGCTGGCGGGGGGAGGCGGCCTGCTGACTGTGCCAGCGCTGCTGGCGGCGGGCATGAGCCCTGCCCAGGCGCTGGCGACCAATAAGCTGCAGGCCTGCGGCGGCTCGCTCTCTGCCTCCATCTACTTTATTCGCCGTAAAGTGGTCAGTCTTACCGACCAAAAGCTCAATATTCTGATGACCTTTATCGGCTCCACCAGCGGCGCGCTGCTGGTGCAGCACGTGCAATCAGATATTTTGCGCCAGATTTTGCCGATCCTCGTGATCTGCATTGGTCTCTACTTTTTGCTGATGCCAAAATTAGGGGAAGAGGATCGTCAGCGCCGTCTGCACGGTCTGCCGTTTGCCCTGATTGCAGGCGGCTGCGTCGGTTTTTACGATGGCTTCTTCGGGCCGGGTGCCGGTTCTTTTTATGCCCTGGCGTTTGTGACGCTGGCCGGTTTTAACCTCGCCAAATCCACCGCCCACGCAAAAGTGCTCAACGCCACCTCAAACCTGGGCGGTCTGCTGCTGTTTATCATTGGCGGGAAAGTGATTTGGGCGACCGGCTTCGTGATGATGGTCGGGCAGTTTTTAGGCGCGCGCGTCGGCTCGCGTCTGGTATTGAGCAAAGGGCAAAAACTGATTCGTCCGATGATCGTGATTGTGTCGGCGCTGATGAGTGCCAAACTTCTTTATGACAGCCACGGACAGGAGATCCTCCACTGGTTGGGGATGAACTAATGAACAGTACGCATAAATATGAGCAGCTGATTGAGATTTTCGACGGCTGTTTTGCGGATGATTTTAATACCCGTCTGATTAAAGGCGACGACGAACCGATCTATCTTCCTGCTGATGCAGATGTGCCGTACAACCGGATCGTGTTTGCCCACGGGTTTTATGCCAGCGGTCTGCACGAGATTTCCCACTGGTGTATTGCCGGGAAGGCGCGCCGCGAGCTGGTCGATTTCGGTTACTGGTACTGCCCGGACGGACGAGATGCCACGACGCAAGGGCAGTTTGAAGATGTGGAAGTCAAACCGCAGGCCTTCGACTGGCTATTTTGCGTGGCGGCAGGTTTTCCGTTCAACGTCAGCTGCGACAATCTCGAAGGCGATTGCGAGCCGGATCGTATTACCTTCCAGCGCCGCGTTCACGCGCAGGTGATGGAATATCTTGAGAAAGGCATCCCGGAGCGACCGGCGCGTTTTATCAAGGCACTACAGAATTATTACCACACGCCGGCAATAACGGCGGAATGCTTCCCGTGGCCGGAAGATCTCAACTGAGGAAAAAAGATGATCGCAGAATTTGAATCACGCATCCTGGCGTTAATTGATGACATGGTGGAACACGCCAGTGACGATGAACTGTTTGCCAGCGGTTATCTGCGTGGTCACCTGACGCTTGCTGTTGCCGAGCTGGAAGCGGGCGACGATCACTCACCTGAAGCGGTCCACGCTGAAGTGAGCCGTGGTCTTGAAAAAGCTATTCAGGCGGGCGAGCTTTCTCCACGCGACCAGTCACTGGTGCTGGGGATGTGGGACAATCTGTTCCAGCAGGCTAATCTGAAGTAGTAGCTTTTTGCCCGGTAGCGCTGCGCTTACCGGGCCTCCAAACCTTATCCTACCTTTTTACCCTTGAGTAATTTGCGCACCCACAGCCGATTTGGGTTCAATCCTGCAAGCGTAACACCGTCCATCGGGATCGGCTCATCGCTCATCTGCGACGCCAGAATTTCAGCGGCTAGCGGCGCGGTACACAATCCCCGCGACCCGAGCGCACCGAGCATAAACAAGTTTGGATAGACGGGAGAACGCACGGCATTCTCTTTGGACTCTGCCAGATCCTGATAGGCCGCAAGCGTCGCGTCGTAGTCCGGCACATTGCCGATCATCGGCAGGTGATCGCGGGTGGCACATCGCACGCCGCAGCGCGCGTCGCTGCCGCTTACGTCCACCTCTTTCGCCCATTCAGCCTCCGGGAAGCAGTCGATCAAGCGCTGGCGGTTTTGCTGCTGATCCGCTTCGCTATAGCAAATGTCCGCTTCGCCGCGATGATAGCTGGCTCCGATGCAGTGATGACCGTTGGTCGGGTTTTGCGGCGTCAGATAGCCGTCGTAGCACAAGACCTGACGGAGCTTGCCGAGCTGAGCTGTCGTGGGAATATGGCTCACCTGGCCGCCAACCGGATAGATCGGCAGATTTTCTGTTTGCGGGAAATCGCTGATGCGATGGCCGTTGGTCAGCACCACTCCGGCGTGTCGGGCCTGTGCACCATGGGCAAAATGCAGCTGCCAGTCGCCGTCGATGCGATCCAGCGATTCAAGCTGATGTTCATAATGCACGGTCAGCCCTTGCGACTGGGCCAGCGCAATGACCGCTGCCGTGAGCTGCGCCGGGCAGAGCCAGCCGCCTTGCGGATAGTGAATGCCACCGCAGCCCGTCTCCAGGCCACTTAACGCCTGCACCTGCCCGGCGTCCACGGCTTCCGCGATGTGCGCCGGTAATTCCAGACTCAGCATCTGGTCGATCTTACGCTGGCTTTTTTCGTCCCAGCCGAGCTGTGTGACGCCGCACCACGCATGGTCAAAGGTGACAGGCAGGCTGTCGTAAAGACGCCGGGCAAAGGTAAAGGCGGCCGGGAAAAACTGGCTAAGTGCCGGATCGTGGGCGGTCAGCAGAGGATACAGCGCTCCCTGGCGATTGCCGGAGGCACCCGTGGCGGGGGCGGTATCAGCGCAGTACAACGTCACCTGCCAGCCGCGCTGGAGCAGGGCGAGTGACAGCAGTGCGCTGGCGATACCACCGCCAATAATCGCCGTTTCACGTTTTTTCGCACCGCTTCGGGCAAACCAGGGAGAGCGCTCAGGCAGGGGATTATCCTGCTCCATCACCCCTGTCAGCATCTCTCGCTTGCGGCCAAATCCTTTGGTTTTGTGCATGGTGAAACCGGCGCCCTGCAAACCACGGCGCACGAACCCGGCGGAGGTGAAGGTGGCGAGCGTAGCGCCAGGACGCGCCAGACGCGCCATCGCCGCGAACAGATGCGGGCTCCACATGTCCGGGTTTTTCGCGGGAGCAAAGCCATCCAAAAACCAGGCGTCGACTTTCTGATTCAGAGAATCGTCAAGTTTGTCCGTCAGGTCGTTGATATCCCCGAGCCACAAATCCAGCGTGACTTGACCACCGTCTAACACTAAACGATGACAGCCGCCGATCGGCTGTGGCCACTGGGCTTGCAGCTGCTCGGCCCAGATGCGAAGTTCCGGCCAGTGCTGATGGGCCAGGGTCAGGTCGCGGGCGGTGAGGGGGAATTTCTCGAAACTGATGAAATGTAATCTTTGTAGCGTAGCGTCAGGGTGCGCCGCACGGAACTGAACAAACGCCTGCCAGAGGGTGAGGAAGTTTAATCCGGTGCCAAAACCGCTCTCCGCCACCACAAACTGGCTGCGCGGATGGACAGGGAAACGCTCGTTGAGCTGGTTTCCGTCGAGGAAAACATAACGGGTTTCTTCCAGTCCGTTATCATTAGAGAAGTAGACATCGTCGAAATCTCGGGAAACAGGTGTACCCTCAGCGTTGAACTCAAGGTTGGCGGGTTGTATGGCGTTTTGTTTCACGTAAGTTACTCGTCTGACAGGCAGTGGCAGGATCTTAGCGATGTGTGTTCGATGGTGCAAATTTCCACAGAAATTGGCTGATCGGACTTGTTCAGCGTACAAGTGTACGCTATTGTGCGACTCGAAACTTAATATAGTATGACTTACAGAGGTATTGAATGAAACGTGCAGTGATTACTGGCCTGGGCATCGTTTCCAGCATCGGTAACAACCAGCAGGAAGTCCTGGAATCTCTGCGTGAAGGACGCTCGGGGATCACTTTCTCTCAAGAATTCAAAGATTCTGGTATGCGTAGCCACGTGTGGGGTAACGTCAAACTGGACACCACCGGTCTGATTGACCGCAAAGTGGTCCGTTTCATGAACGATGCCTCTATCTACGCTTACCTCTCAATGCAGCAGGCTGTAGAAGATGCTGGATTGAAAGAAGACGTTTATCAGAACAACCCACGCGTGGGCCTGATCGCAGGTTCCGGTGGTTCTTCTAAATCTCAGGTGTTCGGCGCAGACGCAATGCGTAGCCCGCGCGGCCTGAAAGCGGTCGGTCCTTACGTTGTGACCAAAGCGATGGCGTCAGCGGTGTCCGCGTGCCTCGCGACCCCCTTCAAAATCCACGGTGTGAACTACTCCATCAGCTCCGCATGTGCGACCTCCGCACACTGTATCGGCAGCGCGGTTGAGCAGATCCAGTTGGGTAAACAAGACATCGTATTTGCTGGCGGCGGCGAAGAGCTGTGCTGGGAAATGGCGTGTGAATTCGACGCGATGGGCGCACTGTCCACCAAATACAACGAAACGCCAGAAAAAGCGTCCCGTACCTATGATGCCAACCGTGACGGTTTCATCATCGCAGGCGGCGGCGGTATGGTTGTGGTTGAAGAGCTGGAACACGCGCTGGCACGTGGCGCGCACATCTACGCTGAAGTTGTGGGCTACGGTGCGACTTCCGATGGCGCAGACATGGTTGCTCCATCAGGCGAAGGCGCAGTGCGCTGCATGAAGCTGGCGATGAACGGCGTTGATACCCCAATCGACTACCTGAACTCCCACGGTACCTCGACTCCGGTCGGCGACGTGAAAGAGCTGGGTGCTATCCGTGAAGTCTTCGGCGACAACAGCCCGGCGATCTCCGCGACGAAAGCGATGACCGGTCACTCTCTGGGCGCCGCTGGCGTGCAGGAAGCTATCTACTCTCTGCTGATGCTGGAACACGGCTTTATCGCCCCAAGCATTAACGTTGAAGAGCTGGACGAGCAGGCTGCTGGCCTGAACATCGTGACCAAGCCGACTGAGCAGGCGCTGACGACGGTGATGTCCAACAGCTTCGGCTTCGGCGGCACCAACGCCACGCTGGTAATGCGTAAGCTGAAAGCGTAAGTTTTCCGCTGATGAAAAAAAGGAGCCTGATGGCTCCTTTTTTATGCGTTGACAATTGATTGACTGAAAAGGCAAACTTCGGCTTCAACATTATCACTTTGATAATGCGTAAGCGTTTAACGTCAACCAACGCACCTTAATCCTGATCCTCAGGTAGAGGGGGCGTGGCATTTCCCCGCCTTACTCTTCATTTTCGGAGTAATGCATGACCGCAGTAACCCAAACAGAAAAAACCTCTTCAGCGAATGTCTCGCTGTTTCGCATCGCCTTCGCGGTATTTCTTACCTATATGACCGTCGGCCTGCCGCTGCCGGTAATCCCCTTGTTTGTGCACCAGGAGCTGGGCTACGGCAATACCCTGGTGGGCGTCGCCGTAGGGATTCAATTTCTGGCGACCGTGTTAACCCGTGGCTATGCCGGACGCCTGGCCGATCAGCATGGCGCAAAGCGTTCCGCGTTACAGGGCATGTTCGCCTGCGGGCTGGCGGGTGGGGCATGGCTGCTGGCCGCGCTGCTGCCGGTGGATGCCATCTATAAATTCGCACTGCTGATTGTCGGGCGCTTAATTCTCGGTTTTGGCGAAAGCCAGCTGCTGACCGGGACGCTCACTTGGGGAATGGGGCTGGTCGGGCCGACGCGTTCCGGGAAAGTGATGTCCTGGAACGGGATGGCGATCTACGGCGCACTGGCCGCAGGCGCACCGCTGGGGCTGCTGATCCACAGCCATTTCGGTTTCGCCGCGCTGGCAGGGACGACCATGGTGCTGCCGCTGGTGGCGTGGGCCTTTAACGGCACGGTGCGTAAAGTGCCAGCTCACAAAGGCGATCGCCCATCACTGTGGAGCGTGGTCGGTCAAATCTGGAAGCCGGGCCTCGGTCTGGCGCTGCAGGGCGTTGGATTTGCCGTGATTGGCACCTTTGTCTCGCTCTACTTCATGAGCCGGGGCTGGGCAATGGCCGGTTTCACCTTAACCGCATTCGGTGGGGCCTTCGTGCTGATGCGCGTGCTGTTCGGCTGGATGCCGGACCGTTTTGGCGGCGTAAAAGTGGCGGTGGTTTCGCTAATGATTGAGACTCTTGGCCTGCTGCTGTTGTGGCAAGCACCGGTGGCGTGGATTGCGTTGCTGGGCGCGGCGTTAACCGGCTGCGGCTGCTCGCTGATCTTCCCGGCGCTGGGCGTGGAGGTGGTGAAACGCGTGGCACCGCAGGTTCGTGGAACTGCACTTGGCGGCTATGCGGCATTCCAGGATATCTCGTACGGTATCACCGGCCCGCTGGCAGGGGTACTGGCGACGTCGTTCGGCTATCCGTCGGTGTTTCTGGCAGGGGCCGTCTCGGCAGTGGTGGGGATAGTGGTAACGGTTATCGCATTCCGGAAGCAGTAAGCGGCATTGTCGGCTAGCGTTTCGCTTACCCGACCTGCAAAATCCATAATTTAGCAGGTCGGGTGGCGGATACTTCGCCTCAGGCAACCAGCCAGAACAATGCCAGCGCTACCATCAGCGCGATAAACATCAGGCCGGGGCGGGCAGACATCGATTTTATAGTGTCCACCACCGGGGCGAACAGCGGGCTGTAGATCGGCTGAATATTGCGCGCTTCGGGCACACCGCCGTCACGTTCGGCGCGGCGGATAAAGATCTGGTTCAGTAAATCCTGAATCTGGGCCGGGGTCAGCACCGTCTGCGGCGTTACCTGCCAGTTCTGCTGCGCGTAGTCACGCACCGCTTCAAATTCTCGTGGTTCCAGCGGCTGTTTAAGCGCCGCCTGCAGGGTATGCAGCGTGGGCGCGCTTTGGGTACTCAACGTCTGACGCGCCTGAAGCCAGGTCACCAGATGGGTAAACTGTTTCGCCGGGATCAGCTCACCGGCTTTTACGCCGGAAAGTTCCAGCATGGATTGCCAGATAAGCTTGTTTGACTCGCCCGTGGCAGCAGCCAGCCGGGTGACCATCTGCTTGAGAGTATTGTGCTCAGCAGGCTGCAGAGGGCGCTCCGTCGCCGGGCGTTGCTGCGGCTGCGGAATAGAGAGCTGATTGCTCTGTAACAGCGTGAGCACCGTTTTCAGCTGGTCCGGTGTGAGCTGGCTCAGGGCCGTCTGACCAAACTGCTGGCGGATAAAATCACTCACCGCCTGACGATTATTCCCCTGGCCTAACAGTTCGGTGAGCTGTGACACCATCTGGCGGGTGGTGTGATTCTGCTGCGCGGTATTCAGGCGCAGATTCAGGTTTTGCTCGGCGGCAGGGAAGTGGCGCGATAACAGCGGCGTGTCGTTTTTCAGCCCCAAATCATGTTTCACTCCCGCCCACACCTCCGCGTTCTGTTGCGACGTAAGCGCAACCAGGCGGGTGATCAGTCGCTCCAGCACCGTGCGCTGCTGCGTCGATAACGGCTGTTCGCCGATGGCGGAAGGTGTTACTGGGCCTTCACCGGGAGGGCGCGGCGGCGTACCTGAAATGGGCTGCATCGTCAAAATCCTTAAAGTCATTACTCACCGTAAACCAGGCAAAGCGTTCGGGTATGCCTGGCGGCGAGATTATGGCACACTTGGCCGGTTAACTTCCTCTCAAACAGGTACTCTGTCGTGAAAATCCTCGTTGATGAAAATATGCCTTACGCCCGTGAGCTGTTTAGCCGCCTGGGCGACGTTAAGGCCGTTCCCGGTCGTCCCATTCCCCTTGAAGAACTCACCGATGCGGACGCCCTGATGGTGCGCTCGGTCACCAAAGTGAATGAGGCGCTGCTGTCGGGTAAAAACGTCAAATTTGTAGGGACAGCGACGGCGGGAACCGATCACGTGGACGATGCCTGGCTGGCACAGGCCGGTATCGGATTCTCGGCCGCGCCGGGCTGTAACGCTATCGCCGTGGTGGAATACGTTTTCTCTTCACTGTTGATGCTGGGCGAGCGTGACGGCTTTGCGCTGAAAGATCGCACGGTGGGTATTGTTGGCGTCGGTAACGTCGGCGGGCGGTTGCAAAAACGTCTGGAAGCCCTCGGTATCCGCACCTTGCTGTGCGATCCCCCACGCGCCGATCGCGGTGATGAAGGCGACTTCCACGCGCTGGATGAACTGGTCGAGCAGGCGGATGTGATCACCTTCCATACGCCGCTGTTTAAAGACGGACCGTACAAATCCCTGCATCTGGCCGATGAGGCGTTAATTCGCCGCCTGAAGCCTGGCACTATTCTGATAAATGCCTGCCGTGGCCCGGTGGTGGATAACACCGCGCTGCTGCAATGTCTGGAAGAGGGGCAGGAGCTGAACGTGGTGCTGGATGTCTGGGAGCCGGAGCCGGATCTCAACGTGGCGCTGCTGAATCGCGTGGATGTCGCTACCGCACACATCGCGGGCTATACGCTTGAAGGCAAAGCGCGCGGTACGACGCAGGTATTTGAAGCCTATAGCGCTTTTATCGGCCAGGCGCAGCAGGTGGCGCTGGATACACTGCTACCTGCGCCGGAATTTGGCCGCATTACGCTGCACGGTCCGCTTGATGAGTCTTCGCTAAAAAGGCTGGTGCATTTAGTGTATGATGTGCGCCGCGATGACGCGCTGCTGCGAAAAGTGGCCGGCATTCCGGGTGAATTCGACCGGCTTCGCAAGAATTATCTTGAGCGCCGTGAGTGGTCCTCCCTGTATGTCATCTGTGACGACGCCGATGCGGCGGCGTTGCTGAATAAACTGGGTTTTACTGCCACGCATAACCCGGCGCGTTAATGTTTTCCTCATGCTCTCTGCCGGATAATCTGGCAGGGACGCTGTTTCATTTCTGGAGTAAACCACCATGTCTGAAGGCTGGAATATTGCCGTACTGGGTGCCACTGGCGCTGTGGGCGAAGCCCTGCTCGAAACACTTGCGGAGCGTCAGTTCCCGGTGGGAGAAATCTATGCTCTTGCGCGCGCCGAAAGCGCGGGCACCTCTCTGCGCTACGAAGGTAAAACCGTTCGCGCGCAGGACGTAGCAGAATTTGACTGGACGCAGGTGCAACTGGCGTTCTTTGCGGCAGGCGTTGAAGCCTCGGCGACTTACGCTGAAGAAGCGGCGAACGCCGGTTGTCTTGTGATCGACCTGAGCGGTCTGTTTGCCCTCGAGCCTGACGTGCCGCTGGTGGTGCCGGACGTGAACCCGTTCGTGCTGGCCGACTACCGCAACCGCAACATTATTGCTGTCCCTGACAGCCTGACCAGCCAGCTGCTGACGGCACTGAAACCGCTGATCGATGACGGTGGTCTGTCGCGCATTAGCGTAACCAGTCTGCTTTCTGTTTCCGCGCAGGGCAAAAAAGCGGTCGACGCGCTGGCAGGGCAGAGCGCGAAACTGCTGAACGGTATCCCGGTGGATGATGACGACTTCTTCGGTCGCCAGTTGGCTTTCAACCTGATGCCAATGCTTGCCGATCGTGAAGGCAGCGTGCGCGAAGAGCGTCGTATTGTCGACGAAACGCGCAAAATTTTGCAGGACGACGGCCTGATGATCTCTGCCAGCTGTGTGCGTTCCCCGGTCTTCTACGGCCACGCGCAGATGGTGAGCTTTGAGGCTCTGCGCCCGCTGGCGGCGGAAGAGGCACGCTATGCGTTTGAGCGCGGCGAAGATATCTCCCTCAGCGAAGAGACAGAGTTCCCAACCCAGGTGGGCGATGCGACGGGTAACGCGCGTCTCTCCATCGGTTGCGTGCGTAACGATTACGGGATGCCTGAACAGGTGCAGTTCTGGTCTGTGGCGGACAACGTCCGTTTCGGCGGCGCGCTGATGGCGGTTAAAATCGCTGAGAAGCTGGTGCAGGAGTATCTGTAAGGATGTCTGAAGTGGAGCAAAAGTCAGTCCATAGAATTGCCCTCGGAATAGAATACGACGGCAGTAAATATTATGGCTGGCAGCGTCAGAATGAAGTGCGCAGTGTTCAGGAAAAGCTGGAAAAAGCGCTCTCTCAGGTGGCGAACGAACCGATCAACGTGCTGTGTGCCGGTCGTACCGATGCGGGCGTTCACGGCACGGGTCAGGTGGTGCATTTCGAAACCACTGCGGTGCGTAAAGACGCGGCCTGGACGCTCGGCGTAAATGCGAATTTGCCTGGTGACATCGCGGTGCGTTGGGTCAAAGATGTGCCCGATGATTTTCACGCGCGCTTTAGTGCCACGGCGCGTCGCTACCGTTACATCATCTACAACCAGCGTCTGCGTCCGGCGGTGTTAAGCCAGGGCGTGACCCATTTTTATGAGCCGCTGGATGCAGAGCGTATGCACCGTGCCGCGCAGCAGTTGCTCGGCGAAAATGACTTTACCTCGTTTCGTGCGGTTCAGTGCCAGTCGCGCACCCCGTGGCGAAACGTGATGCACATTAACGTCAGTCGTTATGGCGCGTATGTGGTGGTGGACATCAAAGCAAATGCCTTTGTACATCATATGGTGCGGAATATCGTTGGCAGCCTGATGGAAGTAGGCGCCGGACACCAGCCGGAGAGCTGGATTGCAGAACTGCTGGCAGCGAAGGACAGAACGCTTGCGGCAGCAACGGCGAAAGCGGAAGGGCTGTATCTGGTCTCGGTGGATTATCCGGATCGGTTTGACCTTCCAAAACCGCCAATGGGCCCGCTGTTTTTAGCGGACTAACGCAGTTGCAATTAAGGCTTAGACAATATGGACTTAATACGATTTCTCATTGATTTCATCCTGCATATCGATGTTCATCTGGCGGAGCTGGTCGCGCAGTACGGCGTCTGGGTGTATGCCATTCTGTTTCTGATTTTGTTCTGTGAAACCGGCCTGGTCGTCACGCCGTTTTTGCCGGGCGATTCGCTGCTGTTTGTCGCGGGCGCGCTCTCTGCGCTGCCGACCAACGATCTCAACGTTCACCTGATGGTGGTGCTGATGATTATTGCGGCTATCGTCGGCGATGCGGTGAACTACACTATTGGGCGGGTATTCGGTGAACGGCTTTTCAGTAATCCGAACTCGAAGATTTTCCGTCGCAGCTATTTAGATAAAACGCACGCGTTCTACGAACGTCATGGTGGCAAAACCATCATTCTGGCGCGTTTTGTGCCGATCGTCCGCACCTTTGCACCGTTTGTGGCAGGTATGGGGCATATGTCCTATCGTCATTTCGCGGCGTATAACGTGATTGGCGCGCTGCTGTGGGTGCTGCTGTTTACCTACGCGGGCTACCTGTTTGGCGATCTGCCTATTGTGCAGGAAAATCTTAAGTTACTGATTGTTGCCATTATTGTGCTCTCAGTCTTGCCGGGTGTGATCGAAATTATTCGTCACAAACGCGCGGCGGCTAAGCAAGCGAAATAAAGACGCATTTGCGGTTCGACCACTTTTTTATCCAAAGTTTCGGGCTGTTATGTTTTAATGTGCAACATTCATGGTCTGTTTGCGGCAAAAATGGCATTATGCGCCGCTTACAGCAAAACTGGCATACGACCAGGTTCAGGCAGAAAGGTTATCAATGAGCTGGATTGAACGAATTAAAAGCAACATAGCCCCAACCCGTAAGGCGAGTATTCCTGAAGGGGTGTGGACCAAGTGTGACAGCTGCGGCCAGGTCCTGTACCGCGCTGAGCTGGAACGCAATCTTGAGGTTTGCCCGAAGTGTGACCACCACATGCGTATGTCGGCGCGTAATCGCCTGCATAGCGTGCTGGACGAAGGTTCGCTTGTGGAACTGGGTAGCGAACTTGAGCCAAAAGATGTGCTGAAGTTCCGTGACTCCAAAAAATACAAAGATCGACTGGCTTCTGCTCAGAAAGAGACCGGCGAGAAAGACGCGCTGGTGGTGATGAAAGGCACTCTGCACGAGATGCCGGTTGTCGCTGTGGCCTTTGAGTTCTCCTTTATGGGCGGCTCAATGGGTTCTGTCGTCGGCGCGCGTTTCATCCGTGCCGTTGAACAGGCGCTGGAAGACAACTGCCCGCTGATCTGCTTCTCCGCCTCCGGTGGTGCACGTATGCAGGAAGCGCTGATGTCCCTGATGCAGATGGCGAAAACCTCTGCGGCTCTGGGCAAAATGCAGGAGCGCGGTCTGCCGTATATCTCCGTGCTGACCGACCCAACCATGGGTGGCGTCTCTGCGAGCTTTGCGATGCTGGGCGATCTGAACATCGCTGAACCGAAAGCGCTGATCGGCTTTGCCGGCCCACGCGTTATCGAACAGACCGTTCGTGAAAAACTGCCGCCGGGCTTCCAGCGCAGTGAGTTCCTTATTGAAAAAGGCGCTATCGACATGATCGTTCGCCGTCCGGAAATGCGCCTGAAACTGGCGAGCATCCTGGCGAAGCTGATGAATCTGCCGTCGCCAAGCCCGGACGAGCCGCGTGAAGGCGTGGTTGTGCCGGATCAGGAACCCGAAGCCTGATAACTCAAAAAGGGCAGGGCCAGACGGCGCTGCCCTTTTCACTTATTTGATACACAAGCCAGCAGAGCAGTATCAGGGCGTCGCCAACGCAGAGACCGCTTAAAGGCCGAAGTGTATACATAAATGAAAGTGCGTATCATGGAAAAAAATACTCTTCCCCAAGCCACGTCACCCCTGGTCACGTGGCTTTCTTATCTGGAAAATCTGCACAGTAAAACCATCGATATGGGCCTCGATCGCGTGAGCGAGGTGGGGGCGCGTCTTGATGTCCTCAAGCCCGCGCCCTTCGTGTTCACCGTAGCGGGAACGAACGGCAAAGGCACTACCTGCCGCACGCTGGAGTCCATGCTGATGGCCGCCGGTTACAAGGTGGGTGTTTACAGTTCACCGCATCTGGTCCGCTACACCGAACGCGTGCGTGTGCAGAATAGCGAACTACCGGAATCCGCCCACACAGCCTCTTTTGCGCAAATCGAAGCGGCGCGCGGCGAGATTTCGCTCTCCTATTTTGAGTACGGCACGCTGTCCGCCCTGTGGCTGTTTAAGCAGGCGCAGCTGGATGTGGTGATCCTCGAAGTCGGTTTAGGTGGACGCTTAGATGCGACTAACATGGTTGATGCCGATGTCGCGGTGGTGACCAGTATCGCGCTCGACCATACGGACTGGCTGGGGCCGGACCGCGAGAGCATTGGCCGCGAAAAAGCGGGTGTTTTCCGCGCCAACAAACCTGCCGTAGTCGGTGAACCGGATATGCCGCACACAATCGCCGACGTGGCGAAGGAGAAGGGCGCACAGCTGATGCGTCGTGGCGTTGACTGGCAATATGACGTGACGGGCGACAGCTGGCGTTTTCGCGACGCGCAGGGCGAGCTGGACAATCTGCCGCTGCCGCAGGTGCCGCAACCGAACGCGGCGACCGCACTGGCGGCTATCCGCGCCAGTGGTCTGGCGGTGAGCGAACAGGCGATACGAGACGGCATTCAGAACGCGCTTTTGCCGGGGCGTTTTCAGATTGTCAGCGAATCACCGCGTTTGATTCTGGATGTGGCGCATAACCCCCATGCAGCGGCCTATCTTGCTGAGCGCCTCAAATCCCTGCCAAAAACCGGGCGCGTACTTGCGGTTATCGGTATGCTTCATGATAAAGATATTGCGGGCACGCTGGCCTGCATGGAGACTGTGGTCGATTGCTGGTATTGTGCTCCCCTGGAAGGGCCTCGAGGCGCGTCGGCTGAGCAGCTGATGGAACATCTCGCGAAGGGCGAAGCTTATGAAAACGTGGCGCTGGCATGGCGCGCCGCGATGGCGGATGCTAAACCTGAAGATACCGTGCTGGTGTGTGGATCATTCCACACGGTGGCACATGTCATGGAAGTAATGGAGGCGGGGAGAACCGGTGGCAAGTAAGTTTCAGAACCGTTTAACAGGAACCATTGTGCTGGTTGCGCTGGGAGTGATTCTCCTCCCGGGACTGCTCGACGGGCAGAAAAAACATTATCAGGATGAGTTTGCGGCGATCCCGCTGGTGCCAAAACCCGGCGATCGCGACGAGCCAGACATGCTGCCTGCGGCCACGCAGGCGCTGCCTGCTCAGCCTCCTGAAGGGGCGGCGGAAGAGGTGCGCGCCGGTGATGCGGCGGCGCCGTCGCTCGATCCTTCTCGTCTGGTGGCGAGTAACGCCGGTGAGCTGGACCCGGTTCCAGAACCCGTTGCACAACCAAAGCCTGCCGTGAAACCGGCAGAAAAACCGCAGCCGAAACCGCAGCGCGATAAAGCCAGCGAGCAGATCGCCGCCGCGACGGAAGCGCCACCGGAAAAACCGGTTCAGGAAGAGAAGCCTGCGCCAACCGGTAAAGCGTATGTGGTGCAGCTTGGTGCGCTAAAAAATGCCGATAAAGTCAATGAAGTGGTCGGTAAACTCCGCGGTGCCGGATATCGGGTTTACACTTCACCTTCCACCCCGGTGCAGGGTAAAATTACCCGCATTCTGGTGGGGCCGGATGCGTCGAAAGATAAGCTGAAAGGCTCGCTCGGCGAGCTGAAGCAGATTTCCGGGCTGAGCGGTGTGGTGATGAGTTATAGCGCGAACTGATGTGCGCGCATACCCCTCGTCCCACCGGGTGAGGGGATTGCTCCATACGGTCTTGAGGGCCGGGATGAGAGGCGGGAATTCGTCCAAAGAGGCGCAATAACCCAGCGGCGTTGAACATTTTTTCAGCGCCTTTTTTATTTACGCGCGGGAAGGAAATCCCTACGCAAACGTTTTCTTTTTCTGTTAGAATTCGCCCCGAACTGGATGACAGGGCGTTTAATCGTGGGACACATATGGTCTGGATTGATTACGCCATCATTGCGGTGATAGGTTTTTCCTGTCTGGTTAGCCTGATCCGTGGCTTTGTTCGTGAAGCGTTATCGCTGGTGACATGGGGTTGTGCTTTCTTTGTTGCCAGTCATTACTACACTTACCTGTCTGTCTGGTTCACGGGCTTTGAAGATGAACTGGTCCGAAATGGAATCGCCATCGCGGTGCTGTTTATCGCGACGCTAATCGTCGGCGCTATCGTGAACTACGTGATAGGTCAGCTGGTCGAGAAAACCGGTCTGTCAGGAACGGACAGGGTGCTGGGGATCTGTTTTGGTGCGCTGCGAGGCGCGCTGATCGTGGCTGCGATACTGTTCTTCCTTGATACCTTTACCGGGTTTTCAAAAAGCGAAGACTGGAGCAAGTCCCAGCTGATTCCACAGTTCAGCTTCATCATCAGATGGTTCTTTGACTATCTGCAAAGCTCGTCGAGTTTCTTGCCCAAAGTGTAAAACGCTTTGAGATGTGGCTTAACGAGGAAAAGACGAATGTGCGGTATTGTCGGTATCGCCGGTTTCATGCCGGTAAACCAGTCTATTTATGACGCGTTGTCGGTGCTTCAGCACCGTGGCCAGGATGCAGCAGGCATCATCACCATTGATGCCAACAACTGTTTCCGTTTACGCAAAGCGAATGGCCTGGTCAACGATGTATTTGAAGCCCGCCATATGCAGCGCCTGCAAGGCAATATGGGGATTGGCCACGTTCGTTATCCTACTGCTGGCAGTTCCAGCGCCTCTGAAGCACAGCCTTTCTACGTCAACTCACCGTATGGCATCACGCTTGCCCACAATGGCAACCTGACCAACGCGCATGAGCTGCGTAAAAAGCTGTTCGAAGAGAAGCGTCGCCACATTAACACCACCTCTGATTCTGAAATCCTGCTCAATATCTTTGCCAGCGAGCTGGATAACTTCCGCCATTATCCGCTGGAAGCAGACAACATTTTTGCCGCCATTGCCGCGACTAACCGCCAGATCCGTGGTGCGTATGCTTGCGTGGCGATGATTATCGGCCACGGTATGGTGGCATTCCGCGACCCTAACGGCATCCGTCCGCTGGTGCTGGGTAAGCGTGATTTGGGTGATGGCCGTACCGAGTATATGGTCGCCTCCGAGAGCGTGGCGCTAGATACCCTGGGCTTTGAGTTCCTGCGCGATGTCGCCCCGGGCGAAGCCGTCTACATCACCGAGAAAGGTCAGCTGTTTACCCGTCAGTGTGCGGAAAACCCGGTCAGCAATCCGTGCCTGTTCGAATATGTTTACTTTGCACGCCCGGACTCGTTCATCGACAAAATTTCCGTGTACAGCGCGCGCGTGAATATGGGTACCAAACTCGGTGAGAAGATCGCCCGCGAGTGGGACGATCTGGATATCGACGTGGTGATCCCGATTCCGGAAACCTCCTGCGATATCGCACTGGAGATGGCCCGTATTCTGGGTAAACCGTACCGTCAGGGCTTTGTGAAAAACCGCTACGTTGGCCGCACCTTTATCATGCCTGGTCAGCAGCTGCGTCGTAAGTCCGTGCGTCGTAAGCTCAACGCTAACCGCGCTGAGTTCCGCGATAAGAACGTGTTGCTGGTGGATGACTCCATCGTACGTGGCACCACCTCCGAGCAGATTATCGAGATGGCGCGTGAAGCGGGTGCCAAGAAAGTTTATCTGGCCTCTGCTGCGCCGGAAATTCGTTTCCCGAACGTCTACGGTATCGATATGCCGACCGCCAACGAGCTGATCGCCCACGGTCGTGAAGTGGACGAGATTCGCCAGATCATCGGCGCTGACGGCCTGATTTTCCAGGATCTCAGCGATCTGATTGACGCAGTACGCGCTGAAAACCCGGACATTCAGCAGTTCGAGTGCTCCGTGTTCAATGGCATCTATGTGACCAAAGACGTCGATCAGCAGTATCTCGACTACCTTGACTCGCTGCGTAACGACGATGCCAAAGCCGTACAGATGCAAAACGATCTCGAAAGCTTAGAGATGCACAACGAAGGCTAACGCCCCGGCAAGTGAGGGCGGATGCCCTCACTTGCAACTCCCCGCAAAATCCTGCAAAGTCTGCCCTGAAGCAAGAAAGGGCGAAATCATGAAACAACTCATTGTAGGGATCTCCGGTGCCAGTGGTGCCATTTACGGCGTACGTCTGCTCCAGGTGCTGCGCGACGTGGCGGATGTCCAGACTCATCTGGTGATGAGCCAGGCGGCGCGTCAGACCCTTTCCCTCGAAACCGATTTTTCTCTGCGCGATGTTCAGGCTCTGGCCGACGTGGTGCACGATGCCCGCGATATCGCCGCCAGCATCTCCTCTGGCTCGTTTAAAACTGCCGGCATGGTTATCCTGCCCTGTTCCATTAAAACCCTCTCAGGCATCGTCAACAGCTATACAGACACTCTCGTGACCCGTGCGGCCGACGTGGTGCTGAAAGAGCGCCGCACGCTGGTGCTGTGCGTGCGCGAAACGCCGCTGCATCTCGGCCATTTGCGTCTGATGACGCAGGCGGCGGAGCTGGGCGCTGTCATTATGCCGCCGGTTCCGGCGTTCTATCATCGCCCGCAAACCCTCGACGACGTCATTAACCAGACCGTAAACCGCGTACTGGATCAGTTTGATATCGACCTGCCGGAAGATCTGTTCGCGCGCTGGCAGGGCGCATAACCCGTTGCCCTGTTTGGGTGCATGATAAGCCTGGTTGCCCCTTCTCGGGGCAATTATGCAACCGCGATCATATCCTCGACATTTAATTCCTTTTTTCCCTTTTTCCCCCTCCGGTTCGTTTGGCAGACCTGCTATCTTCACTATTAAGGCAATATCGCAACGTTTTATTAACATATTTAACGTCGATTTTTTGACCAGTCGGCAATATGGCATAAGACCTGCAAGAGAACGCCTGCTATCCAACACACAACACAAACCATAATAAAATCACGACACTTGAGGGTAAATGTATGAAGAAGACGGTTCTGGCTCTGTCTCTGCTGGTGGGATTAAGTGCGGCAGCGAGCAGCTATGCAGCACTTCCTCAGACAGTGCGCATCGGTACAGACGCCACTTACGCGCCATTCTCGTCCAAGGATGCGAAAGGCGACTTTGTCGGCTTTGATATCGATTTGGGTAATGAAATGTGCAAGCGCATGCAGGTGAAATGCACATGGGTGGGCAGCGATTTTGATGCGTTAATCCCGTCGCTGAAAGCCAAGAAAATCGATGCCATTATCTCCTCGCTCTCCATTACCGAAAAACGTCAGCAGGAAATCGCCTTCTCTGACAAGCTCTACGCGGCAGATTCCCGTCTGATCGCGGCGAAAGGCTCCCCGATTCAGCCGACCATCGAGTCGCTGAAAGGCAAACACGTGGGTGTGCTGCAAGGCTCCACTCAGGAAGGGTTTGCTAATGCTGACTGGCGCGAAAAAGGCGTCGATGTGGTTGCCTATCAGAACCAGGATCTGATCTACTCTGACCTCGCAGCAGGGCGTCTGGATGCCGCATTCCAGGACGAAGTGGCCGCCAGCGAAGGCTTCCTGAAACAACCCGCAGGTAAAGAGTTCGCCTTTGCCGGCCCGTCGGTGAAAGACAAAAAATACTTCGGCGATGGCACCGGGATTGGCTTACGTAAAGACGACAAAGAGCTGAAAGCGGCATTCGACAAAGCCTTTGCCGAACTGCGCAAAGACGGCACCTACGACAAGCTGGCGAAGAAATACTTCGACTTCAACGTCTACGGGGATTAATCGTCACTGACGGGGCACTGCGCTTTGCATGATCCAAAATGGTGCAAAAGACGCACCATTTTGGGTCGCTGAGTGCATAGTTAAGCATTTATGATGCAAAAATTTCCATCTGGCGGGCTTTATACTTTGCCTTGCCAGGGGGATTAATGGCACATTAATGGCACTCCCCCGTTGTAAAATCCCGTAAGAAGACAGTCTGTTGAGGATAAACATGAAAAAACTGGTGTTGTCGCTTTCTCTGGTGCTGGCGTTTTCCAGCGCTACCGCAGCTTTTGCCGCCATTCCGCAAAAAATCCGTATCGGTACCGATCCGACTTATGCCCCGTTCGAATCGAAGAATTCGAAAGGTGAACTGATCGGTTTTGACATCGATATCGCCAATGAGCTGTGCAAACGCATCAAAACCCAATGCACCTACGTTGAGAACCCACTGGATGCGCTGATCCCGTCGCTGAAAGCGAAGAAAATCGACGTGATTATGTCCTCACTCTCCATCACCGAAAAACGTCAGCAGGAGATTGCCTTCACCGACAAACTCTATGCGGCGGATTCCCGTCTGGTGGTCGCGAAGTCTTCTGACATTCAGCCAACGCTTGAGTCACTGAAAGGCAAACGCGTGGGCGTGCTTCAGGGCACCACCCAGGAAACCTACGGCAATGAGCACTGGGCGCCGAAAGGCATTGAGATCGTCTCCTACCAGGGCCAGGAAAATATCTACGCTGACCTGACTGCTGGCCGTATCGACGCGGCGTTCCAGGACGAAGTGGCCGCCAGCGAAGGTTTCCTGAAGCAGCCTGTAGGGAAAGATTACAAGTTCGGCGGTCCGTCCATTAAGGACGAGAAACTCTTTGGCGTCGGCACCGGCATGGGCCTGCGTAAAGAGGACAACGAACTGCGCGAAGCACTGAACAAAGCCTTTGCCGAAATGCGCGCAGACGGCACTTACGAAAAACTGGCGAAGAAATACTTCGACTTTGATGTCTACGGCGGCTAATCGCCCCGTTAAATAACGTGCGGCCCCTCCCGCGTTCCGGGAGGGGAAAAGACACGGTGTGACCACTCACGACAGGGCAGGCCTTATGCTGTACGGATTTTCTGGCGTTATTTTACAAGGCGCGCTTGTCACCCTCGAACTGGCCATCAGTTCAGTGGTGCTGGCGGTGCTGATAGGCCTGGCGGGTGCGGGAGCGAAACTCTCAAGTAATCGGGTACTGGCGTTAATATTTGAAGGCTACACCACGCTGATTCGCGGTGTGCCCGATCTGGTCCTGATGCTGCTCATTTTCTATGGTCTGCAGATTGCGCTCAACGGCGTGACGGATGCCGTGGGAATGTCGCAGATTGATATCGACCCGATGGTGGCCGGTATTATCACCCTTGGCTTTATTTACGGCGCCTATTTCACGGAAACCTTCCGCGGCGCATACATGGCCGTACCAAAAGGCCATATCGAGGCGGCCACCGCCTTCGGTTTTACCTCCTCACAAATTTTCCGTCGGATTATGTTTCCGGCCATGATGCGCTTTGCTTTACCGGGCATCGGTAACAACTGGCAGGTGATCCTCAAAGCGACGGCGCTGGTTTCCCTCCTCGGTCTGGAAGATGTGGTGAAAGCCACGCAGCTTGCGGGTAAGAGCACCTGGGAACCCTTCTATTTTGCCGTCGTGTGCGGCGTGATTTATCTGGTGTTTACTACCGTCTCCAATGGTGTGCTGCTTCTTCTCGAACGTCGCTACTCCGTGGGTGTGAAGAGGGCTGACCTGTGATTGAGATTATTCAGGAATACTGGAAATCGCTGCTGTGGACCGATGGCTACCGCTTTACCGGCGTGGCGATTACCCTGTGGCTGCTGATTTCGTCTGTGGTGATGGGCGGGATTCTGGCAGTGTTTTTATCCATTGGCCGCGTATCGGAAAACAAATACATTCGCTTCCCGATTTGGCTGTTTACCTATATTTTTCGCGGCACGCCGCTGTACGTCCAGCTGCTGGTCTTTTACTCCGGCATGTACACGCTGGAAATAGTCAAAGGCACAGAAATGCTGAACGCGTTCTTTCGCAGCGGCCTGAACTGTACCGTGCTGGCGCTGACGCTAAATACCTGCGCGTACACCACAGAAATCTTCGCCGGTGCCATTCGTTCTGTGCCTTACGGTGAGATTGAAGCGGCGCGCGCCTATGGTTTCTCATCGGTGAAGCTCTATCGCTGCATTATTATGCCTTCCGCACTGCGTATCGCACTGCCGGCGTACAGCAACGAAGTGATCCTGATGCTTCACTCCACCGCGCTGGCGTTTACCGCGACAGTGCCGGATTTGCTGAAAATCGCGCGTGATATTAACTCGGCGACTTACCAGCCCTTTACCGCCTTCGGCATCGCCGCGGTGCTGTATTTGATTATTTCGTACGTCCTGATTAGCCTGTTCCGCAAGGCAGAAAAACGCTGGTTGCAGCACATGAAACCTACTTCGACGCACTGAGAAAACGATGTCTGAAAATAAATTAAACGTTATCGATCTGCACAAACGCTACGGCGAACATGAAGTGCTGAAAGGGGTATCGCTGCAGGCGAATGCGGGCGATGTGATCAGTATTATTGGCTCATCCGGTTCGGGAAAAAGTACCTTCCTGCGCTGCATTAACTTCCTCGAAAAGCCGAGCGAAGGGTCGATTATCGTCAGCGGGCAAAATATCAACCTGGTGCGCGACAAAGACGGGCAGCTGAAAGTGGCGGACAAGAATCAGCTGCGTCTGCTGCGCACGCGTTTGACGATGGTGTTCCAGCACTTTAACCTCTGGAGCCATATGACGGTGCTGGAAAACGTTATGGAAGCGCCGATTCAGGTTCTGGGCTTAAGCAAACAGGAAGCGCGTGAACGTGCGGTGAAATACCTGGCGAAAGTGGGTATCGACGAACGTCAGCAGATTAAGTATCCGGTGCATTTATCCGGCGGTCAGCAGCAGCGTGTCTCCATCGCCCGTGCGCTGGCGATGGAGCCGGAAGTTCTGCTGTTTGATGAGCCGACCTCGGCGCTCGATCCTGAGCTGGTGGGCGAAGTGCTGCGCATTATGCAGAAGCTGGCCGAAGAGGGGAAAACGATGGTGGTGGTGACGCACGAGATGGGCTTTGCCCGTAACGTCTCGAACCACGTTATCTTCCTGCATCAGGGCGTCATCGAAGAGCAAGGGCATCCTGATGAGGTGCTGGCGAACCCGAAAAGCCCGCGTTTGCAGCAGTTCCTGAAAGGCTCGCTCAAGTAATGTCGTTGCCCGGTGGCGTTGAGTTTACCGGGCCTGCAAAACGCGTATCAGCGCCGGGCAAAGACCGTGCCGCCCGGCAGCTCAGACCGCACCACACTCCAGCCGATACACCCAGTCGTCATAGCGCACGCCGTTAATCTCATAGGCCTTTTCCAGCACCTGAGTACGCACAAATCCCTGCTTCTCCAGCACCCGCACCGAACCGGCGTTATCCGCCAGCACATACGCATTAATCGCTTTTACGCCCGCCTGGCTGAACGCATAGTCGCACACCGCTTGCAGCGCTTCGCTGGCATAGCCTTTGCCCTGGGCCTGAGGGATCACCGTATAGCCGATATCTGCTTCTTCACGGAACTTCGCGCTGATTTGCAGGCCAATATCGCCGAGCGGTGTATCGTTGCCGTGGGCGCGAATCACAAAGGTGTGGGGCGCAGCCAGGCGAATGGCGAACAGGCGTCGGGTCTCTTTTTCAGGGGCGATGGCCGCCATATAACGCATGATCGCGCGATCTTCGCGCAGGGAGCGGAAGAACGCCCAGTCGGAGGGTTTAAAGGGGGAAAGCTGAAGTCGGGGAGTGGTGATTGTCGCCATAGTGTCGCCATTCTGGGAAGTCTGACGTACGACTCTACCATAAGCGACACAGCAGATTTAACCCACCACATCTCCCAGGGCTTCTTCTAGGTCGTACCAGCGGAAGGCAAATCCCGACGCCTCCAGCCGTTTTGGCAGGGCGCGCTGCCCGCCCAGCACCAGCACTGACGATTCCCCCATCAGCAGGCGGATGGCCGTCGCAGGGGCGCGAAGCACCGCCGGGCGTTTCAGGGCGTGGCCCAGCGCATGGGCAAGCTGTTCGTTTCGCACCGGGTAGGGCGCAACCATATTGAACGGGCCGCGCAGATCGTTATCCAGTAGCCACAGAATACCGTTAACCATATCGTCGATATGAATCCACGCCAGATACTGGCGCCCGTTGCCCATCGGGCCGCCCAGACCAAGTTTAAACACCGGGAGCATCTTCGCCAGAATCCCGCCCTTCGGTGCCAGCACCACGCCGGTTCTGAGCAGACAAACGCGGGTAGCGTCACTCTGCGCACCGCAGGCGATTTGCTCCCAGCGGGCGCAGAGTTTGTGGGTAAATTCGTTATGTGGTGGCTCTTCTTCGGTGACGACGACTTCGCCGAGATCGCCGTAATAGCCTGCCGCCGAGCCGGAAATCAGCACCGACGGAGGCGTTGCGCTGGCATGGAACAGATCGACCAGCTTTTGAGTGATGTTCCAGCGGCTGTCGCACAGCCGCTGTTTCTGCTCTTCGGTCCAGCGTTTGTCGGCGATAGGCTCACCGGCGAGGTTGATGACGGCGTCGAAACCGTCCAGATTCTGCTGTTCAGCCAGCCCTTTCCAGATGCCGACGTTATTGCCGAGCACCTGACGCGCTTTATCCGCGTTGCGCGTCACCACGGTGATGTCGTGTTTCAGCACCTGCAAGCGCGAAATGAGATGACGGCCAATCAGGCCGGTACCGCCGGTCACCAGAATCTTCATACCACCTCCTGGAGGCGCTTAGCGTTGCCAGCTTAGGGTCATAGAGACCGAGTCGGCGTAACGCAGCGCGTGAAGTTTGTCGATTTCTACTTCAGCATAAGTGACCCAGTGATGTTCGCGTGCGATATCGAGCACATCCTGAGTTAATTTTTCGAGCAAAGAGAAACGGTTATTCTCAACGTACTTAATGATGTTCTTGGTAATGGTGCGATAGTTCAGGGCGTCGTTGATATCTTCACTGGCGCGGGCCTTGTCGGCCGGGTAGTGAATAACGACATTAATCACGATGTCCTGACGATTTTCGATCTCTTCGTCTTTGATACCGATAAAAGTGCGTAAGCGTAAGTTTTTTATACGAATAATAGCGTCATGCTGAGACATTGCAGGCTTCCTCTGTTTGTTATTCGCACCATAATACATGAGGATTTTGGGCGCGCCCAATCCGGCGGGTACCTAAATTTGCTGAGCCTTCTGCATCGCGCGCTCCGTCGCCGGGCGGGTGCGGATCCGCTCGAACCAGTTGTTCACGGCAGGGTAAGTGGCCAGATCGATTCGCTGGCGCAGATGGGCGTTGATCCACGGCCAGCAGGCGATATCCGCGATGCTGTAATGATCGCCGCCAAGCCACGGGGATTTTTCCAGCCGCTTGTTCAGCACCCCGTAAAGACGCTGGGTTTCCACCTGATAGCGCTCAATGGCGTAAGGAATGGGCTGCGGGGCAAAATGGTTAAAGTGGTGGTTTTGTCCCAGGCTCGGCCCCAGACCGCTCGCCTGCCAGAACAGCCATTGCAGCGTGTGATGGCGCTCACGCAGCTCACCGCTCAGCAGTTTGCCGGTTTTTTCCGCCAGATAGAGCAGGATCTCACCCGATTCAAACAGGCTCAGCGGCCTGCCGCCATCCACAGGGGAGGTATCGACAATCGCGGGAATTTTATTGTTGGGCGAAATGGCCAGAAAATCAGCCCGGAACTGATCGCCCTTGCTGATATCCACTTTGATAATGCGATAATCCAGCTGAGTTTCTTCCAGAAAGAGCGTGATCTTGTGACCGTTAGGGGTCGGGGCAAAATAGAGGTCTATCATCTCAACTCCTGTCATTAGATTATTTCAGGCCTTAAAAACGAGTATAGGCGCTGCGCATAAATCGTGAGTTTTCATCAAGTGACAGGAACGCAAAGAGATTATATGTTGGATGAAAACCGTTCAGACGATGAGGATGTTATGAGCCAACCTGCGATTACCCTGTGGTCCGATGCCAACTTTTTTTCGCCGTATGTCATGAGTGTGTATGTCGCGCTGGCGGAGAAGGGGCTGACGTTCAACCTCAAAACCGTTGATCTGGATCGCGGCGATCACCTTAAACCGCAGTGGCAGGGTTATGCGCTGACGCGTCGTGTGCCGGTGCTGGAAATCGACGGGTTTGAGCTGAGTGAGTCCTCAGCCATTGATGAGTATCTCGAAGACCGCTTTGCGCCGCCGGAGTGGGAGCGCATCTATCCCCACGATCTGCAAAAACGCGCGCGGGCGCGACAGATCCAGGCGTGGCTCAGGAGCGATCTGGTGCCGATTCGTGAGCAGCGTGCGACGGACGTGATCTTTGGCGGCGCGAAAATGCCTGCGCTCAACGAAGCGGGTGAGGCGAGCGCCAGTAAGCTCTTTGAAACGGCCGCGAAGCTGCTGGAACACGGCAACCCGAACCTGTTTGGCGAATGGTGTATTGCCGATGCGGATCTGGCACTGATGCTTAACCGTCTGGTACTGAATGGCGACGCCGTTCCGCAGGCGCTGGCCGACTATGCCTCCTTCCAGTGGCAGCGCGCCTCCGTGCAGCGTTTTGTCGCGCTGTCGGCAAAGCGTGCAGGCTGATAAACCCCGTGGGTTCAGGTATGATAGGGCAGTGATCATTTGAAAGGAGTCACTGATGAAACTCTTGTTTGCATCGGATATTCACGGATCGCTGCCCGCGACGGAGCGTGTGCTTGAACGCTTTGTGCAAAGCGGGGCGCAGTGGCTGATTATCCTCGGCGATGTGCTTAACCACGGGCCGCGTAATGCGCTTCCGGACGGCTACGCTCCCGCGCAGGTGGCGGACAAACTAAATCAGTATGCGGATAAAATCATCGCGGTGCGCGGCAACTGCGACAGTGAAGTCGATCAGATGTTACTTCACTTCCCGATGACTGCCCCCTGGCAGCAGGTGTTGCTGGAACAGAACCGCCTGTTTTTGACCCACGGACATCTTTTTAGCCCGGAAAATTTGCCGCCGCTCTCGACTGGCGATGTGCTGGTTTACGGTCATACTCATATTCCGGTGGCGTCGAGGCACGGAGATATCGTGCATTTCAATCCTGGCTCCGTCAGTATTCCGAAAGGGGGGAATGTCCCCAGCTACGGCATGCTGGAGGAAAATCTATTACGCGTTATCGCACTTAATGATCAGCAAGTTATTGCGCAGGTCAGCATTAATCCGTAAGTTACACCTCAAAAGTCAAACGCGCCAAAAGAGCGCTTAACGAGAAGGGTTCCCGATGGTGGAGCAGAGTCATTTGGCAAGTACAGAGTGGGTTGACATTGTCAGCGAAGACAATGAAGTGATTGCACAGGCGAGCCGCGAGCAAATGCGGGCTGAACGTCTGCGTCACCGCGCAACTTACATCGTTGTTCACGATGGAATGGGCAAGATCCTGGTACAGCGACGTACTGACACGAAAGATTTTCTCCCGGGCATGCTCGATGCTACGGCAGGTGGCGTGGTCCAGGCCGATGAAATTCTGCTGGACTCTGCGCGTCGTGAGGCAGAAGAGGAGCTGGGCATTGCCGGTGTGCCTTTTGCCGAGCATGGTCTGTTCTACTTTGAAGACCCGCATTGTCGCGTGTGGGGCGGGTTGTTTAGCTGCGTGTCCCACGGTCCGTTCGCCCTTCAGGAAGAAGAGGTGAGCGAAGTAAGCTGGATGACGCCAGAAGAGATCACCGCACGTTGTGATGAGTTCACTCCGGATTCACTGAAAGCTCTGGCGCTGTGGATGAGCCGCAACGCCAAAAATGAGTCTGCAAAACCTGAAAAGCAGGAGCAGGCTGAGTAAACCTCAGCAACTCTCCCGCAAACACAGACTGGAGGCGATCGGTTTCTGATCGCGCCAGTCGCTGTCATTCAAGCGCTCCAGCAGCGCGCGTCCCGCTTCAACACCAATCTTACGATGTGGCACCGCCATCGTCGTCAGCGGCGGCTGACAGACACGGCTGACGTCGCTATCGCCAAAACCCACCACCGCCAGGTCATCCGGTACTTTGATGCGCCGGCGCTGACACTCATACAGCACGCCACATGCCAGTTCGTCGGAGACGCAGACCAGCGCATCCAGTTCTGGCCAGGCGAGTAAAAACTCCGGCAGCTGCGACGCACCCGTGGAGAAATTTGGCGGCAGTGCGGCATTGATCACCCGATTCGGCGACATATGGTGGCGCAACATCGCCTTATACCAGCCCTGCAGGTGCTGCTGGAAAATCCACTGCTCCTGATTCGCGCACAGCAGCCCGATGTTCTGATAGCCGCGCTGAATCACCAGTTCGGTGAGTTCGTACATCGCCGCGACGTTATCGATTCCAATATTCATATCCAGCGGATCGGCGCGCATCGCCCCCATTTCCATCACCGGTATAGAGGCGTTTTTCAGCCAGTGGCGGACGGTATCCGTGTGTTCCGCGCTGAGCAAAATGGCGGCCGCAATGTTAGAGGCGAGCAGCGTTTCGAGCAATTTCTCTTCCTGCTCAGGACGGTGCTGAGATTCGGCCAGCATAATCTGGTATCCGGCCGGTTGCAGGATTTGCTGCAGCCCGGCGAACATATCGGAACATCCGTCTTCTGCAAGATTGGGGACGACCATGGCGATGGTCCTGGATGATGCTGACGCCAGCGCGCTGGCCGCAAGATTGGGCATATAACCCAGCTCCTGCACCGCCGCATCAATTTTTTCTCGTAGCTTATCGGAAACCTGCTCTGGCGTGCGCAATGCGCGGGACACCGTCATAGTACCCACTCCGGCAAGCTGAGCGACATCAGAGATTGTCACTTTGCCGGTACTACGTCGTTTTCGGGTTAGAGACATACAAATTCCTGGTGACCAGTCGCGTTTTGTTATCTTCCTTCACTTCACGTAAAAATCAGTATACGCCTTAACTCCCTTTTTTTACTGTGATTTAAGGTGCGGTTTGTAATTTGATAGCGCTATCACAATTTTGAACGTTAGAAATTGGTAGCGCTATCTTTGTGATCTTGATCGCAGCTATCCGTGATAGCCTTGCATAAAGTTTGCTCATTGTTGATATCAGGCCGGGAGGAAAACATGCTCAAAAAATGGATACATGATGCAACCATCACCCTGGAAGAGAGCGTTGAAAACTGGCCGCAGGCGCTGGAGCTTTGCGCCAGACCGCTGCTGGAGATGAACGTGATCTCCCCGGAGTATGTGACGGCAATTGTCGAACAGCATCATAAGTTAGGACCGTATTACGTGCTGGCACCAGGGCTGGCCATGCCGCATGCGCGGCCAGAAGAAGGGGCGAAAGGGCTTGGCCTCTCATTATTAAAACTTAAGCAGGGAGTTGCATTCGGTGCCGGAGAGTTCGATCCGGTAGATATTATTATCATGCTGGCTGCACCCGATAAACACAGCCATATCGAAATGATCTCCGCGCTGGCCGAGTTATTTTCCAGTGACGATGATTTGGCCGAACTGCATAACGTAAATACGCGGGAGGAAATAAAAGCCATTATCGAACGCTTCTGACGTTATTACCCATTCCGATTAATTAACTCATTACGCTGAGGCGTGATGCGGACGCACTCTACTCAAAAAAGGCATAACAATGAAAATTATGGCGATTTGCGGCTCCGGCCTGGGCAGTAGTTTCATGGTCGAAATGAATATCAAAAAAGTGCTAAAAAAATTAAATATCCAGGCTGAGGTTGAGCACTCCGATCTCTCTTCGGCAACCCCCGGTGCTGCCGATGTGTTCGTGATGGCGAAAGATATCGCTGCCAGCGCGAGCGTGCCGGAAAGCCAGCTGGTGGTCATCAACAACATTATTGATATCAATGAACTGGAAGCGCAACTCAGCGCCTGGTTCGCAAAACAATCATCCTGATAACACCCTGTAAACGGTGAGGTGGATATGTTTATACTCGAAACGTTGAATTTCGTTGTTGATATTTTAAAAGTACCCTCAGTGCTGGTGGGCTTAATTGCCTTAATTGGACTGGTAGCCCAGAAAAAACCGTTTTCGGATGTGGTGAAAGGCACCATTAAAACCATTCTCGGTTTTATTGTTCTGGGCGGCGGTGCTACGGTGCTGGTCGGCTCATTAAATCCCTTAGGGGGAATGTTTGAACACGCCTTTAATATTCAGGGCATTATTCCGAATAACGAAGCCATCGTGTCTATTGCGCTGGAGAAATATGGTGCATCTACGGCGCTGATTATGGCCTTCGGGATGGTAGCGAATATTATTGTCGCTCGCTTTACCCGACTGAAGTACATCTTCCTGACCGGGCACCACACGTTTTACATGGCCTGCATGATCGGCGTGATCCTGACCGTCGCCGGATTTGAGGGGATCGGCCTGGTCTTTACCGGCTCGCTGATTCTCGGTCTGGTCATGGCGTTCTTCCCGGCGCTGGCGCAACGCTACATGAAGCGCATCACCGGTAATGACGATATCGCATTTGGCCACTTCGGTACGCTGGGCTACGTGCTTTCCGGCTGGATCGGCAGCAAATGCGGGAAAGGCTCGCGCTCAACGGAAGAGATGAATCTGCCAAAGAACCTCAGCTTCCTGCGCGACAGCTCAATCTCTATCTCGCTGACCATGATGATCATCTACCTGATTATGGCCGTCAGCGCCGGGCGTGAGTATGTCGAAGCGACCTTCAGCGGCGGTCAAAACTACCTGGTTTACGCAATTATCATGGCGATCACCTTCGCGGCAGGGGTGTTCATCATCCTGCAGGGTGTGCGTCTGATTCTGGCGGAGATTGTCCCGGCCTTTACCGGCTTTTCCGAAAAACTGGTCCCGAACGCGCGTCCGGCCCTCGACTGCCCGGTGGTCTATCCCTATGCGCCTAACGCCGTGCTGATTGGCTTCCTGTTCAGCTTCCTCGGGGGTCTGGTTGGTCTGTTCCTGTGTGGGCAGTTTAGCTGGGTGCTGATCCTGCCGGGTGTGGTTCCACACTTCTTCACCGGTGCCACTGCCGGGGTGTTCGGGAACGCTACAGGCGGGCGTCGCGGTGCGATGATTGGGGCCTTTGCCAACGGCCTGCTGATTACCTTCCTGCCGGTGATGTTGCTGCCGGTGCTGGGGGCGATTGGTTTCGCTAACACCACTTTCTCAGACGCCGATTTTGGCGCAGTGGGCATCGTGCTGGGCAATCTGGCGCGCTACCTGTCTCCGTTCGCCATTACCGGTCTCGTCGTTGCGCTGTTCGCCGCGCTGGTGGCCTACAACGTGTTCGCTAAAAACAACTCTGCGGGCGGTAACGCGCAGGAAAACACCGGAGCTAAATCATGAATGTGAAAGAAGTCACCCGACTGGCGCGTGAGATCCGCTTGGAAACGCTCAAATCCTTAACGCAGCTGGGGTTCGGTCATTACGGCGGCAGTATGTCGGTGGTGGAAACGCTGGCGGTGCTGTACGGCGCGGTGATGAAAATCGACCCGGCCGATCCCGACTGGCCAGAGCGCGATTACTTCGTGCTCTCCAAGGGGCACGCTGGCCCGGCGCTTTACAGCACGCTGGCGATCAAAGGCTATTTCCCAGTGGAAGAACTGAGCACGCTGAACCAGAACGGCACGCGTTTGCCGAGCCACCCGGATCGCCTGAAAACGCGCGGCGTGGATGCCACTACCGGTTCGCTGGGGCAGGGAATTTCAATCGCCGGCGGGATGGCCCTGTCGCATAAGCTGGCGGGGCGTCCAAACCGGGTGTTCAGTATCGTCGGTGACGGCGAGCTAAACGAGGGGCAGTGCTGGGAAGCCTTCCAGTTTATCGCCCACCACCGGCTGACCAATCTGACCATTTTTGTTGACTGGAACAAACAGCAGCTCGACGGCGAGCTGGATGAGATCATCTGTGCGTTCGATCTCGAAGGGAAGTTCCGCGCCTTTGGCTTTGACGTGGTGACGGTCAAGGGGGACGACGTGGCCGGACTGCTGGAGGCGGTTTCACTGCCGCCTGCCGCCGGTGCCCGCCCGCTGGTGGTGATCCTCGACAGTATCAAAGGGCAGGGCGTGCCGTATCTGGAGCAGCTAAGCAACTCCCACCACCTGCGACTGACGGATGACGTCAAAGCCGCGCTGAATGAGACGATTCGCCAACTGGAGGCAGCACATGATTAAGGTTGCACCCGCAGGACAAAAAGATGCCATCGAGATGCGTAAAGTCTACGCCGGTTTCGTGGCAAACCAGATTGAAGCCGGAAGTGAGATTATCGCTCTCGAAGCGGATCTGATGAGCTCAATGGCAATGGATGGCGTGGCGCGGGATTACCCGCAGCATGTAATTAACTGCGGCATTATGGAAGCCAACGTCATCGGCACAGCCGCCGGCTTGTCGCTCACCGGGCGCAAACCCTTTGTGCATACGTTTACGGCTTTCGCCAGCCGTCGCTGCTTTGACCAGTTGTTTATGTCGCTGGATTATCAGCGTAACAACGTCAAAGTCATTGCCTCGGATGCGGGTGTCACGGCTTGTCACAACGGCGGCACCCATATGTCGTTTGAGGATATGGGGATCGTGCGCGGCCTGGCGCATTCGGTGGTGCTGGAAGTGACCGATGCGGTGATGTTCGAAGATGTGCTGCGCCAGCTTATCGATCTCGAGGGTTTCTACTGGGTGCGTACGATTCGTAAGCAGGCGCAAAGCGTCTATGCGCCGGGTTCAACCTTTACCATTGGCAAAGGTAACGTCTTGCGTGAGGGGAGCGATATCACCCTGATTGCAAACGGCATCATGGTGGCGGAAGCGCTGGAAGCGGCCCGTCAGCTCGAGCAGGAGGGGGTCAGCGCGGCGGTAATCGACATGTTTACCCTGAAACCTATCGACCGGATGCTGGTGAAAAACTACGCCGAGAAAACCGGGCGGATTGTGACCTGTGAAAACCACAGTATTCACAACGGGCTGGGGTCTGCGGTGGCAGAAGTGCTGGTGGAAACCTGTCCGGTCCCGATGCGTCGTGTCGGCGTGAAAGAGCGGTATGGTCAGGTGGGCACGCAGGACTTCCTGCAGAAAGAGTATGGCCTGACGGCACACGATATTGTCTCGGCGGCGCGAGAGCTGCTGTAATTAAAAAGGCGACCAGAGGGTCGCCTTTTTGTTGCCCGGTGGTGCAAACGCTTACCGGGCTTACAGAACTTTCAGAAGATTACTGCTGTTGCTGTGAAGACTGAATCGCGGTCAGAGCGATGGTGTAGACGATATCGTCAACCAGTGCGCCACGGGACAGGTCGTTCACCGGCTTGCGCATACCCTGCAGCATCGGCCCGATGGAGATCAGGTCGGCAGAACGCTGTACCGCTTTGTAGGTGGTGTTACCGGTGTTCAGATCAGGGAAGATGAACACGGTCGCGCGACCTGCAACCGGAGAGTTCGGTGCTTTGGATTTCGCAACGTCAGCCATCACGGCGGCGTCGTACTGCAGCGGGCCATCGATCATCAGGTCAGGACGTTTTTCCTGCGCCAGACGCGTCGCTTCACGCACTTTCTCTACGTCGCTACCTGCACCAGAGGTACCGGTGGAGTAGGAGAGCATCGCAACGCGCGGTTCGATACCGAAGGCAATTGCGGAGTCCGCAGACTGGATAGCAATCTCAGCCAGCTGTTCTGCAGTTGGGTCTGGGTTGATCGCACAGTCACCGTAAACATAAACCTGTTCAGGCAGCAGCATGAAGAACACAGAAGAGACCAGCGAGCTACCTGGTGCAGTTTTGATAAGCTGCAGCGGTGGACGAATGGTGTTCGCGGTGGTGTGAACTGCACCGGAAACCAGACCGTCAACTTCGTCCTGCTCCAGCATCAGGGTACCCAGTACCACGTTGTCTTCCAGCTGTTCGCGCGCAACGGCTTCGGTCATGCCTTTGCTCTTACGCAGCTCAACCAGACGGGCAACATAGCTCTCGCGAACCACTTCTGGATCGACGATTTCGATACCTGAACCCAGCTCAACGCCTTGAGACGCTGCAACGCGGGTGATTTCATCTGGGTTACCCAGCAGCACGCAGGTCGCTATGCCGCGCTCTGCACAGATAGCAGCCGCTTTAACGGTACGCGGTTCGTCGCCTTCTGGCAGAACAACGCGTTTACCGGCTTTACGCGCCAGCTCGGTCAGCTGGTAGCGGAATGCTGGTGGAGACAGACGACGGCTACGCTCGGAGGTCGCGGTCAGAGACTCAACCCAGTCAGCGTTGATGTAGCTTGCAACGTATTCCTGAACTTTCTCGATACGCTCGTGGTCATCAACCGGGACTTCGAGGTTGAAGCTCTGCAGGCTCAGAGAGGTCTGCCAGGTGTTGGTGTTCACCATGAACACTGGCAGGCCGGTGGCGAACGCACGTTCGCACAGCTTGCTTACGCGAGGGTCCATTTCGTATGCGCCGGTCAGCAGGATCGCACCGATCTCAACGCCGTTCATCGCAGCCAGACAGGCGGCAACCAGCACGTCAGGACGGTCAGCGGAGGTCACCAGCAGGGAACCTGCACGGAAATGTTCCAGCATGTGCGGAATGCTGCGCGCACAGAAGGTCACAGATTTCACGCGGCGGGTATTGATGTCGCCTTCGTTAACCACGGTCGCATTCAGGTGACGCGCCATGTCGATCGCACGGGTAGCGATCAGATCGAAGCTCCACGGCACCGCGCCCAGCACTGGCAGCGGGCTGCTTGCGCTCAGCTGAGCAGGGTCCACTTTCACGATCTTCGCTTTGGAAGAGTCGTCGAAAATTTCAGACAGGTCAGGGCGAGTACGGCCTTGTTCATCAACCGGTGCGTTCAGTTTGTTAACGATAACGCCGGTGATGTTGCTGTTTTTCGCGCCGCCGAAGCTGCTGCGAGTCAGCTCAATGCGCTCGTTCAGCTGTTCCGGAGTATCGGTACCCTGGGACATCACGAACACGATTTCAGCGTTCAGGGTTTTGGCGATTTCGTAGTTCAGAGACTGGGCAAACTGATGTTTGCGCGTCGGAACCAGACCTTCAACTAGAACCACTTCCGCGTCCTTCGCGTTCGCGTGGTAGTTAGCGATGATCTCTTCCATCAGCACATCGGACTGATTGCTGGAGAGCAGAGACTCAACGTGGCTCATTTTCAGCGGTTCAGCCGCTGGCAGACCGGAATTCGCACGCACGATGGCGGTGGTCTGGTCTGGCGCATCGCCACCGGCACGAGGCTGGGCGATAGGCTTAAAGACGCTCAGGCGAACGCCTTTGCGTTCCATAGCACGGATAACGCCAAGGCTGACGCTGGTCAGGCCGACGCTGGTTCCGGTAGGGATCAGCATAATAGTACGGGACACGGTTTATCCTCTTTTGGTTACCGCCGCAGTGGGCGGGGTACAAAACAGCACCGCCAGCATTGCTGGCGGTGTGGAATCAGGCAGTCAGACGGTTCGCGTCTTGCGCGATGACCAGCTCTTCGTTGGTTGGGATAACCAGAGCCGGGCGGGTGCCTTCTTTGTTGATGAAGCCAGACTTGCCGAAACGGGCAGCCAGGTTACGTTCGTGATCAACATCGAAGCCCAGAACGCCCAGTTTGCCCAGGGACAGTTCACGAACCATTGCCGCGTTCTCACCGATACCACCGGTGAAGATAACCGCATCCAGACGACCATCCATCAGTGCAGTGTAAGAACCGATGTATTTCGCCAGACGGTGGCAGTAAACGTCCATTGCACGTTTAGCGTCAGCTTTGGTGGTGTAGTTGTCTTCAACGTAACGGCAGTCGCTGGTGACTTCTGTCAGACCCAGCAGGCCAGACTCTTTGGTCAGCATTTTGTTGATTGCATCAACGCTCATGCCCAGGGTGTCGTGCAGGTGGAAGATGATCGCCGGGTCGATGTCACCGGAACGCGTACCCATCACCAGACCTTCCAGCGGGGTCAGACCCATAGAAGTATCAACACACTCGCCGTTGCGGATAGCAGAAACAGAACCACCGTTGCCCAGGTGGCAAGTGATGATGTTCAGCTCTTCAACAGGTTTGTTCAGAATCTTGGCCGCTTCCTGAGTAACATAGAAGTGGCTGGTGCCGTGTGCGCCGTAACGACGAACGCCGTGCTCTTTGTACAGGCTGTACGGCAGGGCATAGAGGTAAGACTCTTCTGGCATGGTCTGATGGAACGCGGTGTCGAAGACAGCGACGTTTTTGTCTTTCAGATTCGGGAAGGATTTCAGCGCTTCCGCGATGCCGATCAGGTGTGCAGGATTGTGCAGCGGTGCAAAAGAGGCTGCGTCTTTGATACCCTGAATAACGGAATCGTCGATCACTACAGAGCCGGTGTACTTCTCGCCGCCGTGAACAACACGGTGGCCGATCGCAGTCAGCTGAGCAGACAGTTCTGGTTTTTGTGCCAGAATAGTGTTAACGATAAAGTTCAGCGCTTCACTGTGAGCGGCGCCTGCACCTAAAGCCGCTTCTTGTTTGCTGCCGTCCATTTTCCATTTCAGACGCGCTTCAGGAAGATGGAAACATTCGGCCAAACCAGAGAGGTACTCTTCACCGTTGAGCGCATCGATGATGGCGAATTTCAGTGAGGAGCTACCGCAGTTCAGAACCAGTACTAACTTACTCGACATGGAAGTACCTATTATTGATACGTGGCTAAAAAAACGTCAGTGAGTCTCGTAGCGTAGCGCAAGATGACCCAGACATTTATGATTAACATCATGCCAAACGAACTTTCTGGCATGATGAAAGAAATCCATATGATTTTATGCCATTTTGAACGATTTTCAGACAATGGCATAATATGCGATAATTTGACGAGTTAACGATTCTCGTCTAAGGCCCAATCAGGCTGGCACAGAATACCCGATACTGGGTAGCGATGACAAAATATTTTGAACGTTGTCATGGCTTGTTGTGGATTTGCACGAAAATTTTAATTTTTATATGTGAAGTTGAGGTACAGCCATGTCGACACCTGAGAACCCCTCCGTGAGCTTCTTGAGTCTGTTTCGTCGGGGCCAGCATTACGCAAAGACGTGGCCCCTGGAGAAGCGCCTTGCGCCAGTGTTTGTAGATAACCGCGTTATCCGCATCACCCGCTATGCGATCCGTTTTATGCCGCCGATTGCCGTCTTTACCTTGTGCTGGCAGATCGCCCTGGGTGGTCAGCTTGGCCCGGCAGTGGCAACCGCGCTGTTTGCGCTCAGTCTCCCGATGCAGGGATTGTGGTGGTTGGGTAAACGTTCTGTCACGCCGCTGCCACCTACTATTTTACACTGGTTTTATGAAGTGCGCGGGAAACTTCAGGAAGCAGGCCAGGCGCTGGCACCGGTTGAAGGCAAACCGGATTATCAGGCGTTGGCGGATACGCTCAAGCGGGCTTTCAAGCAACTTGATAAAACATTCCTTGATGACTTGTGATTGATCATCGAAACGGTCACGAAAAGAAGGCACAGTAACCACCAGTTACCGTGTCTTTTTTTTAGTGCAACGCGCAACAGGAGTCGAAAGATGGAAATGACCAATGCTCAACGTCTGATTTTGTCCAATCAGTACAAGATGATGACTATGCTTGATCCCGACAACGCGGAGCGCTATCGCCGCCTGCAGACTATCGTTGAACGTGGCTTCGGCTTGCAGATGCGCGAGCTGGACCGCGAGTTTGGCGAGCTGAAGGAAGAGACGTGCCGTACCGTCATCGACATTATGGAGATGTACCACGCGCTGCATGTTTCCTGGACCAATCTGAAAGATGCTCAAACCATTGATGAGCGTCGCGTGACATTCCTCGGTTTTGACGTGGCGACCGAATCGCGTTACCTGAGCTATGTTCGCTTCATGGTCAACACCGAAGGGCGTTACACCCATTTTGATGCGGGTACTCATGGCTTCAATTCCCAGACGCCGATGTGGGAAAAATATCAGCGTATGTTAAGCGCGTGGCACGCCTGCCCGCGTCAGTACCATTTAAGCAGTAACGAAATTCAGCAAATTATCAATGCCTGAGGGGGTGAGTGTGCAGTGTAAAGGTTTTCTGTTTGATCTGGACGGTACGCTGGTGGATTCGCTGCCGGTAGTCGAGCGCTCGTGGTGCCATTGGGCCGACAGGCATGGCATTGACCATCAGGACGTATTGAATTTCATCCATGGCAAACAGGCCATTACCTCTTTACGTCACTTCTTGCCAGGACGAACCGAAGAAGAGATTCAGGCGGAGTTCAAGTATCTGGAGCAGATCGAAGCAACAGATGTCGAAGGGATTTTCGCCCTGCCGGGCGCGCTTGAGCTGCTCAATCATCTTGAAGAGGCGCAGATCCCCTGGGCTATCGTGACCTCAGGTTCGATTCCCGTCGCCCACGCCCGCCATAAGGCTGCCGGTCTGCCGACGCCTGAAGTGTTCGTCACCGCCGAACGCGTGAAGCGCGGGAAACCGGAACCGGACGCCTTCTTATTAGGCGCGGAATTGCTGGGCATCCATCCGGCCGAGTGCGTCGTGGTGGAGGATGCCGCCGCCGGTGTACTGGCTGGGCTGAATGCCGGCAGCCATGTGGTTGCCGTGAATGTGCCCGCCGGTTCGCCCCGGCTCGACGAGGTCGACTTTGTGCTCACGTCGCTTGCCGCGCTGTCCGTTCACAAGGGCGCAGACGGAAATGTTACCGTCTCCTTAAAAATGTAATCCCATGATTTGGCCCCACATTGTTGGGGCCTTTTTATGGCAAAATTCCACTCCCTTTCCCTGACAAGGACATGTTGTGAACGGTGAACTGATTTGGGTGCTCAGCCTGCTTGCTATCGCCATCATTCTCTTTGCAACCGGCAAAGTGCGCATGGACGCCGTCGCTTTACTGGTTATCGTCGCGTTTGTTCTGAGCGGCACCTTAACGCTCCCGGAAGCCTTCTCGGGTTTTAGCGATCCCAACGTTATTTTGATTGCCGCGCTGTTTATCATCGGTGACGGACTGGTGCGCACCGGCGTCGCCACGGTGATGGGGGCCTGGCTGGTGAAAGTGGCGGGCAGCAGCGAAACCAAAATGCTCATCTACCTGATGCTGACGGTCGCCGGGCTGGGTGCCTTTATGAGCTCCACCGGCGTCGTTGCGATCTTTATTCCGGTGGTGTTAAGCGTCTCGATGCGCATGCAGACCTCACCGTCGCGACTGATGATGCCGCTGAGTTTTGCCGGGCTGATTAGCGGCATGATGACTCTGGTCGCCACGCCGCCGAACCTGGTGGTTAACAGTGAACTGCTGCGCGAAGGCTATGCCGGGTTCAGCTTCTTCAGCGTGACGCCGATTGGCCTGGTGGTGCTGGTGCTCGGGGTGATTTATATGCTCCTCACCCGCTTTGCCCTCAAGGGTGATAACCAGCATAAACATCGCGATGGCTGGCGCAGACGCACCTTTCGCGATCTGATCAAAGAGTATCGTCTTACCGGGCGCGCGCGTCGTCTGGCGATTCGCCCCGGTTCGCCGCTGATTGGTCAGCGTCTTGACGATCTCAAACTGCGCGAGCGCTACGGCGCGAATATCATCGGGGTCGAGCGCTGGCGCCGGTTCCGTCGCGTAATTGTAAATGTGAACGGGGTGTCTGAGTTTCGCGCCCGCGACGTTCTGCTGATTGATATGTCGACGGCAGATGTCGATCTGCGTGAGTTCTGCACCGAGCAACTGCTGGAACCCATGGTGCTTCGCGGTGAGTATTTCTCCGACCAGGCGCTGGACGTGGGGATGGCGGAAGTCTCTCTTATCCCCGAATCGGAATTGCTGGGTAAAACCGTCCGTGAGATAGGGTTTCGTACCCGCTACGGGCTGAATGTGGTTGGCCTGAAACGCGACGGGGTGGCGATGGAAGGGGCGGTCGTGGATGAGCCGCTGCAGCTGGGCGATATCTTCCTGGTGGTCGGCAACTGGAAACTGATCAGCCAGCTCGGGCAAAAAGGGCGTGATTTCGTGGTGCTCAATATGCCCATCGAAGAGAGCGATGCGTCACCGGCCCACAGCCAGGCACCGCATGCCATTTTCTGTCTGGTGCTGATGGTCGCACTGATGCTCACGGACGAAATTCCGAATCCGATCGCGGCCATTATTGCCTGTCTGCTGATGGGGAAATTCCGCTGTATCGACGCGGAAAGTGCCTATAAAGCCATTCACTGGCCGAGCATTATTCTGATCGTCGGGATGATGCCGTTTGCGCTGGCGCTGCAAAAAACGGGTGGCGTGGATCTGGTGGTGAAAGGGCTGATGGACGTCGGCGGGGGATACGGCCCGTACATGATGCTGATTTGCCTGTTCGTCATGTGCGCGACCATTGGGCTGTTTATCTCCAATACCGCGACGGCGGTGCTGATGGCCCCAATTGCGCTGGCGATGGCTAAATCGATGGGAGTGTCGCCGTATCCGTTTGCGATGATGGTCGCAATGGCCGCGTCGGCGGCGTTTATGACGCCCGTTTCGTCACCGGTGAATACGCTGGTGCTGGGGCCGGGGAACTATAAATTCAGCGATTTCGTGAAGCTCGGCGTGCCGTTCACTATTCTGGTAATGCTGGTGTGCGTGGTATTGATTCCGGTGCTGTTCCCGTTCTGACCTGTTTGCGCCGGGCGGCGGCTTCGCCTGACCCGGCTGCATTTGTGTATCAGCTGTACACCTGGCAAAGGCTTACAGCGGCGAATCCTGACTGATTTCATCCAGCGACAGATGGAAGCTCGGCACGAACACCTCCATGAAATAATCCATCTCTTCGCTGCGACGCGATTCGAGGGTTTTTTCCAGCCGCGTTTTCGCCAGTAAAAACTCATTATTTCCGGCGGAGAGTTCTTCCAGACACTTAAGATAGGCGCACAGGGCATCCGCCTGTTTCACCAGCAATCTTTCCTCTTCCGTGCACTGGTGTTCGTCGATCAGCGGCGCGAAAATATCCCGCAGTTCTTCAGGCACCATATCCACCAGTTTCTGCTGGGCGATCTTCTCGATGGCCTTATATTCCTGCGCAATCTGCGAGTTGAAATATTTAACCGGTGTCGGTAAATCCCCGGTCAGAACTTCAGAGGCGTCGTGATACATCGCCAGCAGCGCGATGCGCTCAGGATTCACCTGACCGTTGAATTTACGGTTTTTGATAGCGGCCAGCGCGTGCGCGACCATGGCGACCTGCAAACTGTGTTCAGACACGTTCTCTGTGCGCACGTTGCGCATCAGCGGCCAGCGGTTGATTAACTTCAGGCGGGAGAGATGGGCAAAAAAATGACTCTGACTCATAGATAACCTTTTGTCTTGCACTGCGACAGATTTCATTGTGCGGCGAGGGGAGGCAAGATGCAAATCAGGCTGCCCGCGGCAGCCTGATGGAGGTTTACTGATGATAACCGGAGAGGAAGCGTCCGAACCGGCTGATCGCCATTTCGAGGTCGTCCTCGCGCGGCAGGGTGACGATACGAACGTGGTCCGGCCACGGCCAGTTAAACGCGGTTCCCTGCACCAGCAGCACTTTTTCCTGCAACAGGAAGTCGAGCACCATTTTCTGGTCATCGTGAATATTGAAACGTTTAATATCGATTTTCGGGAACATATACAGCGCGCCGTTCGGCTTCACGCAGGAGACGCCAGGAATATCGTTAATCAACTCCCACGCGCGGTTACGCTGCTCATACAGACGCCCGCCGGGTACGATAAATTCGCTGATGCTCTGATAACCGCCGAGCGCGGTCTGAATGGCGTGTTGCGCCGGAACGTTAGCACACAGGCGCATCGAGGCGAGCATTTCCAGCCCTTCGATATAGCCTTTGGCGTGTTTTTTCGGGCCGTTCAGAACCATCCAGCCCTGACGGAAACCGGCAACGCGGTAGGTTTTCGACAGGCCGTTAAAGGTGACGGTCAGCAGATCCGGAGCCAGCGTAGCAATAGAGTGGTGTTGCGCCGCGTCGTAGAGGATCTTGTCGTAAATCTCATCGGCAAAGATGATCAGGTTGTGCTGACGGGCGATCTCAACGATCTCCATCAACAGCTCTTTGGAATAGACGGCACCCGTTGGGTTGTTCGGGTTGATAATCACGATACCACGCGTGCGCGGGGTGATTTTGGCGCGGATATCGTCGAGATCCGGGAACCAGTCGGACGATTCATCGCACAGATAGTGCACCGCTTTGCCGCTGGAAAGGGAAACGGCCGCTGTCCACAGCGGATAGTCCGGCGCAGGCACCAGCATTTCATCGCCGCTGTTAAGCAAAGCCTGCATCGCCTGGACGATCAGTTCAGAAACGCCGTTACCAATATAGATATCTTCAACGGTGACATCGCGCATCCCACGGGCCTGATAGTGCTGCATGATGGCCTTACGGGCGGAGTAGAGTCCTTTTGAATCACAGTAGCCTTGCGCCGTCGGCAGGTTACGGATCACATCAACGAGGATTTCATCCGGCGCGTCAAAGCCAAAGGGCGCGGGGTTACCAATGTTGAGTTTAAGGACTTTGTTGCCTTCCTCTTCAAGGCGCTTAGCCTCTTTAAGTACCGGACCGCGGATGTCGTAACAGACGTTATCTAATTTGCTGGATTTTTCGATAGGGGACATGAATCGTTGACCTTTTAGCTGTTATTGCCACTCCCTGCCGTGGAAGTCAGCACGGAACAATGTACTCCCACCGCGCTGCGTTTTGAAGGGTGTACAGAAGAAGATTTTGCCGGGATGCGAAAATAAGATGTAATCTTTTTAGCTGCCAGAGGGGGGATTTGGTCGTGTAAAGCATTGCGTTGACAGGCAAGTGCAGTCTATTATCTCGCATCAGATGGTTTTTAATGTATTTTACCCTGCTTAAAACCGCTGTACGACAGAGAAACGATGAGATCGCAATGATTTCTCCCGGTGACCTTTCGTAAAACCGGAATGCTTCTTAATATCTTTGGTGAATGATGGATTCTGCCAGAGGTTGCGCGTGTGAAAATATTGTTAAGCAATATTAATGGATAAACCTAATCTACATTAATGTTTATTTATTAATGATGCCTAAATCTTAACTTTCGTTAATTTTAATAAAATTAGTTTAGCCGTTAATCAACATGGATTAATCAGTAATGGTGTAATAATACTTATAAATAAAGTGGATTTGGGTTAAGATGTTGTCTCAGGAAAAGAGAGGAATGTTTACATTACTGTGTATTTTGCCTCGATTTTTCTGAATTAGTTGATTGTTATTGTTAGAATTATCTCTACTATACTGGATAGGCAACACCTTTACTGCTGTGCCCGTGTTGCGAGTAAAAGAGTGATGATGAGTAAGTTCTTTAATGGAATTTACTGAAATCAGCAAAATCTAAAAATATCCTGAACATTTAAGAGAATAAAAATATCGTCATGGAACGTTGTTTCTGACTTCTGCTATACACCAGCCAATAACTATCTGTCAGGTAGTCTGCCGGTCGGCAGCTCCGCACGAGCAACTTGTAAGTGAATAGATATGATAAATGCAAATCGTCCGATACTAAATCTCGATCTCGATCTGCTGAGAACGTTTGTTGCGGTCGCTGATCTCAACACCTTTGCAGCCGCTGCTGCCGCTGTCTGCCGTACGCAATCGGCGGTCAGCCAACAGATGCAGCGACTGGAGCAACTGGTGGGCAAAGAACTCTTTGCACGCCACGGTCGTAATAAACTGTTAACTGAGCACGGGATCCAGTTACTGGGTTACGCCAGGAAGATTTTACGCTTCAATGATGAAGCATGTATGTCATTAATGTTTAGCAATCTTCAGGGCGTTTTAACGTTAGGCGCTTCTGATGAATCTGCTGATACGATATTGCCGTTTTTACTTAATCGGATCAGTTCGGTTTATCCGAAGCTTGCGCTGGATGTCAGCGTAAAACGAAATGCCTTCATGATTGATATGCTTAAAGACCATGAAGTTGATCTGGTTGTTACCACGCATTGTCCTGGACAATTTGATTGTCTGACATTGCGAACGTCTCCAACGCACTGGTATTGCGCGGCAGAATATGTGCTGCAAAAAGGCGAGCCTATTCCGCTGGTATTGCTGGACGATCCTAGTCCGTTCCGCGATATGGTGTTGTCGGCTCTGAATGAAGCGAATATTCCGTGGCGTTTAGCGTACGTGGCTTCCACATTACCTGCAGTGCGTGCCGCCGTTAAAGCCGGCCTTGGTGTGACCGCTCGCCCTGTTGAGATGATGAGCCCGGATTTACGCGTCTTAGGTAAATCTAATGGTTTACCTGCGCTGCCGGACACGGAATATCTGCTTTGCCATAACTCATCCAGCAACAACGAACTGGCAAAAATCGTGTTTGAAGCGATGGTGAACTACCACAACCCATGGCAATTCGAGAATGTTACTCCCGAAGGGGGGGGCGATTCCCTGGTGGTTGAAGGGGATTTTGAGTGATCCCGATCCGATAATTGTCGTAACAATTTGTAAGTGTAAAAAAGAACCACTCGTGCGGTATTTCCGCGGAGTGGTTTTTTTTTGACAACAATAGCGCCATACTCTTTGAGGTTATTGTAAATAAGTCTTAATTATCATCGCGATGTATGGTTCTGCTCGATTTTTGAACATTATGCGTTTTGTTATCTTCTCTGCGGCACTGATGTTAAAAAACCAGCAAAAATGTTGCCGTTTTTTTGATTGGATTAACAAAAGCGTGTCTCAGATCAAGAAAATACTCCCATTTGGGGGGAGGAATCAGCAGCAAATCCTGTCAAAATAGGAGGGTAATATTTCTTTTACTTCAAAACGGACACGATTCAACAGCATGCAGTTGACGTAAAGTCATCGACCCACCAGGGTTAAAGGGCATGAAATGTTAATGAGAATCGATCTATGTGATTTAATGTGAAGAAACCTTTGTTAAAGTTGACAAAAGGTTATAGAAAGGAGTAAAAAACCACATCATTTTGCTGTCTATGTCTCATTTCTGACAGTCGGTGTAAGGTTATTTGTTCCTCCCCATGAATCGATGTGATGTCCATCTGCCAGCAAGAGCAGAGCTGTAGATATCACTTTTGATGAGTAAGCAATGAGTATGTCAACATCCACAGAAGTCGTCGCTCATCACTGGGCATTCGCAATCTTTCTTATTGTTGCCATTGGCCTGTGCTGCCTGATGTTAATCGGCGGCTGGTTCCTGGGCGGTCGCGCCCGCGCAAGGCACAAAAACACCCCATTTGAATCGGGTATCGATTCGGTAGGTACTGCTCGCTTACGCCTGTCCGCCAAGTTCTATCTGGTGGCCATGTTCTTCGTCATTTTCGACGTTGAAGCGCTCTACCTGTTCGCATGGTCAACGTCAATCCGCGAAAGTGGATGGACTGGCTTTGTCGAAGCCGCAATTTTCATTTTAGTGCTACTGGCCGGTCTGGTGTACCTGGTGCGCATCGGCGCGCTGGACTGGACACCTGTGCGTTCACGCCGTGAACTGGTTAATCCGGAAAACAGTAACTCTAATCGTCAGCAGTAACAGCGAGGCAATAAGATGGATTATACGCTCACCCGCATAGATCCTAACGGTGAGAATGACCGTTACCCCCTGCAAAAACAGGAGATCGTAACCGACCCCCTGGAGCAAGAAGTCAACAAAAGCGTGTACATGGGCAAGCTCGAACATGCCATGCACGATATGGTCAACTGGGGTCGTAAGAACTCCATCTGGCCATACAACTTTGGTCTTTCTTGCTGCTACGTTGAAATGGTGACGTCATTCACTGCGGTGCATGACGTTGCGCGTTTTGGTGCCGAGGTACTTCGTGCTTCCCCTCGTCAGGCTGACCTGATGGTGGTGGCCGGAACCTGCTTCACCAAAATGGCGCCAGTCATTCAGCGTCTTTATGACCAGATGCTCGAGCCGAAGTGGGTTATCTCCATGGGTGCCTGTGCAAACTCGGGTGGTATGTACGACATTTATTCCGTTGTGCAAGGCGTCGATAAGTTTATCCCGGTGGATGTTTACATCCCTGGCTGCCCGCCGCGTCCGGAAGCTTACATGCAGGCGCTGATGCTGCTGCAGGAGTCGATCGGTAAAGAACGCCGTCCGCTTTCCTGGGTCGTGGGCGACCAGGGCGTGTACCGCGCCAATATGCAGTCTGAGCGCGAGCGTAAACGCGGAGAACGTATTGCAGTCACCAATCTGCGTACGCCTGACGAAATTTAATTTGCGCCTGTGGGCCTGGGGCAAACCTTCGCATATCACTATACAAATAGCGCGAAGCCAGGCTTAACAGTCACCACGGACCATTTGCAATGGTGAACAATATGACCGACTTAACCGCGCAAGATGCCGCATGGCAAACCCGGGATCATCTCGATGACCCGGTCATTGGCGAACTGCGCAACCGTTTTGGGCCGGATGCCTTTACTGTTCAGGCCACCCGCACCGGGGTACCCGTTGTTTGGGTGAAGCGTGAACAATTGCTGGAAGCAGTTGATTTCTTAAAGAAATTACCTAAACCTTACGTCATGCTGTTTGACTTACACGGCATGGATGAGCGTCTTCGCACCCACCGTCACGGTCTACCCGCGGCGGATTTTTCCGTTTTCTACCACCTGATCTCAATAGACCGCAATCGGGATATCATGCTCAAGGTGGCATTGTCTGAAAACGACATGCATCTGCCGACGCTCACCAAACTTTTCCCTAACGCCAACTGGTATGAGCGTGAAACCTGGGAAATGTTCGGCATGACGTTCGATGGCCACCCGCACCTGACGCGCATCATGATGCCGCAGACCTGGACCGGCCACCCGCTGCGTAAAGACTATCCGGCGCGCGCCACCGAATTCGACCCGTTTGAGCTGACCAAAGCCAAACAGGATCTGGAGATGGAAGCGCTGACCTTCAAGCCGGAAGACTGGGGCATGAAGCGCGGTACCGACAACGAGGACTTCATGTTCCTCAACCTCGGTCCAAACCACCCGTCTGCGCACGGTGCGTTCCGTATTATTCTTCAGCTCGACGGCGAAGAGATTGTCGACTGCGTGCCTGATGTCGGTTACCACCACCGTGGTGCTGAGAAGATGGGCGAGCGTCAGTCCTGGCACAGCTACATTCCGTACACCGACCGTATCGAGTACCTCGGCGGCTGCGTGAACGAAATGCCTTATGTGCTGGCCGTTGAGAAACTGGCGGGTATCACCGTACCGGATCGCGTTAACGTTATCCGCGTGATGCTGTCAGAACTGTTCCGTATCAACAGTCACCTGCTCTACATCTCCACGTTCATTCAGGACGTCGGAGCGATGACGCCGGTGTTCTTCGCGTTTACCGACCGTCAGAAAATCTACGATCTGGTTGAAGCGATTACTGGTTTCCGTATGCACCCAGCCTGGTTCCGTATCGGCGGCGTGGCACACGACCTGCCGCGCGGATGGGACCGTCTGCTGCGCGAATTCCTCGACTGGATGCCGAAGCGTCTGGCCTCTTACGAGAAAGCCGCGCTACGTAACACCATCCTGATTGGCCGTTCCAAAGGCGTGGCCGCTTACGGCGCGAAAGAAGCGCTGGAGTGGGGCACCACCGGTGCTGGCCTGCGTGCGACGGGTATTGATTTCGACGTGCGTAAAGCCCGTCCATACTCTGGCTACGAAAACTTCGACTTCGAAGTCCCGGTTGGCGGCGGTGTATCCGACTGCTACACCCGCGTGATGCTGAAAGTAGAAGAGCTGCGCCAGAGTCTGCGCATCCTTGAGCAGTGCCTCAACAACATGCCGGAAGGCCCGTTCAAAGCGGATCACCCGCTGACAACGCCGCCACCGAAAGAGCGCACGCTGCAACATATCGAAACCCTGATCACTCACTTCCTGCAGGTTTCCTGGGGCCCGGTCATGCCGGCCAACGAATCCTTCCAGATGATTGAAGCGACCAAGGGTATTAACAGTTACTACCTGACCAGTGACGGCAGCACCATGAGCTACCGTACGCGTATCCGTACGCCGAGCTATGCGCACCTGCAGCAGATCCCGTCCGCCATTCGCGGCAGTCTGGTCTCCGACCTGATTGTGTATCTGGGTAGTATCGATTTTGTTATGTCAGATGTGGACCGCTAATTATGCACGAGAATCAACAACCACAAACCGAGGCTTTTGAGCTGAGTGCGGCAGAACGTGCGGCAATTGAGCACGAGATGCACCACTACGAAGACCCGCGTGCGGCATCCATTGAAGCGCTGAAAATCGTCCAGAAACAGCGTGGTTGGGTACCTGATGGCGCGATCTATGCGATCGCCGACGTGCTGGGTATCCCGGCAAGCGACGTGGAAGGGGTGGCAACATTCTACAGCCAGATCTTCCGCCAGCCGGTGGGCCGTCACGTTATTCGCTATTGCGACAGCGTCGTTTGCCATATCACCGGTTATCAGGGCATCCAGGCTGCACTCGAGAAGAAACTCGATATCAAGCCAGGACAGACGACCTTTGACGGTCGTTTCACGCTGCTGCCAACCTGCTGCCTGGGTAACTGCGACAAGGGGCCGAGCATGATGATTGATGAGGACACTCACAGCCATCTGACGCCGGAAGCAATTCCTGACCTGCTGGAGCGGTACAAATGAAAACAGTCATTCGCACTGCTGAAACCCATCCGCTGACCTGGCGTCTGCGCGATGACAAACAGCCGGTTTGGCTCGAAGAATACCAGAGCAAAAACGGTTACGAAGGGGCGCGTAAAGCGCTCTCAGGCATGGCACCCGATGAGATCGTTAACGCGGTTAAAGATTCCGGCCTGAAAGGGCGCGGCGGTGCAGGTTTCTCCACCGGTCTTAAGTGGAGCCTGATGCCGAAAGACGAATCCATGAACATCCGTTACCTGCTGTGTAACGCCGATGAAATGGAGCCAGGCACCTATAAAGACCGCCTGCTGATGGAGCAGCTGCCGCACCTGCTGGTTGAAGGCATGCTGATCTCCGCGTTCGCGCTGAAAGCCTATCGTGGTTACATCTTCCTGCGCGGCGAATACATCGAAGCGGCAGAGCACCTGCGCCGCGCGATTGCAGAAGCGACCGAAGCGGGCCTGCTGGGCAAAAACATTCTCGGCACCGGTTTTGATTTTGAGCTGTTCGTGCACACGGGCGCAGGGCGTTATATCTGTGGTGAAGAGACCGCACTGATTAACTCCCTCGAAGGCCGCCGCGCGAACCCACGCTCCAAGCCGCCATTCCCGGCAAGTTCCGGCGTCTGGGGTAAACCGACCTGTGTCAACAACGTCGAAACCCTGTGTAACGTACCGGCTATTCTCGCCAACGGCGTGGAGTGGTATCAGAACATTTCGACCAGCAAAGACGCGGGCACCAAGCTGATGGGCTTCTCCGGCCGCGTCAAAAACCCTGGCCTTTGGGAACTGCCGTTCGGTACTACAGCACGCGAAATCCTTGAAGACTATGCGGGCGGGATGCGCGATGGCCTGAAATTTAAAGCCTGGCAACCGGGTGGGGCAGGGACCGACTTCCTGACCGAAGCCCACCTCGATCTGCCAATGGAATTTGAAAGCATTGGTAAAGCAGGCAGCCGTCTGGGTACGGCGCTGGCGATGGCCGTGGACCATGAAATTGGCATGGTGTCGCTGGTGCGTAACCTGGAAGAGTTCTTCGCGCGCGAATCCTGCGGATGGTGTACGCCATGCCGTGATGGTTTGCCATGGAGCGTGAAAATTCTGCGCGCTATCGAGCGCGGCGAAGGCCAGCCGGGCGATATCGAGACACTTGAGCAACTGTGTCGATTCCTCGGTCCGGGCAAAACCTTCTGTGCCCACGCACCAGGTGCCGTTGAGCCATTGCAGAGCGCGATTAAATATTTCCGCGACGAATTCGAAGCAGGCATCAAGCAGCAGTTCAGCAATACCCATTTGATTAATGGTATTCAGCCGAACCTGCTGAAAGCGCGCTGGTAGCGATACTGAATTTTGATTAACGCTCAGTCTCTGACTGAGCCAACTGGAAGCATGCTAATGGCTACGATTCATGTAGACGGCAAAGAATACGAGGTCAACGGGGCCGACAACCTGCTAGAAGCTTGTCTGTCTCTCGGCCTTGATATTCCGTATTTTTGCTGGCATCCGGCGCTGGGCAGCGTCGGTGCTTGCCGCCAGTGTGCGGTGAAGCAATATCAAAACGCGGAAGACACGCGTGGGCGCCTGGTGATGTCCTGTATGACACCAGCGACCGAAGGCACCTTTATTTCGATTGAAGACGAAGAAGCGAAACAGTTCCGCGAGAGCGTCGTGGAATGGTTGATGACCAACCACCCGCACGACTGTCCGGTCTGTGAAGAGGGCGGTAACTGCCATCTTCAGGATATGACCGTGATGACCGGCCATAGCTTCCGTCGCTATCGCTTTACTAAACGTACCCACCGTAATCAGGATCTGGGGCCGTTCATCTCTCACGAAATGAACCGCTGCATCGCCTGCTACCGCTGCGTGCGTTACTACAAAGATTACGCAGACGGTCAGGATCTGGGCGTGTATGGCGCGCATGACAACGTTTACTTTGGTCGTCCGGAAGACGGTACGCTCGAAAGCGAATTCTCCGGTAACCTGGTAGAAATCTGCCCGACCGGCGTCTTCACCGACAAAACGCACTCCGAGCGTTACAACCGTAAGTGGGACATGCAGTTTGCGCCAAGCATCTGCCAGCAGTGTTCCCTTGGCTGTAACACCAGCCCGGGCGAACGCTATGGTGAACTGCGTCGTATCGAAAACCGTTACAACGGTACCGTAAACCACTACTTCCTCTGCGACCGTGGTCGTTTTGGCTATGGCTATGTGAACCTGAAAGACCGTCCGCGTCAGCCGGTTCAGCGCCGTGGCGATGACCTGATCACCCTCAATGCTGAACAAGCGATGCAGGGTGCGGCAGATATTCTGCGCCAGTCGAAGAAAGTGATCGGTATCGGCTCCCCGCGCGCCAGCGTCGAAAGCAACTTTGCGCTGCGTGAGCTGGTGGGTGCGGATAATTTCTACACTGGTATCGCCAACGGCGAGCAGGAACGTCTGCAGCTGGTGCTGAAAGTGCTGCGTGAAGGCGGTATTCGTACCCCGGCGCTGCGCGAAATCGAATCCTATGACGCAGTGCTGGTACTGGGCGAAGATCTGACTCAGACCGGTGCACGCGTTGCGCTGGCCGTACGTCAGGCGGTGAAAGGTAAAGCACGTGAAATGGCAGCAGCCCAGAAAGTGGCTGACTGGCAGATTGCGGCAATACTGAACATCGGCCAGCGTGCCAAACATCCGCTGTTTGTGACGAACGTCGACAACACCCGTCTGGACGACATCGCGGCGTGGACCTATCGCGCACCGGTGGAAGATCAGGCGCGCCTCGGTTTTGCTATTGCTCACGCGCTGGATAACAGTGCTCCGGCCGTTGAAGGCCTGGATCGTGACCTGCAAAACAAGATCGACGTGATCGTTCAGGCTCTGGCCGGTGCGAAAAAACCACTGATTATTTCCGGCACCAACGCTGGCAGCCCTGATGTGATTCAGGCTGCGGCAAACGTGGCTAAAGCGCTGAAAGGACGTGGGGCAGACGTGGGTGTGACCATGATTGCGCGCGCAGTGAACAGCGTCGGTCTGGGACTGATTGGCGGCGGTTCTCTGGAAGCGGCGTTAAGCGAACTCGAATCGGGTGCGGCTGACGGCGTTATCGTGCTTGAGAACGACTTGCATCGTCATGCTTCTGCGGCTCGCGTGGATGCCGCTCTGTCTAAAGCGCCGTTGGTGATGGTAATCGACCATCAGCGCACCGCGATTATGGACAAAGCGCACCTCGTGCTCTCAGCGGCAAGCTTCGCCGAAAGCGACGGTACGGTTATCAACAACGAAGGCCGCGCACAGCGTTTCTTCCAGGTTTATGACCCGTCTTATTACAACAGCAACACCGTGATGCTGGAAAGCTGGCGCTGGCTGCACTCGCTGCACAGCACCGTGGAAAACCGTCAGGTGGACTGGACGCAGCTCGATGATGTGATCGATGCCGTAGTTGCAAAACTGCCGCAGCTGGCGGGCATTAAAGAAGCCGCGCCGGACGCGAGCTTCCGCATTCGCGGCCAGAAACTGGCCCGTGAACCGCACCGTTACAGTGGTCGTACCGCCATGCGCGCGAACATCAGCGTGCACGAACCGCGTCAGCCGCAGGATAAAGACACGATGTTCGCCTTCTCCATGGAAGGGAACAACCAACCGTCTGCACCGCGCTCTCAGGTTCCGTTCGCATGGGCACCAGGCTGGAACTCCCCGCAGGCATGGAACAAGTTCCAGGCGGAAGTGGGCGGCTCTCTGCGCCACGGTGATCCAGGTGTGCGTCTGATCGAAGCGAGCGAAACAGGTCTGGAGTACTTCACGACCGTTCCGGCAAGTTTCGAAGCGCAGGAAGGCAACTGGCGTATCGCGCCGTACTACCATCTGTTCGGTAGTGACGAGATGTCCCAGCGCTCTCCGGTATTCCAGACGCGCATGCCGCAGCCTTACATCAAGCTCAATCCGGCGGATGCCGCGAAGCTTGGCGTCAACGCGGGCAGCCAGGTCTCCTTTAGCTATGAAGGCCAGACCATCAGTCTGCCGCTGGTTATCGCCGAAGGTCTGACAGCAGGGCAGGTGGGTCTGCCGATGGGTCTGCCGGGCATCGCTCCGGTACTGGCGGGCGCGCGTCTTGATAATCTGCAGGAGGCACAAGCATGAGTTGGTTAACGCCGGATCTCATCGAAATTCTGTTAAGCATTCTCAAGGCGGTGGTCATTCTGCTGGTGGTTGTCACCTGCGGCGCGTTCATGAGCTTTGGTGAACGTCGTCTGCTCGGTCTGTTCCAGAACCGTTACGGACCGAACCGCGTGGGCTGGGGTGGTTCACTCCAGCTGGTCGCGGACATGATCAAGATGTTCTTTAAAGAAGACTGGATCCCGAAATTCTCGGATCGCGTCATCTTTACACTGGCACCGATGATCGCCTTTACCTCACTGCTGCTGGCCTTTGCTATCGTTCCGGTCAGTCCGACCTGGGTGGTTGCTGACCTGAACATCGGGATCCTGTTCTTCCTGATGATGGCGGGTCTTGCGGTGTACGCGGTGCTGTTTGCGGGCTGGTCCAGTAACAACAAATACTCGCTGCTGGGTGCGATGCGTGCGTCTGCGCAGACCCTGAGCTACGAAGTGTTCCTGGGTCTTTCCCTGATGGGCGTAGTGGCGCAGGCCGGTTCATTCAACATGACCGACATCGTCAACAACCAGGCCGACATCTGGAACGTCATTCCGCAGTTCTTTGGTTTTGTCACCTTTGCTATCGCGGGCGTGGCGGTGTGTCACCGTCACCCGTTTGACCAGCCAGAAGCCGAGCAGGAACTGGCCGACGGTTATCACATTGAATATTCCGGTATGAAATTCGGTCTGTTCTTCGTGGGCGAGTACATCGGTATCGTCACCATTTCCGCGTTGATGGTAACGCTGTTCTTTGGTGGCTGGCATGGCCCGTTCTTACCGCCGTTCATCTGGTTCGCGCTGAAAACCGCGTTCTTCATGATGATGTTCATTTTGATTCGCGCCTCATTACCGCGTCCGCGTTATGACCAGGTAATGTCCTTCGGCTGGAAAGTGTGCCTGCCGCTGACGCTAGTCAACTTGTTGGTAACGGCAGCTGTCATTCTCTGGCAGCAGCCATAAGGGGCAATAGACCATGACCTTAAAAGAATTATTGGTAGGTTTCGGCACCCAGGTACGCAGTATCTGGATGATCGGCCTGCACGCGTTTGCAAAACGCGAAACCCAGATGTATCCGGAAGAGCCGGTCTATCTGCCGCCGCGCTACCGTGGCCGTATCGTGCTGACCCGCGATCCGGACGGCGAAGAGCGCTGCGTTGCCTGTAACCTGTGTGCGGTAGCCTGTCCGGTCGGCTGTATCTCTTTGCAGAAAGCAGAGACCAAAGACGGCCGCTGGTACCCTGAGTTCTTCCGCATTAACTTCTCACGCTGCATCTTCTGCGGTCTGTGTGAAGAAGCGTGCCCAACCACGGCGATTCAGCTGACTCCAGATTTCGAACTGGGTGAGTACAAGCGTCAGGACCTGGTGTACGAGAAAGAGGATCTGCTGATTTCCGGTCCGGGCAAATACCCGGAATATAACTTCTACCGGATGGCGGGTATGGCAATCGACGGCAAAGATAAGGGCGAAGCAGAGAACGAAGCTAAGCCTATCGACGTCAAGAGCCTGTTACCGTAAGGAGAGGGCAATGGAATTCGCTTTTTATATCTGTGGCCTTATCGCCATCCTGGCCACGCTGCGAGTGATTACGCACACCAATCCGGTGCATGCGTTGCTTTACTTAATCATTTCGCTTCTGGCTATTTCTGGCGTGTTCTTCGCGCTGGGCGCCCACTTTGCGGGTGCGCTGGAGATCATCGTCTACGCCGGGGCCATTATGGTTCTGTTCGTGTTCGTCGTCATGATGCTGAACCTGGGCGGCTCTGAAATTGAACAAGAGCGTCAGTGGTTGAAACCGCAGGTATGGATTGGCCCGGCGATTCTGTCGGCCATCATGCTGGCAGTGATCGTTTACGCGATTCTCGGCGTGAACGATCAGGGTATCGACGGTACGCCGATCAGCGCGAAAGCGGTTGGTATCACGCTCTTCGGTCCGTACGTACTGGCCGTTGAACTGGCGTCGATGCTGCTGCTGGCGGGTCTGGTTGTTGCCTTCCACGTTGGCCGCGAAGATCGTGCGGGCGAAGTGCTGAGCAACCGTGCGAATGACAGCGCGAAAAGAAAAACGGAGGAGCGCGCATGATCCCCTTAACACATGGACTGATCCTCGCCGCGATTTTGTTCGTTCTGGGCTTAACCGGTCTGGTTATCCGCCGCAATCTGCTGTTTATGCTGATCGGGCTGGAAATCATGATCAACGCTTCCGCGCTGGCCTTTGTGGTCGCCGGTAGCTACTGGGGCCAGACCGATGGTCAGGTGATGTATATTCTCGCCATCAGCCTTGCGGCTGCCGAAGCGAGTATTGGCCTGGCGCTGTTGCTGCAGCTCCATCGTCGCCGCCAGAACCTGAACATCGATTCAGTAAGTGAGTTGCGTGGATGAACATGCTTGCCTTAACCATTATTTTCCCGTTGATCGGCTTTGTGCTGCTGGCTTTCTCACGCGGTCGCTGGTCGGAAAATCTGTCTGCCACCGTGGGCATCGGCTCTATCGGCCTGGCTGCGCTGGTCACCGCTTACGCGGGTATCGACTTCTTTAACAACGGCAAGCAGGCGTTCAGCCTGCCGCTGTGGACCTGGATGTCGGTCGGCGATTTCAACATCGGTTTCAGCCTGGTACTGGATGGTCTCTCCCTGACCATGCTCTCCGTGGTTACCGGTGTTGGCTTCCTGATCCACATGTTCGCCTCCTGGTATATGCGCGGTGAAGAGGGTTACTCCCGCTTCTTCGCCTACACCAACCTGTTTATCGCCAGCATGGTTGTTCTGGTGCTGGGTGATAACCTGCTGCTGATGTATCTCGGCTGGGAAGGCGTGGGTCTCTGTTCTTACCTGCTGATCGGTTTCTACTACACCGATCCGAAGAATGGCGCAGCGGCCATGAAAGCGTTCGTCGTGACCCGTGTGGGTGACGTGTTCCTCGCTTTCGCGCTGTTCATTCTCTACAACGAACTGGGCACGCTGAACTTCCGCGAAATGGTAGAACTGGCGCCAGCGCACTTCGAAGCAGGCAACAACATGCTGACGTGGGCAACGCTGATGCTGCTGGGTGGTGCCGTGGGTAAATCCGCGCAGCTGCCGTTGCAGACCTGGCTTGCGGACGCGATGGCAGGCCCAACGCCTGTCTCCGCGCTGATCCACGCCGCGACCATGGTGACCGCTGGTGTCTATCTGATTGCACGTACGCATGGTCTGTTCCTGATGACGCCGGAAATTCTGCACCTTGTCGGTATTGTCGGTGCGGTAACTCTGGTGCTGGCGGGCTTTGCCGCGCTGGTTCAGACGGACATCAAACGCGTTCTCGCTTACTCCACCATGAGCCAGATTGGTTACATGTTCCTGGCGCTGGGCGTGCAGGCATGGGACGCAGCGATCTTCCACCTGATGACGCACGCGTTCTTTAAAGCGCTGCTGTTCCTCTCGTCCGGCTCCGTCATTCTGGCGTGCCATCACGAGCAGAACATCTTCAAGATGGGCGGTCTGCGCAAATCGATTCCGCTGGTGTATGTCTGCTTCCTGGTGGGCGGCGCGGCGCTGTCGGCACTGCCGATCATCACTGCGGGCTTCTTCAGTAAGGACGAAATCCTTGCGGGCGCCATGGCAAATGGTCATATCAATCTGATGGTGGCAGGTCTGGTCGGTGCGTTCATGACCTCCCTGTATACCTTCCGTATGATTTTCATCGTCTTCCACGGTAAAGAACAAATTCACGCTCACGCAGGGAAGGGGATTACTCACCACCTGCCGCTGCTGGTTCTGCTGGTGCTCTCTACCTTCGTTGGCGCGATGATTGTGCCACCGTTGCAGGGCGTACTCCCGGATACCACCGAGCTTGAGCACGGTCGCGTTCTGACGCTTGAAATCACCTCCGGTGTGGTCGCTATCGCAGGCATCTTGATTGCTGCATGGCTGTGGCTGGGCAAACGTACTCTGGTGACGGCTGTTGCTAACAGTGCGCCAGGCCGTCTGTTGGGCACCTGGTGGTATAACGCGTGGGGCTTCGACTGGCTGTACGACATGATCTTCGTTAAGCCGTTCCTGGGCGTTGCATGGTTGCTGAAACGCGATCCGATGAACTCCATGATGAACATCCCGGCAGTGCTGTCCCGCTTTGCAGGTAAAGGCCTGCTGTTGAGCGAGAACGGTTATCTGCGCTGGTATGTGGCATCCATGAGCATTGGTGCGGTCGTCGTGCTGGCGCTGCTGATGGTGTTGCGTTGATCTGAGATTGGGTTTGCCCGGTGGTACAAGCCGGGCCTACAAGAGCGTAGGTCGGATAAGCGTGAGTGCCACCCGACATAACAAACCCAGTCCGAAGTGAATGTTCCGTGAGAATTCGTTGAAAATCGGCCCCGGCTGGGGCCTTAAAAAGGAATAAAAATCGCCATGTTACTACCCTGGCTAATATTAATTCCCTTCATTGGTGGGTTCCTGTGCTGGCAGACCGAACGCTTTGGCGTGAAGATGCCGCGCTGGATTGCGCTGATCACCATGGGATTGACGCTCGCGCTTGGTCTGCAACTGTGGTTGCAGGGCGGCTATTCTCTGACCCAGTCTGCGGGTATTCCGCAGTGGCAGTCTGAATTTATCCTGCCGTGGATACCGCGCTTTGGTATCACAATCCACCTCGCCATCGACGGTCTGTCGCTGCTGATGGTGGTGTTGACCGGTCTGCTCGGCGTTCTGGCGGTGCTCTGTTCCTGGAACGAGATTCAAAAATACCAGGGCTTCTTCCACCTGAACCTGATGTGGATCCTGGGCGGCGTTATCGGCGTGTTCCTTGCCATCGACATGTTCCTGTTCTTCTTCTTCTGGGAGATGATGCTGGTGCCGATGTACTTCCTGATCGCGCTGTGGGGCCATAAGGCATCCGACGGTAAAACGCGTATCACGGCGGCCACCAAGTTCTTCATCTACACCCAGGCGAGTGGTCTGGTGATGTTGATTGCTATCCTGGCGCTGGTGTTCGTGCACTACAACGCGACCGGTGTCTGGACCTTCAACTATCAGGACCTGCTGAAAACGCCAATGTCTCACGGCGTCGAATACCTGCTGATGCTGGGCTTCTTCATTGCGTTTGCGGTGAAAATGCCGGTGGTTCCACTGCACGGCTGGCTGCCAGACGCGCACTCCCAGGCACCCACGGCGGGTTCCGTTGACCTGGCGGGGATCTTGCTGAAAACCGCGGCCTACGGTCTGCTGCGCTTTGCGCTGCCGCTGTTCCCGAACGCCTCCGCTGAGTTTGCACCGATTGCGATGTGGCTCGGTGTGATTGGTATCTTCTACGGCGCATGGATGGCTTTCACGCAGTACGACATCAAACGTCTTATCGCGTACACCTCCGTTTCCCACATGGGCTTCGTGCTGATTGCCATCTACACCGGCAGCCAGCTGGCGTACCAGGGGGCGGTGATTCAGATGATTGCACACGGTCTGTCTGCGGCGGGTCTCTTCATCCTCTGTGGTCAGCTGTACGAACGTCTGCATACCCGTGACATGCGCATGATGGGCGGTCTGTGGAGCAAAATTAAGTGGTTGCCAGCCCTGTCGATGTTCTTCGCAGTGGCGACGCTGGGTATGCCGGGTACCGGTAACTTTGTCGGCGAATTCATGATTCTGTTCGGCAGCTTTAAAGTGGTTCCGGTCATTACGGTTATCTCCACTTTCGGCCTGGTCTTCGCGTCCGTTTACTCGCTGGCGATGCTGCATCGCGCTTACTTCGGTAAAGCGAAGAGCCAAATCGCGGCGCAAGAACTGCCGGGAATGTCGCTGCGCGAACTGTTCATCGTTCTGCTGCTGGTCGTACTGCTGGTGCTGCTGGGCTTCTATCCGCAGCCGATTCTGGATACCTCGCATTCCGCGATGGGTAACATCCAGCAGTGGTTTGTTAATTCTGCTTCTAATACAAGGCTGTAAATCGCCATGACAATAACTCCACAACAACTGATCGCGCTGCTACCGCTGCTGATCGTCGGATTGACGGTGGTGGTTGTGATGCTCTCCATTGCGTGGCGACGCAATCACTTCCTGAATGCCACACTGTCGGTTTTAGGTCTGAACGCTGCGTTAGTCTCCCTCTGGTTTGTTGGCCAGGCGGGCGCAATGGATGTCACCCCGCTGATGCGCGTTGACGGTTTTGCGATGCTGTACACCGGGCTGGTCCTGCTGGCGAGCCTGGCGACCTGTACCTTTGCCTACCCTTGGCTCGAAGGCTACAACGACAACAAAGAAGAGTTTTACCTGCTGGTTCTGATTGCCGCCCTCGGCGGGATCCTGCTGGCGAACGCGAACCATCTCGCGGCCCTGTTCCTCGGTATTGAGTTGATCTCACTGCCGCTGTTCGGCCTGATTGGTTATGCGTTCCGTCAGAAGCGCTCTCTGGAAGCGAGTATCAAGTATACGATTCTGTCTGCTGCCGCCTCGTCTTTCCTGCTGTTTGGTATGGCGCTGCTGTACGCACAGTCCGGTAACCTGTCGTTCGTGGCGCTCGGTAAGAGCCTCGGCGACAACATGCTGCACGAACCGCTGCTGCTGGCGGGTCTGGGCATGATGATTGTCGGTCTTGGCTTTAAACTCTCTCTGGTTCCGTTCCACCTGTGGACGCCAGACGTGTATCAGGGCGCTCCGGCTCCTGTCTCCACCTTCCTGGCGACAGCGAGTAAAATCGCGATCTTCGGCGTGGTGATGCGTCTGTTCCTGTACGCTCCAGTGGGTGATAGCGAAGCGGTGCGCGTGGTGCTTGGCATTATCGCCTTCGCCTCCATCATCTTTGGTAACCTGATGGCGCTGAGCCAGACCAACATCAAGCGTCTGCTTGGTTACTCGTCTATCTCCCACCTGGGTTATCTGCTGGTGGCGCTGATTGCCCTGCAGAGCGGCTCCATGTCGATGGAAACCGTCGGTGTTTACCTGGCCGGTTACCTGTTCAGCAGCCTCGGCGCGTTCGGCGTCGTGAGTCTGATGTCCAGCCCGTACCGTGGTCCGGATGCCGATTCACTGTTCTCCTACCGTGGTCTGTTCTGGCACCGTCCGATTCTGTCTGCGGTAATGACGGTGATGATGCTGTCGCTGGCGGGTATCCCGATGACGCTGGGCTTTATCGGTAAGTTCTACGTGCTGGCCGTCGGTGTACAGTCTGGCCTGTGGTGGCTGACGGCTGCGGTGGTTATCGGCTCCGCAATCGGTCTGTACTACTACCTGCGTGTGGCCGTGAGCCTGTATCTGTCGGCGCCACAGCAGCTGAACCGCGATGCACCAACCAACTGGCAGTACAGCGCCGGCGGTATTGTGGTGCTGATCTCCGCGCTGCTGGTACTGATCTTCGGTATCTATCCGCAGCCGCTGATCACCCTGGTGCAGCATGCGATGCCGCTGATGTAATGGTCTCAGACATAAAAAAACCCGCCTCGGCGGGTTTTTTATTGCGGGTGAGCAAAGCGCCACCCGGCAATCAGACTCAAATCAAGCCAGCTGTTTGCGGCTAATCAGCGGCCCATCAATCTTCTTCATCGACCGATCCAGCACTTCCTCAATCACCGATGACAGCTCGTTAAGCTCAAACTTCGCCACGTAGCCATCGGCCTTTACCTTGCGGATATGGTCTTCGTTGGCGTTTCCGGACAGGGAGGAGTGGATCACCACCGGAATATGCTTGAGGATCTCGTCAGATTTGATTTTGCGCGTCAGCGTAAACCCGTCCATCTCCGGCATCTCGAGGTCGGTCAGCACCAGCGCGATTTTATCGGTGATCGGCACGCCTTCGGCCTGCGCCTGTGCAGCCAGCACGCCAATTTTTTCCCACGCTTCTTTGCCGGTAATATGCAGCTGGGCCGGGATGTTCATCGCCTCCAGCCCTTTTTCCAGCATGGAGCGGGCAACCTTAGAATCTTCCGCCACAATTGCCACCGCGCCAGGCTTGATGTTGAATTTGCTGATTTTCAGGTTATTGGCGTGCAGATCGTGGTTCGCCGGGGTGATGTCATACAAAATCTGTTCAACGTCGAGCACCATCGCCAGATCGTTGGTATCCGTCTCTTCATCGAGGCAGGCGATGCTGGTGATGTAGCGTCCGCTGACGGCGGTTTCCGCCGCATGGACCTGCTTCCAGTCCAGACGCATGATGTTTTCTACCGACTCCACGGCAAACGCCTGCACGCTACGGGCGTACTCGGTGATCAGCAGAATGTTCAAACCGGTGGCGGGTTTACAGCCGGCCACCGCCGAAAGATCGATGACCGGGATCACCTGATCGCGGATATTCACCATACCCATCAGCGGCGACTTCATGCCCGCGGGCTTGGTGAATTCCGGCATCGGTACAATTTCACGCAGCTTAAAAACGTTAATGCCAAACAGCTCAGACTTGTTCTCATTCAACGAGGTACCGAGGCGGAACAGCAACAGTTCAAACCGGTTCGACAGGGTCAGATTGGCCCTGTCATCAATATCTTTCTGGAAATTATCCATTTTACCCTCAAGTGAGATGCTTGCCTTTTAATCGTTATCGGCACGCCGAGGGAAAAGTGAAGGGCTAAACGCAAACCTGCATGAAATCGTGGGCCAGCTCGCACTCTTTGAACACTTCCCGGCACTCCGCCAGCAGCGCCGCGCAGCCCTGGGCATCGTAGCGAGAGCTGACGTGGGTGACGATCAGTTTCTGCACGCCCGCGTCTCTGGCAAGAGTTGCCGCCTGACGCGTAGAGCTATGCCCGCGGTTGTTGGCTTTCTCTTCCATCGCCGTCTCAAGGGTCGCCTCGTGGACCAGCAGATCAACGTTGTGCGCCAGAAGCAGCGCTTCAGGGCAGGGCGCCGTATCGCCAAATATCGCCACTTTTTTACCGGAAACCGGAGCCGCGAGATAAGCCTGACCGTTAACAACGCGGCCGTCATCCAGCGTCACGGTTGCGCCATTTTTCAGCTGCTGGAACAGCGGGCCAGGTTTGATGCCGTCGGCAATCAGCGCGGCGGCGTCCAGTGCGCCGGGTTTGTCGTGTTCATCCACACGATAGCCGTAGCACTCCACCGGATGATTCAGCGGCTGCGCGGTCACCGTAAAACGCGCGTCCTGGAATACCTCGCCTTCAGCGATCTCGATCACCTCCAGCGGATAATCGGTCCACGACCCGCTCAGGCGCAGCGTAGTCTCGACAAACGCCTGAATGCCCTTCGGACCGTAGATCGTCAGCGGTCTGGCGTTCCCGGCCATCGAGCGGCTGCATAGCAGCCCTGGCAGGCCAAACAGGTGGTCGCCGTGCAGGTGAGTGATAAAAATTTTATCCAGCTTGCCGGGGTGATACGCGGTGTGTAACAGCTGATGCTGCGTCCCTTCACCACAGTCGAAAAGCCATAAACCCGCGTGCGTCGGGTGCTGTAAATCGAGCAGGATTGCCGTCACATTTCGTGATCGGGTTGGCACACCGGCGGACGTACCGAGAAAAATCAGTTCCATAACATCATCAGACTCTATGACTCACGAGAAGTGTTTAGTATAACGGGATGATACTTAAGAAGGAGCCTGACATGATCCAGTGGCAAGATTTACATCACAGTGAACTGACCGTTTCCGCCCTTTACGCGTTACTCAAATTACGTTGCGAAGTGTTTGTCGTCGAGCAGACCTGCCCCTATCAGGATATCGACGGCGATGACCTGGTCGGTGAGAACCGCCATATCCTCGGCTGGAAAGATGACGCGCTGGTGGCGTATGCGAGGATTCTGAAAAGTGAAGACGATTTCGACCCGGTGGTGATTGGTCGGGTGATCATCAGCAGTAACGCGCGAGGTGAAAAACTCGGCTATAAGCTGATGGAGCAGACGCTCGAATCCTGCAAAAAACAGTGGCCAGACAAGGCGTTATATCTCGGCGCGCAGGCGCATCTGCAGCCATTCTATGCCCACTTTGGGTTCGCCCCGGTAACAGAGGTGTACGACGAAGACGGTATTCCACATATCGGCATGGCGAGAGAAGCGAAACAGGCGTAATAGCCTGTCGTTGTCTATAGTTAGGGACTGAAGCACTCACATGGAGAAAAATATGTCATTTCAATCCTGGGATTCCCGTATCGACGACGACCTGGCGCTGCTTAGTGAAACACTGGAAGAGGTGCTGCGCTCTTCAGGCGACCCGGCAGACCAAAAGTATATTGAGCTGAAAGCGCGTGCTGAACAGGCGCTGGAAGAGGTCAAACACCGCGTCAGCAATGCCTCCGACAACTACTATTACCGCGCCAAAAAAGCGGTCTATCGTGCCGATGATTACGTGCACGAAAAACCGTGGCAGGGCATTGGCGTAGGGGCGGCTGCCGGCCTGGTGCTGGGGCTTCTGCTCTCCCGCCGCTAAGTTTATGCAAAAACGGTGACCCCTCCCTAAACGTGGGTACTGCTTTTTAGGCTAAGTACCCCGTATAATGTGAGGTTTTAACAGGGAGAGGTCAGCGTGCATTCGATTTCAATTGCGATTGAACGTCTTGGTCATTTTCTGGCTCAAGCGTTTCCGCCGACACCCGGCACGCGTCATGTCGACGTCTCTTTCCCGTTAAACGATGCCTTCGATCCCCTGGCCTGGCTGGGTGCTCAGGTGGCCTATCCTCAGTTTTACTGGCAACAGCGTAGTGGTGAGGAAGAGCTGGCCGCCCTCGGCGCGGTGCACCATTTCTCGTCACTCTCGCTCGCCCGCCAGTTTCTCCAGACTCACGAACTTTCCGATGACACCCGCATTTGCGGCCTGAATGCGTTTGCTCCCGAAAAGAGCCACCTGTTTCTGCCGCGCCTGCTCTGGCTGCGTCTGGGGGGCGTGGCGACACTCCGACTGAACCTGTCGAGCGACCATTCGCTTGCGGATGATGCGCAGCAGGCGAGAGCCTTTTTACAGCAGCTCTCACCCGCCAGAACAATCACCCCGCTCGCTCCGCACAAGGTGCGCGAAACGCATCTGCCTGAAAAACCGGAGTGGCTGCGGCTGATTTCGCAGGCCACCGAGACCATTGCCAGCGGTGCATTCGAAAAAGTGGTGCTGGCGCGGGCGACGGATTTGCACTTTGACCGGGGCATCAACGCCATTGCTCTGATGGCAGCCAGCCGTCGGCTGAACTTCAACTGCTACCATTTCTGCATGGTTTTCGATGCTCACAGCGCGTTTATGGGCTCCTCGCCGGAGCGTTTATGGCGCCGACGCGGCAACCACCTTCGCACCGAAGCGCTGGCGGGCACCGTGGCCAGTCATCCTGACGATCGCCAGGCTCAGCATCTGGGCGAATGGCTGCTGGCCGACGACAAAAACCAGCGTGAAAACATGCTGGTGGTGGAAGACATCTGTCAGCGGCTACAGCACCATACCCAGGCGCTGGAAGTGCTTCCGGCGCAAATCGTTCGTCTGCGCAAGGTGCAGCATCTGCGCCGCTGTATCTGGACCGATTTAAAACACCCCGATGACGAGCAGTGCCTCCAGCTATTGCAGCCGACGGCCGCTGTCGCCGGTTTGCCGCGCCTGTCAGCACGCGATTTTATTCAGACACATGAACCGTTCGACCGGGAGTGGTACGCCGGATCGGCCGGATACCTCTCTTTGGCACAAAGTGAGTTTTGCGTGGCGCTTCGCAGCGCGCGCGTCAGTGATTCAGCAGTCAGACTGTATGCCGGGGCAGGGATTGTCAGTGGGTCCGTGCCTGAGGACGAGTGGCAGGAGATAGAAAACAAAGCCGCAGGGCTGAGAACACTGCTCCTTATGGATTAATACTGAGTCGCACATTCCCGATTCATATCAAAATTCAATCACTCTCTATTATTTATACTGTGTCTTAATATTGATACCGGACAATTTCATGTCAGTAAGTTCTTTTAACCGCCGCTGGGCGACGGTCATTCTTGAAGCCCTGACGCGCCATGGCGTCAGGCATGTGTGTATTGCGCCGGGCTCACGTTCTACGCCGCTGACGCTGGCGGCGGCAGAAAACCGGGCGTTTATTCATCACACCCATTTTGATGAACGCGGTCTTGGTCATCTGGCGCTCGGGCTGGCAAAAGTCAGCCAGGCACCCGTGGCGGTGATTGTGACGTCCGGTACGGCGGTGGCAAATCTCTATCCGGCTCTGATTGAAGCCGGGCTGACGGGCGAAAAACTCATTCTCCTCACCGCCGATCGTCCGCCCGAACTGATCGACTGCGGCGCCAACCAGGCGATCCGCCAGCCGGGTATCTTTGCTTCTCATCCATCCCAGTCGATCGCGTTACCGCGCCCGACCCAGGACATTCCCGCCAGCTGGCTGGTCTCGACGCTTGATAACGCGCTCGGCTCCCTGCGCAGTGGCGCACTGCACATCAACTGCCCGTTCGCCGAACCGCTGTACGGCGAAATGGACGACACCGGCGTTGAGTGGCAGCAAGCCCTCGGCAACTGGTGGCGCAGCGATAAACCCTGGCTGCGCGTACAAACGCATCTTGAAAGCGCCAGACAGCGCGACTGGTTTTTCTGGCGACAAAAGCGCGGCGTCGTTCTCGCCGGGCGCATGAGCGCCGCCGAGGGCAAGCTGGTGGCCGAATGGGCGCAAACCCTGGGCTGGCCGCTGATTGGCGATGTGCTTTCGCAAACCGGGCAGCCGCTGCCGTGCGCCGATCTCTGGCTGGGAAATGCCAAAGCGGTAACGGAACTGTCGCAGGCACAAATTGTGGTTCAGCTCGGCTCAAGCCTCACGGGTAAACGCCTGTTACAGTGGCAGGCCACCTGCGAGCCGGAAGAGTACTGGCTGGTGGACCCGCTAGAAGGACGGCTGGATCCGGCGCACCATCGCGGGCGTCGTCTGGTCAGCACCATCGACGAATGGCTGGATGCGCATCCGGCGGAAAAACGCCAGCCGTGGGCGACGGATATTCCGGCCTTGTCGCGTCAGGCCTGGGAGTTAACCTCCCGCCAGTGCGAAGGCTTTGGCGAGGCTGAGCTGGCGCACCGCATCCGCCACTATCTGCCGGAGCAGGGCCAGCTCTTTGTTGGCAACAGCCTGGTGGTGCGTCTGATTGATGCCCTGTCAAAACTGCCGGCCGGGTATCCGGTCTACAGCAACCGTGGCGCCAGCGGGATTGACGGTTTGATCTCTACGGCGGCGGGCGTGCAGCGCGCCAGCGCGAAATCGACCCTGGCGATTGTCGGGGATTTATCGGCGCTGTATGACCTGAACGCGCTGGCACTGCTGCGCCAGGTCTCCGCGCCGTTTGTGCTGATTGTGGTGAACAATAACGGCGGGCAGATTTTCTCCCTGCTGCCGACGCCGCAAAGCGAGCGCGAGCGTTTCTATCTGATGCCGCAAAACGTCCAGTTTGAACACGCTGCGGCGATGTTTAGCCTCAAATACCATCGCCCGGAGAGCTGGGCCGATCTCGACGACGCGCTCAGTCGCGCCTGGCGGCAGCCGGGCACCACGCTGATTGAGCTGGTGGTCAACGATTCCGACGGCGCGCAGACGCTGCAAAGCCTGCTCGCCCAGGTGAGCCATCTATGATTCTGGCCGGTCAAAGACGTGCCGGTAAGCCAGGGTTGCCCTGGCTGGTCTTCCTGCACGGTTTTTCCGGCGACTGTCGCGAATGGCAGACGGTGGGCGCTAAGCTGCCCGATCATCCGCGGCTGTATCTGGATCTCCCAGGGCACGGCGGTTCACAGGATATTGCCGTCTCTGGGTTCAGCGACGTGAGCCAGCTGCTGACTAATACGCTGCTTAGTTACAACATACTTAACTACTGGCTGGTGGGGTACTCCCTTGGCGGCCGCATTGCGATGGTTCATGCCTGTCAGCAGCCGAAAGGGCTGGCGGGGCTGATTGTCGAGGGCGGTCATCCGGGCCTGTGCGACGCGACAGAGCGAGAGGCGCGAGCCGAATCTGACCGCCGCTGGGCGCAACGTTTTCGCGATGAACCGCTGCCGTCAGTGTTTCGTGCCTGGTATCAGCAGCCGGTTTTTGCCTCACTGACTGACGCGCAGCGTGACGAACTCATTGCCCTGCGCAGCCAAAATAATGGCGCGACCCTTGCCGCCATGCTGCAGGCCACCTCCCTGGCGAACCAACCTGATTTACGCGCGGCGCTGAACGCCCGCACGACGCCTTTTCACTATGTGTATGGCGAGCGCGACGAGAAGTTTGCAGCCCTCGCGGCTGAACTTAACGCCGAACGCCATGTGATTCCCAATGCCGGACACAACGCCCACCGGGACAATCCCGCTGCGGTTGCCACGAGTCTGGCGCAGATACTGCGTTTTCGAATAAAGGACATCCCATGATCTACCCTGATGAACAAATGCTGTATGCCCCCGTTGAATGGCAAGACTGCTCCGAAGGCTATACGGATATTCGTTACCACAAATCGACGGACGGTATTGCCAAAATCACCATCAACCGTCCGCAGGTGCGTAACGCGTTTCGTCCCCTGACCGTGAAAGAGATGATGCAGGCGCTGGCCGATGCACGTTACGACGATAACGTCGGCGTGATCGTTCTGACCGGCGAAGGCGACAAAGCTTTCTGCGCGGGCGGCGATCAGAAAGTGCGCGGCGACTACGGCGGGTATCAGGATGACTCCGGCGTACATCACCTGAATGTGCTCGACTTCCAGCGCCAGATCCGCACCTGTCCAAAACCGGTCGTGGCGATGGTTGCTGGCTACTCCATCGGTGGCGGCCACGTGCTGCACATGATGTGTGATCTGACGATTGCCGCGGAGAACGCCATTTTCGGCCAGACCGGTCCGAAAGTCGGCTCCTTCGACGGCGGCTGGGGTGCGTCCTATATGGCGCGCATTGTCGGTCAGAAAAAGGCGCGTGAAATCTGGTTCCTGTGCCGTCAGTACGATGCCAAAGAGGCGCTGGATATGGGCCTCGTCAACACGGTGGTGCCGATTGCCGATCTGGAAAAAGAGACCGTTCGCTGGTGTCGCGAAATGCTGCAAAACAGCCCAATGGCGCTGCGCTGCCTGAAAGCGGCGCTGAACGCCGACTGCGACGGTCAGGCCGGTCTGCAGGAGCTGGCGGGTAACGCCACTATGTTGTTCTACATGACCGAAGAAGGGCAGGAAGGCCGCAACGCGTTTAACGAAAAACGCCAGCCGGACTTCAGCAAATACAAACGGAATCCGTAATGCGTCGCGCGCAGGTTTACCGCTGGCAGATACCCATGGACGCGGGCGTGGTGCTGCGTGAACGGCGGTTAAAAACCCGTGACGGTCTCTTCGTCCATCTGCAGCAGGGTGAAAAGCAGGGCTGGGGCGAAATCTCGCCGCTGCCGGGCTTTAGCCTTGAGTCTCTTGAGGACGCCCAGGCCGCGCTGCTGAGTTGGGTGAATGCCTGGCGCGAAGGGGCTTCTCCGGCACTGCCGGAGGTGCCTTCTGCCGCCTTCGGTATTAGCTGCGCGCTGGCCGAGCTGGACGGCACGCTGCCGGACGCGGCGGATTACCGCGCCGCGCCGCTCTGCTCGGGCGATCCGGACGAACTGTTTGCCGCCCTTAGCGCTATGCCCGGCGAGAAAGTCGCCAAGGTCAAAGTGGGCCTGTACGAAGCGGTACGCGATGGCATGGTGGTCAATTTGCTGCTCGAAGCGATTCCGGATTTGCGTCTGCGTCTGGATGCAAACCGCGCGTGGACGCCGCTCAAGGCGCAGCAGTTCGCGAAGTACGTCAATCCGGCGTATCGCGATCGCATCGCATTTATGGAAGAGCCGTGCAAAACCCGCGACGACTCGCGCGCCTTTGCGCAGGAGACGGGAATTGCCATTGCCTGGGATGAAAGCCTGCGTGAAGCGGATTTCCAGTTTCTCGCCGAGCCGGGCGTGAGTGCGGTGGTGATCAAGCCGACGCTGACGGGCAGCCTGGACAAGGTGCGCAAGCAGGTGGCTGCGGCCCACGCTCTCGGCCTGACGGCGGTGATCAGTTCCTCCATTGAGTCGAGCCTTGGCCTGACGCAACTGGCGCGGATTGCCGCGTGGCTCACCCCGCAGACCATTCCGGGGCTGGACACGCTCAATCTGATGCAGGCCCAGCTGGTGCGTCGCTGGCCGGAGAATACGCTCCCGCTGGTGGACGTTGAGGCGCTGGAGCCACTGCTATGAGCTTTACCGACTGGCCGTGGCGGCACTGGTGTCAGCAAAAAGCCGACAAACCCGCGCTGCGCCTGAACAGTGACACGCTGACCTGGCATCAGCTGTGCCAGCGCGTTGATGCGCTGGCAAGCGGCTTCCGTCAGCAGGGCGTGCAGGATGGCGACGGGGTAATGCTGATGGCGCAAAACCATCCCAGCACTCTGCTGGCCTGGCTGGCATTACTGCAATGCGGCGCGCGGATTTTACCCGTCAACCCGCAGCTTCCACGTCCGCTGCTGAATGTATTAATTCCCCAGATGACGTTGCGTTTTGCGCTGGTGCTGGACGGCGAGTTCGACGGATTGCCAACGGTGTTGATGCGCGAATCAGCAGGTCACTACGCCGCCCCCTGGCAACCTTCGCGGCTGGCGTCCATGACGCTCACCTCCGGGTCCACCGGTCTGCCAAAAGCGGCGGTACATACCTGCGACGCGCATCTTGCCAGCGCGCAGGGGGTGCTCTCTCTGATGCCTTATGGCGACGATGATGACTGGCTGCTTTCCCTGCCTCTTTTTCATGTCTCCGGACAGGGGATTTTGTGGCGTTGGCTGCTGGCCGGCGCGCGATTAACCGTGCGTGAAAAACAGCCCCTGGAGCAGATGCTGGAAGGCTGCACGCATGCCTCGCTGGTGCCGACGCAGCTCTGGCGTTTGCTGAATCACCCTGATCCTGTCGCCCTCCGGGCCGTCCTGCTGGGCGGCGCGGCGATCCCCGTTGAGTTAACCCTTCGGGCGCAAGAGCAGGGGATCAAAACCTGGTGCGGATACGGGCTGACGGAATTCGCCTCGACAGTTTGTGCCAAAGAAGCCGACGGGCAACCGGATGTCGGGAGTGCGCTACCGGGGCGCGAGGTCAAGATTGTTGAAGGTGAGGTCTGGCTCCGGGCCAAAAGTATGGCCAGCGGCTACTGGCGCGACGGTGGATTAGCGCCGCTTGCCAATGCGCAAGGCTGGTTTGCTACCCGCGATCGTGGAGAGTTACATGACGGCCGTCTGACTCTTGTCGGGCGCATGGATAATCTCTTTTTCAGCGGCGGAGAAGGCATTCAGCCGGAAGAGCTGGAGCGCGTCATTAGCGGGCATCCGCTGATTCATCAGGTTTTCATCGTGCCGCTGGACGACGCCGAATTTGGTCAGCGACCGGTGGCGGTGGTCGAATGCGCAGAAAACGCGGATATCACGACCTTCCCGGAGTGGGTGGGCGATAAGCTGGCGCGTTTCCAGCAGCCGCGGCACTGGCTGGTTTTGCCCGCTGAGCTAAAAAGCGGTGGGATCAAAATCTCCCGTCGGGCGCTGCAGCAGTGGGTGAACGCTTTTCTGAAAGGCTAGCATTTTCAGGCAGCTGCTGCGGCGGGCTAACGCCAGAAAGTTTCAAATCGTTACAATCTAAACGTCATACGCACCGATAGCGCATTGATCCCTGGATTTCTCGGGTTAAAATCGCGCGGTTTTGGGATATCTATTTTAAATGAGTGCGGGATCACGACAATGAAAAAAGTGGCATTACTGGGCCTGAGCGGCCTGATGTTTGTATCTGCGGCGGCAAATGCAATCTCTTTTAGCGGCCAGGCGGGTAAGGATTACACCCACCTCGGTTTTGGCATGGGCACAGAGACCTCCGGCCTGGCGATGACCGGCGGCTGGACTCACAACGATGACGACGGCGATGCCGCGAGCCTCGGTCTGGGTCTTAACATCCCGCTGGGTCCATTCCTGGCGACCGTTGGCGGGAAAGGTATCTACACTAACCCGAACGACGGCGACGAAGGCTACGCAGCAGCAGTGGGCGGCGGTTTGCAGTGGAAAATCGGCGACAGCTTCGGTCTGTTTGGTGAGTACTACTACTCTCCGGATTCCCTCTCCAGCGGTATCGACAGCTATGAAGAAGCCAACGCCGGTGCGCGCTGGACGATCATGCGTCCGATCACCATCGAAGCCGGTTATCGCTACCTGAATCTCGCCGGTAAAGACGGCAACCGCGACAATGCGCTGGCCGATGGCCCGTACGTGGGCGTGAGCGCAGGATTCTGATTTTAGGGTGCGGCGTCCTGCCGCACCTGTTTCTCTCTTCCCCCCACATCTGATTGCGCTATAGTGTTTCCACTAAATAAGTGGGAGAACACGATGATAAGCGTGGAAATGTTGTCCACTGGCGACGAAGTGCTGCATGGACAAATTACCGATACCAATGCGGCCTGGCTGGCCAATTTTTTCTTTGAGCAGGGTTTACCGTTAACGCGCCGTAATACCGTCGGCGATAGCCTCGAGTCGCTGGTCAACGTGCTGCGTGAGCGTAGCGAACATGCGGATGTCCTGATCGTCAACGGTGGCCTCGGGCCAACCAGCGACGACCTCAGCGCACTGGCAGCGGCGACGGCCAAAGGCGAAGGGCTAGTGCTGCATAAAGAGTGGCTGGTGCAGATGGAGCGCTTCTTCAGCGAGCGTGGCCGGGTGATGGCGCCCAGCAACCGCAAGCAGGCGGAAATCCCCGCCAGCGCCGAGTTTATTAATAATCCAGTCGGCACGGCCTGCGGTTTTGCGGTCAAGCTGAACCGCTGCCTGATGTTCTTTACCCCCGGCGTTCCCTCTGAATTTAAAGTGATGGTCGAGCAGGAAATTATGCCGCGCCTGCGCGAGCGGTTCACACTGCCGGAGCCACCGATTTGCCTGCGCCTCACCACCTTTGGCCGTTCGGAAAGCGATCTGGCGCAAAGTCTCGATCCCCTTGAGCTGCCGGAAGGGGTATCGATGGGCTACCGCTCCTCAATGCCCATTATCGAGCTGAAACTGACCGGCCCGGCGACGCAAAAAGCGGCGATGCTGGCGGCATGGCCTGAGGTGCAGCGCGTAGCGGGTGAAAATCTGATCTTTGAAGGCACGGAAGGATTACCGGCGCAAATCGCCCGTCATCTTCAGGAGCGTCAATTGAGCCTGACCCTGAGCGAGCAGTTCACCGGTGGTTTGCTGGCGCTGCAACTCTCGCGGGTAAACGCCTCGCTACTGGCGAGCGAAGTGGTGCCATCGCAGGAAGAGACGCTCGCGCAAACCGCCCACTGGACGGCCGATCGTCGGGTCAACCATTTCGCCGGATTGGCGCTGGCGGTGACTGGCCTTGAAGATGAGCATCTCAATTTTGCCCTCGCCACACCGCAGGGCACTCACGCTCTGCGCGTGAAAATGAGCGCCACGCGCTACAGCCTGCAGGTGCGCCAGGAGGTGTGTGCGATGATGGCGTTGAATATGCTGCGCCGCTGGCTGAATGGCAAAGAGGTCGCCAGCGATCATGGCTGGATTGAGGTGGTGGAAACACTGTTTATCGAGTGAAAAAACCGGGGCAAAACGCCCCGGTCTGCTTAGCTGAGCGCTTTCGCCAGCAGGGAGATTGGATGTTCACAGCGCAGGCTCGTGGACATCTCGATCTGCCATTTGCAGGTTTCGCAGTCGGTCACCACCAGGTCCGCGCCGCTCTCTTCGATCTGGCGGAACAGCGGCGCACCAATGGCCTGCGACGTTGGGTAGTTTTCGCTTTTAAAGCCGTAGGTCCCTGCAATCCCACAGCAGCGAGAATCCAGCACCGTCAGTTCCAGCCCCGGAATCAGCCTGAGTAGCTCCAGCGTATAAATCGCCCAGCCCATTTTTTCCATATGACAGGGTGTGTGATACACCACTTTCAGCGGTAATTTCTTCAACGGCAGCGTCTGCCCGCTATCCAGTTTGCGCCAGATAAAACGGGTGGCCAGCTCGATGTGCTCGCGCAAACCGCTGTTATCGACGTCCAGCAGATGCGGATATTCATCCCGCAGCGTAAAGGTGCAGGTGGACGACGTGGCGAGGACCGGGATCCCTTTGTCGACAATCGCTTCGCGCAGGGAGGTCACGTTGTGCCGGGCCTGTTTACGCGCCCGGTCGGTAAAGCCGTTGGCAATCAGCGGCACGCCGCAGCACTTCTCTTTATTCAGCAACTGCACGCCGGTGCCCATTGCATTCAACACGCTGACCAGATCTTTGCCCAGCTGCGGGTGGTTATAGTTCACGTAACAGCCGTGGAAGAACGCGGCCTGGTCGGTGTACTGCGCCTGTCTCTCGGCAACGCTTTTATACCAGCGGCGGAAAGTCCCGTGGGAGTATTTGGGCAGAGTGCGGTGATGATCGATTTTGAGCGCCACGTCGAGGAGCTTTCGCACCGGTTTCAGCGAGGTCGCTGCATTAACAATCGGGGCGAACGGCGTGGAGACGCTGCCCATCAGATCCGTATGGCTTAAAATGGCATCACGAAGGGTCGGTTTTTGCGTGCTGTACTGCGCCCGCGCGCGCTGGATAATATCCCCGATTTTGACATCAGAGGGGCAGGCGACTTCACAGCGTTTGCAGTTGATGCAGTATTTCAGCGCGTCGTCGTACAGTGCGCCATCTTTCAGGCGCAGGCGCTCGCCGTCCGGCCCGGCCTGTTTCGGCCCCGGGTAGCGCGGATTCACGCTACTCACCGGGCAAACGGTGGTGCAGACGGTGCATTTGATGCAGCTTTCAAAACGGGTATCGTTCATGGTTGTTCTCCCGCTCGCTGGCAAATCTGTTCGGCAACGGCCAGCGCCGTGATGGCGCAGACACCGCCGCCGCAGCCCTGGGCTATCGGGTCAAAACCGCCCAGCACCGAGCCAATGGCGTAAAGATTGTCGATCGCCACGCCGGAAAGCTGCGGGCGCAGGTGATCATCGGTGATGACACCAAACTGCTGCCACGGCTGGGGTGTGAAGAAATCGCTCTGATACCAGTCGGCGCGGGAGGCGCTCTGGCGCACGTCCAGCCCCATCACCGCCTCGCGGACCCCTTCGCGGGTGCTGATTAATCCGTTACTGAAGAAACTGCCGCTCGCCAGCACCACAAAACGGGCACGCAGCGGAATATCCTCATGGTTTCGCGTCCAGACGGCGTGGGCGTTACCCGCTTCAAGCGACACTTTTTTGACTTCATCCCCCGCCATCCAGACGCCGCCCTGAGCGATAAACTGACGCTGAAGCTGATTATGCAGACGAATTCCTGGCACAGATGGTGGCAGCGTCGGCAGCAGCCAGAGCGGGCAGGGGAGGCGATCGCTGAGCCAGCGCCACAAACGATTATCCGTCAGGCCAAAACAGGCCGGTATGTACAGGGCATCGACGCCCTGCGCCAGAGGATGTAAGGCGTCAAAAATCATTGGCCAGTGAACGTCGTTGTCCAGCAGCCGGGCAATATTCACGGCGCGAAACTCGCTGGCGTTATCCCGCAGGACATCCAGCTCCGGTAACTCGATCTCCGCCGTGTCCGCGTGAATCCCCTGGTGTCGCAGCGACGCAGCGGCAAGATGGGCCTGAAAATCGAGAAATCCGCTGATGCCAATGACGCAGACGCGCTGGTTCTGGCTGGGGGCGACAGGCACCTCTTCCGGACTGAGCCAGGCGCTGCGCTGCGTGCCAAGCGGCGTGACGCGGGTGTGATTCTGCCCGGCATTGCCCTTTAAGCGCGCGCCGCTGGCGGCGAGGAGGCTTTCGGTTTCTCGCGCGAAGCGGGCAATATTTTCAACTCCCACCCGGCGGTAAGGGTGTTCAGGCGGCAGGGCCGCCGGGTTTTGCACCGCTGTGAGCGGATTCTGGACGGGCGAACCGTCGGCCATCGCGCCGAGCAGGTCCAGGGAGCCGGACGAAAAATGCAGCGCGCTTTGACCGCGACTGATAATGGCGCAGCGCTGGCCGCTTTGCGTCAGCTTCAGGCCGCACAGCAGCCCGGCGAGACCGCCACCAATAATCACCGTATCAAATTTCATCGTGCTGCTCCTTTTCCAGTCCGCACAGCCCCTGGTAGACCCAGCGGGTAAATTCGCTTTCGCGCAGCGCGTCGCCCCAGGCGACAGGCTGCACCCCTTTCCAGCGCTCATTGAGGAACTCGCTGAGTTGCGTCAGTGATTGCGCGGAGGTGGTGACATTGAAACGCTGTAACAGGCCCGCCGCGCGGCAGGCGCACAGCTCGCCCTGACAGGTACCCATCCCAACGCGGGTGCGGCGACGTAAATCGAGCAGGTTGTTAACCGCCAGATTTTCCACCGCATACTGCACTTCGCCCGCAGTGACGGCTTCGCATTCGCACACCAGGCTGCGGCTGAGGCGGCCCTGGCCCAGCCAGACGGGCGTGCGATCGCCGTGGCGGTAGATGGCCGATCCGCGCAGCGGCGCGGGCAGGGAGATGATTTTTTGCAGCGTTTTTTCGGTTGGCTCCTGCGAGCCTGGCAGCGGGCGCTCAGCAGTGGTGCAGGGCTGCGTATTCCCGAGCTTGCGGCATACGGCGTCGGTGGCCCACTGCGCCATCAGCCGGTAGGTCATCAGTTTGCCGCCGGTGATGGTAATGAAACCTTCCAGCCCGTCACGCGCGGCGTGATCGAGCAACACAATGCCACGGCTGACGTTGCGCCCGCTCGGATCGTCGTCGCTGGCGACCAGCGGGCGTACCCCGGCATAGGCGCGCAGAATGCGGGTTTGCGCCATGATCGGCGCCAGTTTTTCCCCTTCGCGCAGCAGGATATCCACCTCTTCGGCGGTCACCCGATTACAGTCGATATCGTTGTAATCAATGTGCGTGGAGGTGGTACCAATCAGGGAGATGGTATCGCCCGGCACCAGGATGTCGGCGTCGGACGGTTTGCGGCAGCGATTGATGACGTGATTATTGATACGGTGATCGAGGATCAGCAGCGAGCCTTTCGCCGGGAACATGCGAACGGACAACTCTGCATACTCCGCAATGTGCTGACCCCAGATCCCGGCAGCGTTGACCACCACCCCTGCGTACAGCTCGCTGTGTTCCCCGTACAGGCGATCATAGACACGCACGCCCCGCACGCTGTCGCCTTCACGGATAAGCCCTGTGACTTCATGCGCGGTCAGAATGGTCGCGCCGTGTTCGCGGGCATCGAGCATATTGGCCGCCGTCAGGCGGAAGGGGTCCACGGTGCCGTCGGGCACTTTCACTGCGCCCAGCAGGGCCGGGTTTACCGCCGGTTCTATGCGCCGGGCAAGCAGAGGATCTATCGCTTCGGCATTGATTCCCGCGTTAGTGCAGGCGGTAATAAAGGTTTTTTGAAACGCCAGATCGTCCTCTGGCAGCGTGATAAACAGGCCGTCCGTGGGTTCAATGCAGTGGCGGGCGATGCGTTTGAGGATCTGGTTTTCGGCGATGCACTCGCGCGCGGATTCGTTGTCGGTCACGGCGTAGCGCGCGCCGCTGTGCAATAAGCCGTGATTACGCCCGGTGGCGCCGGTGGCGATATCGTGACGTTCGAGCAGCGTAACGCTTAAGCCTCGCAGGGCGCAGTCCCGCGCCATCCCGGCGCCCGTTGCGCCGCCGCCAATGATAATCACATCGCTATAACGGGGATCGCGGATTGCCATTGTCTTCCCTCATGTTCGTTTTTTACCATTTAGCCACATCAAAAATGTGGTTTGTTTGATTTCGAACACAAACGAGCGCAATTCGAAAATGAAACGTGATTTCGTGCGCCTTTTTGCGCACTGTGTCATATTTCTGTAACAATTCGTGCGTTGATTCACAGTAACAATCGTCGTGATTATTTAACATCCCCAGCCTCTCTGGAGCTGGGGTGCAGTAAAAGCCCTGGCAATTTACAATATGGCCACGGAGGCTGTTATGCTCAGTATCTTCAAACCTGCTCCGCATCGGGCACGTCTGCCAGAGGCAGAAGTTGACCCGCTTTATCGCCGCCTGCGCTGGCAAATCTTCCTCGGAATTTTCTTCGGCTATGCCGCTTACTATCTGGTGCGCAAAAACTTCGCCCTGGCGATGCCATACCTGGTTGAACAGGGTTTTTCGCGCGGTGACTTAGGTTTCGCGTTGTCCGGCATTTCAATTGCCTACGGTTTTTCGAAATTCATCATGGGGTCGGTCTCGGACCGCTCGAATCCGCGCGTCTTCTTACCGGCGGGCCTGATTCTGGCTGCGGCGGTAATGCTGTTTATGGGCTTTGTGCCCTGGGCGACCTCCAGCATCGCAGTGATGTTCGTGCTGCTGTTTATCTGCGGCTGGTTCCAGGGAATGGGGTGGCCACCGTGCGGACGTACCATGGTCCACTGGTGGTCGCAGAAAGAGCGCGGCGGGATTGTGTCGGTGTGGAACTGCGCCCATAACGTCGGCGGCGGTATTCCGCCACTGCTGTTCCTGTTAGGGATGGCGTGGTTTAACGACTGGAAAGCGGCGCTGTACATGCCTGCATTTGGCGCGATTCTGGTGGCGATGATTGCTTTTGCGCTGATGCGCGATACCCCGCAATCCTGCGGCCTGCCGCCAATTGAAGAGTATAAAAACGACTATCCGGACGACTACAGCGAGCAGCACGAAGAGGAGCTGACGGCGAAGCAAATCTTCATGAAATACGTCCTGCCGAACAAACTGCTGTGGTACATCGCGGTGGCGAACGTGTTTGTCTATCTGCTGCGATACGGCATTCTTGACTGGTCGCCAACCTATCTGAAAGAGGTGAAGCACTTCGCGCTGGATAAGTCATCCTGGGCCTATTTCTTATATGAATACGCCGGGATCCCGGGCACGCTGATTTGCGGCTGGATGTCGGATAAAGTGTTCAAAGGCAACCGCGGTGCAACGGGCGTGTTCTTTATGTCGCTGGTGACCATCGCCACGATCGTTTACTGGCTCAATCCTCCGGGAAATCCGGGCGTGGATATGGCCTGTATGATCGTGATTGGCTTCTTGATTTATGGCCCGGTAATGCTGATCGGCCTGCATGCCCTTGAACTGGCGCCGAAGAAAGCAGCAGGGACCGCCGCAGGCTTTACCGGTCTGTTTGGTTATCTCGGCGGATCGGTCGCCGCCAGCGCTATCGTCGGTTACACGGTCGATTTCTTCGGCTGGGACGGTGGCTTTATGGTGATGATTGGCGGCAGCATAATGGCAGTATTGCTGCTGATTGTGGTGATGTTCGGTGAAAAACGTCATCACGCGGAGATGATGCAGAAACGCGGATAAAAAAATGCCCGCGAAAGCGGGCATTTAGTGCGTGCAGGCATTACATCTCGATTTCGATATCGCCTTTTGCCCGGCAACAGCAGGGCAAAATTTCCCCTTCATTGATGAACGCTAGCGGCTCGGTGAGCCAGTCGACCTGGCCTGCCACTAAACGGCAGCGGCAGGAGCCGCAGTAACCGGCGCGACACTGGTATTCGACTTCCACCTGATGCGACTCAAGCGCGACCAGCAGAGAAGGGTGCTCTTCGCGGCACAGAACTTCTGTGCCGGAAAGGCTTAGCGTGACGCGGCTCATCAGAGCTGGAAATCGCTCAGGTCGTCAGTATTGACTTCGGAATCAATCTGACCGACCAGATAAGAACTCACTTCCACTTCCTGCGGCGCAACCTGGACGTTGTCGGACACCAGCCAGGTGTTGATCCACGGAATCGGGTTAGAGCGCGTTTTAAACGGCAGCTCAAGGCCCACCGCCTGCATGCGGATGTTGGTGATGTACTCCACGTACTGACACAGAATGTCTTTGTTCAGACCGATCATGGAGCCGTCGCGGAACAGGTAATCTGCCCACTCTTTTTCTTGCTGAGCGGCCAGCACAAACAGGTCGTAGCACTCCTGTTTGCACTCTTCGGCAATCTCTGCCATTTCCGGATCGTCTACGCCGCTGCGCAGCAGATTCAGCATGTGCTGAGTGCCGGTCAGGTGCAGGGCTTCGTCGCGAGCGATCAGACGGATAATTTTCGCGTTACCTTCCATCAGCTTGCGCTCGGCGAAGGCGAATGAGCAGGCAAAGCTGACATAGAAGCGAATCGCTTCCAGCGCGTTGACGCTCATCAGGCACAGGTACAGCTGTTTTTTCAGGGCGCGCAGATTCACGGTCACGGTTTTACCGTTGACGTTGTGGGTGCCTTCGCCCAGCAGATGCCAGTAGCTGGTCATTTCGATCAGCTCGTCGTAGTAGTGGGCGATGCCCTCTGCACGTTTCTGGATCTGCTCGTTGGTAACGATATCGTCAAACACCACCGCCGGATCGTTCACGATGTTACGGATGATGTGGGTGTAAGAGCGCGAGTGGATCGTCTCGGAGAACGCCCAGGTTTCGACCCAGGTTTCCAGTTCAGGAATAGAGATCAGCGGCAGCAACGCCACGTTCGGGCTACGACCCTGAATGGAATCCAGCAGCGTCTGATACTTCAGGTTGCTGAGGAAAATGTGCTTTTCATGGTCAGGCAGTGCCTGAAAGTCGATACGATCGCGTGAAACATCCACTTCTTCCGGACGCCAGAAGAAGGAGAGTTGCTTTTCGATCAGCTTTTCGAAGATGTCATATTTTTGCTGATCGTAGCGTGCCACGTTGACCGATTGCCCGAAGAACATGGGCTCTTTGAGCTGGTCGTTTTTCGTCTGTGAAAAGGTGGTATATGCCATTGAAGTGAGTCCTGTAGGAGTGTAATGCCGGACAGCGCTTTGCGTATCCGGCCTACAACACCTCGAAATTATGTAGGCCGGATACGGCGTTTACGCCGCCATCCGGCAAAAGGCAAAACTAGATCTTACATGCGCCGCTTTCGCAGCCATCGTCCTGGATTGAAGGCGCCATATCATCCTGCGCATCTTCTGCACCGTCACGGGTGTTGTGATAGTACAGGGTTTTCACGCCAAATTTGTAGGCGGTCAGCAGATCTTTGAGCAACTGTTGCATCGGCACTTTTCCTGACGGGAAGCGCGTCGGATCGTAGTTGGTATTCGCAGAGATCGACTGGTCGATAAACTTCTGCATGATGCCCACCAGCTGCAGGTAACCGTCGTTATTCGGCATTTCCCACAGCAGCTCGTAGTTATTCCCCAGCGTTTCGTAATCCGGCACGACCTGACGCAGCACGCCATCTTTCGAGGCTTTGATGCTCACGTGACCGCGCGGCGGCTCAATGCCGTTGGTGGCGTTGGAGATCTGCGAGGAGGTCTCGGACGGCATCAGCGCAGAAAGGGTGGAGTTACGCAGACCGTGCGTTTTGATCGATTCACGCAGACCTTCCCAGTCGAGATGCAGCGGCTCGCTGACGATACCGTCCAGATCTTTCTTGTAGGTATCGATCGGCAGAATGCCTTTCGCGTAGGTGGTTTCATTGAACCACGGGCACGCGCCTTGCTCTTTCGCCAGCTCATTCGAGGCTTTCATCAGGTAATACTGAATGGCTTCGAAAGTTTCATGCGTCAGGTTATTGGCGCTGCCGTCGGAGTAACGCTTACCGTTTTTCGCCAGCCAGTAGGCAAAGTTGATCACGCCAATACCCAGCGTACGACGGCCCATGGCACCGCGTTTTGCCGCAGGGATTGGGTAGTCCTGATAATCCAGCAGGGCATCCAGCGCGCGAACCGCCAGCACAGCCAGCTCTTCCAGCTCAGACAGGCTCTTGATTGCGCCCAGGTTGAATGCAGACAGAGTACAGAGCGCGATTTCACCGTTTTCGTCGTTAACGTCGTACAGCGGTTTGGTCGGCAGGGCGATCTCCAGGCACAGGTTAGACTGGCGCACGGGTGCGATGGCCGGATCAAACGGGCTGTGGGTGTTGCAGTGGTCCACGTTCTGAATGTAGATACGGCCAGTTGAGGCACGTTCCTGCATCATCAGAGAGAACAGGTCCACCGCTTTGACGCGCTGTTTGCGGATGCTGTCGTCGTTTTCGTACTGGGTATACAGACGCTCGAACTCATCCTGATCGGCGAAGAACGCATCGTACAGGCCTGGGACGTCGGACGGGCTGAACAGAGTGATGTCCTGGCCTTTCAGCAGGCGGGTATACATCAGTTTGTTGATCTGAACGCCGTAGTCCATGTGACGAACGCGGTTGCCTTCAACGCCACGGTTGTTTTTCAGAACCAGCAGGCTTTCTACTTCCAGATGCCACATTGGGTAGAACAGCGTGGCTGCACCGCCGCGAACGCCGCCCTGAGAGCAGGATTTCACTGCGGTCTGGAAGTGTTTGTAGAACGGGATACAGCCGGTATGGAACGCTTCACCGCCGCGAATTGGGCTACCCAGGGCACGAATACGGCCCGCGTTGATACCGATACCGGCACGCTGGGAGACGTATTTCACAATGGCGCTGGAGGTGGCGTTAATGGAATCCAGGCTGTCGCCGCACTCGATCAGAACGCAAGAGCTGAACTGGCGAGTTGGGGTGCGCACGCCAGACATGATCGGCGTAGGCAGAGAAATTTTAAAGGTAGAAACCGCATCATAGAAACGCTTCACATAGCTCAGGCGGGTTTCACGCGGATAGCCGGAGAACAGGCATGCGGCGACCAGAATGTACAGGAACTGCGCGCTTTCGTAGATTTCACCCGTTACGCGGTTCTGCACCAGGTATTTGCCTTCGAGCTGTTTGACCGCGGCGTAGGAGAAGTTCATGTCACGCCAGTGATCGATAAACCCGTTCATCTGCTCGAACTCTTCTTCCGTATAGTCTTCCAGCAGATGCGTGTCGTATTTGCCCAGCTCAACCATTTTGACCACGTGATCATACAGCGCTGGCGGCTCAAACTGGCCGTAGGCTTTTTTACGCAGATGGAAAATGGCTAGACGTGCTGCGAGATACTGATAATCAGGCGCTTCGCGGGAGATGAGATCGGCCGCCGCCTTGATGATGGTCTCGTGGATGTCAGAGGTTTTGATGCCGTCGTAGAACTGAATGTGAGAACGCAGCTCAACCTGGGAGATAGATACGTTATTCAGTCCTTCTGCTGCCCAGTCGAGAACTCGATGGATTTTGTCGAGATTGATACGCTCAGTGGTACCGTCGCGCTTTGTCACCAGCAGACTCTGATTCATGTGGGTTTTTACCTGTCCGTGAATTACCGTGAAATAGAAATATCCCCCGCTTATCCACAGAATGGTCTTGTGACTAACTCTGTGGATAAATACTACATGTAGGGGTTTTGCGATTAAAAGAACGCTATATGGTGAGTATTCTAGTATCGAATCATTTCAGTACAAGGGTTGATTTTGAGGTTAAATTGAGGTTGTGAAAGGGTAAAAAAGCCTAAGTCCTCGTGCTGTAAGGCCTGGACGACATGTCAATAATTAAGAAAAAAAATTCAAAATTTGATCGAGTGCTGATTTCTTCAACGAGAGGTCAAAATTGCGCAACATGACGCCGCGCAATCTTTATAAGAATAGTTGATGACGTTAGTCGTTTTTTGCGGTTGTGTGCAACATATAGTTAACATCTACACCCGGCGCGAGTTTGAATTTGTCCGTTAGCGGATTGTAGTGCAGACCGGTGATGTGCTGCTCTTTAAGCCAGGTGCCGTCGACCCAGCCTAATAATTCAGCCGGTTTGATAAATTTCTTCACGTCATGGGTGCCTTTTGGCACCATGCGCAGGACATATTCTGCCCCTACGACCGCCATCAGCCACGCCTTGCCGTTACGGTTGATGGTCGAGAAGAAGACCTGTCCACCGGGTTTGACAAGCGCAGCGCAGGCCTTGACCACCGACTGCGGGTCAGGAACGTGCTCTAACATTTCCATGCAGGTGACCACGTCATACTGATGGGCGTGCTTCGCCGCGTGCTCTTCGACCGTCTCTTGAACGTAATCCACCTGAATACCGGTTTCTAACGCATGCAGGCGCGCGACCTGTAACGGCTCAAAGCCCATATCCAGCCCGGTGACCGTGGCCCCTTCGCGCGCCATGCTCTCTGCCAGAATGCCGCCGCCGCAGCCGACATCGAGCACGTTTTTACCGAACAGACCGCCGGAACGCTCCGCAATATAGCCCAGACGCAGCGGGTTAATGCGGTGCAGAGGTTTGAACTCACCTTCGAGATCCCACCAGCGGGATGCCACCGCTTCAAATTTGGCGATCTCTTCGTGGTCGACGTTGTGAGCTACCGGGGATTTTTCGGCATTCATGGGCGCTTTTACTCCTTATTTCGCAAGAGGATCGAGTATATCAGGCTCTCCCCGCGAATAAAGCATACAGGTTTACCTGTCTCATAGCGGTTGTGTTATAATTTGCGACCTTTGAATCCGGGACACAGTAGAGGGATAGCGGTTAGATGAGCGACCTTGCGAGAGAAATTACACCGGTTAACATCGAGGAAGAGCTTAAGAGCTCCTATCTGGACTATGCGATGTCGGTCATTGTTGGCCGTGCGCTGCCAGACGTCCGAGATGGCCTGAAGCCGGTACACCGTCGCGTACTTTACGCCATGAACGTATTGGGCAATGACTGGAATAAAGCCTACAAAAAATCTGCCCGTGTCGTTGGTGACGTAATCGGTAAATACCACCCTCATGGTGATACCGCCGTTTATGACACTATCGTGCGTATGGCGCAGCCATTCTCCTTGCGTTACATGCTGGTAGATGGCCAGGGTAACTTTGGTTCTGTCGATGGCGACTCCGCGGCGGCGATGCGTTATACGGAAATCCGTATGTCGAAAATCGCCCATGAGCTGATGGCCGACCTGGAAAAAGAGACGGTAGATTTCGTCGATAACTACGACGGCACCGAGCGCATCCCAGACGTGATGCCGACCAAGATCCCGAACCTGCTGGTGAACGGTTCTTCCGGTATCGCCGTCGGTATGGCCACCAACATTCCGCCGCACAACATCACGGAAGTGATCAACGGCTGCCTGGCCTTTATCGACGATGAAGAGATCAGCATTGAAGGGCTGATGGAACACATCCCTGGCCCGGACTTCCCGACTGCCGCCATTATCAATGGTCGTCGCGGTATCGAAGAAGCGTACCGTACCGGTCGTGGCAAAATTTATATTCGTGCCCGCGCGGAAGTGGAAGCTGACGCGAAGACGGGTCGCGAAACCATTATCGTCCACGAAATTCCGTATCAGGTGAACAAAGCGCGCCTGATCGAGAAAATTGCGGAACTGGTAAAAGATAAACGCGTTGAAGGTATCAGCGCGCTGCGTGACGAGTCTGATAAAGACGGTATGCGCATCGTGATTGAAATCAAACGCGACGCGGTGGGTGAAGTTGTTCTTAACAACCTTTACTCCCAGACGCAGCTCCAGGTTTCCTTCGGTATCAACATGGTGGCACTGCACCATGGTCAGCCGAAGATCATGAACCTGAAAGAGATTCTGAGCGCGTTCGTGCGTCACCGCCGTGAAGTGGTGACTCGCCGTACTATTTTCGAACTGCGTAAAGCACGCGATCGTGCCCACATCCTCGAAGCGCTGGCTGTTGCGCTGGCGAACATCGACCCGATCATCGAACTGATCCGTCGTGCGCCAACGCCTGCCGAAGCGAAAGCGGGCCTGGTTGCCCGTCCGTGGGAGCTGGGTAACGTCGCGGCCATGCTGGAACGCGCTGGTGATGATGCTGCGCGCCCTGAGTGGCTGGAGCCTGAGTTCGGCGTGCGTGACGGTCAATACTATCTGACCGAACAGCAGGCACAGGCGATTCTGGATCTGCGTCTGCAGAAACTGACTGGCCTTGAGCATGAAAAACTGCTCGACGAGTACAAAGAGCTGCTGGAGCAGATTGCTGAACTGCTGCACATCCTCGGTAGCGCAGATCGTCTGATGGAAGTGATTCGTGAAGAGCTGGAACTGGTCCGCGATCAGTTTGGTGATGAGCGTCGCACTGAGATCACCGCCAACAGCGCGGATATCAACATCGAAGATCTGATCAACCAGGAAGATGTGGTTGTGACCCTGTCTCACCAGGGCTACGTGAAGTATCAGCCGCTGACCGACTACGAAGCACAACGTCGTGGTGGTAAAGGCAAATCAGCTGCACGCATTAAAGAAGAAGACTTTATCGACCGCCTGCTGGTGGCCAACACCCACGATACGATCCTCTGCTTCTCCAGCCGTGGCCGTCTGTACTGGATGAAGGTCTATCAGCTGCCGGAAGCGAGCCGTGGGGCGCGTGGTCGTCCAATCGTCAACCTGCTGCCGCTGGAGCCGAACGAACGCATCACTGCGATTCTGCCGGTCCGCGAGTACGCAGAAGGCGTAAACGTCTTTATGGCGACCGCCAGCGGGACCGTGAAGAAAACCGCGCTGAAAGAGTTCAGCCGTCCGCGTTCTGCCGGCATCATTGCCGTCAACCTGAACGAAGGCGACGAACTGATCGGCGTGGATCTGACCTCCGGTACTGACGATGTCATGTTGTTCTCTGCCGCCGGTAAAGTGGTGCGCTTCAAAGAGAGCGCCGTGCGCGCGATGGGTCGTACCGCGACCGGTGTTCGTGGTATCCGACTGGCTGGCGAAGACAGCGTTGTTTCCCTGATTATTCCACGTGGCGAAGGGGCAATCCTGACCGTGACGCAGAATGGTTACGGTAAACGTACGGCGGAAGGGGAATACCCAACCAAGTCTCGCGGTACGCAGGGCGTTATCTCCATTAAAGTCACCGAACGTAACGGCTCCGTTGTCGGCGCGGTACAGGTTGATGACTGCGATCAGATCATGATGATCACCGACGCAGGCACCCTGGTACGTACCCGCGTGTCTGAGATTAGCGTTGTGGGTCGTAACACCCAGGGCGTGATCCTCATCCGTACTGCGGAAGACGAAAACGTGGTCGGCCTGCAGCGTGTTGCAGAGCCGGTGGATGACGAAGAGCTCGATTCCATCGACGGAAGTGTGGCAGAAGGCGATGACGAAATCGCGCCGGAAGCTGACACCGACGACGATGCGGCAGATGATGCCGAAGAGTAATGTCTCCTGACAGAAAAAAGGGCCGGATTCCGGCCCTTTCTTTTTTGCAGACAAGCGAACATTGCGGCAAGCGGCGTTTACCGCTACCTTAACCACATTCTTTTTGACCCTGATGGCGGAGCTTCGCCCCCTTGAAATACCTCGTCTCCTTTCGTACCACGCTTAAAGTCTCTCGCTATTTATTCCGGGCGCTGGCGTTATTGCTCTGGTTACTGGTCGCGCTGTTTTCGGTGTTTTACATCGTCAACACGCTGCACCAAAAGGAGTCCGAGATCCGTCAGGAGTTCAACCTAAGCTCCGATCAGGCCCAGCGCTATATCCAGCGCACGTCCGACGTGATGAAAGAGCTGAAGTACATTGCGGAGAACCGTCTGACGGCGGAAAACGGGATTATGGCGTCCCGTGGGCGCGACGATAAATCGGAAGTCCCGGACTTTGAGCCGTTGTTCCCGGATTCCGACTGCTCGGCGATGGGCAACTCCTGGCGAGGCTCCCTCGAATCACTGGCCTGGTTTATGCGCTACTGGCGCGATAATTTCTCTGCGGCCTACGATCTTAACCGCGTGTTCCTCATCGGCAGCGAAAACCTCTGCATGGCCGATTTCGGCCTGCGGGATATGCCCGTCGAGCGCGAGGATGCGCTAAAAAAACTGCACGAACGTATTCTCAAATACCATAACGCTCCTCAGGATGAGCGCGGCAACAATATTTTCTGGATTAGCCAGGGTCCGCGTCCAGGCGTGGGCTATTTCTATGGCCTGACGCCGGTCTATCTGGCTAACCGACTGCAGGCGCTGCTGGGCACCGAACAGACGATTCGCATGGAGAACTTCTTCACGCCGGGCAGCCTGCCGATGGGCGTGACCATTCTCGATGAAAATGGCCATAAGCTGATTTCACTCACCGGTCCTGAGGATCGTTTAAAAGTGGATCCGCGCTGGATGCAGGAGCGTTCCTGGTTTGGTTATACCTCGGGGTTCCGCGACCTGGTGCTGAAGAAAAGCCTGCCGCCGTCTTCACTGAGTATTGTCTACTCCGTGCCGGTCGATATGGTGCTGGAACGCATCCGGATGCTGATCCTCAACGCAATCCTGCTGAACGTGCTGGTAGGCATTGCGCTGTTTACCCTGGCGCGGATGTATGAGCGGAAGATTTTCATTCCGGCAGAGAGCGACGCCCAGCGGCTGGAAGAGCACGAGCAGTTTAACCGCAAAATCGTCGCTTCGGCGCCCGTCGGCATCTGTATTCTGCGCACCCAGGACGGAACGAATATCCTCAGTAATGAGCTGGCGCATAACTATCTGAACATGCTGACGCACGAAGACCGGCAGCGGCTGACGCAAATCATCTGCGGGCAGCAGGTCAATTTTGTCGATGTGCTCACCAGCAACCACACGAACCTGCAGATCAGTTTTGTTCATTCGCGCTATCGCAACGAAAACGTGGCGATTTGCGTGCTGGTGGATGTCTCCTCGCGCGTGAAAATGGAAGAGTCCTTGCAGGAGATGGCGCAGGCGGCGGAACAGGCCAGCCAGTCGAAATCTATGTTCCTGGCTACCGTCAGCCATGAGCTGCGCACGCCGCTGTACGGCATTATCGGTAACCTCGATCTGCTGCAAACCAAAGAGCTGCCGAAGGGCGTCGACCGTCTGGTGACGGCGATGAACAACTCGTCGAGCCTGCTGCTGAAAATTATCAGCGACATTCTCGACTTCTCCAAAATTGAGTCTGAGCAGCTGAAAATCGAGCCGAGCGAGTTTTCGCCGCGTGAGGTGATGAACCATATCAGCGCCAACTATATGCCGCTGGTGGTGCGCAAACAGCTGGGACTTTACTGCTTTATCGAGCCGGATGTGCCGGTGACATTGCAGGGCGACCCGATGCGCCTGCAGCAGGTAATTTCCAACCTGCTGAGCAATGCGATTAAGTTTACCGACATCGGCTGTATCGTCCTGCATGTTTCCCGCGCCGGGGATTATTTGAGTATTCGCGTTCGCGACACGGGGACTGGGATCCCGGCCAAAGAGGTGGTCAAACTGTTTGACCCGTTCTTCCAGGTGGGAACCGGCGTACAGCGTAACTTCCAGGGCACAGGCCTTGGGCTTGCGATTTGCGAGCAGCTGATCAGCATGATGGACGGCGATATCTCGGTGGATACCGAGCCGGGTATGGGCAGTCAGTTTACGATTCGTATTCCGCTCTATTCGGCGAAGTATCCGGTGAAAGCCCCAGCGGATGGCTTAAGCGGTAAAACAATCTGGCTGGCGGTGCATAACGCCTCGCTGTATACCTTCCTCGAGTCGATGCTGACCAACCGTGGCCTTCACGTGATGCGCTACGAGGGGCAACCCGCCGATGCCGACGACACGCTGATTACGGACGTGGAGCTGGACCCGTCCTGGAAAGGCAGAGCCGCGATTATCTTCTGTCGTCGTCATATTGGTATTCCGCAGGAGCGTGTGCCGGGAGAGTGGACGCACAGCGTCGCCACGCCGCATGAGCTGATGCATCTGCTGGCGCATATCTATCGCGTTGAAGTGGATGAGCGTGACGGCGTGAGAGCGCTGCCGTCGCCGGACTCTTCCGTCGCAATGAATGACGATATGATGATTCTGGTGGTCGACGATCATCCGATTAACCGGCGTCTGTTGGCCGATCAGCTCGGATCGCTGGGATATCAATGCCTGACGGCCAATGACGGCGTCGATGCGCTTAACGTGCTCAGCAAAAATCATATTGATATTGTGCTTAGCGACGTCAACATGCCGAACATGGATGGCTATCGCCTGACGCAGCGTATCCGCGAGCAGGGGCTGACTCTGCCGGTGATTGGCGTGACGGCGAATGCGCTGGCTGAAGAGAAGCAGCGCTGCCTGGAGTCGGGAATGGACAGTTGTCTGTCGAAACCGGTGACGCTGGATGTGATCAAGCAGACCCTGACGGTCTACGCGGATCGCGTGCGCAAAAACAGGGCGTAAAAAAACCCGGCTAGCGCGAGCGCTGCCGGGTTTTTTAAGCGAAGAGCAATCAGTCTTTGTCGACCGCGCTCAGCGTCACAGAAGAGAGATAGTTCAGCAGGGCGATGTCATTTTCAACACCCAGCTTCATCATCGCCGATTTCTTCTGGCTACTGATGGTTTTAATGCTGCGGTTCAGCTTCTTGGCAATCTCGGTGACCAGGAAACCTTCCGCGAACAGGCGCAACACTTCGCTCTCTTTCGGGGACAAACGCTTGTCACCGTAACCACCGGCGCTGATTTTCTCCAGCAGACGGGAGACGCTTTCCGGGGTAAATTTCTTGCCTTTCTGCAGGGCGGCAAGCGCTTTCGGCAGATCGGTTGGCGCGCCTTGTTTCAGTACGATCCCTTCAATATCGAGTTCCAGCACGGCGCTTAAGATCGCCGGGTTGTTGTTCATGGTCAGAACAATGATCGAAATGCTCGGGAAGTGGCGCTTGATGTATTTGATAAGCGTGATCCCATCTCCGTATTTATCTCCCGGCATGGAGAGATCGGTGATGAGGACATGGGCATCAAGTTTCGGGAGGTTATTGATAAGTGCTGTAGAGTCTTCAAATTCACCGACAACATTCACCCACTCGATCTGTTCAAGTGATTTGCGAATACCGAACAGTACAATCGGGTGGTCATCGGCAATAATTACGTTCATATTGTTCATGTATAAGGCTACCTTGCTACAGCAAGCTTTTGACGTAGGCGTCAATGTCGCTGATGTATTTTTCTGTGCCAGAAGCATCCTTCTCGCGAATAAGATGTTCCAGCGTTTCACATAACTGCTTGCCCGGAACCAGATTAAGCATGGCAAACACCCCTTTAAGCCGGTGTGCTGTCTGCGCCAGCGCCGCGAAATCCTTCGCAGCGGACTCAGTATACAACCGCTTAACATCATCTGGTACTGTATCTACAAAGAGGGAATAGTATCCGCTGGCATGGAGTTCGGCATTTTCATCGCCACCCAACGGGGACTCCAGGATCTCTTCTTGTGCCAGCTGTTCCTCTATTAGTTGTAGTACAGCTTCCTGCATCGCATTGCTCATATTAAAGTTGACGCGCATCTGGCCGGGGCCGATTTTGCGCACGCCAGACTCATCATCGCTTAAAAGCAAGCCCGAGGCAGTAAGATTAGACGGATTATCAGTTAAAAACAGATCATATTCTTGACTTGTAAGCCTGTCGTCCGGGGTGATGCAGGACGCGCCCCAGTTTTCCAGCTGACGAACCACAATGTTGCGGATCTCGTTCGAGGTCACATCCACCATGATCACCACATCATCCAGCAGACGCTCTTCGTCCTCTTCCTCTGGGGTCGCGGCCATTTTGACGTGCAGGGAATAGCGCGTACCAAGGGACTCGCGGGCTTTGATATTCAGGTGCCCGCCCAGTTTACGCGCCAGCTGATCGCACAGCCAGAAGGTGAGGGGATTGGCTTTGCCGTAGTTGTCGCTCTGAGTATCGTTGAGGAACGGGAAGTGCAGGTTATCGACTTCGCTCAGCGTCACGCCTTCGCCCGTATCCAGGATACGGATCGTCAGGCGGTCTTGAGCGGATTCGTCTGCGCTGACTTCCAGCGTAATTTTGCCAATTTGAGTGGTGGTGACGGAGTACTGAATCAGCATCAGCACGATGCGGCGCAGGGCATCGCGGTCGCCGTGACGTTTATCGTTGGCGGGCAGATGGTTGTTAATCAGCAGCTGCAGCCCTTTACGCTTAATCACCGGCAGGACTTCAGGTACCACTTCGTTGATTAGATCCTGAATCGAGAACAGGGTAGGGTTCCCTCTCCAGGAGTCGTTTTCCAGCATATTAGCCAGCTGAATTTCATCCACCATCCGCACGAGCGTATCCGCCTGAGTGGCAAGCTGATGGCTTTCTGGCGTGCTGATGTTTGCGGCCTGGCTCGCCAGCGCTTTCAGCGGACGCTTAAACGCATCGCTGATGTTTTGCATAAAGACCGCGCGGCCCTGCTGGTTCTTCTCATACAGCCGCTGGGCCTGCTTGAGTTTCTTGTTGACCAGCACTTCACGGTCCTGATCGCGGATGATGAAGATTTGGGTGCGGGAAGCAACCTGGCTGCGGAACTGACGAATCTCATACAGTTCATTATTAATGGTGGCCTGAATGACGCCCTGGTGCTGATCGGCCATCGCCGTGATGTTCTGCAAATTCAGGTGCGGCAGCAGATGATCGGCAATCTTGTTGCTCATAATGGTGCGATTGGCTTCCTGGTCATGCACCAGCAGCCCGAGCGGGAGGATGGAGACAATCTCCTCATTCAGCGCCCGCAGGACGCGCAGTTCGTTGCCTGAGCCGGATGACGACACGCTTTCGCTTTGACGGCCAGGCTGGAAGCGGAAGGTGCTGTAGCCAAACAGCGCCAGCGCCAGCAGGCCGATATTCAGCAGCAGCGGCAGGAGAATATTTTGCAGGGTATCCAGCAGTAAGGTACCAAACGGCACCTGCCACACCAGGCGCATCCCGGTGGAGTTCAGCGCAGAGGCGATCTCAATCTTCGAGCCATTGAACGTAATGGTGGCGCTCTCCGGGCCCTCTTTCTTATCGGCTGATGCGCGCAGGTTTTGTGCGGAGCTGTCTGGCTCCAGACGGAAACTGTCCAGCGGCATGTCAGGCGGGATCAGATCGTTAATCGGCAAATCAAAGGCCACGACGGTCGCCAGATGGCCCGGCTGGTTAAAGGTGGTGCGCAGGGTAAAGTAATGCCCGTTCTGCCACGCCAGGCGGCGCAGCGAGGAGAAACTTTCGCGCTCATCCAGGGCGTTGGCCTGCTGGAGCATTTCGGCGCGACGGGAATCGACGATCGAGCCGATGGTGGACTCTTTAAACCCGGATGAGAGATCTTTCAGCGGCAGCGTGGAGATCAGGATCATGCTGTTATCCTGACCGTTGAGATAATACATCGACCACGGTACTGTTTCTGCGCCCCACAGCGTGTCGAGATAGGTCGACATCCGCTGGGTCATCTCAAGCGTGGCGCTATCGTGCGAACCAAAAATCAGGGCTTCGGTTTTACGGCGCGTTTTTTCGAGGTAATACACGTCCTGTTTAAGACGCGTCTCCTGCAGATTCTCACCCGACGAAGTTCCCGGTGCGGCGGCAATGTTGTCATAAATCTGCCAGGTGGCGTAACGCCAGGTATCAATACGCTTATGCACCGCGTGGGTGATATCAACAATCTGGTAGCTCCTGTCCTTCAGCCAGGTATTGACCGCGCTCTGCACCATCACTCCCATCGTCACCAGCAGCACAATGATTAAGAGAAGGAAGAAGCGGGTGATGCTCCCCGGAAGGAGGGAGAACTTACCTGTTGCTGTGGTTTCAGACTGACTCATTGATATGTTTAACCCGATATGGCCGCACGTAAGGGGGAGTGGGCAGTATAAAGGGTAATACCTGAATTTCCAGCATCGTAGCCAGAGCAGACGGGACTTTTTCGACTTTAAATAGCGCAGGGCGAGGCAGATTTAAAAGTGTACAAACGCGATCGGATTGTACAAATAATTGGCAATGAATGTGAAAAATAGCACTAATTAACAAGAAATTAAAATTTTTTAAAGCGACGGGAAAGGAAATTTAGGGACATAATCGAATTAATTAATAGTTGTTATAATTTCAGTGCGGTAGCACAGATAAATTCAGTTTACGTAAAGAAGCGTAAAAAAAAACCGAATGCAGTGCACTCGGCTGAATTAGGGATAAACAGACATTCAAAACTGAATGACGGTAATAAATAAAGTTAATGATGATAGCGGGAGTTATTTTAGTGATCCCGACGGTTTTTGTTTTGACAATCAGTGCGGTAATGATTACTTTGGCCATCTCTCTGATATATATAAGCTATTTTCAATTTTTGATTTAATGTGCTTTATTTTTTAGCTCTTAGTGCTATCAAAAAGTTCCCCTTTATTTACAAATTGAAACATGTTTGTAGATGAATGAAACATCTTCAAAGTTTTCGTATCATATTCTTATTGGATTATTCTGTAATTTTGCGGAGAATGAAGTTGCCGACTGGTTAAGAGGGTTAATCAGTAAGCAGTGGTAATAATAAGGCATATAAAGGCATATAACAGAGGGTTAATAAAATGAAAGTTAAAGTCCTGTCCCTCCTGGTACCAGCTCTGCTGGTAGCAGGCGCAGCAAATGCGGCTGAAATTTATAACAAAGACGGCAACAAATTAGATCTGTTCGGTAAAGTCGACGGTCTGCACTATTTCTCCGATGACAAAGGCGCTGATGGCGATCAGACCTACATGCGTATCGGCTTCAAAGGCGAAACACAGGTTAACGATCAGCTGACCGGTTACGGCCAGTGGGAATACCAGATTCAGGGTAACACCGACGAGAGCGACAACCAGTCCTGGACTCGTGTGGCCTTCGCGGGTCTGAAATTCGCTGACGCAGGTTCTTTCGACTACGGTCGTAACTACGGCGTTATCTACGATGTCACCTCCTGGACTGACGTACTGCCAGAATTCGGCGGCGACACCTACGGTGCTGACAACTTCCTGCAGTCTCGTGCTAACGGCGTTGCAACCTACCGTAACCAGGACTTCTTCGGTCTGGTTGATGGCCTGAACTTTGCTCTGCAGTATCAGGGTAAAAACGGCAGCGTTGACGGCGAAAACGACACCGGTCGTAGCACCCTGAAACAGAATGGCGACGGCTACGGCGCATCCCTGACCTACAACCTGGGCGAAGGCTTCAGCGTGGGTGGTGCGATGTCTTCCTCTAAACGTACTGCTGATCAGAATAAAGCAGGCGTGTACGGCGAAGGCGATCACGCAGAAGTGTACAGCGGTGGCCTGAAATATGATGCCAACAACATTTACCTGGCAGCACAGTACTCCCAGACTTACAACGCAACCCGTTTCGGCGACTCCCAGAGCAGCAGCGACATCTACGGTTTTGCTAACAAAGCACAGAACTTCGAAGTGGTTGCTCAGTACCAGTTCGACTTCGGTCTGCGTCCATCCGTGGCTTACCTGCAGTCTAAAGGTAAGGACGTAAGCAACAACACCACCAACTTCGGCGATCAGGATCTGCTGAAATATGTTGATGTTGGCGCGACTTACTACTTCAACAAAAACATGTCCACCTACGTGGATTACAAAATCAACCTGCTGGATGAAAACAACTTCACCCGTCAGGCTGGTATCGGTACTGATGATATCGTCGCTCTGGGTCTGGTTTACCAGTTCTAAGACACGCTCAGTAACACAAAGGGGCCTTATGGCCCCTTTTTCTATTCTCTTTTTAGGGCCTTACCTGCGACCGGGTTTGATATACTCTTGCCGCCCAGGCATGAGGATGATAACGAATGGACATGACTTTTTGGCGCGCTGGCATTCTGGCGAGCTTTTTCTTACTGGCGGCATGCGACTCTTCCACCCCTTCGGTGAAACCCGCTGCGCCTGCAGCCACGGTGCTGGAAGGGAAAACCATGGGAACCTTCTGGCGCGTCAGCATCATGAATGTTGACGCCAGACGCGCGGACGAACTGCGCGGTAAAATTCAGTCTCAGCTCGACGCTGACGATCAGCTGCTCTCGACCTATAAAAATGACTCTGCGCTGATGCGCTTCAATCTGTCCAATAGCACCTCCCTGTGGCCCGTAAGCGAGGCGATGGCCGACATCGTCACCGAGGCGCTGCATATTGGCTATAAAACCAACGGGGCGATGGATATTACCGTCGGGCCGCTGGTGAATTTATGGGGCTTTGGCCCGACGAAACAGCCGGAGAAAATCCCCGATCAGGCGCAAATCGACGATGCCCGCGCCCGCACCGGCTTGCAACATCTGACGGTGATCAACCAATACGGTCAGCAATATCTGCAAAAAGACATTCCCGATCTGTTTGTAGATCTTTCAACGGTCGGGGAGGGCTACGCGGCGGATCATCTGGCCGCGCTGATGACCCAGGAAGGGATCTCACGCTATCTGGTCTCCGTCGGTGGCGCGCTGGTCAGCCGTGGACTGAATGCCAGCGAAAAGCCCTGGCGCGTGGCGATCCAAAAACCGACCGACACCCAGAACGCAGTCCAGGCGGTGGTGGATATTAACGGCCACGGCATCAGTACCTCCGGAAGCTATCGGAATTATTACGAGCTGGACGGGAAACGCCTCTCTCACGTCATCGATCCGCAGACCGGTCGCCCGATCGAACATAACCTGGTCTCCGTTACCGTCATCGCTCCCACTGCGCTGGAAGCTGATACCTGGGATACGGGGCTGATGGTGTTGGGGCCAGAGAAGGCGAAAGAGGTGGTGCGCCAGGAAGGGCTGGCGGTGTATATGATCACCCGAGAGGGCGAGACGTTTAAAACCTGGATGTCGCCGCAGTTCCAGAGCTTCTTAATTAGCGAACAAAATTAAAAAGCAAGGTTGCGGGTTTTTGTTCAGTGGCACTCCGGCATTGTGTGAGTATGCTTGTAAGAGGAGCCGATGATGAAAAACCTGATCCTGAATACCGATGAGGAACGCTGGCTGGCAGTGCTGGCCCGCGATTCCAGTGCCGATAACCAGTTTGTCTTTGCCGTCCAGACAACCGGCATCTTTTGCCGCCCTTCCTGCCGGGCGCGCCACGCGCTGCGCAAGAATGTCCGTTTCTTCCCCGATGCCTGTCATGCTGAACAGGCCGGGTTTCGCCCCTGTAAACGCTGCGCGCCGGACAAAGCCGATCCTCAGGCCGCAAAAATGGCCAAAATCGAAAAAGCCTGCCGCCTGCTGGAAGAGGACTCCGCGCTGACCCTGACTGCGCTGGCAGAAGCGGTGGCGATGAGTCCGTTCCATTTTCACAGGCTGTTTAAATCCCACACCGGGATGACGCCGAAATCCTGGCAGCAGGCGGCGCGCGCGCGACGTTTACGGGCCGCACTGACGCAGGGCGATACCATTACCGATTCCGTACTGGCCGCGGGTTTCCCCGACAGCAGCAGCTACTACCGAAAAGCAGACGACGTGTTGGGCATGACCGCAAAACAGTATCGCAATGGCGGGAGTGATGTGACCGTGCGCTACGCCATTAGCGACTGCGAGCTGGGCCGTTGCCTGGTGGCGGAAAGTGAGCGCGGGATCTGTGCGATTTTACTGGGCGATAATGACGATGCCATGGCAGAAGAAATTCATTCGCTTTTCCCGCACGCACAGCAGGAAACGCCCGAGGGGAACTTTGCGGGCAGGCTGCATCAGGTGATTACGAGTCTGGATAACAGCGGCACGGCGCTGGCGCTGCCGCTGGATATTCGCGGTACCGCGTTTCAGCAGCAGGTCTGGCAGGCACTGCGCGCGATCCCCTGCGGTGAAACAGCGAGCTATCAGCAGGTCGCGAGTGCCATCGGCAAACCTAACGCGGTGCGGGCGGTGGCAAGCGCCTGTGCGGCCAACAAACTGGCGATCGTTATCCCTTGTCACCGCGTCGTGCGAAACGACGGCGCCTTGTCCGGCTATCGCTGGGGAACGGCGCGCAAAGCGCAGTTGCTGCAGCGTGAAGCGAAAAATCAGGAGGAGTAATGCTGGATCTGTTTGCGGATAGCGATCCCTGGCAAGAGCCGCTGGCGCCCGGTGCCACCATTTTGCGCCGCTTCGCCGTAGCGCGCGCCGATGCGCTGTTTCAGGCAATTGCTGAGGTCGCTGCGCTATCGCCGTTCCGCCATATGGTCACGCCGGGCGGATACACCATGTCCGTGGCGATGACGAACTGCGGATCGCTTGGTTGGACGACAAACGATCGCGGGTATCTCTATTCACCTATCGATCCTGTGACGGGCCAGCCCTGGCCGTTAATTCCCGCAGCGTTCAGCACGCTCTGTCATGACGCGGCAGTCGCGGCGGGATATCCGCACTTTCAGCCCGACGCCTGCCTGGTCAACCGCTACGCGCCGGGATCAAAGCTGTCGCTACATCAGGACAAAGACGAGCCGGATCTGCGTGCGCCGATTGTGTCTGTTTCGCTGGGCCTGCCTGCGGTCTTCCAGTTTGGCGGCCTGAAGCGCAGCGATCCGCTTAAGCGGCTGATGCTTGAGCACGGTGACGTGGTGGTGTGGGGCGGGGAATCACGGCTTTTTTATCACGGGATTCAACCCCTTAAACCTGGCATTCATCCACTGGCAGGGGAGTACCGCTACAATCTGACCTTCCGCCAGGCATCGGATAGCGAATAAAAATAAGAATTATTCTTGATGTAACCGTCGGGCAGTTTACACTGCTGGCTGTTTTTCTTGTCCGGATTGCTTTGCATGCAACTACTTCTCCTTGTCTGGCGTCAGTACCGCTGGCCGTTTGTCGCGGTTATGGCGCTCAGCCTTGCCAGCGCCGCGCTGGGCATTGGGCTTATCGCCTTTATTAACGTCCGTCTGATTGAAATGGTCGATACGAAACTGTCGGTATTGCCGGAGTTTCTCGGCCTGCTGCTGCTGCTGATGGCGGTCACGCTGGCCTCGCAGCTGGCGCTGACGGCCCTGGGGCACCATTTCGTCTATCGCCTGCGCGGCGAATTTATCAAACGTATTCTCGATACACAGGTTGAACGCATCGAGCAACTGGGCAGTGCGTCACTGTTGGCGGGGCTGACCAGCGATGTGCGGGCGATTACGATTGCTTTCGTGCGCTTGCCGGAGCTGGTGCAGGGTATCATTCTGACCTTTGGCTCAGCCGCCTATCTGGCGTGGCTATCGACCAAAATGCTGGCGGTGACCGCGATTTGGATTGTGGTCACCATCTGGGGCGGTTACCTGCTGGTGGCACGCGTGTATAAGCACATGGCGGTGCTGCGTGAAACGGAAGATAAGCTCTATGACGACTACCAGACGGTGTTGGAAGGGCGCAAAGAGCTGACCCTCAACCGCGAGCGCGCCGAACACATCTTTAACAACCTCTATATTCCCGATGCACGCGAATATCGCCATCACATCATTCGCGCCGATACCTTCCACCTGAGTGCCGTGAACTGGTCGAATATCATGATGCTGGGCGCGATCGGTCTGGTGTTCTGGATGGCAAACAGCCTCGGCTGGGCCGACACTAACGTGGCGGCGACCTATTCCCTGACGCTGCTGTTCCTGCGTACGCCGCTGCTCTCCGCCGTGGGTGCGCTGCCGACGCTTCTCAGTGCACAGGTGGCCTTCAGAAAACTGAATCAGTTTGCGCTGGCGCCGTTCCGCCCTGAATTTCCTCGCCCGGAAGCCTTCCCGGACTGGAAAACGCTGGAGCTGCGCAACGTCACTTTCCATTATCAGGATAACAACTTTGCCGTCGGCCCGGTCAATCTGACCATCCATCGCGGCGAGCTGCTGTTCCTGATTGGCGGCAACGGGAGCGGAAAATCCACGCTGGCGATGTTGCTGACCGGGCTGTATCAGCCGCAGTCGGGTGAGATCCTGCTGGACGGAAAAGCGCTGTCCGTTGAGAAACCGGAAGATTATCGCAAGCTCTTCTCCGCAGTCTTTACGGATGTCTGGCTGTTCGATCAGCTGTTAGGACCGGAAGGCAAACAGGCAAATCCTGAGCTGGTCGCGAAGTGGCTCGAACAGCTGAAAATGTCGCACAAGCTGCAGCTTCAGGACGGCAAAATCCTTAATCTCAAGCTGTCGAAAGGGCAGAAAAAACGCGTGGCGCTGCTGCTGGCGTTAGCGGAAGAGCGCGACATCATTCTGCTGGATGAATGGGCGGCCGACCAGGACCCTCATTTCCGCCGCGAGTTTTATCAGGTGCTGCTGCCGCTGATGCAGGCGATGGGCAAAACGATTTTCGCCATCAGCCACGACGATCACTACTTCGTTCACGCCGACCGCTTGCTGGAGATGCGTGACGGACAGCTCAGCGAGCTGACCGGCGAGGAGCGCGATGCCGCCTCGCGAGATGCCGTGGCGCGTACCGCGTAAAAGGTAAACATGCCGGGGGGCGGCCACGCCTTACCCGGCTTGTTTTACGACAAAACCTGCTATCCGCTCCTTTTTTATCCATTCCGCCCATTTGTTTATTATCATTTACATTCCCCCACGCTATGCTTGATATCACCTTATTTCATGGATTTATGATTGATGTCGTTGATAAACAAAAACAGCGCAAGGCTGCGCGATCAGGAGCGTGCCCGACTTATCTGGCTTCTGACCACTGATAAAGCGGTCACGTCGGCGTTACTCGGAAAATTAACCCTGGCTGAGCAATATGACGTCGGTACCTTGTCCGACGATATTGCTGAGGTAGGGGCGCTGGTTGCCCATCTGCCACCGCCGGACCTGGCGGATACCCTCGAGTCTCTCCCTTCAGAAGAGCGTCACGCTCTGTGGCGACTGGTGCAGGATCATGAGCGTGGTCAGGTACTCCTCGAGGCCTCGGAGAACGTCTGGGACGATCTCATCGATGATATGAGCGACCGCGAACTGCTTGATGCCGTGCAGACGCTGGATATTGACGAGCAGATCTACCTGGTTCAACACCTGCCGCGTAACCTGACGGGCCGCCTGCTGGCATCGCTGCCGGCGGAAGAGCGTGCTCGCGTACGCCAGGTAATGGACTTCGCTCAGGACAGCGTCGGCGCGATCATGGAGTTCGAGGTGATCATGGTGCGCCCGGACGTTACGCTGGCCACCGTGCAGCGCTATTTGCGCCGCAAAGGGAAAATGCCGGAAAACACCGATAAGCTGTTTGTCACGGCGCGCGACAAAACCCTGCTTGGCGAGCTTTCGCTGCAATCCATCCTGCTCAACGATGCACAGCGTCGGGTGAGTGAGGTGATGAATAACGAGCCAATGGTCTTCTCCCCGGAAGATGACGCTGAAAAGGCGGCGCGTACCTTCGAACGTGACAACCTGATCAGCGCCGCAGTTGTGGATTCCGTTGGCAAACTGATGGGCCGCGTGACGATCGATGAAATCGTTGACGTGGTCTACGAAGAGACCGACAACGATCTGCGCGCGTTAGGCGGTTTGAGCGCCGAAGATGACGTCCATGCCTCCGTCGGCAAAGCGGTCAAAACGCGCTGGGCGTGGCTGGCGATTAACCTCTGCACCGCTTTTATTGCCTCCCGGGTGATCGACGGCTTTGAACACACGATTTCACAGCTGGTGGCGCTGGCCTCTCTGATGCCAATCGTGGCAGGGATTGGCGGTAACACCGGGAATCAAACCATCACCATGATCGTGCGCGCCCTGGCGCTGGAGAAAATCCAGCCCGGCAACTTTACGTTCCTGATCTTCAGGGAGATGGGTGTGGCGCTGATTAACGGCCTGGTATGGGGCGGGATTATGGGCGGCATCACCTGGTGGTTGTATGACGATATGGCGCTGGGTGGCGTGATGATGCTGGCGATGGTGCTCAACCTGCTGGTGGCATCGATGATGGGGGTGATCATTCCGCTGACGATGACCCGCTTCGGGCGCGACCCCGCGGTGGGGTCGAGCGTGATGATCACCGCCATTACCGATACCGGCGGCTTCTTTATTTTCCTTGGTCTGGCGACGATTTTCCTGCTGTAGCCGCGTGCTTGCGCTTCAGTCGGGCCGGGATTATCACCATCACGATGATCCCGCCCAGTACGCCAATCGCCAGATTGCCGGTTGAGACGGTGGCCGCAACGGTCACCACCATGACCAGGGTTTCAGCAATCGGCGCGTCTTTCACGGTTCCCGGCTGAATGCTGTGCCAGTTGAAGGTCTTGAACGCCACAATCGCCATAATCCCGGCCAGCACCGCCATCGGAATCTGCGCCATGACTTCGCTCAAGCCGGTGACCAGAATCAGCAGAACCACACCCGCCGCCAGCGTAGATATGCGGCTGCGTCCTTTCCCCATCTCCACGTTAACGATGGTTTGCCCGATCATTGCGCAACCGGCGATACCGCCGTAAAAGCCGGACATCATATTCGCAACCCCCAGCCCGATGCTCTCCCGGCGTTTACTCGACGGCGTCAGGGTGAGTTCATCCACCAGTTTTGCCGTCAGCAACGATTCCATCAGACCGACAAAGGCGATGCTGAGCGCGCAGGGCCAGATAATGCTCAGGGTGTGCAGGTTCAGCGGCACCAGCAGCTGTGTCAGACCCGGCAGCCCACCGCTCATGGAGCCTTCGTCGCCGACGGTCGGCAGAATCTGCCCGCTGGTCACGGTAAAGAGGGTTAAAACGACAATGGCGATAAGCGGGGAGGGAACGCTTTTGATAAACCGAGGCGCCCACAGGACTATCAGCAGCGTCAGCACAAACAGGCCGACGATCAGCGGGCTTTTGGTCCAGAAATGGGGCACCTGGGCAAAGAAAATCAAAATGCCGAGGGCATTCACAAACCCGGTCATCACCGACTGGGGTATAAAGCGCATCAGACGCGCCATGCCGAGCACGCCAAACAGGATCTGAATGAGACCGGCGAGGATCACGGCAGGCAAAATATACTGAACCCCGTGCAGATGCACCATTGGGCCGATCACCAGGGCGACGGAACCGGCAGCAGCGGTAACCATCGCCGGACGGCCGCCTAAAAAGGACATCGCCAGACAGAGCACCACCGAGGCGATAAGACTCACCTTCGGGTCCACTCCGGCGACCACGGAAAACGAGATCACTTCGGGGATAAGCGCCAGGGCGGTAATCACGCCGGCTAAGGTTTCGCGCATCAACATTTTAGGTGAGCGCAGTACGCTCGAGACGCGACCATCGTCAGGCGTCAGGGCAGAAGTGTGTGGTAATGACATAGCTATTCGCAGGTTAGGGCAGGCTTCCGTGCGCGCGATCACAAAGTGCAGCATAGTAGCCAGAAAAGCCGCGCGGTGCCAGCCAGCAATCCTGATACCCACACAATTATTCAAACATTTAATTTCACAATTACAATAATTTCTTAACCTTTAAACAATGTTTAAAAATTGTTAACGTTCCCCCGCAGCTTATTTCACCTGCAATTTCCACGTAAAAAGCACGACTACAAGTAAGGCATAAATGATGAAAAAAATGACTGCCATGCTCTTTTCTATGGCCGTAGGGCTGAGCGCCATCTCAATGGCGGCGAAAGCAGATACGCCTAAAGAGCAGGAAACGGACGTCCTTTTAATTGGCGGCGGCATTATGAGCGCCACGCTGGGCACCTATTTACAGGAATTACAGCCAGACTGGTCGATGACCATGGTTGAGCGCCTCGACGGCGTGGCGCAGGAGAGTTCGAACGGCTGGAACAACGCCGGTACGGGCCACTCGGCACTCATGGAACTGAACTATACGCCGCAGAAAAAGGACGGTTCCATTAGTATCGAGAAGGCGGTTGAGATCAACGAAGCCTTCCAGATCTCCCGCCAGTTCTGGTCACATCAGGTGAACAGCGGTGTGATGCACGACCCGCACTCCTTTATTAATACCGTTCCGCACATGAGCTTTGTGTGGGGCGACGACAACGTCAACTTCCTGCGCGCGCGCTACGCCGCGTTGCAGCAGAGCAGCCTGTTCCGTGGCATGAAATATTCCGAAGATCATGCGCAGATCAAAGAGTGGGCGCCGCTGGTGATGGAAGGGCGTGACCCGAATCAGAAAGTGGCCGCGACCCGTACTGAAATCGGGACCGACGTGAACTACGGCGAAATCACCCGTCAGCTGGTGGGCGCATTGCAGAAGAAAGACAACTTCAAACTGCAGGTAAGCACCGAAGTGCGCGGCTTTAAGCGTAACGCGGATAACAGCTGGAGCGTGACCGTCGCCGATCTGAAAAACAATGAAGCCGAGCACGTGATCAAGGCGAAGTTCGTCTTTATCGGGGCCGGTGGCGCTGCGCTGAAACTGTTGCAGGAGTCCGGTATTCCGGAAGCCGACGACTACGCGGGCTTCCCGGTTGGCGGCCAGTTCCTGGTCTCTGATAACCCGGAAGTGGTGAACCGTCATCTGGCGAAAGTGTATGGTCAGGCCTCCGTTGGCGCCCCGCCGATGTCTGTTCCGCATATCGACACCCGTATTCTGGACGGCAAACGCGTGGTGCTGTTTGGGCCGTTTGCGACCTTCTCCACGAAATTCCTGAAAAACGGCTCCCTGTGGGATCTGCTGAGTTCCACTACGACCTCGAACTTTATGCCGATGGTGGATGTGGGCCTGGATAACTTTGATCTGGTGAAATACCTGATTAGCCAGGTGATGCTCTCCGATGACGACCGTTTTGCTGCCCTGCAAGAGTACTACCCGCAGGCGAAGAAAGCCGACTGGCGTTTATGGCAGGCGGGTCAGCGCGTGCAGATCATCAAGCGCGATCCGAAAGAGGGCGGCGTTCTGCGTCTGGGTACGGAAGTCGTGAGCGACAAAGACGGGACCATTGCCGCGCTGCTGGGCGCATCGCCGGGAGCATCCACTGCGGCACCGATCATGCTGCATCTGATGGAAAAAGTGTTTAAAGATAAAGTTGCCAGCCCGGAATGGCAGGCGAAGCTGAAAAACATTATTCCGTCTTATGGCACCAAACTGAACGGTAACGTGGCAGCGACGGAACAAGAGCTGGAGTACACCAGCGGTGTTCTGCAGCTCAAATACGAAAAACCGCAGGCAGCAGATGTGGCACCGCAGGCGCAACCGCAGGCAAAACCACAGCCGGAATCTAAACCGGTCGCGGATATCGCGCTGTAAATACTATGAAGGACAAAAAAGCCGGGTATCACTACCCGGCTTTTTTTTAACGCACGACTGCGTTTTCGACATTCTCGTCGGCTTTCCAGACGCGGTATTTCACGTCGATATTCTCGGGCGTGTAAACCACAATCGGTAATTTGCTGTTGTAGCGCAGCAGGCTGTTATCGCCAAGATACGCTGTCACGAACTGCTGCGTTTTTTCCCCGTCCGGGCAGGCCATCATCGTGGAAACCGGCGACGTCACGTTATCGAAGACGTAATAGTCGTAGCCCCAGCCTTCCAGGGTTTTGCTTTCCAGTTTGCCGCCAAGGCGATGACGATTGCAGTCCACTTCCAGGTTCTGTCCAATCAGCAGTTCTACTTTAAACGCAGACTCATCTTCCTGAGCCGGGAGCTGGATAACCTGACGCTTCATGCCTTTTTCCGCCTGCGGGTACGGCGCAATCTTTTCCAGAGGCTGCGCTTTCGGCGTTTCGCTTGCGAAGGCGCTGGTGCTCATGCAGGCAGCAGCCAGAAGGGCGATGGCAAATTTAGGTGTGTTTTTCACAGTCATTCCTTTTATGTCAAACAATCGATGCAAGATTAGCATAGTGCAGACGTCTGCCTGGTGGGATTTACCTATATTTTGATTTCACTCGGTTGATCACACTGCTTTTGTGGTTGTATGGCAGAGATAAATGCTGATATGGAATGAAAGGGGAGATCGTGTTAGGGTTAGCGTTAAATAATGTTATTCATCTGTAAAGGAAAGAGAGACATGGTCCGCGCAAAGCTTAAAACCCCCGAAGGCAGGAAGTTTTTACTGGCGCTGTTTGTGGTGTTTCTGATTGCCGCCGCAGGCGTCGGTCGGGCAACAATCGTCGGTGTGATTGAGCAGTACAATATTCCGCTCTCACAGTGGACGACCAGCATGTACGTCCTGCAGTCGGCGATGATTTTTGTTTACAGCATGGTCTTCACCATTTTACTGGCGATTCCGCTGGGGATCTTTTTCCTCGGTGGCCCTGATAAGCATTGAATAATCGCCCATGATAAATAAGCCAACCTTCGGGTTGGTTTTTTTATGCCTGAATCGTTCTGAAAATGTTAAAACGTTACGTTTGCGTTAACCTCATGCATGTCAAAAATATCATTAATTAACACGTATTATGTATACATTAAATAAAGTCAATCCTATAAAAAACTTTCATTGATTGTATTAGAGTGCATAATTGCTTTCCTTTATTAATATCTATAGCCTTTGTCACACAAATTTAATTCTGTTTCGTAAAAGATTAAATGTAAACATTTCTGGCTTCGAAAATAATCATAAACCCGTAACGCTAATTAAAGGCGGGGTTTACTGTTGAATAAATTTAGTGAGTGATGTGATGAAAAAAACAATTATTTCTCTGGTGGTCCTGTATTCTTTTTCTGTTTCAGCTCATGCGATGACAGTTGATGAGGCGAAGGCTGAAGTCGCTCAAGCTGAGCATGCCGTGGAGTCAGCCCACGATCAGGTTATTCACAATAACCACAGTGTGACTCACACTACAATGCAAGACGATCGTGATCTGATGAATGTTGCGGGCCAAATGCGCGCGGAGGCTTATGCCGATCAGCGCGCAGCAGAGCAAGAAGCGCAGAACCAAAAAGATGCTGCGGAGAAAGCGCAGGCCAATGCTGAACGTGATGCGAAAATCGCTGAAACGCGTTTAAATTCTCCGTCTGCCACTGCCAGCCACAGCAAGGGCTGGGTAATGGCACCGGGCATCATTAAAGAGTCTAATCCTGCGGGTTATCCAACGCATCAGATTGGGCCTGCGACGCATCTGGACAGCAGTGTCGCGGATCAGCAGGCGGCAGCGGTGGCGAAAGCGGAGATGGCACAGCACGAAGCGGAGCTGTCGAATTACGGTGTAAAACGCTCCGGAACGGCCACCTATTCGGAACCAGCGCGTGTAATCAGCTATTCTGGTCCGTCGACGCGCCCAAACACTGGCGCAACCATTACTGGCGCAACCATTAACGTCGCGGCAAATACCCTGAAACCAGATACTCAGGTCCAGATTACGGATACGGCAGGCCATAAAAGTGTGGTTAAGGCTTCGACGCTGACCCCATCCACTCAGGTAAGTATCCCGTTCCACAGTGCTTTCCAGCATGCGAAGAAAGGCGGTAATAACCGTAATACGGCTTCTTCCCAATCCGAACATGGAACCGGAACCGGTGCGGACAATGCGCATGACCACGCCTTTGGCGGGCATGTGGGTGCGGGCGGTGGCTTCCATATGTAACGGGAATCAATGTAAATTAAAAGGCCATCGATTGATGGCCTTTTTAATGACAGAAAACAATAAATAAGGGCTAACGAGGGGTGTCGTTAATAAACGTCAATACACCTCGCTGAATACCGATGATATTTTCGCTTTTCATTTCAGCCAGAATACTCATTACGCCACTGCGGGAAAGCCCTGTTTTTTCCATAATATATTTGCATGAGTTTGTTTTCAGCCGGTATTGCTCACTTTCGTTCATTAAGTCAACCAGACAGTCACGGATAATCTCCCGTGAGCGTAGCCCTATACTGTAATGGCTTAAGGCGGAGTGCAGGCCCATAATGTAGAGAAGATAGTTACTGTAATCTTCCCACATTTTCTGCTCTTTAATGATCGTCATGGCGGTTTTGTAAGGCAAAATAGCGACATTCACCGCGGTGACGCTCATCAATCGGAACGCATTCCCCATATATTCAGGATGTGATATTCCGGCCACAAAGGGCGCTTTCAGCGTTCCTTTTAGCGTTCCGTTATCAATACGAGAAATATCCACCAGCCCTTCGAGGAGAATTAAGCACAGACGCTCACCCTGGCTATCAAGATGCAGGATACGGTGTGCGGAAAATTGTTTAAGCTGTGCGTGAGGAAGAAAGCGATGGATCAATCGGTCAATCTGCGCGTGCGGTTTAAAACGCGTCAGTGTGTGGATTGGCATGGCAGCTTTGGGATTCATGATGGTGCCCGGCGTTTTTAAGTAATTATCGCAGAAGCTGTGAAACGCGCAATCACATGCTCACACTGCGACATAAAACAACTATACGAATGGTGAGCATTGTTTAATGACCCCTGGGATGAGTCGCCAGGGGTCATAGTCGTAAGAAAGAAGTGCAGGGGGGTTACTCAGAAACCATCCACATATCCGCTTCTTCAAACATCTCTTCCAGCATGCGGTTGAGTTTCTCGCGATCGCTTTTGCTGGCATCGCTGTTCAAACCGTTCGCCTGCATAGGTTTCACTTTCACCACTGCCTCCGGGAAGATCCGGTGCACGCGTTTTGTTAATTCATTCAGGATGATGTCACTGGCGCCCGGTAAACCTGCAACGTTGCGCTTGTCATAAACGAGTTCAACAAACATAACTGCCTCATGATAACTGTTTTTATATACAGCATCTTCGCGGTTACGCCCTTAAGAGTCAAGCAGTCCGGATGTTCAGGCATAAAAAAACCAACCGTAAAAGGTTGGTTTTTTTACTATTTTGGTCGGCACGGAGAGATTTGAACTCTCGACCCTCGCCACCCCATGACGATGCGCTACCAGGCTGCGCTACGTGCCGACGTATGAAAAAGATACTACCTGTTTGCATTCTGAATGCAAGAGTGTACCACGCTAACTGATTTAAAATTAATCAGTTAGCGATAAAACGTTTCTCGTCAGTGAGCACCTGTAGCAACAGGCTCAGCTGCGGTTTTTGGTCGTGAATCTTCTCACCCTGCAGGTTATACGTCTGGTAATTGCCGTTGCTGTTGAGCACCAGCGTCAGTGCTGGCGTAGTCACTGCCAAGGTGTTGTTGCTGGCTGCCGTCACCCAGTTATGGCGACGCGTGGCGCTAAACAGATCCTGACCCTGAGAATACTCATTCGCCGGTGTGCTGACGTGCAGCAAACGTTGCATCAGCGTGGTCATCACATCTTTGTGATCTGTCAGCATATTGATGCGCTGCGCCGGTGTGCCCGGCCAGTGTACAACCAGCGGAACGTGCAGGTTAGGGCGCGACCAGTTCATGTCCGTCGCTTCATCGCCCAGCGGCACGCCGTGGCCCGCAGTGATAATCACCACGGTATTGTCCAGCTTGCCGGATTCGCGCAGGGCGTTAATCACGCGCGCAATCTGATCGTCGACATTGCCGGCCGCGCGGCTGTAGCGACGGACAAAGCCTTTTTGATTGCTGTCATCAAGGTTAGTGCCGTTGAAGGCCACCCATGAGAACCAGCGGTTATCTTCTTGCGCGTAGCGATTGAGCCAGTTTACCCACTGGCCGGCAGTCTGTTCGTCAGTCTGATTTTGCGCAGGCGGCAGTGAGAAATCAGACAGCAGTGCCTGGCGATAGAGCGGGCTACTGAAACCGTCAGAGGAGAACAGCCCCAGCTGGTAACCCTGTTGGTTCAGGGAGGTAATCAGCGCCGCAGGCGTTCGGGCGGAAAGCACGCCGTCCATATAGCCTGCGGAGATACCGTAGAACAAACCAAAAATACCGGCGTCGGTGTTATTTCCCGAGCTCATATGTTGGGTGAAGTTGATATTCTGCTCGGCAAACTGTGCAAGCGCAGGCATCTGCTTCTCGTAACGGGAGTAGTTCAGGCCGTCGACGGTAATAAGCAGAACGTTCTGGCCCTGACCCATATCGCGATAACGCAACTCGCTCAGCGGATACTGGACCGACACGGCTTCCGGATTACCTTGTTCCACCAGACGGCGCTGATATTCCTGCGCATCCAGCAGGCCGTGTTTCTCCAGGAAGCGGCGTGCCGTCATCGGATAGGAGAGCGGCAGGTTGGCGCGCTGCATAGTAATCGGGCGATAGAAGTTCGCATCCGCCCAGATGTACATAATATGGGAGCTGATAAACGCGACGAAAAACAGGGCCGCAACGGGCTGGGCATAGTGGCGACGGCGGGTGAGGCTTCGCAGTTTTTGCCAGCTCCAGGTGGCAAACAGCATCTCAATCAGCAGGATAATCGGCACGCTGATAAACATCAGCTGCCAGTCACGCGCGGTTTCGTTCTGGTCGGGATTGATCACCAGTTCCCAGACGATGGGATTGAGATGGAGGTGAAAACGGGTGAAAACTTCGCTGTCGATCAGCAGCAGGGTCATGCCGACAGTGGCGAGAATTGCGGATAAAAACCGCATCAGCCTCTGCGACATCACGATAAACGTCAGAGGGAACAGAATCAGCAGATAGGTGGCGAAGACCAAAAAGCTAAAGTGCCCGACAACGCTTATCCAGGAGTAAATGCGCCCGGTTAAGGTCGTCGGCCAGTCGGCCACTAACAGATAACGGCTGCCGAGAACCATGGCCAACAGAATGTTGAACAAGGCAAACCAGTGCCCCCAGCTAACCATCTGGGAGACTTTTTCACGGTAGCGCTGACGATTCGTCACCATAGACTGTCGTTCGTTTCCCTTAATGCGCCTGGTCGTCGCTGACGGATGACTGCAACGCGTGGGCGAATGATTTTGCGATCGCCTGACGTTGGGCCGGAGCAACGCTGGTATTGATAAGGTTGGTGACCATATTTCCCAGAACCATCAGGGAGAGATCGGTCGGCGTTTTATGTTTTTCAAGTACGTTGACCAGCTCACTGAGCAGTTGTTCAACGTGTTCATCACTATAGCGGGAATGTTGTGGCATAAATCGAAATCAGTTTGTTGATGAGAGGGCAACATATTACCGTAGCAACAGCTTTTTTTCCCCTTTTTTATCTTCTATTGCACACATGCGTGGGTGGTGGTTGAATACCGCCCGGTCTTAAAGGAGAGTTTATCATGAGTCTGGATATCAACCAGATTGCCTTGCACCAGCTTATCAAGCGTGATGAGCAAACCCTGGAGCTGGTGCTTCGCGATTCGTTACTGGAACCAACGCCTACCGTTACGGAAATGATGGCGGAGCTACACCGCGTCTACAGCGCTAAAAATAAAGCCTATGGCATGTTCAACGACGAGAGTGAGCTGGCCGAAAGCCTGCGTCTGCAACGCCAGGGCGAAGAGGATTTTCTGGCGTTTAGCCGCGCGGCAACCGGGCGTCTGCGTGACGAGCTGGCAAAATATCCGTTCGCAGACGGCGGTATCGTACTGTTTTGTCAGTACCGCTATCTCGCCGTGGAGTACCTGCTGGTCACGGTGCTCAGCAATCTGAGCAGCATGCGTGTCAACGAGCAGATGGATATCAGCTCCACACATTATCTGGATATCAACCACGCCGATATCGTGGCGCGAATCGATCTGACCGAATGGGAAACCAACCCGGAATCGACGCGATATCTGACGTTCCTGAAAGGGCGCGTGGGCCGCAAAGTCGCCGATTTCTTCATGGACTTCCTCGGCGCCAGCGAAGGTCTGAACGCGAAAGCGCAGAACAAAGGGCTGCTGCAGGCCGTGGATGATTTCACCGCAGAAGCGCAGCTCGATAAATCCGAGCGTCAGAACGTGCGTCAGCAGGTTTACAGCTACTGCAACGAACAGCTGCAGGCGGGCGAAGAGATTGAACTGGAGTCGCTGTCGAAAGAGCTTTCTGGCGTCAGCGAGGTCAGCTTCCATGAGTTTACGGCGGATAAAGGCTACGAGCTGGAAGAGAGCTTCCCGGCGGATCGCAGCACCCTGCGTCAGCTCACCAAATTTGCCGGTAGCGGCGGCGGGTTAACGGTGAACTTCGATGCCATGCTGCTCGGCGAGCGCATTTTCTGGGACCCGGCGACGGACACCTTAACCATCAAAGGTACACCGCCGAACCTGCGCGACCAGCTGCAACGCCGTACGTCTGGCGGTAAATAACAGCCATAAAAAAACCCCGCAATGCGGGGTTTTTCTCAACTTGTTGGCGATTAAGCGCGAACGAAGTCGACGTGAGACAGTTTTGGCTTGAACGGGTGACGCTGAACAGCCTGAACTTTCACTTTTTCTTCTTTGCCATCGATAACGATAGTCAGAACTTCGGTGTAGAAACCTTCTTTAGTCTGCTGGTTCCAGACTTTGTCCTGGTCCATCTCGATTGCTACTGGAGCAGCATCTCCACCATAGATGATAGCCGGGAATTTGTTAGCTGCGCGCAGGCGGCGGCTCGCACCCTTACCCTGCACAGAACGTACTTCTGCATTGATAGTAAACATTGATTTCTCTCTGTAAATAAGTCCTGCTACAGGCGACCCAGCAGCAGGTGAGTGTTCTGCCTCACGGATGTGAAGCGGGCGGCATTTTATACTCAAACGCCCGTCACATCAATCAAAAGTGCCCTTAACCGCGCAATTCATTGGCCCGACGGAAACGCCCTTCGTAATCGAAGACCTTCTCGCGCACCTGCCAGAATTGGCCTTTTTTGCGCGCGACGACAAAATCCGGATGGCGCAACAATACCTGCTGATGGACGATGTCGGCGACCGTTATCCAGCGCAACGGCACGCCTGGCGTGCGGGTATGCGGGCGAATAAACAGCTGTTCAAAAGCCGTGCGCTGGGCGGGCGTATGCAGACGAAAACGCTCGCTGACGTCCGCACCGTCCTCATCGTAATAGGTGATTTTCAGCCATTCGCCTTTCTCGTCGGCGCCGGGTTGCAGCGCCATGCCCGAGCAGCGTAGCACCAGCGCGTCTTTCAGCTTCAGCGCGGCTTTCAGCATGTCATCAGGATCGACCAGCACCGTGTCACATTCGCGACAGCGCCGCGCAGCAATATCATTTTCGGCGTTACACTGCGGGCAGTTTTTAAAGCGAAAGCGGTAATCGCACTGCTCGCGATGACCGTCATCATCCTCAAACCAGCCCTGACAGCGGCGGCCAAAATGCTCGATCAGGGTTCCGTCGGCAGTGGTTTTCCCCCAGAAGGTATTGGCGAAACCGCAGCCAGGACAGAAAACCTGCACCGGGACGTTCCCGCTTTTGCCCTTTGGCGTACCCACTTCCGGTGAATAGAGATCGTGCGGGTTCCCCGCGTAATCAAGAATCAGACAGTCGGTCTTGCCGGGAGACAGCCGCAGCCCACGGCCGACAATCTGCTGATACAGGCTGACGGATTCGGTCGGGCGCAAAATCGCAATCAGATCCACGTGCGGGGCGTCAAACCCGGTGGTCAGCACCGAGACATTCACCAGATAGCGGAACTGCTGTGCTTTAAAGGCGTCGATCAGCGTGTCGCGCTCGGGCCCTGGCGTTTCACCGGTGATCAGTGCCGCGTCTTCGGCCGGAAGCAGGCCGGTTATCTCTCTGGCGTGCTCGACGGTGGCCGCGAAAATCATCACCCCTTTGCGCGTCTGGGCGAACTCTTCGATCTGGCTGATGATATGCGGGGTGATGCGCTGCTGTTTTTTCAGCTCCTGGTTCATATCCGCTTCGCTAAACAGCCCGTTACTCTGGGCCTGCAAGCGGCTGAAATCATACTGCACGACCGGCATATCCAGCCGCTCGGGTGGTGTCAGATAACCGTGCTTAATCATGTAGCGCAGGGGCAGCTCATAGATGCAATCGCGGAACAGGGCTTTTTCGTCGCCACGCACCATGCCGTGATAATGGAACTGATAGATCCAGCCTTTGCCGAGGCGGAAGGGCGTAGCGGTCAGCCCCAGCAGGCGAACCTGCGGGTTTACCGTTTTCAGATGATTAAGGATTTGCTGATACTGGCTCTCATCGTCATCGCTGATCCGATGACACTCGTCGACAATCAATAGTGAGAATTCACTGCGAAAATGCGCCAGGTTTCGTGCGACCGACTGCACGCTGCCAAACACCACTTTGCCGTGGCTCTCTTTGCGTTTCAGCCCGGCGGCGAAGATATCGGCCTCAAGACCCAGAGCACAGTATTTGGCATGGTTTTGCGCTACCAGCTCTTTGACGTGGGCCAGTACCAACACCCGGCCACGCGCCAGCCGTGCCAGTTCGGCAATTACCAGGCTTTTGCCCGCTCCGGTGGGCAGGACGATGGCGGCAGGTTCAGTGTGCTTGCGAAACCAGGCGAGGGTGGCGTCAACGGCTTCCTGCTGATAGGGGCGAAGTGTAAAAGTCATGAGCTCTCGATTTTGTTATCACGCACATAGTATGCCACGAAACTTTTTCCCTTGAGTGGCGCAACCAGACCGCTATACTGGACCGTTCTTGACTGCTTATTTTTCGGACATGTTGTCCGACTTCCAGCACCATAAAGGCTATAAGATTTCATGCGACTTGATAAGTTTATCGCTCAGCAACTCGGCGTAAGCCGCGCTATTGCCGGGCGTGAAATTCGCGCCAGCCGCGTTACCGTGGATGGCGATATTGTGAAAGAGAGCGCTTTCAAACTCCAGCCAGAACATGAGGTGGAGTACGACGGCAACACGCTGACCCAGCAGAATGGCCCGCGCTATTTCATGCTCAATAAGCCGGAAGGGTACGTGTGCTCGACGGATGACCCGGATCACCCGACGGTGCTCTATTTCCTGGATGAACCTGTCGCGCACAAGCTGCATGCGGCGGGGCGTCTGGATATTGATACCACCGGTCTGGTGCTGATGACCGACGACGGCCAGTGGTCGCACCGCATTACGTCTCCGCGTCATCACTGCGAAAAGACCTATCTGGTTACGCTCGAATCACCGGTGTCTGACGATACCGCCGAGCAGTTTACCAAAGGCGTGCAGCTGCATAATGAAAAAGATCTGACCAAACCCGCGCAGCTGGACGTGATCACCCCGACCGAAGTGCGTCTGACCATTAGCGAAGGCCGTTACCATCAGGTGAAGCGAATGTTCGCCGCCGTCGGCAACCGTGTGGTTGGGCTGCACCGCGAACGTATTGGTGAAATCGCCCTCGATCCCGAGCTTGAACCCGGTGAATACCGCCCGTTGACGGAAGAAGAGATTGCCAGCGTTGGCATGCCTTCCCGCTAATTTCAGGAGCACACTGTGACCACCAGGCCACACTCGTCAATTAGCATCGTATTTATTCTTGGCCTGCTGGCCATGCTGATGCCGCTGTCGATCGATATGTACCTGCCCGCACTGCCGGTGATTTCCGCGCAGTTTGGCGTTCCGGCAGGCAGCGCGCAAATGACGCTCAGTACCTATATCCTCGGTTTCGCTGTCGGGCAGTTATTGTACGGCCCGATGGCAGACAGCATTGGCCGCAAGCCGGTGATCCTCGGGGGAACGCTGGTGTTTGCAGGGGCGGCGGTGGCCTGTGCGCTGGCGCAGACCATCGATCATCTGATTATCATGCGATTCTTCCACGGCCTGGCGGCAGCGGCGGCGAGCGTGGTGATTAACGCCCTGATGCGCGATATCTATCCGAAAGAAGAGTTCTCGCGCATGATGTCCTTCGTCATGCTGGTCACTACCATTGCGCCACTGCTGGCGCCGATGATCGGTGGCGCAGTGCTGGTGTGGTTTAGCTGGCACGCCATCTTCTGGATCCTGGCGATCGCGGCGCTGCTGGCGTCGGCGATGATCTTCTTCTTTATTGACGAAACCTTGCCGGTGGAACGTCGGCAGAAGTTTCATATTCGCACCACCATCGGCAACTTCGCCTCACTGTTCCGCCATAAACGTGTGCTGAGCTATATGCTGGCGAGCGGTTTCAGCTTTGCGGGGATGTTCTCATTCCTGAGCGCCGGGCCGTTTGTTTACATCGAGATCAACCACGTTTCGCCGCAGCATTTTGGCTACTACTTCGCCCTGAACATCGTGTTCCTGTTTGTGATGACCATCATTAACAGCCGCTTTGTTCGCCGGGCAGGGGCGCTGAATATGTTCCGCGCCGGGCTGTGGATCCAGTTTGTGATGGCTGTCTGGATGGTGCTCAGCGCCTTCTTTGGCGTCGGTTTCTGGGCGCTGGTGGTCGGCGTGGCGGCGTTTGTTGGCTGCGTGTCAATGGTGTCATCCAATGCGATGGCCGTTATCCTTGATGAGTTTCCGCATATGGCGGGGACGGCCTCATCGCTGGCGGGAACCTTCCGCTTCGGGATTGGTGCGATTGTCGGGGCACTGCTCTCCATGGCGACCTTTAACACCGCCTGGCCGATGATTTGGTCAATCGCGTTTTGCGCGACCTGCTCCATTCTCTTCTATCTTTACGCCAGCCGGCCGCGAAAAACGGCAAGCTGATAACAGAAAAGGGGCCAATGCGGCCCCTTTTTTTGATACGCGTCAACCAAACCTGCGTTTGTTTACCCCTTGTTTGTTTCTTTTATGTAAAATCTATTTATGTAAAAAGTCACATCGTTGTAGTTAAAAAGGTTGAGTTAGATCGCAGAAACGGGTACATATACCGCCAAAGCGAGCCTGTAACTCACTAAATAATGCCCTGAAAAATGAGACGCTAAAGCCCGTAACATACGGCTGTGAACGGTTTTTCAGGAAAATAACGGCAGGTTAGCAACGATGTGTTACTATAAATGTAAATAAATTGTGAAGACTTTTTTGGCTTCCGGGGAAAGAACGTGAATACATTACAACTCTCCATAGTCCATCGCTTGCCCCAGAGCTATCGCTGGTCGGCGGGTTTTGCAGGTTCGAAAGTTGAACCGATTCCGCAAAGTGGAAAAGAGGGCGATAACTGTCTGGTGGCGCTGAAATTGCTCAGCCCGGACGATGAAAACGCATGGCCGGTGATGGAGCGTTTGAGCCAGGCACTGACCGATATCGAAGTCGTCAGCTCCGTGCTGGAGTGTGAAGGCGAACCCTGCCTGTTTGTGAACAGCCAGGATGAATTTGCGGCGACCTGCCGCCTGAAAAACTTTGGCGTCGCGATCGCCGAGCCGTTCTCCGGCCAGCATCCTTTCTGAGCGTCAGCGCAGCGCTAACAGCTGACGCGTGTAGTCATGCGTCGGCGCGGCAAACACGCGCTGACAATCCCCTTGCTCGACCACCTCTCCCTGTCGCAGCACTATCACCTGATGGCATAACGCCCGCACCACCTGCAGATCGTGGCTGATAAAAATATAGGCCAGGCGATGCTTTTCCTGGAGTCCCTTCAATAGCGCCAGAATCTGCGCCTGCACGGTGCGGTCCAGGGACGATGTCGGCTCATCCAGAATAATCAGTTCCGGTTTCAGGATCAGGGCCCTGGAGATGGCGATGCGCTGGCGTTGACCACCGGAAAAAGCCGCCGGGTAGCGATAGCGCGTTTCCGGATCCAGCCCCACCTCCTGCATCACCCGAATCACTTCCTCTTCCCGCTGGCGGGCGCTCAGCGCAGGCTGATGAACGCGCAACCCCTCCTCGATGATTTGCAGCACGTTCAGCCGGGGATTGAGAGACGAGTTCGGGTCCTGAAACACCACCTGCATCCGTGGGCGAACGGGCAGCATCTGGCGACGGTTCCAGCTGTGCAACGGTTTGCCGTCGAACAGAATCATCCCCTGAGAATTAATCAGGCGTAACAGCGCCAGACCGGTAGTGCTTTTCCCCGAACCCGATTCCCCCACCAGCCCCAGCGTTTCGCCTGGACGCAGAGAAAAGCTGACGTTCTTCAGCACCGTATTCTCCGCCACCACGCGTCGGAAAATGCCTTTACGCACCGGGAACGCGACGGCCAGGTTTTCGACGTTCAGCAGCGGTTTGCTGCCAGCGGTCAGCGGGACGGGATCGCCCGACGGCTCGCTGTCGAGCAAACGCTGGGTGTAAGGGTGCTGCGGCGCGTGGAACAGGGCGGTCGCCGTGTTCTGCTCCACACAGCGACCGTTTTGCATCACCGCCACGTTATCCGCGAGTTTCTTCACGATGCTGAGGTTATGAGTGATAAACAGCAGGCTCATATTCAGCTCTTCGCGCAGTTCGCGCAAAAGCTGCAGGATTTGCGCCTGCACGGTGACATCCAGAGCAGTCGTCGGCTCATCGGCAATCAGCAGCTCCGGGCGCGTCAGCAGCGCCATCGCAATCATCACACGCTGGCGCTCACCGCCCGACAGCTGATGCGGGAAATCGGTCAGGCGTCTGGCGGCGTTGCGGATCCCGGTACGCTCAAGGCAGTCCAGAATCTCGCCGCGTGCGGCCTCTTTGCGCATTCCCCGGTGCAGGGAAAGCACCTCGTAGAGCTGTTTTTCCAGAGTATGCAGCGGGTTGAGGGAGACCATCGGCTCCTGGAAAATCATCGCGATTTTATTCCCGCGCACGCCGCGAAGAGTGTGTTCATCGGCGTGAAGCAGTGACTGGCCGTGAAACAGAATATCGCCTTGCGGATAGACCACCGGCGGGGAGGGGAGCAGGCGCAGAACAGACAGTGCCGAGACGCTTTTGCCAGAGCCGGATTCGCCCACCAGCGCCAGCGTCTCGCCCGCCTGGATTTGCAGGGATAAATCGCTTACCACTTCGCGCGTTTCACCTTGCTGAGTGAACGCGATGGAGAGATTTTCGATGCTAAGCAGAGGCTGCGTCATCTTATACCGCCTTATTAGGATCAAAGGCATCGCGGACCGCTTCGCCAATAAAAATCAGTAACGAGAGCAGTATGGCCACCGACAGAAACGCCGTAATGCCAAGCCAGGGCGCCTGAAGATTGTTTTTCCCCTGCAGCAACAGCTCGCCCAGTGACGGTGAACCAAGCGGCAAGCCGAAACCGAGAAAATCAAGAGAGGTGAGGGTGGTGATCGAACTGCACAGAATAAAGGGCAGGAAGGTCAGGGTCGCGACCACCGCGTTGGGCAGCATGTGGCGGAAAATGATGCTGCGATCGCTCACCCCCAGCGCCTGCGCCGCACGAATGTAATCAAAGTTACGGGTGCGCAAAAACTCGGCGCGCACCACGCCCACCAGCGCCATCCAGCCAAACAGCACAGTGATACCGAGCAGCCACCAGAAGTTGGGCTGTAACACGCTTGAGAGCAAGATAATCAAAAACAGCGTCGGCATGCCCGACCAGACCTCGATAAAACGCTGGCCCCACAGATCGATTTTACCGCCGTAATAACCCTGCACCGCGCCCGCGACAACTCCCATTACGCTCGAAAACAGCGTTAGCATCAGGCCGAAGAGAATAGATATCCGCGTGCCGTAGAGGATGCGTGCCAGCACATCGCCGCCGTTGGCATCCGTCCCCAGCCAGTTTTGCGCGGAGGGCGCAGAAGGGAAGGGGGTTGAGGTGGAGAAGTTGATACTGTTCGCGCCAAAGCGAATGGGCGCCCACAGCACCCAGCCGTGGTTGTCGAGCTGATCGCGCAGCCACGGGTCCTGATAGTCAGCCGGTGTGGCAAAGGGCCCGCCAAAATCACTTTCGCTGTAGTTGGTGAGTACCGGCGTGTACCAGCGATCGTTGAAATGCACCAGCAGCGGTTTGTCGTTGGCAATCAGCTCTGAACAGAGGCTCAGGATAAACAGGACGGCGAAGATCCACAGCGACCAGTAGCCGCGACGATTGTGGCGAAAACGTGCCCAGCGGGCCTGGTTGACGGGGCTTAAATGCGGCATCAGCGGCCCTCAAAATCAATGCGAGGATCGACCAGCGTATAGCTGATATCGCTGACAATATTCAGCAGCAGGCCAATCAGGGTGAAAATGTAGAGTGTGCCAAACATCACGGGATAGTCGCGCGACACGGTGGCTTCATAGCCGAGCAGGCCGAGGCCATTGAGGGAGAACATCACCTCAATCAGCAGCGAGCCGGTGAAAAACATGCTGATAAAAGTGGCCGGGAAGCCGGCGATAACCAGCAGCATGGCGTTGCGGAACACATGTTTCCACATGATCTGTTTTTCGCTCACCCCTTTAGCCCGCGCGGTGACCACGTACTGTTTGCGGATCTCATCCAGAAAGGCGTTTTTGGTCAGCATCGTCAGGGCGGCAAACCCGCCAATCACCGTCGCCAGCACCGGCAGGGTGATATGCCAGAGATAATCGGTGATTTTCTGATACCAGGGCAGCGAGCTGAAATCAGCTGACACCAGCCCACGCAAAGGGAAGAGGTCGAAATAGCTGCCGCCAGCGAAAAAGACAATTAACAGCACGGCGAACAGAAACGCCGGGATCGCGTACCCGATAATGATAAAGGTGCTACTCCAGATATCGAAGCGGCTGCCGTTGTGCACCGCTTTGCGGATCCCAAGCGGAATCGACACCAGGTAGATAATCAGCGTCCCCCACAATCCGAGGGTGATCGACACCGGCAGGCTGTCTTTAATAAGCTGGATCACCGAGGCGCTGCGGAACAGGCTGTCGCCGAAATCGAAGCGGATATAGTCCCAGAGCATTTTGAAATAGCGCTCGTGAATGGGTTTGTCGAAACCGTAGCGGTGAGTGATCTCTGCGATCACCTCAGGATCTAATCCGCGCCCCCCGCGATAATGGCTTTCACTGATATTTCCTGTGCCGGTTTGTGCGTGGCTGGCGCGCAGGCCTTCGCCTCCGCCGCCCGGTAGGCCGCTGCTGTTACCAAACTCAATGGCGGCAATGGCCTGATCGACCGGGCCGCCCGGCGCAATCTGCACAATGAAAAAGTTAATGGTGATAATCGCCCACAGGGTGGGGATTATCAGCAGTAAACGGCGAATCAGGTAAGCACCCATCTGTATTCCTTAACGCCGTTCAGCGGGCAGTTTGGCGGCTTTATTGACGTCATACCACCAGTTATCTAGCCCCAGGGAATAGATCGGGCGAATGGATGGCTGAGAGAATTTGTCCCAGTAGGCCAGCCGGTCTTCCCCCATAAACCACATCGGCAGCATGTAGTAGTTCCAGGTCAGGACGCGATCGAGCGCACGGCCCAGAGGGACCAGCTTCGTCTTATCGCCCTGCGCGGCAATGATTTGGTTTATCAGGTTGTCGATGACCGGGCTTTTAACGCCCGGCGCGTTGTAGGTCGAGTTGATGTATTCCGACGCCCACGAGATGCGCAGATTGGTGTTTGGCCACGGCTGTGCCTGCCAGACGCGCGGCATCATGTCGTAATCGCGGTTGCGCATTCGGTTGGTGATTTGCGCGTTATCGACCTGGCGAATCTCCACGGTGACGCCCAAACGCTCCAGATTGTGCTGGAACGGCAGTACCCACTGATTATTACCGGCGGAGGAGAGCAGCAGCTCAAAGCTGAGGGGTTTACCGGTCTGCGTATTCACCCGTTTCTGATTTTTAAGCACCCAGCCCGCGTCGTCGAGCAGTTTGCTGGCTTTAAGCAAGTTGTCACGGTCGTAGCCATCCCCTTTTGAGGTTGGTGGCTCAAAGATGCTGGTGAAAACTTCCGGCGGCACTTCAGCTTTCAGCGGCGCAAGCAGGGTCAGCTCGGCGGCATCGGGATACTGGCGAGCTGCGTATTCCGTATTCTGGAAATAGCTGTTGGTGCGGCTGTAAGCCCCGTAAAACAGCGCCTTGTTCATCCACTCAAAGTCAAACGCCAGCGTGATTGCCTGACGCACGCGCCTGTCGGCAAAGACCGGACGCTGAATATTAAATGCGAGCCAGCGCGTATCTTGCGCGGATTCATTTTTTTGCTCGTCTTTGACGATGAAATGGTTAGAAAAATTCTTGCCTATATAGCGCGTCGCCCAGTTTTTCGGGCTGACTTCTGCACGCAGGTCAAACGCCCCGGCCTTGAAGGCTTCGAAGGCGACATTGTCGTCCAGATAGTAGTCGTAGCGAATCGTATCGAAATTCCAGCGCCCCCGGTTGACCGGCAAATTGGCCGCCCAGTAGTCTTTGACGCGGGAATAGACCAGATATTGCCCCATTTTCCAGTGGGTGATGCGGTAAGGGCCACCCGCCAGCGGAGGCGTGGCGATCGGTTCGCTCAGCTTATGATTTTTCCAGAACGATTCAGGCATTACCGGGAGTGAGAAAAGACTCAGCATGCTCTCTTTACCCGGCTCTGCCAGCTCGATGCGCACGGTCAGCGGAGCGATGGCTTTGACGGTCGCGCCCTTGAATACCAGGCGGAACTGCGGCACCCCTTCGGTCATAAACTTGTGGAAGGTAAAGGCCACATCGCTGGCTTTTACCGGGGAACCGTCGTGAAAACGGGCGCGTGGGTTGAGGGTGACTTCCGCCCAGGAAAAATCATCCGCATAGCGCGCGGAATCGGCGATCAGCGGGTAGTAACTGCCTGGCTCATCATCTGAAGTGACAAACAGCGTGTCATACAGGGCATCGGTGCGTTCGGCGGCGACACCGCGCAGGGCGAAACGGTTAAAGTTGTCAAACGTCCCGAGGGCGGAGAGGGTGAGGGTTCCGCCTTTGGGAGCCGCAGGATTGACGTAATCGAAGTGGGTAAAGTTCGCTTCATACTTCGGCTCGCCGAGCACGGCGAACGCGTAGCTCTCTTTAATACTCTGCGCCTGGCAGGTCACGCTGAATAACGCCATTAACAGCAAAACAAAGCGCATAGTCATTGGCAGCGTATCCCTCTTTTATTCTGGCTCACCCATAGTGAGGCGTCTGGTGTAGCTGAATCATAAGTGACGAAACGGTCATTGTGAAATTATTCACTGTCCTTGACGAAATCGGGCTGCCATTTCAGGAATTGTGCCAGCGGCATTGGGCGGCTGATCCAGTAGCCCTGCAGGTAGTTTACCCCATGCTGGCGTAGCCAGGCGGCCTGCTCCGGCGTTTCAACACCTTCAGCAACGGTGACCATGTTCAGCCGTCGGGCGAGCGTCAGCACGGCATCCAGCACCGGAGACGTGACCGTTTCCGTACCAATGGCGTTCACAAAACCGCGATCGATTTTCAGGTAATCCATCGTGAACCGCTCCAGATAAATCAGCGCGCTGTGGCCAGTACCAAAATCATCTATCGCGATTTCAAAGCCTTCATGATGCAACCATTCGAATAACGGGGCCGCTTCGAGCTGATTAATCATGTCGCGTTCGGTAATTTCCAGAACCACCTGGAAGTGGTCTGGCGGCAGCGACGCCGCGAAGTTGCGCATGTCATCTTTAAAACTGTCCGAATGCAGATGGCCCGGTGCGATGTTAATGCCCAGCTTGGCGCCCGGCGGCAGCACGGTTTGCAGCAGCGCCGCGTCGCGGATGATCAGATCGAAAAGGTGCAGCGTCAGCGGGACAATCAGCCTTTGCGCTTCAGCGAAATTGATAAAGGCATCCGGCGGTATTTCACCCATCGTCGGGTGTTTCCAGCGCATCAGCACTTCGCAGCCCTGCATCTTCAGCTCTTTTGTATCAACAACCGGCTGATACACCACATAGAACTGACCGTGCTTGATGGCTGAAAGGATCTCTTTCCCGGGATGCAAACGGATGGTGAGAATATAAAAAGAGAGGGTTCCCGCCGCAATACCGCATATCAGGCCGAAGAGCAGGGCGAACAGAATTTCATAGGGCGTCCACTTTTGCGCATACACCTTGATGGTGAGCGGAACCGTTTTCAGCATAGCGGTGCGGATAGCGGTTTCATGCATATCCTGAACGTTCAGCAGATGGTTCGAGAAGGTGGATAACGCCTTATTGCCAATCATCACCGCAATACCGGCAAACTCATCCTGACGTGAGGTATAGAGCAGATAGGGCGTTAAATTGATGTTGATTGACGTAAATACCCCGTCGTCTTTGACCAGCGGGTTTTGATACCAGATGGCGATAGCGGGCTTGTCTGGCAGCATTGGCGTACCGGGCAGCAGCACCATATCAACGGATTTGGTGGTATCCAGATCGGGTATCAGCTCCTTCATCGTGACACGCATTGGCCCGGTAGCGGAAGAACAAAATGCGGTGTTATCGCGGACCAGTAAAAATGCGCGCACGTTAACGCTAAAGGCGGCGCGGGACGTTAGCTCCGCACTCACATCCTGGCAACTGCTCAGCGTGAAGGGTTGGAGGGTATCAATCGAGGTTTTCAGCTCAGAGAAATAGCTCTCCATGTAGACCCGAAGGTCAACGATCAGGGTATCGAATTTCGCTTCCCGCTTATGATAGCTCAGAAAAAACTGCAACATTCCGCAGAGTAGGGCAACGATAATGCCCGCGAGGATGCTGCCTGTCAGAACTTTGCGGCTGGTGGAAAAGAAACGAGTGAGCATAAACGTCATTGTTCCTGGATCGTCGTGATTCCGGCAGGACGACTAATCTTACGTATTTACAAGACTATAGCCTGGTTTTTTGCAACCAGTCATCTGTGAAGGCAGAGCGCACGGGGTTAAACGGGCAAAAAAAAACACTGCCGAAGCAGTGCTTATTTTTTATTGTGTTGCCAGCCAAGGGATAACCAACAACACAACAGATTAACTGCGACTCAGTACCCGGCGCGCTTCGTTGTAGCGCTTCTTCCAGTAGGGTTCATTCATGCTGGAAATCGTGACACCGCTGCTGGTGGAAGCATGAACAAACTGGTCGTTGCCGATGTAGATACCCACGTGTCGGCCCGTAGAACCTGCACGGAACAGAACCAAATCACCGGTACGCAATTTTGTACGCGAGATGGATTTACCCATTTCCTGCTGTTCGTAAGTCGAACGAGGCAGATCTAAACCAAACTGCTCGCGGAATGTACGCTGTACAAAACCGGAACAATCGATACCTTTTTTGGTGCTGCCGCCAAGGCGATAGCGCACACCTTTCCAGTCAGCATACTGGTCCATAATGCGGGACTTCACGTCCAGATTACGTACCATGTTCTCAAATTCATCCTGAGAGGCTTGCAGTGACGAGGCATCTTCCATGCCCACAACACGCGTCTCAGGATGCATATTCTTCGCGGTGTTTGTCGAACTACATGCAGACAGCAGTACCGCAACTGCTATTGCCGGGATTCCCCGCAAGATATATCTCAAAATCGGTTGAGATTTGACCATTTTGATTATTTTCCCTTGAAGTCCTTAACGATAAATATCGTTATAAAAATGCCAAACGTGACGAGACTAAATACCTGCGCACAATGAGACAATTCTTTATGGTCAAATCTGTGCTCTAACGCACAAACTTATTCACCCTGAGAATAATTATCTCTGTGAGGCAAAACGAGTTCGAGATTACCCGATCGCCTTAGTCAATGCGAGCAAAAATATCCGATTTTTTATAAGAAATTGTGATAGAGAAAGTGATTAATCGGGATTGCTTAAAATAGCGGCAGTTTAGGTTAAAACTCACGCAACGCATTCATTTAGCTGATGAATGATATTACGAGAAGATGACAAAATAGGGCGGCGGTGGCGGGAAAAACATCAGGGATCGAAAATGATCCCTGATGGATGATGTTAATTTAGGTTGGTTATTTGTTTTCTGTTTGTTGCATTTTGCCCGGAAGATAGCGATCAAATAGCGCAATCAGACGGTCGCTGAGTGGTGTCATTAAGACCCACGGTACACCAATCAGCACAGCAGAAAGTGAACCGACGACAATATCCGTTAGCCAGTGAGCGCCGATCATTACGCGCGGGAAGGCAAAAACCACAACAATAATCAGGGCAACCGCAAAGGCTTTTTTGCCAAAATAGCGCAGCATGAAAGAGGCAAAAATAAGCAGCATCATTCCGTGATCGCCCGGGAAACTGTCTTTCGATGCGTCTTTGGTCGAGATATTCAGTAATTCACTCACCCGATGAATATTTGGGAAGAAGAGTGAAGGGCTGGAACGCTTGACCGGCATCAGCCCTTGCGCCAGCTGGTTAATCACCACGGCGGTGAGCAGCATCACCAGGCCAATCAGGATGATTCGGCGGCGTCCTGTCGCATCTTCTTTCAGCCAGAATGAGAGCATTAAGCAGCCCATCGCCAGCAGAGAACAGCCATCGAAGGCGCGATTGTTGGTGATTGCCACCAGCCACAGGATCACCTTGCTCTTCACCAGCTGTTCATTGAAGAAGTGGAAAATACCGGAATCCACCGGGAACCAGAAACCATGGTTCACTGGCAAATACCAGGATAAGAAGAGCGCCAGACCGGCGGCGTTAAGCAGTAATATCAGGGAGATTTTTTTAATCATCGTCATATGCATAGCAGTTAAGTCCCGGCAACGTTAGTGGCTCGAACTTAAACGAAGCTTCAACAAGCTGGCCTGAAGTGCGTTCCAGTCCGTATTAACCGCACTAATTAACTCTATTCGACTGTCGGGCGGGGCGACATTTTGCGTTTCAATGAAAAAATCGGCGCCCTGACGGTTAATGCGCACCAGCCCGTCCGGTGTGCGCATCACGCCTTTCACGCGATCCACCGGCGCGAGGCGTGCCCATTCCAGAATGCCAATGGTGTCAAAGCAGGTATCGGCATCAAAAATCCAGCCACAGGCCTGATAACCTTGCCCGCTGTTGAGGCTGCGACGCCAGCGCTGATGTTCCGGCAGGCTCAGGGCTGCCAGCCCTTTTTGCGCCACATGCGCGTGTGAGTGCGCGGCACTGGCAGGCAGTTCGGTCAAATTCCGACGCGGCAAGTCTAGCAGGGCATTATCAATTTTCCCCTGGGTGGCCAGCACGAACTGGCGATCGTGACCAAAATTCTGCCACCAGAAGTCAAAGGCATCACGGCTCTCCTGTGATGCGCGATCCTCTTTATTCGCCACAATGACATCGGCGGCAGCCAGCTGGTCACGGAAGTTTTCATTGCGTACCACTTTCTCGTCCAGTAGCTGGCGTGGGTCGAGGATACACAGCGTTGCACGCAGATCGATCCAGGGCTCATACACCGGAGCGGTAAGCAGATCGAGAATTTGTTTGGGATGGCCTAAACCGGTCGGCTCAATGATTAAGCGGTCCGGTTTGCCCTGACGCAGCAGGGTGTTGAGACCGACCTGCATCGGCAAGCCGTTGACGCAGCACATGCATCCGCCGGGGATCTCTTTGACCAGCGCGCCCGAGTCAGCCAGCAGCGCGCCGTCAATCCCAATCTCGCCGAATTCGTTAACCAGTATGGCCCATTTCTCCGCGGGATTTTTGTTAGCCAGCAGATGAAGGATTGAGGTGGTTTTACCGCTGCCGAGAAAGCCGGTTACCAGGTTAGTTTTGGTCACGTGAACTCCAGGAGATAATCATCATGCACGAACAATGATTATTATCCTGGCGAAAAAAGAGAGTATTGGGAAGGGCAGGAGCGAACGGAGTGTCCCCCGTCCGCTTTAAGCGCATGATCGGTTAAATCATCACGGCGTCAATCACAGCCTGGCGCGCTCCGTGCTGAGCAATATGTTGATACGCCTGACGAATGGCCTCGACGAACTGCGGATGCTGGGGCAGATCGGTGCCAAAAATTTCACCCAACGTCAGCAGGGCGTTGACGCGCTCCTCTTCGCTACTGGTTTCTACGAGTGCACGAATTTTATCGCTGAGAGGATCGCGAATATCAATGGCGTTGCCGTTGTCATCCACACCGCTGACGTAGCGCATCCAGCCCGCGATACCCAGCGCCAGCAGCGGCCAGGCGCTCTCACGTGCTAAATGAACCCGTACGCCTTCAAGCATACGTTGAGGCAATTTCTGGCTGCCATCCATCGCGATCTGCCAGGTGCGATGCTGCAGAGCAGGATTGGCAAAGCGGTCGATCAGGCTGTCGGCATATCCCGTCAGGTCAACGTCAGTAATCCGCAGAGTGGGTGCCTGTTCATCCAGCATCAGGCGGCGCGCGGCTTCGCGGAGCGCGTCGTCCTCCATACACTCATTAATGTGAGCATAACCGGCAAGATAACCGAGATACGCCAGGAACGAGTGGCTGCCGTTAAGCATACGCAGCTTCATCTGTTCCCAGGGTAAAACGTCCTGCACCATCTGCACGCCCGCCAGTTCCCACTCCGGACGACCGGCAACGAAGTTATCTTCCACCACCCACTGGATAAACGGCTCGCAGCTGATGGCGCAAGGGTCTTCCACGCCGAGTTCCTGGGTGATTTCAGCCAGCGATGTGTCGGTGGCGGCAGGAACAATGCGGTCAACCATGGTACCGGGGAAGCTGACGTGCTCAGCAATCCAGGCGGCAAGTTCAGGCGAGCGTTTCTCCGCCATCCCCAGCACCGCGTTTTTCACGACATGACCGTTGTCCGGAATATTGTCGCAAGAGAGCACGGTAAAGGGTGCCAGCCCGCGCGCGTGGCGACGGTATAAGGCTTCAACCAGAATCCCCGGCGCCGAGTGCGGCTCAGACGGATTTTCCAGATCGTGAACGATGCGCGCATTTTGCGTATCCAGTCGGCCCGTCGCCGGATCGATGCAATAGCCTTTTTCGGTGATGGTGAGCGACACAATCGCCACCTGCGGCTCGCAGAACTTTTCAATAATGGCTGCCAGCGAATCGAGTTTTGCATTGAGGCACTCATGCACCGCCCCGACGATAATCGGGTGATTACCCTCGGCCCCTTTCTCCAGCACCGTAAACAGATGATCCTGGGCGCGCAGCTGGCTCATCAGCGTATCGCCGCTGAACAGGCTAATTTCACAGATCCCCCAGTCGCCCCCTTTGGCGTTAAGCACGCGGTTTGTTAACAACGCCTGATGCGCGCGATGGAAGGCACCAAAACCGAAATGAACGATGCGGGAGCGCAGCTGGTGACGATCGAACTGCGGCAGTTGCACATATGAGGGGAGCGCGGTGGAGGCAATTGTCTTCATGAAATACACACCTGATTAACCATTAATTAACAATGGCAGTGTAAAGTTATATGACAGCAAATTGAATTGGTAAGCCGTAAATATCCAGATTCTGTGAGTTCGATCAATCAATGCTGCAGCCTGTATTGACCGTCTAAAACAAACATGTATGGTAGTCGTCATTGCAATAATCATATTGGTATAACAACTTTAGAGGGTGAGGCAATGGAACAAACCTGGCGTTGGTACGGGCCGAATGATCCGGTTTCTCTTGATGATGTGCGTCAGGCTGGCGCAACGGGTGTTGTCACGGCACTGCACCATATTCCGAACGGTCAGGTCTGGCCGCTGGAAGAGATTAATAAACGCCAGGCTTTGCTGGCGGAAAAAGGGCTGACCTGGTCAGTCGTTGAAAGTATCCCGGTGCACGAAGACATCAAAACCCATTCCGGCGAGTTTGACACCTGGATTGCCAACTATCAGCAAAGCATCCGCAATCTGGCGGCCTGCGGTATTGATACCGTGTGCTACAACTTTATGCCGATTCTGGACTGGACGCGCACCGACCTTGAGTACCAGATGCCAGACGGCTCTAAAGCCCTGCGTTTCGACCAGATTGCTTTTGCCGCTTTTGAGCTGCACATCCTCAAGCGTCCTGGCGCCGACGCGGACTATTCCGCCGAAGAGCAGCACCAGGCGCTGAAATGGTTTAACGAGGCGACGGAAGCGGATATTGAGAAGCTGACCCGCAATATCATTGCCGGCCTGCCGGGTGCGGAAGAGGGTTACACGCTGGATCAGTTCCGCGCACGTCTGGCGGAATACGGCGACATCGACAAAAATCAGCTGCGCGAAAACATGGCCTACTTCCTGCGCGCGATTGTGCCGGTGGCGGAAGCCTGCGGTTTACGCCTGGCGGTTCATCCGGACGATCCACCGCGCCCAATCCTCGGCCTGCCGCGCATCGTGTCTACTATTGAAGATATGCAATGGCTGAAAGAGACCGTCGACAGCATTAACAATGGTTTCACCATGTGCACCGGTTCTTACGGCGTACGCGCGGATAACGATCTGGTACGTATGATTGAAACCTTCGGCGACCGCATTCACTTCACCCACTTGCGCGCGACCTGTCGCGAAGATAACCCGAAAACCTTCCACGAAGCGGCGCATCTCGGCGGTGACGTGAATATGGTGGCGGTGGTTGATGCGATTCTGGGTGAAGAGCAGCGTCGTAAGAAAGCGGGTGATTTGCGTCCGATTCCGTTCCGTCCAGACCACGGACATCAGATGCTGGACGATCTGCGTAAGAAAACCAACCCAGGCTATTCGGCGATTGGTCGCCTGAAAGGCATGGCGGAAGTGCGCGGCGTGGAGCTGGCGCTGAAGATGACGAAGTACCCTGAGCTGTTGTAACTGGCATTAATGCCCGGCGGCGCTACGCTGAACGGGCCTACAAAAAAACCGGCGAATTCGCCGGTTTTTTTATGCGTTTTTTATGTGAGCCGGATAAGACAAAGCCGCCATCCGGCAAAACAGAATTAGTCAGCACGACCCATATAACGTTTTTCTTCGATATGGATGCGGATCTTCTCGCCGGCAGACAGATATTCCGGAACCTGCACCACCAGACCCGTAGTCAGCGTCGCAGGTTTGTTACGTGCGCTGGCAGAGGCCCCTTTAATGCCCGGTGACGTTTCCACGATTTCGAGATCCACGGTCTGCGGCAGTTCGAGTGCCAGCAGCTGGCCATCCCAGGTCAGAACCTGCATATCCGGCATACCGCCTTCAGGAATAAACTGCAGCTCGTCTTCAATCTGGTCTTTGGTGAAGATATACGGCGTGTAGTCTTCTTTATCCATGAACACGTATTCGTTGCCGTCGATGTAGGAGAAATCAACGAAACGGCGGGTCAGGGTCACGGTATCAACGATATCATCGCCTTTAAAACGCTCTTCGACTTTCAGACCGGTACGCACATCGGCAAAGCGCATTTTGTACAGTGTGGCTGCGCCACGGGCGCTTGGGGACTGAACATCGATATCTTTCACAATCAGCAGTTTGCTGTTGTAGTTCAGTACCATACCTTTCTTAATTTCGTTCGCTCTTGGCATTGCAATAATCCTGTCTACTGGGAGGTAAAAAATATCGCGCCAAATTACTCGCGCGCAGCCTTTCAGGCAAGCGGAATTAGTGGCTTTTGCTATCAATACACAAAAGGTGTTACTGTGCGCGCCACGCCCGACCATACGGGCATCCGCCACTGACAGAGAGGGTTTATGGATTGTCGTCCAGACTGTGGCGCGTGCTGCACCGCGCCGTCCATTTCAAGCCCGATCCCAGGCATGCCAGAGGGCAAGCCTGCCAACACCCGCTGTGTTCAGCTTTCTGACACCAATCTATGCAATATCTTTGGCTCGCCGCTGCGCCCGAAAGTCTGCGGTGCGCTTCAGCCGTTAAAAGAGATGTGCGGCAGCACGCGCGAGCAGGCGATGATCTATTTGATTGAGCTGGAAGCGCTCACCGCGCCCTAGACATCTTTAATTCGCGTCAGACAGCCGGTGGTAATGATGCACATCACCAGCGCAATCCAGAACACTGTGTGATAGCTCCAGATTTCCGCCACAACCCCCGCCAGCGAGCCCGCAATGATCCAGCCCACGCGGGTGGTATTAGTATAAAGTGTCGTTGCTGCCCCTGCCTGGCGAGGCATTAAGTCCTGGAAATAGAGCATGCCGATCCCTGCGAGAATGCCAATATAAATGGCGTTCAGCAGCTGCAATGCCAGCAGCAACGCCGGGGTGTGCACTGTCAGCATTCCGATGTAAAACAGCAAACCAGCCACGGCCGCAATCCGCATCAAAAAACGCTTTCCGAAACGTTTCGCGTAATAACCGGCGATCAGCATTGTCGGGATTTCCAGGCCTGCCGCTGTACCCATCATGATGCCTGCCAGTTTTTCCGGCAGATGCAGCTCGTCAATAATAAACAGCGGCATATTGATGATATAGAGGCTGTTGGTGCCCCACATCAGCGTGCAGACAATAAACAGAAGAAGGGCGTCGCGGCGGTTGCGACGCGGCGCTTCCAGCGTGCCGGTCGACAGTTTTGGCTCCTTGCGCATGGTGGGCAGGAAAAACCAGACCATAATCCCACACACGACAAACGCCACGGCGGCGCTCAGATACATCACCGTGAAACCAAAGCCCATCGCCAGCGCGTAAGCCAGCGGCGGGCCGATCACCCACGCCAGCGACACCTGGGCGCGCAGTATCGAGCTGAACATTACCGCTTCGCGCCCCGTGTGATCCGCGTGTTCCCGTGCAAGGGCAAACATCTGCGGGTTCGCGGTGGAACCAAAGCTACTCAAGAACACGCCGACAAACAGCAGGATAAAATAGTTGCGGTTCCAGGCGAACAGCACGCAGGCAAACACGCCGAGCAGGCAGCAGAAAACAATCAGGCTTTTGCGATCGCCTTTTCGGTCGGAGCGGCCTGCCAGAAACTGGCTGACGAGAATGCCGATAATGGCACTGCCGGTAAAGAAGAAGCCAACCATCGCCGGACGGGCATGAACTTCGTTGGTCAGGAACAGGCTCAGCGTTGGCGTCTGTAACGCACCGGCGATACCGGTGAGAAATGCAACAATCAAAAACGCCGATGACGTCAAATCAAAGGGTTTTGGTGAGGCGGCAGCGGGGGAGTTGTGCATGGTTCGCTATCGGTAATGTGAAGAGTCGCGGAGTTTACGCCGCTTGTCAGAAAATAAACAGGTGGTGCGGTCAAATTCCCCACGAAAAATCAAAATGGCATTTCAAAATCATTGTGGCTGAAGTGTGCTGAAGCTGAAGGATGTACGTGCCTGTCACGTCAGCAAATGTGGGAGAAATGTGCTGCACTTCTAAATTCTGAAACAGGAAACACGACTTTTCTTGCAAGGCTGAACATTAAGCGTAAGACTTCTTGAAACGTTTCAGCGCTATCTTGTTTTAACTGACGGAGCAGGTTAGCGCATTTTTTCTCATTAAGGCTGAAACGATTCAATTCAGCGAGAGAGGAGAACTATGTTCCAGTTATCAGTGCAAGATATTCATCCGGGCGAACAGGCCGGTAATAAAGAAGAGGCCATTCGCAAGATTGCCGCTGCCCTCGTGCAGGCAGGCAACGTGGCGGACGGTTATGTAGACGGCATGCTGGCGCGTGAACAGCAAACCTCCACCTTCCTCGGCAATGGCATTGCCATTCCGCACGGTACAACGGATACCCGCGACCAGGTGCTGAAAACCGGCGTTCAGGTTTATCAGTTCCCGCAGGGGATTTTGTGGGGCGAAGGGCAGGTGGCTTACGTTGCCATCGGGATTGCCGCCAGCAGCGATGAGCATCTGGGCCTGCTGCGTCAGCTGACGCACGTGCTGAGCGATGACTCCGTGGCTGAACAGCTGCAATCTGCCACCACCGCAGAAGAGCTGCGTGCGCTACTGATGGGTGAAAAACAGAGCGACGCGCTGAAGCTGGATAACGACACGCTGACGCTGGACGTGGTGGCCACCGATCTGGTGACCCTGCAGGCGTTGAACGCCGGTCGTCTGAAAGAGGCGGGTGCTGTTGACACCGCCTTCGTTGCCCGCGTGATTAATGATAAGCCGCTGAACCTGGGTCAGGGCGTCTGGCTGAACGACAGTGCGGAAGGTAACCTGCGCAGTGCGATTGCTGTAAGCCGTGCCGCGAGCGCATTTGAAGCCGATGGTGAACACGCCGCGCTGCTGGTCACTGTTGCGATGGCCGATGAACAGCCAGTTGCCGTGCTGAAGCGCCTGAGCGATCTGCTGCTGAACAACAAAGCTGAACATTTGCTGAAAGCGGATGCCGCCACGTTGCTGGCGCTGCTGACCAGTGATGACGCACTGACCGACGACCTGCTGAGCGCTGAGTTTGTGGTGCGTAACGAACATGGCCTGCACGCCCGTCCTGGCACTCTGCTGGTCAACACCATCAAGCAATTCGAAAGTGATATTACCGTGACCAACCTCGATGGGTCCGGCAAACCCGCCAATGGCCGCAGCCTGATGAAAGTCGTCGCGCTGGGTGTGAAAAAAGGCCACCGCCTGCGCTTTACCGCTCAGGGTGCGGATGCTGAACAGGCGCTGAAAGCGATTGGCGAAGCCATCGCGGCAGGTCTGGGGGAGGGCGCATAATGAGCAGACGTGTCGCCACTATTACGCTGAACCCGGCTTACGATCTCGTCGGTTTTTGCCCTGAAATTGAGCGCGGTGAGGTCAACCTCGTGCGCACCACCGGCCTGCACGCAGCCGGTAAAGGCATCAACGTTGCGAAAGTGCTGAAAGACTTAGGCATTGACGTGACCGTGGGTGGTTTCCTTGGGAAAGACAACCAGGACGGTTTTCAGCAGCTGTTCAGCGAGCTGGGCATCGCCAACCGTTTCCAGGTCGTTCAGGGCCGTACCCGTATTAACGTCAAGCTGACGGAAAAAGACGGCGAAGTTACCGATCTGAACTTCTCCGGTTTTGAAGTCACGGGCGCGGATTGGGAGCGTTTCGTGAATGACTCTCTGAGCTGGCTGGGTCAGTTCGACATGGTCTGCGTCAGCGGCAGTCTGCCGTCAGGCGTCAGCCCGGAAGCCTTCACCGACTGGATGCTGCGTCTGCGTAGCCAGTGCCCGTGCATTATTTTCGACAGCAGCCGTGAAGCGCTGGTGGCGGGTCTGAAAGCCTCTCCGTGGCTGGTGAAACCAAATCGCCGCGAACTGGAGATCTGGGCGGGCCGTAAGCTGCCAGAATTGAAAGATGTGATTGAAGCGGCCCATGCGCTGCGTGAACAGGGTATCGCTCACGTGGTGATTTCGCTGGGTGCAGAAGGCGCGCTGTGGGTTAACGCGTCTGGCGAATGGATCGCCAAGCCACCGTCGGTGGAAGTGGTCAGCACCGTAGGTGCCGGGGATTCAATGGTGGGCGGTCTGATCTACGGCCTGCTGATGCGTGAATCCAGTGAGCATACCTTACGTCTTGCTACCGCTGTTGCCGCCCTGGCCGTGAGTCAGAGCAATGTTGGAATTACCGAACGTACCCAGTTGGCCGCGATGATGGCGCGCGTTGACTTAAAACCTTTTAACTAACAGCAGGAGAGGCATAATGAAAACGCTGCTGATCATTGATTCCGGACTTGGACAAGCTCGCGCCTATATGGCGAAGACCTTGCTGGGCGCGGCGGCACACAAAGCGCATGTTGAACTCGTCGACAACCCAAATGACGCCGAACTGGCGATTGTTCTGGGTGATAAAGTCCCGGCTGACAGTGCGCTGAACGGCAAAAAAGTGTGGCTGGGCGATATCAATCGCGCGGTGGCACATCCCGAACTGTTCCTGAGCGAAGCGAAAGGCCACGCAACTGTTTACAGCGCACCTGTTGCTACCGCAGCAGTGGCGACGGCAACCGGCCCGAAACGCATCGTGGCGATTACTGCCTGCCCGACGGGCGTGGCGCACACCTTTATGGCGGCTGAAGCCATCGAAACCGAAGCGAAAAAACGCGGCTGGTGGGTGAAGGTCGAAACCCGTGGTTCCGTGGGCGCAGGCAATGCGATCACCCCGGAAGAGGTGGCGGAAGCGGATCTGGTCATGGTGGCGGCAGATATTGAAGTGGACCTGGCGAAATTCGCCGGTAAGCCGATGTATCGCACCTCTACCGGCCTGGCGCTGAAGAAAACGGCGCAGGAATTTGATAAAGCACTGGCTGAAGCGAAACCTTATCAGCCAACGGGCAAATCAGAGTCCACCGCCAGCGAAGGCAAAAAAGAGTCTGCGGGCGCTTATCGTCACCTGCTGACCGGCGTGTCTTACATGCTGCCGATGGTGGTTGCGGGTGGTCTGTGTATCGCACTCTCCTTCGCTTTCGGTATCGAAGCCTTTAAAGAGCCAGGTACGCTGGCGGCGGCGTTGATGCAGATTGGTGGTGGCTCGGCGTTCGCGCTGATGGTGCCTGTTCTGGCAGGTTATATTGCGTTCTCCATTGCTGATCGTCCGGGCCTGACGCCGGGTCTTATCGGCGGTATGCTGGCCGTGAGCACTGGCTCGGGCTTTATCGGCGGTATCATCGCCGGTTTCCTGGCCGGTTACGTCGCGAAGGCCATCAGCTCGAAGCTGAAGCTGCCGCAAAGTATGGAAGCACTGAAACCGATCCTGATCATTCCACTGATCTCAAGCCTGGTGGTTGGCCTGGGTATGATTTACCTGATTGGTAAGCCGGTTGCGGGTATCCTGGAAGGTCTGACCCACTGGCTGCAAACCATGGGTACGGCGAACGCGGTACTGCTGGGCGCAATCCTTGGCGGCATGATGTGTACTGATATGGGTGGTCCGGTCAACAAAGCGGCTTACGCGTTTGGTGTTGGTCTGCTGAGTACTCAGACGTATGCCCCGATGGCCGCTATCATGGCTGCCGGTATGGTGCCACCGCTGGCGCTGGGTCTGGCGACCATTATTGCACGCCGTAAGTTCGATAAGGCGCAGCAAGAGGGCGGTAAAGCGGCGCTGGTACTGGGACTGTGCTTCATCACCGAAGGTGCGATTCCGTTCGCAGCGCGTGATCCGATGCGTGTTCTGCCTTGCTGTATCGCAGGCGGCGCGGTAACTGGTGCTATCTCTATGGCGATTGGCGCGAAACTGATGGCGCCGCACGGCGGTCTGTTTGTTCTGCTGATTCCTGGCGCGATTACCCCGGTACTGGGTTATCTGTTCGCGATTATCGCCGGTACGCTGGTGGCGGGTCTGTCTTACGCGGTGCTGAAACGCCCGGAAGCAGAAGTGGTTGCGAAAGTAGCGTAAACGTCTTGTCGGGTGGCGCTTCGCTTACCCGACCGACAAAGTAAAAAGCCGGGTGCTTACGCGACCCGGCTTTTTTTATGCGGCTTGTTCAGCCGTTTGCTGTGCTTTCAGCCAGGCGATCTCTTCCGCCCAGATATCCGGATTCACCGTTTCAAGCACCATTGGGATGTCGTCAAAGCGGGCGTCCTGCATGATAAAGCGGAACGCGTCGTGGCCAATATTGCCCTCACCCAAACTGTGATGGCGGTCGACGCGGCTGCCGAACGCGCTTTTGGCATCGTTCAAATGCATGCCGCGCAAATACTTAAAGCCGACAATACGTTCAAACTCCGCGAAGGTTTTCTCGCACTTTTCAACGGTGCGCAGGTCATACCCGGCGGCAAAGGCGTGGCAGGTATCAATGCAGACGCCGACGCGGGATTTATCTTCCACACCGTCGATAATCGCCGCCAGATGCTCAAACTTGAATCCCAGATTGCTGCCCTGGCCTGCGGTGTTTTCGATTACCGCGGTGACGCCGGTGGTCTGCGCCAGCGCAATATTGATGGATTCGGCGATCCGTGCCAGACACGCATCTTCCTCGATTTGCATCAGATGGCTACCAGGATGGAAGTTCAGCAGCGTCAGGCCAAGCTGTTCGCAGCGCTGAAGTTCATCCAGAAACGCCTCGCGCGATTTATCCACCGCCTCCTGAACCGGATGGCCCAGGTTGATGAGGTAACTGTCATGCGGAAGGATCTGGCCCGGCCCGAAGTGATACTTCTCGCAGGCGGCTTTGAAATCATCAATCACTTCAGTGGTGAGCGGCGCAGCGCGCCACTGGCGCTGATTTTTGGTGAACAGGGCGAAAGCGGTCGCCTCGATTTCGGCGGCGCGAATGGCGGCATTCGCAAGACCACCTGCTGCGCTCACGTGCGCTCCAACGTATTTCATAAGGGACTCCTGTTAACCCGAAACGCTTATGATAGCGGGTTAACAGATTTTTTACGCCCCCCAACAAGAAGATCTTAGTAGCCGCCAGACCCTCGTTGCTTACATATCTCTTTGCTTTTGGCATAGCGACTGCCGGAGGAAATAATGCTTGTCGAGTGGCACTTAGAGTAGTCAGTGCCGAGAGGGTGAAAGAAGATAATAAAACAGTCGCTCCTACCTGCCCGGTTGGGACGGTAAAAAATGAAAAACTGCCGCCTTCAAAGAAGACGGCAGTTCAACATGGTTACCCGAGCAAAACTGAGAGTGGTTTACGAGATAGTCGCAATTCAGAATTTATTTATATTCATCAAATGGATGCATTAAGCTAACGCATAATGTACCGCCAGGTTGATCGCCCCGCCGCCCACAATCAGCCAGACAAACAGTACCAGTGCCATCAGTAGCGGTTTGGCCCCGGCTTTTTTCAGCGCGCTGACGTGGGTGGTGACGCCCAGAGCGGCCATCGCCATCGCCAGCATGACGGTATCCAGTGTAATCAGCATATCGACCACTGCTTTTGGCAGCAGATGGAACGAGTTAAACACCGCCACCACAATAAACAGAACGGCGAACCAGGGAATGGTGATTTTGCTTTTCTCGCCTTTGCCTGCTGGCGAAAGTTGTTTTACGCGTGCCGCCAGAATAATCAGGAACGGGGCCAGCATCATCACGCGCAGCATTTTGGCAATCACCGCCGCATTTTCGGCATCCGGGTTGATGGCATGACCGGCCGCCACAACCTGCGCCACTTCATGCATGGTCGAACCAATATAGATCCCGTAGGCCTCCGGCGTGAACCAGTGCGCCAGCAGCGGGTACATGGCCGGATAAAGGAATATCGCCAGCGTACCGAAGATCACCACCGTCGCCACCGCAACGGTCACTTTACTCGACTCGGCTTTCACCACTGGTTCTGTTGCCAGCACGGCCGCGGCCCCACAAATACTGCTCCCCGCGCCAATCAGCCAGCTGGTTTGTTTGTCGAGGCCAAAGACCTTTTGCCCGATAAAGCAGGCCAGCATAAAGGTGCTGGTCAGCGTTAACACGTCGATGGCAATGCCGCTCACGCCGACGTCGGCAATCTGCGCAAAGGTGAGGCGAAAACCATAAAGAATGATGCCCAGGCGCAGCAAATGTTGTTTGGCAAACAGCACCCCCCCGTCGCAGGCGGACCAGATTTTTGGGTAGACCGTATTGCCGACCACCATCCCAAGCAGGATCGCCAGCGTCAATGCGCTAAATCCTGCCCCGGCGACGGCCGGAATACTGCCACCCCATAATGCCACCCCGGTGATCAATGCACTTAGCGCAAGCCCAGGAACGTAATGCCACAGTGTTCGATGATGATGCACAGTGAGTTCAGTCATAGCCTTCTCCTTTCAATGGTTAAAAGGTTACGGCGCTCTGGCTTAAAAATAAAATTGATTATATATTTATAATTAATCTTTATAAGTGGTAAGCGGCGCGCTTACCGGGTGGAAGGCCACGATGCACATAACATTACGTCAACTGGAAGTTTTCGCCGAAGTGCTGAAAAGCGGGTCGACCACCCAGGCTTCGCAGCGGCTGGCCTTGTCTCAGTCGGCGGTCAGCGCCGCGCTGACGGATCTAGAAGGGCAGCTCGGGGTGCAGCTTTTCGACAGGGTAGGGAAGCGGCTGGTGGTGAACGAACACGGACGTCTGCTTTACCCGCGCGCGCTGGCGCTACTGGAGCAGGCTGTCGAAATTGAACAGCTGTTCCGGGAAGACAACGGGGCGATCCGTGTGTATGCCAGCAGCACCATTGGCAACTATATTCTTCCGGAAGTGATTGCCCGCTATCGCCGCGATTTCCCGGCATTGCCGCTGGAGATGAGCGTCGGCAACAGCCAGGATGTGATTAATGCGATTATTGATTTCCGCGTGGACATCGGGCTTATCGAAGGGCCGTGCCATAACGTGGATATCATTGCGGAACCCTGGCTGGAAGATGAGCTGGTGGTATTTGCCTCTCCCGCCTCTTCCTTATTACAGGGCGAGGTGACGCTGGAACGCCTGGCGCAGGCGCCGTGGATTTTACGCGAGCACGGTTCAGGCACGCGCGAAATCGTCGATTATCTTTTGCTCTCGCATTTGCCGCAGTTTCAGCTGGGCATGGAGCTGGGTAATTCCGAGGCGATTAAACACGCCGTGCGGCACGGTCTTGGGATCAGCTGTCTCTCCCGTCGCGTCATCGCCGAGCAGCTCGAAAGCGGTTCCTTGATTGAAATTCCGGTTCCACTGCCGAAGCTGGTGCGCACCCTGTGGTGTATTCATCACCGCCAAAAACACCTTTCGAATTCGTTGCAGCGGTTTTTGCGCTATTGCGAAATCTAGTCCAGGCTCTGCTTTACTTATAATTCCGGAGCCGTCATGAAGCTCTCTTATAACAGAGCATTTCTGCCGGAAGGTTCGCGGATCGTCTGCTACAATCTCGCCTCATTTTTTGAATGGACAGCATTTTCATATGGTTTCCGAAACTAAAACCACAGAAGCGCCCGCGCTACGCCGCGAACTCAAGGCGCGTCACCTGACGATGATCGCCATTGGCGGTTCTATCGGTACAGGTCTTTTTGTTGCCTCTGGTGCAACTATTTCAGCGGCAGGCCCGGGTGGCGCGCTGTTTTCTTACATGCTGATTGGCCTGATGGTGTACTTCCTGATGACCAGTCTGGGCGAACTGGCAGCTTACATGCCGGTATCCGGCTCTTTCTCCACTTACGGCCAAAAATACGTTGAAGAAGGCTTCGGCTTCGCGCTGGGCTGGAACTACTGGTACAACTGGGCGGTGACCATCGCCGTTGACCTCGTGGCCGCACAGCTGGTCATGAACTGGTGGTTCCCGGACACGCCAGGCTGGATCTGGAGCGCGCTCTTCCTGGCCGTTATTTTCCTGCTGAACTACATCTCCGTGCGCGGTTTTGGCGAAGCGGAGTACTGGTTCTCACTGATTAAAGTCGCGACCGTTATCATCTTTATCGTCGTCGGTGTGGCGATGATTGTCGGCATCTTCAAAGGGGCGCAGCCAGCGGGTTGGAGCAACTGGCAGATTGGCGAAGCGCCGTTCGCCGGTGGTTTTGCGGCAATGATCGGTGTGGCGATGATTGTCGGCTTCTCCTTCCAGGGCACCGAGCTGATTGGTATCGCGGCGGGTGAATCTGAAGATCCAGAGAAAAACATTCCGCGTGCCGTGCGTCAGGTGTTCTGGCGTATCCTGCTGTTCTATGTGTTCGCGATCCTGATTATCAGCCTGATTATTCCTTACACCGATCCAAGCCTGCTGCGTAACGATGTCAAAGACATCAGCGTCAGCCCGTTCACGCTGGTCTTCCAGCATGCCGGTCTGCTCTCTGCGGCAGCGGTGATGAACGCGGTGATCCTGACGGCGGTGCTGTCGGCGGGGAACTCAGGGATGTACGCTTCAACGCGTATGCTCTACACCCTGGCCTGCGACGGTAAAGCGCCACGTATTTTCTCTAAACTGTCTCGCGGCGGTGTACCGCGCAACGCGCTGTATGCAACCACGGTGGTGGCGGGCCTGTGCTTCCTGACGTCGATGTTCGGCAACCAGACGGTTTACCTGTGGCTGCTGAACACCTCCGGTATGACCGGCTTTATCGCCTGGCTGGGGATTGCGATTAGCCACTATCGTTTCCGCCGCGGCTATGTGAAGCAGGGGCATGATATTAACGATCTGCCGTACCGCTCTGGTTTCTTCCCGTTAGGGCCAATCTTCGCCTTCATTCTGTGCCTGATCATCACGCTCGGCCAGAACTACGAAGCCTTCCTGTCAGACACCATCGACTGGGGCGGCGTCATGGCGACGTACATTGGTATCCCTCTGTTCCTGATCATCTGGTTTGGTTACAAACTGACGAAAGGAACCCGATTCGTCCGCTACAGCGAAATGGAATTCCCTGGACGAATCAAACAATAATTGCACTTCCTCTCTTTTAGCCCGCTCATTCGAGCGGGTTTTTTTATCCCCACAGTATGCATAAATGACATAATTGTTAACAATTGAATTGATAATAATTATCGTTTGTTTTATCGTTATCGCCGTTATCAAAAGGATGAAGGAGTCAGCGTCGCGTTTTTGAAAGGACGATGACGTTACTGCCACACCTGCAAAGAAACACACAGCCGACTGGCCAAAGAAGCCGGCGGTATGCAATGCACTGTGAGCAATAATTATTTGATATTGTTGTGTTTACCTCATGGAGATATGGAATGTTTAGGTTAAATCCCTTCGTACGGGGAGGACTCTGTGCGTCTGCACTGTCCCTGGCGTTACCGGTTATTGCGGCTGAGTCCGGCGATACCCTGGTTGTCACGGCGTCTGCCACTGAACAAAACCTCAAAGATGCACCGGCCAGTATCAGCGTCATTACTCAGGAAGATCTGCAGCGTAAACCCGTTCAGAACCTGAAAGATGTGTTACAGGACGTGCCAGGTGTGCAACTCACCAACGAAGGGGATAACCGTAAAGGGGTCAGTATCCGTGGGCTGGATAGCAGCTACACCCTGATTCTGGTGGACGGTAAGCGCGTCAACTCCCGCAACGCCGTCTTCCGCCATAACGATTTCGATCTCAACTGGGTTCCGGTCGATGCCATCGAGCGTATCGAGGTGGTGCGCGGCCCGATGTCATCGCTGTACGGGTCCGATGCGCTGGGCGGGGTGGTAAACATCATCACCAAAAAAATCGGCCAGAAATGGACCGGCACCTTGACCGCCGACACCACGATTCAGGAACATCGCGATCGCGGTGACACCTACAACGGTCAGTTCTTTACCAGCGGTCCGCTGGTGGATGGCGTGCTGGGGCTGAAAGCCTACGGTAGCCTCTCTAAACGCGAAAAAGATGACCAGCAGGAATCCTCAACCTCTGCGACGGGCGAAACGCCGCGCATTGAAGGGTTCACCAGCCGCGACGCTAACGTCGAATTCGTCTGGACGCCGAATCAAAACCACGATTTCACCGCAGGCTACGGTTTCGACCGTCAGGACCGCGATTCAGACTCTCTCGATCAGAACCGCCTCGAGCGCCAGAACTACTCCCTGAGCCACAACGGGCGCTGGGATGTCGGCAACAGCGAGCTGAAATTCTACGGCGAGAAAGTCGATAACAAAAATCCTGGCAACCGCAGCCCGATTACCTCCGAAAGCAACAGTATCGACGGGAAATATGTCCTGCCGCTTGGTGAAATTAACCAGCTGCTGACCTTCGGCGGCGAATGGCGACACGATAAACTGAAAGATCCGGTGAACCTGACCGGCGGCTCCAGCAGCAACACCTCTGCCAGCCAGTACGCGCTGTTTATTGAAAACGAATGGCGTATTTTTGAACCGCTGGCGTTGACCACTGGCGTGCGTATGGACGATCACGAAACCTACGGCGACCACTGGAGCCCGCGTGCGTATCTGGTCTATAGCGCAACCGACACCGTGACGGTGAAAGGCGGCTGGGCGACGGCCTTCAAAGCTCCCTCCTTACTGCAGTTAAGCCCGGACTGGACCACCGGCTCGTGCCGTGGTGCCTGTGAAATTGTCGGTAGCCCGGATCTGAAACCAGAAACCAGCGAAAGCTTCGAGCTGGGTCTTTACTATGCCGGGGAAGAGGGCTGGTTAGAGGGCGTTCAGGCCAGTATTACCACCTTCCAGAACGATGTGGATGACCGTATCAGCATCCTCCGCACCGCAAACGTAAATCAGGCGCAGAACTATCCAAACTACGTTGGACTGAATGCCGATGGTGAGCCGATTTTCCGCTACTACAACGTCAACAAAGCGCGTATTCGCGGCGTGGAAACCGAGCTGAAATTCCCGCTGGCCGAAGACTGGAAAGTGACGCTGAATTACACCTACAACGACGGACGTGATATCAGCAACGGCGGCAACAAACCGCTCTCCGAGCTGCCATTCCATACCGCGAACGGAACCGTGGACTGGCAGGCAACGCAGGACTGGTCCTTCTATATGCAGGGTAACTACTCTGGCGAAAAACGTGCCATCACCGCCGGCGATGCAACGCCAGGGGGGTATGTTGTCTGGAATACCGGTGCAGCGTGGCAGGCAACGAAAAATGTCAAACTGCGTGCAGGCGTGCAAAACCTGCTGGATAAAGATCTCAGCCGCGACGATTACAGCTATACGGAAGATGGCCGCCGTTACTTTATGGCAGTGGATTACCGCTTCTGATAGCGAGCTGGCCGGGTGAAGGTTATGCCTTTCCCGGCCAACGCTTGCGCTCAGTATTGGCCCGGTTTGCGTAGCTCACCGGGCAACAGGCTGGGTTATTTCAGTAAATACTCTGCATGGAAGCGGAGATGATCTTCGATAAACGAGGCAATAAAGTAATAGCTATGATCGTGCCCCGGCTGGATACGCAGGGTCAAAGGCCAGCTTTTCTGTCGCGCCACTTCCGCCAGCACTGCGGGCTGCAGTTGATCGGCGAGGAACTGATCGGCATCACCCTGATCGATAAGCGTCGGGATCGCCTGTTCCGGAAGGCTTGCCTGCATCAGCGCACAGCTATCCCATTCCTGCCATGTGGTGACATCATCGCCCAGATAATTCGAAAACGCTTTCTGCCCCCAGGGTACCTGAGTCGGGTTCACAATCGGCGCAAAGGCGGAGACGCTGGTGAATTGACCCGGATTTTTAAGCGCCATAATTAACGCGCCGTGTCCGCCCATCGAATGCCCGCTGATGGCCGCGCGGTCACTCACGGCAAACTGCGCCTGGATTAGAGCAGGCAGCTCGTCGCGAATGTAATCGTACATCCGGTAGTGGCTCGCCCAGGGCTGTTGGGTCGCATTCAGATAAAAACCCGCGCCTTTACCCAGATCGTATCCGGCGTCGTCAGCGACATCATCGCCGCGCGGGCTGGTGTCGGGCATCACCAGCGCAATGCCTAATTCAGCCGCAACGCGCTGTGCACCCGCTTTAGTGGTGAAGTTCTCATCGTTGCAGGTCAGGCCGGAGAGCCAGTACAGCACCGGTGGCTTAACGTTACCGGTGACCGGTGGCAGAAAGATGCTGAACGTCATCGCGCAGTTCAGCGTGGTGGAGTCGTGCCGCCAGCGCTGCTGCCGACCTTCAAAACAACGGTGCTCTTCGAGCAGTTCCATGCAAGGCTCCTGATTTTGTGTCGATATTCACTCAATCCATAATACAGATTATTCATTCACCTGTGAGCAACTTTCACTTCCGCATTAAGTCGATATGTTGCATCATGAATTAACTAAATTTTAACAATTGGGGCGATCATGGCGCTGCGTATCGCGCTCAGCGGATTTGTGGTTTTGGTGGTGGCGATGGGGATAGGGCGCTTTGCTTTTACGCCTCAGGTTCCGCTGATGATTTCGGCCGGACAGCTGACGCTGACCAGCGCCGGGCTGGTGGCCGCCATGAACTATCTGGGCTATTTAGTTGGCGCGTGGGATGCCATGCGGGCGCACCGGTTTGTTGAAGGGCGTCTCTATCTCGGGATCTTCGGCGCGGTAGCGCTGACGCTGCTGTCAGCCGTCGCGGATAACGCCATCATTCACGGCCTGATTCGTTTCGCGATCGGCTGCATGAGCGGCTGGTCGATGGTGCTGATTGCCGCCTGGACCAACGAACGGCTGGCTCATTTTGGTAAGCCGGGGCTTAGCGCGGCGGTCTTTGCCGGGCCGGGGGCGGGCATTGCCTTAAGCGGCCTGCTGGCGGTCTATATTCAGGCACGCTCGCTTTCAGCAGGCGCGGCGTGGCAGATTTATGGCGTGCTGGCGCTGATTCTCATCGTGCTGGTGGCGCGCTATCTTCCGCGCGGCGGGCAGTTGCATCGGCCGGGAACGGCGCCGGAGCCGCTGGTGCTGACCACCGATTTACGTCGCCTGGTCTGGAGCTACAGCCTGGCAGGGTTTGGCTACATTCTTCCGGCTACCTTTTTATCGCAAATGGCGGCCGTGCGTTTCCCTGGCAGCCTGTTTGCGCAGTTTGTCTGGCCCGTCTTTGGCGCGGCGTCTGTCATCGGGATTGCGCTGAGCATCGCCCTGCGCCACGTCTCGACATCGAACCGCCGTCTGTCGATTGTCCTGTGGTTGCAGGGGCTGGGCGTGTTTGCCGCCTGGTTGATGCCAGGGATCGGTGGCCTGATAACGGGCGCACTGCTGGTGGGCGGTGGGTTCCTCTGTGCCGTGCAGCTCTCCCTGCTGTGCGGCCGCGAACTGGCCCCGAACCACACCCGTTATATGGCCGGTTTACTGACTACGGGGTATGCGCTCGGTCAATTGGTTGGGCCGGTCACGTCGGCACTCTCGACCTGGCTTACCCATCAGCTTGAGCCGGCGCTGGGCCTTGCAGGGCTGGCGTTGTTTGTCGGCGGAGCACTGGTCTGGGATCGTCAGGCCGAAAGGCAGCAGCAATTGCAATAATTATCGCTGTGAATACTGGATTATGTGCGCCACCTCACGCACAATGAGCGCACACTTTTGCTTCAAAGAGGGCAAAAGGCAGCCACACCTGCAGGAGAAAAATAATGCCATCACTCAGTAAAGAAGCCGCTCTCGTTCACGAAGCTTTAGTCGCGCGTGGTCTTGAAACCCCGCTGCGTCCGCCTGTTAATGAACTGGACAACGAAACACGCAAACGTCTTATTTCCGGGCACATGACCGAGATCATGCAGTTGCTGAATCTCGACCTGAGCGACGACAGCCTGATGGAAACTCCGAATCGCATCGCCAAGATGTATGTCGATGAGATTTTTTCCGGTCTCGATTACGCCAATTTCCCAAAAATCACCGTCATCGAAAATAAAATGAAAGTCGATGAAATGGTGACTGTGCGTGATATCACTCTGACCAGCACCTGCGAACACCATTTCGTGACTATCGACGGCAAAGCGACCGTGGCCTATATCCCGAAAGATACGGTGATTGGTCTGTCCAAGATCAACCGCATTGTGCAGTTCTTTGCCCAGCGTCCGCAGGTACAAGAGCGCTTAACGCAGCAGATTCTGACGGCGCTGCAAACGCTGCTTGGCACCAACAATGTGGCTGTATCTATTGATGCCGTCCATTATTGCGTCAAAGCGCGCGGCGTTCGCGATGCAACCAGCGCGACCACCACCACGTCGCTGGGTGGCCTGTTTAAATCCAGCCAGAACACCCGCCAGGAGTTCCTGCGCGCCGTGCGTCACCACAACTAACCACAGGGCAGGATAGATGGAGCGTAATGTCACGCTGGATTTTGTACGTGGCGTTGCCATTCTCGGTATCCTGCTACTGAATATCGCCGCTTTTGGACTGCCCAAAGCGGCGTATCTCAATCCCGCCTGGTATGGCGATATTACCCGCAGCGACGCCTGGACATGGGCGATTCTCGATCTTTTCGCGCAGGTTAAATTCCTCACGCTCTTTGCGCTCCTCTTCGGCGCAGGGCTGCAGCTGCTCCTCAAACGTGGCAAACGCTGGATACAGTCGCGGCTGACGCTGCTGGTACTGCTCGGCTTTATCCATGGCCTGTTTTTCTGGGATGGCGATATTCTGCTGGCCTATGGATTAGTCGGACTGATTTGCTGGCGGATGATCCGCGATGCCCACGACGTAAAAAACCTGTTCAATACGGGGGCGATCCTCTACCTGATTGGCATCGGCGTACTGTTGCTGCTGGGAATGATCTCTGGCGGGTCGACCAACCGCTCATGGATCCCGGATGCAGCGAATCTGCAGTATGAACAGTTCTGGAAGCTGAAAGGCGGCGTGGAGGCGATCAGCAATCGCGCGGATATGCTCGGCGATAACCTGATCGCCCTCGGCGCGCAGTACGGCTGGCAGCTGGCGGGAATGATGCTGATGGGCGCGGCACTAATGCGCACCGGCTGGCTGAAAGGGGAATTTAGTCTCGCTCATTACCGCCGGACCGGGTGTGCGCTGGTGCTGACTGGCGTCATCATCAATCTGCCCGCAATTGTCGCGCAGTGGATGCTGGGCTGGGATTACCGCTGGTGCGCGTTCCTGTTACAGGCCCCGCGTGAGCTGAGCGCCCCGTTCCAGACCATCGGCTACGCGGCGTTGATTTACGGCTTCTGGCCGCAAATGGTCCGTTTCCGACTGGCGGCTGCCGTGGCCTGCGTTGGCCGGATGGCGCTGAGCAATTATCTGCTGCAAACCCTGATCTGCACCACGCTGTTCTATCATTTCGGCCTGTTTATGAAATTCGACCGCCTTCATCTGCTGGCGTTTGTTATTCCGGTCTGGGCAGTGAATCTGGTGTTTTCGGTCATCTGGCTGCGTTTCTTCCGCCAGGGACCGCTGGAATGGTTGTGGCGTCAATTAACCGTACGTGCTGCAGGTGTATCATTGACTAATACATCCAGATAACGATCTGGATCACAATCATTAACAAAACGGATGTAAACGTTTTCATCTGTGTGAGCTTCTTCACGTAGTCCCCTCCTTGTCACTGCCAGAATAGCCTCCTTGCTAAACACAGGGGGTGTCTGTGAGTTGCTGCAATCCTTTTAAGGATGGTGAATATGATCACCATTCGTGACGTAGCCCGCATCGCGGGTGTTTCTGTTGCTACCGTCTCCCGCGTGCTGAATAACAGCGCGCTGGTCAGCCCTGAAACGCGTGAAACCGTGATGAAAGCGGTGACGCAGCTCGGCTATCGGCCCAACGCCAATGCGCAGGCCCTCGCCACCCAGGTGAGCGACACCATTGGCGTGGTGGTGATGGATGTATCGGATGCCTTCTTTGGTGCGCTGGTTAAAGCCGTGGACGTTGTCGCCCAGCAGCACCACAAATATGTGCTGATCGGTAACAGCTACCACGAGGCTGAAAAAGAGCGTCACGCCATTGAGGTGTTGATCCGCCAGCGATGTAACGCCCTGATTGTCCACTCAAAAGCCTTGAGCGATGAGGAGCTGGCGGGGTTTATGGATCAAATCCCAGGCATGGTTCTCATCAACCGCGTGGTGCCGGGGTACGCCCACCGCTGTGTCACGCTGGACAACGTCAGCGGGGCGATGATGGCGACGCGCATGCTGCTCAATAACGGCCATCAGCGCATCGGTTATCTCGCCTCCAGCCACCATATTGAAGATGACGATATGCGACGGGAAGGCTGGCAAAACGCCCTGAAAGAAGCCGGGATTGTGCCGTCAGACAGCTGGATTGGCACCGGTTCGCCGGATATGCCGGGAGGGGAGGCCGCGATGGTCGAACTGCTCGGACGGAATCTGCAACTGACCGCCGTCTTTGCCTACAACGACAGTATGGCCGCCGGGGCGCTCACTGCGCTGAAAGACAACGGCATTGCGGTGCCGCAGCATCTGTCGTTGATTGGTTTTGATGATATTCCGATTGCCCGTTACACGGACCCGCAGCTCACAACCGTGCGCTATCCGATTGCGTCCATGGCCCGTCTGGCAACGGAGCTGGCGTTACAGGGCGCCGCAGGGCAGCAGGATTTGAGCGCAACACACTGTTTCATGCCGACTTTAGTACGCCGCCATTCTGTGGCTGTTAAACAAATTGTGGCTCCGATCACTAACTGATTACGTCAGGTGATGTAACCGTTTTCAATCTGTGAGTAAATTCACAGTATCTTAACAAGCCGCTGACTATGATGTCAGCGTTTTAGGAGCTGAAACGCTATGTAACGGTGATTAATCACTTTCACTATAGCCAAAGTGCCCCAAACGACAAATAAAACGCATTACTGGAGCGTTACCGAACACGGAAGATAGAAATTTTATAAGTGAACTTCGGCTGTCAGTAACGTTTTTCTAACATCTGCCCGCCGACCGTTATTCACAAGAACTACCCTGCATAAAAAAAACCGGAGATACCATGAATAAGAAGGTGTTGACTCTGTCTGCTGTTATGGCAAGCATGCTTTTTGGTGCAGCTGCGCACGCTGCGGATACCCGTATTGGTGTGACAATCTATAAATACGACGACAACTTTATGTCTGTTGTTCGTAAAGCTATCGAGAAAGATGCTAAAGCAGCGCCAGACGTTCAGCTGCTGATGAATGACTCCCAGAACGACCAGTCCAAACAGAACGACCAGATCGACGTTCTGCTGGCGAAAGGCGTGAAAGCCCTGGCCATCAACCTGGTTGACCCGGCAGCTGCAGGCACCGTTATTGAAAAAGCACGTGGCCAGAATGTGCCTATCGTCTTCTTCAACAAAGAGCCTTCCCGCAAAGCGCTGGACAGCTATGACAAAGCCTTCTATGTCGGTACTGACTCTAAAGAGTCCGGTATTATTCAGGGCGATCTGATCGCGAAACACTGGGCTGCGAACCCGAACTGGGACCTGAACAAAGACGGTCAGATTCAGTTCGTTCTGCTGAAAGGCGAGCCGGGCCACCCGGATGCTGAAGCACGTACCACGTATGTGATCAAAGAGCTTAACGACAAAGGTCTGAAAACCCAGCAGCTGGCGTTAGATACCGCGATGTGGGATACCGCTCAGGCGAAAGATAAGATGGACGCATGGCTGTCTGGTCCGAACGCTAACAAAATCGAAGTGGTTATCGCCAACAACGATGCGATGGCAATGGGTGCTGTTGAAGCACTGAAAGCCCACAACAAATCGTCTATCCCTGTCTTCGGCGTGGATGCCCTGCCAGAAGCGCTGGCACTGGTTAAGTCTGGCGCAATGGCCGGTACCGTTCTGAACGATGCGAATAACCAAGCTAAAGCAACCTTCGATCTGGCGAAAAACCTGGCCGATGGCAAAGGTGCGGCTGATGGCACCAACTGGAAAATCGAGAACAAAATCGTTCGCGTTCCTTACGTGGGCGTAGACCAGTCAAACCTGGCTGAGTTTATCGGTAAATAAGTTAGAGATTGCATGTTCTCACAGGGCGCAATTCGTTGCGCCCTTTTATAACGCGATATGCGAGGCCGTCAAGGTATAATTATGGTCAGCACAAATACTCAGTCGTCAGGCGAATTCTTGTTAGAAATGAGCAATATTAACAAGTCTTTTCCCGGCGTTAAGGCTCTCGACAATGTTAATTTAAAAGTACGTCCTCACTCTATTCATGCGTTGATGGGGGAGAATGGTGCGGGTAAATCAACATTATTAAAATGCCTTTTTGGGATCTATCAAAAAGATTCTGGTAGCATTCTTTTTCAGGGGAAAGAGATCGACTTCCATTCCGCCAAGGAAGCACTGGAGAATGGTATTTCGATGGTTCACCAGGAATTAAACCTGGTGCTTCAGCGTTCTGTTATGGACAATATGTGGCTGGGTCGTTACCCAACCAAAGGCGTATTTGTCGATCAGGACAAAATGTATCGCGACACCAAAGCGATTTTTGATGAACTGGATATTGATATTGACCCGCGCGCCCGCGTAGGCACCTTATCCGTTTCACAAATGCAGATGATTGAAATTGCCAAGGCTTTCTCCTATAACGCGAAAATCGTGATTATGGATGAGCCAACGTCATCCCTGACGGAAAAAGAGGTGAACCACCTTTTCACCATTATCCGTAAGCTGAAAGAGCGTGGCTGTGGCATCGTCTATATCTCGCATAAAATGGAAGAGATCTTCCAGCTGTGCGATGAAATCACCATTCTGCGTGACGGCCAGTGGATCACCACTCAGCCTCTCGAAGGGCTGGATATGGACAAGATCATCGCCATGATGGTCGGCCGCTCCCTGAACCAGCGCTTCCCGGACAAAGAGAACAAGCCGGGCGAAGTGATTCTGGAAGTTCGCAACCTTACGTCTTTGCGCCAGCCCTCTATCCGCGATGTCTCCTTCGACCTGCATAAGGGCGAAATTCTGGGTATCGCAGGCCTGGTTGGTGCGAAACGTACCGATATCGTGGAAACCTTATTTGGTATCCGTGAAAAATCGGACGGCACCATTACGCTGCACGGTAAGCGCATTAATAACCATAACGCCAACGAAGCGATTAACCATGGCTTTGCCCTGGTGACCGAAGAGCGTCGTTCGACGGGGATTTATGCTTATCTGGATATTAACTTCAACTCGTTAATCTCCAATATTCGTAACTATAAAAATAAAATGGGCCTACTGGATACTTCCCGCATGAAAAGCGATACCCAGTGGGTTATCGACTCGATGCGTGTAAAAACCCCAGGGCACCAGACGCAAATCGGTTCACTTTCCGGCGGTAACCAGCAGAAGGTTATTATTGGTCGCTGGTTATTAACGCAGCCAGAAATTTTAATGCTTGATGAACCGACGCGCGGTATTGACGTAGGTGCAAAATTTGAAATCTATCAGCTGATTGCTGAACTGGCTAAAAAGAATAAAGGGATCATTATTATTTCTTCCGAAATGCCGGAATTGTTAGGGATCACAGATCGTATTCTGGTTATGAGCAATGGTCTCGTTGCCGGAATTGTTGACACCAAAACGACAACGCAAAACGAAATTCTCCGTCTTGCGTCTTTGCACCTTTAAGATCAGGGGCTCCTCATGAGTGCGTTAAATAAAAAAAGTTTTCTCACTTATCTGAAAGAGGGCGGTATTTACGTCGTTCTTTTAGTATTACTGGCCATTATTATTTTCCAGGACCCTACGTTCTTAAGTTTGCTTAACTTGAGTAACATTTTGACCCAGTCCTCCGTGCGTATCATCATCGCGCTGGGCGTGGCGGGGCTGATTGTGACTCAGGGTACGGACCTGTCAGCAGGGCGCCAGGTAGGTCTGGCGGCGGTTGTGGCCGCCACGCTGTTGCAGTCGATGGAAAACGCCAACAAGGTGTTCCCGGAGATGGCCACCATGCCAATTATCGTGGTGGTGCTGATTGTCTGTGTGGTGGGTGCCATCATCGGTCTGATCAACGGTATTATCATCGCCTATCTCAACGTGACGCCGTTTATCACCACGCTGGGTACGATGATTATCGTTTACGGTATCAACTCCCTGTACTACGACTTCGTGGGCGCATCCCCGATTTCTGGTTTCGACAGCGGCTTCTCGACCTTCGCGCAGGGCTTTGTGGCGCTGGGCAGTTTCCGTCTCTCCTACATCACCTTCTACGCGCTGATCGCCGTGGCCTTTGTCTGGGTGCTGTGGAACAAAACGCGCTTCGGTAAAAACATCTTCGCTATCGGCGGCAACCCGGAAGCAGCAAAAGTGTCCGGCGTTAACGTGGCCCTGAACCTGCTGATGATTTATGCCCTGTCCGGCGTGTTCTATGCCTTCGGCGGTTTGCTGGAAGCGGGTCGTATCGGCTCAGCGACGAACAACCTCGGCTTCATGTACGAACTGGATGCTATCGCAGCCTGTGTGGTAGGCGGCGTCTCCTTCAGCGGCGGTGTAGGTACGGTCGTCGGCGTGGTGACGGGTGTAATCATCTTTACCGTTATCAACTACGGATTGACCTATATCGGTGTGAACCCGTACTGGCAGTACATCATCAAAGGTGCGATTATCATCTTTGCGGTGGCGTTGGATTCCCTGAAATACGCCCGTAAGAAGTAATCTTTCCAAAACGAAAAACCCGCTCACGAGCGGGTTTTTTTTATTTCTTCTCTTTCTTCTGCAATTCCAGCAGTTGGTCCGGGGTAACCGCCGGATAATCCTGCGCATCCTCAGGCACCTGATGCATCTCCGGAATCGGCACCAGCGGGCCTAAAAAGCGCGGTTCACGTTTGAAGAGATAGAGATCCGCCAGCGCGCCAAAGCGTGCGCCAAACTCACGCACACGAACGCTCCACATATCTTTCGGAGAAGGGACCGCGTAGCACTGCGCCTGAATCCCCATATGCAGGGCAATAAACAGCGCGCGCTCGCAGTGGAAGCGCTGGGTAATGATAATAAAATCGTTAGTATCAAAGACTTTACGCGTACGCACAATGGAGTCCAGGGTGCGGAATCCGGCATAGTCGAGAACGATATCCGCCGGATCGACGCCTGCGGCAATCAAATCTTTGCGCATGGTCATCGGCTCGTTATAGCTTTGCTGGGCGTTATCGCCGCTTAGCAGCAGGTAATTGACCTTGCCGCTGTTGTAGGCGTTTAGCGCCCCCTGAATGCGGTAGCGGTAGTACTGATTAATCACGCCGGTGCGATAATACTTGGCCGTCCCCAGCACCACACCCACCTGGCGATAAGGCAAATCCTGCAGATCGTCAAAGATATAGGGGGCGGTTTTCCAGCTCATCCAGCGGTCGAGGCCGAGCACAGTCAACAGCAGAATGCCGACCAGGACACACAGGCTGTAAAACACGCGCTTTAACATGAAGATGGCTCGTTCCGTGGAGGGAAATTTCACTCAGGCTACTTTACCCGCCTGGTAATCGCAAGAAACAGCGGTTTGATTGGGGGGAATTTCATCAGCAGGCGGGCATTTCTGCCCGCACAGTTCAATTACGCCAGCAGCGTACGGTCGATACTGGTACAGCCGAGTGCCTTGAGGGTGGCGGCGGTGGCGTCCCACTGGATCAGCGGCGCATCGGCTTTTTCTGCCAGAATCGCACGCTGAATATCCGGATAGTCGTACCCGTTGAGGCTCAGCAGGTTCAGGGCGCCTTGCAGCGGTGGCAGCGTTGGGTTGAATGCCGCGTTTTCGGCATAGCTGCCGCTGAAGATTTTGCCATCACGCAGCTCCAGCGCCACGCCGCTCGGCGACTTGCTGTACGGCGTATGACTTTTGTTTGCCGCGGCAATGGCCGCTTGCGCCAGTTCATCGCCCGCTAACGCATAGCCATGATCCTGGTCGTCCATCAGCAGGGTTTTAATATCCAGGTCTTTCGGACCAAAGGCATCCGGCAGGTAATCGCCCAGCGTATGCGGCTCACGGCCTGGCAGGTTGATGCGCAGTTGCAGACCGCTGTTCAGCTCATTCATAAACTGACGGCAGTGACCGCAAGGGGTGTAGTTCACGGTGATAGCCTGCAGCGCTTTCTCACCACGCAGCCAGGCATGGCTGATGGCGCTCTGTTCTGCATGGACGGTCTGTTGCATGGTCGCACCAAGGAACTCCATGTTCCCGCCGAAATACCAGGTCCCGCTCACGCCGCGCGCAATCGCGCCAACGTTAAAGTGGGAGAGATCGGCTCTGGCGCAGGCGGCAGCCAGCGGCAGTAGTGCGAAAGCCAGCGCGTCTTCGTCCAGTCCCGTAGCCTGTTTAAGCGTCGTGACCTGCTCCGCAGTCAGCAGGGCGGGGAAGTGCGTATCCGCCAGAACCGGAGCCAGGGCTGATTGCAAATTCTCTGCGAGCTGGGCAAAAGCAGTTTGAAAACGTGGGTGCATGGCAATGCCTCATAAAGGTTAATGGATCGGTAGTGTACGGAGCCAATAGCGCTTTATATGTGATCTAGTTCTCATTATGTTTGCAACTTATGAAAACAAAATGAAATTTGCGCGACGCATCGCAAATTTTAGCCCATTACCGCCAGAATAATTGGGAACAGGAACGGAGCGATCAGCGAGGTCATGATCCCGCAAATCACCAGCGCCAGCGAACTGAACGCGCCTTCCTGATAGTCCAGCTCGGCGCAGCGCGCAGTGCCGAGGGCGTGGGAGGCCGTACCCATCGCCAGCCCGCGGGCGGCTTTGGTACGGATACGCATGACATTGAGCAACGTATGGCCAAACACCGCACCCAGGATCCCGACAAAAATCACGCACATGGCGCTAATGGCCGGGATACCACCGATGCTGCCGCCCACGGCCATCGCAATCGGCGTGGTCACGGATTTCGGCAGAATAGAGGCGGCGATTTGCGGCGACGCCCCCATCAGCAGCGCCACTGACGTCCCCGTTACCATGGCGACGACGCTACCAATCAGACAGATGGTAATGATCGATTTCCAGCGCGCGCGGATCTGATGCAGCTGCTCATAAAGCGGAAACGCCAGCGCCACGACGGCAGGCTGGAGCAGATCGTTTAAAATTTTGCTGCCCGCAAAATAGCGTTCGTAAGGAATGCCGGTGAGCAGCAGGAACGGAATAATCACCACCATCGCCACCAGCAGCGGGTTGAGAAGCGGCATCTTGAAACGCGCGGCAAGTTTACGTGCGGCGAAAAATACCACCAGTGTTAGTGGCAGAGACCACCAGATATTGGCCATCATTTTTTACTTCCTTTCTGCCCAACGACTTTGCGTTCGCCATGTACCAGATGCGAACTCCAGCTCACGACCAGGAACACGACCAGCGTACTCACCGCGCAGGAGACCAGAATCGGGCCGTACTGGGCTTTAAGCAGATCGTAATATTGCATCACGCCCACGCCTATCGGCACAAACAGCAGCGCCATATAGCGGATCAGCACGAAGCAGCCAGGGTTGACCCACTTCGCGGGCAGAATTTGCAGCGCCAGCAGCAGAAAAAGAATCAGCATGCCGATAATGCTGCCGGGAATGGTGATCGGTAGCAGGGACGAAATGAAAATCCCGGCATACAGGCAGGCATAGATCAGAATAAAAGCACGCAGATACTGCCAGAGGGTATTCAGAGTTTTGATCATGGTGAAAGTCCTTGATGGAACGCATTCATCATACAATTAAACATAGAAACGTGCTACGGATCACATCATGATTTTTGAGCATACCAGACATTCCTATTTGGAACGTTAGGCAATTCCCCAGCATTCATAGCAAAAGCCATACAAAACAGTGTAGTTGCGGTGACTATTTTTGAAGCAGTGATATGATAAAAGCCATTCCCGCGATCAGGAGATTCTAATGTCAGAATTCATTTTTTTCCGGAAAGGGACACAGATTTTCGCCGTGGAGAAGGGCAATGCGGAAGGTTCATCGCACCTGGAAGCACAGGGCTATGAGCAGGAGTTTGAAGAGATCACGGCGCCCGATGCCCAAAGTGCGCTGGCGCGTTACAACGATATCAAAAAAGAAGATGAGCTGAACGTCTACGCCTTCGCGCTGGGCCCGACATTCACGCTGCTCATCGTGGTCGTTCTGACGGCGGTGGCCTACGTCGTAATGAAATAGACGCGCGTTAAGCCCTTTGCACCTTTATAGAGAGCGGCTACTATAGCGGGTCTTTTTCCACAGGGTTTTAGAATGCGTGTTTTACTGGCGCCGATGGAAGGCGTGCTCGACTCATTAGTGCGCGAGCTGCTGACTGAGGTAAATGATTACGATCTCTGCGTCACCGAGTTTTTGCGGGTGGTCGATATGCTGTTGCCAGTAAAGTCGTTTTACCGACTCTGCCCGGAGCTGCATCGTCAGAGCCGGACCACCTCCGGTACGTTGGTGCGTATCCAGCTGCTGGGGCAATACCCGGAATGGCTGGCGGAGAACGCGGCCCGTGCGGTAGAACTGGGTTCCTACGGTGTCGATCTCAACTGCGGCTGTCCGTCGAAAATGGTCAACGGCAGCGGCGGGGGCGCAACGTTGCTAAAAGATCCTGAGCTGATCTATCGCGGCGCGAAAGCGATGCGTGAGGCGGTGCCAGCCCATCTCCCGGTGACGGTAAAAGTGCGTCTGGGCTGGGACAGTCACGACCGCCAGTTTGAGATTGCCGATGCGGTGCAGCAGGCCGGGGCGACGGAGCTGGTGGTTCACGGGCGCACCAAAGACGACGGCTATAAAGCAGATCGCATCAACTGGCAGGCGATTGGGGAAATCCGCAAGCGTCTGTCGATTCCGGTGATCGCGAATGGCGAAATCTGGGACTACGAAAGTGCGCAGGCCTGTATAAAAGAGACGGGCTGCGATTCGGTGATGATTGGGCGCGGGGCGCTGAACGTGCCTAACCTGAGCCGGGTGGTGAAGTACAACGAGCCTCGTATGCCGTGGCCGGATGTGGTCACGCTGCTGCAAAAATATTCGCGTCTGGAAAAGCAGGGCGACACCGGGTTATACCATGTGGCACGTATCAAACAGTGGCTGAGCTATTTACGCAAAGAATATGACGAAGCGCTGGGGTTATTTCAGGAAATTCGGACTCTGCAAACATCAGCCGACATTGCGCGGGTCATTCAGGCCAAATAATAGCGTCGGGATCGTCGCGTTACTGCCCTCGCAGGCTTTCATAGGGCATAAAAATTTCACTAAAGGCGATGTGCGCTACGTTTAGCGATATGTTCCGCTGGCGCAAGGGAGTTGGGTGGCGGAACTGAAAACCGCCTCAATAACGATCTGTATCACGTTTTTACGCGTAGTACATTGAGGCTGCGATTGAAACTGATAGAGTGCAAAAACTGGATTGTTACTGCTGCGGCAGGCAAAACCTGATTTTCTGGCATCTGCCGGAGGTCAGGTTTTTTTGTTTCTGGGGTTCTGATGAAAATCGCCAAAATTCTCAATAATAATGTGGTGGTTGTTCTGGATGAGCACATGCGCGAACAGGTCGTGATGGGGCGCGGGCTGGCCTTCCAGAAACGCATCGGTGACGATCTTGACGCTGAGAAAGTGGAAAAGGTTTTCGCACTGCAAAGCGATGAGCTGGCGCGTCGATTAGGGGAATTACTCAGTCAGATCCCCCTTGAGGTAATGACCACCTGCGACCGCATTATTGGGCTGGCGGCGCAGCGGCTGGGGAAATTGCAGGACAGCCTCTACATCACCTTGACCGACCACTGCCATTTTGCCATCGAACGGCAAAAGAAAGGCCTGGCGATCAAAAACGTGCTGTTGTGGGAGATCAAACGTCTGTACCCGAAGGAGTTTGAGCTGGGGCAGGAAGCAAGGGCGATTATCGCCAGCAGGCTGGGGGTGGAGCTTGCCGAAGATGAGGCGGGGTTTATCGCGCTTCACCTGGTCACGGCGCAACTGAACAGCGAAATGCCCGAAGTGATGCATGTCACCCGCGTTATGCAGGAGATCCTGCAACTGGTGAAGTATCAGCTTCAGCTGGAATATGACGAAGAGTCGCTTAGCTATCAGCGCTTTGTCACCCACCTGAAGTTCTTTGCTCAACGGATGCTGACCCGCACCGTGGTGGAAGATGACGATGTGACGCTGCATACGGCGGTATAAAGATAACTACGCGAAAGCCTGGATTTGCGCCGAGAAAATCGCGCAGTATCTGCAGAAAAGTTATCAGCGCGAGCTGACGACGGAAGAAATTATGTTTCTCACCATTCATATTGAGCGAGTGAGAAAAGAGGGGCGTTAAGCTCCAAAATCTGGATTGTTACTGCATAACGCAGGCAAAACCTGAGCGCGGCATCTGAAGAGATGCCGTTCTCGGGTTTTTTTTATTTTTAAACTCAGTCACCAGATGTCTGCGGGCATCGAAGAAAGGAAATCGAGATGGAATATCAAGCTTTGGCGAAGGATATTCTCGGCCACGTAGGGGGCAAAGAGAACATCATCAGTCTGGTTCATTGCGCCACCCGGCTTCGCTTCAAACTGAAAGAAAATCAAAAAGCGGATGCCGAAGGGCTGAAGAAAAATCCGGGCGTGATCATGGTCGTCGAAAGCGGCGGGCAGTTTCAGGTGGTGATTGGAAACCATGTAAATGATGTCTGGAAAGCGGTGCGGGCTGAAGCCGGTTTGCATGACGATACGCCAGTGGCAGCAGACGAGAACGGAGACAAGAGTCATCTTCTCGGACGCTTGATTGACGTTGTCTCCGGCATTTTTACGCCGTTTATTGGCATTCTGGCGGCATCCGGTATTTTGAAAGGATTGCTGGCGCTGGCCGTGGTTTGCGGCTGGCTCAGCCCCGACAGCGGAACCTACAAAATCTGGTTTGCGGCAAGCGATGCCTTGTTCTTCTTCTTTCCGCTGGTGCTGGGCTACACGGCCGGGAAGAAATTTGGCGGCAATCCGTTTATCACCATGGTCATCGGTGGCGCACTGACCCATCCGATGATGATTCAGGCGTTTGAGGCCAGCCAACAAGCCGGGGCCGTAACGGACGCGTTTCTCGGTATTCCGGTCACCTGGTTCAACTACAGCGCATCGGTTATCCCGATTATTCTCGCGGCGTGGGTCAGCTGCTGGCTGGAAAACAAGAGCGGCAAACTGCTGCCGTCGTCGATGAAAAACTTCTTTACGCCGCTGATCTGTTTAGCGGTTACCGTCCCGCTAACCTTCCTGGTGATTGGGCCGGTAGCGACCTGGCTGAGCCAGCTGCTGGCTAACGGATATCAGGTGATTTATGTCCTGGCCCCGTGGCTGGCGGGCGCCGCGATGGGTGCGCTGTGGCAGGTGTGCGTGATCTTCGGCCTGCACTGGGGGCTGGTGCCGCTGATGATCAATAACCTGGCGGTACTGGGGCATGACTCAATGCTGCCGATGCTGCTGCCTGCGGTGATGGGGCAGGTGGGTGCCGCGCTGGGGGTCTTCCTGCGCACTCACGATGCGCGTCTGAAAATGCTGGCGGGCTCATCGGTAACAGCGGGGATTTTTGGCATCACCGAGCCTGCGGTGTATGGCGTGAACTTGCCGCTGCGTCGACCGTTCATCTTTGGCTGCGTGGCCGGGTCGATTGGCGGGGCCATTGTGGGCCTGAGCCAGACCTACGTCTACTCCTTCGGGTTCGCCAATATCTTTACCATTGCGCAGATGATCCCGCCGGGCGGCATTGATGCTTCGCTGTGGGGGGGCATTATCGGAACCGTAGTTGCCCTGATGTTGAGTTGCGTGCTGACGCTGGTTGCAGGGATGCCGGGGCGCGCAGTTGAGACGACGCCGGTCACGGTCACCGCAGGCGAAGACGAGGTACTTTCGCCAATGAGCGGAACGGTGCTGGCCCTGAGTCAGGTGCCGGATGCCACCTTCGCGAGCGGTCTTCTCGGTCACGGCGCGGCCATTATCCCGTCCGACAACAACGTTTTCGCCCCGTTTGCGGGTGAGGTTGCCTCACTATTCCAGACCAAACACGCGATTGGCCTGCTAAGCGAGAGCGGCATTGAAGTGCTGATCCACGTCGGTATCGACACCGTCAAGCTCGACGGCAAGCATTTCACCGCTCACGTGAACGTGGGCGATAAAGTGAAGCCTGGCGATCTGCTGCTGGAATTCGACAGACAGGCCATTCTTGACGCCGGATACGATCTGGCCACCCCGATTATTATCAGTAACAGCGACAGTTATGCAGAGGTGATCACCGTGGCGGCCAGCGCCGTCAACGCCGGTTCGCCGCTGCTGACCGTAAGCCATCAATAACAGGAGAACGTGATGAAAACTTTCCCGGATACATTTTTATGGGGCGGCGCGGTTGCTGCTAACCAGGTAGAAGGCGCTTACCTTGAAGATGGCAAAGGCCTGTCAACGTCGGACGTCCAGCCGAAAGGGGTATTTGGCCCGGTGGTAGAGCGCGTACCGGGCGACAGCGGAATTAAGGATGTGGCGATCGATTTTTATCATCGCTACCCGGACGATATTAAGCTGTTTGCTGAAATGGGATTTAGCTGCCTGCGCGTCTCTATCGCCTGGACGCGTATTTTCCCGAACGGGGATGAGCCGCAGCCGAATGAAGCGGGTCTGGCGTTTTACGACAAACTCTTTGACGAACTGGCCGCGCACAACATCACTCCACTGGTAACGCTGTCGCACTATGAGATGCCGTGGGGCCTGGTGAAACAGTATGGTGGCTGGGGCAGCCGTCAGGTGATTGGCTTCTTCGAGCGGTATGCGCGCACGGTGTTTACCCGCTACAAAGAGAAAGTGAAGCTGTGGCTGACATTTAACGAAATCAATATGTCCCTGCATGCGCCAATGACGGGCGTCGGCCTGCCGGAAACCAGCAGTAAAGCGGAAGTCTATCAGGCAATCCATCATCAGCTGGTGGCCAGCGCATTGGCGGTTAACGCCTGTCATGAGATTGTCCCGGAAGGCAAAATTGGCAATATGCTGCTGGGAGGGCTGGTCTATCCGCTGACCTGCAAGCCGGACGATGTGCTGGAAGCGTTGCAGGAGAACCGTGCATGGCAGTTCTTCGGTGATGTGCAGTGTCGTGGCGCTTATCCGGGCTACATGTTGCGTTTCTTCCGTGATAACGGTATCCAGCTTGACGTAACCGATGCCGATCGCGAGGCGCTGAAATCGACCGTAGATTTTATCTCTTTCAGCTATTACATGACCGGTTGTGTGACCACGGATGAAGAGCTAAACCAGCAGGCGCGCGGCAACATTTTAAGCATGGTGCCAAACCCGCATCTCGCAAGCTCAGAGTGGGGCTGGCAGATTGACCCGGTCGGCCTGCGTACTCTGCTGAATGTGCTGTGGGATCGCTATCAGAAGCCGCTGTTTATTGTCGAAAATGGTCTGGGTGCGAAAGATAAACCCGATGCCAAGGGTGTCGTGCAGGATGACTACCGTATTGCCTATCTCAACGATCATCTGGTGCAGGTGCGTGAAGCAATGGAAGACGGTGTCGAGGTGATGGGCTACACCAGTTGGGGACCTATCGATCTGGTGAGCGCGTCGAAAGCTGAGTTGTCCAAACGCTACGGCTTTATTTACGTCGATCGCGACGACAGCGGTAATGGCACGCTGGCCCGCAGCCGTAAGAAAAGCTTCTACTGGTACAAAGAGGTCATTTCGACCAAAGGCGCTTCGCTAAAAGCGTAATGGAACGACGCTTTGCCCGACCGGCAAAAATCGGTCGGGCAAATCATCAGAAAATCATTTTAAATACGCCCGTCACCACCAGTAAACCAATTAAGAAAATAATCAAAATAACCCACAGTAATATTTTCATTCCCTTCTCCTTCAACTTTGCTATTGGGCTTACGTCTATTTAAGTGTAGCAGCCGCTTCAAATGCTTAATCAATAAGTGCTGTGAATGAATGTAATTATCTAATTCATAAGGGGAATATTTTTCTGAGTGTGTGAATATATGACAAAGTAAGGGTTGCCACGCGTTACTAAAAAAAAGAGAAGCAGCAGGCGTAATTTGCCCCTTTCTTTTTTGTGTGAATGGCGTAATGAAACGTTCAATTATTTTCTCTTTTAGCTTACCTCTCTCTTTATTGCTGGTGGCCTGTGCGCCGGGCCACGATACGGCGGCGTCTCTGCATCAGCAGGCTCCCGAGGCGAAAATCAACACTCAGCTGGCCCACACCCAGTGGCCGAAAAATGAGTGGTGGAAAGAGTTCCACGATCCGGAGCTGAACGCCCTGATTGCCAAAGCGCTGGCCGATGCACCGGATATGCAGATTGCCCACCAGCGTATCGCCCTCGCGGAAGCTCAGGCCAAAATGGCTGTGGCTGCGGGGGGTCCGCAGATTGATTTTTCGGCGGACGCCGAGCGGCAAAAAATGTCGGCAGAAGGGCTGATGGGACCGTTCGCCGAGACCGATCCTGCGGCGGGCACCACCGGGCCGTGGTACACCAACGGCACCTTCGGTCTGACGGCGGGATGGGATCTGGATTTGTGGGGGAAAAACCGCTCCCAGGTCGAGGCCCGGATCGGCAAAGTCAATGCGCAGAAAGCGGAGATGGAACAGACCCGCCAGCTTCTCGCCAGCAGCGTGGCGCGCCTGTACTGGGAGTGGCAAACGCAGGCCGAGATTGGTCATGTGCTGACGGACATCAAACAGGAACAAGAGTCGATTATTGCCGTCGATCGTGAACTCTACCAGCACGGCATTACCTCCTCCGTAGAAGGTGTCGTCACCGATATCAATGCCAGCAAAACGCAGGAACAGAGGGCGGAAGTCAGTGGCAAAATGAAAGCCATTGAGGCGCGGCTGCAGGCGCTGACCAATACCACCTTAGTGACGCTCACACCGCACCCGCTGCCGAAAATCGACGCTTCGCTACCGCCGACGCTGGGCTATGACCTGCTGGCCCGTCGTCCCGATCTTCAGGAGGCGCACTGGTACATTGAGGCGTCCATGAATGACGTGGATGCAGCGAAAGCCGCGTTTTATCCGGATGTTAATCTGATGGCTTTTCTGCAACAGGACGCCCTGCATTTAAGCGATCTGTTCCGCTCATCGGCCCAGCAGATCGGGGTCACTGCCGGACTGACGCTGCCGATCTTCGACAGCGGTCGCCTCAATGCGAATCTCGACATCGCCCAGGCACAGAGCAATCTGTCCGTCGCGAACTACAACAAAGCGGTTGTCGATGCAGTGAATCAGGTGGCGCGCACGGCCAGCGAAGTGGAGACGCTGATGAACAAAAATCAGCAACAGCAGCAGGTTGAAGCCGATACCGCACGGGTGGTGGCCCAGGCGCAGGCCCGTTTTCGTGCGGGGATCATCGCCGGCTCACGCGTGAGCGAAGCGAAAATTCCGGCGTTGCAGGAGCACATCGCGAGTCTGACGCTTCAGGGGCAATATGTGGACGCCACCCTGCAGCTGACCTCCGCCCTGGGCGGCGGGTATCACCACGGTTAACAGGACGTTATCTATACTTACCTTTTTGCGTTATGGCGGAGGTAGGTATGGCATCAGTTCAGCGCGTGGCCATTGTTACGGCATCAGATTCCGGAATCGGTAAAACAACGGCGCTACTTCTGGCTGAGCGCGGGTTTGATATTGGCGTGACCTGGCATTCGGATGAAGAGGGGGCACTCCAGACCTGTCATGAAATCGAAGCCCTGGGGCGCCGCGCCGAGGCGATACAGCTGGATCTCAGCCACCTGCCCGAGGGGGCGAAAGCCATTGAGACGCTTATCGCCCGCTTTGGTCGGCTGGATGCGCTGGTCAACAACGCCGGCGCCATGGCCAAAGCCCCGTTTCTTGATATGACGTTTGACGACTGGCGCGGGATTTTTACCGTGGATGTGGATGGCGCGTTTCTCTGTTCACAACTTGCCGCCCGGCAGATGGTGAAGCAGGGGCAGGGTGGACGGATTGTGAATATTACCTCGGTGCATGAGCATACACCGCTACCGGAGGCCAGCGCCTATACCGCAGCAAAACACGCGCTGGGCGGCCTGACAAAATCGATGGCCCTTGAGCTGGTGCAGCATAAGATCCTGGTCAATGCGGTTGCCCCTGGCGCTATCGCCACGCCGATGAACGGCATGGATGACAGCGAAGTCGAAGAAGGCTCCATGCCCGAGATCCCCCTCGGTCGGCCTGGGCAAACCCATGAGATCGCAAGCCTTGTCGCGTGGCTGTGCGACACGGACGCCAGCTACACCACGGGGCAATCGTTTATTGTCGACGGTGGCTTTATGCTGGCGAATCCGCAGTTTAAACCGGCGGAATAACGACGCTAGTCGCGATCGTTTTCCCGATGCTTGCGCCACAGTCGCCAGATAATGACGCCTGCCACCACCAGTACCAGCCAGATCCAGTGCTTCAGATGCTGGTCGAGGTTGTGCAGCCAGGGGCCAATCACTTCGCCGCCCACATAGCCGAGCGAAGTGAATATCAGCGCCCAGGCGATGGCACCAATGATGTTTAGCGGCAGAAAGATTTTCGGCGGCAGGCGGCTGGCGCCAATCAGCAGCGGGCCGATAATGCGAAAGCCGTACATAAACCGGGTACCGATCACAAACAGATAAGGGTGACGCTGAATCAGCCGCTGCGCGCGGTTGATTTTTTTCTGATGCCGGGCAAAACGTTTGAGCAGCGTTGGGCCAAAGCGCAATCCCAGCAGATAGAGCAACTGATCGCCAATCATCCCACCCAGCGCTACCGCGGCGACCACCAGCGGGAAACGAAGCAGCCCCTGATGTGCGGCCACCCCGCCTAGCAGGGTGATGGTTTCCCCTTCCGCCACGCTCCCTATCACCAGCGCCGCATATCCGTACTGTTCAATCAGACTGTTGATATCCATGAGTTCAGCGGTGTCTCCCTGTGTAAACCTTCCTTAAGCATACACCCTGTGAATCAATGGTGTGGCAACCAGGACGATTTCCCCGAAGCGGCAATTTTGCCGCTGGTCATAAAATAATCTAAAGCTGCATTATACTTACAGTATCGCCTTGCGGGCCGACAATGAGGGGGCTGTATGAACCATGTCTGGGGGCTGTTTTCCCATCCCGATCGTGAGATGCATGTCATCAGAAGCGAGAACGAAACGGTCGCGCATCACTACACGCACCATGTCCTGCTCATGGCTGCCGTACCGGTGATCTGCGCGTTTATTGGCACAACACAAATCGGCTGGAATTTTGGCGATGGCAACGTCGTGACGCTCTCATGGATGACGGGGCTGGCACTGGCGGTGGTCTTCTACGGTTTAATGCTGGCAGGCGTCGCGGTGATGGGGCGGGTGATCTACTGGATGGCGCGAAACTATCCTCAGCGTCCCTCGCTCACCCTGTGCATGGTTTTTGCCGGATACGTGGCAACACCGCTGTTTATGAGCGGCATCGTGGCGCTCTATCCGCTGGTCTGGCTGTGTGCGCTGGTCGGTACCATCGCGCTGTTTTACACCGGTTATCTGCTTTACGTGGGTATTCCGACCTTCCTCAACATTAACAAAGAAGAAGGCTTAAGTTTCTCCAGTTCAACCCTCGCGATTGGCGTGCTGGTGCTGGAGGCGCTGCTGGCGCTTACGGTGATCCTGTGGGGCTACGGCTATCGTCTCTTCTGAGGTAAATGCATTGCTGGCGTAAATGCCAGCAATGCAGCATCTGTTCACGATTCTCCGCTGGCGACAACTCAGCAGGGCAGCTATGATGCCTTTGCCAGCCTGTTTCGCTCGTTGTAACGGGAGGCGTACGTCATCACGTGCATGAATAATTATCAGAAGTCTCACCATGCTGAAATTCCGAGTTTCTTTACTTAGCCTTGCGCTGATTCTGGCTGTGCCCGTTGCCGCGCCAGCAATTGCCAAAACAACCGCAGTGACCACTGCCGCTCAGCCGGAAATCGCCTCCGGAAGCGCGATGATTGTCGATCTGAATACCAACAAGGTGATCTATTCCAGTCACCCGGATCTGGTGCGTCCGATCGCGTCGATTACCAAATTAATGACCGCGATGGTGGTGCTCGATGCACGACTGCCGCTGGATGAGAAACTGAAAGTCGATATCAGCCAGACGCCAGAGATGAAAGGGATATACTCCCGCGTGCGTCTGAACAGCGAAATCAGCCGTAAAAATATGCTGCTGCTGGCGCTGATGTCCTCGGAAAACCGGGCTGCCGCGAGCCTCGCGCACCATTATCCAGGCGGATACAACGCATTTATCCGGGCGATGAATGCCAAAGCCAAATCCCTTGGCATGACCAACACCCGTTTTGTCGAGCCAACCGGGCTGTCGATTCACAACGTCTCCACCGCACGCGACCTGACCCACCTGCTGATCGCCAGCAAACAGTACCCGCTGATCGGTCAGCTGAGTACCACGCGTGAAGAGATGGCGACCTTTGCGAATCCGGCGTACACCTTACCGTTCCGCAATACTAACCATCTGGTGTATCGCGAAAACTGGAATATCCAGCTGACGAAAACAGGCTTTACCAATGCGGCTGGTCACTGTCTGGTGATGCGTACCGTGTTTAACGGCAAACCGGTGGCGCTGGTGGTGATGGATGCGTTTGGCAAATACACTCACTTCGCTGATGCCAGCCGTTTGCGTACCTGGATTGAAACCGGAAAAGTGATGCCAGTTCCGGCGGCGGCGTTGAGCTATAAAAAACAAAAAGCGGCGCAGATGGAAACCGCGCAGAACGACTGATCGCGTGGCAGGTGAATCCACGGTTTGCAGGCCGGGCAGGCGCAGTGCCGCCCGGCAAAACGTTTTGCCTCGCGAATTACTCCGGCAGCGTCCAGTCACCGTCGTTCAGGGGGCGCTGCATAATCAGCGTATCCCGCCAGTTTCCCTTCTTATAGCCCACGCTTCTTAACTGCCCGGCCACCTCGAATCCATGCTTTTTATGCAGCCGAATCGAACCGGCATTGTTATGCCCGTCGCCGACCACGGCAATCATCTGCCGCCACGGACCCTGCTCACAACGTTCAATCAGGGCATCCATCAGCGAGCTGCCAAAACCGCGTCCGGTGGCGCTGGCATCCACATAGATCGACTCTTCAAGCGTATAGCGATAGGCAGGGCGCGCGCGATACAGCGCCGCATAGCAGTATCCCACCACCACGCCGCGATAGAGCGCCACCAGCCACGGCAAACCGTCGGCGGCAATCGTGCTCATGCGCTGGCGCATCTCTTCGATGGTGGGGGGAACTTCTTCAAACGATGCACGCCCGTTAAGCACATGCCAGGCATAGATCGCGGCAATGGCATGTACGTCGTCAGGTTGGGCGTCGCGCACCTCGACTTCGGAAGCGGACAGGATATCAACGGCCGACATGATGAGCGGGCTCCTCAGGAAAAAAAAGCCGGAGAAGCGGTTCTCCGGCGGGGTGAGATTACTCTAGTACGATTGTTACTGGCTTAACAATAATTTCAGTGTGGCTATAGTGTTTGATCAGAGGGTTGCGTCTCGTCGCGCTCTGTCTGTACCGCTTCTTTCCAGTATTTATGCTTCGTCGTCTTACCAATGCCGGGATTCATGCTGTTTGTCGGGTCATTCTCGCGATAAAAACGTTTAAGCGTTTCTGGCGCTTCATACAGGTGCCCGACGTTATGTTCGGCCGGGTATTGTGCCCCGCGCGCGCGCAGCAGTTCGAGCATCTGCTCCTTCAGGGCATGCGCATCAACGCCTTTTTTAACGATGTAATCCTGGTGGAAAACGTGGCACATAAAGTGGCCGTAGTAGAGCTTATGCACCAGCTTACTGTCGATTTCCGGCGGCAGGTGTTCAAACCACTCCGTATCGTTACGACGCAGGGCGATATCCAGCGCCAGAATATCTTCCACTTCGTCGGCGTGAACCGCCTGATAGCGAATCGCGGCACCCGCTGCGGCGAAGCGGTGTAAGAACGCCTTGTTGCCTTCTTCCGGCGTACAGGCAAAGAAATCGCCCTCGGCTGTTTTAAAGTATTCCGCCAGCCAGGTTTGCGCCTCGGCAATCCCGTCGCCCGACATTTTGAGCAGCAGGTGGTGTTCGTACTTATCGCGCCAGCTCTTCATGCGCGGCGGCAGGTGCGGCGGGAAAGCCGTGCCCAGCTTCTGCATAAAGCGATCGGTGAAGTGCGGTTTGAACAGGGACACTTTGCCGAGCATGGCGTCGGCGCGGCCTTTCATCGTAAAGAAGAACGGCATTTTGTCGGTGCCGAGCTTATCGATCATCAGGAAGGTGTCTTTGCCGTAGCGCTCGGCGATATCGTAAATATCGCGATGCATATACTCACCCGCGACCGGCAGATTTGTGAACTCGCCCAGAATATGACGACGGATCTCGGTCAGCACCTCCGGCTGGTTGGTACCGATATAAAAGACCTGCTGATTTTTCTGCGCCGGGAAGGTGTCCAGACGTACGGCAAACACCGCCAGTTTGCCCGCGCAGCCGGAAGATTCAAACAGACGATCCGGATCGGCGTTGTAGCGCGCCGGGGTATCGGCTTCAATGTCGCGCACACGTTCGACGTAATCGTGATCGTGGGCGTGACGGCCATCGTGCTGCACATCGGCGTCGTTCACGCGCTCGTCGTCAAGCTTGCTCAGGATCTGCTCCGGCGTGACACCCAGGTTAATCCCCAGATGATTCACCAGCTGTAATTTTCCGTTCTCATCAATGCGTGCAAACAGGGACATTTCCGTATACGCCGGGCCGCGCTGCACCAGCGATCCGCCGGAGTTGTTGCAGATCCCGCCGATCACCGACGCGCCAATGCAGGAGGAGCCAATCACCGAGTGCGGCTCGCGACCCAGCGGCTTGAGCGCTTTTTCCAGCGAATAAAGGGTCGTGCCAGGATAGGCCAGCACCTGCTCACCTTTGTCCAGCAGATGCAGTTTATCGAGACGCAGGGTGCTGATAATGACGATATCCCGGTCGTAGTCATTGCCGTTTGGCGTCGAGCCTTCCGTCAGGCCGGTATTGGCCGCCTGCATCAGAATGATTTTGTCGGCGTTGACGCAGGCGCTCAGTACACGCCACAGCTCCAGCAGCGTGCCGGGGAAGACTACCGCCAGCGCTTCACCCTGGCCGGAACGGAAGCCCTTGCGATAGCGGGCGGTTTTTTCCGGGTCCGTCAGCAGGTGTGAGTGACCGACCAGGCGAGACAGTTCGTTAATAAAAGTGTTGTTATTTTGTGTGCGAACAGAAGTCATCTTCCACTCCTTGTGGTGGGGCAAATTTCTCGCTGTAAAGCATAGCGCGATTAACTGTTAAGCGAACAAGTATTCATGAGAAAAATCAGAGAATAACCCTGCAAGGTTGAAAGGGTTTGTGGCACACTGCGCTTTTCGCACGGTCTGGCCGAGTTTTCCGGCGGTTGATGATGAGAGAGTACAACACATGAAATGGCTTTGTTCTGTAGCTGTCGCAGTAAGCCTGGCGCTGCAACCCGCGCTGGCTGAAGATCTGTTTGGCAACCACCCATTAACCCCGGAAGCCCGCGACGCCTTCGTCACGGACTTGCTCACCAAAATGACGGTCGATGAAAAAATCGGCCAGCTGCGTCTCATCAGCGTCGGGCCGGATAACCCGAAAGAGGCGATCCGCGAGATGATCAAGGAGAGCCAGGTCGGGGCGATTTTTAACACCGTCACCCGCGAAGATATCCGCAAAATGCAGGACCAGGTGATGCAGCTCAGCCGCCTGAAAATTCCGCTTTTCTTCGCCTACGACGTGGTCCACGGCCAGCGTACCGTCTTCCCGATTAGCCTCGGTTTAGCCTCTTCCTTTAACCTGGATGCGGTCAGAACCGTCGGGCGCATTTCGGCCTATGAAGCCGCCGATGACGGTCTGAACATGACCTGGGCGCCGATGGTCGACGTCTCGCGCGATCCGCGCTGGGGCCGTGCTTCAGAAGGCTTTGGTGAAGACACCTATTTAACCGCCACCCTTGGCAAAACCATGGTCGAAGCGATGCAGGGCAAAAGTCCGGCGGATCGCTATTCGGTGATGACCAGCGTCAAACACTTTGCCGCCTACGGCGCGGTAGAGGGCGGGAAAGAGTACAACACTGTTGACATGAGCTCGCAGCGCCTGTTCAACGACTATATGCCGCCGTACAAAGCCGGGCTGGATGCAGGCAGCGGTGCGGTGATGGTGGCCCTGAACTCCCTCAACGGCACCCCGGCGACCTCCGATTCCTGGCTGCTGAAAGATGTATTGCGCGACCAGTGGGGCTTCAAAGGCATTACCGTGTCCGATCACGGCGCGATTAAAGAGCTGATCAAACACGGCACCGCCTCCGATCCGGAAGACGCCGTGCGCGTGGCGCTCAAAGCCGGTATCAACATGAGCATGAGCGACGAGTATTACAGCAAATACCTGCCTGACCTGGTGAAAACCGGCAAAGTGACCATGGCAGAGCTGGACGACGCCACACGCCATGTGCTGAACGTGAAATATGACATGGGGCTGTTTAACGATCCGTACAGCCACTTAGGGCCGAAAGAGTCCGACCCGGCGGATACCAATGCCGAAAGCCGTCTGCATCGTAAAGAGGCCCGTGAAGTGGCGCGCGAAAGTCTCGTGCTGCTGAAAAACCGTCTCGAAACGCTGCCGCTGAAAAAATCCGGCACCCTCGCCGTGGTTGGCCCACTGGCTGACAGCAAGCGTGACGTGATGGGCAGTTGGTCCGCTGCGGGCGTGGCCGATCAGTCCGTCACCGTACTCACGGGCATCAAAAATGCGCTGGGTGAAAAGGGCAAAGTGATTTACGCCAAAGGCGCTAACGTCACTAACGACAACGATATCGTCACCTTCCTGAACCAGTACGAAGAGGCGGTGAAGGTTGATCCGCGTTCGGCGAAAGAGATGATCGACGAAGCGGTCAACGCGGCGAAACAGGCTGATGTGGTGGTGGCGGTCGTCGGTGAAGCGCAGGGCATGGCCCATGAAGCGTCGAGCCGTACCGATATCACCCTCCCGCAGAGCCAGCGCGATCTGATCAGCGCCCTGAAAGCGACGGGTAAACCGCTGGTGCTGGTGCTGATGAACGGCCGCCCGCTGGCGCTGGTGAAAGAGGATCAGCAGGCTGATGCCCTGCTCGAAACCTGGTTCGCCGGGACCGAGGGCGGTAACGCCATTGCCGATGTACTGTTTGGTGATTACAACCCGTCCGGCAAACTGCCGATGTCCTTCCCGCGCTCAGTCGGCCAAATTCCGGTTTACTACAGCCACCTGAACACCGGTCGCCCGTACAACGCCGATAAGCCGAACAAGTACACCTCACGCTATTTCGATGAAGCCAATGGCCCGCTTTATCCGTTTGGTTATGGGCTGAGCTACACCACCTTCAAGGTTTCTGACGTGAAAATGTCTGCACCCACCCTGAAGCGTGACGGCAAAGTCACCGCCAGCGTGGAAGTGACCAACACCGGTAAACGTGACGGTGCCACGGTCATTCAGATGTACGTGCAGGATGTAACGGCCTCCATGAGCCGCCCGGTGAAACAGCTGCGCGGCTTCGAGAAGGTTGATCTGAAGCCTGGCGAGACCAAAACCGTTAGCTTCCCGATTGACGTCGATGCGCTGAAGTTCTGGAACCAGCAGATGAAATATGACGCGGAACCAGGGAAGTTTAACGTCTTTATCGGCGTAGACTCTGCGCGAGTGAATAAAGGCGAGTTCGACCTGCTTTAACGACAAGAGACGAAACCCGCCGTTGTGCGGGTTTCGTGACGCATCCCGCAAGGTTTCGCGCCTTTCCTGCCTGATTGCTTTGATTCCCTCTTTTCTCGTCTCTTACTCGCCGTTAAATGTGACCTTTTTCACACTTCATTTTTATCCCGCAGATGAAATCGTGAGGACGATCAAAACTCACTCCCGCTACACCCGGCAGGCGTGACTCTCTTCACTCTTCGCGAAAAAGCCCGGTAAACACGCCACAAACACGCCGCAGAAAAGCCGTGTAATGCCTGTCACATCACAGCTGACAGGTAATCACATGAAGCTCTCATTAGAAAACATCTCCCTCGATCGAAGCGGGTCGACCCCCGTCACCACCGCGCTGCAGGAACTCATCGATACGCTTGCCGTGAACGGAGGAGGCACGCTGGTGGTCACGCCAGGCATCTACCTGACCGGAACGCTGGTGCTGCCGTCGAATTTCACCCTGCATCTGGAAGCGGGCGCGCGCCTGCTCGCCAGCCAGAATGTGGATGATTACCGCGCCGCAGAAACCCAAAGCACAGCCGAGCTGTCGCGCATGGCGCTCATCTACGCCCGCGATGCGCGCAACCTGACGCTCAGCGGCGCGGGCTGCATCGACGGCAACGCCACGGCCTGGTTTGCCGCAGAGATGGATGACCAGGGTTATCGCCAGCCGAAACCCCAGCGCCCACGCCTGCTGGTGCTGGAAGGGTGCGAACAGGTACGCCTGACGGATATCACCCTGTGCGACTCGCCAATGTGGACCGCGCATCTGGTGAGCTGCAACCATGTTTTCATCCGCAATATCACCATTGATAACGATCTGGCGCTGGCTAACACCGACGCGCTGGACATCGACAGCTGCCAGCACGTGCTCATCAGCGACAGCTACTTCAGCGCCGCCGACGACGGCATCTGCCTGAAGACCACGGCCAAAGCGCCCGAACTCCAGCAGCCTATCTACAACGTCACGATCAGTAACTGCATCATTCGCTCCAAAAGCTGCGCAATTAAAGTCGGGACCGAAACCTTCGCCGACATCACCCATCTGGCGGTCAGCAACTGCGTGATTTTCGACTCCAATCGCGGCATCGGCCTGATCTCCCGCGACGGCGGCCATTTCAGCAAGATGAGCTTTAACAACATTCTCTTCGACTGCCGCCACGGCCATCCGTGTCACTGGGGCAAAGCCGACCCGGTGTTTATCTCTGTGCGTCATCGCGCGCCGGACATCACGCCAGGCACGATCAGCCAGATCACCTTCTCGGGCCTGAACGGGACGGGAGAGGGGGCGATAAATCTGCACAGCGAAACGCCCGGTGCGATCCGCGATATCACCTTCAACGGCCTGGCGTTCAGCCAGCTTGCCTCCCGATCCGATGAACAGGGCTGCTACGACGTGCGCCCGCCGTGTAACCCAGAGCGCCCGACCGGAATGGGGCTGGACAACGCCTATCGCGTGAATACGCAAACCGGGCGCGCTCACGGCGTGGAGTTATATCCGCACGGGCTGCCGGCCCTTTACGCCTGCGGCGTCGAAGGGTTGCATCTGCATGCCATCACCATTACGCGCCCGTCGCCGCTGCCTGCGGGCTGGGATACTGAAAAAATCCGGAGTGCAAAATGATCAAAAAAGTGCGGGAAATAAAGCTGCGGAACTACGTGTGCTACGGGCTGGCGGATGTGATTGGCTCGGGGGCCTTTACCCTGGTCAGCGCCTGGCTGCTGTTTTTCTTAACCACCTTTTGTGGCCTGACGCCGATCCAGGCCGGGTCCCTGTTTGCGGTGGCGAGAATTGTCGATGTGATCATGTGTCCGGTGATCGGCTACGTTTCTGATAACTTCCACAAAACGCGCCTGGGGCGCCGCTTTGGCCGTCGCCGTTTCTTCCTGCTGGCCAGTATTCCGCTGGTGTCGGTCTACAGCCTGCTGTGGGTGGAAGGGTTCAACTACTGGATGTACCTGCTGTTCTACATCCTGTTTGAAATCGTCTACACCATGATCATTATTCCGTACGACACGCTCTCGGCTGAGATGACGTCGGATTTCAAAAAGCGCTCAAAACTGACCAGCGCACGTATGTATATCGCCCAGCTCGCAGGCTTTGCGGCGGCGTTCCTGCCGGGGCGTCTGGTAGCGTACTTCGGCCCGGACTCTTCCGACTCCTTCTTCTATACCGGGGCGATTTTCACCGTCTCCTTTATGATTGTGCTGTTCTTTGTCTATTTCGGCACCTGGGAGCGCTCGCTGGAAGAGATCCAGCAGAATGAGCACCACGACGAAGACGACGAAAAAGAGCCGTTCGCCACGCGCGCATACCATATCTATTACGATTTCGTCTCAACGTTAAAAATCAAAACCTTCCGCTCGCATCTGGGGATGTATCTCGGCGGCTCGGTGGCGCAGGACATTTTTAACTCGGTCTTTACCTACTTTGTGGTCTTCGCCCTGATGACCTCGTCTGTGATGGCCTCCAATCTGCTGGGCGTCGTAAACGGGCTGCAGTTCTTTGGCGTGGGAATTGCCACCTGGCTGACCCTGCGCTACTCCCCGTCGCGCGCCTTTGCGACCCAGGCCACGATGGCGCTGGTGGCGTTTGCCCTGTTTGTGTCCGCGTACTTCAGCGGCACCGGCGGGATGACCCTGCTGTACGTCGGTGCGGCGGTCGCCGGGCTGGCGCGCGGCGGTATCTACGCTATTCCGTGGAATAACTACACCTTTGTCGCCGACGTGGATGAGATCCTCACCTGCCGTCGCCGCGAGGGGATTTTCGCGGGCTTTATGAGCCTGCTGCGTAAGGCGTCGCAGGCCCTGTCGATTTTCCTCGTCGGCGTGGCCCTGCAGATGTCCGGGTTTGTCTCCGGACAAAATGCCCAGCCGCAGTCGGCCATCAACATGATTTTAATCATCATGATTGTGCTGCCGGTCGCACTGACGCTGTGGGGGATCTGGTCGGCGTTCCAGTTTAAGGTCAACAGCCGTACCCACGCGATTCTGAACGAAGAAGTGGCGCGTCTGAAACAGGGCGGCAGCAAGGCGACCGTCAGCGCGGAAAACAAAGCGGTGATCGAAAGCCTCACCGGTATGCCGTACGACCACTGCTGGGGGGAAAACAGCGTCGGCTATCTGAATCGTAAACGCATGAATGTGCGCGCACTGCGAGACAAAATGGCATGACGGAGCAGAGCGTATTTATCCAGCAGGGCCTGTGGGCCCGGCTGGGATTGCCTCGTGAACTGTGCTGGGGCTTTGTCGGGATTTTCCTGTTTATCACCGGCGCCACCATCGAGCAAAGCTGGCTGGCGTCGATGCTTCAGCATCGCGGTTTTGATGCCATGCACATCAGCCTGCTGTCGTCGGTGTTTGGGCTGTGTGTCGCGGCGGTATCGTGGTTTTCCGGAATAGGGGCGGGCGTACTCGGCCTGCGCCGCCTGATGTGGGCGGCGACGCTGTTCTACTTTATCGGTTCAATTCCCTTTATCGCTTACGCGCTGCCGCAGGGCAATTATCCCCTGATGGTGGCGAGCTACGCCCTGCGCGGCGTGGCGTATCCGCTGTTCGCCTATTCGTTTCTGGTGTGGATTAACCAACGCTGCGCGCCGGCTATTCTCGGGCGCGCCGTCTCCTGGTTCTGGATTGCGTTTGGCGTGGGCATGACCATCGTCGGACCGTGGTACTCAAGCCTGATGCTGCCCCTGATCGGCGAAACCTCGACGCTGCTGAGCGGGTTTATCTTTGTGGCACTCGGTGCATTCTGCGCGCTGGTGCTCAACCGCGATCGCCCGCACGTTCAAAGCAATGGGCATCTCGGCGCAGCCTTTGCCGAAGGGATGATGGTGCTGGTGCGCGAGCCGAAAATGCGTCTGGCGGTAATCGTCAAAACCATCAACGATATCGGCAAGTTTTCGCTGGTGATCCTGATGCCGGTCTACCTGCCGCGTTTCGGATTTAGCATCGCCGAGTGGCTGACTATCTGGGGGCTGGTGAATGTGGTCAATCTCTTCGCCAGCTACTTCTTTGGCTGGCTCGGCGATACCATCGGCTGGCGCAAGACGGTGGTCTGGTTCTCCGGCACCCTGTGCGGTCTGGCGATGCTGGCGGTGTGCTACGCGCCGGTACTGTTTGGTGACAGCGAAACGGCGCTGTTTCTGGCTCTGGCCCTGTACGCCATCGGGCTGGGTGCTTTTGGCCCGCTGAGCGCGCTGATTCCGTCCCTGCTGCCGGAGAACAAAGGCGCTGCCATCTCCTGCCTGAATCTCGGGTCGGGGCTGAGCAATTTTGCCGGTCCGCTTATCGTCACGCTCTGCGTTTCGCCGTTTGGCGTGGAGGGGACGTTGTGGGTGATCGCGCTGCTCTATTTTGCCGCCAGCCTGCTAACCGTTCCGCTGAGGTTGCCGGAAGAAGGATGATTCCTCAATTTTAGGCTACGCTTTTCTCTCAAGCCCCTGATAAAGGCGGCAAATTAATGAGGAAAGCAGAATGACAATCACAAAGGGGATATGGGGTTCAGCGGCGTTACTGGCGGCGCTGAGCCTGCCTTTACAGGCGGCAGAGCCGGTAAAGGTGGGGTCTAAGATCGATACGGAAGGGGCGTTGCTCGGCAATATCATCCTGCAGGTGCTGGAAAGCCACGGGGTGAAAACAGTCAATAAAGTCCAGCTGGGTACCACGCCCGTGGTGCGCGGAGCCATCACCTCCGGCGAGCTGGATATCTACCCGGAATACACCGGTAATGGCGCGTTTTTCTTTAAAGATGAAAACGATGCGGCATGGAAAAACGCCAGCGCAGGCTACGAGAAAGTGAAAAAACTCGACGCCGAGCAGAACAAGCTTATCTGGCTGACCCCTGCGCCCGCCAACAACACCTGGACCATCGCCGTGCGCAAGGATATCGCTGAGAAAGGCAAACTGACCTCTCTTGACGATCTGAGTCGCTATCTGAAAGATAAGGGCGATTTCAAACTGGCGGCCTCGGCGGAATTTATCGAACGTCCGGACGCGCTTCCGGCCTTTGAAAAAGCCTACGATTTTAAACTCGACCAGAGCCAGCTGCTGTCGCTCGCGGGCGGTGATACAGCGGTGACGATCAAAGCTGCGGCTCAGAAAACCTCCGGCGTAAATGCGGCGATGGCCTACGGTACTGACGGCCCGGTGGCGGCGCTCGGTCTGCAAACCCTGACCGATCCGAAAGGCGTTCAGCCGATCTATGCCCCTACGCCTGTGGTGCGTGAAGCGGTGCTGAAAGCCTATCCGCAGATCGGCGACTGGCTAAAGCCGGTGTTTGAAACTCTCGATGAGAAAACCCTGCAACAGCTCAATGCGAGCATTGCGGTGGAAGGGCTGGATGCCAAAAAAGTGGCGGCAGATTATCTGAAGCAAAAAGGACTTGTGAAGTAACAGGATAATGCTGTGCCGATAACCTGTCATAACCGCGTACTGCTGCTGCTCGCGTTTGTCGCGCTGGCGGCGTGCGCGCTTCCGTTTGTGAATTTTGCCCCTAATCGGCTGGTGTCCGGCGAGGGGCTGTCCGTCTGGCAGGTGTGGGCGTTTTCGCCTCTCCTGCTGGCCCTGTCCCTTCTACTGGCTGCGGTGCTGGCGTTTTGCCGTGGGCGCTTGCCGCTCATTTTCACGCTGATCCTCTGCGAAGCGTTAGTTGTGCTGCTGACCTGGAGTGCCGGGCAGGCGGCGACGCATCTCGCCACCGCCGAAACACCGCTGGCGCGCACCTCGGCAGGCAGCGGGCTGTGGCTGTGGATGGCCCTGTGCCTGCTCGCCTGTAGCGATGTAATCCGCCGTCTGACGCAACACCCGCTCTGGCGCTGGCTGCTCCACGCGCAGATCTGGGTTCTACCGCTGGCGCTGCTGTTTAGCGGCGAACTGAATACCCTTTCTCTGCTCAAAGAGTACGCTAACCGGCAGGAAATTTTTAACGATGCGCTGTTGCAACATCTGACGATCCTGTTTGGCACGCTGGTGCCTGCGCTGCTTATCGGCGTGCCCATCGGCCTGTGGTGCTACCGCCACCCCACGCGTCAGGGACCGGTATTTACCGTGCTGAACGTGATTCAGACGATCCCTTCCGTGGCGCTGTTCGGCTTGCTGATCGCGCCGCTTGCCGGGCTGGTGAAAAGCTTTCCTGCGCTCGCCTCGCTCGGTATCGCCGGAACCGGATTGACGCCCGCGCTCATTGCGCTGGTGCTGTACGCGCTGCTGCCTCTGGCGCGCGGCGTGCTGGCGGGGCTAAGCCAGGTCTCTCCGGAGGTGCTGGAGAGCGCCAGCGCGATGGGGATGAGCGCCCGCCAGCGATTCTGGAAAATCCAGCTGCCGCTGGCACTGCCGCTGCTGCTGCGCAGCCTGCGGGTGGTGGCAGTGCAAACCGTCGGCATGGCGGTGATTGCGGCGCTGATCGGCGCTGGCGGCTTTGGGGCACTGGTATTCCAGGGCTTGCTGAGCAGTGCCCTGGATTTGGTCTTACTCGGTGTGATCCCTACCATCGCGCTGGCGGTGGTGGTGGATGCGCTTTTTGCCCTGTGGCTGGCCCTGCTGAAGGGGAAAAATGATGATTGAATTTCACGATGTGAACAAAAAATTTGCCGGGCAGATGGCTGTCAGCAACCTGAATCTGCGTTTTGAAGAAGGGGCCTTTTCGGTGCTGATCGGCACTTCCGGCTCGGGAAAATCGACCACCCTGAAGATGATAAACCGGCTGGTGGAGCATGACAGTGGGCTGATTCGTTTTGCCGGCGAGGAGATCCGCAGCCTGCCGGTGCTGGAACTGCGCCGCCGGATGGGGTACGCCATTCAGTCCATCGGCCTGTTCCCGCACTGGACGGTGGCGCAGAATATCGCCACCGTGCCGCAGCTGCAAAAATGGTCGCGGCAGAAGATTGCGGATCGCGTGGACGAACTGATGGCGCTGCTGGGGCTGGAGCCTGCCCTGCGCGAGCGCTATCCGCATCAGCTTTCCGGCGGGCAACAGCAGCGCGTCGGCGTGGCGCGCGCGCTGGCTGCGAATCCTGAAGTGCTGCTGATGGATGAGCCTTTTGGCGCGCTGGACCCGGTTACTCGCAGCGCGCTGCAAACGGAGATGATCCGTATCCACCGCATTCTGGGGCGCACGATTATTCTGGTGACTCACGATATCGACGAAGCCCTGCGCCTCGCCGACCGCCTGGTTTTGATGGACAACGGCGAAGTGGTGCAGCAGGGGACGCCGCTGGAGCTGTTAACCCATCCGGCGACGGATTTTGTGCGCGAATTCTTTGGCCGCAGCGAACTGGGCGTACGCCTGCTGTCGCTGCGCACGGTCGGGGAGTATCTGCGCCGCGAAGATCCTGCCGTTAACGGCGAACCCCTTCAGGCGCAAATGAGCCTGCGCGATGCGCTCTCTGCGTTTGTCGCGCGGCAGTGCGAGGTGTTACCGGTGGTCGATGAGCACGGCGCGCCCTGCGGCACCCTGCATTTTCGCGATTTACTGGCAGGGGAGGTGGAACGTGAAATGGCTACGTGATCCGCTCCTGTGGCTGGTGCTGCTGTTTGTCGCGCTGCTGTGGCTGATGCCCTACAGCGGCGGGCTGTTTGGCGCGTTGTTTCCAGGCCTTCCGCGTCCCGTTTATCTGCAGGAGAGTTTTATCAGCCTGACGCTGGCCCATTTCTGGCTGGTGGGGGTTTCAAGCGCTGTGGCGATTGTGATCGGCGTCGGGGCCGGGATTGCGGTGACGCGCCCGGCGGGCCGAGAGTTTCGCCCGCTGGTGGAGACCATTGCCGCTATCGGGCAGACGTTCCCGCCGGTGGCGGTGCTGGCGATTGCGGTGCCGGTGATCGGTTTTGGTCAGGAGCCGGCGATCATTGCATTGATTCTGTACGGCGTCCTGCCGATTTTACAGGCGACACTGGCCGGGCTGACAGCGGTTCCGGCGGCGGTGAGCAGCGTGGCGGAAGGCATGGGGATGAGTGCGGGGCAGCGTCTGCGTAAAGTTGAGCTGCCGCTTGCCGCGCCGGTGATTCTGGCGGGTGTGCGCACGTCGGTAATTATCAATATCGGGACGGCGACCATTGCCTCAACGGTCGGGGCCAATACCTTAGGCACGCCGATCATTATCGGCCTGAGCGGGTTTAACTCGGCTTATATTGTGCAGGGTGCGGTGCTGGTTGCGCTGGCGGCGATCGTGGTTGATCGCGGATTTGAACGGCTGGCGCAGTATCTCAGCCGACACCGCCACGTACGATAAATGAGTAGCCAGCCAGCATAACGCCGCCAATGCCGCTGATAGCCATTAAGGCGAAGAGGGTAATTACGGCCACTTTGGTTGCCTTCATAATGTGCTCCTTTTGTTAACCGCCCAATTATACGGTGAAGCACACCTGTTAATGAACCATTAAATGCCGTTAAGACATTTACGGACCGAGGGTAATGACGGGGTAGCCGTGTTCGCGCCATTCGCTCAGAAGCTGCTGTTGGGCGGCAGTGGGGATTTCTCCGCACCAGACCAGCAGGGTTTGCCCTTCGAAAAGCTCCGGGCGAAACTGCGCTAATGAATGTGCCAGCACGTCAACTCGCCAGCCTTGCTGCGTGGCGATCCAGGCTTCGAGCCATAAGCGGGTGGTGTCGTGAATATTCCAGCCGACCACCAGCGCGTCCTTTCCGCTCTTCTTGCGTGCCGTCGACAGGCACACGGAAATGTAATTGATTAACGCGCCATCCAGCATGCTTAGCAGCGTCTGTAATGCCGGCTGCTGAGACTGCAGACGGCGGCGAAGCGGTATAAACAGATGAGCAATTAACGTCTGGGCGGGATAATCCCGACCCTGCTCCTTGATCCAGGTTCGCAGACGTTGAAAGTTACCGGCCTGCAACAGGCGAAGCAGGGTTTCCTGATGTTCGCGCCACTCGGCCAGGCTGTCGGGATCGTGTTCGCATAAGAGCGATTTGACCTTACTGACCTGCACACCGTTGTCGATCCAGCTTTTGATTTCGCGAATGCGATCGATATCCGCCTCGTTAAACAGGCGGTGCCCTCCGTCCGTTCGCTGAGGTTTAAGCAGCTCGTACCGCCGCTGCCATGCCCGCAGCGTCACAGGATTGATATCACAAAGCAGTGCCACTTCACCTATCGTGTAAAGCGCCATGTTCGCCCCCTGGCTTGCGCATCCCCAGAGTAACTGTAGTCGTTGATTCGCGAACCAGGAAGAATCGACCGTTTTTTGAACAAATAATGCGAAGGGTGGAATATCTTGCGCTAAACGATGTGATGACGGGCACGAATTGCAGCTTTTTTGGAATGCTTCAAAGAAAGTTAATGTGTATCAGTGTATGTTACGCGTTTTTAGAAAGTGCGGTTTGCGGTCATGTACGAATTTAATCTGGTGTTGCTGCTGCTTCAGCAGATGTGCGTTTTTCTGGTCATCGCGTGGCTGATGAGCAAAACGCGGCTGTTCATTCCGCTGATGCAGGTGACGGTACGCCTGCCGCACAAGCTTCTCTGCTACGTCACCTTCTCGATTTTCTGCATTCTCGGCACCTATTTTGGTCTGCACATTGAAGACTCGATCGCCAATACGCGCGCCATCGGTGCGGTGATGGGCGGGCTGCTGGGTGGCCCGGTGGTCGGCGGTTTAGTCGGGTTAACGGGCGGATTGCATCGATACTCCATGGGCGGCATGACGGCCCTGAGCTGCATGATCTCGACGATTGTCGAAGGGCTGCTCGGCGGCCTGGTTCACAGCTACATGATTAAGCGTGGCCGCCCGGATAAAGTCTTTAGCCCGCTCACCGCCGGGGCAATAACTCTGGTGGCAGAGCTGGCGCAAATGCTGATTATTCTGCTGATTGCGCGTCCCTTTGAAGATGCCCTGCATCTGGTGAGCAGCATCGCCGCACCGATGATGGTCACCAATACCGTCGGCGCGGCGCTGTTTATGCGCATCCTGCTAGATAAACGCGCGATGTTTGAAAAATACACCTCGGCGTTCTCGGCCACGGCGCTTAAGGTCGCCGCCTCGACGGAAGGCATTCTGCGCCAGGGCTTTAACGAAGAGAACAGCATGAAAGTGGCTCAGGTGCTCTATCAGGAGCTGGATATCGGCGCGGTGGCGATCACCGATCGCGAACGGCTGCTGGCGTTTACCGGCACCGGTGACGATCACCATCTGCCCGGCAAACCGATCTCTTCGACGTATACGCTGCGCGCCATTGAAACGGGCGAAGTGGTGTATGCCGACGGGAATGAAGTGCCGTACCGCTGCTCGCTGCACCCGCAGTGCAAACTCGGTTCGACGCTGGTGATCCCGCTGCGCGGTGAGAATCAGCGGGTGATGGGGACGATCAAGCTCTACGAAGCCAAAAACCGGTTGTTCAGCTCCATTAACCGCACGCTGGGGGAGGGGATCGCCCAGCTGCTGTCGGCGCAAATTCTGGCGGGGCAGTACGAGCGGCAAAAGGCGCTGCTGACCCAGTCGGAAATCAAACTCCTGCACGCCCAGGTGAATCCGCATTTTCTGTTTAATGCGCTGAACACGCTCAAGGCAGTGATCCGCCACGACAGCGATCAGGCGACGCAGCTGGTGCAGTTTCTGTCGACCTTTTTCCGCAAAAACCTGAAGCGCCCTTCAGAGATTGTGACCCTCGCCGATGAGATCGAACATGTGAATGCCTATCTGCAAATCGAAAAGGCGCGATTCCAGTCGAGACTGCAGGTGTCACTGTTCGTGCCGGACGAACTGGCGCATCAGCATCTTCCGGCGTTTACCCTGCAGCCGATTGTGGAAAACGCCATTAAACACGGCACCTCGCAGCTGCTGGGCACCGGCGAAATCCATATTTCTGCCAGCCGTTTTAATCACCATCTGGTGCTGGACATTGAAGATAACGCCGGGCTTTATCAGCCTGGCGCCGAATCGGGCGGGCTGGGGATGAGCCTCGTCGACAAACGTCTGCGCGCGCATTTCGGTGATGATTGCGGTATCACCGTCGACTGCGAGCCGGACAGTTTTACCCGTATTACCTTACGATTGCCCCTGGAGGAAAACGCATGCTAAGAGTGCTGATTGTCGATGATGAGCCGTTAGCGCGGGAAAACCTGCGGGTTCTGTTGCAGGAACAGAGCGACATTGAGGTGGTGGGCGAGTGCGCCAACGCCATCGAAGCCATTGGTGCGGTACATAAATTGCGCCCGGACGTGCTGTTTCTCGATATCCAGATGCCGCGCATTAGCGGCCTGGAGATGGTCGGTATGCTCGACCCGGAGCATCGTCCGTACATCGTTTTTCTGACGGCGTTTGATGAATATGCGGTGAAAGCGTTTGAAGAGCATGCGTTCGATTATCTGCTAAAACCCATCGAAGAGAAGCGGCTGGAGAAAACCCTCAACCGCCTGCGCCAGGAGCGCAGCGTGCAGGACGTTTCGCTTCTGCCGGAAAACCAGCAGGCGCTAAAATTTATCCCCTGTACCGGCCATAGCCGCATCTACCTGTTGCAGATGGACGACGTGGCGTTTGTCAGTAGCCGCATGAGCGGGGTGTTCGTCACCAGCGCTGAAGGCAAGGAGGGCTTTACGGAGCTGACGCTGCGCACGCTGGAGAGCCGTACGCCGCTGATCCGCTGTCACCGCCAGTATCTGGTGAACATGGCGCATCTGAAAGAAATTCGTCTGGAAGAGAACGGTCAGGCGGAGCTGGTGCTGCGTGCCGGGCAGACGGTGCCGGTGAGTCGGCGCTATCTGAAGAGCCTGAAAGAGGCGATTGGATTGTAAAACTGGTACACTGCGCCCCATCGCATCACCGACAGCTGAAGGCTCTATGTTAAGTAACGATATTCTTCGTAGCGTGCGCTACATCCTGAAATCCAACAATAACGATTTGGTTCGTATTCTGGCGCTGGCCGAGGTCGAGACCACGCCGGCGAATATCGCCAGCTGGATCACCAAAGAGGACGAAGAGGGCTTTGTTCGCTGCCCGGATATCATTCTCTCTTCGTTTTTAAATGGGCTGATTTACGATAAACGCGGCAAGGATGAGTCTGCCCCGGTGCTGTCGCCTGAGCGTCGCGTGAATAACAACATCGTACTGAAAAAACTGCGTATCGCATTTTCCCTCAAATCTGACGATGTGCTGGCGATCATGACCGAGCAAAAATTCCGCGTGTCGATGCCGGAAATCACCGCCATGATGCGCGCGCCGGATCATAAGAACTACCGTGAGTGCGGCGATCAGTTTATGCGCTACTTCCTGCGCGGGCTGACTCACCGTGTGCATAGCGCGAAGCCGTCAGCCTGAGTTTGTTGGCGCTACGCTACGCTTTGTAGGCCGGGAACCGGTAAACAAGGCATAAAAAAAGCCGGAGAACGCTCCGGCTTTTTTGTTTATTTCACCTGCTGACCCGGTTTCGCCCCGTCGTCCGGGCTTAACAGGAAGATATCCTTCCCGCCAGGACCGGCGGCCATCACCATCCCTTCCGAGATGCCGAAGCGCATTTTGCGCGGCGCAAGGTTGGCGACCATCACCGTCTGGCGACCGATCAGCACCTGCGGGTCCGGATACGCAGAGCGAATGCCAGAGAAGACGTTACGTTTCTCACCGCCCAGATCCAGCGTCAGGCGCAGCAGTTTGTCAGAGCCTTCGACGAATTCCGCGTTTTCAATCAGCGCAACGCGCATATCAACTTTGGCGAAGTCATCAAAAGTGATGGTTTCCTGAATCGGATCGTCTGCCAGCGGGCCAGTGACTGGCGCAGCGGCGGCTTTCACCTCTTCTTTCGACGCTTCAACCAGCGCTTCAACCTGTTTCATCTCAATGCGGTTATACAGCGCTTTGAAGGTGTTCACTTTATGGCTGAGCAGCGGCTGCTGGATAGCATCCCAGGTCAGCTCGGTGTTCAGGAAGGCTTCTGCACGTTCCGTCAGCTGCGGCAGAACCGGCTTCAGGTAGGTCATCAGCACGCGGAACAGGTTGATGCCCATGGAGCAGATCGCTTGCAGATCCGCATCGCGGCCTTCCTGCTTCGCGACGACCCACGGTGCCTGCTCATCCACATAGCGGTTCGCCAGATCGGCCAGAGCCATGATTTCGCGCACTGCTTTACCGAACTCGCGTGCTTCCCACGCGTCGCCGATAGTGGCGGCCGCGTCGGTAAAGGTTTTATACAGTTCTGGATCGGCCAGTTCAGCTGCCATCACGCCGTCGAAACGCTTGGCGATAAAGCCCGCGTTACGGGACGCCAGGTTGACCACTTTATTCACGATGTCTGCGTTCACGCGCTGCACGAAATCTTCCAGATTCAGGTCGATATCATCGATGCGGGAAGAGAGCTTCGCGGTGTAGTAGTAGCGCAGGCTGTCGGCGTCGAAGTGGTTCAGCCAGGTGCTGGCTTTAATGAAGGTGCCGCGTGATTTGGACATCTTCGCGCCGTTCACCGTCACGTAGCCGTGAACAAACAGGTTGGTTGGCTTACGGAAACCGCTGCCTTCCAGCATCGCAGGCCAGAACAGGCTGTGGAAATAGACGATGTCTTTGCCGATGAAGTGGTACAGCTCTGCGTCGGAATCTTTTTTCCAGTACTCTTCGAAGCTCTGGGTGTCGCCGCGCTTGTCGCACAGGTTCTTGAAGGAACCCATGTAGCCGATTGGCGCATCCAGCCAGACGTAGAAATATTTGCCCGGCGCGTTCGGGATTTCGAAACCGAAGTACGGCGCATCGCGGGAGATATCCCACTGCTGCAGACCGGATTCGAACCACTCCTGCATTTTATTCGCCACCTGCTCCTGCAGCGCGCCGCTGCGGGTCCACGCCTGCAGCATTTCGCTGAAGGACGGCAGATCGAAGAAGAAGTGTTCAGAATCGCGCATGACAGGTGTCGCGCCGGACACCACGGATTTCGGCTCGATAAGCTCGGTCGGGCTGTAGGTCGCGCCGCACACTTCGCAGTTATCGCCGTACTGATCCGGGGATTTACACTTCGGACAGGTGCCTTTCACAAAACGGTCCGGCAGGAACATGCCTTTTTCCGGATCGTACAGCTGAGAGATAGTGCGGTTTTTGATAAAACCGTTCTCTTTCAGGCGGGTGTAGATAAGCTCCGACAGCTCGCGGTTCTCGTCGCTGTGCGTCGAGTGATAGTTGTCGTAGCTGATGTCAAAGCCAGCAAAATCAGTCTGATGCTCCTGACTCATCTCGGTAATCATCTGCTCCGGGGAGATCCCCAGCTGCTGTGCTTTCAGCATGATTGGCGTGCCGTGAGCATCGTCCGCGCAGATGAAGTTTACCTGGTGGCCGCGCATTCGCTGGTAACGGACCCAGACATCAGCCTGGATATGCTCCAGCATGTGGCCGAGGTGGATTGAACCGTTTGCGTACGGCAGAGCGCACGTTACCAGAATTTTTTTCGCGACTTGAGTCATAGTGGGCATTACTTCTTTAACAGTAAAAAGGGTTTTTGATAGTAACAAAAGGGCCATTATTAAGTAAGCACAAACCACGGCCTTTCAGGTAAACTTGTTCAACTAAGGTCTTATTCACAAGAACAAAGGAGTCGGGATGAGTTCTCAATCCCAGGCCAAATCACCGGAAGCCTTACGAGCAATGGTTGCCGGGACGCTGGCTAATTTTCAGCATCCAACCCTGAAGCACAATCTGACCACGCTAAAAGCGCTGCACCACGTGGCATGGCTGGATGACACGCTGCACGTTGAACTGCAGATGCCGTTTGTCTGGACCAGCGCCTTCGAAACCCTGAAAGAGCAGTGCAGTTCCGATCTGCTGCGTATTACCGGGGCGAAGGCGATTGACTGGAAGCTGACGCACACTATCGCCACGCTCAAACGCGTGAAAAATCAGCCGGGCATTAACGGCGTGAAGAATATTATTGCCATCAGCTCCGGCAAGGGTGGGGTGGGGAAATCCTCCACCGCCGTGAACCTTGCGCTGGCGCTGGCCGCAGAAGGGGCTAAAGTCGGAATTCTGGATGCCGATATTTACGGTCCGTCGATTCCCAATATGCTGGGTGCGGAAAACCAACGTCCAACCTCCCCAGACGGCACCCACATGGCGCCAATCATGGCCTACGGCCTGGCGACTAACTCCATTGGCTATCTGGTGACGGACGATAACGCGATGGTCTGGCGTGGCCCGATGGCCAGCAAGGCGCTGCTGCAGATGCTGCAGGAGACCATGTGGCCGGATCTCGATTACCTGGTGCTGGATATGCCGCCAGGCACGGGCGATATCCAGCTGACGCTGGCGCAAAATATCCCGGTGACGGGGGCGGTTGTGGTTACTACCCCGCAGGATATCGCGCTGATCGACGCCAAAAAAGGCATCGTGATGTTCGAGAAAGTGGACGTGCCGGTGCTCGGCGTGGTCGAGAACATGAGCGTGCATATTTGCAGCAACTGCGGTCATCACGAGCCGATTTTTGGCACCGGTGGCGCAGAGAAACTGGCGGCGCAGTATCACACTCAGCTGCTGGGGCAGATGCCGCTGCATATCACGCTGCGTGAAGATCTCGACCGTGGCAAGCCGACCGTGGTGGGCCGTCCGGAGAGTGAATTTGCGGGAATGTACCGCCAGCTGGCAGGGCGCGTGGCCGCGCAGCTGTACTGGCAGGGTGAAGTGATTCCGAGCGAGATCGCGTTCCGCGCAGTCTAAGCATTAGCCGTAATGGGCCGGGGGCACTCGCTTACCCGGCCTGCAACAGGCTGTTCCGTGAGCCTGCGCAAGCGCAGCGCCTGCGGGCAATTACCGCAAAACGTAATGCATCAGGTAATACTCTCCGTCCGGAGAATCTCCCGTCGCCTCAATATGCCAGCCGTGTCGCTGGTAAAATGCCACCGCACGTTCATTTCTGACCAGACACTTCAGCGAACCGGTGCTGGTGAATGTTTCCTGCACATGTTTGAGCAACAGGCTGCCAGCGCCCGCACGCTGATACTGCGGGTCAACAAACAGATTGTGCAGAAAATTATCGTTGCTCCAGACCGACGCAAACCCGACGCGATGGCCGTCTTGCATCGCCACCCAGATTTGCTCGTCACGCGTTGCCGCGTCGAAATCTTCTAGCTGCCAGTCGCTGCTGTCCAGCCACGGCCAGGCTTCACGCCGGGCGTGTAAGTAGAGGGTGCGCAGGAAAGGGCGATCGCTTTCCTGCCAGGCCCGGACGATGAGGGGATCAGCGGTGATAGAAGATATCTCCGTTGTAGGCTTTACGGATTTTACCGTCGGCATCACCAATCAGAACGTAGTTCTCACCCATGTAAGTCCAGTGTGTACCCGCGTCAGGCGCAGGGAGGTTACGCAGCTGGTACTGTTTAATGGTGTATTCAGGCGTTTGATACTGAGCTGGTGCGGTGTCGCCAATTTTGAATTTGGTGAAATCGGCAATGAACTCTTGTTCTTCGTATGCCTGGATACCAGAAGGGGCAGCGGCAGGCTGCGGCGCGGCGTATACGGCACCCGCCAGTGACATCAACACACCCAGAAGCAGCAATTTACTCTTAGCCATTTTTTCTCCAGTTAAACCGTTTTGCTGATACTTCAGCCCGCTGTGGCGTCACAGCGTGGCAAGCAGCCCATTTTAGGGGGCACAGTCCCACTTGTTTGAAAAAAAAATGTAACAAATCTGAACAGCTTTGCCCACGAATTCTTAACCACGTCGCTCAATGACGTATCGCATCTCAATATTCAGAGAAAATAACGAATTAGAGGTGTGCGAATTTATGGGTAAGCTGGTCGGGGAAAATCGCAGTGGCAAAGGAAAAAGCGGAATAGCAAAATTGTCCCCGCACCAGAGGGTGCGGGGAGCAAGGACTTACTTCGCCAGAATCTCGTACGCGGTGCGTTCAACCAGCGACAGCAGGACTTTCACGTCGTCCAGCGTCACCGTTGGGTTCAGCAGCGTCAGTTTCAGGCAAGTCACGCCGTTGTGCTCGGTCACGCCGACGTTTGCACGGCCAGAGTCGAGCAGGGCGTCACCAATTTTCTGGTTCAGCAGCGCGATATCCGCATCGTTCAGCGCCTGCTCAGGGTGGAAGCGGAACAGCACGCTCGCCAGCTGAGGCTGCATTACCAGCTCCAGCACCGCCTGATCTTTCACGTACGCGGCAACGTCCTGCGCCAGCGTCACACCGTGATCGATAATGGCCGCATATTGCTCCTGACCCAGTGCTTCCAGGCTCATCCACAGCTTCAGCGCGTCGAAACGGCGCGTAGTCTGCAGTGATTTGGAGACCAGATTCGGCACGCCCGCTTCTTCGTCAAACTCAGAGTTCAGGTAGGCCGCCTGGTAGCGCATCAGCTCGTAATGGCGCGCTTCTTTCAGCAGGAATGCGCCGCAGCTGATGGTCTGGAAGAACTGCTTGTGGAAGTCCAGGGTGATGGAATCCACCAGTTCGATGCCGTCCAGGTAGTCGCGATACTTATCGGACATCAGCAGTGCGCCGCCCCAGGCCGCATCCACGTGCACCCAAATCTGCTGCTCTGCGGCCATCTCTGCGATAGCGCGCAGCGGATCGATCGCACCCGCGTCGGTGGTCCCGGCGGTGGCAACGATCGCCAGAATCTGCTCACCGTTGGCATTGCACTGGGCAATTTTCGCCGCCAGATCGTTCAGATCCATGCGTGAGCACTCGTCGGTTTTCACCTGAATGACCGACTGGTAGCCCAGACCGAGCAGCGCCATGTTCTTCTGCACGGAGAAGTGCGCGTTTTCAGAACAGAGTACGCGGATCTTACGCAGATCACCGATCAGACCATCCTGCTGGATGGAGTGGCCCTGACGCGCGAAGAACGCGTCACGTGCCAGCATCAGGCCCATCAGATTGCTCTGGGTGCCACCGCTGGTGAACACGCCCGCATCCCCGGCCTGATAACCCACGCGGGTACGCAGCCAGTCGATCAGCTTCATCTCAATGATGGTTGCTGACGGGCTTTGATCCCAGGAGTCCATGCTCTGGTTGGTGGCGTTGATCAGCACTTCCGCCGCCTGGCTCACAACCAGGCTCGGGCAGTGCAGGTGCGCCACACACTGCGGGTGGTGAACCGACAGGCTGTCTTTCAGGAAGTACTCGACCGCGCGGGCAATCGCCGCTTCGTTGCCGAGGCCTTTCTGACCGAAGTTCAGGGAGATATTCTCGCGCAGCTCGGCGACGGTTTTCCCCTGATACATCTCAGACTGCTGCAGCCACTGCATCACCGCCTGAGAGCTTTGCTCGATGGCCTGCTGATAGGCCTCGATGCTTTGCGCCGACGACGACAGAATTGGGTTTGACTCAGACATCTTTTTCCTAACTCCGTTAGACCGGGCGAACGCCCGCAGCAAGCAGCGCCTGCTCGAATTTATCCAGGAAGACTTTCAGTTCCTGATCGCTAATCAGCAGGGATGGCAGCAGACGCAGAACCACGCCGTTACGACCACCGCGCTCCAGAATCAGGCCTGCTTCGAAGCATTTCTTCTGGATCAGGGCAGAGAGATCGCCGTCGCCTGGGAAACAGCCCATGTGATCTGCCGCTTCGTTCGGTTTCACGATCTCGATACCGATCATCAGGCCCAGACCGCGCACGTGGCCGATCACCGGATAACGCTGCTGCAGCTCAACCAGCTGGCCTTTCAGCCATTCGCCCTGAGCGGCCACTTTGTCAGCGATATTCTGATCTTTCAGAATTTTCAGCGTGGTCAGGCCGGTTGCCATCGCCAGCTGGTTGCCACGGAAGGTGCCGGTGTGATGACCTGGTGCCCAGGCATCAAACTGCTTTTTAATGCCGAGAACAGCCAGTGGCAGACCACCGCCGACAGCTTTAGACATCACGATGATGTCTGGCTCGATACCCGCGTGTTCGAAGGCAAACTGCTTGCCGGTACGGCAGAAGCCAGCCTGAACTTCGTCGAGGATCAGCAGAATGCCGTGTTCCTGAGTCACTTTACGAATGCGCTGCAGCCACTCAGCCGGAGCCGGGTTCACGCCGCCTTCGCCCTGAACCGCTTCCAGAATCACGGCTGCAGGTTTACGCACGCCGCTTTCGACGTCGTTGATCAGGTTATCAAAGTAGTAGGTCAGCGCTTTCACGCCCGCGTCACCGCCGATACCCAGCGGGCAGCGGTACTGGTGTGGGTAAGGCATGAACTGCACTTCTGGCATCATGTTATCGACCGCTTCTTTCGGCGACAGGTTACCTGTCACAGAGAGCGCGCCGTGGGTCATCCCGTGATAGCCGCCGGAGAAGCTGATAATGCTGCTGCGACCGGTGACTTTTTTCGCCAGTTTCAGCGCGGCTTCTACCGCATCGGCACCGGATGGGCCGGTGAACTGCAGGCAATATTCTTTGCCCTGGCCTGGCAGCAGGGAGAGCAGATACTCAGAGAACTCGTCTTTCAACGGTGTTGTCAGATCGAGGGTATGTAACGGCAAGCCGCTGGTAATGACATTTTGGATGCTTTTCAGCACATCAGGATGGTTATGGCCAAGCGCGAGGGTGCCAGCGCCGGCAAGACAGTCAAGGTATTCTTTATTATCTGCATCGGTAATCCACACGCCATCTGCTTTAGCGATCGCTAAAGGCAGTTTGCGAGGATAACTCCTGACGTTCGATTCAAACTCGGCCTGACGGGCCAGATAGGTTTCGTTGCTTTTGCGGGCATCTGCGGTGTCAATACGGACTTTATCCGTCATCATATCACTCCCACAACCGGGGCAGCCTTATGCGCCTCGATTGAATAAATAGTTAGTAAAGGATAGGGCGAGTAAAAAACGCGGCCAATATAGAGCCTTTTGGCGCGTGGCTCAATGGTTAATTTGTTTACTGTTTTGTTACAAAAGAGGGGGGTTAAAGAGCGTTCAATAACCCGATGTTTTTGATAACAAAAATCTGCCGCTTCGACGCGAAAAGCCCTCACCCCGCGCAATACAAAAAAGGCGGCACGTTAGCCGCCTTAACATTACTTCTGCGTGAACTGCAATAAGCCATGATCGCGGCCATGGGTTTTATTCCATGACGCATCGGTAATACCGTCTTCATCAAGGGTGATGGAGAGTACGTAACCCGCGCCTTTAATCTCATAACTATTCGCATTAAAACGCTTTATCGTCGCCTGCTTACCGTTGATTTTGGCGGTGAAAAAGCCGTTGCTGACGCTGGCTTTGATCCCGTTTGCCGTGAACGAGGCTTCACGCAGCGGGTCATGCACTTTGGCGCTCTGACCGTGCTGCACGGCGTTGGCGGCATTTTCAAGCGCCTGTTTTTCGGCCACGGCGTTCATCGTCGTGGTGCGGTTTTGCTCCGCTAAATAACAGGTATCGCGGCTGACGCCTTGCGCTTCACACTTCGCCATACGCTCAGCCGGAGAGGAACAGGCCGAAAGCGCAGAGACAGCAATGGCGACCATCATTAATTTCTTCATTTAATAACCTCTAACACATTGGATACAATTTAAAGATGAGATGAGATCGCGACAGGAGAAATAATCTCTGTACATCGTCCCGAGCCAAAATCCGGTCAGTATTAATAAAATATAAAGCACAGCTGAAAATATTATTATTTTTATCATGATGGCTATCATCAACAGGTACAAAATCACTCTTTAATAACGATGAGCAGATTTATCAGAAGCCAATTCCGATACCCGCGCCCATCGCGAAATCGTTGTTGGTAGAATCACTGACACCCGCTTTAATCACCGTTGCGTCGCCTGCATGGAATGATGCGCCCACGCTCAGCGCCTGCTCATTTTTGAATGTCCCGACGCCTGCGGAAAACATCACCTGCTGGCCCACCTGCACCTGAGGCATCGATGCAATAGCGATGGCAGATGCCGCCCCGCTGCGGGATTCTTTCTTGTTATCGTCCACTTCATCTTTCAGGTTTTTGAACTGACTATTGCTGGCGGACTGCTGTTGAGCAAACGACTGTTTCGCGTCTTGCAGGTCTTTCTCGACGCTCGCCGACTGCTGGGCAGCGGCACTCTGCAGATGGTTAATCTGCTGATTCACATCCTGTTTAGTCTGCTGAAGATCTTTATTCAGGCTGGCCGACTGCTGCGTGCTGGCGTTCTTCACCGTCGAAATCTGCTGATTCACATCCTGCTTAGTCTGCTGAAGATCTTTTTCAATATTGGTTGTTTGCTGCGTGGTGGTATTTGTTACCGTCGTAATCTGGTTAGTGATGTTCGTGTTTGTCTGCTGAAGCGCATTATCGATGTCGATTTTCTGCTGAGTGACCGCATTATTCGTATTATCAATTTGCGTGTTTAAATCTGTTCGCGTCTGCTGGAGATCATAGTTGACCACAAGTACCGCATCTTTAGTGCTATTCAGATCGTCATCTACACTACTGATACGCGTATTCAGTCCCTGAATTGCCTGTTCGCTATCGACTTTATTTTGGGTGATCTGGTCCTGATGCTCGTTCAGAAGATCAATAGCCCCCTGGTTAGCGGTTTCAACGGTATGTCCCCACGCTTGAGAATAATCTATTGGTGCAGCAAATACACTTCCGGCGCAGATCAGCGTCAACGTAAATACAGCGACAGGGGTTTTACGAGTAAGCATTAATTTCACGGTCTCAATCTCAACAATAAATGCAAAAATTCTTAGATATAACGCAGCTAAAAACCGACGCGAAAAATCGAGTCGAGTAAGTCTGCTCCAGAGGGTGTATTTCTTCGATGGTCACAATCTTATTAACTGGGCTGAACTATCGTCTAACTGACGCGCGTGAACTTTGACGCAGATCACGTGCAGTGCATATATCTAAGTTGCTGAAAGTAAACATTAATTTTGCATAAAGCGTTGTTTTTATTTGTATTGTTACCCTGGTTTGCGAGGTGGTAGTTCGAAGAGAAGCGGAGAGTTAAAAACATTAAATCTGAATAATCAAAGAGATTAAATGTATACACAGTAAATGAATGTTGAGGCTATTTTTTTAATATTTTTGGCCTGACGCGCGACAGAAATCGGCTCGCGAAGGCTTGCCTGAGGCGATGGCTTGCTCTACCCTGCTAAAATTACTGAACTGCTCAGTAAGTTGACTCGGGGTGCCCTTCTTTGTGAAGGCTGAGAAATACCCGTACCACCTGATCTGGATAATGCCAGCGTAGGGAAGTCAGATGCCCCTCACGGCTATCGCTTCTTGACGCAAGGCAGGAGCGAAACCATGCAGCCTGACCTGCTCGATTTACACGTCTTACACCACTTCCGTACCCGTTCTCCGCTTACTCACTGCATGACTAACGATGTAGTGCAGGCCTTTACCGCGAACGTTTTACTGGCCCTCGGGGCCTCTCCGGCGATGGTTATCGAAGCCGAAGAGGCGGAGCAGTTTGCCGGGATAGCCGATGCGCTGTTAATCAATGTCGGTACGCTCACCTCGCCGCGCGCGCAGGCCATGCGCCGGGCAATTGAACGTGCGGTTGCCGCAGGCAAGCCCTGGACGCTCGATCCGGTGGCGGTCGGTGCGCTGGCGTTTCGCACCCGCTTTTGCCAGCAAATTCTCACTCTGAAACCCGCCGCCATCCGTGGGAATGCCTCAGAAATCCTTGCCCTTGCCGGCATGAGCGCGGGTGGTCGCGGGGTAGACACCACCGATACCGCTGCCAGCGCGTTGTCCGCAGCCCAGGCACTGGCACGCCAGACCAACGCCATTGTTGCGGTCACGGGGGAGGTGGATTACGTCACCGACGGGCAGCGAACGAAAACCATCGCTGGCGGCGATCCGATGATGACACGCGTGGTCGGCACCGGCTGTGCCCTGTCGGCGGTGGTTGCGGCAAGCTGCTCGCTGCCGGGCGATCGGCTGGATAATGTGGCTGCCGCCTGTGGATGGATGAAGCGCGCGGGAGGCGTAGCCGCCGCACACAGCGCCGGGCCGGGCAGTTTTGCCAGCGCCTTTATCGACGCCCTCTGGAATCTGGAGGCGCAGGCATGAAACGCATCAACGCATTAACTATCGCAGGCACCGATCCGAGCGGCGGCGCGGGTATTCAGGCCGATCTCAAAACGTTCTCCGCTCTCGGGGCTTATGGCTGTTCGGTCATCACCGCGCTGGTGGCGCAAAATACCCGTGGCGTGCAGTCGGTCTATCGCATTGAGCCAGATTTTGTCGCGGCTCAGCTCGATTCCGTGTTCAGCGACGTACGCATTGATACCACCAAAATCGGCATGCTGGCCGAAACCGATATCGTTGAAGCGGTGGCCGAGCGGCTGAAGCGTTATCAGGTGCAAAACGTGGTGCTTGATACGGTGATGCTGGCAAAAAGCGGCGATCCGCTGCTTTCAACGTCTGCCGTTGAAACCCTGCGTAAAAAGCTGTTGCCGCAGGTTTCGCTCATCACGCCGAATCTGCCGGAAGCGGCGGCGCTGCTCGATGCGCCGCACGCCCGCAGCGAACAGGAGATGAAAGAGCAGGGCCGTGCATTACTGGCGCTGGGCTGTGAAGCGGTGCTGATGAAGGGCGGTCATCTGGACGATGCCGAAAGCCCGGACTGGCTCTTTACCCGCGACGGTGCGCAGCGATTTACCGCCCCGCGCGTCATCACCAAAAACACCCACGGCACCGGCTGCACCCTGTCGGCGGCACTGGCGGCGCTGCGCCCGCGCCATGAAAACTGGGCCGATACGGTGCAGGATGCCAAAGCCTGGCTCTCACTGGCGCTCGCCAAAGCCGATACTCTGGAAGTCGGTCACGGCATTGGCCCGGTTCACCATTTTCATGCATGGTGGTAAAGCGCTGAAGGAGTATACTGAATAAGGACTTTCTGCCAGGAAAACAGAGATGGAACAAGCGCATACCCGGTTAATTGCTCAACTGAATGAACGGTTTGCGGCGGTAGATAATACCCCGCTTTATCTGAGATTCGCCGAGACGGTAAAAAACGCCGTGCGCAGCGGAATGCTGGAGCATGGCAACATTTTGCCGGGCGAGCGCGATCTGAGCCAGTTGACCGGGGTGTCGCGCATTACCGTGCGCAAAGCGTTGCAGGCGCTGGAAGAGGAGGGCGTGGTGACGCGATCTCAGGGCTATGGCACGCAGATTAATAACATCTTTGAGTATTCCCTCAAGGAGGCGCGCGGGTTTTCTCAGCAGGTGGTCCTGCGCGGCAAAAAGCCTGACACTCTGTGGGTGAACAAACGGATCGTCAAATGCCCGGATGAAGTGGCGTCGGAGCTATCAATCGCACCGCAAAGCGATGTGTTTATGCTCAAACGCATTCGTTACGTCGACGACGACGCCGTGTCGATTGAAGAGTCCTGGGTGCCGGTTGGGCTGATCCACGACCCCGATGCCATCGGTATTTCTCTGTACGACTATTTCCGCAGCCAGAACATTTTCCCGCAGCGTACCCGCTCGCGCGTCAGCGCCCGGATGCCGGACAGCGAATTCCAGATGCACATCAAAATGGACGAAAAAATACCGGTGCTGGTGATCAAGCAAGTCGCGCTTGACCAGCAAGACCGGCCGATTGAGTACAGTATTAGCTACTGCCGTAGCGATTTATACGTCTTTGTGTGCGAGGAGTAGTTCCTCGCGCGTCGGCGCACAGTCGCCGCCGCGATGGCTGACTACCCACGCGGCTACCGCATTACCGAGTAATACCGCATCTGGCAGCGCCCAGCCCGCCGCCAGCCCGGCCAGCGTTCCACCTGCGTGGCTGTCGCCTGCACCAATGGTATCCACCACCGTGGCGGGAAATGCCGGAACATGCCCGGCATTTTCACCGTCGTAATACTCTGCGCCGTCTTTATCGTGCCGCACAATCAGCGGGCAGCCGTAATGCGCCTGCCACGCCTTGCCGAGCGCTTCCACGGGCACATCAAGACGCTCCGCCGCAATAACGGCTTCCTGGCGATTCAGCGACACAATCGGTTTGCATGCCATGATACGTGCCATCAATGCATCAGGAATATCTGCGATGCGTGGCCCAAAATCGATAAACGCCGTTACGTCTCTAAGCCCTTCCAGCCAGTGCGTCAGCAGGTCTCCGCACGGCGAGGCCAGCTGGTAGCCTGAGAGCGATACCAGGCTGTGAGGCGGCACCACAAGCGCGTCCAGCCAGCTCTGCTGCCACTGGTTTTCCACGCCGCTGAAAGACATAAATGTGCGCTCGCCGTCCGGCTCCACCAGCGCCAGGCACCAGCCGTTATCACCGCTTTCGGCTTCCACCGCGCTGTGCAGATCCTGCTTTGTCATGGCGTTACGAATGATATCGGCCCACACGCCGTGCCCGACCGGCAGCGCGTTTTGCGCCGTGATCCCGAGGCGTTTCAGGGCGATAGCGATGTTCAGCGCACAGCCGCCAATGTTCACGCCCTGCTGTTTTAATTCGATATCACACCCGCGCCAGGGCAGGGCGTAGGCATCGGCGATCACGTCGATGACCGCCGCACCCAGTACCGTTACCGGACGCTGGGCCGTTAAGGTTTCAAGCTGGTGAGAAAGTTTGGTTCTCATGCGCCCTCTCTTTCTTCCCGATAGTGCAGCAGATGCTCGCAGTAGTAGCCAAAGTCCAGCTGATTCACCGCATCCAGCTCGGCTTTCAGGGCCGGATCAATCGCCTGCACGCCGTGCAGCGCGCCGCAAATCGCGGTCGCCATCGCACCGATAGTGTCCGTATCCCCGCCGAGATTCGCGCATAAAATTGCGCAGCGGTTCGGGTCTGTCCCGGCCAATTCCACCATCGCAATCGCCGCCGGAACGGACTCAATGGTGCTGGTGCCTGCGCCGACGAGCTGGTAAATCTGCTCGCTGGCGGAGTCGATGCCGTTGGCCTCGCGCACGGTTTTAAGGGCCAGCTCCAGACGCGCAGCCAGAGAAGCGCTGAACGTGGTGGATCTGGACTCCTGGGCATAACGCGCGATGCCGGGCAGGGCGTCGACGATGTTCTGCCAGCTTTCCCCGTCAATGGCGCGGGAGATTGCCCAGGCGATCACTACCGCACCGGCAATCGCCAGATCCGATTTGTGCGTCGGACTTGAAGCGAGCGCCACCTGCTCAACAAAATGCTCAAGGCGAGTGGCCGGGAGCAGGCAGCCGAGCGGTGAGGCGCGCATCGCCGCGCCGTTGGTGACGCCATTATTTTCCAGCTCGCTCACCGGTTTACCGCTGCGGATGGCGTTCAGGGCAATTTTTGACGTTGGGCCGAGCACGTTCTTATTAAAAGCATCAAACTCTTCGGCCCACAGCAGGATATGCCTGCCGATGGCGTCGGGATCAATCTGCCCGTCGCATTCGATAATGGCATCCGCCAGGCTCAGGGCCATGGAGGTATCATCCGTAAACTCCGCCCGGCCAAAATAACAGGCGGCATTATTCTCTACCGGGCCGGGCAAAAAGCGGTCGATCCAGCCAAAATGGGCCTTCACGCGGCTTCTTGGCCACAGCTCTGACGGCATGCCCATCGCATCCCCCAACATCTGCCCGTACAGGGCACCGAGAATACGTTCTGCTTTCATTTTACTTCCCCTCGTGTCAGCGCAGTATCGGCATCATCCACCTCAATGGCGGTGATCTCTTTATCCGATTCGCGGAAAAACAGCATAAACAGCACGGCGATAACGGCGATCATAATGCCGCCGAACGCCCACATTCCGGCCCAGTTGAAGGTCAACCCGTTCACAGGCTCTTTATAGGCAAACATTTTTTCCATCATCACGCCGCCCAGACGGTAGCCCAGCAGGCTGCCAAAGCCCTGGCAGCAGAGTGTGATCAGCCCTTGCGCTGCGGTACGCATATGCACAGGCGCTTTTTTGTCCACGTAGATATACGCGGTGACGTAATAGAAGTCGTAGCTTACGCCGTGGAGCAAAATGCCCAGGAACAGCAGGGCATAGGTGAAGTACTGGTCTGCGCCACCGAAGACAAAGAAGCCGTAGCGGATGGCGGCGGTGATCAGGCCCAGCAGCAGGACCTTTTTAATACCAAAGCGCTTGGTGAAGAAAGGCAGCGCCAGCATAAAGAAGATTTCAGAGAACTGGCCTAGGGTCATCCAGCCGGTGGCGTTTTTCATGCCTACTTCCGTGAGATAACCGTTCGCAAAGATGTAGTAGAACGCCAGCGGCATCGCGAACAGGAACGAGCAGAAGAAGAACACGAGGAAGTTTTTATCGCGCAGTAAAATGAGCGCATCCAGCCCCAGCATCACTTTGATATCCAGCTTGCCGGTGCTCTTCGGCGGTGTATTCGGCAGGAACAGGGCAAACACACCCAGTAGCGCAGAGCTGGCCGCCGTCATCAGCAGGGGAATATTGGTGTCAGAAATATCGTTGTAGCCGAGCATTTGCGGCAGGAATCCGCAGGCCAGGCCCGAGGCGATCCAGCCAATCGTCCCCATCACGCGGATGCGCGGAAAATCGGCCTCCACGTCGTCGACGTTCGCAAAGGCAATGCTGTTGGTCAGGGCGATGGTCGGCATGTAGGTCAGAGAGTAGAGCAGCAGCAACGGGAAGAAGGCGCTGAACTGCGTTTGCTGAGCGGCAAAGTACATCAGAATTGCCCCGGCAAACATCAGCACCGCCAGCACTTTTTGCGCGGCAAAGAAGCGGTCTGTCAGCGAGCCAACGAGGATCGGCGAGAGGATCGCGGCGATAGCGGTACAGGCATACGACCAGCCAATTTCCCCGGCGGTAAAGCCGCTTTTACTCAGCCACAGCCACAGCGGCACAAACCACGCGCCCCAGATAAACCATTCAACAAACATCATGAATGACAGTTGGACTTTCGTTTTCATTGTTTAATCCTGCATGTCAGAGAGGGTACGCCTTTAACATACCACTCAATAATACCTTTTAAATACCTTTGCGGTGAATGTTTGATCAATGTAACAGTTTTGTTGTACACGAAACGAGCCAGCAGATTGTGCTGAAAAAAATGACTCAGGCTGGAAAATAGGCTAAGACGGGTCCAGGCTTAGTCTGCTCACAAAAATGTGGGTATGGATATCACGCTCCGACACGATGTCGGAACTTACGGGAGCATCGCTATGACTGATATTGCGCAGCTGCTTGGCAAAGACGCCGACAGCCTTTTACAGCATCGTTGTATGACTATTCCAGCCGATCAGCTCTACCTGCCGGGCCACGACTACGTTGATCGGGTGATGATTGATAACAATCGCCCGCCTGCGGTTCTGCGAAACATGCAGACGCTTTACAACACCGGGCGCCTCGCCGGAACAGGCTATCTGTCCATTCTGCCCGTTGATCAGGGCGTCGAGCACTCTGCGGGAGCGTCTTTTGCCGCCAATCCGCTCTATTTTGATCCGAAGAATATTGTTGAGCTGGCGATTGAAGCCGGCTGTAACTGCGTGGCGTCAACTTACGGCGTGCTGGCCTCCGTGTCGCGCCGCTACGCGCACCGCATTCCCTTCCTCGTAAAACTGAACCATAACGAAACCCTGAGCTACCCAACCGAATACGACCAGACACTGTACGCCAGCGTCGAGCAGGCGTTTAACATGGGCGCGGTGGCGGTAGGGGCGACGATTTACTTCGGCTCCGAACAGTCCCGTCGTCAGATTGAGGAGATCTCTGCGGCGTTCGAGCGTGCCCACGAGCTGGGGATGGTCACGGTGCTGTGGGCCTATCTGCGTAACAACGCCTTTAAGAAAGATGGCGTGGATTACCACGTTTCTGCGGATCTCACCGGCCAGGCGAACCATCTGGCGGCGACCATTGGCGCGGATATCGTGAAGCAGAAAATGGCCGAAAATAACGGCGGCTATAAGGCGGTAAACTTTGGTTACACCGACGACCGTGTCTACAGCAAACTGACCAGCGAGAACCCGATTGATCTGGTGCGCTACCAGCTCGCCAACTGCTACATGGGCCGCGCGGGGCTGATTAACTCCGGCGGTGCGGCAGGCGGCGAAACGGATCTGACCGATGCGGTGCGCACGGCGGTGATCAATAAACGCGCGGGCGGTATGGGCCTGATTCTGGGCCGTAAGGCGTTTAAAAAATCGATGACCGAAGGCGTTAAGCTGATCAACGCGGTGCAGGACGTGTATCTGGATACCAAAGTCACTATCGCGTAGGTTTACTGCAATCCCTTCTCCGAACGGAGAGGGGATTTATCAGAGCCGCTAATTTCCCTCTCATTTCTATGGGAAAAGAGATAACCCAAAACCCCGTTTCATTTCAGCCAAACCCTTATCCCGATCAACTTCACATTTCCCCTCTCTTTTGTGAAAACTGTCACTCCTCACCGTGCATATGCCCAATAAATGGTCGATGCTTAGCGGAATTTGTCTAAGGCAGCGGACGAATTTTGCGCTTAAAGTTACTTTCGAAACAGCTTTTCAAATTACGAAGTCGCTGAACCTCTGTTGTTTTAAGGACTGATAATGAAAATTGAATCTGTAAACGTCACCGTCTTCCAGTACCCGACGCGCCGGGTCTCCGACAGCGCCGGGCACTCGCACCCTGGCCCGGAAAGTATGGCCAAAATGGCGATGCTCTCGATCACGGCAGACGATGGCACCAAAGGGTACTCTTTCGCGCCGCCGGAAGTGGTGCGCCCCTTTGTGGTCAATACCTTCTTTCGCAAAGTGCTGGTCGGCCAGGATGCGTTCAATCGCGAGAAAATCTGGCAGGAGCTGGCGCACTGGCAGCGTGGAAGCGCGCACCAGCTCACCGAGCGCGCGCTTGGGTTCGTCGAGCAGGCGCTGTGGGATCTGATTGGCCGCAAACTGAATATGCCGGTCTGGAAACTGCTTGGCGGCTATCGCGATAAAGTTCCGGCCTACGGCAGTACCATGTGTGGCGACGATCTGCCAGGCGGCCTGTCGACGCCGGATGAGTACGCGAGCTTCGCTGAAACCCTGGTGGCGCGCGGATACAAAGCCATCAAACTTCACACCTGGATGCCGCCCGTCTCGTTTGCGCCGAACCCGAAAATGGACGTCAAAGCCTGCGCCGCCGTGCGTGAAGCGGTCGGGCCGGATATCGATCTGATGATCGACGGCTATCACTGGTACAGCCGTACTGAAGCGTTGTACATCGGCAAAGAACTGGAAAAACTCAACTTCGCCTGGTTCGAAGAGCCGATGGAAGAGGAGAGCATGGCCTCCTACGCCTGGCTTGCGGAAAACCTGTCGATCCCGATTATCGGCCCGGAAAGCCTGGGCGGAAAACACCACAGCCGCGCCGACTGGGTGAAAGCGGGGGCGTGCGACATTCTGCGCGCGGGCGCTAACGGCGTGGGCGGGATCTCACCGACGCTGAAAGTGGCGAACCTTGCGGAGTCCTTCGGCATGGACTGTGAAATACACGGTAACGGCGCGGCAAGCCTCGCGGTGATTGGCGCCATTAAAAACTGCCGCTGGTATGAGCGCGGCCTGCTGCACCCGTTCCTTGATTACGACCAACCGGCGGCGTATCTCCACAGCCTGGTCGACCCGATGGATGAACATGGCATGGTCAGCCTGCCGAATCGCCCTGGACTCGGCGAAGACATTAATTTTGCGTATATCGAAGCCAATATCGTCAGCCACGACTGACACATAAAAACGTACCCTACAGGCGATATATACATGAAACAAACTCCGCTGTGCAGAGCGTGTGTACTCGCGCTCTCGCTGATGATGGGGAGCGGTGCGGCGTACGCGAAAACGCCGCCCGACCAGCTCATCATCGGCATGAACATGAACAACCTGCTGACCCTCGACCCGGCGGCGATGACCGGCAACGAAGTGGTTGGCATCGTGGTGAATCTCTACGATTCGCTGGTGGAGCTGGATCCGAACGAACTCACACACGTCAGGCCCGCGCTGGCGAAATCCTGGGATATTGCGCCAGACGGCAAAACCCTGACTTTCCATCTGCGCGATAACGTCAAATTCCACTCGGGCAACCCGCTCACGGCGCAGGATGTGGTGTGGTCGATGCGCCGTCTGCTGCACCTCAATCTGGCGCAGGCGTCCGTCTGGAAATCCTACGGCTTTTCGAAGAAAAACATCGACCAGCAAATCCGCGCGACCGACGACTACACCGTGCAGATCGTGCTGCCTAAGCCTAACGATCCGCAGCTGGTGATTTACTCTCTCGGGGCGCTCGGCAATCTGGGCGTGCTCGACAGCAAAACGGTGCAGTCCCATGAGGTGAATAACGACTGGGGTAACCGCTGGCTGACCACCAACGAGGCCGGTTCTGGCCCGTTTATGCTGGAAACCTGGCAGGCGAAAGATGTGCTGCGCATGCAGCGCAACCCGCACTACTGGCGCGATGAACCGAAAATGAACCGCGTCGTGCTGCGCCACTTCCAGGAATCACAAACCCTGCGCCTGATGATTGAGAAAGGCGATCTGGATATTGCCAGTAACATGGCGGTATCGGATATCAACGCCCTGCGCAAAGACCCCCAGCTTACGGTTGAAGCCGTGCAGAAGGGGACGGTCTATTACGTGGCGATGAGCATGAAAGAGGCGCACTTCGCCAACCCGAAAGTGCGCGAAGCGGTGCGCTATCTGATTGATTATCAGGGCATCAACAAAGCCCTGATGCCGGGCTACGGTGTGCTGCATCAGCGCCCAATCAAAGCCGGTATGCCGTCGACGCTCCCTGATCCGGGCTACCGGCTGGATATTCCGCGCGCCAAAAAGCTGCTGGCAGAGGCGGGCTATCCGGAGGGTTTCGACACCACCCTGCGCGTGCTGGCGGATCAGCCGTTCCTCAATATTGCCATCGCGGTGCAGTCGACGCTGATGCAGGCGGGAATCAACGCCAAAATCATCACCGGTACCGGCAATCAGATCTACGGCGCCATGCGCGAGCGTAAGTTCGACATGCTGGTCGGGCGCGGCGGGAGCGGCGTCGAACCGCACCCGCACTCCAGCCTGCGTGCGCTGGTCTATAACCCGGACAACAGTGACGAAGCGCGGCTCACCAACTTCCAGGGCTGGCGCACCAGTTTCTACGACAAGCCGCTGAACGAGATGATCGACAAAGCGCTGCTGGAGCGCGATCCGCAGAAGCAAGTGGCGGATTATCAGCAAATCCAGGTGCGCTACGACGAACTCATTCCGGCGATGGTCCCGCTGTCGCAGATGGTGGATTCCGTTGTCGTGCGTAATGAAGTGAAAAACTTCCAGTCGCACCCGTCGGCCACCACTTTCCTGCGTGAAGTCTACAAAACCGGAGGTGAAAAATGAGCGTCGCGATCCTCTCTCCCGGCTCCCGGACCCGCCGTTTCTCAAAGCGACTGACGCAGGTGCTGGTGACGCTGTTTGGCCTGCTGCTGCTGACGTTCTTTATTGGCCGCGTGATGCCGGTCGATCCGGTGCTGGCGATTGTCGGCCCGGATGCCGACCACAGCACCTATCAGCAGGTGTATCACCAGTTGGGTTTTGACCAGTCGTTGCTGACGCAGTTTGGCATCTATCTGAACAACCTGCTGCACGGCGATCTGGGTAACGCGCTGCTGACGGGTAAACCGGTCACAGACGATATTCTGCGCGTCTTCCCGGCAACGCTGGAGCTGGCGACGATGGCGATTATCGTCGGCGCGGGGTTAGGCATTCCGCTTGGCGTGCTGGCGGCGGCGCGTCGCAACAGTCTTTCCGATTACGTGGTGCGCATTATCAGCCTTGCGGGCTACTCCACGCCGATCTTTTGGGTCGGGATGATGGGGCTGCTGCTGTTCTACGCCTGGCTCGGCTGGGTGGGCGGCGCGGGACGGCTCGATTTAGGGCTGGACGGTATTGTGCCGCGTCGGACCGGGCTTATGACCATCGATGCGCTGCTGGCCGGAAACAGCGCCGTGTTCTGGAATGCGATCAACCACCTGGTCCTGCCCGCGTCGTTACTGGGCTTCCATTCGCTGGCCTATATCAGCCGCATGACGCGCAGCTTTATGCTGGCGCAGCTCTCCCAGGAGTTCATCATCACCGCGCGGGTGAAAGGCTTAACCGAGCGTCAGGTGATCTGGAATCACGCGTTTCGCAATATCCTCGTGCAGCTGTTAACCGTCGTGGCGCTGGCCTATGGCTCGCTGCTGGAAGGGGCGGTGCTGATTGAAACCGTCTTCTCCTGGCCGGGCTTTGGCTCCTATCTCACCGGCAGCCTGCTGCTCGGCGACATGAATGCGGTGATGGGCTGTGTGCTGCTGGTGGGGCTGATCTTCGTGATGCTCAACCTGCTCTCCGACATGCTGTATCAACTCTTCGACCCGAGGACGAAATCATGACCGTTTCTCTGGATTCGCCGCTGGGGGCGCGCAACAGCGAAAGCCGCCAGCGTATTAAACGCACCCTGAACCGGGCGGGCGGTTTTGTCGGCAAAATGGCGCGCAATCCGCTGACCGCCATCGGCGGCGGAATTGTTCTGCTACTGCTGATCGTGGCCGCCTTTGCGCCGCTGATTGCGCCCTACAACCCGCTGGTGCAGGACCTCAACAATGCGCTGGTCGCGCCGAATGCGCAGCACTGGTTCGGCACCGACGAGTTTGGCCGCGATATTTTCAGCCGCCTGGTGTACGGCTCGCGCATCACGCTCTATATCGTGCTGCTGGTGTCGGTCACCGTCGGGCCGCTCGGTTTGCTGCTGGGCGTCACCGCCGGGTATTTCGGTGGCAAAGTGGATGCGGTGCTGATGCGGGTGACGGATATCTTTATCTCGTTCCCGAGCCTGGTGCTGGCGCTGGCGTTCGTGGCGGCGCTCGGTCCGGGGCTGGAGCACGTGGTGATTGCCATTACGCTTACCGCCTGGCCGCCGATAGCGCGCCTGGCGCGTGCGGAAACGCTCTCTCTGCGTCAGGCCGATTTTATCTCGGCGGTACGCCTGCAGGGCGCGTCCCCCGTCCGCGTGCTGTGGCGTCATATCGTGCCGCTGTGTCTGCCGTCGGTGATTATCCGTATCACCATGAACATGGCGGGGATCATCCTGACCGCTGCCGGTCTGGGCTTCCTCGGCCTGGGCGCGCAGCCGCCGGAGCCGGAGTGGGGCGCGATGATCTCCAGCGGGCGCACTTACATGATGGAGTGCTGGTGGGTAGTGACTATTCCGGGGCTGGCGATTCTGATCAACAGCCTGGCGTTCAACTTCTTAGGAGATGGCCTACGTGACATCCTCGATCCTCGCAGCGAATAACGCTCCACTGCTCGATGTGCGCGATCTGCACGTCGATTTTATCAACGGCGGCGCGGTGACCCATGCCGTGCGCGGCGTCTCCTTCCAGCTAGGACGCGAAAAGCTGGCGATTGTCGGTGAGTCCGGCTCCGGGAAATCCACCGTCGGGCGCGCGCTATTACGCCTGCACCCGGCAAAAGCGCGGATCAGCGCAACCAGGATGCAGTTTGGTGATGTCGATCTGCGCAGCGTCAGCGAAGCGCAAATGCGCGGCATTCGCGGCAAGCGCATCTCAATGATCATGCAGGACCCGAAATACTCTCTCAATCCGGTCGTCTGCGTGGGCGATCAGATTGCTGAAGCCTGGCTGTCGCACCATCCTGGGCGCAAAGCCGAGGCCAAAGCCAAAGTGCTGGAGATGCTCGACGTGGTGCGCATTCGCCAGCCGGAGCGGGTCTATCACCTCTATCCACATGAAATTTCCGGCGGCCAAGGGCAACGCATCATGATCGCCATGATGCTGATCACCGATCCCGAGCTTGTGATCGCCGATGAACCGACCTCCGCACTGGACGTCTCTGTGCGTTTGCAGGTGCTGGGATTGCTGGACGATCTGGTGAAATCCCGCGGACTGGGGCTAATTTTTATCAGCCACGATATCAACCTGGTGCGCAGTTTCTGTGACCGGGTGCTGGTGATGTACGCCGGTCGGGTGGTGGAATCCATCGCCGCCTGCGATCTGCACAAAGCGCAGCATCCTTATACCCAGGGGTTAATCAGTGCCCTGCCGGAACTTAACCACCGCCGTCCGGTGCTGCCGGTATTGCAGCGTCAGGCCAGCTGGCTTACGGAGTAAGGAGCCGAGATGATCGAGATTAACAACCTCAACCTGGCCTTTGGCGAGGGTGAAAAGCGCAATCAGGTGCTGAGCGATGTGAATATTCACGTCGGCGAAGGGGAAATTTACGGGCTGGTGGGGGAGTCGGGTTCCGGCAAAACCACGGTGCTGAAATGTCTGGCCGGGCTGTTCACCCACTGGGACGGCGAACTTGCCATCGCCGGGAAACCGCTGGGGCGAAAGATTAACGCTGAGCGATGCCGTCGCGTGCAGATGGTCTTTCAGGACCCGTACGGATCGCTGCATCCGCGTCATACTATTGGCGATATTCTGGAAGAGCCGCTGCAAATCCACGGCATTCAGGATCGCGACCGGCGTATCCACGGTTTGCTGGATAAAGTGGGGCTGAACCAGGCGTTTCGCGATCGCTATCCGCATCAGCTGTCCGGTGGGCAGCGTCAGCGCGTGGCCATCGCCAGAGCACTGATTCTGGAGCCGCAGGTGTTGCTGCTGGATGAACCGACATCGGCGCTGGACGTGTCAGTGCAGGCGGAGATCCTGAATTTACTGGCGGAACTCCAGCGCGAATCGAATCTCACCTATTTAATGGTGACGCACGATCTGGGCGTGATTGCGCACCTGTGCCAGAAAGTGGCGGTGATGCAGTACGGCAAGATCCTGGAGACCCTGAGCGTGGATGAACTGGTCGCCGGAAACGCCAAAACCGACTATACGCGGATGCTGGTCAATGCCAGCCAGCAGTACAGCCGGGAGATGGCGCGCGAGGTGGCGGCGTATTGAGTGGCGTGGGTGCCGGGTGGTAGCTGCGCCTTTGCGGGCCTACGGGTGTGCAGGCTCGTGCAAGGAAAGCGCCGCCTGGCAAAACAGTCACCGCAGAAGCGCACAATCCGGCGGCAAACGGCACTCCAGCGCACCGGGAAGCAGGGAAATACGGAAATGCTCCCCGCTGAGCGGCTCGCCGTCGAGATTAAAGGTCATGCCGTGTGGGGCGATAATTTCAAACCACGCGGACTGTCCGTCGAGCACATTCGGGCTCTCTTCCGGGCGGGTCAGTGTGGTGAACAGGGCAGGCAGCATGCCATCGCTGGTAAAGATACGCAGCTGTAACAGCCCATCGTTGATCAACGCGTCCGGACACAGCTGCTGTCCGCCGCCCGCCTGACGCCCGTTTCCGATACCGATCACCAGCGCATCGCCCTGCCAGTGGAAGTTTTCTCCGTTAATTTCGCAGCGATCGGGCTTGAGCATATCCATGCGCATCAGACCGTGAATCAGATACGACACACCGCCAAGGGCGGCTTTCAGTTTTTCCGGCGTTTCGCTGGTAATGCGCGTACCAAATCCGCCCGTCGCCATATTGATAAAACAGGTTTTATCATTCACCTGGGCAATATCCACCGCTGCCGGTTTCCCGACAATAGCCAGCTGGAGCGCCTTGTCCAGCGTCTCCGGAATGCCTGCGCTGGTGGCGAAATCATTGGCGGTACCGAGCGGTAAAATGCCCATTACCGGGCGCTGAGCACTATCGTGTTCAATCAGCGCCGTCGCGACTTCGTTAATGGTGCCATCGCCGCCCCCGGCGATCACCGTCGCCACCCCAAGCCGACAGGCTTCGTCGATATACCGCGCGGCATCGCCTTTTTCCCAGGTCACACGAACGTGAATGTTCGCGCCAGTATCACGCAGGTCGGCAATCGCCTGGCGCAGAAGGTCGTTGCCTGCACTTTTGCCGTTGAGGATCAATAAACTATCCGGATATGTCGCCATTCAGCGTTGCTCCCTTTTTTAGCACTAACAAGAGTGTATCCCAGCGAGGGAAAAAGCGGGTAAGAACAGGATGAAAGGGCAAAAAATAAGCCTGCGTAAGGGAGATTACGCAGGCTAAGGAGGTGGTTCCTGGTACAGCTAGCATTTATGGGTTATGTTTTTCAGCGCAGGGGATAATACCCGTATTGAACGAAGCGGTATGTGATCCGATTCTAAGAATTATCCCATGCTGAAAAAATCCCGACAGTTGACTATTTACTGTGCGGATTACGGGTGCTTTCGCCAGCAAAATTGCGCATCAGCAGCGCGTATTCCAGCTCCACCTCTTCCGGTACCGGCAGCCACACGGTGTGACCATCCCCAGGGGCGACGGTGATTGCTTCGCCTTTGCCGTTTTCCAGATGCTCCAGCGTGAAGTTGATATTGCCCTGCGGGGTCATCAGCTCCAGGCTGTCGCCTTTGGTGAATTTGTTCTTCACTGCCACTGCCGCCAGCGGGCCTTTGCGCGCGCCGGTAAAGTCGCCGACAAACTGCTGGCGCTCGGAGATGGAGTAGCCGTGCTCGTAGTTCTGATAATCGTCATGAGTATGACGACGCAGGAAGCCTTCGGTGTAGCCGCGATGGGCCAGGCCTTCCAGGGTTTCCAGCAGGCTGGTATCAAACGGTTTTCCCGCTGCGGCGTCGTCGATGGCTTTTCGGTACACCTGGGCGGTACGGGCGCAGTAGTAGTAAGACTTGGTGCGGCCTTCGATTTTCAGCGAGTGCACGCCCATCTGCGTCAGACGCTCGACGTGCGCAATCGCGCGCAGGTCTTTGGAGTTCATGATGTAGGTGCCGTGTTCGTCTTCAAACGCCGTCATGTATTCGCCCGGACGTTTGGCCTCTTCAATCATAAACACGCTGTCGGTTGGTGCGCCCACGCCCAGCGTCGGCTCCACGGTTTTCACCGGAATAGGTTCATGCTTGTGCACGATGTTGCCCACATCATCTTCTTTCCCTTCCTGGACGTTATATTCCCAGCGGCAGGCGTTGGTGCAGGTTCCCTGGTTCGGGTCGCGCTTGTTGATGTAGCCGGAGAGCAGGCAGCGGCCAGAGTAGGCCATGCACAGGGCGCCGTGAACGAAGATTTCGAGTTCCATTTCCGGCACCTGGGTGCGGATCTCTTCGATCTCTTCAAGAGACAGCTCGCGCGACAGAATCACACGCGTCAGGCCCATCTGTTTCCAGAATTTGACCGTCGCCCAGTTGACGGCGTTGGCCTGCACGGAAAGATGGATATCCATTTCCGGGAAGTTCTCACGTACCAGCATGATTAAACCGGGATCGGACATAATCAGCGCATCAGGACCCATTTCCACAACCGGCTTCAGATCGCGAATAAACGTTTTCAGCTTGGCGTTGTGCGGCGCGATGTTCACGACCACGTAGAATTTTTTGCCCAGGGCATGCGCTTCGTTGATGCCGAGCTGTAAATTCTCGTGGTTGAATTCGTTATTACGCACGCGCAGAGAGTAACGCGGCTGGCCCGCATACACCGCATCGGCACCGTAAGCGAAAGCGTAACGCATATTCTGCAGCGTTCCCGCCGGGGAAAGGAGTTCTGGTTTAAACATGTTTGTTCTCGTTCTGATGACAGGTCAGATCCGCGTGCACCTGGTGCAGCGGTAAGGGGAGATCCCCTACTTTAAGGGCGGGCATTGTAGCGCTGCGGGGGAGGGAGGTAAAGCGCCGGTTGGCTGCAAAGCCTGCCCGGCGGGTCTGGCGGGTCAGGTTAAATCTTTCACCGTCTGGCTGGTGCCATTATTTTTCACCGAGGCAATACCACTTTCCCGCGTCTGCTCGGAAGCATAAAGCTGGCTTGAACCGATCACCTGGTGGTTTGCCGCCTTAAGGTTGAAGTGATATTTCCCGTTGGTCGCCGTTTTTTTCTCATAGCGCTCGTCGTGCGGGCTATTGGTACGCACGGAGGCAATGCCGTTTTCTGCTGCGGATTTGGTGGTGTACAGCTCACTGGTGAGGATAATTTCTCCGTTTCCTGCTTTCAGAACAAATCTGAACTGCCCGTCACTGCTTTTGCTTAGTTCGAACCAACCAGCCATAAAACACTCCTTGAGGAAAGTTAACGAGAAACAGGCGACAGCTAAACGCACCGACAAGAAGAGTATGGATGATAATGTGAGACTTTCTAGTGAAGAAAAACCCGCCAGCGGGCGGGTCAGATTTGATGGGGGAAATTCTTTTACGCGATCCGACAGGCATCCGCCTCCCAGCGATACCCCACGCCGTACACCGCGCGGATAAACGACTGATCGGCGTCGAGCGCTTCCAGTTTACGGCGCAGGTTCTTGATATGGCTGTCGATGGTGCGGTCCGTCACCACGCGGTAATCGTCATAGAGATGATTCAGCAGCTGTTCGCGGGAGAACACTTTCCCCGGCTCGTGAGAGAGGGTTTTCAGCAAGCGGAATTCCGCCGGCGTCAGGTCCAACAGTTTGCTACGCCAGCTTGCCTGGAAGCGGCTCTCATCGACAATCAGCGGGCTTTCGGCGTCGAGCACCTGAAGTTCGCGCTGTGGACGGCAGCGGCGCAGAATCGTTTTCACGCGGGCGACCACTTCACGCGGGCTGTAGGGTTTGCAGATGTAATCATCGGCACCGATTTCCAGCCCCAGCAGGCGATCGATCTCTTCGATTTTCGCCGTCACCATCACAATCGGTACGTCGGAAAAACGGCGGATTTCGCGGCACAGCGTCAGGCCGTCGGTGCCTGGGAGCATGAGATCCAGCAGAATCAGATGCGGCGGCGTCTGGCGCACATAGGGCAGCACCTGATCGCCGTGATTAATCAGCGTGGGGGCATAGCTTGCCGCGCGTAAATAGTCGATCAATAACTGCCCAAGCTTAGGCTCGTCCTCCACGATCAGAATGCGTGGCGTGTTTTCGTCAATGGGTAACTCAGTCATACTTCTCTCGATAAATCGCGTTCCAGCGGTAACTCTACTGTAATGCTAACCCCGCCAAAAGGCGAATGGGCGGCGCGGATAGTGCCGCCGTGCGCCTCGACGATGTTAACGCAAATCGCCAGCCCCAGACCCGAACCGCCGCTGGCACGGTTGCGCGAACCTTCGGTGCGGTAAAAGCGCTCGAACAGTTTCTCCAGCTGCGCGTCCTGCACTCCCGGCGCGGAATCGGCAAAGGTAAGGGCGAAGCGCCCGTCTTCGACGCGACCAGAAATGCGCAGTGCGCCGCCGCCGTCCGTATAGCGCAGGCTGTTTTCCAGCAGGTTATTAAACAGCTGCATCAGACGGTCCGGATCGCCGAAGACCACGGCGCTATCCGGCAGGGAGAGTTCAATTTTCAGATTCCGGCTGGCGAAGCGTTCGCGGAACGCGCCGCTGACCACCTCCAGAATATTGATCACATCGACAGGCGCTTTTTGATAGGCCAGCGCGCCCTCATCGGACATGGAAAGCTGATGCAGATCGTCCACCAGCTTGGTCAGGGTGCCCACTTCTGCCTGCAACGAGGTGACGGATTCGGGCGTAAACTGACGCACGCCGTCCTGAATGGCTTCCAGTTCACCGCGCAGCACCGCCAGCGGCGTGCGCAGCTCGTGGGAAATATCAGCCATAAAATCGCGGCGCATCTGCTGGTTTTTCTCAAGCGTACTGGCGAGCTGGTTGAAGTCCTGTGCCAGTTTGCCCAGTTCGTCCTGGCTACGGGTATCCACGCGGGTGGTAAAGTCTCCTGCCGCCAGCTTGTGCGTGCCTTCCACCAGCCGTTTGACGGGGGCCAGCAGGCCGCGCGCCAGCGGGAACGTCGCCAGTGCCGCAAGCAGGGTGGAGAGGGCGACAATCAGCCAGCTGGTCTGGCGTTGCTGGCGATCAAAGTTGATATCCGTGTTGCGCGTCAGCCGTTCGACCGGCGAGGCGATCACCCAACCGACAGTGGCACCGTTAAACATAATGGCCCGCCGCGTGCCGTCTGGTGGAACCGGCGCGCGAGGCCCAACCAGCACGTATTTATCCTCGTCGATCACCCAGAACTGCGTGCGCCAGCCGTGCGGCGGCATACCCGGTCCCGGACGATCGTCGTCGTTATCATGCTCAAGCGATTTGAGGATCTGGAATACAAAGCGGTCGTTATTGCGCAAGAAACGCCAGTTGCCGTGCAGGGCGTACTGATCGGCCAGCGCGTCGCTCAAGCCCTGCAGTCGCTGTTCGTTCCCGCGCTTAATGTAGTCGATAAAACCCCGTTCGAAGCTGACCCGCACGGCCCAGTGCATGGTGATGAGCAGCACGATACAGGTGGCGAAAATCGCCAGAAACAGTTTTCCAGTAATGCCGGGGCGCCAGAATTTCATGACTCACTCCTTTTACGTCGGCTGATGACGACGTTCTTGCTGGTATCATCCGGGACCCGGGCGAAAATTAAGGCGGGCAGGGCGATAATCACCGCCATGCTGAGATAGGTGTAAAAGAAGACCTGATGCGCGCCGGCGGTGTCTGCGCCCAGATGATGCTGACCGTACATGCCGAGCAGCAAGCCCGCGACGGTCACCCCCACGCTCATGGAGAGCTGCATGATCATCGACAGCAAACTGTTGCCGCTGCTCGCCAGTTCGTCGGGCAGATCCTTCAGCGTCAGGGTGTTCATCGACGAGAAACGCGTGGAGTTAATCACCCCCTGGAAGAACAGCACCAGCGGCAGGGCGTAGTACCAGCCCATCAGCGCCACGGCCATAAACAGCAGGCTGATCAGCGCCAGTCCCAGCGTTGCGGCGACCAGCACCCGGCGATAACCAAAGCGGTTAACCACCTGCACCACAATGCGTTTCATGCCCATGCTGCCAAGCACCATCGGGATCATCATCAAACCGGCGTGGAACGGCGAAAAGCCCAGTCCAATCTGCAGGAACACCGGCGTCATAAACGGCAACATGCCGCTGCCAAGACGCCCGGCGAAGCTGCCGAGCAGCCCGAGGCGGAAGGTGTGATTGCGAAACAGCGACAGGCTGAACAGCGCCTGGTCGTTATCCCTGGCGTGCCACAGATACCACAGCACCGACAGAACGCCGATAGTCACCAGCAGCGCCAGCGTGAGGGTGGAAATCCCCAGCCCCTTTTGCCCGTCCAGCGCCAGGGTCAGCGTCGCCATGCCCGCTGCCAGCAGCACAAAACCGAAGAGATCAAAGCGCCGCGTCTGCATTTTGTAGTTTGGCATCAGCCACAGCGTGGCGATTGCGCCGACAACCCCGACCGGAAGATTAATCAGGAAAATCCAGTGCCAGGAGGCGTACTCCACCAGAATCCCGCCGAGGGCAGGGCCGAGCAATGGCCCGACCTGACCGGGCAGCGTCACGAAGGTCATCGCCGCCATATACTGCTCGCGCGGCACGATTTTCATCACCGTCAGTCTGCCGACGGGCACCATCATCGCTCCGCCGACGCCCTGCAACACGCGCGCCATCACCAGCTCGTTCAGCGTGTCGGCCTGCGCGCAAAACAGCGAGCCGAGGGTGAACAGAATAATGGCGGTGAAGAAGATATTGCGCACCCCAACTTTGTCCGCCAGCCAGCCGCTGGCGGGCAGCATCACCGCCACCGTCAGCACATAGGAGACGATGACCATGTGCATATGCAGCGGACTCTCCCCCAGGCTTTTCGCCATCGAGGGGAGGGCGGTGTTAACAATGGTGGTATCCAGCGACTGCATAAAGAAGCCGAAGGCGACAATCCACAGTTGCCAGCGAACATTGTTGGGCAGATCAGTCATTTACTCGCTTACCGTTTCTCTGTTTTTACGTGAAAAACGCACCCGCAGGCGGTCGAAGAACAGATACACCACCGGTGTGGTATAGAGCGTCAATAGCTGGCTCATCACCAGCCCGCCGACGATGGTGATCCCCAGCGGCTGGCGCAGTTCAGAGCCATCACCGCCGGAAATCACCAGCGGCAGTGCGCCAAACAGCGCCGCCAGCGTGGTCATCATAATCGGGCGGAAGCGCAGCAGGCAGGCCTGGAAAATGGCGTCCTGCGGCGACATATTGCCGTTGCGCTGCGCGTCGAGGGCGAAATCGACCATCATGATCGCGTTTTTCTTCACGATGCCTATTAATAACATGATCCCGATAAGCGCAATGAGGCTAAAGGGTGCGCCGAATAACTCCAGCGCCAGCAGCGCGCCGACGCCCGCCGACGGCAAGGTGGAGAGGATCGTCAGCGGATGGACGTAGCTTTCGTACAGAATGCCGAGCACGATATAGACCGTCGCAATTGCCGCCAGAATCAAAATCACCTGTGAGTTCATCGTCTCCTGAAACACCTGCGCGGTGCCTGCAAAGCTGCCGCGCACGGTCGACGGCACGCCAAGCTGGGTCATGGCGCGGTTAATCGCATCGCTGGCCTCAGAAAGCGACGAGCCGGTTGGCAGGTTAAATGACACCGTTGACGCCGCCGACAGCCCCTGATGGTTTACCGACAGCGGCGCGTTGGCGGGCTGCCAGCTGGCGAAGTAGGAGAGGGGGATCGATTTACCGTCGTTGTTGATAACGTACATCTTATCCAGCGCGCTGATGTCCTGGGTGTAGCGCGGATCGACCTCCATCACCACTTTGTACTGGTTCATCGGCTGGTAGATGGTGGAAATCTGGCGCTGACCAAAGGCGTTATTGAGCAAACTGTTGGCCGCTTCAACGTTAATGCCGAGCCGCGCCATGGTTTCGCGGTCATAGGTCAGGTTCATCTCCGCGCCGTTATCCTGCTGGTCCGAGTTCACATCGGCCAGCTCCGGCAGGGCCGCCAGCGCTTTACGGATTTTCGGCTCCCACTCGCGCAGGGCGGCCAGATCGTCTGACAAAAGGGTGTACTGATAGCTGGCGTTAGCCTGACGTCCACCGACGCGGATATCCTGAACGGCCATCAAAAACAGATTCGCGCCCGGCTCTTTGGCGAGCTTCACGCGCAGGCGGTCGATCACCTGCTGCGCCGTTTCGTTGCGCTCGCCGCGTGCTTTCAGGGTGATAAACATCATCCCGCTGTTAACGCGCGAACCGCCGGTAAAGCCCGTCACGTTATCGACGGCAGGATCTTCCCGGATGATCTTCATGAAATCCTGCAGCTTCACGCGCATCGCCTGGAACGAAATGCTCTGGTCAGCCTGAATCCCGCCCATCAGCACGCCTGTGTCCTGCTCGGGGAAAAAAGTTTTCGGAATGCTGATGTACATCCAGACGTTGAGCGCGATGGTACCCACCAGCACAAAACCGACGATTCGCGTATGGTTCAGCACCCATTTCAGTGACTTGCCGTAACCCTCCTGCATCGCCACCAGCAGGCGACCAACGCCTTTTTTACGCGGCTGGGAATGGGGCTTGCTGCGCTTAAGCATCCAGCCGCACATCATCGGCGTCAGGGTCAGGGAGATCACCAGCGAAATACCAATGGCGACAGAAAGCGTGACGGCGAACTCGCGCAATAACCGCCCCGGCAGTCCGCCCATCAGCAGCAGCGGCAGAAATACCGCCACCAGCGACAGGCTCATGGAGAGCACCGTAAAGCCCACTTCGCGCGTCCCCTGAAGCGCGGCCTGCAACGGTTTCATCCCCGCTTCCAGATGGCGCGAAATATTTTCCAGCACCACAATGGCGTCATCGACCACGAATCCGGTGGCGATAGTCAGGGCCATCAGCGACAGGTTGTTAAGACTAAATCCGCACAGGTACATGGCGGCGAAAGTGCCAATCAGCGATACGGGCACCGCCACGGCGGGGATTAGCGTCGCGCGACCGGAGCGCAGGAACAGGAACACCACCAGGATAACCAGCCCGACGGAGATAATCAGCGTCTGCTCGACCTCTTCCAGCGAGTCGCGGATGGTCGGGGAGCGATCCTGGGCGATTTGCAGATCGATCGCCGCCGGAATTGTCTCCTGCAGTTCCGGCAGGCGCTCGCGAATGCTGTTCACCGTCTGGATGATATTGGCTTCCGGCAGTTTGCGGATCATCAGCAAAATCGCCGGTTTGGCGTTCGTCATCCCGGCGTTACGCACGTCCTGCACCGAGTCGGTGACACTTGCCACATCGCTTAAACGCACCGCCGCGCCGTTGTTGTAGTGAATAATCAGCGGCTGATATTCCGCCGCGGTTTTTAGCTCGTCGTTGGTCTGGATCTGCCAGCGATGGCTGCTGTCCTCAATCGCTCCCTGCGGCCTACGCACGTTTGCATTGCTGATGGCGCTGCGCACATCATCCAGCGAGACCCCCTGGTTAAACAGCGCTTGCGGGTTCAGACCCACGCGCACGGCGGGCAGGGAGCTGCCGCCGACATCGACGTCGCCGACGCCGTCGATCTGGGCGATGGTCTGTGCCAGCTGCGTCGAGGCGAAATCGTACAGTTCGCCTTGGGAGTAGGTGTCTGATGTCAGCGTCAGAATCATGATCGGCGCATCGGACGGGTTGGCTTTGCGATAGGTTGGCCGGCTCGGCATGCCGCTGGGCAGCAGGCTTTGCGCGGCGTTGATGGCGGCCTGTACGTCGCGGGCGGCGCCATTGATATCGCGATCAAAGTTGAATTCCAGAATGATTCGCGTGCTGCCGAGGGAACTGCTGGAGGTCATTTCACTGACGCCCGCAATGCGCCCGAGAGAGCGCTCAAGCGGCGTGGCCACCGACGAGGCCATTGTTTCTGGCGACGCGCCGGGCAGGGAGGCGCTGATCATGATCACCGGGAAATCCACCTGCGGCAGTGGGGCCACCGGCAGCAGCCGGAAGCCGAGCACGCCGCACAGGGTGATGGCGAGGGAGATCAAAATCGTTGCCACCGGGCGGTAAATGAAGAGGGCGAAAAACTTCACTTACGCCTCCTCTTCACGTTTCGGGAAGCGCGCTTTGAGCCTCAGCGCCAGGCTGTCAAACAGCAGGTAAATCACCGGCGTGGTGAACAGCGTCAGCACCTGGCTTACCAGCAAACCGCCGACCATACCAATCCCCAGCGGACGACGCAATTCCGCACCGACGCCGGTACTGAGCATCAGCGGCAGTGCGCCAAGCAGGGCGGCCATGGTGGTCATCAGGATCGGGCGAAAACGCAGCAGGCAGGCCTGGAAAATGGCCTCGCGCGGGGCCATGCCCTGTTCGCGCTCGGCGGCAAGGGCGAAGTCGATCATCATGATGGCGTTTTTCTTGACGATGCCGATCAGCAAAATAATGCCGATAATCGCGATCACATCCAGCTCACTGCCCGACAGCATCAGCGCCAGCAGCGCGCCCACGCCCGCCGTGGGCAGGGTGGAGAGGATCGTCACCGGATGGATAAAGCTCTCGTACAGTACGCCGAGCACGATATACATCGCCACCACCGCCGCCACGATAAGCCAGATGGTATTGCCGAGTGCGGCCTGGAACGCCAGAGTGCTGCCCTGGAACTGGGTCTGGATATCCGTCGGGAAGCTAAGGGTTTTCTCGGCGTTGAGAATGGACTCCACCGCTTCCCCGAGGGAGTAATTGTCCGGCACGTTAAACGAAATGGTGGTGGACGGGAACTGATCGAGATGGTTGATCGAGAGCGGCGTAAAGCGCTGCTCGACGGTGGCAATTGCGTTCAGAGGCACCATCCCGCCGTCTTTACTGGTCAGGCGAATCGAATCCAGCGCCGCAAGGCCCGGCGTCTGTTCGGTGTTATGCTCCAGCACCACGCGATACTGGTTGGCCTGGGTGTAGATCGTGGAGATCAGGCGCTGGCCGAAGGCGTTGTACAGCGCGTTATCCACATCGGCCATGGAAATGCCCAGACGGCTGGCGGTGTCACGGTTAACGTTGACGTAGGCCGCCAGCCCCTGATCCTGCCAGTCGCTGCTCACGTCCGACAGTTGCGGCAGTTCCTGGAGCTTACTGACCAGTTGTGGAACCCAGGTGCTGAGCGCCTCCAGGCTGGTAGCCTGCAGGGTGAACTGGTACTGGGTGCGGCTGACGGTGGTATCGATGGTCAAATCCTGAGTCGGCTGCAGATACAGCTCGACGCCCGGCACTCTCGCCACCGCAGTTTGCAGCCGTTCGATCACGGTATTCACGCGATCGTCGCGGTCGTCCAGCGGTTTGAGATTGATCTGCAGGCGAGCGCTGTTCAGCGACGGATTGGTGCCGTCGACGCCGACAAACGACGTCAGGCTCTCGACCGCCGGATCTTTCATGATCACCTCGGACACCTGCTGCTGGCGCTGGGCCATGCTGGCGAAGGAGACGGACTGCGGTGCCTGCAGCGTACCCTGAATAATGCCGTTATCCTGAATCGGGAAGAATCCTTTCGGGATCATCACCCACAGCAGCACGCTCAGGGCCAGTGTCCCCAGCGCGACGCTCAACGTCGCCCACGGGTGATTGAGCACTTTGGTCAGCATTCGGCCATAGGCCGCAATCACGCGTTCAAACAGGCGCTCGGAGGCGCGAGAAAAACGGTTTTGCTTGCGCAGGGACTCCGCGCTCAGCATGCGGGCGCACATCATCGGCGTCAGCGTCAGGGAGACCACGGCGGAGATGAGAATCGCCACTGCCAGAGTGACGGCAAATTCGCGGAACAGACGGCCAACGATATCGCCCATAAACAGCAGCGGGATCAGTACCGCAATCAGCGAGAAGGTGAGGGAGATAATGGTAAAGCCGATCTCGCCTGCGCCTTTTAGCGCTGCGGCCAGCGGCTTCTCGCCTTTTTCGATATAGCGCGAAATGTTCTCGATGACCACGATTGCATCATCAACCACGAACCCGGTGGCGATGGTGAGCGCCATCAGGGTGAGGTTGTTGATGGAGAAATCGAGGAACACCATCACCGCAAAGGTCCCGACAAGCGACAGCGGAACGGCGACGGCAGGGATAATGGTCGCCGGAACATTACGCAGGAAGACGTAAATAATCATCACCACCAGCGCAATCGCCAGCATCAGCTCGAACTGAGTGTCGCTGACGGAGGCGCGGATATTGGTGGTGCGATCCGACAGGACCTTGACGCTCACCGATTTCGGCAGGCTTTCGATCAGCTGCGGCAACATAGTGCGAATGCTGTCAGCGGTGTCGATAATGTTCGCGCCCGGCTGGCGCTGGACGTTCATCACAATCGCCTGCTGTTTGTTGGCCCATGCGCCGAGCCAGCTGTTTTCTGCGCCTTGCTCTACGGTGGCCACATCACCGAGGCGAATGGGGGCGCCGTTCTGGTATGCCACAATCAACTGACGATACTCGTCGGCGGACTGCATCTGGTCGTTAGCCGAGAGCGTGACGGCGCGCGTTGGGCCGTCCAGCGAGCCTTTTGCCGAGTTGACGTTGGCGCTGCTGATGGCGGAGCGGATGGTTTCGCTGGTCAATCCGAGGGCGGCAATCGCCTGGGCGTTCAGTTTCACGCGTACGGCCGGACGCTGACCACCGGAGAGCGTCACCAGCCCGACGCCGGAGACCTGAGAGATTTTCTGTGCCACGCGCGTTTCCACCATATCTTCCACCTGTGTCATCGGCATGGCGGAGGAGGTGACGGCGAGGGTCATGATCGGCGGATCCGCGGGATTGACCTTGCTGTAAACCGGTGGATTGGGCAGGTCGGAGGGCAGCAGATTGGTGGCTGCGTTAATCGCCGCCTGCACTTCCTGCTCGGCCACGTCGAGGGGGAGGGTGAGCTGGAACTGTAGCGTCACCACCGACGCGCCGCCGGAGCTTTGCGATGACATCTGTTTCAGGCCCGACATCTGCCCAAACTGGCGCTCCAGCGGGGCAGTGATCGCCGACGTCACCACATCCGGGCTGGCACCTGGATAGAGGGTGATGACCTGAATCGTTGGGTAATCCACTTCGGGCAGGGCCGACACGGGCAGGAAGCGATAGCCGATAATCCCTGCCAGCAGGATCGCCACCATCAGCAGCGTGGTGGCGACGGGGCGCAAAATGAACAGGCGTGATGGCCCACCTGTGGAGCTGGGTGGCAATACCTGCATCAGGACGCCGCTCCCTGTTTCACGTGTTCACGTTTAGCCGGTTTTTCGCTGGTGGCCGTATCCGTGTGTGCTTCAACGACTTCGACTTTGGCCCCTTCGGTCAGACGGTCGATCCCGTCCGTTACCACACGATCGCCTGCGGAAAGGCCCGCGCTGATGACCACCGTCTGGCTGTCCTGAATGCCCGGTTTCACCAGATGTTTGCTGACTTTATTGTCACTGTTCAGCACCCAAACAAAGTTGCCTTCGTTGCCCATTTGCAGCGCCGCCGTTGGGATCACCACCGCATTCTCTTCGGTAGCGACCAGCATGCGCGCGTTGACGAACTGGTTCGGGAACAGGGCGTCATCCTGATTGGTAAAGCGGGCTTTAAGCTTAATGGTGCCGGTGGTGGTATCGATCTGGTTATCCAGGCTCAGCAGCTGGCCGTCGCTCAGCTTGGCTTTGTTCGCACGATCCCAGGCTTCTACCGCCAGCGTCTGGCCGTTTTTTTGCGCCTGTACGACGGTGGCGATTTCGCTTTCCGGCAGGGTGAAGACGAGATCAATCGGATGCGTTTGGGTGAGCACCACGATGCCGGTGGTATCGCCACTGGAGATCTGGTTGCCGATATCGACCTGTTTCAGGCCGACGCGTCCGTCAATCGGCGCGGTAATGCGACTCCAGTCGAGCTGCAATTGTGCGCTGGCGACGGCGGCTTCATCCGCTTTAATGGTCCCCTGGGCTTCGCTCACCAGCGACTGCTGCGTGTCCAGCTCCTGACGGGAAACGAGGTTGGTTTTTACCAGTTGCTGATAACGCGCCAGATCGCGCTGGGCGTTGGCAAGCGTTGCTTTATCTTTGGCGAGCTGGCCTTGCGCCTGCGCGAGGGCCACTTTGAACTGGCTTGGATCGATTTCAGCCAGCAGATCGCCAGCTCTGACCTGTTGGCCTTCCTGGAAGTGGATCGCCATCAGCTGTCCATCGACGCGGCTGCGCACGGTTACTGTGTTTGCGGCGGTGACCGTCCCAAGACCGGTGAGATAACGAGGAACCGATTTGCTGACAGCGGTCGCGGCCTGTACCGGGGCAAGCGCGCCACCGCGCATGCCGTGGCGTCCACCGCCCGCAGGGCGTTGTGTCTGGCCGTTAGCGCCTGCCGGAGCGGCACTCTGCGCCGATTGATTGTGCCAGTACCACGCGGCGGCAAGGGCCACCACAATGACACCGACGGCGATTGCCCAGCGGAATTTTTTGCTGCCTTTCATCGTTATACGTTCTCTTCCTGAAACACTTCGGGGAATGATACTAGTTTAGTCAGGCAACGCAGTGGAATAATGGAGGAAATATGAAAGACTGTCTGGATTTGTCTGAGAGATAAAAGCAAAACGGCAACCTGAGCTGCCGTTTTGAGGATTTCTCGCTCTTACCGGGAGAGCGCGGGGGGAGGGCATCAACCCACACAGACCCCGACAAATATCAGCTGAACATCACCTTCGCCCAGCGTGCCAGCCCGGCGGTGACGGAGCCAAAATCATCGCCACCGGCAATCGGAATGCCCGGCAACTGTTCTGCCAGCGCTTTCTTGATCAGTGGTGAACGTGCGCTACCGCCCGTCAGATAGATCACATCCGGCTTCTCGTGACCGTTTTCCAGCGCCAGTTGGACCTGCTCCAGAATGCGCTGCAGCGGCTGCGACAGCGCTGTCTCAAGCCCATGCTGAGAAATGGCGGTCGCCAGTTCATTGCTGATAAACGGCAGAGTGACGGCGTGCTCGGTCGCATCGGAGAGGGCAATTTTGCTCTCTTCCGCACTGCGCACAACACGGTAGCTCAGACGTTGACGCCAGACTTTATGCAGCAGGGCCACTTTGTCGCCGTCCTGGGCGTCACGCACCAGGTCGTTCAGGAAGCGTCCGTTAGCTGTACTGTAGAAATCGCTCTGCGCCGGAACGTCGTTAATCGCGACGGCATTCCACCACGGCAGAATCGGCAGGGCGGTCCCTTTTTCCGTTTGCCCGCCCATACCGAGTAGCGGCATCAGGCTTTTAAATGCCAAGGCGATATCCAGATCGTTACCGCCTACGCGGCAACCGCTGTGCCCTAACAGGCTGTTTTCGCGGTCGCGGCGCTGGTGCCATTGTGGCCCCATCAGCAGCAGGGAGCAGTCAGTAGTCCCCCCACCGATATCCACCACCAGCACACGTTTCTCTTCGCGCAGCGTCGCTTCAAAATCCAGACCCGCAGCGACCGGCTCATACTGAAACACAACGTCGCGGAAACCGGCGCGATAGGCCGCGCGCTCAAGAATACCCTGCGCCTGCTGGTTGGCTTCATCGCCGCCCAGCCCCTGGAAGTTAATCGGGCGGCCAATGACGGCCTGGGTGATCGCGTCCGACACCTGCGTCTGCGCCTGATTGCGAATGTGCAGCATCATCGCGCACACCAGATCTTCAAACAGGGCTACCTGCTGCGGCTTAAGCCCGCTGGCACCGAGGAAGGATTTGGGGGATTTAACGAAGTAAACTTCTTCCGGATCTTCAATGTACTGCGCCAGAGAGGACAAGCCGAACTGTACGCTGGACGGCGTGACGTCGATATCTTCGTCGCGGTTGAAATTCACGGCACGACGCAGTAACGCCTGCGTCTCTGTGGCAGTCGCCGGAACCTGATGGTGGCGATACAGCCATTCGCTCACGGCTTCGCGCGTCGGCGCACACAGCATCGACGGCAGCAGCGAGCTCTCTTTTTCCATTTTCAGCAGACGTGGCGTGTTGTCATCCATCACCGCCACAGAGCAGTTTGCCGTACCGTAGTCAAAACCAATAAACACTGACGTAATCCCCATGCCGTTGAGAAGGGGCGAGACTTTAGCGAAATGTCTCGCTCACGACAACAGGAATATGAAAGCAAGGCACGCCGCGTAAGGTCGGGTTATGCTGTGAAGACAACAAAAGGAGCGATGATGTACACCCTGAACTGGCAACCCCCCTACGACTGGCAATGGATGTTTGGCTTTCTTGGCGCGCGTGCGGTCGTGGGCGTGGAGACCGTGACGGATACCTATTACGAGCGCAGTTTCACCTGCGACGGCCATCAGGGGCTGTTTCGGGTCACGCCATCGCTGGCGGATTGCACCCTGCAGGTCACGCTCAGTGAAGGGCTGGTGCCGGTCGCGCAGAACTGCCTGGCGCGTATCGAACGCCTGTTCGATCTCTCCTGCAATCCGCAGCACATCGCTGCTACGCTGGGTGAGCTGGGCGCAGCACGTCCAGGATTACGCCTGCCGGGGGCGATGGATGCGTACGAACAGGGTGTGCGGGCGATTCTAGGGCAGCTGGTGAGCGTGTCGATGGCGGCGAAACTCGCGGCGCGCGTGGTCGCGCTGTGCGGCGAACCGCTGAAGGGATTCCCGGATTACACCTGCTTTCCGACCCCGGCGGCACTGGCTGCTGCCGATCCGCTGGCGCTCAAGGCGCTGGGGATGCCGGTGAAACGCGCGGAGTCGCTGATTCACCTTGCGCAGTCGGTCGTTGACGGCACTTTTCCGCTCCAGCCGCCGGAAGATATTGAGAGCGGAATGAAGGCGCTTCAGGCGCGGCCCGGGATCGGGCGCTGGACGGCTAACTACTTAGCCCTGCGCGGCTGGCAGGCGAAAGATGTGTTCTTGCCGGATGACTATCTGATCAAACAGCGCTTCGCCGGCATGACGCCGGCACAGATCCGCAAGTATGCGCTGCGCTGGCAGCCGTGGCGGTCTTATGCGCTGCTCCATATCTGGTATACGGAAAACTGGGCACCCTCAGTTGATAGCGAAATAACTGGTGTTGAGCAGTAGCTCCAGCGGCTGCGGTTCGGCAATGGAATCGCCATAGATGAAGTCGATGCCAATGCCGGAAAGGGTATCCATCATCAGCGGCTGATTGCTCGGCCCGGCAATGGTTTTCATCCCCAGCCGCTGGGCGTGGCCCTGGATAATGGTCACCATCATTTCGTCCATCAGATTGCCGTGGACGTTAGTCACCAGCTCCGGGTCCAGCAGCAGGTAATCCGCCATGTGGGCGCTGAGGTGGTTAAAGATGTCCATATCGCGCCCGACCTGGCTCAAAATAATGCGGCAGCCGGCCTGACGCAGTTTTTGCAGCCCGTCCTGAATCGTCGCATCCTGGTTTTGCAGGGTTTCGACCGGGATCACCAGATGCAGCAGGCGCCCTGGCAGTGGGCTTTTCTCTAGCAAATCGAGCAGTTCATTCACCAGCGTCGAGCTGGTCATCCCTTCCGGTGAGAGCGGCAGCGCCACACCCATCCCTTTATTCGCTACCTGAACGGCAAAGGCGCGGAAAAATTCCTGGAAAATACGACGATCGAGGGCGTGCAGCAGATCCGGCTCTGCCAGCCCCGAGCGGAACGCGTGTTCTTCGAGCACTTCGCCCTGACTGGTCCACAGCCGCAGGGAGATCAGCCAGAAGTTGCTGCTCTCCGGAATGCGCGGCGACGCGACGCTGCGGCCAATCATCAGCAGATGGTTGTCTTTGATCATGTGCCATTGCTCATCCAGCGACATCATGCTGCGCGCGCTGTGAATTCTCTCCTGCTGCGGTTCGTACACCGTTACCACGCCGCGACCGTTGTTTTTCGAGGCGTAGCAGGCGATATCGGCCTGAGACATGACTTCTGCGGCCAGGCTGTTGGTGTCGTCAATCAGCGTGATCCCGGCGCTGGCACCGATGCGGTGCAGGCGACCTTCCCACATGAAGTGGTAATCGTTGATGGCATGAATAATTCGACTCGCGATATAGCGTGCGCTCTCAACGTTACAGTCCGGCAGCAGCAGGCCAAATTCATCGCCGCCCAGTCGCGCCAGCACGTCGCTTGAGCGCAGCATACTCAGCATCAGAGACGACAGTTCGCGCAGCAGGGCGTCGCCTGCCGCGTGGCCTGCGGTGTCGTTCACCGCTTTGAAGCGGTCGAGATCGATAAAGACCAGCGCGTGGCGCTGATGGGTGTCATGCACGGTTTGCAGCAGACGCTTGAGATGGTTTTCAAAGCTGACGCGGTTCGCCAGATGGGTGAGGGCGTCGTGAGAGGCGCTGTAGCTTAGCTGACGCAGCATTTTGCGCGACTCGGTGACGTCCTGAATGACCAGCACCGAGCCGATATTCTGCCCGTCAAGGGTGCTCAGCGGCGTGATGCTGTAGTGAATATCGAAGCTGCCGCTATTGCGGCTGTGCAGGACCACATCCTGATTAATGTCAGAACGCGACATATCGCCGCTGTGAATATTTTCCATCGGCGGGCCGTTCTCGCCGAAGGTAATGTGCAGCACGTTGAGGATGGGCTGTCCCATCGCTTCCTGCTGCGTCCAGCCGCTCATTTTCTCCGCGACCGGGTTCATAAAGGTGACGTGCATATCGATATCGGTACACAGTACCGCCTCGCCGATAGAGTCGAGGGTGATATGCAGACGCTCTTTTTCCTGGAACAGGGCTTCGTTAAGTTCTTTAACTTCGGTCATGTCCATATTGATGCCCAGCAGGCGTTCGACTTCGCCCTGCTTGTTGAGCACCCGATTCGCCAGCGAGCGGATATGACGTACACCCTCTTTGACGCGTATGCGGAATTCGAGCTTAAACGGCACGCGCGCCATCAGGGCATCGCGGATCACCTGTTCGGCATGCTCGCGATCCTCCGGAAGCATGCTCTCGTGCCACAGCTGCCAGGTCGGTTTGATATGCGACGGGATCTCGTACATCTCGAACATACGTTTGTCCCAGCTGATCACATCCGGCTGTAAATCCCACTCCCAGATACCGATGCCGCCCGCTTCGTTCGCCAGCGTAATACGCTCCATCAGGCGCTTATTGACCCACTCGGTGTGCTTGAGGTCGTTGATATCTTCGATTTGCGCGATGAAATAGAGCGGGGAGCCGTCCGTATGACGCACCACGGAGACCGTCAGCAGCGCCCAGACCACCTCGCCGTTGCGGGTGTAGTAGCGCTTTTCCATTGAATAGCTGTTGATGTCGCCACGTACCAGATCTTCCAGGCTTTTCAGGTCGGAATTTAAATCTTCCGGCCAGGTCAATTGCTGGAAAGTCAGGGCCTGCAGCTCAGGCTGAGAGTAGCCAAGGAACTGGCACAGCGCCTTGTTTGCCTGCAGCCACTGCCCTTCAATGCCCACCAGCGCCATGCCGATGGCGGAATACTCCATCGCATTACGAAAGCGTTCTTCACTCTCCGTGATGTGCTTGCGCTCGGCGCGAAAGGCGTACATCACCATGGTCATCACGTTCGCCGGCAGGAGCATCATCAGGAAGGGCAGCCAGGGAGCGTTGAGCATCACGTCGGTATTCTGGGGCGTGAGCAGCGCCGGTTTGGTCGCAATCATCAGCGACACCATCATCACCGTCACCAGAAAGACGAGGAACGCCTCCATGCGCGGCAGACGCACCGCGCTCCACATCAGTAACACAATTACGCAGGTAAACGGCCAGGGCAGGAAAGTGATCGACACCCAGCACAGCACCAGCGTGACCGCCATAGTGAGCAGGGTTTCCAGCAGCAGTTTCGGGTTACGGTGGCGCAGTAAATAGTGCGGTTTAAACAGCAGACCGAGTGGGACCAGCGCCAGCGCGCCAATAGATTCTGAAAGCACCCACACAAAAAAGTTACGCAGCGGCTCGGCGCTGGGGACCAGCAGCCAGGCCAGAACGCCGCCTAACAGCGGCGGTACAACGGCGCTGCCTATCGCCAGACGAATCCAGTCGCTAAGATTTTTAAGCGGGTTATACCAGGGCAATAATTTACGCAGCAGCAGCGCGCCGACGCACGCTTCGATCACGTTGATGGCCGTGTACCAGAAACTGAGGGTTTCCCAGGAAAACAGCATCCACGAGGCAAGAATGTTACCAAACGAGCATGCGAGGGCGATTCCCGGCCACATCTTCCCTGCGTGGCGGTAGAAGGCGACCATCATGATCGATGTCGGGAACCATAACGGTGCCAGTAAAGTACCGAAACGCGTCAGCTCGAGCGAGAAAAGGGTGAAGATGAAGGTCACCAGACCAAGACTGACAAGCCGTAGTAAAGGATGTGGGGTAGTCACCAAAACATGCTGGTATTGTTTATTCATTACCGCTTTATCCAGAGACGCCATGCTGCCAGGAACAAGGTCCGCACGAATGAGAATTTTAATTTGGATTATGCTAGTACAAACAATTTACAATTCATATGCCGACTGCTCATAATTTGTCATCATAGAGTTATTAAATACTTAGTCTGCAGAAATTTCAGGTTTAACGCGTTAAAAATGACCGTTAAAATTTCGGTCAGGGCGAAAAGAGGGATTTGGAATGACTCTCGCATTACCTGCCCTTTCCACTAGTATCAGGCACGCGAAATCCCTATAATTGCCGCGTTTGACGCTCAGGCGTCGTCCTTCCTTTACATCCAGGTTAATCAGGTCGCTAAATTTATGACTGATAAGTCTCATCAGTGCGTCATCATAGGCATCGCCGGCGCATCAGCTTCAGGTAAAAGTCTTATTGCCAGTACGCTTTATCGCGAACTGCGCGAACAAGTTGGTGATGAGCACATCGGCGTCATTCCCGAAGACAGCTACTATAAAGATCAATCCCATCTGTCGATGGAAGAACGCGTAAAAACGAATTACGACCATCCTAATGCCATGGATCACAGCCTGCTGTTCCAGCATTTGCAAATGATCAAAAGCGGCACGCCTATCGATCTGCCGGTCTATAGCTATGTCGACCACACGCGTACGCAAGAAACGATTCACATTGAACCGAAAAAGGTCATCATTCTGGAAGGCATCCTGCTGCTGACCGATGCGCGCTTGCGCGAAGCGATGAACTTCTCGATTTTCGTCGACACGCCGCTGGACATCTGTCTGATGCGTCGTATCAAGCGCGACGTGAACGAGCGTGGTCGTTCGATGGACTCTGTGATGGCGCAGTATCAGAAAACCGTACGTCCGATGTTCCTGCAGTTTATCGAACCGTCCAAACAGTACGCTGATATCATTGTGCCGCGCGGGGGTAAAAACCGCATTGCTATCGATATCCTGAAAGCGAAAATTAGCCAGTTTTTTGAATAATACGCCCGAATTGTGTACCGTTCAGAGATAATCGGGTTTGCCCTGAAGCCAGTGCGGTTTCAGGGTTTGATGCACGAAAGGAGAAAGTGTCATGCGTCTTTGTGACCGAGATATAGAAGCCTGGCTGGATGAAGGGCGTCTGTCTATCACCCCGCGTCCGCCAGTAGAACGCATTAACGGTGTCACCGTTGATGTGCGTTTGGGCAATAAATTCCGTACTTTCAGCGGCCACACCGCACCTTTTATTGATTTGAGCGGACCGAAAGACGAAGTCAGCGCCGCGCTCGATCGCGTCATGAGCGATGAAATTGTGCTGGCGGAAGGCGACGCTTTCTATCTGCACCCGGGCGAACTTGCGCTGGCGGTGACCTATGAATCCGTGACGCTGCCTGCCGATCTGGTCGGCTGGCTCGATGGCCGCTCGTCTCTGGCGCGTCTGGGGCTGATGGTGCACGTCACCGCGCACCGTATCGATCCCGGCTGGTCTGGCCGTATCGTGCTTGAGTTCTTTAATGCCGGTAAATTACCGCTGGCGTTGCGCCCAGGCATGATGATTGGTGCGCTGAGCTTCGAGCCGCTGACCGGCCCGGCTGAGCGCCCTTACAACCGCCGTCAGGACGCGAAGTACCGCGACCAGCAGGGTGCGGTTGCCAGTCGTATTGATAAAGACTGATTTAGGCTTCATCGAGGATGCCATGAGAAGAGTTCTTACAACGCTGATGATTTTGCTGGTGGTGCTGGTTGCTGGCCTTTCAGCGTTGGTTCTGCTGGTTAACCCCAATGATTTCCGCGCCTACATGGTCCGCCAGGTCGAAGCACGAAGCGGGTATGAACTGAAGCTGGATGGGCCTCTTCGCTGGCACGTCTGGCCGCAGCTCAGCATTCTGTCTGGCCGCATGTCACTGACTGCTCCGGGCGCCGCTTTGCCGGTGGTCTCTGCCGACAATATGCGTCTGGACGTCGCCTTAATGCCGCTGCTTTCGCACCAGCTACAGGTGCGTCAGGTGATGCTGAAAGGTGCCGTCATTCAACTGACGCCGCAAACAGAAGCCGTCCGTAAACCGGGTGAGCCTGTCGCCCCTCGCGCTAATTCACTCCCCGACGTCCCCGAAGATGCGGGCTGGTCATTTGATATCGCCAGTCTGAAAGTGGCGGACAGTGTGCTGGTCTTCCAGCATGAGGATGACGACCAGGTCACCGTGCGCAATATTAATCTGACGATGGAACAGGACCCGCATCATCTGGCGACGGTCGATTTTTCAGGTCGCATTAATCGCAATCAGCGTGACCTGACTCTGTCGCTAAATGCTCGCGTCAACGCGTCGGACTACCCGCATCAGCTCACCGCCGATATTCAACAGCTGAACTGGCAACTCGCTGGCGCCGATCTCCCGACGCAAGGGATCACCGGCCAGGGCACGCTGCAGGCGATGTGGCGTGAAGAGCAAAAACAGCTCGAGCTGAATAATCTCAACCTGCAGGCAAATGACAGTGCATTAAAAGGTCGTGCCAGCGTGCTGCTGGGCGAAGAGCCGAAATGGGTCTTTGATCTTCAGTTCGACAAGCTCAACCTGGAAAATCTGTTGCCTCCGCAGCCGGTCCCGGCGAAAGAGGGTGACGACGCTCAGGCACCCGGACTGCCGAAACAGATGCGACCGGTTATTGCGTCAAACGTCGACGCGCCAGACTACAACGGGCTGCGCAGCTTTACGGCGGATATTCTGCTTAAAGCCAACGCAGTGCGCTGGCGGGGCATCGACTTCACGAACGTCAGTAGTCAGATGCTGAACCACAACGGTTTACTGGTCATTTCCGAGCTAAGCGGTCAGATGGGGGCGGGGCATATTTCGCTGCCTGGCATGCTGGACGTGCGTAAGGATATGGCGAAGGCCGAGTTCCAGCCGCGTCTTGAGAACATCGAGATTGGCACTATCCTTAAAGCCTTCGATTACCCTATCGCGCTGACCGGTAATCTGACCATGGCGGGGGATTTCTCCGGCGATAAGATTGACGCTGACGCCTTCCGTCACAGCTGGCAGGGGCAGGCGCACGTTGACCTCGCCAACAGCCGCATGGAAGGGCTGAACTTCCAGCAGCTGGTGCAGCAGGCCGTCGAGCGCAGCAGTAATGTCAAAGCCAAAGAGAACTTCGACAGCGCGACGAAACTCGACACCTTTACCACCGATCTGACGCTGGACAACGGGCAGCTCACGCTTGATGACATGCAGGGGCAATCCTCGATGCTGGCGGTCACGGGCAAAGGCACGCTGGATCTGGTGAAAGAGACGACGGATACGCGCTTTAACGTCCGCGTGATGTCTGGCTGGGAAGGCGAAGGCCCACTGATTGATGTCCTGAAAGAGACGGCTATCCCACTCAACGTTTACGGCAGATGGCAGGAGCTGAATTACAGTCTTCAGGTTGACCAGATCCTGCGTAAACATCTGCAGGATGAAGCGAAACGCCGTCTGAATGAGTGGGCGGATAAGAATAAAGATTCGCAGAACAGCAAAGATGTGAAGAAGCTTTTAGATAAGCTCTGATCCAATCATCCCCCTCTCCTTGAACGAGAGAGGGGGATGAGAGGAGATCAAACCTCAAAATCCAAATCATCCTCCCCGCGCAGGGGTATCAGCTGCACTTTCTGCACGCGATGACTCTCCACCTGCAGCGTCTTCAGCACATATTCCCCTACCTGAACCTCTTCACCCGGCTGCGGAATGCGCTGTAAGTATTCCATCAGCAGACCGGCGATCGTGTGGTATTCGCGCTTCTCATCCAGCGGCAATGGAACGTACTGCACCAGATCTTCCAGCGGCATATGACCGTTGGCAGTCCAGGACCCATCGGCATTTTTCTGGATGTCGTGGCGGGCGTCGATCTCATCCACTTCGTTAGGCAAATTACCGGCGATGGTTTCCATCACGTCGCTCAGCGTCACCAGACCTTCAACGGAGCCAAACTCATCGACCACAAAGGCAAAGTGGGTGCGCGCGTTGCGGAACTGTTCCAGTGCCGAAAGCAGCGGCAGGGTTTCCGGGAACACCAGCGGCTGGCGGATCAGCGCTCGTAAATCCAGTGGCTCACCGCGCAGGGACTGCTGGAGCAGGTCAATGACGTGCACCACCCCAAGCAGACCTTCCTCATCATCACCCCCGGTCACCACCACGCGGGTGTGCTGGTTTTTATCCAGCAGGGCGCGGATCTGCGCTTCCGGCGAATTCAGGTCGATATGTTCGATATCGTGGCGCGACGTCATGATGCTGCTGACCGAGCGCTGGTTAAGATTGAGCACGCGCTCAATCATCCGCCGTTCCTGGGGGTTAAAGATCTGGCTGTCGTCGTGATCGGCAAGCAGTGACGCTGACTCTGCATCCAGCTCGGCGTCCTCTTTCTTACCGCTGAGCAGGCGCAGAACGGTCTCCGCCGTGCGCTGACGCAAGGTCTGATTGGCAGAGAGAAAACGGCGGCGGTTGAAAATCGCCAGCTGGTTCAGGGATTCAATAATCACCGAGAAACCGATCGCCGCGTACAGATAGCCTTTTGGAATATGGAAGCCAAAGCCGTCTGCGACCAGGCTAAAGCCGATCATCAGCAGGAAGCTCAGACACAAAATCACAATCGTTGGATGGCTGTTCACAAAGCGCGTCAGGGCCTTGCTCGCCATCACCATCAGCGTGATGGCAATAATCACCGCCGCCATCATGACGGGCAGATGATCGACCATCCCCACGGCGGTAATCACGGAATCCAGCGAGAAGACCGCGTCCAGCACCACGATTTGCGCGACCACGGGCCAGAACTTCGCCCCTCGACGCTGGGTGGGGTTCTCGCTGTCTTTCCCTTCGAGCCGTTCGTTCAGCTCAACGGTGGCTTTGAACAGCAGGAACAGGCCGCCAAACAGCATGATCACGTCACGGGCGCTAAAGCTCAGGCCGTGGAACGAGAAGAGGGGAGTGGTCAGGGTGACCAGCCAGGATATCGAAGCCAGTAACAGCAAACGCATCACCATCGCCAACAGCAAACCGGTAACGCGTGCGCGGTCGCGCTGCGCCGGGGGCAATTTTTCGGCGAGGATGGCAATAAAGACCAGGTTATCGATGCCAAGCACTAATTCGATGACGACCAGCGTCACCAGCCCGGCCCAGATTGATGGATCGGCAATCCATTCCATAGTAATAGCAGTACCTCTGAAGATATGACATTTGTCACACTTCGATCATGGATAAAGCTGGCTAAAATTGCAATGACTGCTTGAGATTTCTCTTAATGAAAGCGCGGCAAATAGCCACGGCGAATAACCCTGTTATTTCTATATGAAAGTGAAATTATCCGGTTAGGTGGATAATTAGGAAATATCGCATGAAATGTTTTATGTCCGTATTTTGTCAATATAAAGAAATTCCTAAAACCATAAAACTTTGCGCTTAATATTATTCTTAAAAACCAATAATAGGACAGTTGTCTCCTTGCCTGCTATTAGGTTAGCTGCAACAATTCTCCAGGCATCAAATGTTAAATCTTCTTGCTGCTATTTATGTAACGGTCTTAAGAGCGAACATTCATTACCGCTCAGGCATTGAAAATGCCGGATATATTTATCCTGCAAGACCTAATTTTAGAGGGTGTCTATCCATAATACATTGTTTCGTCAGTGGATTGGTAACTGAAAGCCAAGGGCGGTAGCGTGCCTGAAAGCGTGTGAATCAGCCTCGATTATTCTGTCAATAGCCAATGGATGAATAAGCGTTTTTTAGGATTGATGCCAGTTATATTTCTATTTTATTAACTGCATTCTGATTGCCTAATCAACCCGCGCTTATTTAAATTGCACAGGATAATTACTCTGCCAAAGTGATAAATAATCAATGATGAAATCCAAAATGAAATTGATGCCATTATTGGTGTCTGTGACCTTGATGAGTGGTTGTACGGTCTTTCCCGGCAGCAATATGTCAACAATGGGCAAGGATGTGATCAAGCAACAGGATGCTGATTTTGATCTCGACAAAATGGTGAATGTTTATCCATTAACGCCGCGTATCGTCGAACAATTACGCCCGCGTCCGAATGTTGCACAGCCGAATATGTCTCTGGATCAGGAAATTGCCTCTTATCAATACCGCGTGGGGCCGGGCGACGTTGTGAGCGTCACCGTCTGGGATCACCCGGAACTGACCACTCCCGCAGGGCAATACCGCAGCTCCAGCGACACCGGTAACTGGGTGCAGCCTGATGGCACCATGTTCTATCCCTACATCGGTAAAGTGCACGTCGTGGGGAAAACCCTCGCAGAAATTCGTAGTGATATTACCGGCCGTTTAGCGCAGTACATCGCTGACCCGCAGGTGGACGTTAATATCGCCGCATTCCGTTCGCAGAAAGCCTACGTCTCCGGCCAGGTCAATAAATCAGGCCAGCAGGCGATCACCAACGTGCCGCTGACCATTCTCGACGCCATCAACACCGCGGGCGGGTTAACGGACGCGGCCGACTGGCGCAACGTGGTGCTGACGCACAACGGCAAAGAGGAGCGCATTTCACTCCAGGCGCTGATGCAGAACGGCGATTTGAGCCAAAACCGTCTGCTCTATCCGGGCGACATTCTGTTTGTGCCGCGCAACGACGATCTGAAAGTGTTCGTGATGGGCGAAGTTAAAAAACAGAGCACCCTCAAAATGGACTTCAGCGGCATGACCCTGACCGAAGCGCTGGGGAATGCGGAAGGTCTGGATCTCACGTCGTCTAACGCCAGCGGCATCTTCGTGATCCGTCCGCTGAAAGGCGAAGGCAGTGCGAAAGGCAAGATTGCCAACATCTACCAGCTGGATATGTCCGATGCGACGTCCCTGGTGATGGCGACGGAATTCCGTCTGCAGCCATACGATGTGGTCTATGTCACTACCGCGCCAGTCACACGCTGGAACCGTCTGATCAACCAGTTGCTGCCTACCATCAGTGGCGTTCGCTACATGACGGACACGGCGCGCGACATTCATACCTGGTAACCCGCGATGTTTAACAAAATTCTGGTGGTGTGCGTGGGGAACATTTGCCGTTCCCCCACGGCTGAACGGTTGCTGAAAAATTATCAGCCCGATCTGGTGGTGGACTCCGCAGGGCTGGGGGCGCTGGTGGGGAAGGGGGCGGATGAGCGCGCAACGAGCGTGGCGAAGTCGCATAACCTCTCCCTGGACGGGCATGTGGCCCGTCAGGTCTCTGGCCGGATGTGCCGGGAGTACGATCTGATCCTCGCGATGGAAAAACGCCACATTAGTGCGCTGTGCGAAATCGCACCGGAGATGCGCGGCAAAGTGATGCTGTTTGGTCACTGGGACAGTGAGCGCGAAATTCCCGATCCGTATCGCAAGAGCCGTGAGGCATTTGAGGCGGTTTATACCTTACTAGACCAGTCTGCCCAACAGTGGGCGCAGGCACTGAAAGCTCAGCAGGGATAACAATGACAGAAAAAACAAAACCTTCTGCCGCCCCGATCTCGGGCAGTGATGAAATTGATATTGGCCGTCTGATCGGGACGGTGGTCGAGGCGCGCTGGTGGGTGCTGGGCATTACCGCGGTTTTTGCGATCGCCGCCGTGATCTACACCCTGTTTGCTACACCTATCTACAGTGCCGATGCGCTGGTGCAGATCGAGCAAAACTCCGGTAACTCACTGGTGCAGGATATCGGTTCGGCGCTGGCGAATAAGCCACCGGCGTCCGATGCGGAAATCCAGCTGATTCAGTCGCGCATGGTCCTCGGTAAAACCGTTGATGATCTCGACCTGGATATCGCCGTCAGCAAAAACACCTTCCCGGTGTTTGGTGCCGGTTGGGATCGACTGATGGGGCGTCAAAACGATACCGTTAAAGTCACCACCTTTACCCTGCCAAAAGGTTCGGCGGATCAAGTGTTCACCCTGACGGTGCTCGGCCCCAAACAGTATGAACTGACCAGCGATGCGGGCTTTAGCGCACGCGGCGAAGTAGGGCAGTTGCTGTCTAAAAACGGTGTCACCATGATGGTCAGCGCCATTCAGGCGGCCGAGGGCGGTGAATTTACCGTCAGCAAATTCTCGACGCTTGGCATGATCAACAATCTGCAAAACAACCTGACCGTCACCGAAAATGGCAAAGACACGGGCGTGCTGAGCCTGAGCTTTACCGGTGAAGATAAGGAGATGATCCGCAACGTCCTGAACAGCATTACCCGCAACTACCTTGAGCAGAACGTGGAGCGCAAGTCGGAAGAGGCGGCGAAGAGTCTCGCTTTCCTCGCGAAACAGCTGCCGGAAGTGCGTACCCGTCTGGATGACGCGGAGAACAAACTTAACGCCTATCGCCAGCAGAAAGACTCTGTCGATCTGCCGCTGGAAGCGAAATCGGTGCTCGATTCGATGGTTAACATCGATGCTCAGTTAAACGAGCTGACCTTCAAAGAAGCGGAAATCTCCAAGCTTTACACCAAACGCCACCCGGCTTACCGCACGCTGCTGGAAAAACGCCAGGCGCTGGAAGATGAGAAATCGAAACTCAACAACCGCGTCACCGCGATGCCGAAAACCCAGCAGGAAATTGTGCGTCTGACGCGCGATGTGGAGTCGGGCCAGCAGGTGTACATGCAACTGCTGAATAAACAGCAGGAGCTGAAAATCACCGAAGCCAGTACCGTCGGTGACGTGCGAATCGTTGACTCCGCTATCACCCAGCCTGGCGTGCTGAAACCGAAGAAAGCGCTGATCATTTTCGGCAGCATTATTCTCGGCCTGATGCTCTCCATCGTCGGTGTGCTGCTGCGCTCCCTGTTCAACCGCGGTATCGAAAGCCCGCAGGTCCTCGAAGAGAACGGTATCAGCGTCTATGCCAGCATTCCGCTGTCGGAATGGCAGAAGTCGCGCGATAGCGTCAAAACGGTCAAAGGGGTCAAGCGTTACAAACAGAGCCAGCTGCTGGCCGTGGGTAACCCAACGGATCTGGCGATTGAAGCGGTGCGCAGCCTGCGTACCAGCCTGCACTTCGCCATGATGCAGGCCAAAAATAACGTCCTGATGCTCACCGGGGTCAGCCCGTCGATTGGTAAAACCTTCGTGTGTGCCAACCTCGCGGCGGTAATCAGTCAGACCAACAAACGCGTGCTGCTGATCGACTGCGATATGCGCAAGGGTTACACCCACGAACTGCTTGGCACCAACAACGTCAACGGTCTGTCGGAAATTCTGCTCGGCAAAGGGGAGATCAGCCAGTGCGCCAAGCCGACCTCCATTACCAATTTTGACCTTGTGCCGCGCGGCCAGGTGCCACCGAATCCGTCCGAACTGCTGATGAGCGAACGTTTCGCACAGCTGGTGAAATGGGCGAGTGAACACTACGACCTGGTGCTGATTGATACACCGCCAATTCTGGCCGTAACAGACGCCGCGATTGTGGGCCGCCACGCCGGGACCACCCTGATGGTGGCGCGCTATGCGGTGAACACCCTGAAAGAGGTGGAAACCAGCCTGAGTCGCTTCGAGCAGAACGGCATCGAAGTGAAAGGGGTGATTCTGAACTCCATCTTCCGCCGCGCAACCGGGTACCAGGATTACGGGTATTACGAGTACGAATATAAGTCTGACAGTAAATAATCGTTTTCCCTCACCCTAACCTTAATTCCCTCTTCCAGTGGGAGAGGGCAGGGGTGAGGGCAACAAGCCATCCGGGGAATAAAATGACAACACCACGCCCTTTGATCTCCATCTATATGCCAACCTGGAATCGTCAGCAGCTGGCGATCCGCGCGATTAAATCGGTTTTACGTCAGGACTACGACCACTGGGAATTGATCATCGTGGATGATTGCTCGTCATCCTTCGAGCAGTTGCAAAAATTTGTCACCGAGCTGAACGACCCGCGTGTGATGTATACCCACAACGCCATCAACTCCGGGGCGTGCGCGGTGCGCAACCAGGCGATTTTGCAGGCGAAAGGGGAGTTCCTGACCGGAATCGATGACGACGACGAGTGGACGCCCAACCGTCTGTCGACCTTTCTGGCGCATAAACATCAGCTGGTCACCCACGCGTTTCTGTATGCCAACGACTATGTCTGCCAGGGCGAAGTTTACTCCCAGCCCGCCAGCCTGCCGCTGTACCCGAAATCACCGTACTCGCGCCGTCTGTTTTACAAACGCAATATCATCGGTAACCAGGTCTTTACCTGGGCATGGCGCTTCAAAGAGTGCCTGTTCGATACGGAACTGAAAGCGGCGCAGGACTACGACATTTTCCTGCGCATGGTGGTGGAGTATGGCGAACCCTGGAAAGTGGATGACGCCACGCAAATTCTGCACATCAATCACGGTGAAATGCAGATCACCTCATCACCGAAAAAATTCTCCGGCTACTTCCACTTTTATCGCAAGCACAAGGACAAGTTCGACCGTGCCAGCCGTAAATATCAGCTGTTTACCCTCTATCAGATCCGCAATAAGCGTATGAACTGGCGCACGCTGCTGACGCTCTTTTCCGTGCGAAACACCAAGCGTCTGGCCGACGGGCTGCGGGGGAAATAATGATTCTGGAAGATTGCCGCGCAAACAGCTGGAGCCTGCGCCCGTGCTGCATGGTTCTGGCGTATCGCATCGCCCATTTCTGCTCCGTCTGGCGCAAGAAGAATGTGCTCAATAACCTGTGGGCAGCGCCGGTTCTGGTGCTGTACCGCATCATCACCGAATGCCTGTTTGGCTATGAAATCCAGGCGGCGGCCACCATCGGACGACGTTTTACCATCCACCACGGCTACGCGATCGTTATCAATAAATTCGTGGTCGCGGGTGATGATTTCACCGTTCGCCACGGCGTCACTATCGGTAACCGTGGCCCGGACAGCCTGGCCTGCCCGGTGATTGGCAACAACGTCGAGCTGGGGGCCAATGTGGTGATGATTGGTGAGATTACCGTTGGCAACAACGTCACCGTTGGCGCGGGGAGCGTGGTGCTGGACAGCATCCCGGATAACGCGCTGGTGGTGGGTGAAAAAGCCCGCGTGAAGGTGTTGAAATGAATATTCTGCAATTTAACGTCCGTCTTGCCGAAGGCGGGGCGGCCGGTGTGGCGCTGGATCTGCATCAGCGTGCGCTGCAAAAAGGGTTCAAGTCCCGCTTTGTGTATGGCTACGGCAAGGGCGGTAAAAAAAGCGTTAGTCATGATAACTATCCGCACGTCCTGAAGCAGACCCCGCGTCTGACATCGGTGGCCAACATCGCGCTGTTTCGTCTGTTCAACCGCGATCTGTTCGGCAATCTGAATAACCTCTACCGCACCGTGACGCGCACTCCTGGCCCGGTGGTTCTGCATTTCCACGTTATGCACAGCTACTGGCTGAAACTCGAAGAGGTGGTTGCTTTTTGTGAAAACGTGCAGGCGCACAAGCCGGACACCACGTTTGTCTGGACCCTGCACGATCACTGGAGCGTTACCGGACGCTGCGCGTTCACCGATGGCTGCGAAGGCTGGAAAACGAACTGCCAGAAATGCCCGACGCTCAGCAACTATCCGCCGGTGAAAGTGGATCGCGCGCACCAGCTGGTGGCAGGAAAACGTCAGCTGTTCCGCGACATGATGGCCCTTGGATGCCACTTTATCTCCCCGAGCCAGCACGTGGCGGATGCCTTTAACAGCCTGTATGGCGTCGGGCGCTGCAAAATTATCAATAACGGCATTGATGTGGCGACCGAAGACATTCTGGCGGAACTCACGCCGGTGGCAGTGACGCCGGGTAAGCCGAAAATTGCGGTGGTTGCGCACGATCTGCGCTACGACGGCAAAACCAATCAACAGCTGGTGCGCGACATGATGGCGCTCGGCGACAAAATTGAGCTGCACACCTTCGGCAAATTCTCGCCGTTTGAAGGGCCGAACGTGATTAATCACGGCTTTGAGACGGATAAACGCAAGCTAATGAGCGCCCTGAACGGTATGGACGCGCTGGTGTTTAGTTCTCGCGTGGACAACTACCCACTGATTTTGTGCGAAGCGCTCTCCATCGGCGTGCCGGTGATCGCCACCCACAGCGACGCCGCGCGCGAAGTGCTGGAGAAATCAGGCGGCAAAACCTTCAGCGAGCACGAGGTGCTGCAGCTGGTGCAACGGCCAAAAGCCGAGATCGCGCAGGCTGTTTTTAACACCAGCCTGGAATCGTTCCGCAACCGCAGCCGCAAGGCTTACAGCGGTGAACAGATGCTGGAGGAGTATGTCTCGTTCTATCAGAATCTGTAGCTACCTGCTGTTGCCGCTGATCTATCTGCTGGTTAACGTCAAAATTGCCCAACTGGGCGAAAGCTTCCCGATCACCATCGTGACTTTCTTACCGCTTTTGTTGCTGCTCTATGTCGACAAAATTAGCGTGAAGAAACTGATGATTGCCCTGGGGCTGGGGTTTGGCTTAACGGCATTTAACTACATCTTTGGTCAGTCGCTGGATGCCAGCAAGTACGTCACCTCCACCATGTTATTTGTCTATATCGTCATTATTATTGGCATGGTGTGGAGTATTCGTTTTAAAACTATTTCGCCGCACAATTATCGGAAAATCCTTAGATTCTTTTATATTGCCGTTGCGTTCATTGTTATGCTTGCTGCGATGGAAATGGCGCAAATTATTTTGACCGGCGGCAGTAGCCTGATGGAGATGATTTCGAAATATCTGATTTACAGTAATAGCTATGTTCTGAACTTCATTAAATTTGGTGGCAAACGCACCACTGCGCTTTATTTTGAACCGGCGTTTTTTGCTCTGGCACTAATCTCAATTTGGCTCAGCATCAAACAGTTTGGTATCAAAACCCCTAAGACCGATGCTATGATTCTTGCAGGGATTGTTCTGTCAGGCTCTTTCTCCGGGGTAATGACATTTATCTTGTTTTACCTGCTGGAGTGGGCCTTTCAGTACCTGAATAAAGACGCGATTAAGAAAAAACTACCCCTGGCTATCATTTCATTAGCCGTATTTTTAGTGGGTATTGTTTTTGCATTCCCCTACATCGCCACGCGTCTCGGTGATTTAGGTACGGAAGGTTCGTCATCATATTATCGTATCATTGGGCCACTGGTGATGGTGGGGTATTCATTAACCCATATTGATGGCGTAGTCAGATTTGGCTCACTTTACGAATATGTTGCATCATTCGGAATCTTTAACGGTGCGGATGTCGGTAAAACCATAGACAATGGGCTGTATCTGTTAATTATTTACTTTTCCTGGTTCGCCGTGCTGTTAACAGCATGGTACCTGTTTAAAGTGTTCAAAATGATGATTAACGCGTTTGGTGATAATCAGAATTTCCGTGTGCAGCTTTATCTTTTTACGCCGGTGTCGCTGTTTTTTACCGGGTCAATATTTAGCCCGGAATATGCATTCTTAATTGTCTGTCCGTTTATTCTGCGCAAAGCGCTTAATATTACGAACGTATGACGAAACGAGGTGGTTTATGTTTCTTAGCGTCATTACAGTCGCTTTTCGCAATCACGAAGGGGTCGTCAAAACCTGGCGCTCGCTGCGCAATCTGGCTCGCGATCCCAGCCTCACGTTTGAATGGATTGTGGTCGACGGCGGCTCTGACGATGGCACTGCGGAGTTTCTGGAAAAACTCAACGGTGAGTTCAACTTACGTTACATCAGCGAGAAAGATAAAGGCATTTACGATGCGATGAATAAAGGCATCGACATGGCGCAAGGGCGCTATGCGATCTTCCTCAATTCCGGTGATGTTTTCCACGACGATGTGGCATTGTTTGCCCGTCAGCTGTCGCGCCAGAAAGAAGAAGCCATGTTTATCGGTGATGCGCTGCTCGATTTCGGCGATGGCACAAAAATTCGTCGTAGCGCCAAAAGCGGCTGGTATATCTACCACAGTTTGCCTGCCAGCCATCAGGCGATTTTCTTCCCGACGGCGGGCCTGAAAAAACATCCGTACGATTTGCAATATAAAGTGTCATCTGATTATGCACTGGCCGCCAGTCTGTATAAATCCGGTTATCCGTTCCGTCGAATTAAAGGGCTGGTATCGGAATTCTCGATGGGTGGTGTGTCAACCTCGAACAATCTGGAATTATGCCAGGATGCTAAAAAAGTCCAGCGCAACATATTGCGCGTACCCGGCTTCTGGGCGGAATTATCCTATTTATTACGTCTGAAAACGACGGGCAAAACGAAAGCCTTATATAACAAAGCCTGAATATAAGGAAAGGTGATGCAGGATCTCAGTGGTTTTACCGTCCCGAAAGGTTTTCGCGGTGGAAATGGAATAAAAGTGCAGCTGTGGTGGGCGGTACAGGCAACATTATTTGCCTGGTCACCGCAGGTGCTGTATCGCTGGCGAGCCTTTTTGCTGCGTTTATTTGGCGCAAAAATTGGCAAAAATGTGGTTATTCGCCCGTCTGTGAAAATTACTTATCCCTGGAAATTAACCCTTGGTGATTATGCCTGGGTGGGTGATGACGCGGTGTTATATACCCTGGGCGATATTACGATTGGCGCCCACTCTGTGGTGTCACAAAAGTGTTATTTGTGCACCGGCAGTCACGATTTTATGAGTCAGCATTTCGATATTAACGCCACGCCTATTGTGATTGGCGAAAAATGCTGGCTGGCGACAGATGTTTTTGTTGCACCTGGTGTGTCTGTTGGCGATGGCACCGTTATTGGCGCCCGCAGCAGCGTTTTTAAATCGCTACCGGCAAATAAGATTTGCCGTGGCAACCCCGCAGTGGTGATACGCGAACGCGTTGAAACTGATTAAATTCGATAAGTAGAGGAATATAAACATGTCTAAAGTCGCTCTCATCACCGGCGTTACCGGGCAGGATGGTTCTTATCTGGCGGAGTTTCTGCTGGAGAAAGGGTATGAAGTTCACGGCATTAAACGCCGCGCTTCTTCTTTCAACACCGAGCGTGTGGACCACATCTATCAGGATCCGCATGCTGCAAACCCGAAATTCCATCTGCACTACGGCGACCTGACCGACAGCTCCAACCTGACCCGTATCCTGCAGGAAGTGCAGCCGGATGAAGTGTACAACCTGGGCGCAATGAGCCACGTGGCTGTCTCCTTCGAATCCCCGGAATACACCGCAGACGTCGATGGCATGGGCACGCTGCGCCTGCTGGAAGCCATCCGCTTCCTGGGTCTGGAAAAGAAAACCCGTTTCTACCAGGCATCCACCTCTGAGCTGTACGGCCTGGTGCAGGAAATCCCACAGAAAGAGACCACGCCGTTCTACCCGCGCTCTCCTTACGCTGTCGCCAAACTCTACGCTTACTGGATCACCGTGAACTACCGCGAATCCTACGGCATGTACGCCTGTAACGGCATTCTGTTCAACCACGAATCCCCACGCCGTGGCGAAACCTTCGTAACCCGTAAAATCACCCGTGCGATCGCTAACATCGCGCAGGGCCTGGAATCCTGCCTGCACCTCGGCAACATGGACTCCCTGCGTGACTGGGGCCATGCGAAAGACTACGTGAAAATGCAGTGGATGATGCTGCAGCAGGACAAACCGGAAGATTTCGTGATTGCCACCGGCGTGCAGTACTCCGTGCGTCAGTTCGTTGAAATGGCAGCCGCACAGCTCGGTATCAAACTGCGCTTTGAAGGCACCGGCGTTGAAGAGCGTGGTGTGGTGGTTTCTGTGACCGGTCACGATGCACCGGGCGTGAAACCGGGCGACGTGATTGTTCAGGTTGACCCGCGTTACTTCCGTCCTGCTGAAGTGGAAACCCTGCTCGGCGACCCAACCAAAGCGCACGAAAAACTGGGCTGGAAACCGGAAATCACTCTGCAGGAGATGGTCTCTGAAATGGTTGCCCACGATCTCGAAGCAGCGAAAAAACACTCCCTGCTGAAGTCCCATGGCTACGAGGTTGCCATCGCGCTGGAGTCCTGAGTCATGACCAAACAACGTATTTTTGTCGCCGGTCATCGTGGAATGGTGGGATCGGCCATCGTTCGCCAGCTGGAACAGCGCGGCGATGCAGAGCTGATTCTTCGCACCCGCGACGAGCTGAACCTGCTGGACAGCCAGGCGGTGCAGCAGTTCTTTGCTAACGAACGCATTGACCAGGTGTATCTGGCGGCGGCGAAAGTGGGCGGCATTGTCGCCAACAACAGCTACCCGGCGGATTTCATCTACGAAAACATGATGATCGAGAGCAACATCATTCACGCGGCGCATCTGCACAACGTGAATAAGCTGCTGTTCCTCGGCTCATCCTGTATCTACCCGAAGCTGGCCAAACAGCCGATCGCTGAGAGCGAGCTGCTGCAGGGCACGCTGGAAGCGACGAACGAGCCGTATGCCATCGCCAAGATTGCCGGGATCAAACTGTGCGAGTCCTATAACCGCCAGTACGGTCGCGACTATCGCTCGGTGATGCCGACCAATCTGTACGGCCCGCACGATAATTTCCACCCGAGTAACTCGCACGTGATCCCGGCGCTGCTGCGCCGCTTCCACGAAGCGACTGCCGCCAACACGCCTGATGTGGTGGTGTGGGGCAGCGGGACGCCGATGCGCGAATTCCTGCATGTGGATGACATGGCTGCCGCCAGCATTCACGTGATGGAACTGGATCGCGAGGTGTGGGCTGAAAACACCCAGCCGATGCTGTCGCACATCAACGTTGGCACCGGCGTGGATTGCACCATTCGCGAACTGGCGCAGACCATTGCCCAGGTGGTGGGCTACAAAGGCCGCGTGGTGTTCGACGCCACTAAGCCCGACGGCACACCGCGTAAATTGCTGGACGTGACGCGTCTGCACCAGCTCGGCTGGTATCACGAAGTGTCGCTCGAACAGGGACTGGCCAGTACGTACCAGTGGTTCCTGGAAAACCAGCATCGCTTCCGGGGGTAATCATGTTTTTAAGTCAGGAAGATTTTGCCACGGTAGTCCGCTCCACTCCGCTGATCTCCATCGATTTGATCGTGGAGAACGAACGCGGTGAGTTTCTGCTCGGTAAACGCACCAATCGCCCGGCACAAGGGTTCTGGTTTGTTCCGGGAGGACGCGTGCAAAAGGATGAGACGTTAGACACTGCGTTTGAACGTCTCACCCTGGCGGAGCTGGGGCTGCGTCTGCCGATGGCGGCAGGCCAGTTTTACGGGGTTTGGCAGCACTTCTATGACGATAACTTTTCCGGCACCGGTTTTAGCACCCATTACGTGGTGCTCGGTTTTCGCCTGAAGGTGAGTGAGGCAGACCTGCGTCTGCCTGATTCTCAGCACGACGATTACCGCTGGCTGGAACAGGCCGCGCTGCTGGCCAGTGACAACGTTCACGACAACAGTCGCGCCTACTTCCTGGCGGAACGTCAGGCTGAGGTGCCGGGACTATGAAGATTTTGGTCTACGGCATCAACTACTCGCCGGAGCTAACCGGTATCGGTAAGTACACCGGTGAGATGGTCGAATGGATGACCCGTCAGGGTCATGAGGTGCGGGTCATTACGGCCCCGCCTTACTACCCGGAATGGAAAGTTGGCGAGCGCTACTCCAGCTGGCGCTATCGCCGCGAGCAGGGTGATGCGACCGTCTGGCGCTGCCCGCTGTATGTGCCGAAACAGCCCTCGACGCTAAAACGCCTGCTGCATTTGGGAAGCTTTGCTCTGAGCAGTTTCTTCCCGCTGATGGCCCAGCGTCGCTGGAAGCCGGACCGCATTATTGGCGTGGTGCCGACGCTGTTTTGCACGCCAGGCATGCGCCTGCTGGGCAAACTCTCTGGCGCACGCACTCTGCTGCACATTCAGGATTATGAAGTCGACGCCATGCTCGGCCTCGGTATGGCCGGGAAAGGCAAAGGCGGGAAAGTCGCGAAACTGGCCAGCGCCTTTGAGCGCAGCGGCCTGCATAACGTCGATTACGTCTCAACCATCTCGCGCTCGATGATGAACAAAGCGCAGGAGAAGGGCGTCCCGGCGCAGAAAGTGATCTTTTTCCCGAACTGGTCCGAAGTGGCGCGTTTTCGCGATGTAACAGAGAGCGATGCGCTGGCGTTACGTTCCCAGCTCGGTCTGCCTTCTGATCAAAAAATCATTCTTTACTCAGGCAACATCGGGGAAAAACAGGGGCTGGAGAGCGTTATCGACGCCGCGCAGCAGCTTCGCAATCACCCGTGGATGTTTGTGATTGTCGGGCAGGGCGGTGGCAAAGCCCGGCTTGAGAAAATGGTCAGCGAACGCGGCCTGAACAACGTGAAGTTTTTCCCGCTTCAGTCTTATGAGGCGCTGCCAGCCCTGCTGAAGATGGGCGACTGCCACCTGGTCGTGCAAAAGCGCGGCGCCGCAGATGCGGTTCTGCCCTCCAAGCTGACCAATATTTTGGCCGTCGGCGGCAATGCGGTGATCACCGCCGAGCCGGAGACCGAGTTAGGCCAGCTGTGCGACAGCTATCCGGGGATCGCCGTTTGCGTTGAGCCGGAGTCGGTAACGGCGCTGGTCGCCGGAATTGAACAGGCTCTCGCCATGCCAAAAGAGAACACGGTGGCACGTGATTATGCCGAACGCACGCTCGAAAAAGAGAACGTGCTTAGCCAATTTATTGCAGATATACGGGGATGAATAATGAGTCAGAATAAATTGTACCCGGTCGTGATGGCGGGTGGCTCCGGTAGTCGGTTGTGGCCGCTGTCCCGCGTGCTCTATCCCAAGCAGTTCCTCTGCCTGAAAGGGGAACTCACCATGCTGCAAACGACGGTTTCTCGTCTGAACGGCGTGGAGTGCGAAAGTCCGGTGGTGATTTGCAACGAGCAGCACCGCTTTATTGTCGCCGAACAGCTGCGTCAGCTGAACAAGCTGACGGAGAACATCATTCTGGAACCGGCAGGCCGTAATACCGCCCCGGCGATCGCCCTGGCGGCACTGGCCGCGCGACGCAGCAGCCACGATTGCGATCCGCTGATGCTGGTGCTGGCGGCTGACCATGTGATTCAGCAGGAAGACGCCTTCCGTAACGCGGTGCGCGCCGCGATTCCTTACGCCGAAAGCGGCAAACTGGTGACCTTCGGCATCGTGCCGGATCTCCCGGAAACCGGCTACGGCTATATCCGTCGCGGCGATGTAACAACCGGAGAAGGCGACAGCGTGGCCTTTAACGTGGCGCAGTTTGTCGAAAAACCGAATCTGGAAACCGCTCAGGCCTATGTCGGCAGCGGCGAATACTACTGGAACAGCGGGATGTTCCTGTTCCGCGCCGGGCGTTATCTGGAAGAGCTGGAAAAATATCGCCCGGATATTCTCCGCGCCTGCGAAAAAGCGATGGCGGTGGTAGACCCGGATCTCGACTTTATCCGCGTGGATGAAGCGGCGTTCCTCGCCTGTCCGGAAGAGTCCGTGGATTACGCGGTAATGGAACGCACGGCGGACGCGGTGGTGGTGCCGATGGATGCGGGCTGGAGCGATGTCGGCTCCTGGTCCTCTCTGTGGGAAATCAGCGCCCATACGGCGGAAGGCAACGTCCATCATGGCGATGTTATCAGCCATAAAACCGAAAACAGCTATGTCTATGCGGAATCCGGCCTGGTCACCACGGTTGGCGTCAAAGATCTGGTGGTTGTACAGACTAAAGACGCGGTGCTGATTGCCGACCGTAACTCCGTCCAGGACGTCAAAAAAGTCGTTGAGCAGATTAAAGCCGATGGCCGTCATGAGCATCATATTCACCGCGAAGTGTACCGTCCGTGGGGCAAATATGACTCCATCGACGCGGGCGATCGCTATCAGGTGAAGCGCATTACCGTGAAACCGGGCGAGGGGCTTTCTGTGCAGATGCATCATCATCGCGCCGAACACTGGGTGGTGGTCGCGGGGACAGCGAAAGTCACCATTGATGGCGAGATCAAACTGCTTGGCGAAAACGAATCTATCTATATTCCGCTGGGCGCGACGCACTGTCTGGAAAACCCAGGAAAAATTCCTCTCGATCTGATCGAAGTGCGATCCGGCTCCTATCTGGAAGAGGACGATATTGTCCGGTTCCAGGATCGGTACGGGCGGGTTTAGCACCGGTTAACAATGCCCGGTGGCAATGCGCCATCCGGCAAATAACGACAACGATAATTTTTGGCCACTTTCTGGTCAGGGCCGACTGTTGCCTGAAGAAGGGTAAAAACATGAATAAGTTAACCTGTTTCAAAGCCTACGATATTCGCGGAAAATTGGGTGAAGAGCTGAATGAAGATATCGCGTGGCGCATTGGCCGCGCGTACGGCGAATACCTGAAACCGAAAACCATTGTGCTCGGCGGCGATGTGCGTCTCACCAGTGAAGCGCTGAAACTGGCGCTGGCGAAGGGGCTGCAGGACGCCGGTGTGGATGTGCTTGATATCGGCCTGTCCGGCACCGAAGAGATCTATTTCGCCACTTTCCACCTGGGCGTGGACGGCGGCATCGAAGTCACGGCCAGCCATAATCCGATGGATTACAACGGCATGAAGCTGGTGCGCGAAGGCGCGCGTCCGATCAGCGGCGACACCGGGCTTCGCGACGTGCAGCGTCTGGCGGAAGCCAACGACTTCCCGCCGGTGAACGAGGCCGCGCGCGGCAGCTATCAGCAGATTGATCTGCGCAACGCGTATATCGACCATCTGCTGGGGTATATCAACGTGGCAAACTTCAAGCCGCTGAAGCTGGTGATTAACTCCGGCAACGGCGCGGCGGGTCCGGTGGTGGACGCCCTTGAAGCCCGCTTTAAGGCGCTGAACGTGCCGGTCACCTTTGTGAAAGTCCACAACACCCCGGATGGCAACTTCCCGAACGGGATCCCGAACCCGCTGCTGCCAGAGTGCCGCGACGATACCCGCAACGCGGTAATCGAGCACGGCGCGGATATGGGGATTGCCTTTGACGGTGATTTCGACCGCTGCTTCCTGTTCGATGAAAAAGGCCAGTTTATCGAGGGCTATTACATTGTCGGCCTGCTGGCTGAAGCCTTCCTTGAGAAAAACCCGGGGGCGAAAATCATTCATGACCCGCGTCTCTCCTGGAACACCGTCGATGTGGTCAGCGCTGCGGGCGGCACGCCGGTGATGTCGAAGACCGGTCATGCGTTCATTAAAGAGCGCATGCGCGAAGAAGATGCCATCTACGGCGGCGAGATGAGCGCCCATCACTACTTCCGTGATTTTGCCTACTGCGACAGCGGGATGATCCCGTGGCTGCTGGTGACCGAGCTGCTGTGCCTGAAGGGGCAAACCCTGGGCGAACTGGTGCGCGACCGCATGGCGGCGTTCCCGGCGAGCGGCGAAATCAACAGCAAGCTGGAACAGCCAGCCGAGTCTATCGCCCGCGTCGAGCAGCATTTTGCCCTGCACGCCCTCGAAATCGATCGTACGGACGGGATCAGCATGTCGTTCCCGCAGTGGCGCTTTAATTTGCGCTCGTCGAACACCGAGCCGGTGGTACGCCTGAACGTGGAGTCGCGTGCCGACGTTCCGCTGATGGAGGCACGAACGCAGGACATTCTGGCGCTGTTGAAACAGTGATCATTGCCCTCTCCCGATGGGAGAGGGAACCCGATAACAGGAACAACGATGACAAATCTAAAAAAGCGCGAGCGAGCCAAAACGAATGCATCGTTAATCTCTATGGTGCAGCGTTTTTCTGATATCACCATCATGTTCGGTGGGCTGTGGGTGGTGTGTCAGCTAAGCGACCTGTCGTTTTTATACATGCATCTGTTGATGGCGCTGCTGGCGCTGGTGGTCTTTCAGATGATCGGCGGGATGACCGATTTTTATCGCTCTTACCGTGGCGTCAAAATCACCACCGAGCTGATGTTACTTCTGCAAAACTGGACCTTAAGCCTGATTTTCAGCGCCGGGCTGGTGGCATTCAGCAGCGACTTTGATAACAGCCTGAAAACCTATCTTTGCTGGTACGCGTTAACCAGCGTCGGGATGGTGGTCTGCCGTTCCCTGATCCGCTTTATCGCAGGCTGGCTGCGTAACCGCGGCTATAACAAGCGTTACGTGGCGGTGGCCGGGGATCTGCCAGTGGGGCAGGCGCTGCTGGACAGTTTTCGCAAAGAGCCTTGGCTGGGCTTCGACGTGGTGGGGGTGTATCACGATGCCAAACCGGGCGGCGTGACGTCGGACTGGGCGGGTAACTACGACCAGCTGATCGAAGATGCGCGCGCGGGCAAAATTCACAACGTCTATCTCGCCCTCAAAATGAGCGAAGAGTCCTGTATCAAACACCTGATGCGTGAGCTGGCCGACACCACCTGCTCGGTGATCCTGATCCCTGACGTGTTTACCTTCAACATTCTGCACTCGCGTATTGAAGAAGTGAACGGCGTGCCGGTGGTACCGCTGTATGACACGCCGCTCTCCGGGATCAACCGTCTGCTCAAGCGCGCAGAAGATATCGTGCTCTCCTCTTTGATTTTGCTGCTGATCTCCCCGGTGCTGTGCGGCATTGCGCTGGCGGTCAAAATCACCTCGCCAGGCCCGGTGATCTTCCGCCAGACCCGCTACGGGATGGACGGCAAGCCGATCATGGTGTGGAAATTCCGCTCGATGAAGGTGATGGAAAACGACAGGGTCGTGACTCAGGCCACGCAGAACGATCCGCGCGTCACCCGCGTGGGCAACTTCCTGCGCCGCACGTCCCTCGACGAACTGCCGCAGTTTATCAACGTGCTGACCGGCGGAATGTCGATTGTCGGGCCACGTCCGCATGCGGTGGCGCATAACGAGCAGTACCGTGCGCTGATCGAGGGCTACATGCTGCGTCACAAAGTGAAGCCAGGCATTACCGGCTGGGCGCAAATCAACGGCTGGCGCGGCGAAACCGACACGCTGGAAAAAATGGAAAAACGCATTGAGTTCGATCTGGAATACATCCGCGAGTGGAGCGTCTGGTTCGATATCAAAATCGTGTTTCTGACCATCTTTAAGGGCTTTGTCAATAAAGCCGCGTACTAAGTGCCTGATGGAACAGGCTTAAAGGAGTGGTCATGAGTTTACGTGAAAAAACCATCAGCGGGGCCAAGTGGTCGGCGATGGCCACCATCATCATCATCGGCCTCGGGCTGGTGCAGATGACGGTGCTGGCGCGGATTATTGATAATCACCAGTTCGGCCTGCTGACGGTCTCGCTGGTGATTATCGCGCTGGCGGATACCCTGTCGGACTTCGGCATTGCCAACTCGATTATTCAGCGCAAAGAGATCAGTCATCTTGAACTCACGACCCTTTACTGGCTGAACGTCGGGCTGGGGATTGCGGTGTTTGTGGCGGTGTTTCTGCTGAGTGACGTTATCGGCGATGTGCTGAATAACCCGGATCTCGCGCCGCTTATCCGCACCTTGTCGTTTGCCTTTGTGGTGATCCCGCACGGTCAGCAGTTCCGCGCGCTGATGCAAAAAGAGCTGGAGTTCAACAAGATCGGCATGATCGAGACTACCTCGGTGCTGGCAGGTTTTACCTTCACCGTGGTCAGCGCCCATTTCTGGCCGCTGGCGATGACGGCGATCCTCGGGTATCTGGTCAATACGGCGGTGCGTACGTTGCTGTTCGGCTTCTTTGGCCGAAAGATTTACCGTCCCGGTTTTCACTTTTCGCTGGCGTCTGTCTCCTCCAATCTGCGTTTCGGCGCGTGGCTGACTGCCGACAGCATTATCAACTACGTGAATACCAATCTCTCCACGCTGGTGCTGGCACGTATTCTCGGTGCCAGCGTCGCGGGTGGCTATAACCTGGCGTACAACGTGGCGGTTGTTCCGCCGATGAAACTCAATCCGATCATTACTCGCGTGCTGTTTCCGGCGTTTGCCAAAATTCAGGACGACACGGACAAGCTGCGTGTGAACTTCTACAAGCTGCTGTCGGTGGTGGGGATTATTAACTTCCCAGCGCTGCTCGGGCTGATGGTGGTCTCCAATAATTTTGTTCCGCTGGTGTTTGGCGAGAAGTGGAGCGGGATTATCCCGATCCTGCAGCTGTTGTGCGTGGTGGGCCTGCTGCGTTCTGTCGGTAACCCGATTGGTTCCCTGCTGATGGCCAAAGCGCGCGTCGATATCAGCTTCAAATTCAACGTCTTTAAAACGTTCCTGTTTATTCCGGCGATTATCGTCGGTGGGCACATGGCGGGCGCGATTGGCGTAACGCTTGGCTTCCTGCTGGTGCAGATAATCAACACCGTGCTGAGCTACTTCGTGATGATTAAACCGGTGCTTGGCTCCAGCTATCGCCAGTACATCCTGAGCCTGTGGCTGCCGTTTTATCTGTCGCTGCCGACGCTGGCTGTGAGCTACGGATTAGGATTTGTACTCAACGGACATCTGCCGCTGGGCGCGTTGCTGGCGGTACAGATCGCCGCAGGTGCGCTGGCGTTTGTGGTGATGATTGTGCTGTCCCGTAATGCGCTGGTGGTTGAGATGAAGCGCCAGTTTTGTCGCAGCGAAAAAATGAAAACATTGCTTCGTGCAGGCTGATTTTTTTTAAGAGGTCATTATGAAATTACTGATTCTGGGCAACCATACCTGCGGCAACCGTGGCGACAGCGCCATTCTGCGCGGCCTGCTGGATGCCATTAACACACTCGAGCCTGAGACAGAAGTGGATGTGATGAGCCGCTATCCGGTGAGCTCGTCGTGGTTACTCAACCGCCCGGTGATGGGCGATCCGCTCTACAGCCAGATGAAACAGCACAACACCGCCGCAGGCGTTGTGGGCCGCGTGAAAAAAGTGCTGCGTCGCCGTTATCAGCATCAGGTGTTGCTGTCGCGTGTCACCGACACCGGCAAGCTGCGCAACATTGCTATCGCCCAGGGTTTTACCGATTTTGTGCGCCTGCTGTCGGGCTATGACGCCATTATTCAGGTTGGCGGGTCGTTCTTTGTCGATCTCTACGGCGTGCCGCAGTTCGAGCATGCGCTCTGCACCTTTATGGCGAAAAAGCCGCTGTTTATGATTGGCCACAGCGTCGGGCCATTCCAGGACCCGCAGTTTAACCAGCTGGCGAACTATGTGTTTGGCCACTGCGATGCGCTGATCCTGCGTGAATCCGTGAGTCTGGATCTGATGAAGCGCAGTGAAATTGATACCTCGAAAGTTGAGCACGGGGTGGATACGGCCTGGCTGGTGGATCATCAGAACGATAACTTTGAGGCCAGCTATGCGGTTCAGCACTGGCTGAACATGGCGGCGAAACAGAAAACCGTGGCTATTACCCTGCGTGAACTGGCGCCGTTCGATAAGCGTCTGGGCACCACTCAGGCGGCTTACGAGCAGGCGTTCGCCGACGTGGTGAACCGCGTGCTCGACAGCGGCTATCAGGTGCTGGCGCTTTCCACCTGTACGGGCATCGACAGCTACAACAAAGATGACCGGATGGTGGCGCTGAACCTGCGCAACCTCGTGAACGATCCGTCGCGCTACCACGTGGTGATGGATGAGCTTAACGATCTGGAGATGGGCAAGCTGCTTTCGGCCTGCGACCTGACGGTGGGCACGCGCCTGCACTCAGCGATCATCTCCATGAACTTTGGCACGCCAGCTATCGCCATCAACTATGAACACAAATCGGCGGGCATTATGCAGCAGCTGGGCATGCCGGAGATGGCGGTGGATATTCGCCATCTGCTGGACGGTTCCCTGGGCGCGATGGTGGGCGATACGCTCGGCCAGCTTCCGGCAATTAATGAACGTCTGGCGCACGCGGTGAAAGCCGAGCGGGAAAACGGGATTAGTATGGTCAAATCCGTCCTCGATCGCATCGGGGAGGGCAAATGAAGGTTGGTTTCTTCTTGCTGAAATTCCCGCTCTCGTCGGAGACCTTTGTGCTGAACCAAATCACCGCGTTTATCGATATGGGACATGACGTGGAGATTGTCGCCCTGCAAAAGGGCGATACGCAGAATACCCATGCGGCCTGGACGCAGTATGATCTTGCGGCGAAAACCCGCTGGCTGCAGGATGAGCCACAGGGCCGCCTGGCGAAGCTGCGCTACCGTGCAGGCCAGACGTTGCGCGGGCTGCATCGCACATCAACCTGGCGGGCGCTCAACGTTTCCCGCTACGGCGCTGAAGCGCGCAACCTGATCCTCTCCTCGATTCGCGGGCAAACGGCCCGTCCATTTCGCGCTGATGTGTTTATAGCCCACTTTGGCCCGGCAGGCGTGACGGCAGCAAAACTGCGCGAGCTGGGGGTGATTGACGGCAAAATCGCGACCATTTTCCACGGGATCGACATCTCCAGCCATGAGGTGTTGAACCATTACACCGGTGAATATCAGCAGCTGTTTCGTCGCGGCGACATGATGCTGCCGATCAGCGAACTCTGGGCCGGACGGCTGAAAAACATGGGCTGTCCGTCCGATAAAATCACCGTGTCGCGGATGGGCGTGAACATGGAGCGCTTTACCCAGCGCCCGGTGAAAGTGCCGGGTAAACCGCTGCAAATTATCTCTGTGGCGCGTCTCACCGAGAAAAAAGGGCTGCACGTGGCGATTGAAGCCTGCCGTCAGCTCAGGGCGCGTGGGGTGGATTTTCACTATCGCATTCTCGGGATTGGCCCGTGGGAGCGCCGCCTGCGCACGTTGATCGAGCAATACCAGCTGGAAGGTTTTGTTGAGATGCCGGGCTTTAAGCCGAGTCATGAAGTCAAAGCCATGCTCGACGACGCCGATGTGTTCCTGCTGCCGTCCGTGACTGGCGCAGATGGCGATATGGAGGGAATTCCTGTGGCCTTGATGGAGGCGATGGCGGTGGGTATTCCGGTGGTCTCCACCGTGCACAGCGGCATCCCGGAGCTGATCGAGCCTGGCCATTCCGGCTGGCTGGTGCCGGAAAATAACGCGGTCGCGCTTGCCGACAGGCTGGCCGCGTTCAGCGATATCGACCAGCAGGAGCTGGCGCCCGTGCTGCATAACGCGCGGCAAAAAGTCGAAACCGAATTTAATCAGCAGGTAATAAATCGTCAGTTAGCGAGCCTGTTACAAACGCTATAAGCCGAGGTGGTATGCTGAAAAAAATAACCCGACGCAACTTTGTGACCGCCTGCTCGCTGCTGGTCGCGACGCCGTTGCTCACGACACGTCTCGCACGCGCGGCGGGCAGCGGCACGGTCGATATCAGCCAGTACAATCGCAAGGACTGGATCGCTGCTTTTAAGCAGGCTTTTGTCGACGGCGATACGGTGGTGGTTCCGGTGGGACTCACCTGCGAGAACATCAACACCGGGATATTTATCCCCGATGGTAAAACCCTGCTGATTCGCGGGGCGCTCACCGGCAACGGGCGCGGGCGCTTTGTGTTACAGGAAGGCAGCAAAGTGATCGGCGAAGGGAAGGGCCGCACGGAAAACATCACCCTGGATGTGCGCGGCTCTGACTGCGTGATCCAGGGGCTGGCAATGAGCGGCTTTGGCCCGGTGACGCAGATTTACATCGGCGGTAAAAAACCGCGGGTGATGCGGAATTTGCTGATCGATAACATCAGCGTGTCGCAGGCCAACTACGCCATTCTGCGTCAGGGATTCCATAATCAGGTCGATGGCGCGCGGATCACGAACAGCCGTTTCAGCCATTTGCAGGGCGATGCGATCGAATGGAACGTCGCCATTAACGACCGCAATATCCTGATCTCCGACCATGTGATCGACAATATCAACTGTACCAACGGCAAGATTAACTGGGGCATCGGCATTGGCCTCGCCGGGAGTACCTACGATAACGACTACCCGGAAAAGCAGACCGTGAAGAACTTTGTGGTGGCGAACATTACGGGCAGTAACTGTCGGCAACTGGTGCATGTGGAAAACGGTAAGCACTTTATTATTCGTAATGTGAAAGCCAAAAACATCACCCCGGATTTCAGTAAAAAAGCCGGGATTGATAACGCCACGGTGGCGATTTATGGCTGCGATAACTTTGTCATCGATAATGTTGATATGGTCAACAGCGCCGGGATGCTGATCGGTTACGGGGTGGTTAAGGGCGATTACCTGTCGATTCCGCAAAACTTCAGACTCAACAATATCCGCCTGGATAATCGACAGCTGGCGTACAAATTGCGCGGCATACAGATTTCATCGGGCAACGCGACCTCGTTTGTCGCCATCACCAACGTGGAGATGCAGCGCGCGACGCTTGAGTTGCACAACAAACCGCAGCACCTGTTTTTACGCAACATAAACGTGATGCAGCAGGCGACAGTCGGGCCCGCGCTGAAGATGAATTTTGACCTGCGCAAAGACGTGCGCGGCAAGTTTATGGCGAAAGATGAAACCTTGCTCTCACTGGCGAATATCCATGCGGTGAATGAAAAAGGGCAGAGTTCGGTGGATATCGACCGGGTGGATCAGCAGGTGGTGAATGTGGAGAGGCTGAACTTCAAACTGCCCCACAGATAGAGTCTGCGTCAGCCATTTTGCGATTATTCTGTGTCAAAACTGTGACGTATTCGGACAACAACTACTGTAATTTGTGGGTCTAAAGCGTACCATCAAGTCCTGAATTACCGTAAAACATGCTGGCGAAAACGGGTTTAACAGCTATAATTCGGCAACCATTTTAAGGTGGAAGAAATAATGATTAATTTGAAAGCAGTCATTCCGGTAGCGGGCTTGGGCATGCATATGCTGCCAGCCACAAAAGCGATTCCTAAAGAGATGCTGCCGATCGTTGACAAGCCGATGATTCAGTACATCGTCGACGAGATTGTTGCTGCAGGGATCAAAGAAATCGTTCTGGTGACTCACTCTTCCAAGAATGCGGTAGAGAACCACTTCGACACCTCTTATGAACTCGAAGCGCTGCTTGAGCAGCGCGTTAAGCGTCAGCTTCTGGCCGAAGTGCAGTCTATCTGCCCGCCAGGGGTGACCATCATGAACGTGCGCCAGGCACAGCCGCTGGGTCTTGGGCATTCCATTCTCTGCGCGCGTCCGGTTGTCGGTGACAACCCGTTTATCGTGGTGTTGCCAGACATCATTCTGGACAATGCTTCAGCCGATCCGCTGCGCTATAACCTCGCCGCTATGGTGGCGCGTTTCAATGAAACGGGCCGTAGCCAGGTGCTGGCGAAACGCATGAAAGGCGATCTGTCTGAGTACTCTGTGATTAAAACCAAAGAGCCGCTGGATTCAGAAGGGCAGGTGAGCCGTATTGTTGAATTCATCGAAAAACCCGATCAGCCGCAGACACTGGCTTCTGACCTGATGGCGGTGGGCCGCTACGTGCTGAACGCTGATATCTGGGCCGAGCTGGAAAAAACGGAACCCGGTGCCTGGGACCGTATTCAGCTGACGGATGCCATTGCAGAACTGGCGAAAAAACAGTCGGTGGATGCAATGCTGATGACCGGTGACAGCTACGACTGCGGTAAGAAAATGGGCTATATGCAGGCGTTTGTGAACTATGGACTGCGCAACCTGAAGGAAGGGGCGAAGTTCCGTAAGAGCATTGAGAAACTGCTGACGAGCGAGTGATTCTACAGGCCTCGTAAGCGCGCAGCACGAAAGTAGCGGCAACCGATCATTCTGAGTGAAGGCAAATCCTCAAGAATGCTCGTTGCCGTTTTTTGTTTTTAAAGTTCTCACATTACAATAAGTTAGCTGTTGTTTTTTTGGGCGACTTGATAAGGATTTCTACTTGTTTCTGTCGTCGATAAGGACGACAATTAACAGACTTCTATGGTTGTCCAGTTACGCCTAACGTCCGAAAAATGACCATAAGTGAACACATCTTGCGAATGTACTCAGTGCACTGGTAGCTGTTAAGCCAGGGGCGGTAGCGTGCATATTTTCTGTTTTCGCTCATATTATTCTGAATTCAGAACATCAATATCCCGATATATTCAATCAACGGAATAGCTAACGTGAAAATTCTTGTTACTGGCGGTGCTGGTTTTATTGGCTCTGCAGTTGTGCGGCATATTATTAAAAATACCCAGGATGAAGTGGTTAACGTTGATAAGTTGACCTATGCCGGTAACCTGGAATCACTTGCAGAAGTGAGTGACAGCAAGCGTTACGCATTTGAGCAGGCAGACATCTGCGATAAAGCGGCGATGGAGCGCATTTTTGCTGCGCACAAACCTGATGCTGTCATGCATTTGGCTGCTGAAAGCCACGTGGATCGTTCCATTACGGGGCCTGCGGCATTTATCGAAACCAATATAGTCGGGACTTATGTACTGCTGGAAGCCGCGCGCGCATACTGGTCTGCGTTGAATGAAGATGTAAAAGCCGCATTCCGCTTCCATCATATTTCGACTGACGAAGTGTATGGCGATCTGCCCCATCCTGATGATCACCCGGCTTCAACCGAGCTGCCGCTGTTCACTGAAACAACGGCTTATGCGCCGAGCAGCCCGTATTCCGCGTCCAAAGCGTCAAGCGATCATCTGGTTCGCGCATGGCTGCGTACTTATGGTTTCCCAACCATTGTGACTAACTGTTCTAACAACTACGGTCCCTATCATTTCCCGGAAAAACTGATCCCGCTGGTTATCCTCAACGCTCTGGACGGTAAAGCATTGCCGATTTATGGCAAAGGCGATCAGATTCGTGACTGGCTATATGTTGAAGATCATGCCCGTGCTCTCTATACCGTAGCCACTCAAGGTAAGCCGGGTGAGACGTACAACATTGGCGGCCATAACGAGAAACAAAACCTTGATGTGGTTCATACCATCTGCGATCTGTTGGATGAAATCGTACCGAAAGACGGCTCCTATCGCGATCAGATCACTTATGTGACCGACCGTCCGGGACACGACCGCCGCTATGCAATCGATGCACATAAAATTGGTCAAGAACTGGGCTGGCAACCGCAAGAGACGTTTGAGAGCGGGATCCGCAAAACAGTTGAGTGGTATCTCAGCAATCAGGATTGGGTGAATAACGTTAAAAGTGGCGCTTATAAAACCTGGATTGAGCAGAATTATGGAGAGCGCCAGTAATGAACATTCTCCTGTTTGGTAAAACAGGGCAGGTGGGTTGGGAATTACAGCGCGCCCTCGCTCCCCTAGGCAATCTCATCGCCCTGGATGTCCAGTCCAAAGACTATTGCGGTGACTTTAGCAACCCTGAAGGTATTGCCGAGACGGTGCGTGCGATTAAGCCTAATGTGATCGTCAACGCAGCCGCACATACCGCGGTGGACAAGGCCGAATCCGAGCGAGATTTCGCTGAGCTACTGAATGCAACAAGTGTTGAAGCGATTGCAAAAGAAGCTGCCAAGATTGGTGCCTGGGTTGTTCACTACTCCACCGATTACGTCTTTCCAGGCGACGGCGAGACGCCCTGGCAGGAAACCGATGCAACGGAACCGCTGAACGTTTATGGTCAGACTAAACTCAACGGCGAAAATGCGCTGCAGGCGAATTGTGCTAAGCATCTGATTTTCCGCACCAGCTGGGTATACGCCGGTAAAGGGAACAACTTTGCTAAAACGATGCTGCGCCTGGCAAAAGAGCGGACTGAGCTATCAGTGATCAACGATCAGATTGGCGCCCCTACGGGAGCTGAGCTGTTAGCTGATTGTACCGCGCACGCTATTCGTGTGGCGCTGGCAAAACCCGAAGTGGCGGGGCTATATCACCTTGTGGCATCAAATACCACCACCTGGTACGACTACGCCGCACTGGTGTTGGAACAAGCTCGAGAAGCGGGTATTGAATTGGCAATCGAAAAATTGAATGCCGTTCCGACATCAGCGTATCCGACTCCGGCAAAACGACCGCAAAATTCACGCCTGAACACCGAAAAGTTCCAACGGAACTTTGATCTGGTATTGCCGTCCTGGGATATTGGCGTGAAACGTATGCTCGCTGAGCTATTTACCGCTCAATCTATTTAATTATTTTAAATGCCCTTTAGAGGGCATTTTGCGTTTATAGAGAAAAATGATGACTACGCGTAAAGGTATTATTCTGGCTGGTGGTTCTGGCACTCGTCTTTATCCTGTGACAATGGCGGTAAGTAAACAATTGCTGCCTATCTATGATAAACCGATGATTTATTATCCATTGTCGACACTGATGTTGGCTGGAATTAAAGATATTCTGATCATCAGTACACCGCAGGATACGCCGCGCTTTGAGCAACTGCTCGGCGATGGCAGCCAGTGGGGGCTGAACCTGCAATATAAAGTGCAGCCTAGTCCTGATGGTCTGGCGCAGGCCTTTATTATTGGAGAAGAGTTCATTGGTGACGATAGCTGCGCGCTGGTGCTGGGCGACAATATTTTCTATGGCCACGATCTGCCTAAACAGCTCGAAGCAGCCCTGAATAAAGATGATGGTGCGACGGTATTTGCCTATCACGTTAACGACCCTGAACGCTATGGCGTTGTGGAGTTTGATAAAAACGGTAAGGCTATCAGCCTGGAAGAAAAGCCGCTGGAGCCTAAGAGTAACTATGCCGTAACGGGTCTCTATTTCTACGATAACGATGTTGTAGAAATGGCTAAAAACCTGAAACCTTCTGCGCGCGGTGAGTTGGAAATCACGGATATCAACCGTATGTATCTGGAGCAGGGGCGTCTTTCAGTTGCCATGATGGGACGCGGTTATGCCTGGCTTGATACCGGTACACATCAGAGCCTGATAGAAGCGAGCAATTTCATTGCCACCATAGAAGAGCGTCAGGGACTGAAAGTTTCCTGCCCGGAAGAAATTGCGTATCGTAAAGGTTTTATCGACGCTGATCAGGTTAAGAAACTGGCAGAGCCGTTGAAGAAAAATGCATACGGTCAGTACCTGCTGAAAATGATTAAAGGCTATTAAGCAATGAATGTGATTAAGACTGATATTCCAGATGTTTTGATTTTTGAACCGAAAGTATTTGGTGATGATCGTGGTTTTTTCTTTGAAAGCTTCAGCCAGAAAGTGTTTGAAGAGGCGGTAGGTCGCAAGGTGGAATTCGTTCAAGACAATCATTCCAAATCCAGTAAAGGAGTATTGCGCGGACTGCACTATCAACTGGAGCCACATGCGCAGGGTAAACTTGTGCGTTGCGTTGCTGGGGAAGTTTTTGATGTGGCTGTTGATATTCGCAAAAGCTCACCGACTTTTGGAAAGTGGGTGGGAGTGTATCTTTCCGCTGAGAATAAAAGACAGTTATGGATTCCTGAGGGGTTTGCTCATGGGTTTGTTACGATAAGTGAAGAAGCCGAATTTGTCTATAAAACCACGAATTATTATTCACCTCAGCATGAAAGAGGTATTATTTGGAATGATTCTTCAGTGAATATAAACTGGCCAATTGAAACCTCTCAATTAATTTTATCTGAAAAAGATAAGGTTGCTAGACAAATCCAATCCGTAGAATTTTAGCTTTTACGAGAAATTATATGGAAAGGTCGATTCTAAAAAATATTTTTTCAATGTTCAGCATCCAGGGTGTTAATTATTTAATACCTTTGATTACGGTTCCTTATCTTGTTCGTACGCTGGGACTTGATGGATTTGGAACTTATAGTATCATATTGGCTGTTATACAGTATCTTGTTATCCTGACAGACTATGGATTCAATCTTTCAGCAAGCAGGCAGATAGCATTGAATGTTGAGAATAAAGATAAAGTTTCACAAATATTTTGCGCGATAATTTGTTGTAAAATCATCATTGCAATAATATCATTCTCAATGTTGCTTATTTTTGTTCTTAATAATGTTAATTATAAGGATAACGTTTGGCTATTCATTAATGGAATGGGTATTGTTATTGGTACTTCTTTCTTTCCAGTATGGTTATTCCAGGGATATGAAAGAATGCACTGGATTGCTATCAGTAATTTAATAGCCAAACTTCTCGGGTTGGCACTAATATTTATTTTGGTTCACAAAAAATCTGATATTAATTTGGCGATAATGGTTCAGAGTTATACAGGTTTAATTGCAGCTACTTTTGCATTTTCGAAAGCAAGATTTGGCGGGTTTATATACTTTGTTTTTCCAACACTAATTGAAATGAAGAAACAGTTAAAGCTTGGATGGAGCATATTTTTATCTACTTTTTTCGTCAGCATGTACACGACCAGTATTCCGCTTATCCTCGGGTTTAATGCGGGGGCTGAAGCAGTAGGGATTTACAATGCAGCAGATAAATTGAAACAAGCATTGCAAGGTTTAATTGGGCCTGTTTCTCAGGCTATATATCCAAGATCGAATCGTTTGATTGCTGAATCATTATCGAAGGGTGTTATATTTGTTAGGCGAGTATCAGTATTTCTTTGTGCCTTCATGATCTTAGGTAGCACAGTTAGTTACTTTTTAGCTGATCATATTATTAACCTTGCATTCGGTCCTGATCATTTAGAATCTGCAGCAGTTTTAAAAGTACTTGTTTGGATTCCCTCAATAGTCGCGATAGCAAATATGCTGGGTGTTCAAATTATGCTGCCATTGGGTCTAAGTAAAGTTTTTGGACTTACTTATGTTCTTATAGGTAGTTTGGGGTTACCACTAATGTTCATTGCATCATACTATGGTTCATATTTGGGAGTTTCGTATGCTGCGTTAGTGATCGAAATAATTATTACATTGATATTCTGTTATGTTGTTATCAAACAAGTTAAAGGGAAAGTATGATTTATTTATCAATATGCATACCGACAAAAAATAGACTGGATTATATTAAAACTACAATTAATTCTATAATAGATGATGATGTTGATAATTCGCTGTTTCAAATCATAATTTCCGATAATTCCGATAATGACCATACTGAAAAATATGCAAAAGAGTTACAAGCAAACGGATATAATATAAAGTATTATAGAAATCCTGTGAGCGGTTTCTATAATTCTATTCAAGCACTAAGACTCGGTGATGGGGAATTGTTAAAATTACATAACGATTACTCAGCATTTAAACGTGGAAAATTTAAGTCTTTGCTTGAATATGCTGTTAAACATGTTGAAATAAAGCCAATTCTTTTTTTTACAAACGGTGAGTTAAAATTTTCAAAAAAAACGATATGTTGTGACAGCCTTGATGATTTTGTTAGTCATGCCAGTTATTTGATAACATGGAGTTCATCATTTGCAATCTGGAGAGAGCAATTACAAAAACTTCGGTCAGAACCGCAAGATGTTGATGAAATGTTCCCGCACACAAGTGTTCTTCTTCAGACTAATAACAAGAAATATTGCATTGTCGATGAAATAATGTTTGAGAACATCAATGTTAATAAGAAAGGCGGATACAACATATTTTATAATTTTTGCATTTTATTTCTTAACATTCTTTATGAGAAAGTTAAAGAAAATACAATTACAAAAAAAACTTTTCAAAAAGTCAAAAGAGATATGTATTATCGTTTTGTGATTATTTGGTATTATCGAACTATTATTGATAAAAAAAGAAATTATACATTTGATAATACTAATGCCAATCAAAATATTAAAAAAGCGTATGGATTAGTAGGGTTGCTAGGCGTGAAGTGTATCTCGAATGCAAAGTTTATCATTTCAAATTTCAGGAATGTTTTATCAAAATAGCAAATCCTTTCAGAGTTGAGCTAACATAATGCGATCCAGGATAAATATCTCGAGTATTATTGGGTTATGGTTGATTTTATTTACTATATTCGGTGGTGCATATAAAACTCCATTTGGAACTTTAAGTACTTCACATATATCTTTCGCATGGGGGGCTTGCTTACTTATTATTTATATGTCACAGCATCAATTATCAAGGTTTGGACATCTAATTCAAATAACAAAAAAATACTATATATATTTGTCTTTGATGATTGCGTTATTTTTTCTCTCTTTGATGCAATATACGTTTGCTAATATAGGTGATGCGCTCTTTATCGATCTACAATTTAAAAGGGTAATTCAAGCTGCGATATCTTTTATTTTTTTTGCGATAACAGTTGACTATATAGCAAGTCGGTTGTCAGCAGAAAAATTATTTTTTGGAGTAATGATATTTCTTACAGGAGTATTGCTACTTAGCTTATTTCAAATGATGAATGATTCATTTCGAATGTGGTATTTGGATCTTACAGCAACAGATGGCTATTGGTATGAATGGGCTCAAAAAAGTAACAGAGCTATTGGGCTAAAAGCAATGTCTATTTGGGATACATCTGTTTCATATGCATTATTAATATTTTTAGCATTTGCAGTGTTTTTTCAGGGAAGAACAACACGATCAAAATCATGGCTGTATTTATTCATTGGCTTGCTCTTTTTACTTGTAGTAATTAGTGGACGTACTGGCCTATTCTTTTTAATAGCCTTTTTTATTCTTTTGTCAATTTTTAATAAACAATATGGCTTGCTCGTTAACTTTGCAATCTTAGCCATAACTGGAATTATCATGGTGCTGACTTTCACTGATAGTGAGTTGATAGTGCGAGTTATCAGTTTTGCATTCGAATTAATTGTCAATGTGTTTCAGGGTCGAGTTGAAACTAATTCAACTGATGATCTTATTAATAACCACCTCTTCATTCCTCACATAAGTAACATATTATTTGGTGATAACTTCTTTATAGGTGATGGAGATGAAGTCACGTCCCAAATTGGGCGCTCTTCGGATTCTGCGTTTGTAATTAACTATGTAGCCTATGGATTGCTAGGAGTATGCATAACCAGTATTTTGGCTGTGATTACAGGTCGTATTTTTTTCGATTATTTCAGTCTTGATAAAAAGAACTATTTTTATTACTTTGTATTGTTGATTTGTCTTTTACTGTCTTTTGGACTGTATTTGAAAATTTTAATCTATGTGAGTGCTACCATCTTGAAAGCTATGATTTTTATGACAATTTGTTTGAAACATATTGAATTAAAAAAACGGAAAGAATTCAGGAACGTATATGCGAAATGAAAAATTAGCTATCTTGCTTTTGCGAGGTATTCCCTCGGTATATCGACGCATAAGAAGCAAAATTTATAGCTTTATATTTAATACAAAAAATTTAAACATTGGGCGAAATGTAACTCTCTCTGGAACTAATAATTTTGTTATTGGAAACAGAGTGCTTATTGGAAACCAGTCATGGATTGATGCTATAGGTGATGGAAAAATAATTATTGGTGACGAAGTTTCACTAAGCCAGAATGTACATGTCGCTGCAAAATTATCTGTAAAAATAGGAAATGGATGTCTAATTGGAAGCGATGTTTTAATTACCGATCATAATCATGGATATGGTATTGAATATAAAAATATTGTGCCAAAAAAACGAGAGTTAGTAATAAAAGGGCATACAGAAATTGGCGATAATTGCTGGATTGGTGATAACGCAAAAATCCTTTCAGGTGTAACACTAGGTTGCAATGTTATCGTTGGGGCAAATTCCGTTGTGACTAAGAGTTTTCCTTCCAATTGTATTGTAGGTGGTATTCCTGCGCAGTTAATAAAATCGCTCTAAATACAAGAGGCTTTCCTTTCATGATTGTTGATGTGATCGTTGCAACATACAATGGCGAAAAATATATAAAAGAACAGGTGTGTTCCATCTTAAATCAGACTTATAGAGATATTCGAGTTTTAGTCCGTGATGACGGTTCCACGGACAATACAAAAAGTGTTATATTAGAACTCCAAAAAAAAGATAATCGTCTTCACTTAATAGAAGACGATTATTCATCCAACGGTGTTGGTGAAAATTTTAAAAGACTACTCGAACAATGTTCATCGGAGTATGTTTTCATCGCTGACCAAGATGATGTTTGGGAAGTTAATAAAATAGAAGAGTTAGTCTCTTATGCAAATAAAACCTTCCCTGCTAATATTCCATGTATTGCTTATGCCCCTGGTTTGGTTGTTGATCAAAATTTGTTATCTTCGGAAATTAAGTTCACAAACAATAGTATTAAAGTAAGAAATCTTGAAGACATGATACTGATGAATGGTGGTGTCCAGGGATGCGCTATGATAATCAATCGCAATTTATATGAAAAAGCACTTCGGAGTGATTTTTATTGGTATATGCATGATCAGGTATTAAGCCTTTATGCCATATGCTATGGGAAAATATTCTTCTATAATAAACCATTATTTAAGTACAGACAGCACCAAAACAATGTGCTTGGATTTAACGGTAACACCTTTATATCACGATTAAAAAAATATATTGTTTTTGATGGGAAATCTTTTTTAATTAATAAACATACCGATCAACTATTTGTTGATTTTTGGCATTCCGAAAATAAAACTATTTCTGCCAAGGACAAAAAAATATTTATTGATTATTTCTCAGTCAGAGAGAACAAATTAAAGTTTTTCTTATTTGTTGTAAAAAATCGCATTTGCATACGAAAAAAATTATCAACATCATTAGTGAAAATGTTGTTAATAAAAAATCTAATAGAAAAATAAAATTTATATTAAATGAGCAGACTATACTAATGAAAGTAATCTTTTCGGCAAATACGAGTTGGTACTTATACAATTTCAGGAAAAACACAATAAAGAGATTTATCGAACTTGGTCATGAAGTTCATATTATTGCGCCTGATGATGCTTACACAAATAAATTGATTGATTTAGGGGTGCGAAAACATCATCTCTTTTTGCATAGTAATTCTTTGAATCCTCTGCAGGATATGGTTACCATACTACATTTATTATATCTATATATCACTATAAAACCTGATGTTGTCTATAATTTTACACCGAAAATAAATATTTATGGGGCGTTCGTATCCTATCTCTTACCTTCGTTGAGGGTTGTTAATAATATTGCTGGTCTCGGTACTGCGTTTGTTGACGATGGTTTAAAAAAGAAAATCCTTCATTTTCTTTATAAATTTTCTCAGAAACGAGCTGATATAGTTTTCTTCCAGAATGAAGAAGATATGCTTCTTTTTACTAAAAGTAATTTAGTAAAAAAGGAAAAATCTCGCCGAATACTTGGGTCTGGTGTCAACCTTGAAGCATTCAATACAACTAGAATGACTAAAGAGAAAGACATTAAATTTATCTTGGTCGCCAGATTAATTGAGCAGAAAGGAGTCAAACTGTACGCCGAAGCGGCCCGAATCATCCGTGAAAAATATCCTACAGCAGAATTTGCTCTCCTGGGACCTATATTAGATTCTAACCCATCTGCTATACATCGAGATGAAATATCTAAATGGGTAGACGCAGGGCTATTAAATTACCTCGGGCACTCCGATAATGTTGCAAGTGTTCTTGCTGAATATGATTGCGTGGTTCTCCCTTCGTTCTATCGCGAAGGCGTTCCAAAGTCTCTTTTGGAAGCGGCTGCTTGTGGAAAAATTGTTATAACCACTAATAATATCGGATGTAAAGATGCTGTGATTGATGGGATAACTGGCTTTCTTTGCGAACCTAAATCCCTCGAAGCTTTGGTCAATGCTTTAGAAAAAGTTATTCAAATGAATCCTGAATCATTTATAAAAATGAAAAAATCAGCTCGCTGTTTAGCTATGAATAAGTTTGATGAAAATATTATTATTGATGAGTACCTCGCGACCATTAAAAATTAATATAGAAAAGATATTTTAATATTGTACTTTCTTCAAGAGGTTAGTTTTGAATATTATACTCTGCTCATTATATTACGAAACAAAAAGAGTAACAGGCGCTAATAAACGGTTTGACTATTTTGGGAAAACCCTTTTGGAACAAAAAGACATCTCTTTGACAGTGATTGTTAGGGCAGGTGAAAATCCTGATTGGACTTCTAATGTTATTACCTTGCCACGTTACGATAATATACCAGCATCAATTCGCAGAGTGTTGTATTGCTTTCATCTGACATATATTTTCTTAAAATCTAAAGGCGTAATTATTAACGATTTTATGCCTGTGCCTCTATGGTTTTCCAATAAAAATAAATATTTCCAACTTGTCCATGACATTCGTAATTTTACCGACTACAACCGTGCTGTTTTAAAGAAAATAGCAAGCTATATTCAGCGGGCTCAGTGGAAAAATGTACCTAATATTCTAACCGTTAGTCATTTTACTAAAAAACAATTGGTTGAATATTGTAATATCAATCCAAATAAAATTTCTGTTTCCTATAATGGTATTGAAGTTACGACACGGGAACACAAGCAGAGAGATATTGATTTTTTATACATCGCTACTTATGAAAAAAGAAAAAACCACATTAATCTGGTTCAAGCATTTTCAGAGTATATAAAGCATATTAATTCCAATGCATCTCTTTATCTTGTTGGGCGTGATTTAGGTTATAGGCAGAGTATTGAAAAGCTAGTTGTTGAGCTTGGACTAATGGACTCAGTGGTTTTCATTGAGACAATTACAGAAGAAGAACTCAAAGATATTTATGAACGAACTTATTGTTTTGTTAGCCCTTCTTTTTACGAAGGCTTTGGAATGCCAATAATCGAAGCAATGTATTTTGGATGTAATGTTGCTTGTAGTAACATCGAAGTCTTTAAAGAAATTGCAGAAGAACATGCATTTTATTTTGAACCAAATGATGTTAAAAGTATTTTGTATGGAATGCATTTAGCAAGGAGCAGTGAGAATAATAATGTTAATAATATTTCATATGTTGAATCTAAATTTACATGGGATTCAATAACTGCTGCATTTTTAGGTCTCGTAGGTAAATAAAATGATTCAACCGATAATTATCGCTGGAGGCTCAGGTTCCAGACTCTGGCCTCTTTCAAGAAATCAACATCCCAAACAATTCCTATCATTAATTAACGATAACAGTTTACTGCAAAATACAATTATTCGCCTTGATGATGTCCCGCATGCGCCACCTATTATCGTGTGTAATCAGGAACATCGTTTTTTAGTCGCGGAACAGTTACGAGAAAAATGCATTGAACCTGGAGGCATCATTTTAGAGCCTTCAGGAAAAAATACAGCTCCTGCTGTTGCATTATCAGCTTTTTACGCAATGAATAAGCTTTTACATTCAGATGAAGATCCGATATTACTTGTTCTGGCTGCCGATCATGTAATCAAGAGCGTTGATAGCTTTATATCAGCTATTAATATAGCGTTACCGTTGGCTGAAAAAGGGCAATTAGTTACTTTTGGAGTAATACCAACTCATCCTGAAATTGGCTACGGGTATATCCAAGCTGGAGATACGATCACCGATAATGCATTTGAAATTGCTGAGTTTAAAGAAAAGCCCACGCTCGAAAAGGCTCAAGAATACATTGCAGACAAGAGATATTTATGGAACAGCGGTATGTTTATGTTCCGTGCTTCCACATATCTTGAGGAATTAAAGAAATACAGGAACGATATTCACGATTTCTGTCATGAAGCAATGAGTTTTGGACGTACTGATTTAGATTTCATGCGAGTAGATCCTGAACTTTTTTCACAGTGTCCATCTGAATCTATCGATTATGCTGTAATGGAAAAAACGCACAAAGGGGTTGTGGTTTCTCTTGATGCTGGTTGGAGTGATGTTGGTTCCTGGTCTTCTCTCTGGGAAATCAATGATAAAGACTCTAATAATAATGTTCTTCATGGAGACGTTATAAGCCACAGTTCTGAAAACTGCTATATATTGGCTGAATCAGCGCTCGTCACCACCATAGGTGTTAAAGACATTATTGTAGTTCAGACTAAAGATGCAGTTCTTATTGCAGACCGTTTATCATGCCAGGGCGTTAAAGATGTAGTTGAAGAATTGAAAGCAACAGGTCGTCAGGAACATCATGTTCATCGCGAGGTTTACAGGCCCTGGGGCAAATGCGACTCAATCGATACAGGAACGAGATACCAAGTTAAACATATAACCGTTAAGCCTGGTGAAGGATTGTCGTTACAAATGCACTACCATCGTGCTGAACATTGGATTATTGTTTCTGGTACTGCGAAAGTGACGATAAACGATCAAATCAAGTTTGTTGGCGAAAATGAATCTATCTTTATTCCCCTTGGAGCCAAACATTGCCTGGAGAATCCTGGTAAAATCCCTCTCGATCTGATTGAAGTTAGATCAGGTGCGTATTTAGGCGAGGATGATATTGTACGTTTCGCTGATCGTTATGGACGAATCTGAATATGGAAAAATTAACCTGTTTCAAAGCCTACGATATTCGCGGCAAATTGGGTGAAGAGCTGAATGAAGATATCGCGTGGCGCATTGGCCGCGCGTATGGCGAATACCTGAAACCGAAAACCATTGTGCTCGGCGGCGATGTGCGTCTCACCAGTGAAGCGCTGAAACTGGCGCTGGCTAAAGGGCTGCAGGACGCCGGTGTGGATGTGCTTGATATCGGCCTGTCCGGCACCGAAGAGATCTATTTCGCCACTTTCCACCTGGGCGTGGACGGCGGCATCGAAGTCACGGCCAGCCATAATCCGATGGATTACAACGGCATGAAGCTGGTGCGCGAAGGCGCGCGCCCGATCAGCGGCGACACCGGGCTGCGCGACGTGCAGCGTCTGGCGGAAGCCAACGACTTCCCGCCGGTGAACGAGGCCGCGCGCGGCAGCTATCAGCAGATTGATCTGCGCAACGCGTATATCGACCATCTGCTGGGGTATATCAACGTGGCAAACCTCAAGCCGCTGAAGCTGGTGATTAACTCCGGCAACGGCGCGGCCGGTCCGGTGGTGGACGCCCTTGAAGCCCGCTTTAAGGCGCTGAACGTGCCGGTCACCTTTGTGAAAGTCCACAACACCCCGGATGGCAACTTCCCGAACGGGATCCCGAACCCGCTGCTGCCAGAGTGCCGCGACGATACCCGCAACGCGGTAATCGAGCACGGCGCGGATATGGGGATTGCCTTTGACGGCGATTTCGACCGCTGCTTCCTCTTCGATGAAAAAGGCCAGTTTATCGAGGGCTATTACATTGTCGGCCTGCTGGCTGAAGCCTTCCTTGAGAAAAACCCGGGGGCGAAAATCATTCACGACCCGCGTCTCTCCTGGAACACCGTCGATGTGGTCAGCGCTGCGGGCGGCACGCCGGTGATGTCGAAGACCGGTCACGCGTTCATTAAAGAGCGCATGCGCGAAGAAGACGCCATTTACGGCGGCGAGATGAGCGCCCATCACTACTTCCGTGATTTTGCCTACTGCGACAGCGGGATGATCCCGTGGCTGCTGGTGACCGAGCTGCTGTGCCTCAAGGGGCAGACCCTGGGCGAACTGGTGCGCGACCGCATGGCGGCGTTCCCGGCGAGCGGCGAAATCAACAGCAAACTTGCGGCACCGGCAGAGGCCATTGCCCGTGTGGAAGCGTATTTCGCCCCAAACGCGCAGGAGATTGATCATACAGACGGAATCAGCATGGCATTCCCTGAGTGGAGGTTCAATTTGCGTTCGTCCAATACCGAGCCGGTGGTACGCCTGAACGTCGAATCTCGTGCGGATGTAACGCTAATGCAAGAAAAAACAGAAGAGATTCTGGCATTGCTCAGAAAGTGACAGGTTGAGGTCAAAATAGACGCCTGGTGATCATTTCTGGATTGTGCATTCAGTGTGACATAGATCGACAAAAGCTATTTATTTTGGCCAGTACTGGGTTAACATCATAAACACATTCAAGCCGCGCATAAGTCGCGGTGACCACACCTGACAGGAGTATGTAATGTCCAAACAACAGATCGGCGTTGTCGGTATGGCAGTGATGGGGCGCAACCTGGCGCTCAACATCGAAAGCCGTGGTTATACCGTCTCCGTTTTCAACCGTTCCCGTGAAAAAACCGAAGAAGTGATTGCCGAGAACCCTGGCAAGAAGCTGGTTCCCTTCTATACGGTGCAGGAGTTTGTTGAATCCCTGGAAACGCCGCGTCGTATCCTGTTAATGGTGAAAGCTGGCGCGGGTACTGATGCTGCTATCGACTCCCTGAAGCCTTATCTGGATAAAGGCGACATCATCATTGATGGCGGTAATACCTTCTTCCACGACACCATTCGTCGTAATCGTGAGCTTTCTGCGGAAGGTTTCAACTTCATCGGTACCGGCGTATCTGGCGGTGAAGAGGGCGCCCTGAAAGGCCCATCTATCATGCCTGGCGGTCAGAAAGAAGCGTATGAGCTGGTCGCGCCTATCCTGACTAAAATTGCCGCTGTTGCAGAAGATGGCGAACCGTGCGTGACCTATATTGGTCCAGACGGTGCGGGTCACTATGTGAAAATGGTTCACAACGGTATCGAATACGGCGACATGCAGCTGATTGCTGAAGCCTACTCGTTGCTGAAAGGCGGCCTAAATATGTCTAACGAAGAGCTGGCGCAGACTTTCACTGAGTGGAACACCGGCGAGCTGAACAGCTACCTGATCGACATCACCAAAGACATCTTCACTAAGAAAGACGAAGAGGGGAAATACCTGGTTGATGTGATTCTGGACGAAGCGGCGAACAAAGGTACCGGTAAATGGACCAGCCAGAGCTCTCTAGATCTTGGTGAGCCACTGTCTCTGATTACTGAGTCCGTGTTTGCACGTTATATCTCTTCTCTGAAAGAGCAGCGCGTTGCAGCGTCTAAAGTGCTGTCTGGCCCACAGGCTAAACCTGCCGCTGACAAAGTTGAGTTCATCGAGAAAGTTCGTCGTGCTCTGTACTTGGGCAAAATCGTCTCTTACGCACAAGGCTTCTCTCAGCTGCGTGCTGCATCTGACGAGAACAACTGGGATCTGAACTACGGTGAGATCGCCAAGATCTTCCGCGCCGGTTGCATCATCCGCGCCCAGTTCCTGCAGAAAATCACCGATGCTTACGCGGAAAACGCAGGCATTGCTAACCTGCTGCTGGCACCGTACTTCAAGAAAATTGCTGACGACTACCAGCAAGCACTGCGTGATGTTGTTGCATACGCGGTCCAGAACGGTATTCCGGTTCCGACTTTCTCAGCAGCAGTTGCGTATTACGACAGCTACCGTGCGGCGGTGTTGCCTGCGAACCTGATTCAGGCGCAGCGTGACTACTTCGGTGCACACACGTATAAGCGTACTGACAAAGAGGGTGTGTTCCACACCGAATGGCTGGATTAATCTGATTTAACTCAGTCTGATAGCAAGGCCCGGTTATCGTTACCGGGCTTTTTTATTGTTCCTTTCCCCGTGTCTCCTCGCTTTGCACAGTCTCATGCGAAAATTGCCGAATGATTGACGCTGTTATCCCGCTACGGTAGCAAGGTCTTTGCCTTGACAGTGCATAAACATAAGAGGTAAAAACCTCAACAGTTGTTTACAGCGGTGGCACTGTAGAGGCCTCCTGACACTCATACTTGAAGAAGTAGAACGAATGAAAATTACAATCTCCGGAACAGGCTATGTCGGTCTATCTAACGGTATTCTGATCGCACAAAATCATGAAGTGGTGGCGCTGGATATCGTACAGGCCAAAGTGGATATGCTTAACCAGAAGATCTCCCCGATTGCTGACAAAGAAATCGAGGAATACCTGGCTAACAAGCCGCTCAACTTCCGCGCAACAACCGATAAAGAAGACGCATACCGCGGTGCAGATTATGTGATTATCGCCACTCCAACGGATTATGATCCTAAGACCAACTACTTCAACACCTCCAGCGTAGAAGCAGTGATTAAAGATGTAGTGGCATTGAATCCTGAAGCCGTGATGATCATCAAATCGACTATCCCAGTCGGGTTCACCCAGTCAATTAAAGAGAAACTGGGCATCGATAACGTGATCTTCTCTCCAGAATTCCTGCGTGAAGGTAAGGCTCTTTACGACAATCTGTATCCATCGCGTATTGTTATTGGTGAGCGTTCTGCACGTGCCGAGCGCTTTGCGGCGCTGTTGCAGGAGGGGGCGATCAAGAAAGATATTGATGTGCTGTTCACCGACACCACTGAAGCTGAGGCTATCAAGCTTTTCGCCAATACCTACCTGGCGATGCGTGTTGCCTTCTTCAACGAGCTGGACAGCTACGCGGAAAGCCTGGGCCTGAACACCAAACAGATCATTGAAGGTGTCTGTCTGGACCCGCGCATTGGCAACCACTATAACAATCCGTCATTCGGTTACGGCGGTTACTGTCTGCCAAAAGATACCAAACAGCTGCTCGCAAACTACCAGACGGTGCCAAACAACCTGATTTCCGCGATTGTGGAAGCAAACCGTACGCGTAAAGATTTCATCTCTGACTCCATTCTGGCGCGTCAGCCGAAAGTGGTGGGGGTGTATCGTCTGATCATGAAGAGCGGGTCAGATAACTTCCGCGCATCCTCCATCCAGGGGATCATGAAGCGTATTAAGGCGAAAGGCGTGCAAGTGATTATTTATGAACCGGCGATGAAAGAAGACGAGTTCTTCCATTCACGGGTCATTCGCGATCTGGACGCATTCAAGAAAGATGCCGATGTAATTATTTCAAACCGTATGGCAGAAGAGCTGGCGGATGTGGCGGATAAAGTCTATACCCGCGATCTGTTCGGAAGTGATTAATCTTTGTTGCTAAACGCATCGAGAAAATGCCCGGCACTGCCGGGCATTGTTGTTTTTAATCCTTGTAGAAGTCACGGTACCAGTCGACGAAATTCTTCACGCCTTCTTTGACAGACGTCTGAGGTTTGAAGCCAATCACCTCGTACAGCGCTTTGGTATCCGCGCTGGTCTCCAGTACATCACCCGGCTGAATCGGCATCATATTCTTATCTGCTTCAATGCCTAACGCTTCTTCCAGCGCTGTAATGTAATCCATCAGTTCAACAGGCGAGCTATTACCGATGTTGTAGACGCGATAGGGAGCGGAGCTGGTTGCTGGCGTGCCTGCTTCAACGGTCCAGCTTTCATCCGCCTGTGGAATAACATCCTGCAGACGAATAATGGCTTCGGCAATGTCGTCAATGTAGGTGAAATCACGCTTCATCTTGCCGTAGTTGTACACATCAATGCTTTTGCCTTCAAGCATCGCTTTGGTGAACTTAAACAGCGCCATATCCGGACGGCCCCACGGCCCGTACACCGTAAAGAAGCGCAGGCCGGTGGTAGGCAAGTTATAGAGATGCGAATAGGTATGCGACATCAGCTCGTTGGCTTTTTTGGTCGCAGCGTAAAGTGATACCGGATGGTCTACCGAATCATCGGTCGAGAAGGGCATTTTACGGTTAAGGCCATAAACCGAACTCGAGGAGGCGTACAGCAGGTGCTGAACCTTATTATGGCGACAACCTTCCAGTACGTTCAGATGTCCGGTAAGGTTGGCATCAGCATACGCATGCGGGTTTTCCAGCGAGTAACGCACGCCTGCCTGAGCGGCAAGATGGATGACGCGGTCAAACTTCTCGTCGGCAAACAGGGCTGCCATGCCTTCGCGGTCGGCCAGATCGAGTTTGTGAAAGCTGAAATTCCCGGATGTCAGCAGATCCAGGCGCGCCTGCTTCAGGTTGACATCGTAGTAGTCGTTGAGATTGTCGATACCGACAACCTGATGCCCTGCGTCTAAAAGACGCTTACTGACGTGTGAGCCGATAAAACCCGCTGCACCAGTGACCAGAAATTTCATATCCATCCTCTTTAGAATCAAAACTGCTATCTGTTAAGCGTAAAACCTATGGCGCACATCATACCTCTAAGCGTGGAGTAAGCAAAACTTCACCAGTCGGCAGATTCTCATCGGATTCTTATAGAAAAATTATCAGTTCACGATAGACTAGCTAGATATTTTTTTGCGCTAATTTTACCGTTAAGGATTGTATGTCTCCGAACAGCAATTACGAGGTCATTCACCGGAATGACCCTGAGCAGATTGATTTCATAGATTTAGTCATGCAGCTTTGGCGTGGGAAGTGGATAATTGCTGCATTTGTTGCTATCGCTATTGTACTCGCTGTCGCTTATTTGACCTTTGCAAAGGAGAAATGGACCTCTACAGCGATTATCACTCAGCCCGATGCAGCGCAAATTGCCAGCTATACCACAGCTCTGAACATTCTTTACGGTGCTGCTGCGCCAACAATGTTAGATACTCAGTTACGTGTAGTGGGTCGTTTCAACTCGGCATTCGCTGCGTTAGCCCAATCTCTTGATAATCAAGAAGATCCTGAGAAGTTAACGATTGACGCGGCAGTGAAAGGTCAGACACTACCACTCAATGTCACTTACGTTGGATCTTCCGCTGAAGCTGCACAGAAACAACTATCTCAGTATATTCAACAGGTTGATGAGCAAACGGCGAAAGAACTGGAAGTCGATCTTAAAGACAACATTAAACAGCAAATTGCTACACTTAACGACTCCCTGCAAAACCAAGAGAAAGTGGCTCAGGAACAAAAAGACCTGCGTATCAAACAGATTGTGGAAGCATTGAAATTTGCTCAAGCTGCCAAAATTACAGCACCACAGATTCAACAAACTCAGGATGTGACTCAAGACACTATGTTCCTGTTGGGTAGCGAAGCGTTGAATTCAATGATTCAGCATGAATCGACCCGCCCTCTGGTCTTTTCTCAAGCCTATTATCAGACTAAACAGAACCTGTTAGATATTCAGAATCTTAATGTTGATCCTTCGACTATTCACGCCTATCGCTATGTGATGAAACCCAATCTACCTCTTTACCGTGACAGCCCGAGGAAATCTATTGCTTTAATTCTGGCCGTTCTGCTGGGCGGCATTATCGGTTCTGGCGTTGTGTTAGGGCGCAACGCGCTGCGCAACTACAAACCAAAAGCTTGATAACCAAACAAAATAAGACCGGGTTTCCCCGGTCTTTTTTTATTTATGCCGTTTTCGCAAATTCTCAATCACCGCCGTTAAATCCAGCTCCTGATCCTGCAGCAACACCAGCAGGTGATACATCAAATCTGAGGCCTCGTTGGTGAGTTCATCGCGGTCGTTTACAGTTGCGGCCAGTGCCGTTTCCACGCCTTCTTCACCCACTTTCTGGGCGATACGCTTGGTGCCGCTCGCGTAAAGTTTTGCCGTATACGAGCTTTCCGGATCGGCGGTTTTACGCGCGGCGAGCAGTTGTTCGAGCTGATACAGGAACAGCCATTGATGGCTGGCATCGCCAAAACAGCTGCTGGTGCCCAGATGGCAGGTTGGCCCGATAGGGTTTGCGAGTACCAGCAGGGTGTCGTTATCGCAGTCAGGGGTAATGCTCACCACATTGAGGAAATGACCGGAGGATTCGCCTTTGGTCCACAGACGCTGTTTAGTGCGCGAGAAAAAGGTGACTTTCCCGCTCTCAAGCGTCGTGCTCAGTGCATCCTGGTTCATATAGCCCAGCATCAGGACTTCGCCTGACACGGCGTGCTGCACAACCACCGGCAATAATCCGTCCGTTTTTTCCCAGTCCAGCTGAGCCCGTTGTTGTTCTGTTAACATACCCTAATCTCCACGCCCTGGTTAATCAGGAACGTTTTTAACTCGCCAATATTGATAATCTGCTTGTGGAACACCGACGCAGCAAGCGCGCCGTCGACATCCGCGTCGCGGAAGGTTTCCAGAAAGTGTTCCATCGTTCCAGCACCACCAGAGGCAATCATCGGCACGCGGCACACGGCACGCACTTTTTTGAGCTGCTCCAGGTCATAGCCATTACGCACGCCATCCTGGTTCATCATGTTCAGTACGATTTCACCTGCGCCGCGTTTTTGCACTTCCTGCACCCAGTCCAGCGTTTCCCATTGCGTCACGCGGGTGCGGTTTTCATCGCCCGTATATTGATTTACGTGATACTTGCCGGTTGCCGCGTCGTACCAGGTATCAATCCCCACCACGATACACTGTACGCCAAAGCGATCCGCCAGCCGGGTAATCAGCTCCGGATCTGCCAGGGCAGGGGAGTTGATGGAAATTTTGTCTGCGCCGAAGGAGAGGATCTGCGCAGCGTCTTCCGCCGATTTAATTCCACCCGCCACGCAAAATGGAATATCGATCACTTCCGCTACGCGCTCGACCCAGCTTTTATCGACCACTCGGCCATCGCTGGAGGCGGTGATATCGTAAAAGACCAGTTCGTCTGCGCCTTCATCGGCGTAGCGTTTTGCGAGAGGGACGATGTCGCCGATGATTTCGTGATTGCGGAATTGCACGCCTTTCACCACCTGGCCATCTCGCACGTCCAGACACGGGATTATCCGTTTTGCCAGCATTGAATCGCCTCCGTCACAGTAAACTTCTCTTCCAGTAAAGCGCGCCCCACGATGACGCCGCGCACGCCGGTGCCGCGCAGAGCGGCGACATCCGCTAAATCGCCAATACCGCCCGATGACTGGAAAGCCACCTGCGGATAGCGGGCGCACACTTCCTGATACAGCGAGACGTTAGAACCAGCCAGCGTCCCGTCGCGGGAGATATCCGTGCAAAGGACATGTTTCAGCCCTACGGGGAGATAAATTTCAACCAGCTCTTCCAGCGTCACGCCGGAATTTTCCTGCCAGCCGCTGACCGCTACCTGTTTGTTACCCTGCTCATCAATGCGCACATCCAGCGCCAGCACCAGCGCGTCGGGGCCAAAGCGGCGGAACCAGCCTTTAACCTGCTCCGGGTTTTTGACTGCCGTCGAGCCGACCACCACCCGCGCCACACCGGCTTCGAGCAGGGCGGCAACATCCTCTTCAGAACGCACACCACCGCCCACCTGCACGGGAACGTTAACGCCCGCGACCAGGGTTTTCAGCAGTGGAATCTGACGTTTCGCCGGGTCTTTTGCGCCCGTGAGATCGACCAGGTGCAGCACTTCTGCGCCCTGCGCCGCATAATCCTGCAAACGCGGCAGGGGATCGTTGCCGTAGTCGCGCTGCTGGCCGTAATCGCCCTGATGGAGACGGACAACGGTGCCGTCAATTAAATCTAATGCGGGAATAATCATCACATCTCCAGGAAATTTTTCAGCAACTGCGCACCCGCAGCACCCGAACGTTCCGGGTGGAACTGCACGCCAAAGAAATTATCTTTGTTGACCGCTGCCGTGAATGGCTCGCCGTAATTGCACTGGGCGATGGTGTACGGGTTCAGCGGCATGGCGTAGCTGTGCACAAAGTAGAAATAGGCCCCGTCTTCGATACCGCGAAACAGCCGGTCACCCGCTTTCGGGTAAACGCGGTTCCAGCCCATGTGCGGCAGCGGCAGGCCAAAGTCGGTCATCTTTGGCACATCTTCTTCGATGATGCCCAGCAGGTCCACGCCATTGCTCTCTTCGCTGCGACGCCCCAGGATCTGCATCCCCAGGCAAATGCCCAGCACCGGCTGGGTGCAGGCTTTAATCAGCTCGACCAGCTCACGCTCGTGGATCTGATCCATCGCCGCCTGCGCCGTTCCGACGCCCGGTAAAAAGAGTTTGTCGGCGCGCAGCACCACGTCCGGATCGCGGCTGACCACCGGATCATAGCCGTGGCGCGCGATGGCCGATTTCACCGAGTTGAGATTCGCGCAACCGGTATCCAGAATGACCACGTTCATCACAACACCCCTTTCGATGAAGGCAGCGTATCGCCCTCCACGCGGATCGCCTGGCGCAGCGTGCGGCCAAAGACTTTAAACAGGCTCTCGACGCGGTGGTGATCGTTTTTACCTTTGGTTTTCAGGTGCAGCGTCACGCCCATGGTGTAGGAGAGCGAGCGGAAGAAGTGCTCAACCATCTCGGTGCTCAGATCGCCGACGCGCTGATAGGTAAAGTCGGCTTTATATTCCAGGTGCGGACGGCCGGAGATATCCAGCGCGCAGCGGGCCAGACATTCGTCCATCGGCAGCACAAAACCAAAACGGTTAATGCCGCGCTTATCGCCGAGCGCCAGCTTCAGGGCTTCGCCCAATGCCAGGCCGGTATCTTCAACGGTGTGGTGATCGTCGATATACAGATCGCCCTTCACGTTGATCTCCATGCGGAATCCGCCATGGGTCGAAATCTGATCCAGCATGTGATCGAAGAAACCGACGCCGGTGTGAATTTTGCTGCCGCCTTCGCGGTCCAGCCACACTTTTACGTCAATCTGCGTCTCTTTCGTGTTGCGCTCGACGTGGGAGTAACGGTCACGCTTGGTGAGCTGATCGCCAATCGTCGCCCAGTTCAGCTCATTGTGGTTAAAACGCAGCCCCTGAATGCCCATGTTTTCGGCAAGCTGGATATCGGTTGCGCGATCGCCAATCACATAGCTATTCGCTTTATCCAGCACGCCTTCGGCAAGATAGCGCTCAACCAGCTTCACTTTCGGTTTGCGGCAGTCGCAATTATCCGCTGGCAGGTGCGGGCAGATCAGCACGTCATCGAAGGTAATACCCTGCGAGGTGAGGATCTGCATCATCAGGTTGTGCGGGCCATCGAAATCGGCCTGCGGGAAGCTGTCGGTGCCCAGTCCGTCCTGGTTGGTGATCATCACCAGCTTATAGCCCGCTTTTTGCAGCTTAAGCAGAACCGGGATCACGTCAGCTTCAAAAGCCAGTTTGTCGAATCGATCGACCTGATAATCACTTGGTGGCTCAGCAATAATAGTGCCGTCGCGATCGATAAAAAGGGTCTTCTGGCTCATACTTTCTCCGCTTTCAGGGCGTCAATCACGCGCTGACTCTCTTCCCGGGTGCCCACGGTAATGCGCAGACAGCCGCTCAGGGAAGGTTGTTTGTTTTGGTCTCGTAAGATAATGCCCTGATCCCACAAAGATTTAAATATGGCGCTGGAGGCAGTGAAGCGCACCAGGATGTAATTGGTTTCCGAGTCAAAAACCTGCTCCACGCAGGGCAGCGTTTTCAGGGCAGAGACGAGATACTGACGCTCCACCAGAATCTGCGCTACGCGCTCACGCATGGCGTTGATGCCCTGGGGTGCCAGCGCCTGCGCGGCGATATCGGCGACCGGCGTTGACAGCGGGTAAGGGGCGATCACTTTCATCAGCAGATCGATGACCTCTTTATTGGCCAGCGTAAATCCGCAGCGCAGACCGGCCAGTGCGAAGGCTTTCGACAGCGTACGCAGCACCACCAGATTTGGATACTCTTCCAGCCAGCCCGCCAGCGTCGCCTGAGGACAAAATTCGATATAGGCCTCATCGGCAACAACCAGCGCTTTGCCGCGCGTCATCTCAAGCAGGGTGCGGATATCCTGCGGTTTAATGAGTTGGCCGGTTGGGTTATTTGGGCTGCAGACGAAAATCACTTTCACGCCGTCAAGATTCTCGGCGATGGTCGGGAGATCAAGCTGCCAGTCATCCAGCGCCAGCACGTTGCGACACGCCACGCCAAACGTTTCGGCGCTAACGCTGTACATGCCGTAAGTCGGCTGGCAATAGAGCACCGCGTCTTTGCCCGGCTCGCAGAAGGCGCGGATCAGCAGTTCGATACCTTCATCAGCCCCACGGCTGACCAGCACCTGCTCCGGCTTCACGCCCGCGTACTGGGCGTAATTCTCAATCACCGCCTTTGGCTGGCACTCCGGATAACGGTTCAGCGTCTGCTGGGAAAGCTCGAACGCGACTGCCGTCGGGAATTCATTGGCATTCAGCCAGACATCACCATTCCCCCCCAGGCGACGAGCAGATTGATAGGGTGTCAGTCGACGAACGTTTTCGCGGGCTAATTCTTCAATGCTCATGCTTGCTCCTTCAGGGCGGCAACGCGCAGCGTCACGGCGTTTTTGTGGGCGGTCAGGCGCTCGGCGGCAGCCAGCGTTTCAATCGTGGAGGCGAGGGCGGCAAAACCTTCACGGGACAACTCCTGCACGGTCATGCGTTTCTGGAAATCAGCCAGCCCCAGGCTTGAACAGGTCGCGGTGTAGCCGTAGGTTGGCAGCACGTGGTTAGTGCCAGAGGCGTAATCGCCTGCGGATTCAGGCGACCAGTCACCGAGGAACACGGAACCGGCGCTGGTGATGCCATCGACCAGAGAACGGGCGTCGCGGGTTTGAATGATCAGGTGCTCCGGGCCGTACTGGTTAGAGATGGCGATGCACTGCTCGAGCGAGTTCGCCACGATCAGGCGGCTGGCGGAGAGCGCCTGACGCGCCGTGTCGGCACGCGGCAGCTCTGCCAGTTGGCGTTCAACCGCTTCGCCCACGCGCTGTGCCATGTCGGCGTCCTGCGTCAGCAAAATCACCTGGGAATCGGGACCGTGTTCGGCCTGAGAGAGCAGGTCTGAGGCCACAAAGTCCGGCGTCGCGCCGCTGTCGGCAATCACCAGCACTTCCGACGGGCCTGCAGGCATGTCAATCGCCGCACCGTCCAGACGCTGGCTGACCTGGCGTTTGGCTTCAGTGACGTAGGCATTCCCCGGCCCAAAAATCTTATCGACTTTCGGCACGGATTCGGTGCCAAACGCGAGGGCGGAGATGGCCTGCGCACCGCCTACTTTAAAGACGTCCTGCACGCCGCACAGTTTTGCCGCGTAGAGGATCTCATCGGCAATCGGCGGCGGCGAGCAGAGCACCACTTTCTGACAACCAGCGATACGCGCCGGCGTGGCGAGCATCAAGACGGTGGAAAACAGTGGGGCGGAGCCACCGGGAATGTAGAGTCCGACGGAGGCCACCGGGCGCGTCACCTGCTGGCAGCGCACGCCGGGCAGGGTTTCGACGTCCACCACCTGCAGTTTCTGCGCGGTGTGGAAGGTGTCGATGTTTTTGACCGCCACGGCCATCGCCTGCTTGATGTCATCGCCAAGACGGTTGCAGGCGTCATCAATTTCTTGCGCCGTCACTTTCAGCGCACCGACGTCGGTTTTGTCAAACCTTGCGCTGTATTCGCGCAGTGCGTCGTCGCCGCGGGCTTTCACGTTATCCAGGATTTCCGCCACGGTGCGGGTGATGCTGTCCGAAGCCGAAATGGCCGGGCGCGTCAGCAGTTCACGCTGTTGTTCAGTGCTGCAGGTATTCCAGTCGATGATTGTATTAAAGCTCATATCACTTTCCTTTTGCCGGATGCGCGAACGCTGACCGGGCACTGTTCGCGGAATTATTCCATCATCTTCTCAATCGGCAGCACCAGAATGGAGCTGGCACCCAGGGCTTTCAGTTTTTCCATGGTTTCCCAGAACAGGGTTTCGCTGCTGACCATATGCATCGCTACGCGCTGCTGATCGCCCGCCAGCGGCAGAATGGTTGGGCGTTCCGCGCCTGGCAACAGAGCAATTACTTCATCCAGACGTTCGGTTGGCGCATGCATCATGATGTATTTCGATTCGCGGGCCTGAATCACACCCTGAATACGGGTCAGCAGGCGGTCAATCAGCTGCTGCTTGGCATCCGGCATGTCGCCATCGCGCTGGATCAGGCAGGCTTTCGAGCGGTAAATCACTTCCACTTCGCGCAGGCCGTTTGCTTCGAGGGTCGCGCCGGTAGAGACCAGGTCGCAAATGGCGTCCGCCAGTCCGGCGCGTGGGGCCACTTCGACGGAACCGTTTAACAGACAGGATTTAAACTGCACGCCTTTCTGATCGAGGTAGCGTTTCAGCAGGTGAGGGTAAGAGGTGGCAATGCGCTTGCCGTTCAGCCCAGCCGGGCCGTCCCAGGCCTCATCCACTGCGGTGGCGAGGGAGAGACGGCAACCGCCAAAGTCCAGACGACGCAGGGTGAAATAGCGCGGGTCTTCGCCCTGCGCGCGGCGGGTCAGCAGCTCTTCTTCCAGCACGTTTTCGCCGATGATGCCAAGATCAACCACGCCGTCCATCACCAGGCCCGGAATATCGTCATCGCGAACGCGCAGGATATCGATCGGCATATTTTCAGCGAGGGCAATCAGGCGCTGCGTGTGCAGGTTAATTTTGATCCCGCAGCGGGAGAGTAATTCGCGTGAATCGTCGCTCAGGCGGCCTGATTTTTGAATAGCTATGCGTAAACGTGAGTTATCTAACATTCTGTTGTCCTTATTACCCTGTCTGGATACGGTCCAAAAAAAAGCCCCCGGAAGATGATCTTCCGGGGGCTCTCTCTTGCGTTCTCGCACCACTGGAAGATCTGAATGTCTTCCAGCACACATCGCCTGAAAGACTAGTCAGGATGATGGTGATGATGGTGGTTTTTAAAAGGAACGCGTGTCATATAAATTCTCTATGAATGCTTATGCATCTGATGTCTTTTAACCTAAACCACATTCACGGTGTAAAGCAAGGGCTTTTTTTAATCATTAATTCATTTCATATTGATGCTATGAATTGTCAGTTCCTCAGCGCTGGCGTAGCCTTAAGTCAGACGCGTGCAAGCCAGGAGAAAACGCATGAAAAAGGTCGCAATTGTCGGTTTAGGATGGTTAGGCATGCCGCTGGCGATGTCGTTAACGGCGCGAGGCTGGCAGGTGACCGGCAGCAAAACCACGGTGGACGGCGTTGAGGCCGCGCGAATGTGCGGCATTGAGGGCGTCGAGTTACGCCTGGAACCGGAGCTGGTGTGCGATACGGACGATCTCGACAGCTTGATGAATGTGGATGCGCTGGTGATCACGCTGCCCGCACGCCGCAGCGGGCCGGGCGAGGAGTTTTATCATCAGGCCGTGCAGGAGATTGTCGACAGCGCCCTGGCGCATCACATTCCGCGCATTATTTTCACCAGCTCAACGTCGGTGTACGGCGATGTGGAATGCACGGTGAAAGAGAGTACTGAGCGCAAGCCCGTCACCGCCAGTGGGCGCGTGCTGAAAGAGCTGGAAGACTGGCTGCACAATTTACCGGGTACCCAGGTGGACATTTTACGCCTCGCCGGTTTAGTCGGGCCAGAACGTCATCCGGGGCGCTTCTTTGCCGGGAAAACGGCACCGAACGGGCAACATGGCGTCAATCTTGTTCATCTTGAAGACGTGATCGGCGCAATTACGCTCCTGTTACAGGCCCCGAAGGGCGGTCACATCTATAATATATGTGCGCCCTCTCATCCGGCGCGAAGTCAGTTTTATCCCGTGATGGCCCGACAGCTTGGGCTTGAGCCGCCGCAATTTCGCGACGCATCTGGGGAAGGGCAAGGCAAAGTGATTGATGGCAATCGTATTTGTCGTGAACTGGGATTTGAGTATCAATATCCCGATCCGCTGGTGATGCCAATGGAATAACCCTGCCAGCGGGTTTGATCGCACACCGTTTTGGGGGCGACATGAAACCGCTGCTGGATGTTCTCATTATCCTCGATGCACTCGAAAAAGAGGGGAGCTTTGCTGCCGCGTCAGCGAAGCTCTTCAAAACTCCCTCGGCGTTAAGCTACACCGTCCACAAGCTCGAAAGTGACCTCAATATTCAGCTGCTCGATCGCAGCGGTCACCGCGCGCGTTTCACCCGAACAGGGCAGATGCTGCTCGAGAAGGGGCGCGAGGTGCTTCACACGGTGCGCGAGCTGGAAAAACAGGCGATCAAGCTTCATCAGGGCTGGGAGAACGAGCTTATCATCGGCGTGGATGATACGTTTCCCTTCTCGTTACTCTCTCCGCTGATCGAAGCGTTTTATCAGCGTCACAGCGTCACCCGACTCAAATTTATCAACGGCGTGCTGGGCGGCTCCTGGGAGGCACTCACTCAGGGGAGGGCGGATATCATCGTCGGTGCCTTGCGCGATCCACCCCAGTCGAGCGATTTTGGGTTTGCGCGTATCGGTACCCTTGAACAGGTTTTCGTGGTCGCTCCGCATCATCCTCTTGCTCAGGAGCCGGAGCCGATTCCGCGACGCGTCATTAAAGGCTGTCGCGCAATCGTCGTCGGCGACAGCTCGCTGCCCGAATGCGCCGCCTCTTCGCAACTGCTCGACGATCAGGAAGCAATTACCGTTTTCGACTTTAAAACCAAGCTGGAGCTGCAAATCAGCGGCCTGGGCTGCGGGTATTTACCGCGTTATCTCGCTCAGCGATTCATTGAAAGTGGAGCGCTGGTTGAGAAGCAAGTGCTGGCGCAAACCAACAGCGAATCGGTGTGGGTGGGGTGGAATGAACAGACGGCTGGGCTTGCCAGCGCATGGTGGCGGGATGAGATTTTAGCAAATAGTGCTATCGCTGCCGTTTACACTTTACCTGAGGGCGGAATATCAACCGCTTAGTAAAAAGAAAATCGCGAAGGGGTTCTGAATCTATTGCCTTTTATGCCAAAGATGGGGCAAAATGCGCCGCTGCAAAAAAATGAGATTAACCGACGATATAAAAGGCGTCGGTTATTTTTTTTGCATGTAACAAACGCCATTTAAAAACAAAGAGGCCGGGCTTCGTACCGGATAGATACTTACTAAAATCCGACAGTTGTTGTCGCTGAGGAATCCAGAAAATGGGGCAATCTTTTGCTTACGTGGCGGTTTTCACCGTAAAGGAGAATAACCATGTCGCATAACGCTACTCCAAAAACCTCTCGCGTGGAATTACGTAAAACACTTACGTTGATTCCGGTTGTCATGATGGGCCTCGCCTATATGCAGCCGATGACGCTGTTCGATACGTTTGGTATCGTTTCAGGCCTCACTGACGGTCACGTTGCAACGGCTTACGCCTTTGCGCTGGTCGCTATTCTCTTTACTGCGTTGAGCTACGGCAAACTGGTTCGCCGTTTCCCGTCCGCTGGCTCTGCGTACACCTATGCTCAGAAATCCATTAGCCCGGCTGTTGGCTTTATGGTGGGCTGGTCATCTCTGCTGGACTACCTGTTCATGCCGATGATCAACATTCTGCTGGCAAAAATTTACTTTGAAGCGCTGGTGCCTTCCGTACCGTCGTGGATCTTCGTTGTCGCGCTGGTAGCCTTTATGACAATCTCTAACCTGCGCAGCATCAAGACCGTGGCTAACTTCAATACCCTGATTGTTATTCTGCAGATGGGCATCGTGGCGGTTATCGTCGGCATGATCATCTACGGTGTGGCACACGGTGAAGGCGCAGGTACGCTGACCAGCACCCGTCCGTTCTGGTCTGAAGGCGCACACGTGGTGCCGATGATTACTGGCGCGACAATTCTGTGCTTCTCGTTCCTCGGCTTTGACGGCATCTCTTCTCTGTCTGAAGAGACCAAAGACGCAGAGCGTGTCATTCCGCGCGCGATTCTGCTGACTGCGCTGCTGGGCGGCATGGTGTTTATCGGTGCCTCTTACTTCCTGCAGCTGTACTTCCCGGATATCTCTCGCTTTAAAGATCCGGATGCGTCTCAGCCTGAAATCATGTTGTACGTGGCGGGTAAAACCTTCCAGTGGGGCGTGCTGATCTTCTCAAGCGTCACCGTACTGGCCTCCGGCATGGCCGCTCACGCAGGCGTTTCTCGTCTGATGTACGTGATGGGGCGCGACGGCGTGTTCCCGACTCGCTTCTTCGGCTACATTCATCCGAAATGGCGTACCCCGGCATGGAACGTGCTGCTGGTAGGCGCTATCGCGCTGCTGGCGATTAAATTTGACCTGGTAACCGCAACGGCGCTGATTAACTTCGGTGCGCTGGTGGCCTTTACCTTTGTTAACCTCTCCGTGATCTCTCAGTTCTGGATCCGTGAGAAGCGCAACAAAACGCTGAAAGACCACTTCAACTACCTGTTCTTGCCGATGTGTGGTGCGATGACGGTGGGTGCGCTGTGGATTAACCTGGAAGAAAGCTCAATGATTCTGGGCCTGATCTGGGGTGGTATCGGTCTGGTGTACCTGGCTTGCGTGACCAAAAGCTTCCGCAACCCGGTTCCACAGTACGAAGATATCGCCTGATCCTGAGCGATGACGAAAAAAACCGGAGCACATGTCTCCGGTTTTTTTATGCCTGAAACCCTCAGACAATCTCCTGCGCGTACTGGTACAGCGCTTTAAGCAGCGCCTGTTTCTCCGCGTTCCCTTCATACTGCGTATACAGCATTTCCAGCTCCTCGGCGTACTGCTGCAAAAACTCCGGCGTAAAGACGTTACGACGGTGCTGCAACCAGCGCTCCTGCTCGGCTTCATCGAGGGTGCCAGGGAAGTTACGTGCCCGATAGTTAAACATCAGCTTCTCGATACGCTTATCGGCAAAGGTGATATCCAGCGCCGGTAAATTTTGTGGATCTGTCTGCAATACGATATTCATGGCAGCGCGGTCGGCATCGCTGAAAAAACCGTTATAGAGCTGCGCATCGACGTTATCCGACGGCACAAAAGGCTCGGCTTCAGCAAAGATCGCCACGACTTTTTCACGCACCTGCGGGTTGTCGCGCAGCACTTTCAGGTTATCGAGGCAACGCTGGCGGTTCACACCCAGCCTGTCGGCATCTTCCGGGCGCAGCGTATTCGCCTGCGCCAGCACCGGGCATTTGTTGATATGCACCAGCTTAACCGGAACGGCGGCGTTATCGCCCAGCTCACTCTTCGGCGTATATAAACGTTCGCGCAGGGCGTCGCTGTCCAGTTCAAGCAGAGGTGAAATATCGCCCGCCAGATCGACCATAATCACCGCATTGCGATTATCAGGGTGCCACGCCAGCGGCGCGACCCAACTGGTATTTCCACGCCATGCGCCGAACATGCCAGAGATATGCACCAGCGGTTTCATCTGCGGGACGTCAATCAGGGTCATCAGTTTCTGCTTGCTGCGATGGCTGAGCAAATAGTCGAACAGTTTAGGTTGCGCGGTTTTCACCAGCTTCGCCATGGCGATGGTGGCGTACACATCGGCCATTGCATCGTGCGCATTGCTGTGCTCAATGCCGTTGGCACGGGTCAGATGCTCAAGACGGAAGCTGGGTAACCCGTCGTCATTCTCAGGCCAGTTGATCCCCTCAGGGCGCAAAGCGTAGCAGGCACGCATCACGTCCAGCAGGTCCCAGCGCGAATTGCGGTTCTGCCAGCTCCAGGCGTACGGGTCGTAGAAATTGCGGTAGAGGATATTGCGCGTAACTTCATCATCGAAACGGATGTTGTTATAGCCCACCACGCAGGTATTCGGCACGGTAAACAGGTCATGAACGCGACGGGCAAACTCGGCTTCGTTCACGCCTTTCTCACGCGCTTCCTGTGGCGTAATGCCGGTCACCATCACGGCGCCGGGCTGGGGCAGGTAGTCATCGGCAGGCTTACAGTAAAAAACGTCCGGCTCGCCAATGATGTTGAAATCAGCGTCGGTGCGGATCGCCGCGAACTGCGAAGGCCTGTCCAGCGACGGGCTGGTGCCAAAGGTTTCGTAATCGTGAAAGAGAAATGTGGGAAGCGCGGCGGAATCAGACACCAGTAATACCATCCTGTTAAAAAGTGACACTGCTATGGTAAACGATCGGCGGCGACACGCCGAATAAAAAGCGTTTTTCAGCCCCAGAAATGCGCGCGGCCTTCCGCTAAATCTCTGCGTTACGTCACATTTTTTTGCAATTTAAACAGGTAATGGAGCGAGAACTTCCGTAAAAAGGGCAACGATTTTAAATGACCTGAGGAAATTTCGTTGAAACGCCGTCTGTTTATTGCTGTTTCTTTACTCGCTTCGAGTATTACGTCTGCCCTGGCTGCCGATCCCATGGACTACTCGCCGCAGCCGCCGGCCATTCAGGCAGGCTCCTGGGTGCTGATGGATTACACTACTGGTCAAATTTTAACAGCGGGCAATGAGCACCAACAGCGTAATCCGGCCAGCCTTACCAAGCTAATGACGGGCTATGTGGTAGACCGCGCGATCGACAGCCATCGTATTACCCCCGATGACATCGTGACCGTCGGGCGCGACGCGTGGGCGAAAGGCAATCCGGTGTTCGACGGATCGTCGCTGATGTTCCTGAAAGCGGGGGATCGCGTCACCGTTCGCGATCTGAGCCGTGGCCTGATTGTGGATTCCGGTAACGACGCCTGTGTCGCCTTAGCCGACCACGTCGCAGGCGGCCAGCCGCAGTTCGTCAACATGATGAATGACTACGTGCAAAAGCTGAATCTGCGTGATACGCACTTTGAAACCGTGCATGGCCTGGACGCTCCGGGTCAGCACAGTTCGGCTTACGATCTGGCGGTGCTGTCGCGGGCGATTATTCACGGTGAGCCGGATTTCTACCATATGTACAGTGAAAAGAGTCTCACCTGGAACGGGATCACCCAGCAAAACCGTAACGGGCTGCTGTGGGATAAAACCATGAATGTGGACGGGCTAAAGACCGGGCACACTTCCGGGGCGGGCTTTAACCTGATTGCGTCGGCGGTGGACGGTCAGCGTCGCCTGATTGCCGTGGTGATGGGGGCAGACAGCCCGAAGGGGCGCGAAGATCAGGCCCGCAAGCTGCTCCACTGGGGTCAGCAAAACTTCGATACCGTGCAGATTCTGCGCAGTGGAAAACAGGTCGGCACGGAGCGCATCTGGTACGGCGATAAAGAGCAGATTTCCCTCGGAACGGATCAGGATTTCTGGCTGGCGCTGCCAAAATCAGAAGTGGCGAACATCAAAGCCAAATATGTACTCGATAAAAAAGAGCTGGAAGCGCCTATCGCCGCGCATCAGCGCGTGGGTGAAATTGAGCTGTATGACCGCGATAAAGTCGTTGCACACTGGCCGCTGGTGACGCTGGAGAAGGTCAATAAGGGCGGTCTTTTCTCACGTCTGAGCGACTATCTGCACCACAAAGCCTGACGGCCCAAAGAGCAGACTGGCACTCCTGCGAGTCTGCTCACATAATAAACATCTCGCATTTGCCGGACATAACGAATCTGCTTTATAGTGTATAAATATACAGTAATAAACGGAGGCAGTATGGACTACAGCATCAAGCAGCAACCGAAACGTAAAATCGCTGGTTTTCATATGGTTGGCCCGTGGGAGCAAACGGTCAAACAGGGTTTTGAACAGCTGGCGATGTGGGTCGATGGCAACCACATCCAGCCCCTCGAATGGGTGGCGGTCTATTACGACAATCCCGATGAAGTCCCCGCGGAAAAACTGCGCTGCGATACGGCGGTGACGGTCCCGGAAGATTTTCAGATCCCAGCGAACAGTGAAGGGGTGCTCCTCACGGAAATCGCCGCAGGCGACTATGCCGTCGCCGTTGCGCGTGTCGAAAACCACGATTTTGCCACGCCGTGGTATAGCTTTTTCAACAGTCTTCTTGAAGATCACCATTACCAGATCGCTCCCAAGCCGTGCTTTGAGCGCTATCTGAACGATGGCAATGTCGATGGTTACTGGGATATCGAAATGTACGTCGCGGTGCAAAATAAAGTGGGTTGAGCAGCAATCCTGTTATTTGTGTGGTTTTTCTGTCGAACGTGATGCGTCCGGCAGAAAACACAGTACAATTGTGATTTGCCGTGTAGCTGGAGAGCGGGTGTGCGTCCCGACAAATCATTAACTCCTTTTGAAATCCGTTTATACCGACACTATCGCGTTGTGCATGGTTGTCGTATTGCGCTGGCGTTTATTCTCACTTTCCTGCTGGTGAGACTGCTGCACATCCCTGAAGGGACCTGGCCGTTAATCACGCTGGTGGTGATCATGGGGCCAATCTCTTTTTGGGGAAACGTGGTTCCGCGCGCCTTTGAGCGTATTGGCGGCACCATTTTTGGCTCTGCGCTTGGGTTGATTGCGTTAAAACTGGAGCTGATTTCACTTCCCGTGATGTTGCTGTGGTGCGCAGGGGCGATGTTCCTGTGCGGCTGGCTGGCGCTCGGTAAAAAGCCTTATCAGGCGCTGCTTATCGGCATCACCCTTTCGGTGGTCGTTGGCGCCCCGGCGGGGGATATGGCCACTGCGCTCTGGCGAAGCGGTGACGTCATCCTGGGATCGCTTCTGGCAATGCTGTTCACCGGCATCTGGCCGCAGCGTGCATTCCTGCACTGGCGTATTCAGATGGCGAACTACGTGACCGCCGTCAACCGTGTCTATCAGGCGGGTTTTTCCCCGAATCTGGTGGAACGACCACGCCTCGAAAAGCATCTGCAAAAAATTCTCAACGATATCGTCAAAATGCGCGGGATTATTGCCCCCGCCAGCAAAGAGACGCATATTCAAAAGTCTATCTTTGAGGCGATTCAAACGGTCAGTCGTAATCTGGTGTGTATGCTCGAATTGCAGATCAATGCGCACTGGGCCTCGCGCGCCAGCCACTTTGTGCTGCTGAATGCCCATACGCTCAAGGAAACGCAGCAGATGACGCAGCAAACGCTGCTGACTATCGCTCACGCGCTGTATGAGGGGAACCCGCAGCCGATTCTCGCCAACAGCGAGCGGTTGAATGAGATCACCGCCGAGTTAAGAGAGCTGATCAACGAGCATCAGGGTGACGGCGTGGCGGAAACGCCTATCCACGGCTATGTATGGTTGAGCATGGAAATGGCGCGACAGCTGGAGCTTTTGTCGCATCTTATCTGCCGGGCGCTGCGCAAATAAAAAGCAGCTATCTCCCGTTGTGACGCCTGCTGCTTCGATTCAGCAGCGATTGGGGTTATGATAGGATCAAACGATATAGTCATTGTCATTCGCAGCGGCTGTCAGTAAGGTTATCTGCACAGTGGTTGCTTAAACGAATCCGAATCTTACATTAGCAGGGGTATCAAAATGGAAACTACTAAGCCTTCGTTCCAGGATGTTCTGGAATTCGTCCGCCTGTTCCGCCGCAAAAACAAACTGCAGCGTGAAATCCAGGACGTTGAGAAGAAGATCCGTGACAACCAGAAACGCGTTCTGCTGCTTGATAACCTGAGCGACTACATCAAGCCAGGTATGAGCGTTGAAGCCATTCAGGGCATTATCGCCAGCATGAAAACCGACTACGAAGATCGCGTAGACGACTACATCATCAAAAATGCTGAGCTGTCCAAAGAGCGTCGTGACATCTCCAAGAAGCTGAAAGTGATTGGCGAAATCAAAAACGGCGAAGCGAAAAGCGAGTAACTGTCGCGAAGATTGATATGGCCTCTCTGCGAAAGCAGGGGGGCTTTTTTTTGGGGGTATTTTACAGACACAGAAAAGCAAAAAGCCTGCTTTAAAAGCAGGCTTTTCAAATTTGGCTCCTCTGACTGGACTCGAACCAGTGACATACGGATTAACAGTCCGCCGTTCTACCGACTGAACTACAGAGGAATCGGTTAGGAGGCTTATCTTAGCGGCGAAAAAACTTTTGTCAAACCTGATCTTACACTCAATGGCTCAACTGCTGATTCTGTCGACAGTTTGTCGTCATTCTCTACAATTTTTTGTGGAAAATACTTTGCAGGATTAGCGTTTCTCCCTCATTATTTGAAATGGAGTTTCAACTTTCTCTCGTTAAGGTCCATTTTGAACGTCACTTCCGCTCTGCGCCATGCCGTCATGCGTACGCCCTGGTATGCCAAACGTAAAAGCTATCGTGTACTGTTCTGGCGTGAAATCACCCCTCTTGCTGTGCCTATCTTTCTGGAAAACACCTGCGTCCTGCTGATGGGCGTCCTCAGCACGTTCCTCGTGAGCTGGCTGGGTAAAGAGGCGATGGCGGGCGTGGGTCTTGCGGACAGTTTTAACATGGTCGTGATGTCATTCTTTGCGGCCATCGATCTCGGTACCACGGTAGTGGTGGCCTTTAGTCTCGGTAAACTCGACCCGAAACGCGCGCGCGAGGCGGCGAGACAATCCCTGATGATCATGACCATCTTCTCGATCATCCTGGCGGCGGTGATCCACTATTTCGGTAAAGAAATTATCGATATCGTGGCGGGGGAGGCGACCAGTGAAGTGAAAGGCCTGGCGCTGACGTACCTCGAAATGACGGTGCTGAGCTATCCGGCGGCGGCCATTACGCTGATTGGCAGCGGCGCGCTGCGTGGTGCAGGCAACACCAAAATTCCGCTGCTCATTAACGGCGGGATGAACATCCTCAATATCATCATTAGCAGCATTTTGATTTACGGGCTTTTCTCCTGGGATGGTATGGGATTTGTCGGTGCCGGGCTGGGGCTGACTATCTCCCGCTACATCGGTGCAGCCGCGATTGTTGCGGTGCTGATGATTGGTCTTAATCCCGCGCTGCGTATTTCATTGAAAAGCTACTTCCGCCCGCTGAATTTCGCCATTATCTGGGAAGTGATGGGAATCGGTATTCCTGCCAGCATTGAGTCGGTGCTGTTTAACGGCGGGAAACTGCTGACCCAGATGTTTGTCGCCGGAATGGGCACCGATGTCATCGCCGGTAACTTCATCGCGTTTTCAATCGCCTCGCTGATTAACCTGCCGGGGAACGCCCTCGGTTCGGCCTCCACGATCATCACCGGTAAACGGCTCGGCAAAGGGCAGATTGCTCAGGCGGAGCGCCAGCTGCGCCACGTGTTCTGGCTGTCAACGATTGGCCTGACGATTATCGCATGGGGAACCGCGCCGTTCGCAGGGCTGATGGCCTCGTTCTATACCCATGAGGATGACGTTAAAGAGGTGGTTAAAATCCTCATCTGGCTGAACGCGGCCTTTATGCCGATTTGGGCGGCCTCCTGGGTGCTTCCTGCGGGGCTGAAAGGGGCGCGTGATGCGCGCTTTGCGATGTGGGTGTCGATGCTGGGCATGTGGGGCTGTCGCGTGGTGGCGGGCTATGGACTCGGGATTATGCTCGGGATGGGCGTGGTGGGCGTCTGGCTGGGGATGTTCCTCGACTGGGCGGTGCGCGGCGCACTGTTCTACTGGCGAATGGTCAGCGGCCGCTGGCTATGGAAATATCCACGAATCAAGACCACGAATGCTGCTCCTGAGGTGTCAGAACGGATTACAAATGTGCGAACTGAGGAATAAAGCAGCAATCGAACGATTTTCTGCAATCTGTCTTTGACAACGAAAGGTGGCGTCGATAATATGCGCCCCGTTCACACGATTCCTCTGTAGTTCAGTCGGTAGAACGGCGGACTGTTAATCCGTATGTCACTGGTTCGAGTCCAGTCAGAGGAGCCAAATTTGAAAAGCCTGCTTTTACAGCAGGCTTTTTGCTTTTCTGCGTTCAGGGAAATTGCCCGATAGCGACTTCGCTTACCGGGCAACACGACGCGCTATCGGTTCACGCGAATCGGAGCCGTCGCTTCAAACAGCCACGGACGCGCATCGCTGTTCACCCGTGGCGATAACACATCCCGCACCTGCTGATGGTAATCATCCAGCCACTGCTTCTCTTGCTCGGTCAGGAGCGCGAGTTCCACCTGGCTCAAATCAATCGGGATCAGTGTCAGCGAGGCAAACTTGCAGAAGCCTGGCATGCTCTCCACGATCTCCACCTGATTCTCAATGCGAATACCGTGACTGTCGGCCTGATAATACCCTGGCTCGATAGTAATAATATTCCCGGCCACCAGCGGCCACGGATTCACTTTTTTGGCGATACGCTGCGGATTTTCATGGATCAGCAGCTGATGCCCCACGCCGTGGCCGGTACCGTGATCGTAATCCAGCCCCAGCTCCCACAGCGGACGGCGGGCGAACGCATCGAGCTGATGCCCCTGCGTGCCCGACGGGAATTGCAGTGAAATCAGGGATAAAAAGCCTTTCAGCACGGCGGTATAGTGCAGGCGCTGCTGCGGATCCAGCTTGCTGTACGCAAGCGTGCGGGTCGCATCGGTGGTGCCGTTCTGATACTGGCCGCCCGAATCATTGAGGTAGAAATGCCCGCTGGTGATCGCTTTGTTTGATGCTGCGCTGGAGTGGTAATGACACATCGCGGCGTTACTGGCGGAGGCCGAAATCGTCTCGAAGCTCTGCTCGATAAAACCAGGCTGCTGTTCGCGGAAGACCAACTGCTGCGCCTGCGCTTCCAGCTCGGTCAGCGGCTTGCCCGTGGCCTCGCGCTGAGGGACTTCGTGAGACAGCCAGGCGAGGAAATTCACCCAGGCGGCGCCGTCCTGCTGGTGGCATTCGCGATAGCCTTCCAGTTCGACCGGATTTTTATTCGCCTTCATCAGCGTCACCGGATCGGCCTGCCAGAGGATCTCTCCCTGCGGCTCAATCGCAAAACGCAGCGCGACGGGCGCGGAATCCGCATCCAGCCACACGCGCTTGCCTTCACCCAGCTGCTTGCAGCGAGGCACAAAATCATCCTGCGGCGAGACGACAATCCCCTCCAGGGCTGAGGCGGGCAGATCGCGGATTTTGTCACCATTAACGAACCATTCCACGTCGCCCGTGCGGCTCAACAGCGCAAACGAAAGCGGAACCGGGCTGGTGGGGATGTCGCAGCCACGCACGTTCAACAGCCAGGCGATGTTATCTGGCATGGTTACTGCCAGATAATCCGCGCCGTTATCCTGTAGCAACTGCGCCACACGACCACGTTTTTCGACGCTGCTTTCACCGCTGATTGCCACCGGCATTTCGCGGATCAAGCCTGCCGGAGCGGCAGGGCGGTCGGTCCAGAGCGTGTCGAAAGGCGATGTCTCAAGCGGGACAAATTCACAGGCGGTGGCGGCAAGCTGCTGATACTCGTTATGGGTCATCAGCAGGGGATCAAAGGCGATGCGCACGCCTGCGCTCGCGTTGTTTTCCAGCCACTGGGCCAGCGGTTCGTTGTGCAGATGATGGATCGCAAAATCATCCATATTGACCTGCACACGGGCCTGCACCTGATAGCGGCCATCGACGAACAGCAGGGCGCGATCTTTAAGGACCAGCGCCAGCCCCGCAGAGCCGTCAAAGCCGGTCAGCCACGCCAGTTTTTCGAAATGCGGTGCGCAGTATTCGCTCTGCCACGCATCCGTGCGCGGCACGATCATGCCGTCGAGGTTGTTTTCCAGTAGCCACTGGCGAAGCGCCGTAAGGGGTGATGAGGTGTGCATGAGTAATCCTTGTTTTTAGCGGAACGGCGGCTCGTTAAAGGTACGCAGTTTGCGCGAATGCAGCTTGTCGCCCTCCGCACGCAGTAAATCAATCGCGCGGATACCGATTTGCAGATGCTCGGAAATCGCCCCCTCGTAGAAGCGGTTGGCCTGGCCCGGAAGTTTAATCTCACCGTGCAGCGGTTTATCGGAAACGCACAGCAGCGTGCCGTACGGAACGCGGAAACGGTAGCCCTGGGCGGCAATGGTGGCGCTTTCCATGTCGATCGCCACCGCGCGGCTCAAGTTAAAGCGCAGGGAGGAGGCGGAGTAACGCAACTCCCAGTTACGGTCATCGGTCGTCACCACGGTCCCGGTGCGCAGGCGCTGTTTGACCTCTTCACCCGGCATTCCGCTCACCTGTTTGGTGGCGTCATACAGGGCGCGCTGGACTTCGGCGATGCTTGGAATGGGGATATCAGGCGGCAGCACGGCGTCGAGAACATGGTCGTCGCGCAGATACGCGTGTGCCAGCACGTAGTCGCCAATCAGCTGGCTTTCACGCAGCCCACCGCAGTGGCCGATCATCAGCCACACGTCCGGGCGCAGCACTGCCAGATGGTCGCAAATGGTTTTAGCATTCGACGGGCCGACGCCGATGTTGATCAGGGTAATCCCCTGGCCGTCAGCGGTGATCAGGTGCCAGGCGGGCATCTGGTGCTTTTTCCACGCCAGATCGGAAATCGCCATTTCAGGCGCTTCGGTCTCGGCGGTGATCCAGATCCCGCCCGCGCAGGAGAGCGCCACGTACGGGCTGTCCGGGTCGAGGATCTGGCTGCAGCCCCAGTGCACAAACTCATCTACATAGCGGGTGTAGTTGGTGAACAGCACAAAGGGCTGGAAATGTTCAACCGGGGTCCCGGTATAGTGACGCAGGCGTGCCAGGGAGAAATCGACGCGTCGGGCATCGAAGTGCGACAGCGGAGAAAACTCCGCAGGATGGTAAATCCCGTCGGCGGTCTCATCGCCAATCTGCGACAGCTCGGTGGTCGGGAAATGGCGCGTCAGCCCGGCGCTCATGGAACGGTCCAGCGTCAGCGCTGAGCCGTCGATGACGTACGGGTAAGGAATTTCATGCAGCGACGGCTCTACGGCGATATGGGCGCCGTAATCCTGATACAGCAGCGTCAGTTGCTCTTCCAGATAAGGGCGGAACAGGGAAGGGCGGGTAACGGTGGTGGAGTAGCATCCTGAATGGGTAAAGCGTGCGTAGGCGCGGGTTTTTGGCGTGGTGGTGGTGCCGCCGTCCCAGGTCACCGAAAGCGAGGGATAAACAAAAAGGCCATCGATTCTGGCCTTTTCATCAGGAAGCGTTCCGTTTTCAATATACTCGCTAATGGCGTTGCGCAGGGCGTTAACCGATTGATCGTACAACGCCTCCAGCTTTTCCAGAGCCTGAGCAGGTGTCAGGCTTAAGCCCTTATTATTCATGTCTGTCTCCTTGATCCACAGATGTGCGACGTCACTCGATAGTATGTCACCCACATGTGAAAAAAAAGTCAGGACATCATTCGTGAGACTCTTTCATCAGCAGCGCCGTCATCGCGGAGATCAGGCAGCCCGCCAGCAGATAGACCGCCACGCTCTGCCAGTTTCCGCCGGAGAAGGTCACGAGGGCGGCGGCGATAAACGGCGTAAATCCGCCGCCCACCACGCTCGCCACCTGATAGCCGACGCCCGCACCGCTATAGCGATAGCTTGCGCCAAACATCTCGGTAAACATCGGTTGCTGCACGCACACCACCATGTCATGGGCGACATTGGCCAGCATAATGGCGAAGAACACAATCCAGAACATTGACTGGGCTTCCAGCGCCATAAAGAACGGCCAGGCGCTGAGGCTGCCAATCAGCGCCCCGGTGATGTACACGCGGCGACGACCAAAGCGATCCGCCAGCCAGGCAAAACAGGGGATCGTCAGACAGCTGATTCCGCCGACCAGCAGACCAATATTCAGAAAAAGCTCGCGCGGCAGGCCGAGGTTTTGTGTCGAATAATTGAGGGCAAAGGCGGTGACGATATACATCGTCAGTAGTTCGCACAGGCGCAGGGCGATAATTTTCATGAAGGCGCCGGGATGCTGCAGCAACGCTTCCATCACCGGCAGGCGTTTTTTCGCCACCGGCGGTTCGCTCTTCTGCTTTTCAAATTCGGCGGACTCTTCCATGCCGTTGCGGATCCACAGGGCGGCCAGCACCAGCACAATGCTGAACAGGAACGGAATGCGCCAGCCCCAGCTCAGGAACTGCTCGTCGGTGGTGAGCGAACTGATGAGTGACACCAGCCCTGTTGAGAGCAACAGGCCAACGCCATACCCCACCTGCACGCCGCTGCTGTAAAAGGCTTTTCTATGTTTCGGCGCGCTTTCGACGGACAACAGCGCCGCACCGCCCCATTCGCCGCCCACGGCAAAGCCCTGAATCGCGCGCAGGGTCACCAGCAATACCGGTGCCCACCAGCCAATGGTGTCGAAGGAGGGCAGAATGCCGATCAGCGCGGTGGCGATGCCCATCATCCAGACCGTGAGCATTAACATCCGTTTGCGGCCCAGCTTGTCACCGAAGTGGCCGAAAATCACACCGCCTAACGGACGGAACAGGAAGCCGACGCCAAAGGTGGCAAACGCGGCGAGCGTGCCCATCGCCGGGCTGACCTGGGGAAAAAATTCGCGGTTAAACACCAGAGCGGCAGTGATGCCGTAGAGCAGAAAGTCATACCAGTCGACGACGGCACCGGCGAAGCTTCCAAGAGCAGCGCGTCGGGCGCGATTAAGCGATGGTGTCTCCTCGTTGGGGCGTTCGGAGATGAGGGTGGAGTCCATTTTTTGTCCTGTCAGTACCAAATTTCTAATTATTAGTATGCTAAAAGGTTGCTCACATCGTCCCCGTCAGAGAGACGGGAACAATGAGACTACCCCGACAGGCAGCAGGCGAAAACAATTTTATCCCTCCTGGGCGGTAAAATTTCCAAAACGCGGCGAAGGAGTTTCCAGAAAGGGGTTACAGTAATACTTATCGCAGAACGATTTTGCTGAGGGAATGATGATGCACCCGATTCGGATTGTCTTACTCATTATGCTGATGTGGTTTGTGGCTCCCCTGTATGCTGAACCGGGCGTTTACGGGGAACAGCGCATTACCGGCTGGTGGAACAATCTTACCAGCGATGTCTCCCAGACGTGGAACGACCCGCAAAACTACGATCTCTATCTGCCCTTTTTGAGCTGGCATGCGCGCTTTATGTACGATAAAGAGAAAACCGATAAATACAATGAAACGCCGTGGGGCGGCGGGTTTGGCGTGTCCCGTTATAACGAAGCGGGGAACTGGAGTTCCCTCTACGCGATGATGTTTAAAGACTCTCATAACGAATGGCAGCCGATTATCGGCTACGGCTGGGAGAAAGGCTGGTATCTCGATAATGCGCGCGATTTTCGCCTCGGACTGGGCGTGACGGCGGGGATCACCGCCCGCCAGGATTTTGCCAACTATGTGCCGCTGCCGATTGTTTTGCCGCTGTTCTCGGCCGGGTATAAACGGCTAAACGTGCAGTTCACCTATATTCCCGGTACCTATAACAACGGCAACGTGCTGTTTGCCTGGTTGCGTTACGGGTTTTAGCTGCGAGGCGCAGCGCCACCACTGATTAAAGGGTGATGATCTTTTTCACCACCGAGTTTGACAGGGCCAGCATTGAAATCAGCACCGAGGCGATAAACGTCAGCGCAATCAGCAGCAGTTTGGTGGTGAGTGACGTCACCGGGATCAGCGAGGTGAGCAGATGAAACACGGAGTAGTGAAGAATATACACCCCGGTCATCGTTTTGCTGACGGCGGCTAAAATGGCCTCTTTGAATTCGATATTTTTCCGAAAACGCACGCCGTTAGCGGCAATCACCAGCGCCACAATCAGGATATAAATCTGGGAGCCGGTCAGAATGAACGCGTTTCGATCCGCCTTGAACAGGGCGAAAAAGAAGTGCTGCTCATAAAACCAGGTGAACAGATAAATCACCGGAATGGCCGCAATGGCCGTTTTCACGACCTTACCCTTGCTGATCCAGGCGGAAATAACCGGGTCGAAGAAGATCTGGCCGGTGAGATAGAACAGCAGCCAGGTCCAGAGCCGGTACTGCGGGGGCAGCGAGAGCAAATGTTTGTCCGGGTAGAGTGCCGACAGCAAATCATAGCTATAGGCAAAGATTAGCAGGGCGAAGGTCACGCCAATCAACAGGTTGCGCCGCTGGCTTAGCCACTCGATCAGCGGATGGAAGGTGTAAATCACGATAAAGGTGAAAACAAACCACGGCTGAATTAAATACCCGCGCTGATACGGCTCCCACAAATAATAGACCGTCATCCAGAACAGAAAAACCATCACCACGGCTTTGATTTTATCGAGCTGCCAGCGCGAGCCGTGGCGCGACTGGGCATCCAGATATCCCGCCACCACAAAAAACAGCGGGGTGGCGATGGTTGAGATAAAGGTGAGAAAGCCAAGGATCCAGTGGTAATCGTAATCGTAGCGATCCCAGGTGTGGTACAGCGTGAAAAACGTTACCGCCGTCATGCATCCCAGCGTTTTAATGATGTTCAGCCCTGTGGGGTTCATTGGGGTCGTTCCCTCTCCGTGGGGTGGAAACAGGCATAAATAACCGGAAGGACCAGCAGGGTCAAGATGGTTGCAAAGCCCAGGCCGAACATAATCACCACCGCCATGCTCTGGAAGAAGACATCGCGCAGCAGCGGAGCGAGGCCCAGCACCGTGGTGAAAGCGGTGAGCAGGATAGGGCGCAAACGTGATGTAGCGGCATCAACAATCGCCTGGTACTGCGCTTTGTGCTCTTTCTGCTGCTCGATCTCTTCCACCAGTACGATGCCGTTACGAATGAGCATCCCGCTCAGACTCAGCAGACCTATGAGCGCCATAAAGCCAAAGGGAATGCCGGTGAGTAAAAAGCCCGGCGTCACGCCAATCAGTGCCAGCGGCACCGTCAGCCAGATCGCCACCGCGTTTTTCACCGAGCTAAACATCAGAATGGTGATAATAAACATCACCATGAAACCCAGCGGCAGCGTGGTGAAAATACCTTGCTGCGCCTCGCTGGAGTTTTCCGCGTCGCCGCCCCACTCGATGCTATAGCCGTGCGGCAGCGGCAGGGCGTCAATGTCAGGTTTTACCCGCGCCAGAATATCGCCGGAGGTCTCCTGACTGAGCGGGTCGGGATCGGTCTGCACTGTCAGCACCCGGCTGCGGTCCCGGCGCAGGATCAGCGGGTCTTCCCACTCAAGGGCAAAGCCGCTCACCACGTTGCTCAGGGGAATATACTGCTGACGGTTTTGACTCCAGACCAGCACGTTGTTCAGATGGTTTGCGTCCTGGCGCTCGCTTTCCGGCGGGCGCACGACGACCGGCAGCAGATCGGAGCCTTCCCGATACAGCCCGACGCGGCTGCCGGAGAAATTCATCTCCAGTGCGTTGTCGATATCCTGTTTATCCACCCCCAGCTCGCGCCCGGATGCCGCAACGTACTGAGGGCGAATCACTTTGCTGCGGTTTTGCCAGTCATTGCGCACGCTGTCGGTGGCCGGATCGCGTGCGAGAATCGCATCCACCTGGCTTGCGATCAGGCGCAGCCGGTCCGGGTCCGGCCCTTTGATGCGCACTTCGATGGCGCTGTCGCCGGACGGGCCAAACATCACCCGTTTGGTACTGGCGTTAATTTCGGGATAGTGCCGGGCAATATCGTCGTCAACGTGGCGCGTGAGGGCGGCGATATTTCTCTGATCGTCCATGCGCACCATGATCTGCGCGTAATTGCTGTACTGGCGCTGGCCGCTGTAGGTCAGAATAAAACGCATGCTCCCCTGACCAATCGTTGAGACGGTGGTCACCACGCCGGGCTGGCCATTGATCGAGTTTTCAATTTCGCTTGTGATCTTTTCGGTCTGCGCGATATCCGTGCCGTAGGGAAGCCACAGGTCGACAAAGAAAATGGGCGTATTCGACGACGGGAAGAAGTTTTGCCGGACTGCACCAAACCCCCAAATAGCGGCCGCCAGCAGAACCACCATCAGCGCCAGAGTAATGGCTTTGCGCTGCAACAGGGCGTTGAGCATATGCTGATACAGGCGGTAAAACCGCTGATTATAGGGATCGGCATCCGCAGGGGCGTCAGCGGTTTTCTGCCCCTTAAACAGCCACCACTTGATCATCACCGGCGTGATGGTGAGCGCCGAGAACCAACTCAGCAGCAGGGAGATCAGCAGCACCTGGAACAGGGATTTACAGTATTCGCCTGTGGAATCCTGGGATAAGCCAATCGGCGCAAAGGCGAGAATGGCGATTACCGTCGCGCCCAGCAGGGGCAGGGCGGAGCGGCGAATGACGTAGTTAATGGCGGTCATCAGCGTGGAGCCGCGCTGGCGTGCAATCAGCACCCCTTCGACGATCACAATCGCATTATCGACCAGCATACTCAGGGCAATAATCAGCGCGCCCAGGGAAATTCGCTGTAGCTCAATACCCCAGAGGTACATGATCAGCAACGTGCCCAGCACGTTCAGGGCCAGCGAGAGGGCGATAATGATGCCGCTGCGTAATCCCATAAAAATCAGCAGCACGCCGATCACAATCGCCAGCGCCATGAGAAAGTTAATGATAAAACCGTTCACCGAGTGGCCCACTTCGGCGGCCTGATCGTAAAACAGATCGATGTTGATGCCCGCCGGTTTTTCCGCTGACATCTGCTGCAGTTTGGCCTCCAGCGCGTGGCCCACGTCGATCACATTGACGCCCGGAATGAAGGAAACGCCCATGGTCACGGCCTGGCGGCCATTGGCATGGTAAATACTCGACGGCGACACCGTCAGCCCGCGAGAAAGGGTGGCGATATCGCGCAGGCGCGTCGCGGCCCCGACGCCGGGCGGGGTGATAATCATGTCGCCGAGTTCGTCGAGATTTTCAAATTCGCCCGTCGGGTGCAGGCGAATGGATTCGCTGCCGGAGAGGATCTCCCCGGCGTTGGCGACGCTGTTTACCCGCCCCAGCAGGGTTGAAATCTGTCCGAGAGTGATTCCGCGCGCCGCCATTTTGGGGAGCGAAATGTCGACGTTAATTTGCTGCGGAACCGCACCGCCAATCGCCACTTTCCCGACGCCGGGGATGAGCACCAGCTCGCGGCGCAGCTGATCGGCATACTGGGCCAGCTCAGGGTTGGTAAAATTATCGCCGGAGAGGGCAAAGAAAAAACCAAACACATCGCCGAAGTCGTCATTGACGAACGGTGTTACCACGCCCGGTGGAAACTGGCGCGAGGCGTCGCCCACCCGGCGGCGCAGCTCATCCCAGATTTGCGGCAGTTCGTTGGAGTGGTAGCGCGAGGCGATATTCACGGTGATCTGCGACAGCCCGTTTGACGAGATCGAGCTGATGTTATCGAGGTAGGGCAACTGTTGCAGGGCATTTTCCAGGGGAAGCGTGACCTCTTCTTCCACCTGCTGGGCCGAGGCGCCGGGATAGTGGGTGATGACAACCGCCGTTTTGATAGCAAACGTGGGATCTTCCAGGCGACCAATGTTCAGCAGCGCAAAAATACCGCCGACGCCCAGCAGCAGAACCGTCAGCCAGACGCGAATGGGGTTATCGATAAACTGGCGAGAGATATCCATTACAGGCCTCGCTCGCGGGTCCAGATCCGCACCGGCTGTTGGGCGTGAAGTTCGCCGACGCCCGCAGCCACCACGCGCTCTCCGGCCTTCAGCCCGTCGGTAATGATAATTCCCTGAGCGGTAACTTGTCCGACCGCGACTTTGCGGTCTTCCAGCTGCAACGTATCCCCCTCGCCTTTGACCACCCATACGTGCGGCTCGTTGCGCGGGCTGTTATCCGGATTGAACACCGCTTCCACCGGCACAACCAGCGCAATGCGCCCCGCGCCCGCCGGAAGATTCGCCAGATTGACCGTCACGGTGCCGCTAACGCCGCCGACAGCCGGGAAATCATCCGGGCGCGGCATGGTTAAAATCACCTGCCAGGTGAGGGTATTACTGTCACTGCTGCCCGTATGCTCTTTATAGACCGCGCTGAATTCGCGCCCCGGCAGGGCGTTAATTTTCACCAGCGGGCGGTAATCAGCGTTACGGATATCCAGGGTTTTGAACAGGTTTTCGGGAATGCTAAACACCACGTCGAGCAGATCCGTTCGGGTCAGGGTCACGATCGGCTGTCCGGCAGCAACCACCTGATGATTACGTACCTGAACGCTTGCCGCGGTGCCTGCAAAAGGGGCGGTGAGCGTCATTTGGCTCAGCTCTTCCTGGGCGATTTTTAGGGCGGCATTGGCGGAATCATGGGTAGCGCGCTGCACGTCCATCTCGGCTTTGGAGATCGCCTGGCGTCCGGCCAGCGTCTGAAAACGATCGAACTGGCGCTGGGCAAGCGTGGCCGAGGTCTGGCGGTCTCTTACCCGTTGCTGGGCTTCGCGCGCATTGAGGCTCGCCAGCTGCTGGCCCTGTTTCACAGGGGTGCCCTGGCGAATATCGAGCGTTTCAATCTGTCCGCCGCGCTTAAAGGAGAGGTCGGTGGCATCGCCGGACTCAATTCTTGCCGGAAAGACGCGCTGTTGCGCCTGGCCTGCATCCATCACCGTGGCGACTTTCACCATTCTCGGCTGAGGCGGAACATCTGGCGCTTTTTGATCGCAGGCGGTGATACCAAGAATAAGGGCCGGTATAAGCGAAACGTAACGATTCACACTATTCCCCTAATAAATAAAAACGCCATTTATTACGAATACTTACCTTGAACGGTTTTATTCGGCGAAGGCGGATACCATTAGATACGTAAAGAGTCCTACGGCTGCGCTGGACACAATGGCCAGCACAATAAACAACGCGAGGCGAATCAGGCTATATCCAAACATCATTCCTCCCAGGATCTCAACGCCGGTAAGCCAGTGCGGCTCATGCAGCGTCAGTCGCGGATGTTTAAGCAAAGCATAGCCTGTGAAGCGGGAAAAGGTTAAACAGCGCCTAAAATTGGCAGGCAGATGAAATTGCTACCTTTGAATGAGATATGCGAAAGAACTCAACGTTAATTTATTATTTTTCATGAGATTAGTCAGTCGTCAGAAAATACCGAGTGTCCTGTGCTACGTTTAATAGCATCCCGTTCATTTCTTTGTACCCGGTTGTGGTGCTTATTCCCCTGTGTGTCATGACCCGTAGCGTTATTCATTACATATTCTATTGGTAATTAAAGGATGCTCACTATGTACAGAAATATTCTGGTCCCGGTCGATGTCTATGAAATCGGGCTGGCCGATAAGGCGCTGGCTCACGCACAGTTTCTCGCCGAGGCGGCTTCCGCTGATATCCATTTACTGCATGTGATTCCAAAATTCTCGCCGGAACTGACGCGCGGGTTTATTTCCGACGCGCGAAAGATGGACGACTATATGATTAATAACGCAAAAGAAAAACTCACTGCTCTGGCGCAGAAAACCGCTTTCGCAGCCGATCGGCTCCATTTTCACGTGCGCAGCGGCAACGTGCGCGATGAGGTGACGAAGCTCGCCGACGAGCTGATGGCAGAGGTGATCATTATCGGTTCGCGCAACCCGAATATTCAGACCCATTTGCTCGGCTCGGATGCGGCCAATATTGTTCGCTATGCCCACGTGCCGGTTTTTGTCGTGCGCTGAGAACGAAAGTGACAGTGTGCGTTTTTCGTTGCAGGACTTGAGGACGGAAGAATGAATACAGAAAAACCGGTCCAGCCCTTTTACCGGCTCTCCGTAGAAGAAACCCTGGCACAAACAAACAGTACCCCAGATGGCATCAGCGGGGCGGACGCGACGGCGCGCCTGTCGCAGTACGGTGAAAATGCCCTGCCGCAGAAACCCGGCAAACCCGCCTGGCTGCGCTTTTTAGCGCACTTTAAAGATGTCCTGATCTATGTCCTGCTGGCGGCAGCGCTGCTGACCGCCGTAATGGGGCATTGGGTTGATACGCTGGTGATTCTGGGCGTGGCGGTAATCAACGCCCTCATCGGCCACATTCAGGAAAGTAATGCGGAAAAATCCCTGCAGAGCATTCGCAATATGCTCTCCAGCGAAGCGGTGGTGGTTCGTCACGGCAATCATGAAACGGTCCCGACCACTGCACTGGTGCCGGGGGATATCGTGGTGATCCGCGCGGGCGATCGAATTCCTGCCGATTTAAGGCTGCTTGAAGCGCACAACCTGCGGGTGGAGGAGGCGATTCTGACGGGGGAGTCTACCGTCGTGGAAAAAAGCACCGAGAGGCTGGAAGGGGAGCTGCCGCTGGGGGATCGCACCAATCTGCTGTTCTCCGGGACCACGGTCAGCGCCGGTGGCGGCAAAGGCATTGTGGTGGCGACGGGCGGCGACACGGAGCTGGGTCATATCAACCAGATGATGGCGGATATTGAACAGCACCGCACGCCGCTGCTGGTGCAGATGGATAAGCTCGGCAAAGCCATTTTCATTATTATCCTGGTAATGATGGCGGCGCTGTTCGTCTTCAGCCTGCTGTTCCGCGATATGCCGGTTTCCGAGCTGATGCTATCGCTCATCAGCCTGGCGGTGGCGTCGGTCCCGGAAGGTCTGCCTGCGATTATCTCGATTATTCTCTCCCTGGGTGTACAGACCATGGCGCGGCAGAAAGCGATTATCCGCAAACTGCCGACGGTCGAAACCCTGGGGGCGATGACGGTAATCTGCTCAGATAAAACCGGCACCCTGACCATGAATGAGATGACGGTGAAAGCGGTGATCACGGCGGAGAAAATCTATCGTGTCGAAGGTGATAGCTATGAGCCGGTGGGGAATATTCACCCGATTGACGACCCGACACCGGTGGTGGTGACTCACGGCTCGCTGCTTGAGCGCTATCTGCGCACGATCGATCTCTGCAATGACAGCCAGCTGATGAAAGACGAACAGGGGCTGTGGAAAATTACCGGTGGCCCTACAGAAGGGGCGCTGAAGGTGCTCGCCGCCAAAGTGCCGCTGCCGCCTTTGCAGACTGAGCTGCGCAGCAAAATCCCGTTTGATTCCCAGTATAAATACATGTCGACCCTCCATCGCATCGGCGATGAAGAGATGATCCTGATTACCGGTGCGCCGGACGTGCTGTTCAGGCTGTGCCAGCATCAGCAGACGGAAAGCGGGCTGCAACCGCTGAATCAACCTTACTGGGAAGCGCAGATTGAAGAGTATGCGCGGGAAGGTTTACGTATGGTGGCGGCAGCCTGGAAGCCGGCAGGTGTTGATCAAACGACGCTGGACCATCCGGATTTGCAGCAGGGGGTGATTCTGCTCGGTATTGCCGGAATGATGGACCCGCCGCGTCCGGAAGCCATTACCGCTATTGGCGAATGCCTTCAGGCGGGCATTCGCGTGAAAATGATTACCGGCGACCACCCGCAAACGGCAATGAGCATCGGCAAAATGCTGGGAATTGGCAATGCCGGGAACGCGATTACCGGACGTGAGCTGGAGGTCATGGATGACCAGCAGTTGAGCGAAGCGGCGCAGAGCTATGATATTTTTGCCCGTACCAGCCCGGAGGATAAATTCCGCCTGGTGCAGGCGCTGCAAAGTAAGAAAGAGGTGGTCGGGATGACCGGCGATGGGGTTAACGATGCGCCTGCGCTGAAACAGGCTGACGTCGGTATCGCCATGGGTATCAAAGGGACGGAGGTGACCAAAGAAGCGGCGGATATGGTGCTCACGGATGATAACTTCGCCACCATCGCCAGCGCGGTTCGCGAAGGCCGTCGGGTTTACGATAACCTGAAAAAAACCATTCTCTTTATTATGCCCACCAACCTGGCGCAGGGCTTACTGATTATCATCGCTCTGCTTGCCGGGAACTTAATTCCGCTGACGCCGGTGCTGATCCTGTGGATGAACATGGCGACATCCGCCACGCTGTCGTTTGGCCTGGCGTTTGAGGCGGGGGAGCGGAATATCATGAAACGCCCACCGCGTAACCCGAACCTGCATGTCATGGACGGATTTGCTATCTGGCGCGTGGTGTTTGTCGGCTCGATGATCGCCGTGAGTGCCTTTGTGCTGGAAGCCTGGCTACAACCGCGCGGCTATTCACCGGAGTTTATTCGCACCGTCCTGTTGCAGACCCTGGTGACCGCCCAGTGGTTCTACATGCTGAACTGCCGTGTCTCCGACGGCTTCTCCCTGAGTAAAGGCCTGCTGGCCAATCGCGGGATCTGGATAGTCAGCGGGGTGCTGCTGGTACTTCAACTGCTGATTATCTACGCGCCGTTTATGCAGATGCTGTTCGGCACCGAGTCACTTCCGTTCCGCTATTGGGTCATTACCTTTATTATCGGCTTCGCGATGTTCCTGATTGTCGAAATTGAAAAACCGTTGACCCGTAGATGGCGGGTGGATGCGACGCAAGAGAATTAACAGTAATAAAAAGGCCTGTCATTATGCAGGCCTTTTATTTTCCAAAGTATGAGAAAGTCCCAACCGTGTGTTGGATAAATAAATTTGACCTTAAATATCTTCATTATATTTAAGGCATTTCAGGCGATCTCACTCACGACCAACTATAAGAATAGCGGGAGTTAACATGTGAGGTTTTATGAAGGCGTTCATTTTTACGGATTCCCAAAAATTACTCCTTGCGGGTGTGCTAGTTATTTCACTCCCTGACGGCTGGGCTGCCACTAATCTGCCGACCTCTTCTTCAACCCTGACCCTCCAAAATCTCTCCTCAACCGAAACGTCATTCATTCTGGCGGATACTGCAGCCGTCACCACTTCTCAGGGGAATGGTGTGAATGGTGACGGGTCGAGAAACTGGCAATTAACCATTCAGGGCGTGGTGGACGCGGCGGGCAGTGGCGTTAGTTTGTCATCGCTGGATGGGCAAACGACGATCAATAATCTCGGCGGCATTACCGGGCATGCCGGTGGTGCGAGTAATGGCGGAGTGGTGCTGTTAAACGGCGGAAAGCTGGTGAAAAACTCGGGTGCTACCGTTACGGGGAGCATTGGCTTTAACGCCGTCAATGGTCATTCGACACTGGATAATGCCGGGATAATCACCGGTACTGAAGGAACCGCGGTTCAGCTCAGCGGAGGTAGCAACAGCGTGACTCTGCGCTCAGGAACTACCCTCAACGGCAGTATGATGAGCAACAGTCCCGGCAATACGCTGAGGCTGGAGGGGATTGGACGGGTCACGGGCGATGTCGGGGGCACAACGGGGTTTAATGAAATCGCTGTGTCAGGGAAGCTCTGGGAGCTTGGCGGCAATGTGATGCTCAGCGGTAACACAGGATCGTCACTGGATATAGCGGCTGGCAGCGATCTCATCTTTCCAGGCATTCTTGATAGCCGTAACCGCAATAACTCCATGGTGAATATTGCGAAAGGCGGACAACTTGAGATTGGTGTGGGAAGCACAAGCGGGAATGTTTTGATTCCCGTTGTTAACAACGGAAAGCTGACGTTTTACCGCTCAGATACGGTACTGAAACTGACGACGCCGGTATCCGGTAGCGGTGAAATCATGTTTAAAGGCACCGGAGTCAATGGTCAGTCTTCCTACGACATCAGCCTCCCCGTGGATGGTTTTGTCGGTACTGTCACCGTCGGTAATGGTGCGCGGCTGCACCTCAATCCCACGACATTTGCCCCTAAGGCCCTTTTTGCCGTCAATGACGGCGGTACGCTCTGGCTTGGCAGCGGGGCTGATTATGGAGCGCCCGTAACGCTTAAGGGATTAGGCTGGAAAGAGATCTCCGGCATTCAGTACGGCGCGTTGAGAATGGACAGCAACCCTGTGCTGTCCGGCACTGTGCTGTTGACGGGCGATGCCCGCATGACCGCGATTTTTAGTGATTACAGCGGCACTATCTCAGGTGTGATCACCGACAACGGCAAGGGGTATCAGCTCGAAAAATACGGGGAAGGGCTGATCACACTCTCTGGTGACAATACCTGGACTGGCGGCATGTTGCTCACGGGCGGAACATTAGCAGTCAGCAAAGACAGTAATCTTGGCGCTGACAGCGGTACGCTTGTCTTCAACGGCGGTACCTTGTCGATGACAGATAGCTTTGCCAGTCAGCGCGCGCTGAGGGTGAATTCCGCAGGAGGGACCACCATCGCTACAGGCACCAATACCTTTGCAGGGGGGATTAGCGGCATCGGTCCGTTAACCATCAGCAGTGGAAAACTGGTTCTGGCGGGCAATGATACACGCATGGGGACCACGACGATTGCCAGCGGTGCCCAGCTGCAAATAGGCTCCAATGACATTGCCAACGCCGGTCAGGGAACCTTAAGCGGTAAGGTAACTAATAACGGCACGCTGACGTTCAATCGCACCGGAAGTTCGACCTCAACCGCTGTTCTGTCAGGCTCAGGCGCGCTAATTAAGGAGCAGACTGGGCTTGTGAATCTTACCGGCGCGGGGGCGAGCCAGGGAAGTGTGACGGTCAATGGCGGCACGCTGATGTTCTCCCCGCAGGGGGCGTTCACTGTCAGCAATAATCTTATCACCGCCGCCGGAGGAAAAACGTCGGTGGGGGCCAGTAGCCAGCTCAATATAGGCGGGACGCTCATCCAGCAGGCGGGCTCGGCGTTTGAAGTGGCGGTGAATGCGCAACAACCTGCCGCCGTCGCACCAACGCTCGCGCTGGCAGGAGCCCTGAACGTACTTGGCGCGCCGGTTTCCGCCAGTTCTATTACCAGTAAAAATATCAACATTCTGCACAGTACTCATGCAGGCGGGATTTCCGGGGATTTCAGCTCCCTGAGCTTCACAAATCCCGCCGATTATCTGTACGTCACCGGCAGTAAGTTAAATGGCAATCAGGATTACAATCTGACGTTTGGTATGACCTGGTTTGCAGATCCGTCGCGAGGTAACGGGGCTTTTACTCTGCTGGACCCGACAGAGACCTTCAATGTTGACGTGCTGCTGCCCGATCGCACAGGACCGTTTACCAGCGGATGGGACGGACAAAGCCTGACCAAAGCTGGCCAGGGCACTTTAATCCTTTCTGAACAGAACAGTTATACCGGCAACACGCGTATTAATGGCGGTACTGTGCAAACCAACGTGGAGAATGCTTTTGCCCGTTCATCAGCGGTTTCTGTGGCTGCTGGCGCTACCCTTAATCTCAACGATTTTTCCCAGTCAGCCAATAATTTGTCGGGTGCTGGCGCGGTCAAACTGGGCAGTGCGACGCTGACGGCGAACAATTCACAGGACACCCTTTTTTCAGGCGCGATAACGGGCAGTGGAAAGCTGGTGAAAGAGGGGGGGAACGCGCTGACCCTGTCAGGGACAAATACCTTTAGTGGTGGTGCCAGCATTAACGCAGGCACCATGACCGCCCTCACGGGCGCGGCGCTCGGCAGCGGAACCATCACCAATAATTCTAATATGACGCTAGCTTTTGACGGGAATAGTTCGGTTGTCAATCTGCTGGTCGGGAACGGGACGCTGAATAAAGAGGGCAACGGAGGTGCCGTGCTTTTGCAAACGGGCTCTACCGCAGGCGAAGTGAATGTTAACGCGGGCGGGCTCGATCTGGGGTCGCATGTGACGATGAATGTCACCGGCGATTACACTATCGCCCCCAATGCGATTACTCGCGTAGCGAAAGAAAGCACTTTACTCGTCGGAGATGAATTTAATGTGGGTGGACGGCTTTCAGTTATGGCGGGTGGTCACGAACCGGTGGTTACGGCCAACACGGCTGTGCTGGGGACATCGTCAACCCTGAATGTGGCGGGGATGAATGTGGCTGATGGGCCTGGGTTTACGGACTATGTGAAAACATTCCAGGTCATTAGCACCTCAGCGCCGGGCAATATGAGCGGTGATTTTTCTGCTGTCCACCTTGGGGGCGCGACATCACCTGTCGACTATGCCAGCGTAGCTAGGCTACAAAGGCCTGCTGGATCGGAACTATTATGTCGATGTTCGTCTCAACTGGTATGCGCAGCAGTCCAGCACGCCTGAGATAGCCAACGGGGTATTTACCCTCACTCAGGCGGTGGAAAGTTTTGATCTGGTGAGAACCCTAATTAACCAAAATCCTAATCCGGTGACGGGCTGGGACGGCAAAACGCTGACCAAAGCCGGGCTCGGCACGTTAACGCTGAGTCATCATAACCTTTATACCGGCGATACCCTTATCCAGGGCGGCACCTTGCAGACCGGCATCGACAATGCTTTCGCTGAAAGCCGCGCGGTTCATATTGCAAGTGGTGCGCTGTTGGCACTGGATGGTTTTGATCAGCGCATCAATAACCTGTCTGGCAGCGGGGACGTGGCACTCGGTAGCGCAATGCTGACGCTAAACAACACGGCAGATACCCTGTTTGCAGGTACCCTCAGCGGCGAGGGCAGTCTGACCAAAACCGGAAGTGAAACGCTGATTTTCACTGGCGATCAGCGCTATACCGGGGTAACAACCATCAGCGAAGGCACGCTACAGCTGGGGGCGGGGGGCGAAACGGGAAGTGTCGTAGGTGATATTGTCGATAATGCGAGCCTGGTTTTTGACCATTCGCAGGATCTGGCATTTAACAAAACAATCAGCGGTACAGGGAACGTCAGCCAGAACGGTGATGGCGCCCTCCAGTTCCTGGCGAACCAGACCTGGACGGGAACCACAACTATCAGCTCCGGAAGCCTGATTCTGGGCACCCCGTCATCGCCAGTAAGTTTAGCCACGCGTCAGGTGAACATCACCTCGGGTGCACTGATGGGAGGCTATGGCAGTGTCGCCGGGAGCGTACTGAATCAGGGAACCCTTGCGGTGGCCGATGCGGTGGCGCGTTTCACGAACGCACCGGCTGGCAGCCTGCTAATTGGCGGGGATTTAGTGAACAGCGGAAACATGGTTATGGCAAGCCCGGTGCCTGCCAGTACGCTGGTGGTGAACGGTAATTATACGGGCAACAATGGCCTGCTGACCCTTAGTACGACGCTTGGAGATGATAAATCTGCGACGGATAAACTGATTGTGCATGGAGACACGCGTGGTGATACACGGGTTAAAATCAATAACGCCGGAGGAAGTGGCGCTTCGACGATCAATGGCATCGAAATTATTCATGTTGATGGCGATTCTGCCGGGAAGTTTGCGCTCCTGGGCCGCGTAGCAGCAGGAGCGTACGACTATTTCCTGCAGCAGGGGTTGCCAAATCAGGCGAACGGCAACTGGTATTTACGTAACACACTTCCGACGCCACCGAATCCGCCGACACCTCCAGCATCGGTTCTCAGACCTGAGGCCGGAAGTTATCTTGCCAACCGACGTATCGCCCAGGAGCTGTTTAATCAGCGTCTCGAGGATCGCACAGGACAGGCGGAGGATTCCTCTCTCTGGCTGCGTCAGACAGGATCGCATCAGGGCGAGTATGACAGCACCGGGCAGCTCAAAACCACCAGCAACAGCTATTTGATTCAGGGCGGCGGGGAGATCGCGCAGGGTCATTTTACCGCGAAAGATTATCTGGGTATTGGCGTCATGCTGGGCTATGGCAATGCCCACAGCAGCACCAATGCGAACCGCAGCGGCTATCGCGCGAAAGGCTCGGTAGATGGCTACAGCGGTGGGGTCTATGCCACCTGGTTTCAGGATGCCGAGACGCAAGAGGGAACTTATGTTGACAGCTGGGTGCAATATGGCCGGTTTAACGGGCAGGTCAAAGGCGACGATCTGGCTGCGGAAAATTATCATATTGACGGGCTTAGCGGCTCGCTCGAGACGGGCTATCGCCTTTATCTGAGAAAAGCGGAAACGACCAGTATTTATGTGACGCCACAGGCGCAGCTTATCTGGAATGGCCTTAACGCTGATGCGTTAACGGAAGATAACGGGACCAGGGTGGACTATCCCAGCGGCGACAGTCTTCAGAGCCGCATTGGTATTCGATTATCGCGTGAAGGCGTCTCCGGGCGCGACAAAGCCAGCGGGAAGCTTTTCACGATTTACGCAGAAACGAACTGGCTACATAACAGCAATGACCCTGCAGTTACCCTTGATAGTGAAAAAGTCACCCTGGCCGGTACGCGGGATAGCGGTGAGTTGAAACTGGGTATCGAGGGGAAACTGACGGCAGATCTTAATCTGTGGGGGAACGTGTCTCAGCAGATGGGGAACAGCGGCTACAGCGCCACATCCGGGGTTATGGGCGTGCGCTACCGTTTTTAACAGCCGAGCGCAGAAAAGCAAAAAGCCTGCTGTAAAAGCAGGCTTTTCAAATTTGGCTCCTCTGACTGGACTCGAACCAGTGACATACGGATTAACAGTCCGCCGTTCTACCGACTGAACTACAGAGGAATCGTGTGAACGGGGCGCATATTATCGACCCCAATAACGCTTGTCAAAGGGGAGATCGATCCCTTGTGATCGTTTGCTGACAAATTCAGCAAAGTGCTTTCTTTCCCAACAAAATGCACACTTCTGGTGCAGGCTTACCCCTTATGGGGCAGATCGTAAACCGCTGTTTCAGTAATAAAACGGTGCAGGGTGATTAGATTTCCTTATTTTCAGCCGCTTAGCGTACTCATCCGTCCTCTTTTAAAAACTGGCATCCATATTGCAAAAACTCTTTCAACAATGAGCGCCAGTACCGGCACTGTATTTTAACAGGGGGCAAAATGAACTTAAGACGACTGAAATACTTCGTAAAAATCGTCGATATCGGTAGCCTGACCCAGGCCGCGGAAGTGTTGCATATCGCGCAGCCTGCGCTGAGCCAGCAGGTGGCCACTCTGGAAGGTGAACTGGACCAGCAGCTGTTGATCCGCACCAAGCGTGGCGTGACGCCAACCGAAGCCGGTAAGATTCTCTACACCCATGCGCGCACTATTCTGCGCCAGTGCGAACAAGCGCAGCTGGCCGTATGTAACGTCGGACACACCCTGAGCGGACAGGTGTCGATTGGCCTTGCGCCAGGCACCGCCGCGTCTTCCATCACCATGCCGCTGCTGCAGGCCGTTCGCGCCGAGCTGCCGGAGGTGCTTGTCTATCTGCATGAAAACAGCGGGTCGGTTCTTAACGATAAACTGCTCAACGGTCAGCTCGACATGGCGGTCCTGTACGATCGCTCACCGATTGCGGGGATCACCAGCCAGCCGTTGCTGAAAGAAGATCTCTACCTGGTAGGGACGCGCGATTGTCCGGGCCAGAGCATTGATTTAACCGCTGTGGCAGAGATGAATCTGTTCCTGCCACGCGATTACAGCGCCGTGCGTCTGCGCGTTGATGAAGCTTTCTCTCTGCGTCGCCTGACGGCAAAAATCATCGGTGAGATCGACTCTATCTCGACGCTGACCGCCGCGATTGCCAGCGGAATGGGCGTCACAGTGCTGCCGGAATCCGCTGCGCGCTCTCTTTGCAGCGCCGCGAACGGCTGGATGGCGCGGATAACCACGCCATCCATGAGCCTGCCGCTGTCTCTGAATATGTCTGCTCGCGGCTCTCTGTCGCCGCAGGCGCAGGCGGTGAAAGAGATCCTGATGTCGCTGGTCAGCCGTCCATCGCTGGAGAATCGTGAACTGCAGCTAGTGAGCTGATATTCCATAAAGGAATAAGATGCTGGTTTTTATTATTTGTTCTGCAGGTCTGCTGACTCTAACAATAGGGCTATGTCAGATGCGCCGGAGTGAATCGTGAATTTCCAGCAACTTAAAATTATCCGTGAGGCGGCCAGGCGGGACTACAACCTGACCGAAGTCGCCAACATGCTTTACACCTCTCAGTCAGGCGTCAGCCGCCACATCCGCGAGCTGGAAGAAGAGCTGGGCATTGAGATTTTCATCCGTCGCGGCAAACGCCTGCTGGGGATGACGGAGCCAGGTAAAGCGTTACTGACCATCGCTGAGCGCATTCTCAACGAAGCCAGCAACGTTCGACGCCTGGCAGATCTCTTTACTAACGACGCGTCCGGGGTGCTGACAATCGCCACCACCCATACGCAGGCGCGCTACAGTTTACCGCCGGTGATCAAGGCGTTCCGCGAGCTGTTTCCGGACGTCCGGCTGGAGCTGATTCAGGGCACACCGCAGGAGATCGAAGTGCTGCTGCAAAACGGCGGGGCGGATATCGGTATTGCCAGTGAACGCCTGAGTAACGATCCACTGCTGGTGGCGTTCCCCTGGTTCCGCTGGCATCACAGCCTGCTATTGCCCGTCGACCATCCACTTCATCAGGTTTTGCCCCTCACGCTCGAAGACATTGTCAAATGGCCGCTGATTACCTATCGGCAGGGCATTACCGGCCGTTCGCGTATCGACGAAGCCTTTAATCGCAAAGGGCTGACGCCGGATATCGTGCTGAGTGCACAGGATTCGGATGTGATCAAAACCTATGTAGAGCTGGGGCTTGGCATCGGTCTGGTGGCGGAACAGTCTGGCGGCGAGCGCGAGCTGGGAGATTTGGTGCGCCTGGATACCCGCCATCTGTTTGATGCCAACACCGTCTGGCTGGGACTTAAACGCGGACAGCTGCAACGCAACTATGTCTGGCGCTTTATCGAGCTGTGCAATGCCGGGCTGTCGGTGGATGAAATTAAGCGCCAGGTAATGGAAACGGAAGAAGTGGCGATTGATTATCAGATTTGAGGGTGGAATGCGGAAAAGCAAAAAGCCTGCTGTAAAAGCAGGCTTTTCAAATTTGGCTCCTCTGACTGGGATCGCCTTTGCCAGTAACTGGCTAATTATTAAGCTAAATCAGAAATCCCCTTCTGTCAAGACCACCAGAGTGACCACCAATGACACAGGTGACATAAAACTAGTTTGAGTTCCCCACTCTGAATGTGGTGAATCGCCAAGGATTATCTATTCATCATTACTGCTCTCAAACTCAATAACAACGGAGGGGGCATCAAGTAACCCACCTAATCTGACCCCATTAGTAGGGATTACGTTGGCACAATTAACAGGATCAATTATGAGCCTGATTTCATCCGACTGACCTGTTTCAAGTCCTGACACAAGAGCCAGAATAAAGTTGCTTCCACGTTCCTTAGCGCGTAAGTACTCATTGTTAGACATCTCTATCTGGTTCTGGGGACCACGGCCAGTGGCTTTCATTTCGATAAACTGTTTCCAGTCAATAACGGCATCGGCACCCACACCATGATTGCGTCTGAAATCAATAATCCTCTGATCGTCGGTTGTGTCCAGAGCTTGGGAAAGTAGCTCCCAAGCTCTCTGCTCAAGATCTGCGTTGGTATAGGCAACCGGTGCGGGAACTGATGAACTTGGACCTCGTTGGGGCACTGGCGGGGTATTTTTCAGTCCTCGGGATCCTCCACGGGTGGCTGTAGATTTTGAGGGTGCAGCCTTGGTCTGCAGCGAAGCTCCGACCATAGCACCTACCGATGGCTTCAGTGTTCTTGGCTTCGCTCCAACTGATCGGCTCTTCGGTGGAGTAACGTTAATTTTGTGTTTTACCGAACCGTTAATATTGGTGATTATATCTTCCATGGCTTCAGTACGAGCCTCGTCACTCGCAAGGCGGATTGCTTCTGCCGCTGAGTGACAGCTTTTTTGCCAAGCAAGAACCCATTCGCCATCAATTCGCCGACGTTCTTTTGCAGGAAACAGAGAAGCAATAAGCCATCCTCCAGAATCACGATTGCCGATTGCGTCATTATAAAAATGGAAGACTTCGGATTGGTTCAAACTCACGGCATTAAGAGCAACTTCAATAAATCCAGCAGGGAACTCTGAAGACAATGCACGCACTGTGATGGGGTGCTCGTAAATATAGAGCTGAGTATTCCTAAGAGTATCCCAGCTTATAACGAGTTTTTCACGTAATTCAGGGGTACTTCTGGCAAGCTCATTTGACAGGTGTTCAACAGCATGCCCAAAACGTAATCTTTCCTGGTCACCACGCTCTTTAGCGTAGGAATTATTACCGAGAATCTGAAGTTCAGGATTCAGTTCTTTTACTCTAAGTGCTTTAACCAGTCTAGGGAAATCCTGTATATCACAAGGCGGTATCCAGCAATGAAGGGTAGGAAGCCTCTTACTTAATTGCTGCCGAAGCTCTGGATTGTCCACGTAGTGAATTGGGCGTTGAGTTACCCAGCCAGTCGAGCAGAACAGTGGTAGTACCCGTAACTTATCTTTATGGTAGCGCTCTGCATGCTCCAGCAATTTCTCCATGTAACGATAAACATCCATAAGCTGAGATTCTATTCTTGAATCATACTGTTCACGAGTCAGTTCCCGACAGCATTGGATACAGTCATCAATGCCTGGTTCGGGGATATTCAGTGTACGCCAAAGGTTTTGGCAATTTGACGACGAGCCTCCAGGCACAAAAAGTCGCTGGCCATGGAAAATATCTAGCCCTCTAAGTAATTCGTTTGGTTTAGCCCATCCTTTTGAGGGCACATAAACGAGTCCTTTTCCCTCTAGAAAGCGACTCCTGAGCTCCTGGATAGTGAGTTCGCCCACTTTCGATGAAAAATATGACTCGGAAGAAGGACAGCGTTTTGCAATTGCACGGTAAATCGACTGTGTTTGAGTCTGATCTACCATTCTCGGGCTGTCACGTAAGGCCTTAAGTTGAGTTAGTAGGTCACTGATTCTGACATCAGTAATGATGCCTAATGCGGTTAAAAAATCGAGATCAATATCCTTGGCATTTACCCCGCAGATGAAGGTCTGGTAAAGCGTTTGAGTCTCTGGGGTCTTCAACACAGCAATATTAGAAAAAACAGTTTCTCCTTTACCGACCGCAACCCAATCGACACTTCTTAGTGTATTCAGCCACGCAGCTGTGACATTTCCCTTTTTATAAAAGTACTTAATCGCTTTGTGAAGGGAGGGGACCATTGAGACATGGGCATACAGGCGATGCCAGTTTTTGGAAAGGGTATGGACCAGCGCAGGACTTCGCTGTTTCGCGTGCTGCTTAGTGGCTTCCTTGATATTTTGAATGACATGCTCAAGATCTGGTGATTCATAGTCGTAATCAACCAGCTCAGCTCCATGTTCCCTGAGTTCTTTTTTACGGAGCTCTGTTCCCCAATAGAGGTTTTCATTCACTTTCTCTATACGAGGTGATGATTCAACCCCAAGCAGGAATAGAAACTTTCTGGCTCCCCGAGATTGTGTTCCATCCTCGCGTTTGCGTTTTGCTCCTTTGGTGATGTTAGTTTTCAAAATGGCTTCATATTTGGCTCCAACCCATTGAATACCATCTGTTTTCCCGGCGGCATCAGGCCACGTTGAGTTTTCACCATCTAGGGTTTTACACAGATAGCTTTCTGAGAGGCGCACTTTTTGTCGGAGCATCCGAACACCATCATAGACATATCCATCCAGTTTGAGAATAGTGCCAATTTTAGTCCCTATAACCTTTGCTTCGGTGTCCCGTAGATAATCAAATTTGTCCCGAAGTAAGCGGAGCTCATCTTCAGATATTTCAATGCTGCTTTTTTCGAATTTCTCTGCAAAGGCATTCAGTTCGATAGCTGTGTCGGTTTGGCTGACAAAAGCGGCGTGGTTATCCAGCCATGCAATGACTGGTTCGCCAGTACTCTTATCAGCATAATCTGAATGCAGTCGTTCCATCAGCCCCCAGTGTAAAGAAAAATCAGAAGGGCTGTTCAAAACCAGAGGGATTGAAGTTTGCGCTTTCGGTTTGCAGGAAACTGGTTCATTAAGATGAGAAAGCAGGAAGGGACGTTCAAATAATTCGGTATTTTCATGATTCTCAACAAGGCATGCCCCTGCATTGACCCACCATGCCGCAGGTTTAAAATTGAATATCCGGTTTTCCATGGCATCAAGTAATTCACCTGTATCGACAAGTCTTGACACATTGAGTTCATCCATAACACTACGCCAGCGATCCTGGCTATCCCGGGTACTTCTATGTAAAGCATGCAAACCTTTATGAATGAGTTCGACATCCTCTTCGGTCAGAAAACCAGTTAGTATGTCTTCTTCGTAACTGAGATCAGAAAAAGGATAATTACCTAAAGGTAGTTGTATCAGGGCATGCTGAGATAACCATGTTCTGGTTGTTTTTAGCGCGGCTAAAAAACGCTTGTTAAGAATTGAGCTACGGCCTGGATCTACGCCCTCAATAGAGAGTGGAATGAGATTCCATGCCGTTTTGGGGCTGGTAATTAGCATCCCAGCGGCTATATTTCCAACGACTTCTGCAGTTCGATCTATTAACCATCGATTCCAGTCATTTTCTATAATGGACTCACGTGACGTACTAGGATCGAATTGTGCATCTAATGAAAAAGGGAGCGTTGAGGGAATATCGGTACGAAAGCCAATGAAGATTCCTGAGTTAACCGGCTGTGACGAAATGGCGATTGAAATATCTGTTTCTTCACTACGTGTTTTATGAGCTGGGTGTAAATGTTCAGGAACGGCTACCGATGCTCGCCAGACAGTCCAGTCATCTTCTTTACTTTTAGCGTATCGATATTGCAGCTTTCTGATTCCCGGGTGTTGCAGCTCATAACCAGTATCCTTCCAGCTTGAAAAATCCAGCGAGCGTTCGCTTTTTATACTGCCATCCAGTTCACACCATTTTAATTGGCTTACCGAACTTAGAAACAGTAATCCTTCATGGCGCCATGAATCAAACCATTCAATGAGCTCAGCATCATCAAAGGCTGAATTAAGATCTGCGACAATCAGCGTATGGTGTCCCGGGTCATAAAAACCAGGAAGAGCTGGTTCAGGTGGCAAGCGGTTAAAATCTAGTTGATTACATGAAAAATGGTAAGGCGCAGAGTGTACGGAAATTGAGTCGGCAATGCGCAAAAGAGTTTTCATCCCGATCCCAAATCGGCCACGTTGGTCTATTCTATTGGTCTTGGAAGTTTGGTAAGGAAGAACCATCCCAAGAACGTTGAGGCAGGTTACTGGAGTGCCATTGTGGACAAGCAGTAGCTGTTTACCTGCTTCAGTTGATCTTAGTCCAAACCATACCTTAGTCGCCCTTACATCATCTGCGTTCTGAATAATTTCGATGATACCCTGGAAGGTTGCCACCGCTAGATCTTCTGCGCTTGCAGCCGCACCCTTAACCATTTTTTTGAGTATACCGGCGGCGTTTTTAAGTTCGCCTGCAGCAGTGTCGATCATGGCATCTGCAAACTCGATGGTTCTGGGATCATGGATATGAACTGCTGCGGGATCATTATCAATGATAAGCCGGGCGGCATTTTGACCTTTAAGAGTATCTGAAATGTCTGGTGTATTACTGGTGTCTTGCGGAAGGGACATATAGAAAAAGGCTCGCTGAAATTGAAAACAAAGGCGGTTATCCTGCTAGTAGGCTAACCGCCATACCTGTTTTGTTAAGATGATGGGGCAGTTGTTCACTATCACTTCGCTCTATCCACATTGTACAGCACTTTTTTTGAGCAAGGGGCTCACCATGCCCCAGTTACGTAACCACGGGTTACAACCACGGAGGTGAAGGCGTCAGGAAAGAAGACTGGACATGTCATTGGTCGTTCCTGTGTATTGAGCTCCATGGCAAGTACTAGCGTGCAGACCCGGATCTGGAAGGCGGTCGGTAGGCGTCGGGATACAGAAGTATGGCGATAGCCAATCCTATTATGGATGAGCAAACAGCGAACTTAGAGCTGCGCGATCTGCAAAGCTGAGACGCAATGATTTATTTCGTCTATTATCCATTTGTATAAATGACTGCATTCGGCAAAAAGCGGTTAACTTGTGTTCACGACTGCTGGGTGATTCAATCGAAATATTGCTTTTACCTGGACTATTGAGAGCAGCATAAAGTGACAATAAATATTGCAGATGACCTGCCAATGACTTCTATTAGGAATAGCGCTGTAGTATTAGCAGGTTTTGCATGTGTTGTCTTGATTGGCTGAGCTGATGTCCGATTTCTGCAAATCTTCTCGCAATGCAAGGATGTCATGATGAGTATTACTAGCCTATCTGATGCAGGTGGGCCTGCGGCAAGGCAAGGCTTCAAGTATCAGGATCACGTAGCTGTTAGTTTCATCTTCAAGATGCTCCGAGACAGCAACTACTCTCAAGTGGAATGCGAGACAGCGGATGATATCGTGGCTGTATTCCAATGCGAGGGCCAGATTCTAAATGAATACATTCAGGTCAAAACAACCGAAAGTGATGGCAAATGGAACTTGAAAGAGATAACGGCGTTAGATGGCAGCAAGGCTAATTCTTCGCTTCTGCATAAATCGCTGAAATGCGATGTACGTCCAGGTATTGCCCGTTTCCGAATCGTGACCAAGCGCGACGTCGCAAAAATTCTTGAAGGATTCAAGAAAGAGATAGATAAGCGTGTTCTGCCTGACATAACCACGACCCGAGGTATGGCACTGTGCAAGACGTTTAAAACTTTTGTCTCACCTCAAAAAAGGAACTTTTTGTACTGGGCGGAAAACTTTGTCTGGCAGGTGTACGGTGATGTTGAGGCGTTGGAGGCCGTCAATATAAAGGCTTTGTCCCAGCTTGCGGAGGTGCTTGGAAATCGTCCCAACTTCACGCAACTAAAGGCAATTTACGAAGAATTTTTAGAGATTGCTGACAAAGCGGCCACGGCTAGCGTGAAGACAGCTGCAGCATCTAAGATCATCCTTCGAGATCCGACGCTGGCTTACCTCAGAAAATTATTAGACGAGGCTGATGACAAGTCAACAGCCACATCCAAACCATATAAAAAGCGTCCGGATCCGTTCTTGGTCGAGTTTCACGCCAACACTAAAGAGGGCTTATTGCACTCATTTTCTGGTTTTGACGTGCGCTATGCACTTAAGAAATGGCGGCACGAAAATTACGCAAAGCATCTCATCGAATGGCTACCTGAGTTTTCCCTAAAGGCCAGTGAAATCGTAAACATCCTCGCGCATAACGCCAAAGCGATCCTGGCTAGGTCAATCAGTACCTTCAGCGACAGTGAGCTTCCGCGCGATAGGCTCATTGCAGAACTAATTCTGCACTCCATCCTGCGCAGTCGCCAAGACAGCGAGCCCGTTGCGTGCAAAGTATTCTACAAATCTGCTGACAAGCTTTCAGAATTTGGCAATGCTCACATCGTTCAGATGCCTGATCAGGATGATCAGTTGTGGCTAGGTCTTGCCCGCTTGATCAAAGCAAATGATATGGATACAACCCTAGAGCAAATTCGCGAAATTCTTGACGAAACGATCTCAGAAACCGTGCTGTCGGCAGAGCGAGAAATCATTATTTCTTTACGCGAACCTTTACATCACCAGCCAAAAGCAGATTCCTTCAACCAAGCTCTGCATCGAAATTCTCCTGTCGATGACATGCTGAATATTCTCTGCTTCCCTATCTTGTTGACCTACGATAGTGCAGCGCTTTCGTCAGGCTGGCTCACTGATTACGTAGACAACCTCAAGATAGAGATCGAAACCCACTTCAGAACGTTCACCTCGGAACTGCCGGAGAACATCAAACAAGTGAAGGTGCACATCTTTTTGGTGCCTATGGAAAGCATTGAACATCTGACCAAGGCTTTCAACTCTTACTGCGAAAAGCTGGAAGAATTATAGGCATAACTGATACATGCTCTCCGGATTACGGAGCAGAAGGTATACGAGGATGAAGATATCCCGGGCAGGTCACTCTGCCGCAGATGTCTCAAGGAACAAAGCGGCTATGAATTACGAAAAAATCAAGAACATCCTGGCGAAACTGGGTGAAGAAAGCGCATCGACGGTCGATGTGCTTCTCGCCATCAACACCATTGTCAACAGAAGCAATTCAGAGTGGGAGGGCCGCGATTTGGTGATCCGAGCACTCGACAAATTTAAGCTTTTTGACTCTGTCGAACAGTCGCTCCTGCTAAACATGGTACGAGCTGTCGGACTATTCCCCTATATCACTCCTCACCTCAGCAGCATGGCGATTTCTGATCGCTTGGCTTATGAAGCTCACAGGGTCGAGGGAGTAGAACAGGGCATGGTGTTTCATCACCTGCAGGCTCATGTTTTCAGCTTGATCATGCAAGGCCGAAACGTTGTACTCAGTGCTTCTACAAGCGTCGGAAAAAGTCTAGTAATTGACGCTGTGCTGGCACAGAGACGATTCAAAAAGGTGGTGGTGATCGTTCCGACCATTGCGCTGATCGACGAAACCCGCCGTCGTCTGGTCAAACGCTTTAAGGACTTCAACCTGATTACGCATCCGAGCCAGGAATCTGTGAGCGAGACAACCAATGTCTACTTGCTCACCCAAGAGCGTGTCATCCAGCGTCCTGATCTTGCTGATGTGGAGTTCTTCGTCTTGGACGAGTTCTACAAAATCGATCTGGGGAATGCCACAGACGAAAGCACGCGCGCTGTTGACCTGAGCTTGGCCTTTCACAAGCTCGCAAAGACTGGTGCTCAGTTCTACATGCTCGGGCCTCACATTCAGAAGATCTCTGGTTTGGATGACTATGAGTACCACTTCATCCCATCCGACTACAGCACTGTCGCGGTCGACATCCAGAATTTCAATCTGGAGATGCGATCCGAAGAGCGAAAGGAAAAATTGCTCGAGTTGGTCACAACCCTAGACTCGCCTACCTTAATATACTGTCAGGCACCACCTAGTGCGAACAGGGTCGCAGAGTATTTGATTCAGGAAGCTGGGCTGACACCAGTACCAGAGACGCAGGAAATAGCAGCATGGATCTCTAAACACTACCACCCTGAATGGAACGTTGCTAAGGCAATATCTCTGGGTATCGGGATTCACCATGGCGGAGTGCCACGTGCATTGCAGCAGTACATCGTCAAGTTGTTCAACGAGGGCATCATCAAGCGAATCATCTGTACATCTACGATGATTGAAGGTGTCAACACATCGGCAGAGAACGTGATCATTTACGACCGCCGCCTGAAGAATTCAACGTTCGATTACTTCACCTACAAGAATATTTCCGGTCGCGCAGGCCGCATGAATAAGTACTTCATTGGAAAAGTCTTCATGCTCGAAGCGCCTCCCCTTGAGCAGGGCCTCACAGTCGAATACCCCATCGGCCATCAGGATGAAAACTCCCCAATGGGACTCCTCATGCAACTGGAGAACGAATACCTTACCGATATTTCACGTGGCCGGCTGCAAGATGCATACGCCAACCCGGTATTGTCGCCGACAACCCTGATAGAGAATCGGCACGTTCCGATTGAGCGGCAAATCGAGGTAGCAGAAGCGATCATTCGTGACTTACTGCTCAGCAGCAAGCTTCTGGACTGGAAAGGCATTCCTGAGCCGAACCAACTAAATTACTTATGTGAGCTGGTTTACATTCTGGAGGGCGGTAACCTTATGGATTATGGTATCTCGTCCAGCTCGCAATTGGTGTGGCACATCAATGAGCTCCGAACTCAGAAAAACCTGCCTGCTTACCTAAGAGACGCGGTGGAGAATCGACGACCGGAACACACATCCAGCGAAGCGATCAATCTGCGCCTGAAATTCATTAGAAACATGGTGTGTTTCCGATTGCCTCGGGACATCATGGCCGTAAATAAAATTCAGGCCGATGTGCTGGCGAAAGAAGGGAGCGAGCCGGGAGATTTCAGCTTCTTTGCTGAGCAGCTTGAAAATATGTTCCTCGACCCGCTACTTACTGCGTTGGACGAATACGGAATTCCCACTCAGATCTCGACTCAGATCAAGAACCTCATCTTGCCATCGGAACATCTGAACGATCTGCTGGCGAAACTTCGGACCCTAGCACCCAGAGTAGAGCACCTTCAACTGACTGGCTTTGAGAAAAGCTTAATGCGTTGGGCTGTGTCCGAAATGTAGCGAGTTTGGCTGTGTGCAGCACCTTAAATAGCTATATGAACGTACTTCCCAACCCCCTTTCACTGCTGCGGTCTAAGGGGCGCTACGCCCGCCTATGCTGTGTCAGTTTTTTCTCCGTGTGACTTCCGTTCTCGTATCAGCTTCCGGTTAATCGTTTCCCAACACAACCCATCCCGCAAGGGTAAATGGCACGCATTCTGCGCCCTTGCTGGCCGGAATGATGTCGGGAAAGCGAACCGTCAGGCGATACGAAGACGAAAATCACACCACTGACGGAGAAAAAACATGACCATTTCCCTGCATACCCAGACTAGCGCCCCTAACACCGCAGCGGCGACCAGCGTATCCCCGCTGGAGCAGTCAGGCTCCTCAAAAACGAAATTTTCTAAAGCCAAAACCGATATTTATCAGACTGTCACCAACAACATCATTGCAACGCTTGAAGCCGGTGTAAAACCGTGGTCTTGCCCGTGGAAACGAGTGCCGGGCATGTCTGGGTTGCCTTCCAACTTCGCAACCGGTATCGCGTATAGCGGAATGAATATCATGCTGTTGTGGTGCAGCGCGTCAAAACAGGGCTTTGGTGATTCACGCTGGATGACCTACAAACAGGCGCAGGCAATAGGCGGGCAGGTTCGAAAAGGTGAACACGGTACGGCAGCCATTTTCTATAAAACCTTAGAGAAAGAAAACGAAGACGGTGACATCGACCAGATCCCAATGCTGAAAACCTTCAATGTGTTCAACGTTGAACAAATTGATGGCCTTCCTCTGACAACTGAAATAGTCAGCCCAGAAGCAATCTTTGACCCGTTGCCGGAGGCTGAAAATCTGTTCCAAAAGAGTGGCGCAAACATCATTGAGAAAGGACAAAATGCCTTTTTCCAACCCTCAACTGATGAGGTCTGGCTACCAGAGCGTCACCTTTTTTCCGCTGCTGCTAATTTCTACGCTACTGGCCTGCATGAGCTGGTTCACTGGAGCGGTGGTAAAAAAAGGCTTAACCGTGAAATGAAAGGGAAATTTGGCAGCGCAGATTATGCGGAGGAGGAATTAGTGGCTGAGCTGGGAAGTGCTTTTCTGATGGCGGATTTGGGTATTGTTGGAGAGGTGCAGCACGAAAGCTATATTGCTTCTTGGCTGAAAGCACTGAAAAACGATAAGCGCTATGTTTTCAAAGCTGCTAGTGAGGCATCAAAAGCGCATCGTTATTTAATGGATAAAGCCTGAGGGCAGGGGCAAGAAGTCGCAAAGGAATGTGGCTTTGACAATATATTCTTGTGGGCAGAGTCGTGGTGGTGTTAAAGGTATAACCTCCCTACGAATTTTTCGTGGCACAGTGTGTCAGGAAAAATTCGCAGGCTGCGGGGGCGGGCGGCAAAGAGCCCGCTCATAACTTTAGGTGTATTGGCTCAGACTTGATCTGGCCGTGTTCTTTATTAGAACACGATTCAGCGTGACAGTCGGCAACGAGCGAGGAGCGGAAGTTCGATATTGTTATCAAAATGGAATAACGCATGATGAAAAACTCAGTGCAATATAAGGCTGGTCAGCTGTATACTATTTCAACTGTAGTGCGGTAGATTTTTACTCGTACAATCAAGTGCTTGGAATCTAATATGGCTATTCGGAAAAGTATCCCAAACGAAACCAAATTGCGGCTGTTTTCGGCGTCCGCAGGTCATTGTCAGAAACCAGACTGCCTTAAGCCGCTTTTCCCAGCAGAGATAGGCGGTGATAAGCATATTGCTGAAATGGCACATGTCATTCCTCATGGTGATACTGGGCCCCGCCACGAAGAGAGACCTGCTGAGGAGTTTGAAGCAGACTCATTTGAAAACCTCATACTGCTATGTCCAACTTGCCACACCATTATCGATAAAGCGCCTGAGTCCTTTTCAAGAAGCATGATTTTAGAGTGGAAGAGCAACCATCTTGCAGCCTTAGCGCACAAGCAAGGTAATATTCGTTATGAAGATAGAAGACAAGCGAGAGAGGCTGTCGTAGCAGCTATGGATGAAAATAAGGCTATATGGAAAGAGTTCGCTCCTGTTGAAGGGGCAAGGTCTGACTTCAATCCTGAGTCTGAAACGGCCCAAATATGGTCGCAAAGGATGAAAAGTGTCATTTTACCTAATCACTTCCGCATTCAGGCGATCATAAGCATGAATTTATGCCATCTGACAGCCGAAGAGCGGGAAACCTTTGCACAATACAAAGAACATGTTCGCGGGCTTTCTGAGCGACATGTTTGTGGTGTTTCTGGAAGGGCCATTCGTTACCCTCAAGATATGGATGGGATATTTGCATGAACTGGCAAGTTAAATATGCACTTGAAAATATAAATAACCACTTTAAAAGAACAGGTTCTGCAGAACACGTTGCTGACGATGCTATCAGAATTTCTATCCACGACAGACCTGACACATTAGTTATTATTTCCGCATCATATGAGATCACTCTTGAGATAGCTAAGCAGTATCATGAAAAATTCCCTGATTTGGATTTTCTATGTGGTTACAGGAAAGAGTGTGTGTGGACAGGTGAGGCTATCAACTACTTAAGTAACGCAAAAGTAGGATGGGGTAATGCAGGTACCTTATATTCTGCCCTTTCAGACAATAATGTTAATATTGCTTCTCACAAAGATTATTTTTTCTCATATCGGCTTATAACTCAAATGGGAGTTGTAAAAAGTATAGAGAGGGAATTTGATCGCGTATTCAATATTCATTTAGCCAATGGTCGCAAGCTGAGGGTGGGAATGCTACTTGAATACGAGCCTACAGCTGATGCCGTGCGATCATTTTGGGAAAAGTTTGGTCCGGTTGATGTCATGTGGAACATTAATCCTAACGGAGATCCTACTAATAATGCCGTTGTAGCAGGGCGTGAACTTGGTTGCGGAATCATGAAATGGTCAGAATTCAAGGAATTAATTCTTCGTCGTTGATGTCGGTAAACGATGTGGCATGCCACCTTTTAAAAACGTGCAATTCATTGAAGTTTTTTGAATGTTTTATGTTTGGTTCGTCGCTTTTGGGGGTTGGCACTGATTACGATATTTTGGTTATAGGCCCTGCAGGAGAAGCATTAATCCAGCTCAAAGCAGAGCTGAAGATTGCAGGGGCTGAATTGCCGTTGGATATTTTATACATGCTTCCAAAAGAGGCGGAAGAAACCGATTTTATTGTAAAGCAAAAATGTGTATCCCTTAGCCATTTAGTGACACTGGATTCACTGGTTGTGTAACTTTAAGAATCCCCGTTTTGTTTGCAGAATTTTGAAATACAAACTTCCACTTTTGGCACAGGGCTGCTGTTGCAGCCCTGACAACCTTAGACTTCAATCGATTCAGAGATCTCTAACGCATCATCGACTTCAATGCCCAGATAACGGACTGTGCTTTCCAGTTTCTTATGACCCAACAGAAGTTGGATCACCCGGAGATTCTTGGTTTTCTTGTAGATCAGGTAAGGTTTTGTTCTTCTCATGGAATGTGTGCTGTAAAGCGAATCTTCGAGACCAAGCTTTTCTACCCACCCATGAAAGATTCGGTTGTATTGCCGGGTTGAAATGTGCTGGTTAGTTCCGACCCTAGACCGAAACAAGCAGTCTTTACTGTGCAAATTGCTAAGCTGTATCAATGCAGCAACAGCTTCTCTTGTCCCTTTGGTTATCTCAAATTGCACAGGGCTACCGGTTTTCTGTTGCAACACCGTTGCTCTGCTTGAAACAGAGCTACCATATGCAACATCAGATACTTTGAGTTTGACCAGATCACAGCCTCGAAGCTTACTGTCCAGGGCCATGTTGAACAGAGCTAAATCGCGCGTTTTACCTTCCAGTTCAAGTCGGATTCGGATACCCCAGATATGAGATATCTGAAGTGGTCTTTTTTGGCCGATGATACGGTCTTTGTTCCACGGTGACGTGTTCATACTCAAATCTCCTGCAATGTGGGAGATTTGAGTATGGTTGTCCCTTATGAGCGAAAAGCGGACGCTGGTGTTATTTAGATAAATTCGACTTCTGTGCTTGTGCACTAATCCAGGGAAGAGAAATATTGCGTCGGTGATTTACCCAGCGCTTTTCTGAACATCGTAATAAACGCACTTACCGAATCATACCCTAGAGTTCCGGCTACGCGCTGCACGGGCTGACCTTCAGACAGATGGCTTAGTGCAATCATCAAATGCAGCTGCTGACGCCAGCGGCCAAAGCTCATTCCTGTCGCCTCTTTTATCAGCCTAGCCAGAGATCGCTCGCTGATGGCCAGATGAGCAGCCCATTGCTTTAACGTTCGCCGGTCATCTGGCTCATTAAAGAGTGCCTCAGCCATAATCCGGATTTTAGGATGATCTGATACAGGAAGATGGAGTGCTTCGACCGGCACATCCGGAATATGCTCCAGCAGCACCGCTGCAAGCCTGGCGGTTTTACTGTCAGGAGAATAAGTATGTTCCTGCTCTGCAAGATACAGAACAAGCTCGCGGACCAGAGGTGTAACCGCTATGGTACAGCAAATTTCCGGCATCGCTGCTGCGCCGGGCTCGATGAATAAAAAGCACGTATCTGCATTCTTCGTGATCCGGCAACGGTGCGGGATCTCTCCCGGAACCCAGACGGCATGCCCCGGTGGAACAAGCCACAGCGCATCGTCAACCTCACAGCGCACTGCACCGCGCATAGAGAGAATAAGTTGCCCCTTGCGATGAGCGTGCGGACGCTGCCCGGCATACTCGCCTGACGATGATACATGCAGGGCGATAGCGGCCTGACTGAAATCATCGGAATTAAACTCTTCCGGTGAGGTCACCGGTTTTTTATTAACTGGCATGATTTAGCTATATGTTGTCAGATTATCTATATTCTGTAACTCATGCGTCCTTTAAAGTCTTTCTTTTTTTCAGAGAAAGCAAAACTTATGTCCCACACGACGAACAAGTGGTCTTCAATCATACTTGTGATCGGCATTCTTTTTATTGCCATTAACCTGCGTGTTCCTTTTACCGCTATCGCACCCGTTTTAGAGTCCATTCGCCATGATTTTGGGCTGAGTATCACAGCCGTTGGGTTGCTTAACTCGCTGCCTTTACTGGCCTTTGCCGCCTTTTCTCCACTGAGCGCATCGATTTCCCGCAAGTATGGCCTGGAACGCACCCTTTTTGGTGCCCTGGTCGTGATTTCAGCGGGGATTGTGCTTCGCTCAACAGACAGCGTCTGGGCGCTTTATGGCGGAACAGTATTAATTGGTATCGGGATTGCCCTGGGCAATGTCCTGCTGCCTGGCCTGATTAAACGTGACTTTTCCGGAAACGTGGCTTCCGTGACGGGAGCATATTCCATCACCATGGGCACCGCTGGCGCCATCGGCTCTACCATTGTCATTCCTCTGACGCAGAGCTGGGGCTGGAACATCGCGTTAGCCATGTTGGTTATTGCACCGCTCCTTGCGATGCTTTTATGGTTGCCGCAGTTGAAGAAAAAGCATCAATTGCCAGTAGCAGGTGAGAAAAAAGCAGCGACCGTTGCGGTCTGGCGCTCGTCTCTGGCGTGGCAGGTCACCATGTTTATGGGCTTGAATGCGATGCCCTTTTATGTTGCGGTCGGCTGGCTGCCAGTCATTCTGACAGGCAGTGGGCTATCCTCAGCTCAGGCTGGTGAGGTACATGGCATCCTTCAGCTCACCACCGCTATTCCCGGCTTAATTCTGGCAGCCACGCTGCGTCGTCTTAACGATCAGAAATTAGCCGCTGCTGGTGTCAGCCTTTTAACCGCAGTATCCTTTATTGGCATCCTTTATTTGCCAAATCTGGCGATGCTGTGGGCTGCACTCCTCGGCTTCGGCTCGGGTGCCAGCATGATGCTGGGTCTGACCTTCATCGGGTTGCGCACTACAAACGCTGGTGATGCTGCCGCGCTGTCAGGCATGGCGCAGAGTATCGGTTATCTGATGGCGGCGATGGGACCGCTATTGCTGGGAAAAGTACAGGAGTTGTCCGGAGGCTGGACCGTACCATTACTGATGACCACAGCAATCTCAGTTGCAGGAGCCTGCACCGGAATGGCTGCCGGACGAGATGTACACCTGGAACCTTTACAGCAGCCGGGCTGAATGGGCTTACACAGGAGGGTACCAGCTGAACTTCTAAAGCGGATGCTTTCCATTGAGGTTCTGAAGCGTCTTAATAGTACCGGAGCCATCTGTACTATCCCGATGAGCGGATTTTTCGGTGAAAAGGCCGTTCAGGGCGAGCGCTGTCAGTAATAATATAATAAGCAAGCCTCAGGACTGTTTGGCAACGATGAATCGCTTTTCATCACCCATAAAGGCTTTTTCACTGGCGGGTGAAAGGATAGCACCGAAATTCATGTGCGCGCGGAGTTTCAATGATGGAGGAACATTCCACTCAGTGCGAATATCTTCATCGATCAGAGGATTATAATGCTGCAGATTGGCACCAATTCCTTTTTCAGCCAGCGCCAGCCAGACCGCATACTGAGCGATAGCTGTGCTGTGCCGGGAAAATGTCCGCATAGGCCGCAAACTGCTCCTGTAGTGACTTGACAACATACTGATCCTCGAAAAAAGTATTGAGCCGGCAGCCGCTGCAAACCCGTCTATTTTATCTGAGGTGCCGGAGAAACGTTCTAAAGGAACTTGAAAGCAGGCATCTTGTTACGCGCACTGTCTTTCGTGAAGTACCGCCCAAAGTCGAATATGCACTCACGGAGCTGGGAACGTCCCTCTGGCAGGCAGCAAATGAACTCAACCGGTGGGTAGAACAAAACTGTCACTTTCTGGTTAAAGACACAGATCCTTCTCTTTGATATGCCATTGTTCATTGATGAGTGCTGCGGGCTGACAGGAGCATATAGGAAGGCAGGCTGCAGGCGTCGAAAAGCGGCTTCCCCTTCTGGCTCAGAGGCAACATCGCCTGCTGCTGGTCATGAGAGAAAAGAAAAGCATTTTAACAACCAGCCCCTGCAGTTTGTTGTACCAGTACAAAAAGCACTCGTGTATCAGTCTTTGCCCGGACCATGGTCAAAGCGGGTTCCTTTGCCGATGGCATAAAACTGCCCCCCGGCGACATAGTGTATGGTTCGTAATTCGTCTGGTGCTTCATCAAATATCCAGTGCCCATTGCGAAAAACCCGATCGTCACTCCACGCCCCGGCAATTTCTCCCATGAACAGATTATGTTCCAGCTCGTATTCCGCATTTGGCATTACCTTACATACAAGCCAGCCAGCACAGCCCTCTACCAGCGGAATATCGAACTCTTTCATGTAGAACATCGGTATTTTATGATTCTTTTCAGGCCTGTCACGGTAGCTGTGCTCACCTGCGTACAAAACGGTTTCCATCTGGCTGACTACGGGTATCTGTACGGCAAACAGACCACTTTCTTCCACCAATCTACGGGTGTAAGCCTGCGGACTGATATACGCCATGACTTTATTGATCCCCACCAGACTCACCCATGCGGCGGCCATTACATTGGCATTACCATTATGTTTAGCGGAAATCATTGTAGTTGGGCCGACTTGCAATAATCGGTATGCTTTATTCAGTTCAACTGGCTGTAAAGACACAGGATTTCTCCTTCCCATAGATAAAAATGTGCCGTTAACGGCAACGGCACATTTGAGGGCGTTTTAAAACACTGATGGTCGCCCGAAAGTAATCAGGCTAATACCGTTTTATATTGTTCGACCTGAGCTGCGATTTCTTCGTCAGTTATCGTCGCGCTTCCGCCTGTAATAAACGGCTTGATGTAGTTCATACCCAGATACCCGGAGATGGTTTCAAAAGACAGCAGGTACTCGCCTACCGTATGTCCGGCAGCGCCATCAGGCTGATAGGCAGACTCTGCACCACCCAGCGAAACGGCCAGCATGAGTTGCTTACCGCGCAGCGCCTGTGTTTCTCCACCATGTGACCAGCCGTACGTCAGTACATCGTCAAGCCACTGTTTAAGAAGTGGCGGCGTGCTGTACCACTGCATAGGAAATTGCAGCACGATACGATCCGTCTTTTCCAGTGCAGCCTGTTCAGCGGCCACGTCGATTTTGCCATCCGGATACAGGTCATACAGATAACGCACTTCAACGTCGGTCAGTGATGCTGCACCTTTTGCCAGGGCTGAGTTTACCCGTGACTGATTAATGTTGGGGTGGGTAACAAATACAGTTGTTTTCATGTCGATCTCTTATTCTTCAGAAGAATGTTTCGTCAATTTCAAGCCGGGATAAAGCTTCATTGATATCATTTAATTCAGCGTCACTGAGCTGAATATTTGCGGCGTGAAAATTCTCTTCGAGCCGGTGTAATTTCGTTGTTCCCGGGATCGGTACGATGTAAGGCTTCTGAGCCAGCTCCCAGGCAAGAACAATCTGTGCTGAAGTTGCGTTGTTTCTTTCCGCGATTTGAGCAATCAAATCCAGTAGCGCCTGGTTATTTTCCATTACTTCAGGTTTGAAGCGCCCCATCATGCCCCGGTAATCGCCTTCCCCGTAAGTTGTATCAGCGGTAACCTGACCACTCAGGAATCCATTACCCAGCGGGCTGTAGGCCATAAAGCCAATATCAAGTTCATCGCAGACTTTGAACAAATCCTGCTCAGGTTTACGCCACATCATTGAATACTGGTCTTCGACCGCGGTGACCGGGCAGATCGCATGAGCCCGGCGTATGTAAGATACGGGCGCATTGGATAAGCCCCAGTACTTAATTTTCCCCTCCGCGATTAGCTCTTTCATTAATCCCGCCACCACTTCCGGCTCAACTTTTGGATCGACACGATGCTGATAAAACAGGTCGATATGGTCGGTTTGCAGACGACTGAGTGAACCTTCCAGTTGCTCTCTGACAGACGCCGGACGGCTGTCTAATACCGGCACCAGCTGTCCATCAATGTTTTCCATTCCGGTCACGCCGAATTTGGTCGCGATGATAACGTTGTCCCTGTGTTTGCTGAGCGCAACACCCAGCAGTTCTTCGTTTTCAAATCCGTAAATGGGGGCAGTGTCGAAAAGGTTGCAGCCCAGTTCTACAGCCTTGTCTATCAGCTTTGTTCGCTCACGGATTTCAACTGAATAGCCGTAGCCATGGTCCATGCCCATACACCCCAGCCCCATTTCCGAGACATGAAGTCCCTGGCTACCTAACCTTCTCATTTTCATGATTATCTAACCCTTTTTTAAAGCATTTCTGATTCTGAGACGTTAAGTATACGGCTGGATTTGTTGCTGAAAAATTGTTAATTTAGAAAGTCAGAATTGCTAAAATCACAATAATGATGAATAAACTTGATGCGCTGAAATTTTTTGTTGCCGCTGCAGAAACGATGAACTTTCGTGAAGCAGCAGTCAGACTGGCCATTTCCCCTTCAGTGGTGACGCGGACTATTGCCGAACTGGAAAATCAGCTCGGCGAGCCACTTTTTAAGCGGAATACCCGATCAATTGTGCTGACCAGCTTTGGTGAGCTTTTCCTGCCGAAGGCCATGCGGCTACTTGAAGATTCAGAGGCCCTTTTTCAGACGGCCCGAGATGACAATGACATGAAGGGCGTTGTGAGGATCACGTTATTCCGGTTTCCCGGCCACGAGCAGGTGTTATATGAGCTTCTTACCTCCCTCGATCCTTATCCTGAGCTGTTTATAGACTGGCGGTTAGACATGATGAAGCTGGATACTGTTCAGAACCGCATTGACATGGGGATCCGTATAGAGCGGGAGCCAAACCCGAATTTTATCGTCAGGCCCATTACGCTGGTTCATCACGCGCTGATGACATCACCCGGGCTCATTGAGAAGCTGGGCGCGCCGAAAAATTTCGACGATCTGCGCCAGCGCTACCCTTTCAGTGGCCTGCTGAATCCTGAAACCGGAAAAGTATTCGAATATATGCTCGATGGCGTTGATACTTTTGTACCGCGCCATCTGGAGTTTTTTACCACCGACTCCCAGTCGGAGATCCAGGCTGCGTTAGCCGGTAAAGCTGTCATTCAGTCGAGTAATCTGGCCTGCAGGGAATACCTTGAAGACGGCAGGCTGGTCAATGTCCTGCCCGAACTGAAACTGGAAACCTGGCAGCTTTATCTTTACAGGCCCTATCAGACCCTGGTACCGCAGCGCATCAGGACCGTTTTTCACATCCTTGAAAGTATTTTACTCAGACACTTCAGTTGAAAGCGGGCCCGGATATTGCTGGCGCTCTTAGCTGGCATCCTCCATAAACCGGAGATGTGAATTATTGAGTAGTGCCTTTCTCCGGGAAGTCGCTGCTCCGGGAGGATCTTACCCGCAGAAACAAAGTCTGCCGCTCGTTCAGGGGCCCTGAATACTGGCGACTTTTAATGTGCAACGGGGAGCTGTGACAGGCGTATCAACTGAATATTTCACCTATCCAGTCTGCAAATGCACGTACAGCAGGGGAAAGAAAACGTTGATGAGGATAAAGTAGCGTGACAGGAACAGACGGCGGCTGCCAGTCGGCCAGAACTTCAACCAACGTTCCTTTCTCCAGGTGTTCTGCTACAACATTTTCAGCAAGCTGCGCCAGTCCGAACCCTTCAAGGCACATTTTTATATAAAGCCCCGTCTCGTTGACGGCTGCCTGCCCACTGACGGATACGGACAGCGTTTCTGTTCCCTTTACAAAACGCAATTCGTCTGTACGCCGGCTTTGTCCGGAAAAATAATGAATAGCCCGATGATGAGACAGATCTTCAGGTGACTGCGGAATACCGTACTCCCTGAGATAGTCGGGAGAGGCGCAGGTTATCCAGCGAAATTCTCCGAGCGGACGAGCTACAAGCGTGGAGTTAAGTAACTCTCCGGTTCTGATCACGCAGTCTACACCCTCCTGAACCAGGTCAACCTGCCGGTCGCTGACGCCGGTCATCAGGTAAATGTCAGGATAACGGCTGTAGAACTCTTTCAGGTTTGGCATGACGATGAAGTGCGCTATACCGCCGGGCATATCAACGCGTAAACGGCCACGGGGGCGCCTGTTCAAATCGGCCAGACTGGCTTCCGTATGTTCAACTAAGGCCAGAATTTCCCGGCACTGCGCCAGATACTGCAGACCTTCCGGAGTAAGGCTGACACGTCTTGTGGTCCGGTTCAGCAGACGCACCTGCAGATATTTCTCCAGGTTTTTGATGGTGCTGGTAACAGTAGAAGAAGGCAGGGAAAGTGTTTCCGCGGCCCGGACGAAGCTTCCGGCCTCAGCCACCCTTATAAAAACCTGCATAGCCTGAATACGATCCACCTGACTGCACTCCTGAATAGCATGTAACGGTGATAATGCTCATTATTCGTAAATTCTGAATGATGAAAACAAGTTAGTCATCTTTTTCAGTTTAAAAAGGAGGCGTATTGTTTCCATTCTGAACCTGAAAGAGACACTTAAAATGACCGATTACATCAGAAATATTGTTAATAATCAGACGGAAAATGCGCCGGTAACCCTGATCCGCGGTGCAACCATACTGAGTATGGATGAGAATGTTGGTAACCATGAACGTGGCGATATTCTTGTCACAGGTTCAACCATCACCGCAATCGGCAAGGACCTGAACGCCGAGGGTGCTCAAGTCATTGATGCCACAAATATGATTGCCATGCCGGGGATGGTCGATTCTCATCGTCACGCCTGGGAAGGTCAGCTGCGCCGCATCAACCCCAACGCCACCTGTCTGGACGACTACAGCAATGCCACGCATTTCTCGTTCGCGAAATATTACCGGCCTGCCGATATCTATGTTGGCAACCTGCTGACGGCGCTGGGCGCGATTGATGCGGGTATCACTACCATGATCGATAACTCGCACAACAGCCGTACCGCAGCGCATTCAGACGCCGCCGTTGAAGCCCTGCTTGATGCCGGTATTCGCGCTATTCATGCGTCCGGTGCGCCGGTAGCAGGCGAATGGGATAAAGCGCACTGGCCTGGCAACTGGCAGCGTCTGCAGGAAAAATATTTCAGGGATAATCCTGATAGTCTTGTGACGCTCGGCGTCATGGCCCAGCTGGAGCCGGAATTGTGGGCCGAGGCCCGCAGGCTGGGGCTGCCAATCGTGACCGAGTTCTTTGGTGCTGAGATGGCCTCCGAGCTTGAATCGCTGCATCAGCAGGGCCTGTTGGGTCCGGACAATATCTTTAACCACTGTACCGCGCTGCCTGATGAGGGCTGGGAAATCCTGCGTGAAGCCGGCGTGCGGGTAAACGTCTGCCCGCGCTCAGATTCGCACTACGGTATTGAAAGCGGGATGTTTGCTATTGAGGCTGCGCAGCGTCATGGCATTACACCGGGTCTGAGCGTGGATAACGAAACGTCTTACAGCACCGACATGTTTATGGAAATGCGCGTGGCGTTTTATCTGCAGCGCGTAATGGGTATGCATAAGCAGCACTGCTGTGATTCAGATCATTCTTTGACAACGATCCCGGCAGCGCAGCTGCTTAAATCGGCAACGGTCGATGGTGCATTTTGTGCCGGTCTGCAGGATAAAGTAGGCAGCCTGACGCCGGGCAAACAGGCCGATCTGATCCTGATTAACGCGGCTGACCTCAACCTTTACCCGAACGGAAATGCATTCGGAACGGTGGTACATGCAGCTGAACGCAGCAACATCGATACCGTGATGATCGGCGGGCGCATCGTCAAGCAGAACGGCAAAGTGCTGGGTGTGGACAGTGAGCGCCTTCGCGCCGCCATTGATGAGTCACGCGAGCATCTATTTGCGGCAGCAGGGTATGAGCCAGACATCTTTGCGGAAAAATTCCTGCCGCTGGTCCAGGCAAACTGACAGGGAATAACAGCATGAGCGCGATTTATTACGTAATAGCTTTTGCAGCGGGCCTGGGTATTACCCTTCAGACGACACTGAACAGTCAGCTCGCAAAAGGGCTCGGCGGAGATCCGGTCACCGCCGCGTTCTTTTCCTTTACGGCCGGGGCGTTGAGCCTCGGGATTTACTCGCTGCTACGTGGAGGGTTATTTACCTCTCTCGCTGCTATTCCTTCGCAGCCTGCGTGGAGTCTGGCGGGCGGCCTGATCGGTGCCTGTGCGTTGTTCAGCTACGTGGTGCTGGCACCGAAAATCGGTTTTTCAGCTCTGCTAGGGCTGGCAATCGTTGGGCAATTACTCTCGTCGCAAATGATTGACCATTTCGGTCTGCTGGGTGCTGTTAGGCGACCGGTTTCGCTGCTCAAACTGGGGGGCATGCTGGTCATGCTGGCAGGTCTCGCCATCATGCTTTTTGGTGACAAACTTTCAGCGCGTTTTTTGCCCTGACAGGGTGAGAATTACTCCTTACGGCGCTCTGCCATAGTGCAGATGGCCGTAAGTTTTTGGTCAGGCGATGCGAAACTTTTATATGCGGGAGAAATAACATGTTTTCAGTGGCTGCTGATGCCAGAAATTTGCTGGGAGAGTGCCCAATCTGGTGCGAGAGGACACGCAGGATTTACTGGACTGACATTGAAGGCAGCGAACTGCTTGCCCTTGAAGAAGACACCAGTGTTGTGATGCGCTGGTCCCTGCCGGAGCGCCTCGGTTCGTTTGCACTTACTGAAAATCCTGACGTTTTACTGATGGGGCTGGCATCCAGATTCGCCTTCTGCGATCTGAATACAGGTACCTTTATGCCGATAGTGGCGTCACCAGGAGGACCGGGAACACGGACAGGGGATGGTCGGTGCGACCGTGAGGGTAATTTCGTCTTCGGGACCATGGATGACGGGTACCCCGCGAAAGTCATAGGAAGATTTCACAGGCTAAATGCAGCGACACTCAGCATTGAGACTCTACCCCTGCCTGAGGTGGCCATCCCGAACAGCATCTGCTTCAGTCCGGACGGCAGCACGATGTATTACTGTGACTCGATGCAGGGCCGTATAATGTGCTGTGATTACCCCTCTATGAATAACCAGCGCGTGTTCACTGTAACAGAAGGAAAGGGGGCGCCTGACGGCTCCTGCGTGGACGCAATGGGCTATATCTGGAATGCCGAATGGGGAGGAAGCCGTGTTGTACGTTATCGTCCGGACGGAACGACGGACCGTATACTGCCCTCTCCAGGAATTCAGAGCACTTGTCCGACACTCGCGGGAGAAGCATTCACAACGCTGTATTGTACCAGTGCCAGCGTGGGTCTTTCTGTGCCGTCAAGGCATGATGGAGCGCTGCTGAGAGCGAAATCAGCCGTATTCCCCGGTTTACCGGAGAGCCGGTTTTCAGCGCACACAGCATAACCGCTTTGCTATCAGTGCCAACAGGGGGAACAGAGTCTTTCTCATCACCGTATTCGGATAGGCAGGAGAAAGACTCTGGTATTTATTACAGCAGCTTAAATACGTTTATAGCGAGCTGCCCGGGGCCAGGTTTGCATTAATCCAGGCTGCCACATCGGTGACCCGAATGTTATGGCGTTCATTGAATGTCTGCTTTTTATCCCATGCAACTCCCCGCCCCTGCGCAAAAACGGCACGATACTTAGACATCATGTCTTGTGGGTTGAGCGCCAGTTTATCTATCAGATATTCTTCGCTCCATACCGTGCAGTCGAAAGGGCGGCCAAGCGCTGATTGCAGCTTATCTGCAACCTCTGCGTAGGTCAGTGTATCACCGGCGATATACACAATTTCATTACGGATGCGAGGAGTTGTAAATACGATCGCTGCCGTCAGCACCCCGATATCATCAGGTGTTGTCAGCGTCATGGTGTTGTCAATGCTGCCGAGTGCGTGAACAGTATCGTTCTGCAGATCGACCACACCGAAGTCTGGTTCGAACAAATAGCTCATGAAGATGCCGGTCGAAATGATGACCCACTCAGTTTCATGCTGGCTGCGTAGTAAATCACGCACGTCAATCTGCGCGTCGAAGATGTCTTGTGGACTGCCACGTCCGATGGCATCAAAATCGGCACCAAACTGCCATGGAAAATAGCGTGGAATTCGCGCCTGCAGGGCCGCCTGCGCCAGTTTCATTGGTGTATTTATTCCGGCCGCGTACCCCGTGCAGCCAACGACTGTGTCAAATTGCGCAAAGAGGCTGGCCAAATCGTCGACAGAACTCATGACGAGATCGCCCGTGACTATATTAATACCGAGGTTTCTGATTTCCGTGATAACTAATTTTTTTACAGGTTCATCTGACGTTACGGTACTTTCGCGCAGCAGTACGCTGATTTTCGTTCCCTCCACATCTTTTGCCCGAAGGGCAAGATTTCGCAGAACGGGGAGGCCCAGCTCACCGGCACCGAGCACGAGGATTTTCTCAGACGTAGCGTTAAGATCAGTTTTGTTCATAATCTGGCCTTACATGAATTGTTGCGCCACTCTAGCAATTCATAACAGGCTAAAAAAGAAGGTACACGTATGATACCGGGAATCTGTGAAATGGATCGGGACGAAATTCTTCAGTATTCGCAGGCTGTTTGTAAGGGTCTGAGAGACGATGATGATGGCTTGCGGCGGGAGGTACTGGCTCATGCAGGCAGTCGATGGTCACTGGGTATCGTCAACACGCTTGGCGTTTATGGCAGACTACGTCACGCCGAAATTGGCAGGCGTATGCACGGAGTGACTCAGCGCATGCTGACACGTACATTACGACAGCTTGAGCGCGACGGACTGGTTATTCGCCATGATTTCAGTGAAATCCCGCCACGAGTCGAATACGAGCTGTCCGATACAGGTATGGAGTTACTTGTGCGAATGATCCCGCTGTGGACCTGGATTGTCGATAATGCTGATCGCTTTCGTGAAGACCGGTTGAGATATGAAAAAAATAACAATAACCCAAGGGCGTAACTGGCTATGAATATAAATATCACTTTTTGTGATTTGTAGATAATACAAGTGTTTGAATTGATGAGCCTTTCGATATGTATGTATACAGTAGTCATCCGGAGACAGAACCGATTTCACCAAGCTTGGTCGGGATGGTGTAATTACAGAGGATTATATTTTACGTATGTCTGACATCAATGTTAGTCTGTACATATTTCAAATGGGTGTTAAAGCGAATTTTATTTTTTGCTACCATTAATTCGGCCTTGAAAATTATCTGACAGGATGGCCTACCCTTTCAGAATTATAGATGGGCTGGTGAAACAATATTTAAAAACTGGTGTTTTTTTATGATTTCTAAAGAAAACAATGAAATATCTTCTAATTATCATGATCTTCCTGGTTATGTTCATGGGGCGAAAATTATCCAAGTCGCCTTGACTAAAACCCCTATAGATAATATTAGTGATGTGGTTTATGAGACAGTAAAAAAAACTCGTTCTGTCAGGCAATTGCATATGTCTTTTCTTGTTCCTCGTACCAACATTTTGAAACCAGGTATCATTTATTTTCCTGGGGGTGGGTTTATGACCGCTGAACACAACAAATTTGTGGAGATGCGCATGGCTTTAGCGGAGGCTGGCTTTGTTGTTGCAGCGGCAGAATACAGGACAATTCCTGATACTTTCCCTGCGCCAGTGATAGATGCTAAAGCAGCAGTAAGATACCTTCGTCAACATGCCCATGATTATGGCATTGACCCCTCACGAATTGGTGTAATTGGCGATTCTGCTGGAGGCTGGCTGGCGCAGATGCTTGGTACCACTAATGGCGATAAGTCATTCGATCACGGCGATTTTCTCAGCCAGTCCGCTGATGTGCAGGCTGTCGCTACGCTTTACGGAATATCAGATCTGCGTAACATAGGTGACGGTTTTCCGGATCTCCGACAAAAAGTGCATCAGTCTCCTGCAGTCACGGAGTCACTGCTAATTAATGGTGTGGCTTTCAAGAATTTTGCAGGTGCCTCAATCAGTTCTGTACCTGAAAAAGCGATAAATGCAAGCCCCATAGGGCGTCTCAAGGGATGTAAACCTCCGTTCCTAATAATGCATGGAAGTAAGGATACATTAGTATCACCTAAACAGAGCGCAACGCTTTACAAAGCCCTTTTGGAATCGGGAAACAAAGCGGACTACGTCCTTATCGAAGGCGCAGAACACGGTGATGATCACTGGTATCAACCCGTTGTCATAAATAGGGTTGTTGACTGGTTCCGCGTGCATCTTTGTCCTGAAAATATATGACGACTGACGCTTTGCTGAATCACTCAGACTGTTTGGTAGCAACGTCCGCTTTTGGCACAAAGCTGTCTGTCAAGTTAGGTTATGGCCTTGAGCCATAAAAATGTTAGCTCAAATCTTCGCTAACATTTTTAGAGGCATTTTACCCGAATTCAATTGTCAATGTGTATTCCTGCATCACCAGAACGAGCTGCGGTACTCCGTGCTGCCGCAATACGCCCGCGAGCAATTTCCACATAATCCGCTTCCCGCTCAATACCGATGAAACAGAAACCTTCCATCGCCGCAGCTTTGCCGGTGCTTCCACTCCCCATAAAGGGATCAAGTACAGTGCCGCCTGGAGGGGTAACCAGGCGGCAGAGGTAACGCATCAGTTCGGTGGGCTTTACACACATATGATTGTTACGCTCACCACGATCTTTTTTGCTGGCTTTCGCACAATAAAAAAACCGACTGGCGCTGCTAATTTCTGCCTGTTGAGGAGTATCCGGGAACATAGCAAGTACTTCATCACTGCCATCATGGATAAGATTGGCAGGCCATCGGCCATCGGGGTTTCCTTGCCTGGCGATACCCCCGTCACCTTTATTTCTGCCTCGCCACATGTGGTTAGGATCGGAACCTCCCGGTCCATTTGGATAATCATAGGGGGATTCCCCCTCTGCCAGAGGGATCCTGCATTCTCTGACATTCAGAACGCCGGTACCATAAACGAGAACGTTCGATGCCATGGATCCCCTGAATGGCTTACGGGCAAGGGTAATAGGCTCCAGAGCCGGTTTCAACGCGTTATGAGATTTAGGAAAACCCGAGCCGTATACCCATCCCAGCATTCCGTCATGTCCGAATGCCGCATCCAGCAATTTGAGCTGATCCGACGATAAACTTTCAATGAGGACCTGAGCAGCAGTGCTGGTCTCGTAGAGAAATACGATCATGTCACGTATTTCAAATCCTGCATCCTCAATACGCGCTGCCATCCTGTGTTGAGTACGGGATCCCGCGAAGGACAGCAGATGACCACCGGGTTTAAGTAAGCGCAGACATTCTTCCCAGATGGCTTGTGAAGGAACATCATAGTCCCATGCCTTACCCATGAATTTAATACCATAGGGCGGGTCGGTCACGATGCTGTCCACCGAGTTGCCCGGCATACTGCGCAGTACGTCAAGGCAGTCGCCATGGGTCAGAACGTCATGCATGGTATTCCCTCCCGTCATCGCCATGAGCTGATGAAGAAGGGGCTTCCTGTTTATCATTGATACTCTCTTCCAGTTCATCAATTGTGCGGAACAGAAACATCTCGCGGTTTTTCGCATCAAACGGAACGGGCACAATGTTTCTCATCACCGTCCTGATGCTGGCAAACAGCCTGATCAGCGACTCCTTGGTTTTATCATCCGGCATCACATACATCGCATAGTGCCAGCGCCCGGCGTCGCTGGCGGCCAGATGACTGTTAATGATGCTGAGGTAACGGGCACGTGTTTTCATCGTTCGCTCTGTTTCCACCGCAACGATGGCGCCGCTGCTTAAGGTAATAATGCCGTCTGGTCGGTGTCGGACACCCGGATATCGCGCTATAAACTCTCCCCGATCGCCGTTAAGCCAGCCCGTACCGCCTTTTTCCTCTAGTGCGATCCTGACCCGCTGGTTTAACAGGCGATGCTCCAGCGTCCAGTGTCTGAGTTTGCCCGGCTCAAAATAGGCAGGGAAAACCTTGTCATTAGCGCTAACCACCATTGCCAGTCCCTGCATGGTGATCCCCCACAATGATTTTTTTCCGGTCAATACCGGGTATTTATGTTTATTCAAGAAGCCCATCGCAACCGCTTTATTAAGCAGGTTATACATCGCATGGTTATGTTTCCCTTTATAGCCGACAACTTTTTTTAAGGTCCGGAAATCAGAAAATGTTTCTTCTTTGAGAAAATACAACAATGCCCGCATTCTCTTTTTTGCGGTTTCATTTCTTTCAGCAACGTTATGAATAAGCATAGATAGCCTCACAGGTTAATGGAGGGTTTGTGGTTCTGGCTTTCTTTTTCGGTGTGCGAAGGGTTTTTATGCTCAAATGAAAACAGGTCGATATATTTCTTTTTCACAGGTATGTGGGATAGTTTGGTTGCCTTCGCTAGGTCATTCTGGGTAAAAACAAAACCAACAAATTGGGGGAGGTTAAGCAACATATTGCTGTCTATATAATATCGTTCAGCCTGGCGGATCATCCTGTCTGTTTCCATTTTCTCCGTCAGGGAAATATCCGTTTTAACTTTCCTCATTTCATCGTCAACCAGTATAGAGCCTGTCATTCTGGCGACCCAGTCGGCAGTATCCGGATCGCGAAGGCGATAAACCAGCATAAACTTGCAATTCTCAATCACCGAACCGGCAACGGCATCACCCTCCAGATCTGCCGGACAGTCATATAAATCTTTTACCGACTGGTGAGCCATGATGATATGCACACCTTTATCCCTCGCTGCGCCAAGTCCTTCAAGCGCAGGGCGGGACAGGTGATACTTGAGTTCATCAAGGAAAATAGCGACAGGACGAGGTTTGCCTTTTATCCGATCACGCGTTTCGGCTATCTGAATCAGGCGAGTTAAAATCATTCGCTGAGCCGATATGATTTTCTGGTTACGCATCGAGCCGATGATGTAGCAGCATCCGCCTTCATCAAAAATGGTCTTTAAGGAAAATCCGTTGCGGGCATTAATGGAATTCACTAAAGCGATTTCCTCAAGCTCGCCATAAAAAGCAGGCACATCTTCACTGAGAGATTTCACAAAGTCAGTGTTGAATAAATCACGTAATGTCATGCCATTTTCATAAATAGCAGCCGTGTTTCTCGCTGCACGGCGATCGGCAATACGATAAAAGTCAGCACCTTCGCCTTTTTTACCCAGGCTGAAACCGGCATTAAACAGTTCTTCCAGTTGTTCATGAGAAATATCAGCCAGTAAATCAAGCTGGAAATTAAGGTCGTTCAGGTTAATAAGAACAAATTTTTTTCCAGCTTTCTGACAGGCTTCCCGCATAACATGTGGTGCCCACTCATCATTTTTGGGATCTTCGACAAACACGCCTTCACCTGCAAGTATTGCCTGATAAAGCAGAACACAGACGCTCACCCCTTTACCGGAGCCTGTGGTGCCGATAAGGTCGGCATGTTGGGTCTGAAATTCTTCGGGGGTGATATATTGCGGCTGATTATCTTTATCCAGTCCGATAAAGATACCGTTATTGAGGTCAATATAATCCAGCGGATTATATGCAATGCTGTCAGGTAACATGTCTCTGACTTCACGAACATCCGTTCTGACATTTCTTTCCAGCTTGCTTTTTTTAATCATCCGATGTTTCAGACTGTCGACTTCTCCGACCAGAAGCCTTCGGGCAGTAATATGAAAAGCCAGACCAGCAAGGGTAAATCCGACAGTCAGTATCCAGAGTGATAATCTGAGCAGAATGTTATTGTCGAGTACTTTAAAGAAAAAACTCAGCCCCTGAATGGTCAGCGGTGACAGGGTGCCAAATATGAAAAAGAAGGTGGATATACCCGCCACCGATTTTAACCAGAAGGGGGCGTTTTTTCTTTCTTCACGTGGCAGATGAAAGATGAATGGCAGCGTCAGCCCGGCAAATATGGATAATATTACCGGGTTGTGTTGCAGCCACAGCAGAAAAAAAGAAAAGGCATCCGAAAAGGCATTCAGCCTTTGCATCAGATGAGTTCCCATTGCAGTGATCTCCGGTCTGATTTCGGTGTGACGGCGCATCACATGGGCGTCACCAATGGACGTCACACCCCACGCCCATACGCGACGCCTATTGATGACGCCCATAAAAGAATGAAAAGCATTGAACGTCTCCGACGCTCATGCCCGTGATCCGCGCTTTCAGAAAACAGCCGACCAGTGGTCGTCCGTCTCCTGAAACGCCCGAATGACGGGCAACGGCGTGTGACATTACGCTCGGGCTGGACGCTCTCACTGCATGTCACATGGGGGTAATGTCGCATCTGGACGCCGCGCCAAAACCCCCAGGGTCAACGGCGGCACACCGTCGCACGCTACGCGCGACCACCCCCTTTAAGACGGTCGCTTTCGCCTTTTTCTTCCCTTTACTCGTTCCTCGTAGCGGGAATAAAAGGGAAGCTGACCTTTAAAGAGGGTGGTCGCGCCACGCTACCGGCTTTTGGCCGGAGACTTATCTGCGACGGTGTGCGGGGCGATGCCCCCCAAATAAACCGCTGTCGTGGGCGACAGCTTTTCGCTCGCTGGGGCGGCGAAATTTATCCGGCTCCCCCCGGCCTGCAAAATCCGCGTGGGCGCGGCTGTTTGCAGGTGAGGCGCGGTGCCTGAATTATTTTCGCTCCTTAACCCGTGAAAATATTTCTGTCCGCTGCCTCATTTTTACGGCCCCTGTTTCTTCGCTCCTTAATCCGCGAAAAACAGAAGCCATAAAAACCTGAAAACCGTCACGCTCTCCGCCCGTCTCGCCAGTATTAACCACGAACGCGGCCATATTTACTGATGACCTGACTGATAGCCGCCGGGTCTGCCGAAACACATTCAAGTAAAAACGATTTTCTGGCATCGGCCGTATGGTCAGGAAGAAAACCGTGTTTATTCTCTTTCACGATATTAAAGAATGCCCGTTCAGCGGAATGACATTCACTGCTGCCGCTGTTTCCCGTTGTTTTACCGTACATGCATAAAACCACTTCGCAGGCTTCAGCGGTCGTTGCGGATGTTGAACATGACGCCATAACGCCGAGAAATAATAAGGAGAGTATGACTTTCTTCATTTCAGTCACCGGTATGATTAATGAAAGGTTGCGTATTTAGGGTAATGTTATTTGCCAGAGTTATTGTCTGAATGCCTCTTTCATGCTTTTTAAATGAACTGGCTTAAAGTAAATATCACTCATCCGGCGCACATCGCCGTGTATGTCAATACTGACGATGACATCAATGCTTTTAAGTACCTTGCGTAACAGCACATCAAAAGGAATATTCCGGCAGTCGGGGTTTTCATAGCAGCGGTCAATGATCCCTTCAATACATTCTTCCGGGCTGCCTGCATGCAGGGAGGTGATTAATCCCTCATGCCCGGAACCAATAATTTTAAGCGCGTCCCATGCCTCCCGCCCACGAATTTCCGCCAGTAATATCCGGTCAGGGTTCATCCGATAATTAGCACGGATCAGCCTGCCGGGGGTGACAATGGCATTATCCCCGCCATCCGCCGGGTAAAAAAGATGCACATAATTGGCGTGGTGATAAAAATGGATTTCGGGATTATCTTCGATTGTGGTCAGCCGAAGATGCAGTGGAATATAATGCAGCAGCGTTTTCATATAGGTGGTTTTACCGGAGCCGGTTTCACCCACAATAAAAATCGTTTTGCCATATTCCACGGCCTTTTCCATAAAACGGGGGATATTCCCGCTGTGATATAACTGAACCAGTGCATCATCCTGGCTTTCCGTTTTCTCCTGACCAGCCACACGCTGATAAAATCCTGCATCAATCCATGACTGATGTGTTTTCTGCTCAAACGAAGGCTTGCGCAGCGTAATGGATACCGTATTACGCTCACAGGCCGGGGGAATAATCGCCTGAATACGTTCGCCGGATCTTAATGTTGCAGAAAGGATGGGTGATGTATCGTCAATATTGTCGTCTTGCCAGGATGCCAGCGCCCTGGCAAAGGCATGACACTGACGCAGCGTGATCGGGGATGCCTGTTTTTGCCAATTCCCCCGGATTTTCGTATGCAGTTCGCCCGGTCGGTTAACGGCAATTTCTGTCAGGCCATCCTGCGCAAGAAAATCACCAAAGAGCCGGTTTTTCATAAAGTCCAGTGACAGGTTTTCAGCGTTCATACCATTTCTTTTTCAGCCGTAGTTGATAAACAGAGGAAAAATCAATATCCGTGCCGGTCATGATGCCGATCACATCGCCCTGGTTCAGGTACATCGTGGGCGGGATACTGATGCTGTTTTCCAGCGTCGTTTTCGCCATTTCCGCCGTGGCGGCGCGGGTATTTTCGGTATAGTCGGTATTGCGGTCTTTACCCGGCGCGGCATCTGATGCCGCTGCTGCCACGTCCTGTACGGTACTCAGCATCAGGGCGTTGCCGAAACGCTCCCAGAAATGGCTGTCGATCCAGCCTGCGATCCCTGCCTCACCAAGCGGGCCGGTGGCCTGCGTATCGGTGAGCGGGATTTGCAGGCTGCCGGGCTCCGGTGTGCGCAGCTCCGTCCACAGCACAAACATCCGGCTGCGCCCGTGTTGCAGTGCGCCGGTGCGGTAGACGCCACGGGCGACCGTTCCTGCCGGGATCAGCTTCACATGGTTACTGGCGCTCCAGACATTCTCACCGATCAGGCAGGAGATATGACCGCCAACATCGGATACGAAGCGCCGCATCATCGAACACGGAATATAGTGATCTACCGGGATATAGAGATCGGGATCAAGGCCCAGCCGCCTGACACCGGTGACGCGGGCAACGCCCGGATTGTCGTTGTTATTGCTGCCTGCCGGTGCTGTCGTATCCGGGCAGCGCAGGCGTCCATCTTCGCCACTGACCAGTACCGACTGACAGGATGTGTACGCCGTGGAGGCTGACTGGCTGCCCGACGTTTCCGTGTTGCTGCGCAAACCGCTTCGGGACGAGCGTGTATTGTCGCCTGACCCTGTACTGCCGCTGTTCAGCCCGTCTGTCAGTGCTGCCGCCTTGTTCAGGGCGGGTGGTCCAGGCGGCAGAGCTGGAGTGGCCGGGGCGCTCTGACTGGCAGGGCCTGCGCTTTCCTGCCTCCCTGGCCCGAACAGGCCAAACGGGTTACTGTCCATGCCCAGATTCTTACGCTCCTGCTGCACCGCCCCGGAAGAGGGCGGCGGCGCGGTGTCAGATTTTTTCTCACCATCCCTTTTCAGGGCGCTGAGAAGACGATCGCCACCGGATGCCAGCGCGATGACCAGGACCAGACTCAGCAGGCTGACGATCAGTGTGCGGCGACCGGACGCCTTACGGAAACGGGTCACTTCCGGCTGGCCGGGCGGCTTTTTCTGCTCCGGCTCCTGATATGTCATTGCCGCGCGGGCGCGTTCACGGGCTTCCGCTTCCCGCTCTGCGGTGGTTTTTTCCGGTTCGTCCGGGAAAGATTTTTCGGTCATTTTGCCTCCAGCGTAACGGACGGCGAAACGGTGCCACTGTTGGTCAGCGGGATACGCCCGAATCCGTCGTTTTCGATCCCCACCACCGAGGTGCCGTAACGCAGAACCAGCTGCGGTGATGCCGGAACCACCATCACGGTGTGGTTGCCCCGTTTAACCGTTCCGGGCGTGACCGCCTGCTCCTGGCCGTTAATCACCCGGAAGACAGAAGGCAGGGTTTTCGTGGGGGAAAAACCGATATACGCGAAACGACCGTCATCCCAGGTAAAGTCCGGGGCGATGAAGGCTGAGCCAGCTGCCACCCGTTTTGTATAGCGCCAGTTGCGCGGCGTGGTGGCCTTCCCGAATGCCGCCGATATCCGCTGCCGGTCCAGTGCTTCCTGCTGATGTTGCTGACGGGCGGCGCTGGCAACTGCAGTCTTTTTTCGCAGTTCGTCGGGATAGCGGTAGCGGATAACAAAGGCCTGAGCGGGCGAGTCGCGGTCCAGCACGTTCAGCTCCAGGCTGTAATCGCGCTTCGAGGTCACCACGAACAGATTGGTTTTCCAGTCTTTTGCCGTCGGCAGAAAGACCTGGCTGATGTTGTTGCCGCTGGCATCCGTGACTGGCTGGGCGATGGGATTCGGGCTGACACCCACCCGGTTATCGCTTTTCGTCACGGTCCAGCCTCTGGGAAAACCCGCCTGCGCATCGATGACTGTTTCATCGTCATCAAATACCAGCATGGTGACGTAGCCGGGTCGGGTACTGACGACCGTGACGTTCTGGCTGTTGTACGTGACGTTCTGCATCCGGCTGTCATACGCGCTGCCGCGCGGTGTCGCCGAGCTCCATGCCACGCATGACGCCAGTAAACCCGTGAGGAGCAGAATGTGTTTCAGCATCATTCCCCCCTCAGCTCTTTGTCGCGCTGGTAGCTGGTGACGATAAAGCCCAGCGGGTTCACTTCGCGCTGGCTGTCGGTCAGTTGCCGGTGCGGGACGTAGCGGTATGTGAGGCGGATATTCCAGACATCCGTTTTCACGGAATTATCAGCAATACGGCGGATAGTGCGCTTGATACGCAGGGTTGCCAGATTATCCGGCCCGGTGGCAGGCGCATGCACATTGGAAATAATGTCGATATCAACAATATATTCCGCCTTGTTAAAAATCACGTCCGGTGCCTGGTCGCCGTTAAACCCGTCCAGATAGTCCCGGTTCACGCTGTCGCTGTTAAATAACTGCACGTCGTCATAATCACGCTGGAGGGAGAAATAATTATATCCTTCGCGAAGTCTGACATAGTGTGCTGCCAGTGAATGTGCCAGCGCTTTTTCAGCAGCAATATCCCGCTCCTTCACGCGGGTCATATATTCATAGCGACCGGTCTGTTTATCCACTGACCATAATTCAGTGTCGGTGGTTTTCAGCGGCAGCAGAATAATAATGGCCGCAATCGCCATTGCGGCCAGAACCAGTCCGGCAGCGGCCACCCGCCAGGCGGTTTTTCGGGACCGCTCTTCCTTTTCCAGCAGGATGGATTCAAAAGAGCGGGAAACATTAACAATGTTCTGAATATTAGACATGGTGAGCCAGCTCCTGAATGATGGCGGGGGAATTCACCGGCTCGGGTTCGCCGGATACCGGCGGTAGGTCGCCCTGATGCTGTGCGCAGCCCGTGAGCGCGCACAGCATCAGAAGGAAGATGCTGAATTTCATGGAAGCCCCTTATCGAATGGATGCAGGAATGCCGTACCGGTGGCGCAGGCCACCGCGTGACGGGGAAAGGAAATTAAGGGTCGGGAGGATTAACGGTGACGCTGCCGGTGCAGGCGTTTCATGCTTTCGATGGCGGCGGCGCGTTTCTGCCAGGCGCTCACGGTTTTACCCGCGCCTGCGCCGGTCGCCGCGGCGACGGCCATGCCGCCTTTCACAGCCAGGCGGGCACCACCCTTTACACCCGGACCGGTAAGGTCGGCGGATTTATTCGCCAGTCCGCTCAGACCACTCATGGCTGCCCCCTGCAGCACCGCCTGTACGGCGGCCCCGCTGAGTGCGCTGGCCAGCTTCGCGGAGAACCAGACCACCACACCTGCCGCAATCCCGGCCAGCAGGCACTGTGCCGCCAGCGTGACCATATTGGTTTCAGCGGATGTTTTTGTTGCAGCATCCAGTATTTTATTCAGGTAATTAATGGCGATACGGATGGATAAGGCAGAAAACATGATCGTTAATATTGCCGCGAAAATCGTTTTCAGCCAGTTATCAAACATCGGCTTAAGAAAACCGTACAGTAGGCAGAAAATAAAGAGCGGCGCGGTGGTCGTCATTAACAGGATGGTGATTTCGGCGAGCAGGTTGGCAAAGGTTGCAGCCAGTAGCAAGACGATTGCGCCACCCCATACTAGGACTTCAGCAAGGCCGCCATTCAGTTTGACGTAAGTTGAGGTGTCCATATTAAATAACTTTTGCCCCAGCGCCTGTGCCTTTTCCCAGACGGTATCGAGCAGCGCCCAGACGTTATGATCGCCGCTGATACCGTCTTTGAGTCCCTGGATAGCCGCTACCGCCAAATCCAGCCAGCCATCCCGGTTTAATGCAAAGGTGGTGATCAGCAACATTCGCCCCACATCCCAGGCGACATCTTCTACCGGGGTCCGGAGTTTGCCAGCCAACGTCTGATAACCGCGATAGAGAATAAATAAGGTAAAAGAGCTGACGATGATGACGCTGATCATCGTGCCGTAAGTGGAAGACTGGCCTTCCAGTACGGCATTCAGTCCATCCATGATGTTTTTGTCCATACCCACAAAAATACCACCGGACATGGTGCCTCACCTGATATATAAAGAAAGGAAATAGAAAACAGGGAGGATTCCCTGTTTTGCTGGAGGAGAAATTACTGTGTCACTGCATTTCGTTTTTCAGCTTCCTGCTGAAATATCGCCCCGAATTTCTCCTTAACCCCGGTCTGGCCTTCCTGTGCAAACATAAGTGCTGCCCGGTGGGCAAATTCGCAGTTATCGCTTGCCTCGCCATCCTTCAGGCATTGCATATAAACCGCATAAGTTTCGTCAGGATGCTGCTTATACCAGGCTTCGGATTTGGTTTCCTTGCAGCCGGACAGTAATATCACGCCTGAGAGTGTGCATAAGGTGAATAAGGATCTGAGCACGAATAACCTCCTTAAAAATTATTAAGGTCAGCAACAGGTGCCGTTAGCTGCTGCTGTTCAAAGGCTTTCTGTCTTTGCTGTTCCAGCAATGTCGTTCGCTGTTCAGCCTGTCTGACAGACATCTCCCACTGATTCGTCAGCGCATTTAACTGTACGCTTTTCGCCGCAATGGCGTTAGCCAGATCCTGAGACTCTTTCGAGTCCTGCGCATTCGATATACGGTCAGATAAGTCTGATATATCGCTGAGTGTGCTGTTGATCCTGTTTTCAACGTCAGTGGTATTCTCAATCGCCATTGCCTGATTAAGGATTATCTGTTTGCAACTTTCGGCCAGGGCCTGAGACTTTATTCCTTCCTGTTCCTCGCTGCATACGCTGAACGATTTGTATTTGCTGTAAAGGTTTTGCAGTTCAGCAGAATATGAACTGTTTTTCGTGGTCAGCAGATCATCCAGTGAAATACCGCTCTTACGGAGATTATCAATATCGGTTTTCAGGCTCCGGGCATCACTGAGAAAACCCTGAATATCCCGTACGCCGGTTGCAGTGGCTAACTGTTTTTTATACGCATCAAGTTCACTTTTATAATGGGTAACCGTATCCTCCCATTGCTGTAATTTCTGCATCCACTGGTTAATGGATTCGGTATTCTGCACGGCGTCGAAAACCGGTATTCCGGCACTGAACGCCTGCGTCGAGAAAAATAACGATAATGCCAGAAGGTGATCCCGGGTACGCATTAATATTACCTCCGGTCTACTGTCAGATGGCCCGCTCAAGGAAAGCGTCTTTCCATTCATCAGGTCGCATACCGTCCTGATAAATGGCATCGAATATTTTCAGGTTGTCCTCACTGCCGCTGAGAAGCCGGGTGAGTTTACCCAGTCCGGACAAATCCATTTTCGCCATTGCCACAAACGGGCGGGTTTCTCCGGCCTGCAACGGTGTTTTCAGGATGACCATATAATGCTCGCCCGGATCAAGGTTTCGGACCGTCTCATAAACGCTGTCCGGCACTTTCATTTTCTCCACGTAATTCGCATAGCTGGCTTTCGGATTGGCGAGGAAAATCTGGGTACCGCACTGCTCAATAATCGCCGGGGCGATGGGGTGTCTGACGATTTCATCCGGTGACTGTGTTGCCGGGATGAAGATACCGTTCAGCTTGCGGATGACTTTCAGCATATTGAGTGAGAAGCGGGAAAATTCGACATCGGACAGCCAGCGCCAGAACTCATCCATAAACATCACCAGGCGGCGACCGTCCAGCAGGCTGGTCACGCGATACAGCAGGTAAAAGGTCACGGGGCCGCGAATATCGTCATCATCCAGAAATTCGGTGCCGTCGATACCAACGTTATCGACATCGCTGATGGTGAAAGTATCAGCCTCGTTATCAAACACCCAGCCGAACTCGCCCCCCTGTGCCCACTGTTTCAGGCGGATACGCAGCCCGTTGGTGCGGGCGTCTGTGGTCGGCGGCTCCGGCAGCACTTCCAGCAGCCGGGTGATCCCGAACCGGCGGTACTCCGGCGGATAGTCCAGCATGATGGTGTCAACGGCGGCACTGATCCGCTCCTCATCGCGCGGATCGAGCGGCTTACCGTTGCGGCGGCACAGCATGCGCACCAGCCGTTTGATGAAACTGATGTTCCGGCGGGTTGGCTCCAGCGCAAACGGGTTGAAGCCGGTGGGCTCGCCGGTACGGATGCGGAAATAACGCCCGCCCGCCTGGCGGATCGCCATCTCCGCCGCCCGGTCCTTATCGAAATACACCGTGGTCAGCCGTTTGAGGGTGGCAGAAGGCGCAAACGACGCCGGGTTACGGTACTTCTGCATCAGTTGTTGCAGGATGGTCATCAGCAGGGTTTTGCCGGAGCCGGTTTTCCCGATAATCGCCGTATTTCCCGGCGTTTTCTCACCGGTGTCATCCCGTCCGGCCTGGCTGTCGTGAAGGTTCAGGTAATACCCGCCACCGCCGGGCGATGTGAGGATGGCGATGGCTTCCCCCCACGGATTGCCGCTGCGTTTGTGGGGATGGAAGTTATGCAGGCAGGCCATATCGGCAAAATTCTGGCTGCTGACGGCCACCAGTCGGGGACGCAGCGTATAGACGCCCGGCAGTTGCGCCAGATATGCGGCGGGCAGTGACAGGGTGGAGAGCGTCGTCATAATACCCAGATCGGCGAAGGGCTGGGCCAGAACGTTAGTGTCCTTCACCACCTGCCCGGCACTGTCTGAGGAGATCAGCAGGGAAAAGTGGAATTTACCGCACGACACATGCCCGGACTGGAGCAGGTCGCGCAGGACAATCAGCTCTTCGCGCTGGGAAATCGCGTCGTCGTCCGCTGAGTTCAGCCGTTTTTCCGCCAGCCGGATATGATCCTGCGCTTCATCCCGTGCCATGCAGGTAAAGGACTGCGTCAGAACATACTCGCTTTCGGCGTACAGCAGCGCATCCAGCATACCAGTATGGGTTTCCGGGGAATAATCCTTAATCTCAAGGCTGCGGAAGAAGCGGGAACCGCTGACCGTCTGGCATTCACCAGTGTCGGTGGTGAAAAACACGTCCGGCGTGCTTAACGTTTCATAAAATGGTGAGCGCGTTACGGCCACTTTCTGCCACTGGCCGGTAAGCAGACGATGAAAGAACGCCAGTTGTGAGGAATACACCCGCTCGTTTTCTTCATATATCCCCAGCGGCATTGCCATATAGCGGGATAACGCAGACTCCAGCGCGTCGCGGTATTCCAGCATGATTTTGAGCGCGTCCTCCAGTGCTGGCTGGCGTTTACCGGGCGGCTGCGCTTTCATGGTTTTTTTCTCAATCGCAGAGAACGGCGCGTAGCAGACGGTAAAAAACAGCCGGTGCCGCCAGAACGGTTTTTCTTTTACCGGCTGGTAATACCGCCGTGTTACCTCATCGGAAAAGGGAATACCCGAACGGGCTTCAAAAGTATCATGGTATTTTTCACGGAGCCGGTGAATATAGAATGTTACCGGCAGCCCCTCATACGAACGAATAACGTTATTCAGGTGCGTGGCCATCAGGGTCAGGTGATGTTCGTCTTCACATTCAAAGACTGTGCCGCCCAGCTCCCAGGTGGCAACAAAATCACGGTGACGATTTCTGATGACGTAGGGGTGAATATGGGAGGAATACGGAATATATTTATCCAGCGTAATACGCTCGTTTAATTTCATTTTCTGAATAAACTCCGAGACATCAACATTATCGTACTGGTTTGCCAGAAGGGCATTCGCGCCAAAATGGGTATTGGTGAAAAGCCGTCCACGGGTTTTAAACGCCAGCCAGAGCAGGCTGAAATAATGAATATCCTTTCGGGCTTTATTTTTCATTTCCGCCCAGGCAGGAATGAGCAGAACCGCCAGGTAATAGCTGACATAGACCGCCAGCAGGACGATGGCCCCGCTGACAAGAACGAACGGCACAAGAGGAATACCCATAATGGCGGCAGGCCGCGTAAGCGCTTTATTCAGCGTAGCCATCGTTGCCTCCCTTATGACGCCCAGTAGGCACCGAAGCCGGATGCACCGACAATCAGGATCGCGCCGATGATGACGTTACGCATGTCGTGCAGGCTCTTGCCGTCGAACAGCACCTTGTAGCCCACCCACATGGTCGCCAGCGTGATGGTGACGGCGGCCAGTCCCAGCAGGCCGGTCGAGGTATTGCTCAGTGTTTCATTGGCCTTGTTAAAACCACTGTCCGCCGCCAGCACCGGGGAAGACAGCAGCACGGAAACAACAGCGGAGTAACGGCGTTTACGCATGATCATTTCTCCTCATCAGGGATAACAGGGATAGCGCCGCGAATGACGGAACCGGGATAATGCAGGGAAGTCAGGATCGGCGCAGTGGCACCGGCAGGCTCGCCGCGCAGCACAACGGCGGGATAACGGACAGACGGCTGTGCGTTCCGGTCAGGGGCACGCTGCCGGTCTTTCCGCGTGGACGGGACGACATAGCCAATGCGCTGCACGTAGCTGGTCTGGTTAAAGGCGGATTCCGGCCGCTGGCCGGTTTCAAAGTTGCCGGAGTAGTAACAACTGAGCGCCCGTTTCAGTGTTCCGCCGCGCCGGTAACAGTCGGCGAGAATGCGCTCAAATACCGACAGATTGATGCAAGGGTTAAGCAGGTCGCTGGCCGTGACGCCGTAATGGCGGAAATTGATGCTGGTGATTTGCATCAGGCCGACCGAATAGCGTCGGCCCTGTGCAGCCAGCTGTCTGGTAAGGAGGATCGCCTCCGGCAGGCTCGAGGGGAAATGTGAAATCACGCCCCGGCTGTCTGGCAGGATTTCAGCAATGGCGTAGGGGTGGAAGCCGGATTCGACCCGTGCGACATCAAGTGACGTGGACGGGTGAATACTGGCGGCGCACTGCACCGCCAGTGCCAGAAAGGCAGTGGTGGAAAGCATGCTGGCCTCGCAACAGAGAGACCGGCGGCTTACAGAAAAGTACGCCGCCGGGTGAGAAGAAGAGAAAATGGATTAAGTGGCAGCGGCATCCTGTGAAATGTCGCTTTCTTCTCTCGGTTCGAGCAGTACCAGCCTGCCGGAAACCGCAATACCAGGTATCAGCACGATATTCAGACCGGGTTTGCCGTTGTGCGCGAAGGCCACACCAACCTTTGTCCAGTACGTGTTTTTGTCACCCTGAGCATCGGGCTGACTTTCCTGGGTGACAAACACGTGATAAACGGGTTTTCTCATGGAATTTCCTTTGATCAAAAACAGTAAATGAAATAAACCAGTCACATCCCGGTTCTGCATTCCGGTTTTAACGGGTCAGCGAGAACATTCAGCGGCACCCTGAATTGTGGTTACGTGACAGCCCGATCCATTTTGTTAAAGAGCAATACCCTGTCAGGACGAATTAATGTCCATAGGGGCGACTAATGCTGTAATGGCGTTCTCAGATTCGAATATCTGGTGAGGGATATAAATGAGAAACTCAAAACAAAAAGAAGAGAGAAAAATAGTGGAGTATTTAAGATGCAGTGAGAATAATGAGGATTTAAAAAACACGAGAGAGTGGTATTAACATTCACCGTGAATAATAAAGACATGCAGAGATATAACATCTCTACACGTCCTTTTTATCCTGTCAGCGGCTACTACGTTCAAGTTTTTCCTGACATTCCGTACAGGTGGTTACACCCGGCAGTGCTTGCCGTCGCTTTTCTGGAATGGGTTTACCACATACACGACAGTGAAATAATGATGGTGTCGACCCCGGCTTAAAACGACTCTGTTCAATCATCTCCTCCAGGCGCTGCTCATTAAATTCCTGATCGCGATCGATCTCATCCGGCATGTGGTGCCCTCCTGTTAGCGGCAACTTCCTTTTCACAAAGCGTGATACGTCTCCATACCATGGTGAGTGATAGTCCCAGGGAACTTGGTAGCAGGAGTTCAGTAACCTGCATCATGGCCATCAGCGCGTCGGGGGATTCAAGGCTTTCCACCCGGCACTTCTGCCATTGCCGCCAGATCTCGGCATCTGTCTCTTCATCCGGCTCAGGTGTACGTCCATATGGCACGCTGACACCAAGCAGCCGTCGGCGAAGGCAGACATCATTAGACGTCAAGCCAAAGTAGTGGTTGAGCAACGCGATAGAACCGCCCAGCCGGATAGCCCGGTTAATCTGCTGCTGTTGTCGGTATTCCTGTCGGGCCTGCGCCAGTAAATGATGCAGGACATCATGGCGGACACTGACCGAAACAAAGGGAGCCGTCGCCCGGCTGACAGCAAACAGTTCATCGAGTGATAACTGATTAAGAGCATTCATTTCGTCGAAAGTGAATCCGAGGGACTCGCAGTGACGAATATCCCCAACTTTCAGAGCGTGCAACGCATCAGTTAAGATGGTGTAATTAATTAATGGAATCATTCTGTTATCTCCTCAATCTATATGGAAAAGTTGAGCAAATAAACGGACATTTTTAACTGTTTGAACGTCCGGCCAATTTAAGGCTGATCCATTCATCAATTTCCGATTCGAGCCAGGCCACACTGGCCGGGCCAATTTTTATTGAACGTGGAAAGGTTCCATTTTTCATATACAGGTAAATTTGAGAGCGTTTCAAACCGGTTTTTTCTTCGACCTGTTTTAAACGTAATAACTGATGTGATGTCATTGTATTCTCCTATTGTGGAATGACTGGTGCATGTCCAGAGAAAATAAAAGAACACAGCAGTAAGCTTAGGAAAAGCCGATAGCACCTTATTACTGATGGGAAGATCCTTAGTACGGTTTTGTAGTGAATAAATAATAAGTTATTAGTTGTATAAGGATGTGGAGAAGGATAGTTGTGCTGCTGTGTAGTTTTCAGCGTTTCGCTGGTGCAATGGTGTCATGACTTAGCGTGATAATGAGGACAATAAAAAGATGCGGTTAAATACATTCATTGTGAATTTCAGTCAGGGGGGGCGTTACCACTCTGGCGGTAATGCGCTATGAAGCATCGCCATAGAAGTGTTCTGTGTGGTCGAAACATATATGCTCAACTACTTCCTTAACACAATGCTGAATTGATTGTGCTTCCCGATCATGTATAGACCGATCCAACAGATATAATAAAGTCCTTTGATTCTTGTTATCGTTAAGGCGGCTGAGGCAATATAGTCTTGGCTGGAGGTTCCATGCCGTAAAGATTCTGTAGTGTGATCCCCCGCACAGGGAGACGGATATGGCAGCTCTATGACTCACCTATGGTTTTTTGGATAACCTGATGTCGCTAAATATCGGTTAAGTGTGCGCTTGTTTTCCGTTCGGCAAAATAGTGCGCGGGTGTACTTCCCATTGTTTTTTTGAACATGGTGATAAACGCATTAACCGATTCATACCCCAGATTAGCTGCAACATTCTGAACCGAAACGCCGCTAGCCAGTTCCCGGAGAGCAATTATCAGTTGCAGTTGCTGACGCCAGCGTCCGAACGTCAACCCGGTTTCGCGCAGCATTAAACGCGCGAGAGAACGCTCGCTAAGCGCCAGTCTTTTTGCCCATGTTTTGAATGTGCTTCGGTCATCAGGTTGACTGACCAGAGCATCGGCCATGGCGCGGATTTTAGGATGCGACGACACAGGGAGGCTCAGTTTCTGCTGAGGCATGGTGGCTAATTCATCAAGTGTTACTCTGGTCAGTCTGGCGAGATGGCTTTCTGGTGGGTATCCGACGCCCTCGCGGGTTAAACGGGCAACAAGTTCTTTAATCAGACTGGAAATTGCCAGAGTACAGCATCGCTCCGGCAACGCGGCGGCTCCGGGTTCGATAAACAGATAGTTGAGATGCGCATTCCAGGTAGCTTTGGCGCTGTGCGGCACTCCCCCAGGGATCCAGACGGCACAATCAGGCGGCACGATCCAGATATCATTTTCGGCGCGACAAATGACCGCCCCATAGAGGGCAATAATCAATTGCCCTTTGCGGTGCGTATGCACAGGCACTTCGGCCGCGTAATCGACAAAATCCAGATGACGCGCGACTGCGGGACAGGGGGTGGCATCCGGATCAAACAGCGTATTGGCGAGTGGGGGTAACATAGATTGGCAACATTTAGGTGTTTTTTGACAGAATAGAGTATTTAAGTGGATATGCAAGCCGGTAATAATTTCCGGCATGAAAAAAATTAACGCGAGTTACTTTCATTTTTTACACACGATATGCCAACGTCTTCGCGGTATGGCTTCTCCTTCACTACTGAATGATGCGAACGCTCTGCTCTATTCCGCGAAGAGTTTTGCCGCAGCGATGCTCGCATACTACATTGCACTGTCAATTGGCCTGGAGCGGCCTTCCTGGGCAATTATCACCGTGTATATTGTTTCCCAAACCTCCGTCGGAGCATCGCTGAGCAGAAGTCTGTATCGTCTGGTGGGAACGGTAGTCGGCGCGGGCATAACGGTATTAATTGTACCCACGTTCGCGAATTCCTCCGTATTTTGCAGCGTGATATTGACAGGCTGGATTACCTTCTGCCTCTATTTATCCTTGCTGGAACGCACGCCCCGGGCCTATGGTTTTGTCCTGGCTGGTTACACTGCGAGTCTGATTGGCTTCCCTGCGGTATCCGATCCTGGCGCGATTTTTGACATCGCTATCACTCGGATACAGGAAATCATGATCGGTATCTTCTGCGCGGCACTTATTCATCGCTATGTATTGCCCGCGCGCATCTCAGGCCAGTTCAACAGTAAATTGTCGCAGACGCTACTCGCGGCGCGACAGCGTATCGCAGAGACTTTAGCAGGCAAACCCGACGCTGCTTCCGGGCCGCTGCATATGGCACTGGCATTACAGTTCCTGCAGGGTATCAGCCATCATGTCCCTTATGATTTTGCGTTCTCTGTACCGGTCCGGCAAGCGAGAAAAAGGCTTCATGACAGGCTTGCGCGATTAGTCATTGTTAACTGTGAGTTACGCGACCGTTTAGCGCTGATAGCGACGATACCTGTCGATGTGCAAATTCTGCTGGGTGATGTTGAGGTCTGGTTGGCCTGCAAAGATGAAGGAAAATTCAAAAGCGAGGGTGAAGCGCTCAAAAAAAGCAGTGAAAAATTACTGCAGCGCTATTCAGTGTATGAGCTGACGCTTGAAGAAGCGCTGCGTGTAAGTTTTATGCGCTACCTGTTAGAGGCCATTGTCCTTGTGCAGCAGTGCTATCGTCTTTCGGACGCCATTCATCACGCGAAGCAGACGCCTGCGCAATCGGAAAAGAATACCGTGAGAGGGTATGTATTCCACCGCGATTCTCTCACTGCTGCCCGCACCGCTCTGGGCGCTTTCACCATCATTCTGAGCGGCTGCATGGTGTGGATTTTCTCGGCATGGCCTGATGGCGGTACGGCGGTTTCTATCCTTGGCGTTTGTTGCACACTGTTTGGCGGCTTCGATACGCCTGCCCCGCATATTGTGAAATACATTATCGGCTCCTTCTGGGGCGTTGTGATAAGCCTGATCTACAGTTTCGTTCTACTACCACAAGTCAGTGATTTTATCGTGCTGGTAACGGTTTTAGCTCCGATCTATCTGCTGGCTGGATCGCTCCAGGCCAGACCGCCTACCACGTTTATGGCGATGGGGATCACACTGACGCTGCCTATTTTGTGCGAGCTGGGTGCCCACTACAGCGGGGATTTTGCCGTGGCGGTGAATACCGCAATCGCACTATTTTCTGCAACTGGCTTTGCGGTATTCAGCATGGGCTTTCTGCAAACTGTACAGGCAGATGCGGCAATAAATCGCCTGCTTCAATTATGTCAGCGCGATATTAACCGCAGCGTGAAAGGTGTGCTGAATACTGATGAAACTCTCTGGATCAACCTGATGATCGATCGGGCTGCGTTGATACTGCCGCGTTTGCAGCGCAGCGGACAGTCACCGGAACGGGCACATCATTTGTTGTACGCCCTGCGTATAGGGCTGTGTGTAATGCGATTACGCCGATGTGATGCGCATGCGAACAAAGAAATAAAAGAAGTACTCACCCTTCTTACACACTCGACAGATATTGACACCTTACTTCAACGGATCGCCATTCTGACTGAGCGCAGCTTGAGCGTAACAGATGAACTATCGCGACATTATGTCGATCAACTGGTTGATCTTTACTGCGCATTAAGCGTTCAGAAAATGGAGCCTGCTAATGATCAATGATTTCAATATTGAGGGCGTTTTTGTACCCGGTCTGTTGGTAATTGCCCTCATTGCACTGACATGTACGCTATTTATCGTACATATCTTGTCATTCAGCAAGGGTTACCGCCGCTTGCCCTTTAGACCGATGATCGATTTTTCCGTCTTCATTATTACTTTTTACCTGCTGCTGCAGGGGCTGACCGAACTGGGGTTTTTTAAATGAAATCGTTACTTTCTCTACTGGGCCGCTACGTGCTGACGCTCAGCGCTGTGGCGGTGGCTACGCTTTTGGCTTTTATTCTCTGGAAACATTATGCGCAAACCCCCTGGACCCGCGATGGTCGAGTTCGTGCGGATGTGGTACAGATTGCGCCGGATGTCTCCGGACCGGTGCTGAATGTGGCCGTCCGCGATAATCAGTGGGTTAATCGGGGCGATGTGCTCTATTCCATTGACCCGCACTGGTTGAGGTTGGCCGTGGTCAGCGCACAGGCTGATGTTGAGGCGAAACGTCATGAAATGCTGATGCGCCAGGATGCGGCGAGACGACGCTCTCAGATTAAAGGGGTAATTTCCAGCGAGGATTTACAACAAACAGCCAGCGCAGCCAGCGTCGCTGCGGCTAATTACCACGGTGCACTGGCTGCGCTGGACCTTGCAGAGCTTAACTTATCGCATGCTATTGTTCGGTCTCCGGTTACGGGCTATGTCACACATTTGCGGCTTCGCCCTGGTGACTATGCCACAGCGGGAGAAACTAAAGTTTCCATCATTGATGCCCATAGTTTTTGGGTGGTTGGCTATTTTGAAGAGACTAAGTTGCAACATATCCGCACGGGAAATACTGCACACATTACGCTGATGGGATTTAAGCCGGTGATCACGGGTCATGTTGAGAGCATCGGACGCGGAATAGATGATAACAATGACGAGACCGGGGGGCTTGGCCTGCCTAATGTCGAGCCAACCTTTAGCTGGGTGCGGCTCGCGCAGCGTATCCCGGTTCGGATTCATATTGACAGATTGCCGGAGGGAATTGAATTGGTGGCTGGACTGTCTGCGAGTATATCCATCACACCATAATAAAAAGTATGGTCTCTATTGAGGATTTATGCAGAACTTAGGGATTGTCAGCTCTTGATCTATATGCCTGATGAGAATGTGTTTCTGTTAGAGTAATTCTGAGGTTTCGGTTATGAAAAACAGGAAAGATTTTGTAAATGACTTAATTGTTTGGATAAACAAAAATATAGAGATGCCACTAAAAATTGATGATGTGGCTATCAAGTCCGGATATTCAAAATGGCATTTGCAGAGATTGTTTTTTTCTGAAACAGGGCAGAGTCTAGGAGGTTTTATCAGAGAGAAAAAATTATGTCTTATTTTAGAAGCTGTTATCACAACAAATGAATCTTTGATAAACATCGCGATGCGATTTGGCTTTGACTCTCAGCAATCATTAACCAGGGCATTTCGAAAAAGATATAATGTCCCACCACACCGGTATAGAAAAAATGCCGTAAATATTAAAAGCAAGTCTTCTTTGGAGTAAGGTAATTACTCGTATCATAAGGTGAGCTTTTAAATCTTTAGTAACTATCTGGATTATGGACGGGGTTCATCTGGTAATCATGGTCTTAGTACCTCAGTTATAGATTTATTGAACGAAATGAAATCACTCATTTATTTCATTGAAAAGAATCTAAGTCTTCCTGTGCAATGTATGCTTTCGTGTTTTTGCATGTGTAATGTATTGGTAAGTAAATTCGTATTCATTAATTGGAATATAATTACGAGCCCATGTATGTATTTAATGATTGGATAAATTAAGGTTAATCTATTTCGTGCATTTTGGATTCGATCGAACCTATGCAATTCGACTAAACCCTCCTTTAATAAGGAGTGGCTTTAATGTATATGCGTGGTTGCGAGCATTTAAGTACTGTTTTGCTTTTACTTTTCTAATGCTTGATAATTGATGATATGTATTGATACCAGTAGTACAGAAATACAATGTCCCTTGAGGTGACAAGGAAAAAAGAGTCAAAAAAACTAATTATGTCCGTATTACTGATTTTAGAGTCCTTAATACGGACATTTGGGTTTGGTAAAATTCACTTGCGTCAATCCGACATTGATGTGGGGGAACCGCGTACGAGTGCAGTTTTTAACGTATCACCACTGAGCCTGTCGGTAATGCCTTCGTCAGATGCCCATTGTTCGAAAATAGATAGTAGTTTGTACGGTTTACTAATTAATGGACGGATGACTTCATTGTTTTTACAGGCCAGCCAGAAAAAACGAGATAGTGGTGTTGATATTCGCGTTGCAGATAATGAGGGCACTCTGCTATTGGTTATGATGTCAATGACTTTATCAAGTTCAGCATGTCGAATAACAAACCAGGCATCCCGAGGTAAAATATGAGCCGGGAAATACTCTTTCCCCAGGTAATTATTTATCCTCTTTGAGAATATCTCTTTATGTACATATGGTGAAATGTTTTTAGGGAGTTGCATAATTTTTTGTGTTATTCTTTCTTCCCATGTCATTTTATCGAATAGTTGAAATGGTTCTCCTTGTAAGCTAACTGTTATGCCATGATTAAAATCAATAGCTCCTGTTACAGGTAATGGTATTTTAAGAGATTGGGAAAGTAATTTTTGCACTAGAACATATTCATATCCAATCAATAGAGTGTCAATCACTCTCTCTGTGGGAATGATATATTTGCCAGTAGTGCTAACAATAAAATTATGTCCTTCAATAAACGCTTTTTTGTCAAGAAGGCATAAACGATTTATTGATGACATATCACATGGTCTGAGCCTTACTTTGTAGCTCGATCTCTGTATTTTTCGTAATGTAATTGGCGACTGAAAGTAAATAGAGAGATGAATGCTGCCATGTAATGCATGCCTGTAAATGTCACTTTTTTTTAATTTTCAGTCCTTTTTTATTTATCACTTCGACTGCTTCACGGATAGTCAGCCAGTCAGGCGAACTATAGTTTGTATTTGATAGTGTTTGTTTTTTTGACATAGTGATTTTCCTCTATTTCTGTTTTTTAAAAAAAATACCATGAATTTTCCAGTGAAATTAATTTCATGGTGCGGGATCTATTACGTTATAATATTTGGATTATATTGATACGGGGGCTTCTTAGCGTTTCAGTCCCCCATATCCGGCCTCATATTTCGCAGTGATTGAAAAGAAGAACAAATATCAGGTTAAACTAATTCAATTCTCAAACATTATTTAAGTTGAATGGAAGACATTACATAAATCTGTCTGCTCCGCCTGATGCTTCAATTGTCTGTCCAGTAACAAACTGATTCCTCCCAGAAAGTAGGAACGTAGCAATTGCAGCAATATCTTCAGGAAGTCCAAAGCGGCCCACAGGCGTTTTCTCTTTACCCAGTAATGCCATTACCTCTTCGTCTGTTCTGTCAGCCAGTTCAGGACGACGATTGCGAACATTCGGTAGCATGTTCTGCGCCCAGTTATCCGTCGCGACAGCACCCACTCCGATCGCATTGACCAGAATGCCATCCGGAGCCACGCTAAGTGCTAAACTACGGGTCAGGTTGTTGATAGCGGCGCTCAGTGCGTGTGAGACGGTAAGTTGCGGATTAGGGTAGATACCGCCAATGGATGAGATATTGACAATACGCCCCCAGTTTCGTCTCTGCATCCCGGGGATGATTACCTTACAAAAACGTCGCATGGCGGAGAATTTGGTCTCAGTCATTATCTGCCAGTCTTCTTCCGAAGTGGTTAACAGCGTGCCCGCATGGGCTCTTCCGGCATTGTTCACCAGTAAATCAATACGCTGAAAAACTTTTTCCGCTTGTTCAACCACTAAAGAAGGTAGTTTGGGATCAGTCACATCCCCGGCAATAGGCAGCACCGAAACACCGTATTTCTCTGAAATTTTTTTCGCAGCAAGAATCAGCTCAGGTTCTCGTCTGGCCACCATGACTAAATGCACACCATTCACGGCCAATTCTTCACAAATGCTGAAACCAATTCCGGTATGGGCTCCAGTTACCAGAGCCACTTTTCCAGTCAGTTTTAAATCCATTTGTTGCTCCTCAAGTTAAGCACAGTCAATAACATGAGCAGTATTAGTAACAAATCTCTTTTTCAGGAGCTTGTGCATCAGAATTCAGATGTCTGAAAAAAGCGGTCAAAGAGTTGGGTGTCGCCTTTGCTTATACTCCAGACAATATTGAGTTTAGTGCCAGGAGTGGTCAATGCGTTCGGACAATCACGAGCTTTCTTCTACCAGGATTCTTATGCTGGGGATTATTTGTTGTATTGTTGTGGCTAATATTTATTTTAATCAATCTGTCCTGAATTTAATTGCCGGATCCTTTCCCAATGAATGGGGAGCTGTTTCTTTGATCCCCATGGTCACCCAGGTAGGCTATGCGGTGGGCTTATTCTTTCTGATCCCCCTTGGCGATTATATTGAACGTCAGCGGCTTATCCTGCGTCAAGCGCAGGTGCTTTTCCTGGCAATGATCGGCATGATGTTATCCCCAACGGCGACAGTGTTGGTGTTCTTCTCCTTCCTTACCGGGATGGCTGCAACAGTAGCTCAACAGATAGTGCCGCTTGCCGCCTCGCTCTCAAGAACTTCTGCACGAGGTAAAACCGTTGGTACGGTGATGAGCGGTGTCCTGGCAGGTATCCTTGCTGGCCGGGCTATCGGAGGCCTTATTGGTCAGTATTTCGGCTGGCGTGGCGTCTTTTTATCCGGCGCGATCATGACATTGCTGGCTATATTTTTCATCTTACGCATTTTGCCTACTCAGTCGTTGTCAACGCCAAAGTTTAACTATCTGGCGGTATTACGTTCATTAGGACTGCTGTGGAAAAACGAGCCGCAGGTGCGTGGTGCAACTCTTACACAAGCAATGCTGTTTGCCTCCTTCAGCGTGCTGTGGACCGTGCTCCCTTTCTGGTTAGCTCATCGCTACGATTACGGTGCAGGGATAACCGGCGCCCTAGCTGCTTTGGGGTTAATCGGTATTCTGTGTGCGCCTCTGGCGGGAAGTTTCAGCGATCGTCAGGGACCATTCCGAATGGTTGTTTTTGGTGTGATACTCATGCTGCTAGCCTGGACTGTTTTTTGGAGATGGAACAGTATTGTGGGTATGGTGGTGGGCATTCTACTACTGGATGCGGGTGAGCAATGTGTACTGATAGCTAATCAGCACACGATTTATTCTTTGCGTCCGGATGCCAGAAACCGTCTTAATACATTATTTATGTGCGTTATGTTTATTGGCGGAGCATGTGGCTCACTGACTGCCACCTGGTTATGGGAGACAACTCATAGCTGGGCGCTGATTTCTTCAGCAGGGGGCGGACTCGTGATCATGGGGATGTTGATAGCCGTAAAACGTAAATATTCAGGCCCCTATTCGGGCACATAGCGCAATAGCACTTCTTACATCCGTCGCATTGTCTGAGTCATCAACATCATGTAAAGCGTCCTGTATCAATTGTTTAGCAGCCCATTTTTCCCCGGCTTCAGCCTGCAATGTCGCCAATGAATAAGCAATACGGAGGGCCCAGCCATGAGCCTGTTGCTGACGCGCTTTGTCCAGGGCCTTCTCCAACAGCAGGCGTTGCTTCTGAGGAGGTAATTGAGTGGCAGAAAGACGCATCAGCTCAGGCGTGCACCAGTTTTCATGATCCTGGCGGGTGGCTCTCAGCGATAACCCGGTATCAATTTCTGACAACAAGGGGGAATATTGCCAATCTAATCCCATCGCCCGCAACGAGCTAAACAGTGTGGTTTGACTAACATCGGTATGACTGAACTGTTTGGCCCAAACAAGAAACAGCTCGCCGTATGTCTTCCAGAAATATAAATCATGCCTTTTTGCCAGATGAATAAGCCAGTTTGCGGCCTTTATAACCCAACGCGGATTACGATCCAGTGCTGCTGTCATACAAGCGCCTTCAGCCAGTGCACAGCAAAGAGAACAGACATGCTGCAAACGAGCGGCTTTTTTAACACCGCGCCATGCCATCTGTTTCGCGGCCTTATACTCACCCTGTAACCAGAGTAAACGAGACAGAAAGGCCTGACCGGCGCTCTCTTGATCAAGACCAAAACGGAAAGAGTGACTTAATTCGCCATGTTCATACCAGTCAAGAGATTGCTGGAGATAATCACGCCCGACATAATGACGCCCCAAAAAATGCAGGGATACACCGAGAATACGCAGCCCGGTTGCCATCGCCTCCTCGTCACTAATGGACCGTGCCAGCTCGCACATAGATTGCGCATGCTCAAGCGCTTTATCCAACTCGCCAGTACGCAGATAATACAACCATAATCCGTAATGAGCCTGTAAACGTATTTCTTTGTCGTCGAGCTTTTCTGCAAGTGCAAGCGCGGTTTTCCAGGCTGAATGTGTTTCAGGCGTAGGGCCTTTTGCCCAGGTTGACGCCTTACCTGCTACAGCGCTGAGATTCATTCTCTGGCGTAGCGTTAATACTACCCGAGAAGTATTTTCATAAAGCAAAGGATAGATATGGCGCTGACATTCATCGTAGAGTGAATATTCAATCCAAAAAGGGGTCATCGCTTGTAAGATCTCAAGCCCCTTAGAGGGAGCGGCCCCTTCAGCCAACGTTTGCTGTAATATGCTCCGCAAATCATTAAGCATATGGCTATAACGTTCACGCCACTGTCCCGTTGGCAGCATAAACCAATCACCTTGGGCCTCTTCTACCAGAACTTTATAATAACCGGTAAAACGGGCTTCAAGAACAGTATATTCACCCTGTTGCCTGAGTTTATCGCATGCGAACTGGCGCATGGTTTCCAGCAGGCGGAAACGGGTCTCTGGTACCTGAGTACTGACCTGAATCAGGGATAAAGACAGCAATCTTTGCAGATCGTCAACAACCTGCCAGCGATGCTTGTCTTTAATCAGCAGAAGGTCACTTACTGATTTCACACTGAACATATCGGTATAGATCCCCAGAGAGCAAAATAATCTTTGTTCACGAGTGTTGAGTAACTGATAAGTCCACTCCAGCGTGGTCAGTATTTTCTGATGTCTGGGCACCAGAGAGCTGTGCGTATTGCTCAATAGCTGGAAACGGTCTTCCAGTCGGCTATAGATCTCTTTGACACTCATGACTGGCAGACGGGAGGCCGCAAGTTCAATCGCCAACGGCAGACCGTCAAGATGACGGCATAACTCGCCAATCAACGACAGTTCGCTGGCTGATGGATGGAAATTATGTCGGTTGGCCTGCCCACGTTCGATAAAGAGGCGGACACTGTCAAAAGTCAGTAACTCGTGGGTATCAGCCTCTTCGCTCTCAGGAACTTGTAATGGCGGTAGTAGATATTGTTGCTCGCCGGCAACCTGTAACGCTACCTGGCTGGTCAACAACAGTTTTATATGGGGAGCCAGGCGCAGGAGCAACGTAATCACTGGTTCCAGTTCACTAATTACATGTTCACAGTTATCAATCAGCAGTAAACATCGACGCCGTGCAAGCTGTTGCCGTAAATCGGCATCATTATGAATGGCAGCTAATGGAAGATGGAGCGCTTGTGAAATAACAGATAGCAAGCTGGATGCTTCGGTGATATGCGCCAGTTCAGCCACACATATTCCATCAGGAAAATGCGAGTGTGTAAGGCTGACGACTTCCCATGCCAAACGAGTCTTACCCACGCCCCCTGAGCCTGTAACCGTCACCAGACGGTATTGATCCAATAAGGTGCATAATTCCTGCACAGCTTTATCACGCCCCAGAATCGATGCGAGAAAAGGGGTAACAGCGGGCTCAGGTATTTCTGATTTAGAGAGCGGTTCAGTTGGCAATTTGTTGATATTAAAGCGATAACCACAACCAAATTCAGTAATCAGTAGATGGCGGTCATGTCCCAGTATGCGGCGTATAGCAGAAATTTGTGCCTGAAGATTATTTTCTTCGACGATTTCATTTCCCCACACTTGAGTAAGTAAAGATTCTTTACTTACCGCTTTACCTCCAGCACTCACCAGAACAACCAGAACATCAAAAGCTCTGGCAGAAATTCTTACTGGCTTACCCCGATGTAACAGAATCCTTAGCTGTGGCCAGATTTGCCAGTCAGCAAAGTGAATCTCATCAATTGATATCATGGTGTTGAGATCTTCTGTTTTGAGCATCACGAACTCTCGGTATGGAGTAAGCCATTTCTAACGAAAGTGGTCATCAGAATCAGGCTACATGTTGAATGTGCTGCATCGGCGTATAACTATTCAATACCACTTTTACCGTTAATGATTATAAAGCCAATAGTGCTATGTGGCATAGCTTTGCGATCAAGCTGGTGATGAAAACTGAACTTCGACGAACGATCCACGCTGACAATAAGACGACGATTGGCATCCAACGAAGCGATCAAAGGCTAATTATTGCGATGCCGGTCAGCACCACCACTGCACCGGCAATCCGGCGTGCCAGATGATTTTCACGAAAAAGCCAGTACGAAAGAAGGGAGCCGACAATAATGGATGTTTCCCTGAGAGGAGCGACGAGTGCCAGTGGCATGCTCTGCATGGCTGTCAGTACAAGGATATAGGCAAGGGGAGAGCATACAGCAATGATAAGGATTGGGATGATATCCACACGTACAGCAGTTGGAATGCGATTTCGTCGCCGCATCGCACCAGGGGTAAGAATCAGACTCTGTAGCAGGAGTGTGCTGGCGTAGTAGCGCACTGGATCCAGGTGCAGAGAGATTACCGAATAACCGTCCCAGAGTGTATAGCCAGCGATGGCGGTGCCTGTCGCTGCCCCCCAAAGCATTCCCTGTAGTGGTCGGCTTCCGCTCCTGAACGGATTGCCGGTGACAACGAAAATACCAGCGATAACGATAAAAGCGCCGAGTAAAGCGCCTGGTGAAATCCGTTCTCCCATGAGAAGGGTTGCAAACAGTATCGTCAGAACTGGTCCACTTCCTCGGGCAATCGGATAAACAACACCCAGTTCGGCGCGCTCGTAGCCAGCCTGCAAGATTAGAGAATAAGCGATATGAAGTGCAGACGAGATAACTGCGCCGACAGCGAGTCTCCAGTCGAGTTCCTGTTGTCCCTCAACTATCAGAATGAGGCTGAACGGGACCCACAGCAATGATGAGGCACAGCTGTACGCCCAGACGAACACAAGAGTGTCTTCCCTCTTGTATTTTGAGGCTATATTCCATACTGCATGAGCTACCGCAGCAGTAAGAATCATTGCTACCGTGCTGAACTGCATCAGGACATATCGGGCAAATCAATACCCGCCCGTTCAGCCCGGCGACTTTGTTCTTTATCCCGCAGAGTGAGAGCAGCGACCAGCGTATCAATAACGACGAGCTGGGCCAGTCGACTCCCGGCAGCGGCCATCTGTGCCGGGAGTGGCATTCCGCCAACAACGAGCGAAACGTTGGCGAGTGTCGCCAGTGGGGTATCGTACTGGTTAGTTATTGCAATAAGCGATGCTCCTGCCGAGGATGCTGCATCAGCGATGGAGAGTGTGGATGATGTGCGCCCTGTTGAACTGACGACGATGATGACATCGCCTGGACCGAGTAGACGAGCAGCAATCATCGCTGATAAATAATCCTGGATACTGACGGTTATCACACCCGCCGTCCGCAAACGAAAGACCGCATCAGCGGCAACCGTCGCAGAGGGACCAGCACCAAATGCAAATACCTGGCGTGCGCTCTGGATTAAATCGACCGCCTCATCAAGTGCGGAGATTTCGATAGCACCGCTGAGCGCAGTCAGTGCGTCTACACCAGCACGAATTGATGTTTCCAGCACTGATGCCAGCGTCGCATCCGCTGTAAGAACTTCAGGCGGGGCAAAGAATTGGGCAGTGCCACGAGCCCGGGCAATCTCTATCTTAAGTTCAGTGAACCCGGTGAACCCGATCGCTCGTGCAGCGCGTATTACTGTCGGCGGTGATACACCAGCACGGGTGGCAACCTGTGCTGCCGTGCTTGTACCGACAAATAAAGGATCGACAAGCAGGAGATCGACAACTTTAGCCTCACTTGCAGCGAGGTCGCCGCTTCGGGCGTGAATGCTGCCAAGCCATTGCTGTAACCGCTGCTCACCTTCTGAAATTCTATTACCATTTTCTTTATTCATATGTAATATATTACATGTCCTTTGGGAAGGGCACAACCACCACGTAATTAGATTCTGTTGCAAGGAGTCCACATTCATGAACACTGAAATCAATACAGTTGTTGCTGTTTTAGGTCCAGGTGCCATCGGCACAACAGTCGCGGCGGCGTTACACGAAGTCGGCCGCACACCATTGCTGTGTGGACGTACTCCCCGCGATCGCCTGACCTTGCAAGATGGCAACCGCTTTATCACCGTACCCGGTCCGGTACAGACGAATCCGGCACAAATCACTCGCACGGTTGATCTTATCTTTCTGGCAGTCAAGTCCACACAAATCGACGCGGCAGCAGAATGGCTCAGGGCGTTGACTGGCCCGGAGACGGTTATATGCGTGCTCCAGAATGGGGTCGAACAGTTGGACAGGCTCGCTACGTACTCTCTGCCCGGACAGATCGTTCCCGCTGTCGTGTGGTTCCCTGCTCAAGCGCAGTCCGATGGCTCGGTACGCTTGCGTGGTGAGGCGCGCCTCAGCGTGCCAGACGCACCAGCTTCCCGTGTAGTGGCCGCAGCGCTGCAAGGCACGTGGTGCTCCGTAGATCTGGCCGCGAATTTCAGCTCCCTGGCCTGGCGCAAGCTGATGCAGAATGCGGTGGCTGGACTCATGGCACTCACGCACCGCCGCTCAGGCATGTTTGGCCGTGCTGATATCGCCAGGCTTACGCTGGCTTATCTGCAGGAATGCCTGGCCGTGGCACGTGCAGAGGGCGCTGAACTCGGAGACGAAGTGCCGCAGGAGATCCTCGATAAGTTCCGGGCGGCTCCTGCAGACATGAGCACCTCCATTCTCACGGATCGAGAAGCTGGCCGACCGCTTGAATGGGATATCCGCAACGGCGTCATTGCGCGTCGCGGCCGGGTTCACAGCATTCCAACGCCGATCAGCGACATCCTGGTACCGCTTCTTGCGGCTTCGAGCGATGGCCCTGGTTGATCTTAAAGCCGATGATTGCACTCTTACTTCTCTTCTTCGTCGCTCTCGGTGCCGGAGTACTCAGCGGTGTCGTCGGCACTGGCTCGTCGTTAATCATGCTGCCCGTCCTCGTCGCCACGTACGGGCCACGGATTGCTGTGCCTGTTATGGCGATCGCCTCCCTTTTCGGCAACATCGGACGGGTGATTGTCTGGTGGCATGAGATTCGTTGGCGACCGGTGTTTGCCTATTCGTTGGCGGGAGTTCCTGCGGCTGTTCTCGGGGCGCACACGTTACTTACGATTTCTCCTGGCACAGTGGAGGTATTCCTGGCAGCTTTCTTCCTTGCGATGATCCCGCTGCGCCGTCTCATCAGACGATCGAACCTCCACTTGAATCTCTGGCACATGAGTTTTGCCGGGGCGATTGTCGGGTTTCTGACCGGATTCGTGCTGTCCACCGGGCCGCTCAGCGTGCCGGTATTTACCGGGTACGGAATGAGTGGAGGCGTATTTTTGGGATCAGAGGCGGCAAGCGCAATCCTGCTCTACGCTGGCAAGCTAGCTACGTTCGGTATATCGGGCGCACTCGCGCAGCCTGTCCTCACACATGGACTTGCCATCGGCATCGCATTGTTCGTCGGTTCGATGATTGCGAAACGTCTCGTCCAGAAACTCCAGACGCATACGTTCGAGCTTCTCATTGATACCGTTCTCGTCGCTGGGGCAGTAGGGATGATCCTTGCTCTCAAATGAAATGGCACGCCAGGGCTGACGGCGCAAGCGTGTTGTTGTTGTGTAACAGCTTTCTACAGGCAGCGACGGGTCGGGGTGGAGGGGTTGGCAAGCCATCAGAAATGAATAAAGCCGTACCAGGGTATGCTGATACAGCTTTTTGTTATTGGTCATGCAGCTTCGTTGTTTTTATCCCGCCCTGTGTTAAAAGGTGGTACGTATGCGACCCGGCATGTATCGATATAATCTGACCACCACTGCATCATCGCCTTGCGGGCTTCCAGATGCTCAGCCTTATGAATGTAAGCCAGACGCACGGTGTTGCGCTCCTGGTGACTCATCTGGCGTTCCACTGCATCCTGCGACCATAAGCCAGACTCCATCAGGGCACTGCATGCCATTGCCCGAAAGCCATGTCCGCAGATGTCCTGTTTCGTGTCGAATCCCATAAGGCGCAGTGCTTTATTAACCGCGTTTTCGCACATCGGCCTGTACGGGTTATGGTCGCCGGGGAAGACCAGTTCGTAAGCCCCGGATATTTCCTTAATCCGTTTCAGAATAGCTATAGCCTGCTGTGAGAGGGGCACGATATGAGCAGTGCGCATTTTTGCACCGCGCCCTGAATAACGCACACCCACAATGGCTTCGCGTGTGGCGGGTATCGTCCAAATTCTGTTTATGAAATCAATTTCTGACCAGCGTGCAAAGCGCAGCTCACTGGAGCGAATGAACAGATGCAGCGTCAGCAGGACAGCAAGCCGGGTCAGTTCACGGCCCTGATGATATGCTTCAATGTGTTCAATCAATTCAGGCAGCCGCTCCAGCGGCAGGGCGGGATAGTGGTGTCTCATGGGGGGAGCCGTCACGCCATCAAGATTTGCTGCCGGGTTGGTGTCGATAAATCCCTGATGGACCGCATGGCGCATGATGTTACTGAGGTGCTGCCGCGTGCGGGACGCGACTTCCAGCAGGCCCTTTTCCTCAATACCTTTCAGCAGGTCAATGAAATGATGGGGTTTAAGCTCCGTGACGGACAGATGACCAATTACAGGAAAGATATGGTTGTTCATGCTGGCAAGCAGACGGTCAGCGGTGTTCTGCGACCACTTTTTATTGTTTTTATGCCATGCCAGCGCCACTGTTTTAAACACCTTCTCTGGTGTGCAGGCTCTGCGTTCAGCAGCCCTCTGCTGTGCCGGGTTGATGTTCAGCGCCAGCATCTTACGGATACCTTCGCGCTGCTGGCGGGCATCAGACAGGGAGACGGCAGGATAGGCACCCAGTGCAATGCGGGATTCTTTGCCGTTTATACGATATTTAAGATACCAGTGACGTGAGCCGCCTGGTTTGATAAGAAGGTACAGACCGTTAGAATCAGAAACTTTGAAGGGTTTTGCGGATGGTTTTAAGTTGCGGATTTTTGAGTCGTTAAGGGACATTTGGGGGTCACTCCGTCATCGAACTAACCTGACCCCAGATTTGACCACCAATTTTTCCCGATGCGGAGGGTAAAATCAAAATGCACCGGGAAGAGTTTTCACGCTAACCTCTTGAATCAATATCAGATAAGGATTCGCAAAGATGCATGCAAACAGGAAATTGGCTCCTCTGACTGGGTCGCATTTGCGAGCATGGGGCTATTACAAAAACCAATATGACTAACTAGCAGTAATCCTTAGTTCTCGGGCGGAAGACGAAATGTCATGCTGTTTCGGCAGCAATCCATATAGATTCATAAATTGACATTTTAGCCTCCACGTCGGCAGCGGTGTTGGGAGCAGAGGTTCTACATCTTAAACTGAAGCATTTAAGAAACATTGGCTTCTGGCTGAGTCATTGCCACCGATAAATACCACAATGAGTAGCTACGCTACTTGTGACGTTTTCTACCCCCCAGGCTTCAACGCATAACGGTAGTCGCGTTACACCCATGGTTATGTCTATCTACAGAAGGGCGAACTGAAGCTTAAATTTTAGAATAACAATGTAGCTCTTAACTATGGCGCAAATATTGCATATTAAAATTAGATAGAATGAGACTATTTAGAATGTTAACGCGAAGATATTTTATAAAGGTTTTTTCATGACACATTTCACACTCAAGCAACTTAAATATTTCGTCACTGTGGTTGAGACCGAAAGCATCGCCGAAGCGTCACGCCAGCTGCATATCGCCCAGCCTTCGATTTCGGTCGCCATCAAAAACCTTGAGGACGCTTTTGAACAGCAGCTGTTCATTCGCCATCATGCACAGGGCGTATCGCTCACCTCCAGTGGGAGACGGTTCTACGAAAAAGCAAAGGAGTTGCTGCGGTTGTCCTATGAGTTTGAGCAAAGTTCACGCGCAGAAAATGAGCTGGTTTGCGGCACCATCGCCGTGGGTTGTTTTGAATCGGCGGCTCCGCTGTATATGCCCAAGCTGATTGCAGGTTTCAAAAAACTCTATCCGGAAATCAATATTCAGCTGTACGACGGTGAACAGCATGAGCTGATGCACGGTTTACATCGTGGCCGTTTTGACATGGCATTTCTCTACGATCTTGACCTGGACAACGCGATTCAGAAAGAACCGCTGAATGCGCCGCATAAACCCTATGCGCTGCTACCGGCGGCGCATCCGCTGGCGAAAAAAAGTGCGGTGACATTACAGGAACTGGCAAGCGAACCGATGATCCTGTTGGATGCGGTACCCAGCAAAAATTACTTTATCAGCATTTTCAAAGAGAATGGTTATTACCCTGAAGTGGCCTATAGCTCTCCGTCAATTGAAATGGTGCGGTGCATGGTCGGGCAGGGGCTGGGCTTTTCGGTGCTGGTGACCCGGCCCTGTTCGGATATGACATACGATGGGCAGCGCTTGGTGCAACTGGATATTATCGATGAAATGGCGGCATCGACGCTGATTATGGCTTATCTGCAAAATAATGAACCCACGCGGCCCACGCGGTTATTTATGGATTATTGCCGCAGTGTTGAATTAACTCCGGCCGTCAGCAGCCATTAAATTGTTACTCTACCCGTTGCGGGTAGAGCAAACGTCAGTTGTATTTAACGTAATTCAAGCCAGGTGGTTTTTAATTTGGTGAATTTATCAAAGGCATGTAAAGACAGGTCGCGGCCAAAACCCGATTGCTGATTGCCACCAAAAGGAACGGTCACATCCAGCGCATCAACGGTGTTGACCGACACCGTTCCGGCGTTCAGTTTGCGCGCCACACGATGTGCCTGATTCAGGTCGTCCGACCATACAGACGCAGCAAGGGCGTAAATATGATTATTCGCCAGTTCGATGGCTTCCGACTCATCATCAAAGACTTTTACCGCGAGCACCGGACCGAATACTTCATCACGCCATAAGTTAACGTTTTCGCTTTCAATCTCAATCACCGTCGGCAGGATGTAGTTAGCGACTGTCTCGATTTCGCGTTGCTCGCCACCCGCGCGCACAATACCGCCCTGAGTCACTGCGGTCTGAATAAAATCCATCACCTTATCTTTATGCGCAGTCGAAACCATCGCGCCCATCCTCGCATTGGGGTTAAGCGGGTGGTCAGGTTGCCAGCCGTGCAACTTCGTGATCAACTTCGCCATAAAGTCGGGATAGATCTTACGCTCAACTAATAATCTGGAGTTAGCTGAACAAACTTCACCCTGGTTGAAACAGATACCGAAGGCGGCTTTTTCGGCGGCTAAATCGAGATCCTGGCAATTGGCAAAAATAATGTTGGCGCTTTTGCCACCACATTCCAGCCACACCTGCTTCAAATTGGATTGGCCGGAATAGGCCATAAAGGCTTTGCCCACCGCGGTTGAACCGGTAAAGGTCAGCACATCAACATCGTTATGCTGGCCCAGCGCAGCACCGGCTTCGATCCCCAGCCCGGTAACAACGTTTAACACCCCGGCGGGCAACCCGGCCTCCAGCGCTAGTTCTGCCAGTTTCAGTGCGGTGAAAGGCGAATTCTCCGAGGGTTTCAGGATCACACTATTTCCGGCTGCCAGCGCTGGGCCAATTTTCCAGGCGGCAATATCGAGGGGAAAATTCCACGGCACAATGGCGGCAACCACGCCGACAGGTTCACGGGTGATGGTTGCCAGGGTACCCGGACGGGTGGGGGCAACCTCGTCATAAATCTTATCGATACTTTCTGCGTACCAGGCCATCACATGAGCAGCACCAGGCACATCAACGTTATAGGCATCGAGCACCGGTTTCCCCATGCTTGCGCTTTCCAGCAGCGCCAGTTCTTCCCGGTGCTCCAGCATCAGCTCCGCCAGCCTGCGCAGCACGGCTTTGCGTTGCGCTAAAGGACATTCAGACCAGATACCAGAGGTAAATGCCTGGCGTGCTGAACGCACCGCAGCGTCAATATCCTCAGCCTGGCAAGCGGTGACGTCCGCTAACACTGCATTGGTGGCGGGATTCACCACCGCCCAGGTTTTCTCCGCTTTGGCGAAGTAAGGTTTACCCCCGATAAGGGCATGCGTGCTAAAGCGTTGTTGGTTCAGCAGACCTTGCCAGTAATCACGATTATGCATAAGCGTTCTCCTTATTCGTCTCGGTCTCAGCTACCGGCGTTCCTTGCAGGATCATGCTTGCCGCACGTTCGCCAATCATAATTGAAGGCGCATTGGTGTTGCCGCTGATAAGCGTCGGCATAATTGATGCATCTGCCACGCGCAAATTTTCCACGCCATATACCTTGAGAGTGTCCGGTGCGACAACACTCATTTCATCCCGCCCCATCTTGCAGGTGCCAACCGGATGGAAAACCGTGGCGCAATATTCTTTGACGTATTGATGCAGCTGTTCGTCAGTCTGGATATGTTTGCCCGGCAGCATCTCTTCGCCACGCAATGCATTGAATTCCGGCTGAGCCAGAATATTCCTTGCCACTTTTATCCCTTCCACCAGCACGCTGGCGTCATAAGGATCGGCGAGGAAATTAAAATCAATAGCGATCTGCCCATCACGCTTTAACTGCAACGCGCCGATCGACCGCGGACGTAAAACGCAGGTGTGAATCGCATAGCCGTGGCCCCATTCAAATAAACGGCCACGATGGCTGCGATAACCCGGCACAAAATGGAACTGAATATCGGGTTCATCGCTACTGAGTTTTGTCGCGGCAAAGCCACCGGCTTCAACATAATTGGTGGTTAGCCAACCTTTGCGACGAAAGAGATACTGGAAGGGGGATGTCAGGATCGGTTTCCAGGCGGCGAGGGAAAAACCAAGCGTCAGAGGGTTTCTGGAACGCACGGTGACCAGACCATCCAGATGGTCCTGAAGATTTTTGCCCACCCCGGGAAGAGGGTGCACCAGCGGAATACCTGCGGCCTCAAGTTCGGCAGCAGGCCCGATACCTGATTTCAGCAGAATATGCGGTGAGCCGATCGAGCCGGCCGAAAGGATGACTTCATGGCGGCAGAGAATTGACGTGGGTTGATCGCGGCCATGCTCAGTTATTCGCACGCCTTTGACCGCTTTGTCTTCAATGATCAACGTTTGCACGGTGCAGTCAGTCATCACGGTCAAATTGCTGCGCCCAATATGGGGATGCAAAAATGCACGATAGCTTGATAACCGTTTGCCATCCTTTTGCGTGACGTTGTAAATGCCGACCCCCGCCAGCGATTTACCGTTAAAGTCGGTGTTCTCCGCTAATCCGACCCGCTTGCCCGCCGCGACAAACAGCGCTGATACCGGATTGGGATCGCGCGGTTTATCGACCAGTAATTCGCCGTTAAAACCATGATATGCCGGGTCCTGAGACAGCAGATTCTTTTCCGATCGTTTGAACCAGGGCAGGACATTATTCCAGCCCCAGCCCTCACAACCTTGCTGTTCCCAGCGGTCATAATCAGAAGGTAATCCGCGAATATAAATCATGCTGTTCATGGATGAGGAACCACCCAGCGCCTTGCCGCGCGGGACGTGGATTTGCCGTCCCCCCAGGCTTTTTTGTGGCGTTGAATAAAAGTTCCAGCTGAACTTTTTGCTTTTATACAGGGTGATGGTGCCCGCAGGCGTCTGGATACGCGGGGTTTCATCACGGCTACCGGCCTCGATAAGGCAGATCTTGAGATCTGCCTGCTCTGCAAGCCGGGCGGCCAGTACTGAACCTGCGGAACCACCACCAATAATGATGTAGTCATAGGTCTTGCTATTGTTCATAGTCATTCCGGTGATTATTTAGCAACAGAGGTTTGCGCCACTGCCTGAGTACGGCAGAGGAAATAATAAACAGGTGAGACGATGGCTAAACCAATAATCCAGGAGATGTCGGCACCACCTAACATATTTGCTGCCGGGCCGGTATAGATGGCGGTAGACATAAAGGGAATCTCGACGATGATGCCCAGCAGATAACAGAAAATGGCTTTTGAATTGAAGTAACCGTATATGCCACCGTCGCGACGGAAGAATGAAGCGACATCATAATTACCGTGGGCCACCAGATAGTAATCAACCAGGTTAATTGCCGTCCACGGCACCAGCACATACAGCAGCATCAGAATAAAGTTGGTGTAATTGACCAGAAAGTTTTCCTGACCATAAATCGCAATCAGCACTTCGATAAGGATGGTGACAATCGAAACCACAATGCGGGCGCCAGAAAGTGGCGACCATTTAGGCAGGAATGTCTGGCCGAGCGTCAGGGTGCAGAGCACGCCGCAATAGAGGTTCATTGCATTGGTCGCGGCAATGCCTAAGGCAAACACAATAATTACGGTGGAGGATAATCCGCCGGTCATATTCACAATGCCGGTGATTAAATCACCATCCACGATGCAAATAGAAACCAGAATGCCAAGAATCATCGGGAACAATGAACCCAGTACGCATCCCAGGTAGCTACACCAGAAGACACTTTTTTCGCTGATATCTTTTGGCATGTAGCGGGAATAATCGGATACATAAGGCGCATAGGCCAGCTGCCATAACGCGGCGATGGAAATGGCACCGAGGAATCCGCTGAGATTAAAGCCATTACGTGCGAGAAAATCAGTCGGCAGACCATGCACGAAAACAATCCACGCAAAGGCCGCGAGCAAAATAATACCGGATACCCACGACATCACCTTGGTGTAGGCATGAATCAGGTTATAACCGAAGGCACAGGCGACCAGGCTGAGTACCGCAGAAACCAGGATGCCGGTATCGGTAGAAACCGGTGCGTAGATGGCGTGCAGTGACTGACCGCCCAGCACCAGGTTCGATGCCAGAAAGCCGATATACATGATGACGACTAACGCCACCACCAGCACGGAACCATAAGAACCAAACTGGCCGCGGGTTTGCACCATCTGCGGCACACCTAATTGTGGCCCCTGCGCGGAATGCAATGCCATAAACAGCCCACCGGCAAGGTTACCAATCAATACGGCGAGGGTGGCCCACATAAAAGATAAGTGGAAAATACTCACCGCCAGCGCACCGGTAATCACGGTAAGCAACATGATGTTTGAACCAAACCAGATGGTAAAAAGATCCCGTGGCTTGCCATGACGTTCATGCGCGGGAATGGGCTGGATGGTGCTCAACTCTATTGTGGTTGCAACAGCATTATCTTTTGGGTTGTTTGTCATCATAGTTATCTCAACAAAGTCATTTGCAGGCTTGCCGCATGGCTGCGATTATAACCACCCAAAAAATTGGGAGGGGTGAAAATAACGTTGATGGGATGTTGCAACAGTTGGCTATAGAGAGAAATGAAGAAAAATATAGCCAACTAATATAAAAAAAAGATGCAATCTCGCTTATGGATTGGCTGCCCCAAATTGGAACGTTAAAGAATGACAGGTGAGATATTTTTGAATCTAATTAACTATTTGATTATTAACATCTAAAATGCCACGTTCTGGCTGAATGCCTTATTTTGGTGCGCGTCTGCTCGTCACTGAAGCATCGTTGGCAATATTAAATATCGTCAATTTTGCAAAATTAATAAGTAAAAATGTTGTCTGTGAATCGCGTTAATTTGATTTATCTCAGCACCTTTTTATCTTGCCTGTGCAGAGCGGATGCGGCTTTAACAGGGCTTTGTATTTTATTTCGGCGGACAAGGTTGCCAGCAGGTTAAATATTTTCTATCCAGACGCTCACTTTATAATATTTTACCGCCTGCACGTGCTCCAATAGTCTTGGGTCCTTCTTAAGTGGTTAATCCCCTGCGTGATGCGGGATGAAGGACGTTGAAATGACATCATTAAAAACTGAAACAGATACGCTGATTATTGGCGCGGGTCAGGCGGGGGTTGCCATGAGCGAACACCTGACGCGTCTGGGCATTCCGCATCTGGTAGTGGAGAAAAATCGGATTGCCGAATCCTGGCGTAGTCGTCGCTGGGATTCGCTGGTTGCCAACGGTCCGGCCTGGCATGACCGCTTTCCGGGGATGGAGTTTCCCGGCTGCTCACCTGACAGCTTCGTGGCGAAAGAACAGGTTGCCGATTATTTTGTCAGCTACGCCGCAATGAACCAGTCACCGATTCATACTGGCGTCGAAGTGTTAAGCGCTGAACGCAATCAGGGGCGCAGTGGTTTCACCGTCACCACCTCCGCAGGCGTGATCAATGTGCAGCGTATCGTGGCCGCTACCGGTCCTTTCCAGCGTCCGGTCATCCCGGCGATTGCTCCTCAGCATAGCCAGGTACAACAGCTGCACTCGGCAGACTATAAAAATCCGCAGCAGCTGCCGCAGGGGGGCGTGCTGGTGGTTGGTGCCGGTTCTTCCGGCGTGCAGATTGCTGATGAGCTGCAACGTGCCGGTAAGCCCGTATGGCTGTCGGTGGGACCGCACGATCGTCCACCACGTTCCTACCGTGGCCGGGACTTCTGCTGGTGGCTTGGGGTACTCGGTCTGTGGGATGCCGCAGCCAGCCAGCCGGGCAAAGAGCATGTCACCATCGCCGTCAGTGGCGCACGCGGTGGGCATACCGTCGATTTCCGTCGTCTGGCGGCGCAGGGCGTTAACCTCGTTGGCCTGACTGAAAGTTTCACCGCTAACACCGTACGTTTTCAGGATGACCTGGCGGTGAATATTGCGCGCGGCGATGCTAATTATCTCGCATTGCTGGATGCTGCTGACGCGTATATCGACCGTAACGGTCTTGATTTACCGCCTGAACCGCAAGCACGTGAGTTCCTGCCAGACCCCGCCTGCGTAACCCATCCGCAGCTGTCACTTAATCTGGCCGAAGCTGGCATCACCAGCATTATCTGGGCGACGGGCTACGTGGCCGATTACAGCTGGCTGAAGGTTAATGCCTTTAATGACCAGGGCAGACCGCAGCATCATCGTGGTGTTTCCAGCGAGCCTGGCGTCTATTTTCTCGGCTTGCCGTGGTTGTCACGTCGTGGTTCCACCTTTATCTGGGGCGTCTGGCACGATGCCAAATTTATTGCTGACCAGATCGCTATCCAGCGCCAGTACCAGCATTACCGCGCTCCCTCTGACTCGCTTTAAGGAACTGTTATGCCTACTCATCAACGTATTCGTATGTTCAACACCAAAGAAACCTATCCGAATCAGACGCTGGACAACGATCTCTGCCAGGCGGTACGCGCTGGTAATACCGTCTACGTGCGCGGCCAGGTCGGTACCGATTTTGCAGGCAATCTGGTCGGGCTGGGCGATCCCCGCGCTCAAACCGAACAGGCGATGAAAAACCTCAAACAGCTGCTGGAAGAAGCCGGTAGCGACCTGAGCCATATCGTGAAAACCACCACCTATCTTACCGATCCACGCTATCGCGAGCCGGTTTACCAGGAAGTGGGCAAATGGCTGAAAGGGGTGTTTCCGATTTCAACTGGTCTGGTGGTTTCGGCGCTGGCACAGCCGCAGTGGCTGATGGAAATTGATGTGATTGCGGTGATCCCGGATGACTGGGAGGCGAAATGACGCTTTCGATTGCCGCACGCTGTGCGGAGTCCGGCCAACTCGGTATCGCCATTAGCTCGTCGAGCATTGCCGTCGGCGCGCGTTGCCCGTGGCTGGTGGCCGGAGTGGGGGCGGTATCCAGCCAGAACATTACATTACCGGCACTGGGGCAGCAGATTCTGGCGCGGCTGGAGGCGGGGTTAGCGCCGGAACAGGCACTGAAAAGCGCGCTGGCAGAAGATCGCTTTAGCGAGTATCGCCAGGTGACTGTCATTGACGCCAGCGGTCGCAGCGCCGCCTTTAGCGGTGACAAGACGCTGGGTATTTATCATGTGGTGCAGGGCAAAGAATGCGTGGCCGCAGGCAATATGCTGGCGGAGCAAGCGGTGATCGCCGCAATGGTGACGGCTTTTGAAGCCACCACCGGGGAACTCACCAGTCGTCTGATTACGGCGTTGCAGGCGGGGATCGACGCTGGTGGTGAGGCGGGGCCGGTGCATTCTGCTGCCGTGAAAGTAGTCGATGATTACACCTGGCCGCTGGTGGACCTGCGCGTCGATTGGGCAGAAGAAAACCCATTGGCAGAGCTGCACAAGTTGTGGCTGGCGTATGAACCGCAGATGCAGGCTTACGTCACCCGGGCACTGGATCCACGCGATGCCCCGAGCTATGGCGTACCCGGCGATGAGTAACGCGGTACGCGACATCCTCGCGGCACTGCTGGCGTTTGATACCACCAGCCGCGAATCCAATCTGGCGTTGATTGCCTGGATTGAAGATTTTCTGGCGCAACGGGGTATCGCGTCGCAACGCATCATGGATGACAGCGGGCGCAAAGCCAATCTGTATGCCCGGCTGGGACCGGGCGGTGACGGCGGGGTGATGTTGTCCGGTCATACCGATGTGGTGCCGGTCGATGGTCAGCAATGGACGCTGCCGCCGTTTGCCCTGACACAACAGGAAGGGCGCTACTATGGCCGTGGCAGTGCCGACATGAAGGGCTTTCTGGCCTGCGTGCTGGCATCGCTGGATAACTTTCTGACCCAGCCGTTGCGCCTGCCGCTGCATCTGGCTTTTTCCTATGATGAGGAAGTGGGCTGCCTCGGGGTGCGCAGCATGGTGGACTATCTGCGCGCGTCTGCGGAAAAACCCGCCATGTGTATCATCGGCGAGCCGACAGAAATGCGCCCGGTGTATGGACACAAAGGCAAGGTGGCGATGCGTTGTCAGGTGCATGGCCGCGCCTGTCACTCGGCCTATGCACCCTCTGGCGTCAATGCCATCGAATACGCGGCCAGGCTTATCAACCAGCTGGGCGCAGCGGCGCAGCAACTGAAGCAGATCGAGGATGCGCGTTTTGATCCCCCCTATAGCACGCTCCAGACCGGTATGATTCAGGGCGGCAGCGCGCTGAACATCGTGCCGCAGGATTGTCAGTTTGATTTTGAAATCCGCTATCTGCCGGGCGCTAATGTTCAGGGTGTGATGACCGAGGTCGAGCTGTTCTCGCAACAGCAATTGTTACCGCAAATGCAGGCGGTGGCAGCCGAGAGCGCGATCCGTTTTCAGCCGCTGAGCTACTATCCTAGCCTGCTCACCGATCCGCAATCGCAATTCGCGCAGTGGCTGGCGCAATGGAGTGGCAGCAATGATTTCTCAACCGTGGCGTTTGGCACCGAAGGGGGATTGTTTGATGAAGCGGGGATTGCCACCCTGATTTGCGGGCCAGGCAGCATGGCGCAGGGGCATAAGCCGGATGAGTTTATTGCTATTGAACAAGTAGAACACTGCATGAGTATGCTGGTAAATTTATGTAAATGGATGCGTACAGTTCCTTTAAAATGAAACAGTCAATAGTTAGTTAAACCTAATGAAGCTAACCGTAAAAACGGCTCTGGTAAAAAAGACCTCAAAACACCGACCGGTAGTTTTGAACTGGCACCACCGCGTGATCGCAACGGCACGTTTGAACCGCAACTGGTAAAAAAGCACCGGACCAAACTCTCCAACGGGATAGAACGTAAGATCATCCGCCTGTTCGCTCTGGGGATGAGCTATCAGGATATCGGCCGGGAAATTGAGGATTTATAAGCGTTAAGCGTGTCCAGCGCCACTATCAGTGCGGTCACCGATAAAGATATCCCCGAATTTAAACAGTGGCAGCAGCGACCCCTTGTGAAGGTCTATCCTTTTGTCTGGTTGGATGCCAGTCACTACAAAATCCGCGAAGAAAGCCATTACCAGAGCTAGGCTGTATATACCGTTCTGGCACTGAATCTGGAAGGCAAAAAAGAAGTATTGGACCTGTATCTGTCGGAAAGTGAAGGCGCTAACTTCTGGTTATCCATACTGAGTGGCATGCAAAACCGTGGCGTTGAAGATATCCTGATCGATTGCGTGGACGGACTGACCGGCTTCCCTGAGGCGATTAACAGCATTTATCCACAGACTGAAGTGTAACTGTGCGTTATTCATCAGATACGCAACTCGATCAAAGACGTGGCATCGAAGTATCACAAAGCGTTTATGGCCGATCTGAAGCCAGTGTACCGGGCTGTGTCAAAGAGGCCGCAGAGACGGCACTGGATCAACTGGAGTCAGCAGTATCCGGTGGTGCTCCTGTCGTGGCGTCGTAAATGGGAAAAACTGTCAGCGTACCTGCCTTACCCAAGCATCATATCCATCTGAAATCGTCCACCGTGGCAAGTCAGGCTCCCCAAGTGTCCTGTTTTTTATTCATATTGCAAGTGGAGTCTTTAGCTTTAAGCTCCTCTTTTCGTTTAAGGCAGACTGTTGATTTAAAACAAGCTGATACACATTCTGGGTAATAATGCGGTCTATATGTGACGCTTACTGATATGGCTCAAGCGGTATTATTAAAATGGAATACATCTTAAACAGCCATATGAGTCTGAGCGCTAACAACAGTACCAAAGTACGTAGATATCTTCCCGCAGACTGGAACTATTTCAGATGAAAATCTTAATACAGCTATCCATAGCAGTGTAAATGCCGCATATATCACTGTAATCGCTTACACAGAGAGCCGCTTCGTATGAGAATTGTCTTACGTGTTCTTAACGATTACTGGGATAAATGATGAAAGTAAGTCGCAGAACTGCCTGGATTATTATGTTAATTTTTTGCTGTCTGGTATGGGGTGGTATTTTCGCCGCGGTCGTTTATGGAGCAGAGCCTGATAAAAGAAAACCATCACAGCCCGCAGACAAAAGCAGTGAAAGCATCCAGGAAAAAGTAAAATCGCTTGATTTGAATGATAAACAGCGAAAGTTTCTGGAGTCACTCATCGAAAGTAACAAGAAGGATTGACAGTTCTGTCTTGCAAAGACCCTGCATGACACACGAATTGGCTCCGTACCTGATGCGCAACCTTCCTTGGTGAGGGAAAACACTATCCGAATAGTGTAATCGGTTACATGTAAGTTAAATAATTAGAGTGTAAGGACAAAAAAAATGTTCTTTTTTCACAATGAGGCCTGATTTATCAAGAGCTAGAAGAATGCTTTTGAATGCCCGGATTAAAAGACCTACACAGCTTAAGCTGACATCTGGTTCGATTTGTTATTTCACAGAGATGAGCGTCTTCACAACGTGGCCAGATCACCTTGACGCCGTGATGGTATCAGAAACAGCTATAACCAGCAGGCACTGGTGGCCCTGCAGTATCTTTTTATGATGGCATAAAAAAAGCTCTAATGACATCAGTCTCAGAGCTGAACTGAGTTTCATTAGTCACTAAATTGTCGGAGTGGCATGAAATCATCCTCACAGTGTGCCCCCTTTTGACCATGGCGTTCAGGACGATCAGGAGTTTAAGCATGCAGGCAACCAGCGCCACCTTTTTCGCCTTTCCGGCTTCAACTAACCTGACATAAAAGCCCCTGATTGCCGGGTTAAACTGAATGGCGGTTATCACCGCCATGTAAAGCGTGCACCCTACGCCCGCCCTTCCGCCAAAAATAGTTCGTCTTCCCCGCATTTTTCCTGAGTCCCTGTAAACGGGGGCGACACCGACAAGTGCGCTGATTTCCCTGCTGGGCAGGGTGCCCAGCTCCGGCGGTTCGGCCAGCAGGGTGGCGGCAGTGATTTCCGCCACGCCATTGACGCTGGTCAGCAGGCGGGCCTGCTCCCGGAAATGTTGCCTAGCCTGACGATTCATCATGCGGGTCACAAGGGCAAGCTCTGCCTCGAAGGCCGTCATGACACGGCTGAAACTTTCACGGCTATAAGAAATCCATGAGTTCGGATGATGGAGTAGCATTGCTTAACTAGGCCCTTCAAGGGCATGGGATTGCACTCCGTGAATCATGGATTATAAAAAATATATTTCCTCAGGGAAGCTTATTAACATTCTTCCCGAGTGGCATGAACCGATTAGCCCTATACAGATTGTACGAACCAGTCGGAATTCAATTTCGATAAGAATTTCAATGTTTTCAAATTTTCTGATTGAATTTTGTCGGATGAATTAAACAGATAGGATTAAGACCGGGAGTAAAATCCCGGCTGAATATAAGATTGAGATAGAATGTTACTGGACTAATGTTGTGACAGTCATTCGCAGTGCACTTTCCAAATGCCGTACAGAATTTAATGATAGAACTATGCATTATCACTCCATAGAAGACCTGTCCTTTGGAGAATGATATGCCGTTTGCGTTGTTAGCGTTGGCTATTAGCGCTTTTGCGATTGGTACAACACAGTTTATTACTACAGGATTACTGCAAGATATTGCAAATGATCTCCATGTGTCTATTCCGCAAGCCGGATATCTGACCTCTGGAAGAGGCTGGGCGTATATTCATTCGCAACGAGCGTTCGACGTCTCTATTAGGTCGAATGGCAAGCGCAGAGGAAGTAGCTAATTTGATCGTTTATCTCAGCTCCGATAGGGCTTCTGCCACTACAGGTACTGCCGTGCGAGTAGATGGGGGGAGTTTTGCGCGGTGTTATCTGAACCTCCGAGTGATCTTGTCAGAGAAATCGCTCCAGCAAACCAAATAAGGTTATTAAAAAAGCAGATCCTAAAGGGATAGGATCTGCTTATCCTTTTATTCTCCTAGTGATTCATTACTGGATTAGGCAGCATGATTATTTTTCTGACTGCTCCAATTATAGGGGGGAACATATTTTTCCCTGCATTCATCTATATAATCTGACCACCATTGCATCATTGCTTTACGCGCTTCCAGGTGCTCCGCTTTATGTATGTACGCTGCTCGCACGCTGTTACGCTCCTGATGACTCATCTGCCTTTCAATGGCATCCTCTGACCACAGGCCGGACTCAATCAGGGCGCTACAGGCCATTGCCCGGAATCCGTGGCCGCAGACATCCTCTTTAGTATCATAATCCATTAGCCGTAAAGCCTTATTAATCGTATTTTCACTCATTGGTTTATACGGATCACGAATGCTGGGGAATATCAGTACCTGATCACCAGAGATTTCTCTGATCTGTTTGAGAATGTCGATGGCCTGTTGGGAAAGTGGCACAATATGCTGCGCACGCATTTTTGCACCTCGCCCAGAGTTGCGAACATTGGGAATTGTTTCTCGGGTAGCGGGGATAGTCCAGAGCCTGTTTCTGAAATTAATCTCCGGCCAACGGGCAAAACGCAGTTCACTGGAACGGATAAACACATGAAGAGATAGCATGATTGCCAACTGAGTTAACTCCCGTCCCTGTTTGTAGTCGTCAATGCGTTTCAGCAGTTCCGGCAGACGTTCCAGGGGCAGGGCAGGATAGTGACGTTTGATGGGCGGAACGGTGACGCCTTTCAAGTCTGCAGCCGGGTTGTGTTCAATCAACCCCTGATGTAAGGCGTGCCGCATAATGCTGCTTATGTATTGTCGGGTACGAGAAGCTATTTCCAGCAAACCTTTATTCTCAACGCCTTTCAGCAGATTGATGAAGTGCTGAACTTTCAGTTCTGTTACCGTCAGATGACCAATTATCGGGAAAATGTGGTTGTTCATACGGCCAAGCACGCGATTGGCGTGATCTTCCGACCAGGTTTTATTGCTTTTATGCCAGTTCAGAGCTACGGCTTTGAAGGCTTTTTCCGGTGACCGGGCTGCCTTTTCAGTGAGACGCTGTTGTGCCGGGTTTATCTTCTGTGCAAGTAGCTTACGGATGTCGTCACGCTGTTGCCGGGCGTCGGTCAGAGAAACATTAGGATAAGCACCTAAACCGAGGCGAGATTCTTTACCATTAATACGGTACTTGAGATACCAGTGACGTGAGCCGCCCGGTTTGACAAGAAGATACAGACCGTGAGAATCGGAGACTTTAAAGGGTTTATCAGAAGGTTTGAGGGTGCGGATTTTCGCATCGGTAAGGGACATATGGGGGTCACTCCATTATCGAACAAACCTGACCCCAGATTTGACCACCAATTTTTCCCGATGCGGAGAATTAAATGAAAATACACCGGGAAGAATTTTCACGCTAACCTCTTGAATCAATACCAGATAAAGACTCGCAAGGAGGCATGAAAACAGGAAATTGGCTCCTCTGACTGGACTCGAACCAGTGACATACGGATTAACAGTCCGCCGTTCTACCGACTGAACTACAGAGGAATCGTGTGAACGAGGCGCATGTTAATGGCCTCGCTATTTTGTGTCAACACTAAATTCAACTTGCTGATTCAAATGATTAATTAAGAGCCAACCTGCTGTTTTAGTGTACTTGGGAGGACGAATGTCCACCAGGTCCCGCATTTTCACGTAGACGCTGCAGCGGATCTTGCTGGTAAAAATGGCAAAAACGCTGCCACAGCGCCGGGAAACGGGGAGCGAACAGTTCGGGTGCGCTGAAGAAATATTCCGATAACACCGCAAAACACTCTGCCGGATCGGTCGCTGCGTAGGCATCAATGCTGGCTGCGCTTTCACCCACCAGATCGATCTCATCCTGGATATTATTCATTGCCGCGTGCAGATCGTGCTCCCAGCTCGCAACTTCCCGCAGAGGGATAAATGGCACGCCGCTGGCGCGATCGCCGTTGCGGGTATCCAGCTTATGGGCGACTTCGTGAATAATCAGATTAAAACCGGAGGCGTCAAAGGAGTCCTGAATATCCAGCCAGTTGAGGATAATCGGGCCTTGCTGCCAGCTTTGTCCGGACTGCACGACGCGCTGATTATGCACCAGCCCAATGTCATCTTCCCATTCGTCGTCCACCACGAATGGCGCCGGGTAGATCAGCACTTCATGGAAGCCGTCAAGCCACTCAAAGCCCAACTCCAGCACAGGCAAACAGAAGAGCAGGGCGATACGCGCGCTTTTGAGGGCGTCCAGCTCAAAACCCTGAAGCGGGACGAGGCGTTTTTGCTGTAAAAAACGATCGGCTAACTGAACCAGTCGGGTTTGCTCATCGGGGTCGAGACTGGCGAGTACCGGAATAGCCAGCGCCTCTTCCCACGGAAAAGTCGTGTTCGGTGCGGTTTCGTTCGATTTCCAGGGCCACTTAATCATCGCTTCGCTCGCAAACTCATCACTTGAACAAAAATGCAGGATAAGGATCTGTTAAAATGCCAAATTACCTGGCATCATGGCAACCACTATAACGGAGAGATGCCGGAGCGGCTGAACGGACTAGTCTCGAAAACTAGAGTAGGGGCAACTCTACCGGGGGTTCAAATCCCCCTCTCTCCGCCACTTCACTGCTTTATCGTTATCATTACTCATCGTACTCCTTCCAGCGCCCTCATTCTGACTGAGGTCAGCATCAAGATGCACCTGAAGTTCGCAGGAGTCTAGCCTTAGTGCTTTTTCAAGTCATTGATGTTTTATGCAACTTGAGAGAGATATCTAGATTTTGGTCTATTTTAGTAATAATTTTTGAAGGCTTCTACCCCCAGCTATACCAAAGCTACCAACTTTAAATTATTTCAGCACGCCACGCCATAGCCTCTGGATAGTGTGATTATGCCGATAACTAACGTGAAGAGCTAAGTGCGCCAGTGTATTTGTTAATGTAAAGATTAAGACTGAGCTGTATTCCATTAATCGTGCTTTTTTCGAAATCATGTCATCGTCAAAGGACTGCTAAGTGGGATGGGTAAAATACCAAGAAGCATTGAACGTTAGAGTTAGCGCCGTTGGTTATCCAGTGAGGTCATACCCGATGCACTTGTTCAGGGGCGGTTACTGCCAGAGCTGTCAGTCGAACAGTGATGGAACTCTATTGAGTCTGATGATATTTAAAACCAAATAGTTGTCGATGGACTCAGCTGACGCTGATGTGGTAGAAGTTTTAACCTTGAGATAGATAAAGAGGTTTTATTATATCGCTCAGTAATAATAAAGATCATGCCTATCTGGTTCAGTCCTTGAAAGAGGATCAGAAAGGATACGATAAAAATATCTCCCTAATTCTGAGGTCAGCTTTATTGAAAATCAGTTCGGGCGGGAAGGAAACTGTGCATTGTTGTTTTAAACGGGAAGTCGCCTCAGGATTTAGGGCTGGTATACTGGCTTTGGATTTAGGAAACACCGCGACGATGAAGTAGCAGACTGAATCAATTTCAGACGGAGAGAAAGGCTATCTCTACTCGTGGGTTCTACCAAGTTAGTCGAATGAAGTGGCAAGGTAAAGTGTGCTCAGAAACTGAATGCAAGCCCGAGAATGGCATGGGAGTTGAAATTTTTAACTTATAAGTGAAAAGGAGGCGCTTAGGTCTCAAGAAAATGTAGTTGTGCCCTCCTATACAGATTTCTGTACCTATCAGCTCACAGGGAAGATTGCTGCGAAGACAAATGTGACAGTTAAGTACGAGCGGAGAACTTTACCCTTATCTCAATTTAAGCTTTTCAATCAAAAGGATAGTAATTTTATCAATGACATATCAAGAAATGTTGATTATACCTCCCAAAATGTTTACATTAATCAAATATAAATATTTTCGCTGCGAGTTTTTATGTTGGTTTTTTCACAAAACGTTGTAACCATCTGGATGGTAATCGCAACTCTGTTCGTCATATTACTCTTTAACACTCGTTTTTTTGCATTTCTTGATGCCGAAAACAAAGGGCAGGAAGTTAATCTCGAACTCATTGGTCTGCGTTTTTTTCTCGCTCTAGGAGTTGTATTTCATCATTATATTTTTAGTTATAAATTTAGTGTAAGCGGATTGTGGGAAACTCGAGGTTTTGATCTTAACTGTTTTTTAGGTCCTTTTGGTGTAGGAATGTTCTTTGTAATTTCTGGGTATCTTTTTTACACAAAAATAAGTAGTGACACAAATTGGTCTAAATTATTTTTAAATCGATTTTTCCGAATTGTTCCGCTCTGCTTCGTTTCATCATTAGTCTGTATTATTATTGCGATAGGAATGGGCGGGTGGCATGTTACCGGTGATAATATCAGAGATATGATTTATTGGTTCGATGGGGGAATATACAATAATAGGCCAAATGTATCATCGTATAAAAATGCGAGCTTGATTAATGCAGGCGTTACATGGACTTTATACTGGGAGTGGTTGTTTTACTTCTCTTTACCTGTTCTAAGTATTATAATTAAAAAAGAGAGCAAGCTACCTCTAGTGATCAGTTTGCTAATATTGTCATATTATATATTGCCTTCCTCTAATTATAATTATGCAATTTACGCCGCATTGTTTTCCTTTGGCTTTTTAGCAAAGGAGCTATCACTTAATATTAACAATAAAATAGTTCTAAACTTTGGTCCTATTGTTATTTTTGGCGGGTTATTATGGTTTTTAGGGCTGAATGTGGTAGATAATAAATTCCTGACTCTCCCGGCACTGCCTTTTATGGCTTTACTCTTTATGATCTTAGTAAATAAAGATAGTTTATTTGGATTGTTAAGGTTTAAGGGAGTTGTAAGGCTTGGTGAAATTAGTTACTCAATCTATCTTTTGCACGGTATTGTATGGTTTTGTTTTAATCAGTTTGTCGATGCGAAAACACTTAATGTAATTACTTATCTTACCGAGTCTACAATGGTATTAATACTGATTATGTTGATAAGTTCATTAACATACAAATATATAGAGATACCCTTTAATAATTATGGGAAAAGATTAAAAGACAAGATCTAATTTGGTGATAAAACACCGCTTTCGCGGTGTTTTATTAGGCGATTTTTCGAAGGTAAGGTATTTTGGATATGATATATGAAAAAACAAAGGCAGACATCAGTGAAAATGACCAAATAATACCTAAACAAAGATATGGTTTACTTTGAATATCAGGTTTGGCAATTTCCATAATCAGGAAGATAAATACCGGATGTACTAAGAATACTCCCATGGATAGCGGTGCTAAAGAATCCCAAAACTGGCTATTGCGAATGATTTTATTAGTTTTTGAAAATAATATAAATACTGCTATTGATAAGATAATTATTAAAGGTGAGGTCGGGTCGTAAAAAAATTCATACTTAGTATTGTTAGAAATGTTTATAATGTATGATCCGAAAATTGTTGTTGCCAATGAAATAAGGCCTACTAATGCTGCGAGATAAGTTGGGATCTTGTTGGAAATAATCAACCTCCCTGCTAAGAAATATGGAGCATAAAGTATAAACCAAGTTATCCAGTATGTATTTCTGATTGGATAAAAATTGATGGCTATTGTGTAAGCGCTTGAAAGTATAAACCACATCGTTATTATGTAGAATTTCTTCTTATCATTATACCTGTCAAATAAAGTATCAAATAACGGTGTTGCGAGATACATTCCTATAAGCATAAATAAAAACCACATGTGTGAATAGGGTCTGCCAGTGACAATTTTATCTATTGCCTCTGAGAGGCCGAAAGAGGGCGCTCCTTTTAATATGGCATATTTAAAAAATAAGACATAAAAAATCGACCATATCAATGTAGGTATTGCTATCCTTGAGGCTCTTTTAAGGTAAAATTCTTTTAAGTTTTGAGTTTTACCTCTTGCCACAATCAAATAACCACTGATCATGATAAAAACAGGAACTGCCCAGCGGGCTGCAGAATTAAAAATGTTTCCAATCCACCACGCTTTACTACCAACAGGGAAAGTATAAAAGTAAAAGCTTGTTGAGTGTATTAATACGATAGCCGCTACTGCCACGACGCGACAAAAATTTACCCAATTCGTCATGAGAAGGTTCCATCAATAAATAAAATCAGTAAATTATACTAATGTATACATTTATGGAAATTATTTTTTGGAGCGAAGACAACTTAATGATGGGGGTGGGAGTAAGGTATGACAACAAAGTAAACAAAAAAATAGGCCAGTTACACACCTGGCCTGACAAGATTTACTCATTCAACGCTGCGCGCAACCCGCGCACTGCTTGTTCTGAATCTGCTGGAAGAAGTCATTCCCTTTATCATCCACCAGGATAAACGCCGGGAAGTTTTCTACTTCGATTTTCCAGATAGCTTCCATACCCAGTTCAGGCCAGGCGACACACTCCAGACTCTTAATGCTGTTTTGCGCCAGCACAGCAGCCGGGCCGCCGATGCTGCCCAGGTAGAAACCGCCGTGCTTGTGGCAGGCATCCGTGACCTGCTGGCTGCGGTTACCTTTCGCCAGCATGACCATACTTGCACCGTGCGATTGCAGTAAATCCACATACGAGTCCATACGACCGGCCGTGGTTGGGCCTAACGAGCCAGAAGCATACCCCTCCGGTGTCTTCGCCGGGCCGGCGTAATAGATCGGGTGATCTTTGACGTACTGCGGCAGTTCTTCACCGTTATCCAGCAGCTCTTTCAGCTTGGCATGAGCGATATCACGGGCCACGATAATGGTGCCGTTCAGGGACAGACGGGTCGAAACCGGATGGGCTGAGAGCTGTGCCAGGATCTCGTGCATTGGCTGGTTCAGGTTAATGCTGACTACCTCGCCTTCACCTTGCTGACGCAGGGATTCCGGAATGTACTGACCTGGATTGTGTTCCAGTTTCTCAATCCAGATCCCGTCGCGGTTGATTTTCGCTTTGATGTTACGGTCAGCTGAGCACGACACGCCCATGCCGACAGGGCAGGAGGCGCCGTGGCGCGGCAAGCGGATCACGCGAATATCGTGGGCGAAATATTTCCCGCCGAACTGAGCGCCCAGACCAAGATTTTGCGCTTCCAGCAGCAGTTCCTGCTCCAGCTGAACATCGCGGAACGCCTGGCCGTGTTCGTTACCTTCTGTCGGCAGGCCGTCGTAGTAGCGGGTTGATGCCAGTTTCACGGTTTTCAGGGTGCTTTCAGCAGAGGTTCCGCCAATCACAAAGGCGATATGGTAAGGCGGGCAGGCCGCCGTACCCAGGGAACGCATCTTCTCGACCAGGTAATTTTTCAGTTTAGCCGGGGTGATGAGCGCTTTGGTTTCCTGATACAGATAGGTTTTGTTGGCGGAACCGCCGCCTTTCGCCATGCACAGGAACTTGTACTCATCGCCGTCGACGCTGTAGAGGTCGATCTGCGCGGGCAGGTTGGTGCCGGTATTCACCTCTTTATACATATCCAACGCGGCGTTCTGGGAGTAGCGCAGGTTATCTTCGATGTAAGTGTTGTACACACCCTGGCTCAGCGCGGCTTCGTCGCCACCGCCGGTCCAGACACGCTGGCCTTTTTTGCCCATGATGATCGCCGTCCCCGTATCCTGGCAGGTCGGCAGCACGCCTTTGGCCGCGATTTCAGAGTTGCGCAGGAACTGCAGGGCGACATATTTATCGTTTTCGCTGGCTTCCGGGTCGTTGAGGATCGCCGCAACCTGTTTCTGGTGCGACGGGCGCAGCATAAAGGCCGCATCGTGGAACGCCTGCTGAGCGAGCAGAGTCAGGGCCTCTGGCTCGACCTGGAGAATCTCCTGGCCGTTAAATTCCGCCACGGAGACGTGCTCTTTGGTCAGCAGATAATATTCGGTGTCGTCATGTGCGAGAGGGAAGGGATTCTGATAGTAAAAGGTTTTGTTCGACATTGCGTATCACTCCATAAAATTAAACCGCCGGAGGGTGCCCTCCGGCGGTTATGAATCAGAACATCATGGACATCCACGGATAACCAATCAGCAGCAGGGCCGCCAGGAAGATGGCGCCAAAGATGGTGCCGAGGCGCCAGTAGTCTTTGGTTGGCAGGTAGCCGCTCCCGTAGTAAATCGGGCTTGGGCCGGTGCCGTATGGGGTGATGATCCCCATGATACCCAGAGAGGTCACCATCAGCAGGACGAACACTTCCATGTTAATACCCGGAATGGTGGCGGCGATGGTCAGCATCGCAGGCAGCAGCGCTGTGGTGTGCGCGGTGGTGCTGGCAAACAGGTAGTGCAGCAGGTAGAACGCCAGCAGCAGGACCACCGTTGCGACACCCGGCGAGATACCACTCATCAGCAGGCCGCCTTCTTTACCCAGCCAGGCGATGAAACCGGTGGAAGAGAGGCCGTCTGCAAGGGCCACCAAAGTGGCGAACCAGACAAAGGTGTTCCACGCGGCTTTGTTGCCGGTGATATCGTTCCACTCCAGCACGCCGGTCCACAGCATCAGGCCAACAATCAGCAGGGCGGCCAGCGCAGGTTCAATCCACGCGGCGGCGAAAATCCACATCATCAGCGCACAGCAGACAAAGACCAGCAGCAGAATTTCATTGCGCGACAGTATGCCCAGTTTCTCCAGCTCACGACACGCCCACAGCGGCACTTCGTCGTTGATTTTCACTTCTGGCGGATAAAACCAGTAGGCCAGCAGCGGCATCACCAGAATCAGCAGCACACCCACCGGCAGGAAGGCAATGAACCAGGTGCCCCAGGAGATGTTGATCCCGACGATGCTTTTCACCAGTGCCAGAGCGAGCAGGTTTGGCGCCAGCGCAGAGAGGAACATGGAGCTGGTGATACAGGCGGCGGTGATGGCCACCCACATCAGGTAGGAGCCAATTTTACGCGCACTTGGGTCGTTCGGTTTTGAACCATACAGCGGCGGCAGGTTAGCGATGATCGGGTAGATAGTCCCGCCGCTACGCGCCGTGTTAGACGGTGTGAACGGGGCCAGCAGCAGGTCCGCGAAGGTGATTGCATAACCCAGCGTCAGGCTGCGGCGGCCAAGATATTTCACCAGAATCAGCGCCAGACGGCGGCCAAAACGGGTTTTATCGTAGCCCGCGGCAAACATAAAGGCACCGAAAATCAGCCAGACAGTGGAGTTACCGAAGCCGCTCACCGCCCATTTAAAGGAGGCACCTGCCAGCTTGAATTTCGGGTCAGCCAGCTGTTCCGGGCTGAACAGCACCCACTGGCTGCACAGGGCGATGGCGACGACCCCGGTGAGGCCAATCACGGCGCCTGGCAGCGGTTCGAAGATCAGACCAACGATCACCCCAACGAAGATAGCGAAGTAGTGCCAGGCATAAGGCGGTAACCCTTCAGGAACCGGCACAAACAGGAGGAGCACTGCGACAATAATGGGCAGTGCCATCATCAGCAGACGTTTGTTGCTTCCGTCTTTTGGCTTGCTCGCCACTGGGGGCGTTACAGCTGTTTTATCATTCATAGGTTTGCTTCTTAAGTTGTCAAAAATTCGGTTTAGCAGAAATAACATCGCGACTTTTTTAATTACTTTGCTTTCTTTAGTTATTTAAAGTGCTTTCAAGTTATTTCTTGAATAGCTATTTAGCGCGCTTTTGGAGGCGTTAAATTAAAAATTGATGATGTTTATATAGTGCGCCTTTAGAGGCCAGTGGAATTGATCGCGATCAATAAAATAGAATTGCAGTGTTATTTTTATCCATATTTTAATAACCCTATTGAGTTATGTGGATATTATCCGTTTGATAGGTTTTATTTGACGGGGTTGATATTTTACGCAAACGATATTCAATTAAAAAGTACATATAAATCATATGCTTATTTGATCCATCCTCCCGCAAGTAAAGTAATGAAAACGTTAACGGAATTGATATTATTGTGAACGCGGTATCCTAATATCAATAACACCAATGTAGTAATAATGTTATTGCAGGGATTAAATAGTTTATTAACTAACGTAATAACTTTAGTAACTAAAAATAGCGTTATATTAATACCATGACATCGGCAAAAAAATTAACCAGAACATAATCCGATAAAGAATTCTCAGATTTCAATTTTAAAAGTTTGGAGTTTCTATTATGAGCACTAACGAACGAATTCTTAGTCCTTTCACCTTACCGAATGGTACCGAACTCAAAAACCGTCTGTTGATGGCGCCGATGACCACCTGCACCGGTTATTACGACGGCACGGTGACCAGCGAGCTGGTGGAATACTACCGCGCGCGCTCCGGCAGCATCGGCACCATCATTGTTGAGTGCTGTTTTGTTGACGATCTGGGTCTGGCTTTCCCCGGCGCCATCGGTATCGACAACGACGAGAAAATCGCCGGGCTGGCAAAAATTGCCGAGGCCATCAAATCCAAAGGCTCTAAAGCGCTGCTGCAGATCTACCACGGCGGCCGCATGGTGGACCCGAAACTGATTGGTGGCCGTACCCCTGTCGGCCCAAGCGCCGTGGCCGCACCGCGTGAAGGTGCCGCGACCCCGGTAGCATTAACCGGCGAAGAAGTCGAAGGCATGATCGGGAAATTCGGTGAAGCGGTTCGTCGTGCGATTCAGGCGGGCTTCGACGGCGTCGAAATTCACGGTGCAAACACCTATCTGATCCAGCAGTTTTACTCCCCGAACTCCAACCAGCGCGACGACGAGTGGGGCGGCAGCCGTGACAACCGCGCCAGATTCCCGCTGGCGGTCCTGGATATCACCCATAAAATGGTCCGTCAGTACGCCGACGACGCTTTTATTATCGGCTATCGCTTCTCGCCGGAAGAGATGGAAGTTCCGGGCATCCGTTTTGACGACACGTTGTACCTGCTGGAAAAACTGGCCGCCCGTGGCCTGGATTACCTGCACTTCTCCGTGGGTGCAACGCTGCGTCCGTCCATCGTAGATACGCAAGACCCAACCCCTTTGATCGAGAAATACCACGCCATGCGTTCCGAAACGCTCGCGCAAATTCCGGTGATGGGTGTGGGTGGTGTTGTGAACGCCGCAGACGTTAACGAGGCGCTGGACCACGGTTACGATCTGATTGCTGTGGGTCGCGCGACCATCGCCTATCCGGACTGGACCGACCGCATCCGTGACGGCGAAACTCTGGAGCTGTTTATGGACAGCACCCAGCGTGAAGCGCTGCATATCCCTGAGCCGCTGTGGCGCTTCTCACTGGTGGAAGCGATGATTCGCGACATGAGCATGGGCGAATCAAAATTCAAAGCGGGTGTGTTTGTCGAAACGGTGCAGGATGACACCAACGAACTGGTGATTAACGTCAGCCTCGAAACCGACCGTATTGCCGACATCGAACTGGCGTCTGGCCCAACGCAGGACGTTGAGTTCATCTCTAGCTTCGAAGAGATCCGCAGCCGCATTCTCGACGCGAACACTCCGCACGTGGACGCCATCACCGGCGCGACCAGCCAGAGTGAAGCCGTGAAAAAAGCGGTATCTAAAGCGATGGTCAAATCGAGTAAAGTGCTGGCGGCAGAAGAGGGCGTCGACCCGAACGCTGCCAAAGCATTTGACGTGGTGGTTGTCGGCAGCGGGGGTGCCGGTCTGGCGGCGGCGATTCAGGCTCACGACGAAGGGGCAAGCGTCCTGATTGTCGAGAAAATGCCGACCATCGGCGGGAACACCATTAAAGCTTCTGCCGGGATGAACGCCGCAGAAACCCGCTTCCAGCGCGTAAAAGGCATCCAGGACAGCAAAGAACTGTTTTACCAGGAATCCCTGAAAGGCGGCCATAACAAGAACAACCCGGAACTGCTGCGTCGCTTTGTCGAAAACGCACCAGAGGCGATCGAATGGCTGGCAACGCGCGGGATCATGCTGAATGACATCACCACCACGGGTGGGATGAGCATCGACCGTACCCACCGTCCAAAAGATGGTTCTGCGGTGGGTGGCTACCTGATTAGCGGCCTGGTGCGTAATGTCAACAAACGCCACATCGAGGTGATGCTCGATACCTCCGTGAGTGACATTATCGTGGAAAATGGCGAAGTGACCGGCGTACGTCTGACCACCGAAGAGAACGAAACCCTGACCGTGGCCACCCGCAGCATTGTGATGGCGACCGGCGGTTTCAGCGCCAACAGCAGCATGGTCGTGAAATATCGTCCGGATCTGGACGGTTTCGTTACCACCAACCATAAAGGGGCTACCGGTGGCGGTATCGCGCTGCTGGAACGTATTGGCGCAGGCACCGTCGATATGGGCGAAATTCAGATTCACCCGACCGTTGAGCAAAACACCTCGTACCTGATTTCCGAATCTATCCGTGGTGGCGGCGCTATCCTGGTGAGCCAGAAGGGCAGCCGTTTCTTCAACGAAATGGAGACTCGCGATAAAGTCTCGGCGCAGATTATCGCGCTGCCTGAGAAATACGCTTACATCGTCTTTGATGAGCATGTTCGCGCGAAAAACAAAGCGGCGGATGAGTACATTGCCAAAGGCCTGGTGACCAGCGCCAGCTCGCCAAAAGCGCTGGCCGAAACCCTCGGGATGGATTACCACACCTTCCTCGACACCCTGGAGCGCTACAACGGCTTTGTGGAAAAACAGCACGACGATGATTTTGGTCGCACCACTGCGCTGCGCGCCCCGATCAACGAAGGCCCGTTCCATGCCATTCGTATCGCACCGGGCGTGCACCACACCATGGGCGGCGTGACCATCAACACCGAAACTTGCGTGCTGAACGGCGAACACCAGGTCATTCCGGGTGCCTTCGCGGCGGGTGAAGTGGTCGGCGGTATCCACGGCGGCAACCGTATCGGCGGTAACGCAGTGGCAGATATCATTATTTTTGGTACCCTTGCCGGACACCACGCCGCGATGCGCGCAAAACAGTAGTCTCAATGCCCGGTGGCGCTTGCGCTTGCCGGGCACGGTTTTGTCGGCCGGATACGCGCAGCGCCATCCGGCACTCTAACCGAGGAGCGATTCCATGTCTGACGACCATCGTGTCTACAGCTATTCCGCCACACTCATGGGCTCCCCCATTCTTTTGAAGCTCTTTTCGAATAACGAAGCCCTCGCATCTCGCGTATTTCGCCTCATCAAACAGTACGAAGATCTCCTGACCGTCAACCGCGCACCGTCGCAGGTGATGGACATCAACCAGGCTGCCGGGAAACACCCCGTCAGCGTCAGCCGTGCGGTGTATGAGCTGATCCGCGTCGCGAAGGCCGCAAGCACACTGGAAAACAGCGCCTTCAATCTGGCCATCGGCCCGCTGGTGAAACGCTGGAAGATTGGGTTTCAGGGCGACAGCGTGCCGCCCGCAGAGGAGATCGCAGCGCTGATGGTGCTGACCGATCCGGCTGATGTTTTACTCGACGATACGGCCAGCAGCGTATTCCTGACCAAATCGGGCATGGAGATCGATCTCGGGGCCATCGCCAAAGGCTACATTGCCGACAGGGTGCGCGATTACCTGCGCAAAGAGGGGGAAACCCTCGGCCTGATTAACCTCGGCGGCAATATTCAGACGCTCGGCGCGCCGGAAGGGGGCTGGACCCTCGGCATCAAAACGCCTTTCGGCGGGGCCGATGAGCTGGTCGGTACACTGACGGTGGAGAATAAGTCGGTGGTGACATCGGGTACCTACGAACGCTTCTTCGAATGCGACGGCAAGCGCTACCACCATATTTTGAACCCGCGCACGGGCTATCCGCTGGATAACGAACTCGATAGCGTCACCATTATCTCGACGAACTCCATCGACGGGGATATCTGGACCACGCTGATTTACGGGATGGGCGTGGAGAAGGGCTGTGCCGCGCTGCGCGCGCGGCCTGATATTGAAGCGGTGTTTGTCACCAAAACGAAAGAGGTGGTGCTCTCCTCCATGAAGCATTTCCGCTTCACGCTTCTGGACAATCGCTATCGCCTTACTGGCAATATTGTTTGAGCAGACCCGCCTGCTCCGGCTGCAGCCGGTAGCGATACACCGGACGCCCCGTCGCACCATAGTGAATGCTGGTGAACAGAATATTAATCTGCGCCAGCCAGATCAGATATTTACGGCACGAAACGCGGGAAATACCCACTGAGTTCGCCAGATCGTCGGTGGAAAACTCGGTGTCGGGATGGGCTTCAATCCACTGGCAAATGGTGCGCAGCGTCTGCGGGGTTAAGCCCTTCGGCAGACGCTTGCTGTCTGCCAGCTCCGGCGCGCCGCCGTGCAGCAAACGATCCACATCGGCCTGCTCATAATACTGATGCGAGCCCATCAGCTGCTTCTTCTCCTTCCAGCCGTTCAGCGCCTCTTCAAAACGCGGGAACTGGAAAGGTTTGATCAGATAATCCACCACGCCGTAGTGCATCGACGTCTGAATGGTCGTGGCATCAGACGCCGACGAAATCATGATCACATCAATCGGGCGGCCAGAAGCGCGAATCACCGGCAGCAGGTCGAGACCGTTGTCCTGCTGCATATAGACATCCAGCAGAACCAGATCGACAGGCTGTGCAGGATTATTAATCACCGCTTCGGCCTGATTCAGCGTAGAGGCTACGCCGCAGCAGCTAAACCCCTCAACCCGGTTAACGTACAGACGGTTCAGGTCGGCCACCATGGCATCATCATCGACAATTAAGACATTTATCACGCGATTTTCCTCTCGCTATCCCAGGGGATCTGTACAAAAAATTGAGTAAATACGCCAGGCTCGGATTCGACGGCAATCTCACCGCCCAGTTTTTCGAGCTGCTGGCGAACAAGGAAAAGCCCCACGCCGCGATTTTCACCCTTCGTGGAAAAGCCCTTCGTAAAAATATGTTCCAGCTGCGCAGGATCGATACCCGGCCCGTCATCGCTGATTTCACAGCTGAGCCAGCCATGTTGATAATGCATCAGCAGACCCACTTCGCCCTCAGGCTGGCCGGTCATCGCATCCAGTGCGTTTTCGATCAAATTACCCAGCACGGTAATCAGCACCGTCACCTGTTCCGTATTCGGCGTGTCCGGCACCTGACACTCGTCGGCCAGCGTCAGGGTAAACCCCGCTTCCTTGGCGCGGTTGATTTTACCGAGCAGGAACCCGGCGATGACCGGTGATTTAATTTTATGCTGAATAGCGCCGATATCGGTCTGATAATTCTGCGCGGTCTGAATGACGTACTCTTCGAGCTTGTCGTAGCGCTTCATGTGCAGCAGGCCGAGGATCACGTGCAGCTTATTCATAAACTCATGGGAGTGCGTGCGCAGGGCGTCGACATAGCTCACCATGCCATCCATGCGCTGCATCAGCTCGCGAACCTCGGTCTTGTCGCGAAAGGTGCTGATCGCCCCAATCACTGAATTCTGGCTTCTGACCGGAAAGGTGTTACACAGCAGCAGACGTCCGTTGCAGTCGATCTCCTGATCCTGCAGGGCTTTTCCGGTTTGCGACACCCGGCGCAGGGAGGCGAGCATCGGCATGTGGCGCGGCTCATCGGTGCTGCTGGCGGGCAGGAGCAGGATTTGGCGGGCGGCGTGGTTAATCATGGTCACGCGCCCTTGACTGTCGACGGCAATCACCCCCTCTTTCAGAGACTGGAGCATCGCCTGACGCTGTTCAAACAGGGCGGAGATTTCATAGGGTTCCAGCCCAAACAAAATCCGCTTGAGCAGATGGACCAGCCCCCAGGTGCCGAGCGTACCCATTAGCGCGCTGAAGAGCACCGTCCAGATCGCCCCCCAGCGGCTGCGGCTTATCTGTTCATCGACTTTGTTGAGGGAAATCCCGACAGCGACCACGCCAATCTGCTGGTGATTATCGTCGTACACCGGCGTGAATACGCGCAGCGCTTCGGCCAGCACGCCGTGGTTGACCGAGACGTTCTCCTTCCCTTCCAGCGCGGGTTTGATGTCGTCGCCGATAAAGCGTTTGCCGAGCAGGGTGTTGTTCGGGTGAGAGTAGCGTACGCCCTGCATGTTGGTGACAACCGCGAAAAGCAAATCGTTGCGGCGAGTGATCGCATCAGAGACGGACTGGATGGGGCTGTTTTCCGGCGAGTGTTGCAGGCCGCGTTTCACATCCGGGCTGTCGGCGAGGGTACGGGCGATGGCCAGCGCGGTATCTTTGACGCCGTCGCGCGTGGCGCGGGTGACCTGCATAAAGTAGAGCGCGAACGTCACCAGCAATACCGACCCAATCACGCTGCACACCATCAGCGTGACCAGGGTATTGAGCTTCATCGGGCGCTTGCGCGTCATGGCTAAAGGCTGCAAATCGCTCATCGAAACCCCGTGGATAATTATAAAGGGGTAATTATCGCTGATGACGGCGCTTTCTTAAAGCGATGTAAAAGCTGACGAATGCTCGCCTTTTCGTGACCCCCCTCGCAGGTCATCCATATAAAACACTTTATAGTGTGGGGGAATTCATAAATAAGGAGCAGTTTATGAGCGTTAAGCTGAACGGTTTGGTCACGGAAAGACGCCACGCGGATACGGCGGATATCGACAGGTTGTCGACCCTGGACATGCTGAATGTGATTCATCAGGATGATAAGTGCATTACCGATTCTATTACTCCCTTCTTACCCGTCATTGCCCGTGTGGTCGATAACGCGGCGGCTACACTGAGCCACGGCGGACGGCTGTTTATTGTCGGTGCCGGGGCCTCCGGCCGTGCGGCGCTGCATGCGGCGCTGGAGTTTGCGCCGGGCAAACACCCGGTGATGGGTCTTGATGCCGGAGACGGCGCGGGAAACTACGATCGCGGTGTGGCCGATCTGCAGGCGATGAATTTTGGCGATCACGACATGATGCTGGCGCTCTCTGTCAGCGGCAAAACGCCGTGGGTCTGGGGGGCGATGCGCCACGCCTGGTCACTGGGATCGCCGGTCGCCATCATTACGCATGACGCACAAAGCGAAGCGGCACAGCTGGCGAGTATGGTCATTGCGCCGCAAACCGGGCCAGACGCGGTAGCGGGCTTTACGAATGCCAAAGCGGGGATGGCGCAAAAACTGATCCTCAATATGATTGCGACGGGATTAGCCGTTCGCACGGGCCGGGTTTACAGCAATATGCGCGTGGATCTGGAAGCAAAAAGCACCAAATGGGCCGAACGACAAATTGCGATTGTGATGGAAGCGGGTGGCGGCACGCGTGCCGTCGCTAAAGCGGCGCTGGAGAGCTGCAATCACCACTGTAAGACCGCCGTGCTGATGGTATTGACCGGTCTGGACGCCTGGCAGGCCCGTGAATTGCTCGAACAGAACAATGGATTTATTCGCGTGGCGTTGCAGGAAGCGCCGTAAATCCTGAGGTGGTGAACAAAAAGGTCGCAGATGCGGCCTTTTATGTTTTTGAGATTCTGATGATTAATTGCGTGCGATCAACTTAAGGTAAATCCCTTCACCTTTACCGTCGCCTGACGACAAAAACAGTGCCAAAATGTGACTTTATTCACACTTTTGAACGTGCAATGTGAAAGCAGTAACGTCGTTACCGCTGCAGTAAAGGTTAAACATGGAACAAAACACGACTCGAGGCCTGGGAGGCAAGCTCGCCCTGTGGGCGTTTTACGCATTTTGCGGGTACTTTGCCTGGGCAATGCTCCGCTATTTATGGGTGGTCAGCAAAATTCCGTCTGCGCCGGATATGGTTGTCGAGGGCGATTTAGGTTCAACCAGCGGGAAGTGGATCGGTGCGTTTCTCGGTTTTCTGGTGCTCGGGGCGGTGGGCCTGATACTGGGCGGGATCGCCTGGTACACGCGCCCGCGCGGCGACAACGAGTGAATGGCCGACGGAAAATTGTTAAGGTGAGCGTTTTGTGAAGGAGAGAGCATGGAACTTGCCCACTGGCCCCAACGCTACGAAACCTGGTTAACGGAACACCACGCCACGGATGATGCGGCCCATGACATTTCGCATTTCCGCCGCGTGTGGATGACGGCGCAGCGCATGATGGTGGGGCAACCCGTCGACGCGCTGGTCGTCCTGACGGCCTGTTATTTCCATGACATTGTCAGCCTGCCGAAAAATCATCCGGAACGCAGCCACTCCTCGCGGCTGGCGGCGCGCAAAACCCGGCAAATCCTCACTGATTTTTTCCCGGATTTCCCGGCGGATCGCTTTCCCGCCCTGGAACATGCCATCGAAGCCCACAGCTTCAGCGCCGGGATTGCGCCGCAAACCCTTGAAGCCAAAATTGTTCAGGACGCCGACCGGCTGGAAGCACTCGGTGCGATTGGTCTGGCGCGCGTCTTTGCCGTTTCGGGAGCGCTTGGCGTGGCGCTGTTTGATGCCGACGATCCCTTTGCGGATGAGCGCGAACTTAACGACAAACAGTTTGCCCTCGACCATTTCCAGACCAAACTGCTGCGTCTGCCAGAGACCATGCAAACCGAAATGGGGCGCGAACTGGCGAATCATAACGCGCACTTTTTGGTGCAGTTTATGGCGAAACTCAGCGCGGAGCTGCAGGGCGATTGTCTCGGCAGCGATGCGCAGGTGCTGAGCCGATTCCAGCGCAGTCTGTAGCGTCGAACTATGGTAATCTGTCCCCAGTCTCTTTTGCCCGGTTAAAGGTATGCAGGAAAAACGATCAGTGATACCGCCCGCACTTCTGCTGGCAGAGAAATCCACGGCCACGGTGCAGGCGTTATTAAGCAAACTGCTGACCATCTATGATGCGAAAACGCTGGTCAATGACCTGAATGCGCAAGGTGAAAGCCACTGGAGTCCTGCGATCCTGAAGCGACTGGTCACCAGCGAGCGGGCAGGGCACCGTCTTAGCGAGCGGGAATTCAGCTACCTGCAAAATCTGCTGCCGCGCCCGCCAGCCATTCATCCCAATTATGCTTTCCGCTTTGTCGACCTGTTCGCCGGTATCGGCGGGATCCGCAACGGATTCGAGGCCATCGGCGGTCAGTGTGTCTTTACCAGCGAATGGAACAAACACGCGGTACGCACCTATAAAGCCAACTGGTACTGCGATCCGCATGCCCACCATTTTAACGAAGACATTCGCGATGTGACCTTAAGCCACAAAGCGGGCGTCAGCGATGCAGAGGCGGCGGAGCATATCCGACAAAATATTCCTCAGCATGATGTGTTGCTGGCTGGCTTCCCTTGCCAGCCGTTTTCGCTGGCTGGCGTGTCGAAAAAGAATGCCCTTGGGCGGGCACACGGTTTTGCCTGCGATACGCAGGGCACGCTGTTTTTTGATGTTGTGCGGATTATCGATGCCCGTCGTCCGCCGATTTTTGTGCTGGAAAACGTCAAGAACCTGAAAAGCCACGACGGCGGAAAAACCTTCCGCATTATCATGCAAACGCTGGATGAACTGGGCTACGACGTGGCGGATGCACAGGATATGGGTGCCGATGATCCCAAGATTATCGACGGCAAATACTTCCTGCCGCAGCACCGCGAGCGCATTGTGCTGGTGGGCTTTCGCCGCGACCTGAACCTGAAAGGCAACTTTACGCTGCGCGATATTCCGTCGCGCTATCCGGCGCATCGTCCTTCCGTGGCCGAACTGCTGGAGCCGGTGGTGGACGCCAAATTTATCCTCACGCCGGTACTGTGGAAATATCTCTACCGCTATGCCAAAAAGCATCAGGCGAAAGGCAACGGCTTTGGTTTCGGCATGGTCGACCCGACCAATCCGCACAGCGTCACCCGCACGCTGTCGGCCCGTTATTACAAGGACGGAGCCGAGATCCTGATCGATCGCGGCTGGGATAAAGCGCTCGGAGAAGTGAATTTTGACGACCCGGAGAACCAGCGCCATCGTCCGCGCCGCTTAACGCCGCGCGAATGCGCGCGCCTGATGGGCTTCGAATCGCCTCAGGGTTACCGCTTCCGCATTCCGGTTTCTGATACCCAGGCCTATCGCCAGTTCGGTAACTCCGTGGTGGTGCCTGCGTTTGCGGCGGTGGCAAAACTGCTCGAGTCGCGAATTCAACTGGCTGTCAAATTACGCCTGAGCGAGGCCGTCAATGACGGATGTGCACAATAAGGCGACGCGCAGCAAAAACATGCGTGCCATTGGCACGCGTGACACCGCGATTGAAAAACGGCTGGCAGGGCTTTTAACCCACAGCGGCTTTGCATATCGCGTGCAGGATGCGGCCCTGGCAGGCCGCCCTGATTTCGTCCTCGACGATTATCAATGCATTATCTTTACCCACGGCTGTTTTTGGCACCATCACGACTGTTATCTGTTTAAAGTCCCGGCGACGCGCACCGAATTCTGGCTGACCAAAATCGGCAAGAACGTGGCGCGTGACCAGCGTGATATCACTACGCTGATGGCGCAGGGCTGGCGCGTGTTGATTGTCTGGGAATGTGCCCTGCGGGGCAGATTGAAACTCGATGATGCCGCGCTGACCGAGCGGCTGGAGGAGTGGATCTGCGGCGGCGGTCAAACCGCGCAGATCGACACAAAAGGCATTCACGCGTTTACTGCTTTTCCACCTCACACGGGGTAACGGTCGGTTTCGCCGGGAACAGGTATTTTCCGAGCGTCACCAGTACCACCGCCATAATAATCACCCCCAGCGCTATCCATTCGACGGATGAGAGCACTTCTCCCGCAAAGGTCGTCCCCAGCAATACGGCTACCACCGGGTTGACGTAGGCGTAGCTGGTCGCAACGGCAGGGCTGACGTTGCGGATCAGGAACATGTATGAGTTGATCGCGATAATCGAGCCAAAAATTGCCAGATAACCGACCGCCAGGAAACCGGACAGCGTCGGCATCGTAGTCAGTTTTTCACCGCTCACGGTGGAGACGAAAAGCAGCGCAATGCCCGCCGCCAGCATCTCTATGGCACCGGCCATCATGCCGGAAGGCAGTTCCACTCGTGAACCCAGAACGGAGCCAAATGCCCAGCTCAGGGAGCCAATCAGAATCAGCACCGCGCCCCACGGATTACCGCTCAGGTTCCCGCCGCTGTTGAGCAGAACAATGCCCGCCAGACCTATGGCGATCCCCATCCACTCCAGCTTGCGGGTGCGGATGCCGAACAGTCGGCTAAAGCAGAGGGTAAACAGCGGCACCGTGGCGACCACTACCGCCGCAATACCGGAGGGGACGTTCTGGTGCTCGGCCACCGTCACACCGCCGTTACCGACGGCCAGCAGCAGCAGGCCGATCAGTGCGGCGTTTAACATCGGGCGCAGCGGTGGGAGTTTATGCCCGCGCAGCAGGAGAAATGTCAAAAGCAGCACACCGGCAGAGAGAAAACGCACGCCAGCCATCATCAGCGGTGGCCAACTCTCCACGCCGATACGAATCACAAAATAGGTCGAACCCCAGATGATGTAGAGCGAAAACAGCGCTCCTATAAGGGGTAATAATTGCCGAAAACGCATAATCCTTCACCGCGATATAAAAAGGTCGCATACAGTAAACGTGAAAACTATCGGGCTGGCGAGTCCTTTAATTGTGTCTCTGATGTGAATTATTTGTTGACTTGAGCTGCCTGTTTCAGGGTTTCGCTTTTTGCTCCATACTATTCACTTAATTATCAAAATAAGAAGGATCAGATTTTGGCAGGAAGTAGCTTATTAACATTGCTTGATGATATTGCCACCTTGCTGGATGACATTTCAGTGATGGGAAAACTGGCCGCGAAGAAAACGGCTGGGGTGCTGGGGGATGATTTATCTCTTAACGCGCAGCAGGTGACGGGCGTGCGCGCCAACCGTGAGCTGCCGGTGGTGTGGAGCGTGGCGAAAGGGTCCTTTATCAATAAAGTGATTCTGGTGCCGCTGGCTCTGCTGATCAGCGCCTTTATCCCCTGGGCCATTACGCCGCTGCTGATGATTGGCGGGGCGTTCCTCTGTTACGAAGGCGTCGAGAAAGTGCTGCACTCCTTCGGTTCCCATAAAGACGCAGAGACCCCGCAGGCGCGTCAGCAGCGCCTGGAAGCGCTCGCGGCGAAGGACCCGCAAGCTTTCGAGCGCGATAAGGTGAAAGGGGCCATTCGCACGGACTTTATCCTCTCGGCTGAAATCGTGGCGATCACCCTTGGGATCGTGTCGGAATCGCCGCTGCTTAACCAGGTGCTGGTTCTTTCCGGTATCGCGATTCTGGTCACCGTAGGCGTGTATGGCCTGGTGGGTGTGATCGTGAAACTGGACGACATGGGCTATTGGCTTGAGCAAAAATCCAACGCGCTGGCAAAAGCGGTAGGTAAGGGTCTGCTGGTACTGGCGCCATGGCTGATGAAATCACTCACCATTATCGGCACCCTGGCGATGTTCCTCGTCGGCGGTGGGATTGTGGTACACGGTATTCCACCGCTGCATCACGCCATTGAACATTTCTCCGCTGAATACGGAGCGGTGGTGGCAGCGATAGCACCGATGATCGCTAACCTGGTGATTGGCTTCATTATTGGCGCCATCGTGATTGCCGCCGTGAAGGGCATCGAAAAGCTGCGCGGGGTTTCGCACTAATTGTTCCCTGCGTCACTATGCAAAAATGCCATTCCTCGTCTAGATTGAAACAGTTTCACCCTGATACAGGAGGCGGGTATGGTCTTTGTGGTCAGTGATGAAGTTAAGTCAAAAAAGGGTGGTCCACCAATGATTGTCACCGGCTATTCCAGCGGTATGGTGGAGTGCCGGTGGTACGACGGGTACGGCATCAAGCGGGAAGCGTTTCGTGAAGACGAGCTTCTGCCTGGTGACGGACGACAGCGTCGCGACACGGCTTAATCACGCAACGCCCGGCATGTCCGGGCGTTTTTGTTGACTATCGTCCTGCGCAGTGCTTGTCTTAAGATATCGAACCGCGGCGTTGGGTTATAAGCGGATGATGCAAGATTTCAGCAGGGAGTGTCTGTGCAGCGCGATGTCTATAAAGCAAAAAAGCAATTTCTGGAACGGTTACGCCATCATCCGGGAAAAATTGTTAATCTCTGTTTTTTGGTTGTCCTCATTTTTTCTACGATCCTGACCTGGCGCGAAGTGGTGGTGCTTGAAGAGGCGTACATCTCAAGCCAGCAAAACCATCTGGAAAATGTCGCCAACTCCCTCGACCGACAGCTTCAGTTCAGCATTGATAAACTGCTCTTTTTTCGTCACAGCATGGGCGATGCGCTGCAAACGCCGCTCGGCTTTCGCGTGTTGCACGATGCGGTAACCAGCTTCAACCGCCTGCGCACCGACCCCTTCTGGCAGCTGGATGTCGACCAGCAGCGCACCTTGCCCATTAGCGGCGTCTCAGACGCGACGGTGGCGCGCACGACTTTGCTGGCGCGGGATAATCAGCGCATCGGCAACGAACTCTCCGCCGCGCTGGAGGTGGGGTATTTACTGCGTCTCGCCACCTCGACCACCGGTAAAGAGCGGCGCGTCTCGTACGTCTCGCGGGCGGGGTTTTTCCTCTCAACAGATCCCTCACCGCTCAATCACACCCTGATCTCGCGTTATTACGAGCTGGTGACGCGCCCGTGGTTTACCGAGCAGACCGAGCGGCAAAACCGCGCGCGCGGCGTGCGCTGGTTTATGGCGCCGGTATCCGGGGCGCAGGAAGAGCGGGTGATCACCGCCAGCCTGCCGGTCTATCTGGACCACTACTGGTACGGCGTGCTGGCGATGGATTTCACCCTCCCGACCATGAAGCAACTGCTGACGGAAGCCGTCGATAAGCGCACGGACGGCGAGTATCAGCTTTACGACAGCCGCCTCAACCTGATCACCACCTCCGAGCCGCCGGACGGCCTGGTGAATCAGTTTGACGAGCGCGAGCGGGCGCAAATTGCCCACGCCATCGAAGGCGACACGGAAGGGGGGATTCGACTGAATTCGCGCTATGTCAGCTGGGAGCGCCTCGATCATTTTGATGGCGTGGTGCTGCGGGTTCATACCCTGCAGGAGGGCGTTAACGGTGAGTTCGGTAGCATCAGCATTGCGCTGGCCCTGCTGTGGGCGCTCTTTACGGCGATGCTGCTGATTTCCTGGCTGGTGATTCGCCGGATGGTCAGCAACATGTACCGGATGCAACATTCCCTGCAGTGGCAGGCGTGGCACGACCCGCTGACGCGCCTGAACAATCGCGGTGCTTTGTTCGAACGGGCGAAGGTGCTGGCCGAAGAGTGCCGCCAGCAGAAATTGCCGTTCTCCGTGATTCAGATCGATCTGGACCATTTCAAAAGCATTAACGACAGATTCGGCCACCAGGCGGGCGATAAAGTGTTGTGCCACGCAGCCGGGCTGATCGCCAGCGCGTTACGCACCAGCGACGTGGCCGGGCGTGTCGGTGGCGAAGAGTTTTGCGTGGTGCTGCCAGGGGCCACGACGCAGGAGGCGGCAAATGTCGCCGAGCGTATTCGCGCCTGTATCAATCGCAAAGAGATTCTGGTGATGAAGAGTACCACCACGCGGATCAGCGCCTCGCTCGGGGTGAGCAGTACGGAGGAGAACGGTAATTACGACTTCCCGCAGCTGCAATCCATTGCTGATATGCGCCTCTACCTGGCGAAGCAGCAGGGGAGAAATCAGGTGATGTGGCGCGATGCCGATAAGAAATGATCGAGTCCTTCACTCCAGCCATCCGGTCCTGGTTGGGTGGTATGATAGACCCGCTCAGGAATGTCATCCTGCAGCTGAATGCCGAAACGGTTAATGCCTTTTACCACCACGGCGTAATCGACGTTATCGAGCAGCGGGGCGTCATTCGGGCCATCTCCCAGCCCGATGGTGGTGGGAACAAATCCCTCGCGTTTGCGGTACTCGTCGATCAGCCAGTTCACCGCCTGATCTTTACCGCCGCGCGCGTCCAGAATGTGCCAGAACCGTGCTCCCTGCACGAACTTCAGGCCGAGCTGGACCAGTTCGGCTTCAAACTGCGTCATACGCTCATCGCTGTCGCGCCAGATAAGGGTAATCGAGGCTTCATGCAGTCGCGCCAGCGCTGAGCGCTCGCGGTTAAGCCCGGTCCATTCCCCGATGACCCGTTCATCGACATCATCGAAGGTAGTGAATTTATACCCGGTGCGCTCACGTATCGGATCAATCAGACGGCGAATCTCAGTGTGTGGTGTCCCGTTAATCAGGCGCGGCGCGTCGGGGTGATCGTCCCAGCGTACGTCGAGCTGAATAACCGCGCCGTTTTCGGCGATAAAGGGCAACCCTTCCAGCCCCAAATCCTGCTGAATTTCGAGCGTTTCGGCAGCCGTTTTGCTGCTGCATAAAATGACCGGAATCTGATGGTCCTGCAATTTATTCAGCCAGGACGTGGCGGGGCGCCAGTCATAGGTATGAATATCCAGCAGCGTACCGTCGAGGTCGGTAAAAATCAGCAGCGTCTCCTTAAATAGGGACATAGCATCTCCTGAAAGGTGTTGTGCCTGAGATTAATCCTAAAACAAATTTTGCATAAGCAGTCCCGATTCCGGAACCGATCCCGCCGACCCGCATGGAGCAAGGGCCGCGATTCATAATCAAAACTGACAGTTACCGCAAATAGCATTTATGAAAGGAATATATCCTTGTCATGCAATTTTATTGGGGATAAGGTAAATCCCACATCAGATTTCCTGGTGTAACGAATTTACAAGTGCTTCTTGCATAAGCAAGTTTGATCCCGGTCATCCCCATGACCGGGATTTTTTTCGCCTCACCGATTCACTTCGCTGACACTGAAATCATGAATGTCTAATTCGAACGCCTCGGCCAGCTCACGGTAGGTGTGATAATCCCGTCCGTCGATGCTCACGCGCGTAGGGTCATCTTCCGCACGCTTCACTTCGCTCTCACTGATTTCGTTAATCGCGGCCAGCAGGGCATCGACATCGACGTTCACCTCACGTTTCGCCGTGTCGCTGTACTCTTTCGCGGTCTTCATTCTTCATACCTCATTTCGCCGTTCCCAGCGTTAAGTATAGACTGCCCACAAAAGCGCCATTCACTCTTGCAACCGCTGCCAGTTGCTGCGTTTTGTTCTAAACTGGCTCAAAACCACAGGAGGATTTTATGAAGGTCAACGATCGGGTCACCGTCAAGACGGACGGCGGACCGCGCCGCCCAGGCGTAGTACTGGCAGTGGAACAGTTCAACGAAGGCATCATGTATCTGGTGTCGCTGGAAGATTACCCGCTCGGCATCTGGTTCTTTAACGAGATTGGCCACTCTGACGGAATCTTTGTGGAAAAAGCAGAATCTGAGTAAGACGGTGTCGGGTGAGGAGAACTCGCCCGGCCCAAAACGAAAAATCTCTGGCCAGGCCAGAGATTGATATGTGTGAAGAGTGAAATTATCAGCGCATATTGACAAAAATACCGTTAGTCACATTATCTGTCAGACGAACAACATGATAGATGACCTGTTTATTATGCGTTTTTATTTTCCTTTTAATATTACCCTTATGTGACGATACCGTTTTTGCTTTGATATTCATCTGGTCAGAGATTTGAATTGTGCCTTGTCCCGCCATCCACATTCTCAGCATACTCGATTCAGTACGGCTTAATGATAACGTGGGTAAGTTAAACTCAGCTACACTCTTTGTCTCTTTATTCAAATAATCACCCAAAATGTCATCCAGCGACTCGGGCTTAATTGATTTAGAACTGATTAAAAGGTTTTTACGCACTAGCAAATATTCATCGAAATGGATATTTGCAATGGCCATAAAAACAATAAACAGGGTTTTAGGATGTTGATTAATGATCTGCTTAATGTGCTGACTGTTGGCTGGATCGTGAATGAAACAGTCCTCATTAATAAACACCACGCCAGGCTTGTAAGTATCACAAGCGGCTGCAAGTTCGCCAACATCATGAACATCGTTGATGTCTCGCTTTTTAACCCCTCTGCTGGTCAGATACCCGGTTAGCCCTAGCCGGGTGTAACTGCATAAATCCATAATGATCGTTGACATGGCATACCCTCACTCAATGCGTAACGATAATTCACCATCTGCCTGAGAGCTCATAAACAGCCATACGGGATGGAATAAAAGGTATAAACCTGTGAGCAATACAAAGACTTTCAGGCGAACTCACTATCCCGTAAAGTTACGTATAATTTGCCAGGAATCATCTTAAAGTAAAGTAAATGTTGAGTAATGTGAAGGGCATAAAAACAAATAAACCGCACCAGATATATCCTGGTAGATGTTTTTCATGTTTTATTTTAAGAATATCCTTAGAGAGACAATATAAACATCAAGGATTAATATTCTTGGGTAGCTCGTGAACAATATCGGCCAGAAGATTAAACAGTTCGCCAAATAAATGTTCACAGAAGGGGGCGATAAGTGGCATTAACAAGCCCATCAATATCAGGCCGACGGTTAAGGTGATCGGGAAGCCAATGACAAATACCGACAGCTGCGGCGCCATACGGTTCAGTAACCCGAGCGCGAGGTTTACGGTCAGGAGAAGCGTAATGACCGGCAGCGCCAGCATCAGGCCGTTGAGGAAAATCAGCCCGGCCGCACGGACCAGCGCCATAAACGCATTGCTGTTCACCGGGTTTCCGCCGATCGGCAGCGTGTGGAAGGTATCCACCAGCATCGAAATCAGCCACAGGTGGCCATTGAAGGTTAAGAACAGCAGCAGCGCCAGCATATCGATGATACGAGCCAGCACCGGCATGTTGAGGTGGCTACCCGGGTCAATGAACGTGGCGAAGGACAGACCCATCTGCAGGCCGATCAGCTCACCGGCGGTACGGATGGCCGCAAACGCCAGCTGCATGGTAAAGCCAATCGCCACGCCAATCAGCACCTGCTGTAGCGCAAGCCAGACGGCCTGCGGGGAGAAAATCGCGACATTGACCGGCGGCAGATTAGGGGCAATCACAAAGGTAATCAGCATCCCCAGCCCAATTTTGACGCGCTTGGGGATCGATTTTTCGCTCAGCACAGGGGCGGTCATGATCAGCGCCATCACGCGCAGCAGCGGCCAGAAATAGAGTCCGAGCCACTGTACAAACTGGTCGCTGGTGAAATGTAGCATTCAGCCGATCAGCCGATGATGTACGGCAGATTGGTAAACAGGTTGCGCATGTAGTCGAGCAACAGGTTTAACATCCACGGCCCGGCGATGATAATCGCCACGAAAACCGCGATGATTTTCGGAATGAAGGAGAGCGTCATTTCGTTAATCTGCGTCGCGGCCTGCAAAATACTGATGACCAGACCGGTGACCAGCGCCACCAGCAGCAGAGGGGCGGCCACGGAAATGGCGACTTTCATCGCTTCCGTGCCCATCATCATGACCGATTCGGGTGTCATTCGGCGTGCCTCAACTGTAGAAACTCTGCGCCAGCGATCCGACCAGCAGTTGCCAGCCGTCGACCAGCACAAAGAGCATGATCTTAAAGGGCAGGGCAATGGTGGCGGGGGGCACCATCATCATCCCGAGCGCCATCAGCACGCTGGCGATCACCAGGTCGATAATCAGGAACGGGATAAAAATGGTGAAGCCAATCTGGAACGCGGTTTTCAGCTCGCTGGTCACGTAAGCCGGCAGCAGAATGCGCATTGGCACCGCTTCAGGTCCCTGAATCGGGCCGGTGTTCGCCAGGCGAGCAAACAACGCTAAATCCGCTTCACGGGTCTGGCGCAGCATAAATTCTCGCAGCGGCTGAGCGCCTTTTTCGAGCGCCACCTGCATGGAAATTTTGTCTTCACTGAACGGCTGATAGGCGTCGGCGTATATCTTGTCGATCACCGGCGACATAATAAAAAAGGTCAGAAACAGGGCTAATCCGAGCAGCACCTGGTTCGGCGGCGCGGAGGGCGTACCAAGCGCATTTCGCAGCAAACCAAAGACGATGATGATACGGGTGAAGCTGGTCATCATCAGTAGAACGGCCGGGATAAAGGTCAGGGCGGTGATAAACACCAGCGTCTGAACCGGCAGGGACCAGCTTTGACCACCACCAGCAATGGGGGTCGAAATCAGACCGGGTAATTGGGCATAGACCGCGGGAGTAAACAGGGCGAGGCCTGCCAGCGTAAGGGACAACAAACGGCGCATCAGGATCTCCCGGAACGCTTAAGCAAACTCTTCATAACGGACTGAAAATCCGCTGGACTCTCTGCGTTCTCTGGCACCGTTTCCGGCGCAGGAGGCAGTTTATGCAGCACAGTAATTTGTGATGCCGTCACGCCCAATACCAGGCGCGCATCTTCTACTTCAACGATCACCACGCGCTCGCGGGGGCCGAGCGACGTACTGGCGCTCACTTTAAGACCGCGCGCGTGGGCGGTTTTACCCGCCAGGCCAAAACGTTTAGCCAGCCACGCGACGATCAAAATAAAGGCAATAATACCGAACAGCGCGCCGCTCACCTGAAGCAGCGGCGAGCCGGGAACCGCAGAGGGCTGTGATACCGTTGCCTGAGTTTTCATGCTTAACGGCTCAGACGACGCATGCGTTCGGATGGGGTGATGATGTCGGTGATACGCACGCCGTATTTATCGGCCACCACTACCACTTCGCCCTGAGCAATCAGATAACCGTTGATCAGAATATCCAGCGGCTCACCGGCAAGCCCTTCCAGCGCCACCACGGAACCCTGCGTCAGGCGCAGCAGCTCTTTGATGGTCATACGGCTACGGCCCAGCTCCACGGTCAGCTTGACCGGGATATCCATAATCAGATCGATATCCTGCAGCGTACCGCTGACGTCGCCGCCGCCTATCTGCTGAAAGACCGCGTCCGCCGCGCTTTTGCTCGGGGTTGCCTGTTGCTCGTTTAACGCATCAGCCCACAGATCGTCCAGTGCTCCGCTGTTTTCATCGGACGGATTGTTTATGTCACTCATTTGGGCTGTTCCTCATTCAGCGAATTCAATATCGGATTGATCAAGTGCTCAACGCGTAGCGCGTATTGACCGTTAACGGTGCCGTACTGACTGGTCAATACCGGTACGCCATCCACATGGGCAATTATGCGGTCGGGTTTTTCTATCGGCAGAACGTCGCCGGGTTGTAATTTCAGGATCTGGGACAGGCGCAGCGGGATATCCGCAAAGCTCGCCACCAGTTCAAGCTGTGAGTGCTGAACCTGACGCACCAGATTCTCGCGCCAGTTCTGATCTTCATTGCGCGAGTTTTCCAGCGGTGGGTTTACCAGCACTTCACGCAGAGGTTCAATCATGCTGAAGGGCAGACAAATATTAAATTCGCCGGTCAGGTTGCCGATTTCGACGTGGAACGGCGTATTGACGACGATATCGTTCGGCGACGTGGTGATGTTGGTGAATTTGACCTGCATCTCCGAACGGACGTACTCCACTTCCAGCGGGTTAATCGCTTTCCATGCGTCGCTGTAGGATTCCAGCGCCAGCTTCAGCATGCGGTTAATGACACGCTGCTCGGTATGGGTAAATTCGCGCCCTTCGACCTTCGTCGGGAAACGACCGTCACCACCAAACAGGTTATCCACCGCGATAAAGACCAGGCTCGGTGAAAACACGAACAGCCCGGTGCCACGCAGTGGTTTCAGGTGGATAAGGTTAAGGTTGGTTGGCACCGGCAGGTTGCGGGCAAACTCATGATACGGCTGAATGCGAATCGCCCCGACGGTGATGTCCGGGCTACGACGCAACAGGTTAAACAGCCCCATACGGAACTGACGCGCAAAACGTTCGTTGATGATCTCCAGCGCCTGCAGGCGCTCGCGCACCACGCGACGCTGGGTATTCGGGTCATAGGGGCGAATATCAGGTTCGCCGCCCAGTCCCGGTATTGGTTCATCACTCTTATCGCTGTCGCCATTGAGCAGCGCATCGATTTCCGCTTGAGAAAGAATACTATCGCCCATGTCTTTACCGCAGGATAAATGCTGTGTACAGAACGTCAGTGACTTCCTGCTTAGGTTGACCTGCTACCAGTGGCGCTGCCAGCGTTTGTTTGATGGCCTCGACCAGCTTTTGCTTCCCGTCATCGGTGGCAAGCCCGGAGGCGTCCTGACGAGAGAAAAGCAGTAACAGGCGGCTGCGCACTTCTGGCAGGTATTCGCTCAGACGGGTGCGAGTTGCGTCATCTTTCAGGCGCAGGGTAATGCCGACGTACAGCACGCGATCCGCATCACCGAGGTTAACGGTGAACGTATCCAGTGCGAAAAAGACCGGGGCCGGAGGCGGCGGGGGTTCGGCAACGGCAGCTGCTGACGGCGCCTGCTGTGAACGCCAGTAACTATAGCCAGCGGTCGCACAAGCGGCGAGCGTAATTAACACCAGCAGCGGGACCCAGATGGAGCGCTTGCTTTTTTTGGTGATAGCGGAGTCAGTCATCTGATTCGAGCATCCTGTTTCGGTACAGCTAATACAGTGATTATCCCGTGTCCTGCTTTGGTCAAAGCGTGGAAAAGACGGGGATAATCACGTTACCTCTGGCGTTTAGGCAAAGATGTCTACGGCGCCATTTCCACGTGCTGCGGACTGCAGTGCAGCAGGCGTGACCAGCAATTCATCGTTGTCGTCGTTAAATCCACCCTGCTGACCAGAGCGCGAAGCCTGCTGTTGCTGCTGGGAAGAGGACTGCTGCTGACCGGCAAAGCTCTCACTACTGATGTTGCTTTGCGACAGCTGAATGCCGTTCTCCGCCAGCTGCGTGCGCAGCATAGGCAGCGCTGCTTCCAGCGCCGCACGTACGTTGCTGTGGGCAGAAACCATCTGTAACTGTGCCTGGTTATCTTCAAGTTTAAGCGAAATTTGCACTTGTCCCAGATCTTCTGGATGCAGGCGCAGTTCAGCGCTTTGCTGACCCTGTTTCGTGAACAGCGTGACGTGCTGACTGACGGCCTGCTGCCATTCGTGTGTCCCCAGCGGCTGGCTGATAACCGGCGCGGGAGCGGCGGCTGCGGCAGGCGGGGCGGTAATATTGCTGGCGAGAATTGGCGCAAGCGTGGAGGTTGGCGCCGTCGCCGAACCGGCACTCGCGACTTCCTGCTTCGCGGCAGAGGCTGCGGCTGCCGGTGTTAACGGCTGCGCGCTGGCTGGAAGAGGGTTGCTGTCCGCATCGGCGCTGTTTTCCTGAGTTTTACCGCGAAGCGAAAAATCAGCGACATCCATCAGTGAACTGCGTCCTGAAGCAGGCTGTGCCGCTGTCGGCTGCGTTGCCACTGTATTGGTATCAACTGCCTGGGCAACGGCCGCCGTCGCCGTTTGCTGATGCGGTAACATCGCCATCAGCGCACTCAGCCCGGCCAGCTCTTCGTCGTTCAGATCTGTTTTGAGGTCATCTTTTTGCGCGTTCGCCGTCAGCGCTTTCAGTGCATCGCCGTGGGTGGCAGGAATTAACCCGGACACCAGCGTTTGCAGAGGGGCGTCCTGCGCCGTGTCATCGGCCACGAGCTGATCCTGACGTGCCAGCAGAGTGGCGAGTTTCGTCTGGAGAGCGCTATCGCCGTCCTTGAGGATCGCCTCTTTCGACAGCTTGCTGGTGGCGGCTTTCAGGGACGCCAGCGTAATGGGCGCGTCTTTACCCTGGCCTGCGGTGTCGCTTAACGCACCCGCCAGCAGGGAGAGAAAATCATGCGCGCCTTCTGCGCCTTTTCCAGTCTGCGTACCGCCGGACAGGTCAGTGTCGGTCATCAGCAGTTGTTGCAGTGTGATCATTCCGGTTTCCTCGTTGATGCGCGCTGGGCAAACTCATCCATTTTTTTCTGATCAAGGCGGTTCTCGGCAAGCAGGGTGGCGGCGGTTTGTCGGTCCTGTAACGTAGTCCAGGCCTGGAGCCGCTGCTTTTTCTCTCGCCAGAAATTCAGTGCCTTATCGACTTTCTGGTCCCACTGGGACAACTGCTGGCGATGCTGCTCGATCGCCTTTTCCAGCGTCTGAATAAACTGCTGATAGTTAATCCAGCGCTGGCTGCCAATGCCCTGTGTCATATCGGTATTGAGGTTGGTGCGATATTCATGCTGATAGTCGATTAACATCGTCAACTGTTCTTCAGCCTGCTGATATCCGCGTCGCATTGCGCCAAGCTGCAGTGCGGCATCATCAACTTCTTTTTCAGCCAGATCTTTTAGCGTAGCTAATGCGCTGTTTTGCGCCATGATCTTCGCCCTCCACCTGTGTTACACCTGCGGGAATATCAGTTCCAGAGCCTGGATTGAGTCTTCCCAGTCGGCGCGTTCAAAAATACCTTGTTGCAAGAACGCTTCCAGTTGCGGCCAAAGCGTAATCGCCTTGTCCAGCATCGGGTCGCTGCCTTTGGCATATGCCCCCACGCTTACCAGATCGCGGTTGCGCTGGAAGCTTGAGAGCAGTTGTTTAAAGTTACGCACGCGGGCGTAATGTTTTTCGCTGATCAGCGCGGTCATCGCACGGCTGATCGACGCTTCAATATCAATCGCCGGATAGTGGCCCGCTTCGGCCAGACGACGCGAGAGCACGATGTGACCGTCGAGGATCGCACGCGCCGAGTCGGCAATCGGGTCCTGCTGGTCGTCGCCTTCGGTCAGAACCGTGTAAAACGCCGTCACCGAGCCGCCGCCGCTAATGCCGTTACCCGCGCGTTCAACCAGCGCAGGCAGTTTGGCAAACACCGAAGGCGGATAGCCTTTGGTCGCCGGTGGTTCGCCGATCGCCAGCGCGATCTCACGCTGCGCCATCGCGTAGCGGGTGAGGGAGTCCATAATCAGCAGCACGTGCTGGCCGCGATCGCGAAAATCCTCGGCAATACGGGTGGCGTACGCCGCGCCCTGCATACGCAGCAGCGGGGAGACATCTGCCGGTGCGGCGATGACCACGGAACGTGCGCGGCCTTCAGCACCGAGAATGTTCTCGATAAAATCTTTTACTTCGCGGCCACGCTCGCCAATCAGCCCGACGACAATCACGTCGGCCTGGGTGTAACGCGCCATCATGCCGAGCAGCACCGACTTACCGACGCCGGAACCGGCGAACAGGCCCATACGCTGGCCGCGACCGACCGTGAGCAGGGCGTTGATCGGGCGCACGCCCGTATCCAGCACGTGTTCAATGGCGGTACGTTGCAGCGGGTTAAACGGCTGGGTGATCAGCGCACCGGTTTCGGTGGTATCCGGAGCCGGCAGGCCGTCGAGCGGTTTACCTGCGCCATCGAGGACACGGCCTAACAGCGCCGGACCGAGCGGCAACTGCTTACCGCTGTGCAGCCCGTCGCCGGCATTATTTTTCGCATACACGCGCGCGCCGGGCAGAATGCCTTCCACCTCTTCCAGCGGCATCAAAAACAGTCGCTGGCCGTTAAAACCGACGACTTCGCTTTCCACTTCGCGCGTTTCATTGGCGTCCTGACGTTCAATCACGCAGGTCGCGCCGAGAGGCAACTGCAAGCCGGTGGCTTCCAGAACCAGCCCGGTTGCGCGGGTCAGACGCCCGTAACGACGAACCGATGGCAGTTGCGCCATCTTGGTTTCAAAATTGTCGAGCGTGTTGAGCCAGCGCGTGAGACGGGCGGTCATCAGACAACTCCCGGTGCAGCCAGGCGGCACAGTTCTTGCCAGCGCGTGGCGACGCTGGCATCCAGATCGCCTTCGTCGGCAGAGACTTTACAGCCGCCGTGATGTAGCGACGGATCGCCGCGCAGACGCCAGCCGTGCAGGCTCAGCGTCGCGCCCAGCATCTCTTCAACACGCTGGAGATCGTCAGGGTGTACGCGCAGCTGAGGTTTACCGCTGAACAGCGGCTCCTGCTGGAGCAGACCCTGGATCTGTTTTATCAGCGCCGAGTTATCCACCACCGGCGTATGACCGATAACCTGACGTGCCGCTTCCAGCGCCATCTGCATCAGGCGCGAGGCGATCACGCTATCCAGCGCGTCGAGGGTATTCTGAAATTCGCTCACCAGCTGCTGCATCCGCGCATGGATCGGCGCCTGCTGCTGGCGAGACTGCTCAAGACCTTGCTCCAGGCCCTGCGCTTTGCCTTCTTCATAGCCCTGCTGGTGGCCCTGATGGCGACCTTCGCTCAGACCGGCGTTATAGCCTTGCTCATGCGCCTGCATTTGCAGCTGCGCCAGCATCTGCGCACGCTGCTCTTCTTCGCTCAGCTCTGGCGCCTCTTCATCTGGCTCTTCCGTGAGGGAAGGGGCCAGCGCGGGCATAAACTCCGTCATCGGAGGAGCCAGATCGTCAGGAGTCCAGCGCTTCCATGGCAGCTCCTTAGACATACGCATCGTCTCCGCTGCCAATCACCATCTCGCCGGTTTCGGCCAGACGACGAACGATAAGCAGGATCGCTTTCTGCTCGTTTTCCACCTGAGACAGACGAACCGGGCCACGGTTGGCAAGGTCGTCGCGCAGGATATCCGCCGCACGCTGGGACATGTTGCGCAGGAATTTCTCGCGCAGCGGCTGCTCGGCACCTTTGAGGGCGATAAGCAGGGATTCGGAATCCACTTCCTGGAGCAGGCGCTGAACGCTGCGATCGTCGACCTCGACCAGGTTTTCGAACAGGAACATTTCGTCGATAATTTTCTGTGCCAGCTCGCCGTCGAATTCGCGAACGGCGGTAATAACGGCTTCTTCCTGCTGGGTTTTCATCAGGTTGATGATTTCCGCTGCAGTTCTCACGCCGCCCATTTTGCTGCGCTTGAGGTTCTGGCCATCGAGCAGGCTGTTCAGCACTTCGGTCAGTTCCGCCAGCGCGGCCGGCTGGACACCCCCGAAGGTGGCGATACGCAGCATCACGTCGTGACGCAGGCGCTCGTCGAACAGGGCCAGAATATCTGCCGCCTGACCCCGTTTGAGGTGGACCAGAATGGTAGCGATAATCTGCGGGTGCTCGTCGCGAATCAGGTCGGCGGCGCTCTGCGGCTCCATAAAGTTGAGCGTTTCGATGCCGCTGGCGGTATCGCGCGTCTCGAGAATGTCTTCCAGCAGGCTGGCAGCACGCTCCTCGCCCAGGGCTTTGACCAGGACGGAACGCAGGTAGTCGTTGGCGTTGACGTTGAGGGCAGCAAACTGTTCTGCTTCCTGCTCAAACTCCGCCAGCACTTCGGTCAGCTGTTTGTTAGAGATCTGACGTACGTTCGCCATCGCCGCACTGAGCAACTGCACTTCACGCTGGGAGAGGTGTTTGAACACCTCTGCCGCACGATCTTCACCGATGGTCATCAGCAGGATGACGCTTTTATCTTTACCGCTTAGATTACTCATCTTCGTTACCCATCCACTGGCGAATCACCAGCGCGACGACGCGTGGATCGTTATCGGACATTTCGCGAATACGCTGGCTCATGACCTCAGCGCCCATGCGCTGGTTGGCACGGCGTTGCTGCATCTGCTCGTCTTTGCTCAGGCGAACTTCAACGGCATCTTCCGTTTCCTGACGCGAATTCATGCTTTCTTGTGCGGCTTTCAGCTGCTCTGCGCGACGGTTGAGCTGTGGACGAATACCTTTACGCCACAGCAGCCACGCCACAATCAGTACCAGTAACCAGCGGCCTGCAGACATCAGCTGATCGATAAACGACTGCTGTTGCCAGAATGGCAGCTCGCCACCCGTTTCGTCGGTCGCCGTGAACGGAGAGTTCACTACGTTCAGGGTATCACCGCGTTTCTCGGAGTAACCCATCGCTTCGCGGGTCAGGTCTTCGATCTGCTTCATCTGATCGGTGGTCAGCGGCAGCGGTTTCCCGTCCGGCAGCGTTTTGTAGTTCACCACCACGGCAACGGAGAGACGCTGTACATCGCCGACGTTCATTTTGGTGTGGCGAATGGTACGGTCGACTTCGTAGTTGGTGGTCTCGTTACGGCTGGAGTTACGTGGACCCGTGCTGGCCGCCGTCGAGGTGGTCTGCTGTGCATTATTCTGCTGACCGTTCTGCTGGTTCGCCGGAGGCGTCGAAATCGGCGCCGCGTTAGCCGGGGCAGGGGTATTCGAGAGCGCACCCGGTACACCGCCCGGATTCTGGCCGCCGATCTGCTCGGTGGTGTTCAGCTGACGGGAACGCATCACCGCCTGAGCCGCATCGCCGTTCGGGCTGTACTGCTCTTCCGTCTGCTCTTTATTGGCAAAATCGATCTGTGCAGTAACCTGCGCGTGGACGTTGCCGGTGCCAACGATAGGACCGAGGATCGCTTCGATACGGCGCTGGACGCGGCCTTCCACGTCGGTTGCATACTTCAGTTGGGCGTCGTTCAGATCACGGCTGCTGGTGTTGGACTGGGTCAGCAGATGGCCACCCTGATCGACCACGGTCACGTTACCCGGCGGCAAACCAGCTACGGCGCTGGAGACCAGATGGGTAATGGCGCTGATCTGTCCTTCGTCCAGCGCTCGGCCGGGTTCGAGAGTGGCGGTTACCGAGGCGGTTGGCGATTTTTGCTCGCGCACGAAGAGGGACGGTTTTGGCATCGCCAGGTGTACACGGGCCGTTTTAACCGGGCCGAGCGTTTCGATGGTGCGGGCCAGCTCACCTTCCAGCGCACGCTGGTAGTTGATCTGCTCGCTAAACTGACTGATACCGAATTTTTCCTGATCCAGCAGTTCGAAACCGACGGCGCCACCTTTCGGCAGACCTTGCTGGGCAAGACGTAAACGCAGTTCGTGGACTTTGTCCGCAGGAACTTCCAGGGCACCGCCGTTATCGGCGAAGCGATAAGGGATGTTCATCTGGGTCAGTTGGGTGACGATAGCCCCGCCGTCCTGATCGGACAGGTTACTATAAAGGGTGCGATAGTCCGGGCTTTTCGCCCACAGGACCATCGCCACGAGAATCGCAATAGCGGCAGCGCCTGCCACGATCAACGGGATTTTAGGGTTCGCGCGCAGGCGGTTCATCCACTCGAGCGATTTATTTTGCGGTGCTGCCGATGCTGTCGCAGTCATAGCGCACCTCGTGGCTCGTTGTGGATAACGTTATTCGTGTAGTGAAACAAAACTGACTCCCGGGTCGGCAAACACGACAAAAGGTCCATATTGATGGCCCTGCCATTATTTGATGATTCGGGATTTTCTATTCGTCAAATAACCTGGTTTTTTAACGCTATTTACCGCCATTATCTCATTGACAAGGTGCTAGTCTTGACCCCGTAAAAAACCATCCAGGGGAGAGTCATGGCAATACAAGGCATTGAAGGGGTGATCAGCCAGTTGCAGGCAACGGCGATGACAGCCCGTAATCAGGACGTTACGGACACACAATCGACGGTCAGCTTTGCAGGGCAGCTGCACGCCGCTCTCGATCGCATCAGCGACACGCAAAACGCGGCACGCGCGCAGGCAGAGAAGTTCTCCCTCGGCGAACCGGGTGTGGCGCTGAACGACGTGATGACCGATTTGCAAAAATCATCGGTCTCTTTGCAGATGGGTATTCAGGTGCGTAATAAGCTGGTTTCGGCTTATCAGGAAGTGATGTCGATGCAGGTCTAGGTTTTTAGCCTGTTGAGTACGTCTTCTTAATTTCATCAGATCCAAATGTGAGGCATGGGCGGGGTAAATATGTCTATCTTCCCATGCCAGAAAGAAGAGAGTGCAATAATGCACACCTGGTAACGTCCAATAACCGCATTCATTTTATCTACTGGTGATATTTCACCTGTCGGTAGCAAACTTGTGGATATTGTCAGTTAATCACATATAGCCCTTTGGGCGGTTGCATCGCAGTGCTGAGCCTGTAAAGCAGCAAATCAACCTGCCGAGAGAGACCCTTAAGTCTTTTCTCTAAGTTTCTCTTCGAGTTCAAGCAGTGTCATTTTTCGTTTTTTCAGACGTCTGGCGGGTGATCCAAAATAGACTGACCATGCCTCCGCATTTTTAGAGACCAGTGAATTTGCACCCACTGCGCAACCCTCGCCGAGCGTAACCCCAGGCAAAATAATACTTTGCGAACCAACAATGGCATGTTTACCGATCTGAACGGGCGCGCGTATGACACCGGTAAACTCCTGCGGGACAGTGGGGTTGGTCATCACGGAGCCATCATAATTGTCGCTGGTGGTGTAGATTTTAACGCCCTGGGATAGCCCGCTAAAGTCCTGCAGCGCCACGCCTGCGCCCGCGAAAATCGCGCTGTAACCTCCGATATGCACCCAGGAACCGATGTGTAAAAAGCCGGGGGCGGCGGCGATAATGGTGCTGAAACCGTCGATGCGAACATTATCGCCAATGGAGATATTTTCTAATCCAATGAGAGTGCAGTTTTTTGCGATGAGGACGTTTTTTCCTACAGAGCCGATGCCGAAGTCCTTAAGTTCATTCTCATTGTAGTAGCCAGGATCGAAGGGATTTTGGCGCAAGATGAAGTTCTCCAGTGGGTATTCGATTGCAGGTAATAATTGTCAGTCTGAGCATAACCGCTTAAGGAATCAAACAATCGCATGAGCAGGTGGGAGGGTTCATCTTTGATTGCGCATTTACCGATGTGACACGACTTCAGTGAGCAGAAAGTCTGGCGACATCATGCCTTTAATGCCACAATCTTTTTTTCTTCGCAGGCAGGAAAGATGATGAAAAAAATGATCATGGCTGGCGCGTTGCTGGCATTAACGGGATGTGTGCAGGTTGATAATTATCAGGACGTGATTAAGCATCCTGTTCCCTCAAATCTGGCGGGCTACTGGCAGACCAAAGGGCCGCAAAGCAAAATGGTGAGTCCGGAAGCGATCGCCACGCTGGTGGTGACAGAGCAGGGCGATACCCTCGATTGCCGGCAGTGGCAGCGCGTGATTGCGGTGCCGGGTAAAATCATGCTGCGTTCAGATGATTATTACAACGTCACCAGCAAGCTGGATATCTATCCGCTCGAACGCGATGGCAATACGCTGGAATATGATGGAATGGAGTTGCAGCGCGTCGACCGTCCAACGGTGGAGTGCGCAGATTACCTGACCAAAAATCCGCTTGAGAGCCAGGTGAAGTGAGTGTTTGCCGGGTAAGCGAGAGCGCCACCCGGCAAGCCATCCCCGTTACAGCACATCCTCCATCACCCAGATACTTACGCTGCCGCCATTGCAGGTGAATGTCCCTTCGCCCTCGGCGCTGGTGGTGATCGTCTCTTCGCGATTGCCGAGGAAATCTTTCCAGTTCTTGTTGCCGTAATTATCCCCAAGATTAATCACTTTTTCGCCGTCGTCTCCGTTGGAGAGCACCACGACGCAGCCCGGATCCTCATCCGTCCCGCTGCGGCTGAACGCAATGCAATTAGGATGATCGAACCACAATGTCTGCACGCCGTGGGCGAAACGCTGGCGGGCCAGGATCAGCTCGTGAAGCTGTTCGATTATCGGCATGTCGATGTGGTAGGTTTCGCCGTCGCCGCCGGTGTCGTCGTAGCTCGCCCCGAACAGATCCGGATAGAACACGCTCGGTACGCCGTTTTCGCGCAGTAAAATCAGCGCGTAGGCCAGCGGTTTAAACCAGGCTTCGACCGGCGCTTCCAGCGCCTGCAACGGCTGAGTGTCATGGTTGGCCACAAGCGTGACGGCATGGAACGGGTCGGCTTCAACCAGCGTGCCGGTGAAGATCTGGCTCATGTCATAGTCGCGGCCCTGGCGGGACGCTTCGTGGAATTTCATCTGCAGCGGGGCGTCGAACAGCATGGTTTTGCCCTCCACCTGATCGATATAGTGCTGCAGTTTGTCGACTTCGTGGGACCAGTATTCGGCCACGATAAACAGCGGTTTGGGGGCCACTTCCTGGACGTGTTCGATCCACTCTTTATAGAACCAGGCCGGAATGTGCTTCACCGCGTCGAGACGAAAACCGTCGCAATGGGTTTGCTCCATCACCCAGCGGGCCCAATATTTTATCTCTTCCGTGACGGCGTGATTGCGGAAATCGATGTTTTCGCCCATCAGATAATCGAAATTCCCCATCTCATCATCGACCTGATCGTTCCAGCCTTCGCCGGTGTAATCATTGACGATCTTAAAGATGCTGTCCTCGTTGGGGTTTTCGATATGGTCGATACCGCTGAAGCATTTGTAGTCCCAGATAAACTCGGAATACTGCCCGGCGCGAACGGGGAAGGTGTAGCGGGTCCAGGCTTCGCATTCGATGATTTCATCGTCAATCTGGGTGCGATCCTGCTCGTTCACACGCTGCACGCGGATAGGCTCTTTCTCATCCGCGCCCATTTTGTGGTTCACCACCACGTCCAGCAGTACCGCGATCTCATTGCTTTTTAAGGCATTGATGGCTTCGAGCAGCTGGGCTTTATCACCGTATTTGGTGGCGACGGAGCCTTTCTGGTCAAACTCACCGAGATCGAAAAGATCGTAAGAATCGTATCCGACGGAATACCCGCCCGATGCGCCTTTGTAAGCCGGAGGCAGCCAAATCATGTTTATGCCGATCTCGTTGAGATTGGGCGCCAGTGCAGTGACTTCCTGCCACAGCTCACCGCCTGTGGGGTAATACCAGTGAAAACATTGTAATAGAGTGGGGTTTTTCATCTTCCGTGCTCCAGAATGAGGACACAGAGAGTATGGTCGAGAAGAAAAGAATTAGCGGGTGAAATACGAAATTTCATTCACCCGCCAGGGCCACCGTCAATCTAGAGATCGTTGGGGAAAAGGATATTGCCTGATAGACGTCCATAGGTCGCATTAAGATTATGTTGTCGGGAGGTTTGCCCAACCAGAGCTTTTAACTCTTCCATACGCTGATGCAATAACGCTTTGAGTTCCACCTCATTGCTGAGGATCTGTTTCAGAATAGGGCGAATTTGTGCCTGAAGCTGGGGCGCAATTTCGCTTGCATCCTGGTAACGGGTAAGTTTTTCTACGGCCGAAAGGTAATCGACTTCGTAAGCAATAAGTTCATCCCAACGCCCAGATTTTGTCAGCACCAGCATCGCGGTGCTGGTGGCTAACAACTGCTGATAATGCTGGAGCAACCCGAGATTGGCATCCATTAGTAATTGTCCCGCACGTTTTGAGAATGTGGGCCTATCTCTTTCCAGGCGTCAGCGATGTTATTCAGTAACTCCACCACTTCATTGATGGCATTAATGTCATTATGAAGATTGGCCTGTAAAAGGCGCCTTGTCATATAGTCGTAAAGACTATCAAGGTTTGTCGCCAGTTCTCCACCAACTTCATGGTTGATCCCGGACTGCAAACCGTTACTGATAATATTAATTGCTTTGCTCAGCGCCTGCCCTTTACCGGGAATATCCCCTTGCTCAATCAGTATCATGGCTTTTTTCATGGCGCTTAACGCGCCATCAAAAAGGAGTACCACTAACTGATGCGGGCTGGCGCTCAGGACGGCGCTCTCCACGCCAACCTGGGCATATGCCTGAATCCCCGATTTTGTATACATGGTAAAACCTCAACTCATCATTGATTAACTGTTCATGGCGTTGAACTGTTGAGTCAGATAGCTACCGGTGGAATCCATCTGAGAAACAAGCTGGCTCAAGCTGGTAAATTGCGTTTTATAACGTGCCATGGTGGCGGTAATTTGGTCGTTGACGCGATCGTATTGATCCGAAAGCTGTTTCAACGTTTTGTTAATGCCGTCGGTGGCGTTTTTAACGGAACCGTCGGTACCTAAGATACTTTTCAGCAAGTTGCTGGTTTCGGTCGCGAAGCCCGTTGTCTTGCCATCACCCGACAGGAACGAAATCACATCGGCCGATTTCTCGGTGAGCGCTTTATTCAGCTTGGTGCTATCAACGGTCAATTTACCGGTGATGTCCTGCGTAATCCCCAGCTGAGACAGAGTGGCTAAATCGCCGCTACCCTGAGGCGCAGAGAGTTTTGAACGCAGCTGAGTCTGAATACTGCGCAGCGTACCATCGCCCAACAGATCGCCGTTGCTGGTGTCCTGCGCGCCATTACCCTGATCAACCTTGGTATATTTCGTCTGGTTACCAATGGTGGTTTGCAGCGAGTTATATGCATCCACAAAGGCCTGAACCGCGTCGAGCATCGGCTGGTTATCTTTCACCACCGTCAGCGTTTCTGGGCTGCCTTTATTGGTTTTGGTCAGGTTAAGCGTTACGCCTTCTGGCGCATCGGTAATGGTGTTGCTGCTACGGGTAATTTCAATCCCGTTAATTTTTACGACCGCATCGGAAGCCGCAACCTGCTCGGTCATGACATTGCTTGATCCTGCCGGATCGTAGCTCACGAATTTAGCCAGTTCAGCGTCATCCGTGGTGACGGTCATTTTATTCGTCGTACCGCTATCACGAGACGTCAGTGCCAGATAATAGCTGTTGTCGTCTGCTTTAATAATACTGGCGGTCACGCTGCCCTGTTTGGCGTTAATCGCGTCACGCACATCAGAAAGGCTGGTTTTATCGCTAGCCAGTGTGACGGTCAGCGGATCTTTCTGGCCCGGCTGAGTGATCGTGATCGTGCGCGAACTCATGCTGCTGTCGCCAAGATCGGTATCTTTGCTGGCCACTTTCGGGCTGAGCAAGGATTGTGAAGCGGCTAAAGAACTGACTTCAACTGAATAAGTGCCTGCTGTTGCGCTAGTGGAAAGCGTGGCGCTAAATGCTGAGTTGGTGGTGGACACCTTTGCCTGAGCAATAGCCGAGGTATTTTTTAACGCGTCAGAAGCCGTCTGTAATTTGGTTAACGAAGCCTGAACCACGTTCCACGCAGTGAGTTTTGCTTTATAAGAGGTTTGCTGCGTAGTAATCGGTGTCAGTTTGGTCTGCTCAGCAGTCTGTAAATTGTCATACAACGTACTGAGTCCCAGATTGGTACCTGCGCCGAGCGAACTGATACTTGCCATAACACTTCATCCTTTATTGAGACAATCACTGGATGCTCTATCGGCAGAAACGCAAAAAAGATTAGCGTTAATTTAAAAAAACAATGCGCAAATAAAGGAGGCAAATAATGGGTAGTTTGCGCCTTTAAAAAAATGATCTTTTTTCTAAAGGTTGAGAAAGCGGTGTCGATAATCACATTGACGGCGAGAAAGCCGTAGGCAGACGCCTAAATCTGACAACTAATTCAAAGGAATACACTATGGCTGTTATTAATACTAACACCCTTTCTCTGATGACTCAGAACAACCTGAGCAAATCCCAGTCATCTCTGGGCACCGCCATTGAGCGTCTGTCCTCCGGTCTGCGTATCAACAGCGCAAAAGACGATGCTGCGGGTCAGGCGATTGCTAACCGTTTCACCTCTAACATCAACGGTCTGGGTGTTGCTGCACGTAACGCCAACGACGGTATCTCTCTGGCACAGACCGCTGAAGGCGCGCTGGGCGAGATCAACAACAACTTGCAGCGTATCCGTGACCTGACCGTTCAGGCGCAGAACAGCTCTAACTCTGCATCTGACATCGACTCCATCCAGGCTGAAGTTAACCAGCGTATGGAAGAAATCAACCGCGTTACCACGCAGACCGACTTCAACGGCATCAAAGTGCTGAACACCGGTACCGGTTCAAGCAGCTACAGCTTCCAGGTAGGTTCTAAAGATAACGAAACTATCGCTATCAACCTGACCAGCTCTGACAGCTTCAACCTGTACAACGCCACTGGCGCAACCTTTGATACCTCTGGTCAGACAATTAACGGTACTGCACGTACCACCAAAGCTGAAGGCTTTGACGTGCTGAGCGGTACAGTGAACTCTACCGGTGGCGTAGATGGCGGCCCACTGGCAGACATCGATGCGGCAATCAAATCTGTTGATAACCAGCGCAGCCTGCTGGGTGCGTCTCAGAACCGTTTCGAGTCCACCATCACCAACCTGAACAACACCGTAAACAACCTGTCTGCAGCGCGCAGCCGTATTCAGGATTCTGATTACGCAACGGAAGTGTCCAACATGTCTCGTTCGCAGATCCTGCAACAGGCTGGTTCTTCTGTTCTGGCCCAGGCCAACCAGGTTCCGCAGACCATGCTGTCCCTGCTGCGTTAATACCCTTATTGATGCAAAAAAAGCGCCGCTTGTCGGCGCTTTTTTCTTTTAGAATCAAATCAAAAACAATAAATAGTTTTAAAACCTAAAGTTTAAAAATGTGGTGTCGATAATCTTTATACAGGCGATGAAGCCGTTGGCACTATGCCAAGCACATGACTCAATTTTGAAGGATACTTACCATGGCTGTGATTAATACCAACACCCTTTCTCTGATGACTCAAAACAACCTGAGCAAATCACAGTCTTCTTTAGGGACTGCGATTGAGCGTCTGTCTTCTGGTCTGCGCATCAACAGCGCAAAAGACGATGCTGCAGGTCAGGCGATTGCTAACCGTTTCACCTCTAACATCAACGGTCTGGGTGTTGCTGCACGTAACGCCAACGACGGTATCTCTCTGGCACAGACCGCTGAAGGCGCGCTGGGCGAGATCAACAACAACTTGCAGCGTATCCGTGACCTGACCGTTCAGGCGCAGAACAGCTCTAACTCTGCATCTGACATCGACTCCATCCAGGCTGAAGTTAACCAGCGTATGGAAGAAATTAACCGCGTTACCACGCAGACCGACTTCAACGGCATCAAAGTGCTGAACACCGGTACTGGTTCAAGCAGCTACAGCTTCCAGGTGGGTTCTAAAGATAACGAAACTATCGCTATCAACCTGACCAGCTCTGACAGCTTCAACCTGTACAACGCCACAGGCGCAACCTTTGATACCTCTGGTCAGACAATTAACGGTACTGCGCGTACCACTAAAGCTGAAGGCTTTGACGTGCTGAGCGGCACTGTGGATGCTTCCGGTGCGGTAGATGGCGGCCCACTGGCAGACATCGATGCGGCAATCAAATCTGTTGATAACCAGCGCAGCCTGCTGGGTGCGTCTCAGAACCGTTTCGAGTCCACCATCACCAACCTGAACAACACCGTAAACAACCTGTCTGCAGCGCGCAGCCGTATTCAGGATTCTGATTACGCAACGGAAGTGTCTAACATGTCTCGTGCGCAGATCCTGCAACAGGCTGGCTCTTCTGTTCTGGCCCAGGCCAACCAGGTTCCGCAGACCATGCTGTCCCTGCTGCGTTAATACCCTTATTGATGCAAAAAAAGCGCCGCTTGTCGGCGCTTTTTTCTTTTAGAATCAATCAACAAGAATTAAATATTTTTAAAATCTCTAAAGTTTAAAAACCTGTTGTCGATAATGTTTATGTAGGCGATGAAGCCACTGGCGGCATGCCAAACCCATGACTCACTTTGAAGGATACTTACCATGGCTGTGATTAATACTAACACCCTGTCGCTGACGACTCAGAACAACCTGAGCAAATCTCAGTCTTCTCTGGGTACCGCAATCGAGCGTCTGTCTTCTGGTCTGCGCATCAACAGCGCAAAAGACGATGCCGCTGGTCAGGCAATCGCGAACCGTTTCACCTCTAACATCAACGGCCTGGGTGTTGCTGCACGTAACGCCAACGACGGTATCTCCCTGGCGCAGACCGCTGAAGGCGCGCTGGGCGAAATCAACAACAACTTGCAGCGTATCCGTGACCTGACCGTTCAGGCGCAGAACAGCTCTAACTCTGCATCTGACATCGACTCCATCCAGGCTGAAGTTAACCAGCGTATGGAAGAAGTTAACCGTGTTACTCAGCAGACTGACTTCAACGGCATCAAAGTGCTGAACACCGGTACCGGTTCAAGCAGCTACAGCTTCCAGGTTGGCTCTAAAGATAACGAAACTATCGCTATCACCCTGAGCAGCTCTGACAGCTACAACCTGTTCAGCACCGCAGGCGCAACTGGCGCAACTGGCGGTATGGTGAACGGGAATGCCCGTACCACTTCTGCTGAAGGTTTCGACGTACTGAGCGGTACCGTCACTTCTGGTGGTACTACCGATGGCAGCCCACTGGCAGACATCGATGCGGCAATCAAATCTGTTGATAACCAGCGCAGCCTGCTGGGTGCGTCTCAGAACCGTTTCGAGTCCACCATCACCAACCTGAACAACACCGTAAACAACCTGTCTGCTGCGCGCAGCCGTATTCAGGATTCTGATTACGCGACTGAAGTGTCCAACATGTCTCGTTCGCAGATCCTGCAACAGGCTGGCTCTTCTGTTCTGGCTCAGGCCAACCAGGTTCCGCAGACCATGCTGTCCCTGCTGCGTTAATTTTCAGACGCGATTCAAAGGCATCTTCGGATGCCTTTTTTTTTTGCAATCGAAAGAGATAGCCGCTTTTCTGCCAGCTGTTTTTCGCCTCACATTCCCTCCGGTCACGCACAATAACCTGTTTTCATTTCTGTCTTCTGAACGTTGTGACGTGCAGGCATAAAAAGGAACCAGGATGCAAAGTTACTTACTCAGTGTTGATAAATTCGACGCTTATACCCCCTATACCGTTGAGGTTCTCGACCTGGTCGATTTCTGGTTGTCACAAGGCGCTCGAATTGATCTGTGCACACAATCCGCCGGCAAGGCAATGAAGAGCAAGCTCGATGAGCTGAACGCGACAGGGCGCTTTCGTGTCATCACCGAAGACGAGGGTGGCATTGATCCGGCTTATGACAGAATCATTATCTGGCGCGGCTTCTTTTGCCAGAAGCTGATGGCCGGGCTGCAGGCGCAGCGTCTGAGCGGCCCGCTGGTCTTCCGCCATTTCAGCGATTATAACGATCTCTATATTCCCTACGGTGTGCAGCTTGAGAATGAGTTGGCCTCTCTGACCTTGGGCCTCTCCGAACTGACCTGCGAACAGCTCAAACTGACCGGGATCCTTGAAGATCAGCTGGCGCTAATGCCCTGGCTCGTTCCCGCACGTTTTATTGACTACCCGAGCGCAACGCGCCCGCCCGAATTAAAACAGGCCTTGTACGTGGCGCCTGAAATGACTGCAGAGGTGTATGAACTTCAGCAAAAGGCAGCGGATAAGGGGATCACGCTGCACTGGCTGGATGAGAAACTGCAGCTAAACCTCGTTGAACCCGAGTGGTTATCGCAGTATGACGCGGTTATTGGCAACGAGTCTTTGGCTACCAAAACGCTGGCACTGGGTATCCCGCTCTTCTTGGCCGTAAATGGCTATGTGGATGATTACCTTAACGCCGATAACATGGCCGTGCATGAGCATAACCATTTTAGCGGTATGTCACTGCGCAACTGCCCGGACAGTGATGAATGGCTGTCACTGCTGCAAACGGGCTATCCGTCAGCGGCACGCTGGGCGCGAGACAACCGCGCGCAATGTGCGCAAAAGTGGGGCGTTGAAGCGGTGATGGGGCGCATTTTTGCGCAGCCTCTGGCCGTAAAATCACCCGTATTAGATGAAAAATCATCTTATGCCCTGACCTTGCACAGAAAAGCTCTCCTCGCGCATCAGTCACTGAAATACTCTATCAGCCGCTGGCTGGAAGACCGGAAAATCAGCCCGGCCCGCCGGGAAGCGCTTTTGGCTATATCCGGTGATGTTCCGGCAGCTGCACGTCTCGGCGTGGTGGTGATTTCACGCGATGGGGATGCACAGGCCTGCGAGCGGACCGTTGCCTCTCTGTCAGCGCAATCTCTTCCGGCCTTGAGTGTGGATGTCATTGATGAGGCGGAAGGCCTGAATTCACTGTTGAGTGAGCGAGACGCCGACGCACTGCTGGTGATCCCCGCCGGTTTTACTCTGATTGACGATGCGCTGCTGCACTTCGCGGCCCATCGCGTTAAAAACCAGACGGCGTTAGCCCTTTATTGCGATGAGATGATGGTTTCGCCCAATGAAGAGCCGCGCCTGACGCTTCGTCCGGGCACCAATATCGATCTTCTGCGGGCTACGCCTTATACAGGGCAAACCTGGCTTATCAACCGTGAGGCCGCGCTGCAGGTGGGCGGAATTCAGGGGCGTTTTCAGGAGATGGCGTTGGTTGATCTGGCCTGGCGCTTTGTTGAAGCGGCGGGACCGGGTGCAATTGACAGGGTGGCTGAAGTCCTGGTTTCAACTGATCGGTTGCCTAAAACATGGCAAAACGCTGCGAGAGTCATGGCTGAGCACAAGCAGATCGTCACAGAGCATCTTGCGCGTCTGGGCATTGCAGCCACCGTTGAGGAGGGGGAGACTTCCGTTGCGCGCATTCGCTACCAGTGGGTGGAGAAGCCACTGATCTCGATAATCATCCCGACGCGCGACCACGTAGCCTTGCTGCGTCGGTGCATTGAAAGCCTGATGGAGAAAACCCGCTACGCGCATTATGAACTGCTAATTGTCGACAATCAGTCTATGGACGCGGATGCGTGCGATTTCCTCCAGCAGCTTGAACGGCTGGGTCTCGATCAAGTTCGGATTCTGCGTCACGATGCGCCGTTTAACTTTGCGCAAATCAACAATCTGGCTTCGCAGTATGCACGCGGCGAGATCCTGGTTTTCCTCAATAACGACTGTGAAATTATTGATGGCGACTGGCTGGATGCCATGGTTGAACATGCCCTGCGCCCGGAAATCGCGATGGTCGGCGCACGTCTGGAATATGCGGATGGTCGTGTACAGCACGGGGGGTATCTCGCCGGTGTTCAGCAGGGGGTTGGGGTCGCTTTTGAGGGCGCTGAAGGTGATAGCGCTGGTTTTGAAAATTACCTTAAAACGCCGCACAACCTGAGTGCCGTGAGCGCCTCCTGCATGATGGTGAGAAAAGAGGTGTTCTTCGCGCTCAATGGCTTCACAGAAGAGAAATTCCCGCTCTATTTTGCGGACGTGGATCTCTGTTTACGCGCGCAGTCTCTGGGATATCTTAATGTCTGGACGCCTTATGCCCGAGTCAAACATATGGGTGGGGCCACCCGTTTACTCAGCCAGAAGTTCCACGTTCAGGAGCGCCCGTTAGGAGGCGATTACGCAAGGCTCAATCAGGAGTGGGGTCAACGATTACTGGCCGATCCGTCGTACCATCCGCTGCTGCAAAAATCAGGAGCACCTTTCACCCTGAGTGAGAGCACGGCACGTTTCCACGAACCGCTGCCGGGTCGTCCATTACCTGTGGTGCTCGCGCATCATATTAACTGGCAGGGCAATGGACACCATCGCGTGTTACAGCCGTTCAAGGCCATGGAACGTCATACGCTGCTCGAAGGAGGGCTGATAAATTCCGTACCTGGGCTAATGGAAGTGGCGCAACTCCAGCCGGATGTGGTGCTGCTCGAGCTTCCTACAGGAAGTCGTTTCCCGGATGTGATGCAGCAGATGCGCAGTCTCTCTGGTGCGAAAATCGTCGTTGAATACGATGATTACCTCCTGAACCTGCCAATGAAAAATGGCAATAACAGCAAGTTCCCGCAGCACATGGTTAAGAGCCTGCGCAAAATTATGGACAATGCGGACTGGGTTGTGGTGTCGACGGAACCGCTGGCAGAAGCGTATAGCCGTTTCCACTCTGATATTCGTATTGCGCAAAACCGTCTGGCGCCAGACCAGTGGGGGCATTTGCAAAGTCAGCGCGGCACTGGCAAGAAGATCCGCGTAGGCTGGGCGGGAGGAAGCTCGCATGCGGGCGATCTGGAGATCCTGTTGCCGATCATTAAAGCGCTGGAGAATGAGGTGGAGTGGGTGTTTATGGGCATGAAACCTAAACATGTCCGCTGTGAGTTCCACCCCGGTGTGCCATTCGAAATGTATCCAGAAAAACTGGCGAGCCTGAATCTGGATTTGGCACTGGTACCTCTTGAAGTGAACCACTTCAATGAGTGTAAGAGCAACCTGAGGCTTCTGGAGATTGGTACCTGCGGCGTACCGATTATTGCCACTGATCTAGTGCCGTATCGCTGCGGTCTGCCCGTGACGCTGGTAGAAAACCGCTTTAAAAACTGGATGAGCGCGATTCGGGCGCACATCAATGATGCGCAGTACCTGGCCTCCCAGGGGGATGCACTGCGTGAAGCTATTCATCGTGACTGGTATCTGCGTGGTCAGGGGCTTGATGACTGGCGTGAAGCCTGGTTGAGGGATCGGAAGTAACAAAAAAGGCACCCGTAAGGGTGCCTTTTGTTTAAGCGTCAGGGTAGCCAGTCACCCACAAACGTTTCCAAATCATCTCGCCGCAACATTCCCTTGCGTTGAACCTGATCCCTTAACCCATCTCCGGCATTCTCGCGTGCCTGCGGGTCCTCCAGGTAGGCTGAGATCGCCTCAAGCCAGGCATTCGTGCTGTTTTTCACGCGAGTCACAAGATACTCATTACGCATACTGACATTATCACTGCAAATGACCGGATAACCGCATGCGCCGAACTCCAGCAAACGAATGACGCTGCGATGGCGGTTGTACTGATTATCCGCAAGCGGTTCAAGAACCAGATCAAGATTCAAGGACGCCAGCTTTTGCGGGTAGTGTTCCACATTCACGGCTGCGTGATATTCAGAAACATGAGATCTCAGCGACGGCGGGCAGTATCCCATCAGAACCCATTCCACCCGGTCGGATAATTGCACGATGACTTTATGAATGATTTCAAGATCCGCACTATTTTCGCCATCGCATACCCAGCCAACGCGTGGCTTGTGACCATATCTGCGTTCAATCACCAGATTCCCCCACTGTGCAGACGATACACGAGGCTCGATGAAACGAACGTCGTGATGCCACGATGCACAGGTTTCTGCCAGCATTGCTGAACTGACAATCAGGCGATCCGTATGACGCAGAGTAGCCTGCAGGGCCGCCGTGATTTCCGCAGGCAACGTATCACGCAGAAGGGATTTTGCCGGCAGGGCAGGCAGATAATTATCCAGCGTAAAGACGGTGAACTGAGATGTCGCTTTACGCAGGCGCGCCAGCCATTCCTGCGCTGCGGGTGTGATCGTTTCCTGCAAGATCAGACTTGCAGGGGAGATGCGCGCCATTTCACCGATAGAAGGCGGAACGAAGGGGAGCAACGTCTCAGCGATGGCTTGATCGTGGAGTGACGTCAGCCGATCGAGGAAGTGTCGCTGATGGTGATGCGTCCGATCGGCGGTGATCGCAAGGAGTGTCGGCAGTGGATTCCAGTGCAAGGGTTTCCAGGTTCCCGGCGCATCGACCTGCAGCTGAAAACCGGTGTTATTCAGGGATAAATTAGGGTTGTAAGCCGGATCGTTGGCAATCACCGGTAGCCATTTCTGATACATGGCATCTTGCTCACCCGTAAATCGCTGACGCTTTTTCTCCTGAGTCGCTTTGTCCACGGATTTCTGGCTGACACTGCCCTCATGCATCACGATGGAATAGGGTGTCCAGACGGTCAGATAGCCCGCTTCACGCACCTTCAGACAGAAATCAACATCGTTGTAGGAGACGCGGAACTGATCCTCGTCCAATCCACCGACCTGCTCGTAAACCGATTTTCGCACCAGAAGGCAAGCGGCTGTCACCACGTTGTAGTTTTGATCGCAGTGTAGACGGTTCATATAACCGGATTTTTCGCTGCTGCTGTCAATAAACGGATGGTCCGCCGGGCCGCGCAACCCCATTACCACGCCCGCATGCTGAATATTCCCGGTTGGATATAACAATTTAGCGCCGGTAATGCCCACTTCTGGGCGTAATCCATGATTGAGCAGATGATCCAGCCAGTTATTCTCAATTACCCCGGTGTCGTTATTCAGCAAGACCAGATACTCCCCACGCGCCTCACGAGCGGCCATGTTATTGATTGCGGAGTAGTTAAACGGATGCGGGTAACGTAAAACGCGAATACGCTGTGGATCAATAGTGGAAACACCGTTGAGCCATTCCAGCGCTTCGGGCGTCTCGCTGTTATTATCGACGATCAGCACTTCATAATTCGGATATCGCGTTTTTTCCAAAAGCGTAGTGACGCAGTGAACCAGCACCGGTAATTGATCTTTGGTCGGGATAATAATAGACACCAGCGGCTGCTGGTCGTGATGATAACGTAATGCGTAAATGCCTGGTCGCGGGGATTCTACCTCCCCCTGAGAATAACCGCGTTGAATAAGATGATGACGCAGAATATTTTTTTCTTCCTCAACAGCGACGTTGAGCTGGCTATGAGCCACGACCAAAGGTTCAGGAATATGTCCCGCAAACTGAATCCCTTTTTGCTCGATCAGGCGCACGATATAGTCAAATTGCCATGCCTGACGGTATGTCTTATTAAAGCCACCGAGGGAGAGTAGCGTGGTGCGTTTAAAGATCCAGTGGCGTGCCATTTCAGAGGGGTTGCTGAGCAGTAAATCGAGGTTAAAGTCCGGGCGCAGGGTGGTACTGGTGATTCGGCTGCCGTCGAAATTCACTTCATCGCAATAGACAGCATCACAGCCTGAAGCCCCCTCAAGGGCCAAATCGAAGGATAACAATCCGCTGGCCAGCAGCTGTTCGCCTGCGTCAAGCACCATAACCCAGTCGTGTGGGCTGATGTAGAGATAATCATTGATACGGGCAACGGTGTTAAACACGGTGGCGTCTATGGCGGTCGCCGGGAAGCGGCTTTGAGAAACCATATTGCCGACCACAACAGGGTGGACTGTCAGCCCAAAACCCTGCCAGGCTGCCACGCTTTCCAGGGTCCGATCCAGAGCATCGGCTCGTCCCGTGTCACGGATCAAGATACAAAGTGACTGGCTAACCGCTCGTGATGCCTGGTAAGTGGAGGCCAGTTCTCTGTGCTGCGGAAGTAACGTTCTGCTCTCAAGCCACTGAGCAATTTGCGTGTTCTGGTAATCCAGTGCGCTGTTATGCATCGCCTGGCGTAGTGCCTGCACAAGATTCACCTGATGCCACTCTTCAGGCGAGGATGTCGCGGCAATCAAAACGTGCTGATTCTCCTCTTTCGACCCCTTGTACCACCCCAGTTTTTTAATGAGCTGCGGCATCAAGGAATACGTTCTGGCGACCTGTTCCTGCTGTGATTTTGCCATCTGGCTGGTTTGGCCCGCCGAAATTCTAAATGAGGAAAGCGGTTCGCTGATAAAGGCAAGATCGCCTTTGCGCAATAGTTTGATCATCAATGCGACATCGGCAAAATAGGGCATCTCTTCATGATCGATATTAAATAACTGGTCGCCTAAGGCCAGAAGATCGTCGCGATAACAGAGGAAAACACTCGGCTCACCAATAAAATTAACCTGGTAATCGCAGAGGAAAGAGATGAGGTCATTTCCGTTGAGGAGCGTATCGCCACCGAAAGGGAATGCTGTTGCAACAATGTCAGGTAAGATATTACCAGACTCATCAATACGCGTACGGCGTGAAGAGGCTAATACACAGTTCTTATTATCCTCCAGTGCTTTCACTAAGCGCGAGATACAGTTTGGAGCAATAAGATCATCGTCATACAAAAATTTGACGTATTTCCCTTTAGCATGGCTCAAGCAGTGAAGAACGTTTCCCATCTCTAGTAAGCGATCGGCATTTTTATGATAAATAATGGGCTTCTTTAGGTGTGGCGATGCTTTCGCGCACGTCACTCGGATAGCGTCATTATCACTGTCATCACAGACGATAATTTCAATGTTCGGCCAGTCTTGTTCAATGGCGCTTTGCAGAGCCTGTTCGAAAAAATCGGCTTTGTAAGCCGGGATGAGAATGCTGACTAATTCATGCTGAGACATATTATTTCTCGTTGTGATTATCATTTCTTCGATGAGATATGCGCGTTTCTAATGCGGGGGCCGTAATCACCTGAGAGGCCAAAATGTTGAGATGAGTCAGGATTGTCAGCGATGATGAGTTGCCCGCACTGAGAGTTTTGCTCATTTTAGCGATGCTGTGCCGCTCTCCATGACGGAAACAGCAGGGCGTTTTGGAGTCTTTTTACCCTATTGGGCCTTTTGGACGGGTAATTAGAATACAAATTGGCGTGTGTTCGAACGATCGTTCCTGTTGCCGCCTTATAAGATATTCATTTCATGACTTATATGCGACACCAGAAATGAACAACAAAATATTTGTGACAAGTCCTCTGCTGCCTCCCCTGGAGGAGTTCATACCCTACCTGGAAAAAATGTGGTCCAGCAGAACGCTCACAAATGGAGGGAGTTTCCACCAGGAGCTGGAGACATCCCTGGCGAGTTATCTCGGCGTTAAGTATGTCAGTTTGTTTTCCAATGGTACGCTGGCTTTATTGACTGCGCTGCAGGCATTACGCGTGACGGGCGAGGTGATAACCACACCCTATTCCTTCGTGGCAACGTCGCACACACTATTATGGAATGGGCTCACGCCCGTTTTCGCCGATATCGATCCTTTAACATTTAACATTGACCCGGATAAAATAGAGGCGCTGATCACACCTCAGACCACGGCTATTTTACCGGTTCATTGTTACGGTATTCCTTGTGAGGTCGATAAAATTCAGCAAATCGCCGATATTTATGGCCTTAGAGTCATTTATGACGCAGCGCATGCTTTTGGTGTTAAAAATAGTGAAGGAAGTGTGCTGAATAACGGCGATTTATCCGTGCTGAGTTTCCATGCGACGAAAGTGTTTAACACCTTTGAAGGCGGGGCGATCATCTCCCACGATTTGAAAACAAAACAACGCATTGATTATCTTAAAAACTTTGGGTTTGCAGGTGAAACCAAAGTGGTTGCACCGGGCATTAACGCCAAAATGAGCGAAGTGAATGCCGCCTTTGGTCTGCTTCAGTTAAAGCATATTGACCGCGCCCTGCTGGCAAGAGAGCAAATTTATCAGCGCTATATGCGTGAGTTGCCATCGGCACCCGGTCTGTCCTGCTATGAATTTACCGGGGAGTATGAGTGGAACTACGCGTACTTCCCGCTGCTGGTGGAAGAAGCATTTCCACTCACTCGTGACGAACTCTATGAAATGCTTAAGGAAGAGGATATTTATGCGAGACGCTATTTTTATCCTCTAATAAGTTCTTTCTCAATGTACCGTCATTTACCGTCGGCAGGACCTGATGAATTGCCGGTGGCAAATCAAATTGCGGAAAAAATCCTGTGCTTGCCGATCTTTCCCGATCTCACTGACGAAGAGCAGGGGAGAATTATTGCGGCACTGCAACGTTTAAGTCGGTCTAAATGTTCTGACGATGTAAACGAAAAAAATGTTAACCTGGGTGAATTAGCAATTAATGCATAACAAATCAGACGGTTGACTAAATTATACGCGTCATATTTTGCACCAGCCTTCGTCCAGGGCGCGGCCTGCCTCAAAAGCACAATATGACGCGGCAAAGTGAATAAACCCATTTGTCTAAATAACCCCTCATTTCACCCACTATTCATCCGATTAAAACCCCTCCAGAATCGGATAATAATGCCGATAACTCAATTAACGCAGGGCTGTTTATCGTGAATTCACTCTATACCGCTGAAGGTGTAATGGATAAACACTCGCTATGGCAGCGTTATGTCCCGCTGGTGCGTCACGAAGCATTGCGCCTCCAGGTGCGATTGCCGGCGAGTGTGGAACTGGACGACCTGCTACAGGCGGGCGGAATCGGGTTACTGAATGCAGTAGACCGATACGACGCTCTGCAAGGAACGGCATTTACGACTTACGCAGTACAGCGTATTCGTGGTGCGATGCTGGACGAACTGCGCAGCCGTGACTGGGTGCCGCGAAGTGTTCGCCGCAATGCCCGCGAAGTGGCACATGCTATAGGACAGCTTGAGCAGGAACTGGGACGCAACGCGACGGAAACCGAAGTGGCGGAGCGGCTTGGCATTGCTGTGGCTGATTATCGCCAGATGTTGCTTGATACCAATAACAGCCAGCTCTTCTCTTATGATGAGTGGCGTGAAGAGCATGGCGATAGCATCGAGCTGGTGACTGATGAAAATCAGAATGAAAACCCGTTACACCATTTACTGGAAAGTAATTTACGCCATCGCGTAATGGAAGCTATTGAAGCTTTACCGGAACGCGAACAGCTGGTGTTAACCCTTTATTACCAGGAAGAGCTGAATCTTAAGGAGATCGGCGCGGTTCTGGAAGTGGGGGAGTCTCGGGTGAGCCAATTGCATAGCCAGGCCATTAAACGCTTACGAACCAAACTGGGTAAGTTATAGGCGATGTATCGCCCGAAAAGTGCCGCACAACGTATTGACAACCAGGAGTTATCATGACGGTGCAGCAATCTAAAAGACGGCCTTTAAGCCGCTACCTAAAAGACTTTAAACACAGTCAGACGCATTGCGCCCATTGCAATAAGTTACTTGACCGTATCACGCTGGTACGTCGCGGCGAAATCGTGAATAAGATCGCGATATCACGCCTCGACACCCTGATGGATGAATCCGCGTGGCAGGAAGAGCAGCAGGAGTGGGTGGCCTTATGTCGGTTCTGTGGCGATCTGCATTGCAAAGAGCAAAGCGACTTTTTTGACATCATCGGCTTTAAACAATTCCTGTTTGAGCAAACCGAGATGAGCCACGGAACCGTGCGCGAATACGTTGTTCGTCTGCGTCGTCTGGGCCAGCATCTAACGGTGCAAAACATCTCCCGCGATCTGCTGAAAACCGGCTATCTGGATGAAAATCTGGAGCCGTGGCTGCCGGCTACCAGCACCAACAACTACCGCATCGCCCTGCGTAAGTACGCGCAATATAAAGCGCAAATGCCAGGTGTGATTAAGCAGAAAGTCTACGCCGGGACAACTTCTGATATATATTAAAATTGAATAAGATGTAGCGGACTCGTGTTTGACGTTATAAACGAAATCCCTACACTACTCAAAAAACCACTATATCGGGGTAACTATGAAATTAGCACTTCTGGGTCGTCAGGCACTGATGGGCGTCATGGCTGTGGCGCTGGTCGCAGGGATGAGCGTGAAAACGTTCGCCGCTGAAAATCTGCTGAATAAAGTGAAAGAGCGCGGCACGCTGCTGGTGGGACTGGAAGGGACGTATCCGCCGTTCAGCTTCCAGGGTGATGATGGCAAACTGACCGGTTTTGAAGTTGAGTTTGCAGAAGAGCTGGCGAAGCATCTGGGCGTGAAAGCGTCTCTGAAGCCGACCAAATGGGACGGTATGCTGGCGTCGCTGGACTCTAAACGTATCGACGTGGTCATCAACCAGGTCACCATCTCTGATGAGCGTAAGAAGAAATATGATTTCTCTACGCCGTACACCGTCTCCGGTATTCAGGCGCTGGTGAAGAAAGGCAACGAAGGCACGATTAAATCGGCCGCCGATCTGAAAGGCAAAAAAGTGGGCGTCGGTCTGGGCACCAACTATGAAGAGTGGCTGCGCCAGAACGTACAGGGCGTGGATATTCGCACCTATGATGATGACCCGACCAAATACCAGGATCTGCGCGTCGGCCGTATCGATGCCATTCTGGTTGACCGTCTGGCCGCGCTGGATCTGGTGAAGAAAACCAACGATACCCTGGCCGTAGCCGGTGACGCGTTCTCGCGTCAGGAAGCCGGTGTGGCGATCCGCAAAGGTAACGAGGACCTGGTGAAAGCTGTCGACGGTGCTATTGCCGAGATGCAGAAAGACGGCAGCCTCAAGGCGCTCTCCGAGAAGTGGTTCGGGGCAGACGTCACCAAATAAGTCTTTCCCTGAAAAAAAGGCGCTTTTAAAAGCGCCTTTTTCATTTCTGGCACTTCAGCGTGCATAATAAAAATAATAAACAAAAACAGCGTTACCGGAGGATCCATGTCACTGCAAAATTTAACGCGTTTTCCGCGCCTCGAGTTTATCGGCGCGCCAACGCCACTGGAGTACTTACCGCGTTTTTCTGACTATTTAGGGCGCGATATCTTTATCAAACGTGACGACGTGACCCCTATGGCGATGGGCGGGAACAAGCTGCGTAAGCTGGAGTTTCTCGCGGCGGATGCGCTGCGTGAGGGAGCGGATACACTGATCACCGCCGGTGCCATTCAGTCTAACCACGTGCGCCAGACGGCGGCAGTGGCGGCGAAACTGGGGCTGAACTGCGTAGCGTTGCTGGAAAATCCCATCGGGACGCGGGCGGAAAACTATCTCACGAACGGCAACCGCCTGCTGCTGGATCTGTTCAACGTGCAGATCGAAATGTGCGATGCCTTAACGGATCCGGCGGCTCAGCTGGAAGAACTGGCAACCCGCGTTGAAGCGCAGGGTTTTCGTCCGTATGTGATCCCGGTCGGCGGATCTAATGCCCTGGGTGCGCTGGGCTATGTGGAAAGCGCGCTGGAAATTGCCCAGCAGTGCGAAGGGGCGGTGAGCCTCTCCTCTGTGGTGGTGGCATCCGGTAGCGCCGGGACGCATGCCGGGCTGGCGGTCGGGCTGGAGCAGCTCATGCCGGATGTCGAACTTATCGGGGTGACCGTCTCCCGCAGCATAGCGGATCAGAAGCCGAAAGTCGTCACCCTACAGCAGGCAGTTGCGCAGCAGCTCGACGTGCAGGCGAAAGCCGATATTTTGCTGTGGGATGACTATTTTGCGCCAGGCTATGGCACGCCAAACGAAGAAGGGGTGGAAGCGATAAAACTGCTGGCGCGTCTGGAAGGCATCCTGTTAGATCCGGTTTACACGGGTAAAGCGATGGCCGGGCTTATCGACGGCATTACCCAGAAGCGCTTTAAGGATGAAGGGCCGATTCTGTTTGTCCATACCGGCGGAGCGCCCGCGCTGTTTGCTTATCATCCTCACGTTTGAATCACGGGTCGAAAATAATAATGCAAGAAAGTATTCAACTGGTTATTGATTCATTGCCGTACCTGCTGAAAGGGGCGGTGTTTACGCTGCAGCTCAGTCTCGGAGGGATGTTCTTTGGGCTGGTGTTGGGCTTTATCCTCGCGTTGATGCGCATGTCGTCGATCCTGCCGGTACGCTGGCTGGCGCGTTTTTACATCTCCGTGTTTCGCGGTACGCCGCTGATCGCCCAGCTTTTCATGATCTACTACGGTCTGCCGCAGTTCGGCATTGAGCTGGACCCGATCCCGGCGGCGATGATTGGTTTGTCGCTGAATACCGCGGCGTACACCTCTGAAACGCTGCGCGCGGCGATCTCCTCCATCGATAAGGGCCAATGGGAAGCGGCGGCCAGTATCGGGATGACGCCGTGGCAGACCCTGCGTCGCGCGATCCTGCCGCAGGCTGCACGCGTGGCGCTTCCCCCGCTCAGCAATAGTTTTATTAGCCTGGTCAAGGACACGTCCCTTGCGGCGACAATCCAGGTGCCGGAGCTGTTCCGTCAGGCGCAGCTTATCACCTCGCGCACGCTGGAAGTTTTCACCATGTACCTGGCGGCTTCGCTGATTTACTGGATCATGGCGACGGTGCTTTCCGCACTGCAAAACTATTTTGAAAACCAGCTTAACCGCCAGGAGCGAGATCCGAAATGAGTGCTATCGACGTCAAAAACCTGGTCAAAAAATTTCACGGACAGACCGTACTGCACGGTATCGACCTGGAGGTGCAAGAGGGCGAAGTGGTCGCGATTATCGGGCCGAGCGGCTCGGGTAAAACCACGCTGCTGCGCAGCATCAATTTGCTGGAGCATCCGGAAGGGGGCACCATTCGGGTCGGTGATATTACTATCGATACCGGTAAGTCTCTCGGGCCGCAAAAAGGGCTGATTCGCCGTCTTCGCCAGCATGTGGGCTTTGTATTCCAGAGCTTTAATCTGTTTCCGCATCGCACGGTGCTGGAGAACATTATTGAGGGGCCGGTCATCGTAAAAGGTGAACCGAAAGAAGAGGCCATTGCGCGTGGGCGGGAGCTGCTGGCGAAAGTCGGGCTTTCCGGGAAGGAGACCAGTTATCCACGCCGTCTGTCGGGCGGGCAGCAGCAGCGTGTGGCCATTGCCCGTGCGCTGGCGATGCGCCCGGACGTGATCCTCTTTGATGAACCGACTTCTGCGCTCGATCCAGAGCTGGTGGGCGAGGTGCTGAACACCATTCGCCAGCTGGCGCAGGAGAAACGCACGCTGGTTATCGTCACCCACGAGATGAGTTTTGCCAGAGATGTGGCTGACAGGGCGATTTTCATGGACCAGGGTCGCATTGTCGAACAGGGCCCCGCAAAAGAATTGTTTACGCATCCCCAACAACCTCGCACCCGTCAGTTCCTGGAAAAGTTCCTGACACGGTAGAGATTCTCCTGACTGATTTGCTCCAGAAGGACGTTCTGGAGCAAATTATTCTCCAGATTTGCCTGTTTATAGATGCTTATATTCTATTTATCGACACTGAAAGTGAGGAACATGAAAGTTATTCTCACTTGGGTCGATATTTTATACATATAAATAAGATTTATGTGTTAGGTTATATTCACCATAATAATGATTATCTTTTTCAGGGGCTTCATTCAGTAAGTATGAGGGATACAGACTTTTTCACCTGGCGACGGAATTGCTTCCTGCGATTCCAGCAAATGGGGACGGCGGACGAGGTTTATCAGGAACTTCAGCAACAAACACAGGATCTTGAATTCGATTATTACTCACTCTGTGTTCGCCATCCGGTTCCGTTTACGCGCCCTAAAATTACAGTTCATTCGAGCTATCCGGCTGAATGGATGTCGCAATATCAGTCAGAAAATTATTTCGCCATTGACCCGGTATTAAAGCGGGAGAATTTCATTCAGGGACACCTTCCCTGGACGGATGCGTTATTTTCTGAGGCACAGCCGCTATGGGACGGCGCGCGCGACCACGGTATTCGCAAGGGAATTACGCAGTGTCTGATGCTGCCTAATCACGCGCTCGGTTTTCTCTCCGTTTCTCGCGCCAGTCAGTTTGGCAAAATGATGGACAGCGATGAAATAGAGCTGCGTCTGCAAATGTTAGTGCAAATGGCATTGACGTCGTTGCTGCGCTTTGAGCATGACATGGTGATGCCGCCAGAGATGAAATTCAGCAAGCGCGAGAAGGAAATTCTGAAGTGGACGGCTGAGGGCAAAACGTCGGCTGAAATCGCGATTATTTTGTCGATCTCAGAGAATACGGTGAACTTCCATCAGAAGAATATGCAGAAGAAATTCAATGCGCCGAATAAGACGCAGATTGCCTGCTACGCGGCGGCAACGGGATTCATCTGACCACACATTAGTTGTTCTGCGTGCCAGACACGAAAACGGCTGAATGCAATGCGTTCAGCCGTTCTTTTTTTACTGGCGGTAAGCCTGTTTAATTTGCTTAACCGTATCGGCAAATACATCTGCCTGGCCCTGATCTTCCATCTGGGCGATCTGCTTTTCCATCTTAATGATCACACGGCCCGCGTCAGCCTGGCCCATCGCCTGCAGCATAAGTGCCAGCAGTGCTTTCAGACAGGATACTTCCTGCGCCAGTTCTTGGTTATTTTCGGCGGTGGCGAATTCAGGTGTGCTCATTGTTATTCCTCATTACAAAACGGCGCTAGAGCGCGACGATGAAAGTTATGGCGGCGGAGTATACCACAACAGAGAGGAAAAAAAGCAGTGGTTATTTTTTGTTCAATCGTGCGCTTTGTTTATTTAAGTAAACACGTTTTAAGTGTAATCACTATAATGTTTTAACCAGCCTAAATTGTTTATAGCCCGTTCTCTTGCTGTTAATTATTGTTACAAAAATATAAGAGCCGTACTTTCCTGGCGCAGAGGGGCGATCTTTTCGTAACTTTTTGAATACAGCGGCTTAAAAATAACGGTATTTGACTTTTTAAATCCGATTCTCTTTCCACTTGCTGTACAGGCTAATTTCCAAAAACGAGAACGAAATCGAATGACATGCTTTTTAGCGTTTTAAACTTGGGCAGAAAACCGTTAATATAAGCCAAATTAGTAGTCAGTAGCGTTATCCCTATTTCTGGAGACATTCCTTTGATCAACGTTCTACTTGTTGATGACCACGAACTCGTGCGCGCAGGGATACGACGCATACTTGAAGATATAAAGGGTATTAAAGTCGCCGGTGAAGTTTGCTGCGGCGAAGACGCCGTGAAATGGTGCCGTACCCACTCAGCCGATGTAGTCCTGATGGACATGAACATGCCTGGTATTGGCGGCCTTGAAGCCACGCGTAAAATCGCGCGTGCTTACGTGGACACCAAAGTCATCATGCTGACCGTCCACACGGAGAACCCATTGCCCGCGAAAGTGATGCAGGCCGGGGCCGCAGGCTATCTCACCAAAGGCGCTGCACCACAGGAAGTGGTTAATGCTATTCGTTCAGTGTTCGCCGGCCAGCGCTATATCGCGTCGGATATCGCTCAACAGATGGCGTTAAGTCAGATTGAACCGGAAAAAACCGGATCGCCATTTGCCAGTTTGTCTGAGCGTGAATTGCAGATTATGCTGATGATCACCAAAGGCCAAAAGGTGAATGAGATTTCTGAGCAGCTGAATCTCAGTCCGAAAACGGTGAACAGCTACCGCTACCGTATGTTCAGTAAACTGAACATTCACGGCGATGTCGAACTCACTCACCTGGCCATTCGTCATGGTCTGTGTAATGCAGAGACCCTAACAAGTCAGTGAGTAATGTGTTCGATTCAAAATCTTTCCTGAAAACCGTAACCAGCCAGCCTGGCGTATATCGAATGTATGACGCTGGCGGTACGGTTATCTATGTTGGCAAAGCCAAAGACCTTAAAAAACGTCTTTCCAGCTATTTCCGCACCAATCTGGCCTCCCGTAAGACGGAAGCGCTGGTGGCGCTGATTCAGCAGATCGACGTCACCGTGACGCACACGGAAACGGAAGCGCTGCTGCTCGAACATAACTACATTAAGCTCTATCAGCCGCGCTATAACGTATTGTTGCGCGATGATAAGTCATACCCGTTCATTTTCCTCAGCAGCGACACCCACCCGCGTCTGGCCATGCATCGCGGGGCGAAACATGCGAAAGGGGAGTATTTCGGTCCTTTCCCTAACGGGTACGCCGTGCGTGAAACCCTGGCGTTGCTGCAGAAAATCTTTCCGGTTCGCCAGTGCGAAAACAGCGTCTATCGCAACCGCTCCCGCCCTTGTCTGCAATACCAGATTGGCCGCTGTCTTGGCCCATGCGTAGCGGGACTGGTCAGCGAAGAGGAGTACGCGCAACAGGTTGACTATGTGCGTCTGTTCCTGGCGGGTAAAGACGATCAGGTCTTAACGCAGCTGATTGCGCGAATGGAAAAAGCCAGCCAGGCGCTGGCGTTCGAAGAGGCCGCACGTATCCGCGATCAAATTCAGGCGGTGCGGCGCGTTACGGAAAAACAGTTTGTGTCGAATACCGGCGACGATCTGGACGTCATTGGCGTTTCCTTCGATGCCGGGCTGGCCTGCGTTCATGTTCTTTTTATACGTCAGGGCAAAGTCCTGGGCAGCCGCAGCTATTTCCCGAAAGTGCCGGGCGGTACTGAGCTGGGTGAAGTGGTTGAAACTTTTGTCGGTCAGTTCTATTTGCAGGGCAGCCAGATGCGCACGTTGCCATCGGAGATCCTGCTCGATTTTAATCTTGATGATAAAACTTTGCTGGCGGACTCCCTTTCCGAGCTGGCAGGGCGTCGCGTTAACGTTCAGACCAAACCGCGCGGCGATCGCGCGCGCTATCTGAAGCTGGCGCGGACCAACGCCGCGACGGCGCTGACGACGAAGCTTTCTCAGCAATCGACCGTTCACCAGCGCCTGGCGGCGTTGGCTACGCTGCTGAAACTGCCGGAAGTGAAGCGGATGGAGTGTTTCGACATCAGCCATACAATGGGTGAGCAAACCGTCGCCTCCTGCGTGGTGTTTGATGCCAACGGGCCGGTGCGCGCGGAATATCGTCGCTACAACATCACCGGGATTACGCCGGGTGATGACTATGCGGCGATGAATCAGGTGCTCCGCCGTCGCTATGGTAAAGCTATTGAAGAGGCCAAAATCCCGGATGTCATTTTGATCGACGGCGGGAAAGGGCAGCTGGGCCAGGCGAAAGCCGTTTTCGCTGAGCTCGATGTGCCGTGGGATAAACATCATCCTTTACTGCTTGGCGTGGCAAAAGGGACCGATCGTAAGGCCGGTCTGGAAACACTCTTCTTCGAACCGGAAGGTGAAGGCTTCAGTCTGCCGCCGGATTCCCCTGCGCTGCATGTGATCCAGCATATTCGTGATGAGTCGCACGACCATGCCATCGGCGGACACCGTAAAAAACGCGCTAAAGTGAAAAACACCAGTACGCTTGAGACAATCGAGGGCGTCGGGCCAAAACGTCGACAGATGTTGTTGAAGTACATGGGTGGATTGCAAGGATTACTCAACGCCAGCGTGGAGGAAATTGCAAAAGTGCCGGGTATTTCGCAAGGGCTGGCAGAAAAGATCTACTACTCGTTGAAACATTGAGGGCTCTGTAGCAACATAGAGCTAAATTTTACTGACAACAGACAGTTACCGTCACTATGCGATTTAACATCCCTACGTTGCTCACGCTTTTTCGCGTCGTCCTTATCCCCTTCTTTGTGTTGGCTTTTTACATGCCTTTCACGTGGGCTCCTTTCGCATGTGCGCTGATCTTCCTGGTGGCTGCGGTGACGGACTGGTTTGACGGCTATCTGGCCCGTCGCTGGAATCAAAGCACGCGGTTCGGTGCGTTCCTCGATCCGGTTGCCGATAAGGTGATGGTTGCCATTGCGATGGTGCTGGTGGCAGAGCATTACCACACCTGGTGGGTGACGTTACCTGCGGCGACCATGATCGCCCGTGAGATCATCATCTCCGCCCTGCGCGAGTGGATGGCTGAGCTGGGTAAACGCAGCAGCGTGGCGGTCTCCTGGATTGGTAAAGTGAAAACTACCGCGCAGATGGCGTCGCTGGTGTGGATGCTGTGGCGTCCAAACGCGTGGGTCGAGTGGGCGGGTATCGGCCTGCTGTGGGTTGCAGCGGTGCTGACGCTGTGGTCAATGCTGCAGTACCTGAACGCCGCACGCGGCGATTTGCTTGAACAGTGATCGTTTCGGCGCAATTTTCAGCAAACGATCCTGGGATGCAAAAATAACGTTGACTCACATCGTCATATAAGTAGAATGCAACGCATCGAACGGCGGCACAGTCAGCCGGACGATAATGAAATCAAGTGATTACAAATGACTTGGTGACATGCGGGAATAGCTCAGTTGGTAGAGCACGACCTTGCCAAGGTCGGGGTCGCGAGTTCGAGTCTCGTTTCCCGCTCCAAATTAAAAGCATCGGCAGTTGCGGGTGCTGGTCGAAAGACAACAGATTTACGGCGCGTTAGCAAAGCGGTTATGTAGCGGATTGCAAATCCGTCTAGTCCGGTTCGACTCCGGAACGCGCCTCCAATTTCTTCCCGAGCCCGGATGGTGGAATCGGTAGACACAAGGGATTTAAAATCCCTCGGCGTTCGCGCTGTGCGAGTTCAAGTCTCGCTCCGGGTACCATGGGAAAGCCAAGAATAATCAAAGCAATAAGCAGTGTCGTGAAACCACCCTCGGGTGGTTTTTTTGTTTTTGTCCCTCGCCATCTTCACGCTTCTTACTTGCCTCTATTTTCATTCTGGCTGGTGAGCCGAAATATGCCCGGAGATATACAGGATGAGAAATAAATCCGTGTACGACCCCCGGCTAAAACGTGCTTAAAGAGAGGAGAAGGTTTGAGCATTAAGAATACAGTGAAGAAACAAAGGACCTTCCATGATAGAACCCCGAAAACGTTATATTTAAGCATTGATGAAATGCTAGTTTAGTATGGGTAATTTATAACCTCTAAACAAATACTCTCTGCTTCAATTATCCGTCCTTCATTCTTTTAATGCGCAGGCATAATATTCATCGGCAATTTTATTGGGGACGATATTTGACCGGATAATTTCACCGCAGAATTTCGGGGTCAGAGTCTGGTATGTTGTGCTCAAACCCTGCCTCTCACCATGTGCATAACGCACTGCCTGGCTCAGTGTTCTGCCCGCCGGGCACCGGCATTTAAAGAGTCCTCGCCCGAAGTGTGGTAAGCTCCTTTTCTTTTTTTCAGGAGTATCAGTAATGACTGAAGGCCCATTAAATGAAAACGAAATGGAGTGGCTGGAAGAGACATTAATCTCTCACGGTCATGACGATGCGTCTGTGCTTGACGTTTCCGAACTCGACGGCATGCTAACCGCAGTGCTGTCCGGTCCTCTTGTGGTGGAACCCGACACCTGGCTGGTGGCGATCTGGGGCGGTGAAAAACATATACCGCGCTGGAAAAACGATCGTGAAATGCACCGTTTTATCGATCTTTGCTTTAAGCATATGAACGACATCGCCGAGCGCCTGAGCGACTATCCCGACCAGTTTGAGCCAGTCTTTGGTGAGAACGATGTCGAGGGGACCACCTATACCGTGGTGGAAGAGTGGTGTTACGGCTACATGCGCGGAATGGCACTGACCGACTGGTCTACCTTGCCGGAAGAGCTGAAACCCGATCTGGCGGTGATCGCTCTGCATGGTTCGGAAGAGAACGTTGATCGCGTTGAAGCAATGACGGAAGAAGAGTATCAGGCGAGCGTGGACAGCATCCGTCCGGCGGCGATTCGTTTATATAACTACTGGCTGGCGAATCCACAGCAGCCGGAGGCCAAAAAGCCGATCGTCAACGGGACCAAAGTGGGGCGCAACGATCCGTGCCCGTGCGGAAGCGGGAAGAAATTTAAAAGCTGCTGTTTGCATTAATAAAAAAGGGCTCGCAATGAGCCCTTTAATTACCGCCGAGTGCCTGCAACTCGTCAGTTTATCCCACCTCCGGCAACAGCCCCGCAGCAATCGAAAACTGCACCAGAATCACCACAATCCCACAGATAAATACCAGCCCTAACAGCGGTTTTCCGCCCCACACCCGGTAACCCGAATCAGGGTGCTGCTGACGGCTTTTCCACGCCAGCAGGGAAGGGAGCAAAAGAGCCAAGACGGCCAGCGCTACACCCGCGTAGCCCAGCGCCATCACAAACCCACGCGGATAGAACAGTGCGAAGGCCAGCGGCGGAAGGAAGGTAATCAGGCCCGTCTGGATGCGTCCGCTGACGGAGCGTTTGCGCTGGAACAGATCTGCCAGATAGTCGAACAACCCGAGGGCTACGCCGAGGAAAGAGGTCGCCAGCGCCAGATCGGCAAACAGATGCACTGCCAGCTCAACGTGCGGCGAAGCCACCACTTCACGCAGCGCCTGCAAGAATCCGTTCAGACCTGAATGATCGGCCATTAAGCCAATAAACGTTGACGAATCAATGCTGCCCAGAGTCACCAGTTGCCAGAAGATATAGGCAATGAGAGGGATCGCGCTGCCGATAATGAACACGCGGCGCAGTTTACGAATATCGCCATTCATATAGCTGACGATACTCGGCACGCTGCCGTGGAAGCCGAACGAGGTGAAAATCACCGGAATAGCAGAAAGCGCCAGCCCCTGTTGCAGTGGCAGGGTGAGCAAATTCACTTTGTGAACGTGCGGAGCCAGCAGTGCGAGCATCACCACCAGGAAAACAATCTTGGCGCTGAAGAGAAAGCGGTTAAACAGATCGACCAGCGACGTTCCCACGCATACCACGCCCCCGCCAATCAGCGTAAAGAAGATCACGCCGGTCGCCGGAGAAATAGCAGAGCCAAACCAGTCGTTGACGCTTGACGCGATCAGCTCGCCTGCGCCGCTCATGTAGGCCGCTGTCAGGGCATACATCAGAAACATCATGCTAAATCCCGTAATCCACTGACCGTAGCGGCCAAGATAGCGGGCGGCCAGCGAGCCAAGACCCGTATCGGCAGGAACGTGCTGATAAACTTCAAGCAGCAGTAATGCGGTATAGCACATCAGCGCCCACAGGCAGGCCAGAAGCACTAGCGTGACGCTAAATCCGACGCCCGCAGCGGCCAAGGGCATCGCCAGCATTCCTGCGCCAATCGTCGTGCCAGCGACGATAAAAATACTTCCCAGAGTTCTGTTCTTCACGCTTTCCTCTACCACAACCGCTAATCGCAACCTAATCTGCGGCGCAGAGTAAGACAAAAGTCGTTACTCGTCAAATCACCGTTACAACCGGTGTAATTATATTTTTACAGTTACAAACCTGTGCCAGCGCAAGGCAGCAGGGCGCATACCTGTTTAGACTGTGGCTTTGATTTGGAGGGGTTATGCCATCGATTCACGGACATGATGTGCTCAATATGATGATTGAGTCGGGTGAGCAGTACACGGAGCAAAGCCTGGTTCAGGCGATTGATTCCCGTTTTGGCAATAATGCGCGCTTTCATACTTGCTCGGCAGAGAATATGACAGCGGCGGAGCTGGTGGCATTTCTGGCGGCGCGGGGGAAATTTATTCCGGCAGACGAGGGGTTTTCAACGCACGTAAGTAAAATCTGTCGCCATTAAAAAAAAGGGGAGCCAGAAGGCTCCCGAAACTTTATTTCTGCGTGTCGAGAGTCGACAGCTCTTTATCAATAAAGTACAAACCTTCGCCTGATTTACCCGCCAGCGATAATTTATCGAGTACGGATTTAAACAGTTTCTCTTCTTCGTGCTGTTCTGCAACATACCACTGCAGGAAATTAAAGGTCGGATAATCCTGGCCAATCATCGCCGCGTGAGTCAGTTCGTTAATTTTCTGGGTGATCAGCTGCTCGTGTTCGTAAGTGGCGCGGAACAGTTCGTCCAGTGACGCATACTCAGCGAACGGAGATGCCACTGGATTAATGCGTGGCAGGCTGCCGGTGTCAGCGAGATAATCGAACAGACGCTGCATGTGCGTCATCTCTTCCTGGGCGTGGCGACGCAGGAACGCGGCCGCGCCTTCAAAGCTGTGGTAGCTGCACCAGGCACTCATTTGTTGATAAAGCAGGGATGAAAAAAGCTCGAGGTTCATTTGTTCGTTGAGCTTATCGATCATTTCAGTTTTCAGCATAGTGCAGCTCCATGGAATTATTTATTAGTCAGTCAGGGCGTCACTATAATTTGTTATTTAATTATTTGCAAAAGGTAAAATAAAAGATTAATTATTCAAAATACGAATGGGAATAAAACGCATTGGCAGTTGTTTATATATATTAATGAGAATGGTTTCGCTTCGTATTAAATAGACTGCCAGTGGAAACTGGCAGTCTATTATTATTGCCAGGTTTGCGTGGCTGCGGGATTTACCGCATACCCCATGCATTTGTACTGGATAGTGACGGTCTGGTTGAGGCAAACCGACCCGCTGAACAAGCTGCAGGTTTTTATCGGCTGACCATAGAAAGAGGCGGTCGCGAAGCCCATGCTCTGGCACTCGCGCGTGGCCGTCCCGTTGGTGACATAGTCATCGTAACGGGCATTCTGGAAAATCGCCTGACCGTAATCCAGTCGCACAACGCCGCCTGGCGCATCGGCGTTACTCACCTGCGCCTGACGAGTGACCGTGCAGCCCGCGAGGAGCAGAAATAAACCGGCAACGAATAATCTCTTCATATTTCGCTCTGATTCAGTGTAAACACGCTATTTTACCGCCTGCCAGAACGGTCAATGCCGCGAATAGCCGGACGAATTTCCCTCTCTCTTTTCAACGACATGATTTGGTGGGAGAGCCTGTCGAAGATTATGCAAAACCCCAGTGATGATGGCGGCACGGGGCAAAAGCGGCGCTGGCCCGGGAAAGTATCCGCAAAAGGGATGCGAGGCGTCCGGCAGCTCCTCGCAGGACGTGTGTTCCCCAAAGGTTTTTTACTGTCTTTCAAAAGCAGTCTAGCCAACGGCTGGATTAATGAGCAGGTATTTCTTAACGTTGAGTAACCGCATCTCATTTCTTCTCCATTGCCTGATTATGTGAAGCGGCTTTCGTTTTTTAAAACATTTTTTCAGTTAATTTGAAAGTGCGTTTGTTAGATAGTAAGGTTGTCTGGATTCGCTATCTTTGGCGGCAACACCCGCAACGTATTCAGGAGATGAAGAATGAAAATTGCACTGATGATGGAAAACAGCCAGGCTGGCAAAAACGCCACTATCCTCAACGAATTGAAAACCGTCGTTGATGAGAAAGGTTTCCCGGTCTACAACGTCGGGATGAGTGACGAGAACGATCACCATCTGACTTACATCCACCTGGGTATCATGGCCAGCATCCTGTTAAATTCTAAGGCGGTGGACTTTGTGGTCACCGGTTGCGGGACAGGCCAGGGCGCGCTGATGTCGCTGAACATCCACCCGGGCGTGATTTGCGGTTACTGTATCGACCCGGCAGATGCGTTCCTGTTTGCCCAGATCAACAACGGTAACGCGCTCTCTCTGCCATTCGCCAAAGGCTTCGGCTGGGGTGCTGAGCTGAACGTGCGCTTTATCTTTGAAAAAGCGTTTACTGGCCGCAAAGGCGAAGGGTATCCGCCAGAGCGTAAAGAGCCACAGGTGCGTAACGCCGGTATTCTGAACCAGGTGAAAGCCGCCGTAGTGAAAGAGAACTATCTGGATACCCTGCGTGCAATCGATCCTGAGCTGGTGAAAACCGCCGTTTCCGGTCAGCGCTTCCAGCAGTGCTTCTTCGAAAACTGCCAGGACAAAGAGATCGAAGCATTTGTTCGCGGTATCGTAGGCTAAACCGCTATCTGAATGAAAAGCCAGCTGCGCTGGCTTTTTTTATGCCTTGTTCGACACCGCGCTCCCCGCATCTTTCGTCAGCCGCAGAGTATCCACCATCCCCACCAGGCAAATCAGCGCGATAGCGACAAAGGCCAGTCGAAAGCTGATCCCCGGCACGCTTGCCATGCCCAGCAAATCGCCCATTTTCTCGCCAATCCGGATTCCAATCGCCCCGAGAGTGATCCCAAGCCCGACCGCCAGCTGCGTCGCCGTGGAAAACAGCGTATTGGCGTAGCTCATTTGTGCCGATGGCACATCCGCAAAGGCCAGCGTACTGACCGCCGTAAACTGAATCGAACGGAACACCCCGCCCAGATAAAGGATCAACATAATCAGCCAGACCGGCGTCTGCGGTGAGATAAACGCGCAGGCCAGCAGGGACAATACGTTTAGCGCTCCATTTATTAGCAGCAGTTTTCGGAAACCCAGGCGACGGATCAGAGGCGTGGTGGCAGGTTTAATCGTCAGGTTACCGACAAATACTGCCAGCACCAGCAGACCAGAGTGAAAAGCATCCATCCCAAAGCCTACCTGGAACATCAGGGGGAGCAGGAAAGGAACCGCGCTTATGGAGGCGCGAAACAGTGAGCCGCCGTACATCGTTACTCGAAACGTCGGAACCTGCATGGCGTCGAGGCGAATCATCGGCCACTGGGTGCGCTGGAAATGGCGCAGAGCGTAGATAAGCGTGACCGCCCCTACAACCAAAAGTGCCAGGGTGAGCACCCCTTGTGAATGCTGTGCACCCATCGACTCCATGGCGTACACCAGGCTCACCATCGCAATCGTGGTGGCGATAAAGCCCGGCGTATCGAAGGGACGACGTTCATCGTCGTGCAGATCGGGAATGATGCGCAGCGCCAGAATAATCGCCACGATCCCGAGGGGTACATTAATAAAGAAGATCCAGCGCCAGTCGGCGTAGCTGGTAATAAAGCCGCCGAGGGGCGGCCCGATAATGGGTGCCACCAGCGCGGGCCAGGTGAGGGTGGCGATAGCGGTGATCAGCTGATGTTTAGGCGTCGTGCGCAAGACCGCCAGCCGCCCGACCGGGACCATCAGCGCACCGCCCATGCCCTGTAGCACGCGCATAGCGACAAACTGATCCACCGTGGTGGATAGGCCGCAAAAGACGGAAGCGAGGGTGAAGATCGCCAGCGCCACGGCAAACACTTTGCGTGCGCCAAAGCGGTCGGCGATCCAGCCGCTGGCGGGGATTAAGACTGCCAGCGTAATCAGGTAGGCGCTGATGCCGATATTCAAATCCACGGCCTGTACGCCAAAGCTTTTCGCCATATCGGGAAGCGCGGTGGCAATCACGGTTCCGTCGAGAAACTCCATAAAGAATGCCCCGGCAACCAGCAGTGCCGCTGGCGACAGCCCGCGGTTCTCCTTCCCGGTGATGTTGTCAGTCATCGTTACCCTGCCATATCAAAAAAATTTATAAAAATTTACTGGAACTTATCGGTTTCTAAGCTGCGGATTTGTCATGGATTTTTGTAACAATCCCGCAGCATTGCTGATTTTGTAACCGTGATTTGCGTCACATAATCATTGATTTTTGTGACGCTGGTCATATTATATGCGCATAGACAATAACACCTGCATAACACATTACCGGAGCATCAAATGAAACTGCGCAAAATCCTGAAAAGCATGTGGGCTAACTACTGCAATACGTTTAAAGACGTACCGCCAGGCGCAATGTTCTGATGAAAAAAACCTGCTTCGGCAGGTTTTTTTATGCCTGCGTTCGACGAGAGGGAAGATGAAAGGGCTATCGTTTTGCTACTATGGCGCTCTTTATGTAAGGAGCTTCCTATGTCTCAAAATCTGAGCGCCGATCAGGAACTGGTATCTGACGTCGTCGCATGCCAGTTGGTCATCAAACAAATCCTGGATGTGTTAGACATTATCGCGCCGATTGAAGTGCGTGAAAAAATGTCCACCCAACTGAAAAACATCGATTTCACCAGCCATCCTGCTGCGGCGGACCCCGTTACGCTTCGCGCCATTCAAAAAGCCATCGCGCTTATCGAACTCAAGTTCACACCGCAGGGTGAGTCACACTAAAATAAACCGATGTTTTGAATTTAGAAACAAGTTTATGCGAAAGGGCGACAGCAATGTCGCCCTTTTGACGTTCAGAAGAAGGTCTGCACCAGCAGATAGCTGGCGGCACAGGCACAGCTGACGCCGATAAGTCCCGGCAGAATAAAGCTGTGGTTGATGATGAATTTGCCAATTCGGGTAGTACCGGAGCGGTCGAAACCGATACAGGCCAGATCGCTCGGGTAGGTGGGCAGCACGAAGTAACCGTAGGAGGCCGGGAAGAAAGCAATCAGCATTTTTGGCTCAATCCCCAGCATCAGGCCCATCGGTGCGACGGCGGTCAGTGCTGCGGCCTGGCTGTTTACCAGTTTGGAGACCAGGAACAACACGATGGCGTAAGTCCACGGATGGCTTTTTACTACCCCTTCCAGCGCCATTTTCAGCTCGTCGAGGTGCGCCTGGAAGAAGGTATCGCTCATCCACGCAACCCCGAAGACCGAGAAAATCGCCACCATCCCGGCCTTAAACACCGCACCGTTCGAAATGGCAGAGGCGTTAACCTTACAGGCAATCAGCATCACGGCACCGGCAATCAGCATCATCATCTGGATGACGAGATTCATGGAAAGCGCTGTCATTTTGCCTTTGATTTCAAAGGCAGGGCGCAGCTCGGGCAACGCCCCCAGCAGCACCACGACAGCAATGCCGGCGAAGAAAATCCACGTCGACCAGTATGCCTGCTTCGGAAAACGCTGGTTCATCAGCGTTTCGGTGGTGCCATAGATAAATTCGCGCTGTTTCGGGTCGCTGAGTTTTTCCTGGAATTCCGCATCGTCAGCCAGATCTTTTCCGCGACGCAGGCTCCAGAGCGCGGCAATCATCACCCCAAACAGCGAAGCGGGTACGGAGACGGCCAGAATCTCGAGGATCCCCCACGCCTGACCGATACCGTGCTGGGCGCCAATAATTGACACCAGTGATACCACGGCAACAGAGACCGGGGACGCCGTAATCGCCATCTGCGAGGCAACAGAAGCAACGGCCATTGGGCGTTCCGGGCGAATACCTTTTTTTAGCGCGATGTCGGCGATAATCGGAAACATGGTGTACACCACATGGCCGGTCCCGCAGAGAAACGTCAGCATCCAGGTGGTAAAGGGAGCGAGGAGGGTGATGTGCTGCGGATGTTTTCTCAGCAGGCGCTCAGCAAACTGCATCATGACATTCAGGCCACCCGCGGTCTGCAGGGTCGCCGCGCAGCCAATCACGGCAAGGATCGTCAGCATGACGTCCACCGGCGGTTTACCGGGCTGGAGTCCAAACACAAAACTTAAAATGAAAAGACCGATACCGCTTATCAGCCCAAGGCCCATCCCGCCGAACCGCGTTCCTACCAGCAGGCAGAGGATAATGACAATAAACTCGATGGTGATCATGAAGCTCCCTCGTCAATCAAAGTGAAATGAAATAAATCATTTCACTTTGTAAGGTTATTGGCTGGGAGCCAGATCTGATTTGTTAAATTTCAATAAAAGCAGTTACTTGGTAACCATTATTTAACAATTGTGGATAACTTGCCGGGTATCAGTGGCCCTGACAGTTCACCAGATTAAGCAGATGCTGGTCAGTCTGCGTCATGCACAGCCCGGCACGCTTCGCGCTGCGCACCTCATCCAGAATGGTTTTCAGCAATAACCCATCCTGCTGCTGTTCTTTTCTCATATCACGTAAGAAATCGAGCGTGGTGTCATCATTCAGCGCTTTGGCTTCTCCGGCGAGCGTTTTCAGCATGGTACAGCGCTGCTCGTACTCGTCGAGGGTTTTCTGGAATATCTCTTCCAGCGATGAACAGGCGTCATCGGAGATCACACGCGCTTTGACAATCGGGTTAGCCCCGGCCTGTTTCATATAGTCAAAGACCCGCATCATGTGGGTGATATTGCATTGCGCCTGGGTGCGCAGAAAGGTGGCGGTTCCGTTGAGGCTGTGCTCTGAACACCAGTCGCTCAACTGCAAATAGAGATTGGAGGCGTTGAACTCGAGGTTCATCTGGGTGTTGAGTTTCTGAATCATTCCTGAAGTTGTCATTATAATATCCTTATTTAGAGGAGGGATGATTAACAACAGAATAAAGCCGTTCTGTACCGTCGTTATGTGACCCACTTTTCATTTCCCGTCATGCAATTAGGAATAATGCCCGTAATTTGTAAAAAGAATGAACTGTGATCCACGCACAGGTTTGACGGATGACTTCTTGTAAAATGAAACGATGTTTTATCTATTTCATTTATGAGGATCAAAATGGCCAGAGTGGCGGTATTGTTGGCACCAGGATTTGAAGAAGCGGAAGCAATTATCACGATTGATATCTTGCGCCGTATGCATATTGACGTCGAAACGCTGGCCTGCGCGGAGTCGCGCGCGGTGGTGAGTTATCACAACATCCCGATGGTGGCAGACAGCACGCTCACCGAGCGCGCCGATACGCTGTACGACGCAGTGGTACTGCCGGGCGGGCCGCAGGGTAGCGTGAATCTGGCTGCCAGCCAGGAAGTGGTTCGTTTTGTTAAGGCACATGACGACGCGGGCAAATTGATCTGCCCAATCTGCTCTGCCGCGGCGCGCGTGTTGGGCGGCAACGGCCTGCTGAAAGGGCGTCGCTATGTCTGCTCAGGCGATTTATGGGAAACGGTCAACGACGGGGAATACGTCGATGCGCCAGTGGTAGAGGATCAGAATCTCCTCAGCGGCAAAGGCCTCGGCCACGCGTTTGATTTTGCTCTGACCCTGGCCGCCCGTTTACAGGGGGATGAAGCACCGGTTCGCGATCACGCGGATCATATTTACTACGCCTGGTAAATTCTTACGCGGACGCTACGGCGTCCGTATTGCAGGGACGTCTTAGCTGACCTTATGGATAATTCTGCTTAATCCCCTCCAATTTGTCCGACAATACCCGCCTTTTTTATGTCATTTATCGCTGAATATATGTACGCAATTACTGTAATTCTGCGGTGTGATGCCGCTCTCTTATGGATGATTAATTTCCCGCTAAAACTATCTCCAGCACCATCACTTATTCAAGGGTGAGCGCTAATACCTTGTTTTACGTCCGATTAAATAAAAAGCACGACACTATACCCTACATATAAGAATGCTAATGCTGGAGTTAACCATGCACAAATTTACTAAAACGCTGGCGGCCATCGGCCTGGCTGCCGTTATGTCACAATCCGCTATGGCAGAGAATTTAAAGCTCGGTTTTCTGGTGAAACAGCCTGAAGAACCTTGGTTCCAGACCGAATGGAAATTTGCGGATAAAGCCGGGAAAGATCTCGGCTTTGATGTCATCAAAATTGCCGTACCCGATGGTGAAAAAACACTGAACGCCATCGACAGCCTGGCGGCCAGCGGCGCGAAAGGTTTTGTCATTTGTACGCCAGATCCGAAACTCGGTTCGGCCATTGTGGCAAAAGCGCGGGGTTACGGCATGAAGGTAATTGCGGTTGACGATCAGTTCGTCAACGCCAAAGGCAAACCGATGGATACCGTTCCGCTGGTAATGATGGCGGCCACCAAAATTGGTGAGCGTCAGGGCCAGGAACTTTATAAAGAGATGCAAAAACGCGGCTGGGATGTGAAAGAAACAGCCGTTATGGCGATCACCGCGGATGAACTGGATACCGCGCGTCGCCGCACGTCCGGTTCGATGGACGCGCTGAAAGCGGCCGGGTTCCCGGAAAAACAGATCTATAAAGTCCCGACGAAATCGAATGATATTCCAGGCGCCTTCGACGCCGCAAACTCCATGCTGGTGCAGCACCCTGAAGTTAAACACTGGCTGGTGGTCGGCATGAACGATAACACCGTGCTGGGCGGCGTGCGCGCGACAGAAGGTCAGGGCTTTAAAGCGGCGGATGTCATCGGCGTCGGCATTAATGGCGTGGATGCGGTGAGCGAGCTGTCTAAAGCGCAGGCGACCGGCTTCTACGGCTCGCTGCTACCAAGCCCGGATGTGCATGGCTATAAATCCAGCGAAATGCTCTACAACTGGGTGACGAAAGACGCTGAGCCTCCGAAGTTCACCGAGGTGACGGATGTGGTGCTGATCACCCGCGACAACTTCAAAGAGGAACTGGCGAAAAAAGGGCTGGGCGGTAAGTAATTTGTTGTGATTGCGCCCCTCGATGCGGAGGGGCCAGACGTACACTACTCGAATCACGGAGACGTTATGCAACAGTCTGACCCGTATCTCTCTTTTCGCGGCATCGGGAAAACGTTCCCCGGTGTAAACGCGCTGACCGATATCAGTTTCGACTGCTATCCCGGTCAGGTCCACGCCCTGATGGGGGAGAATGGCGCAGGGAAATCCACGCTGCTAAAAATCCTCAGCGGAAACTACGCCCCGACGACCGGCACGCTGGCGATTCGCGGCGAAGAGATGGTGTTTGCCGATACCACGGCAGCGCTGAATGCTGGCGTCGCTATCATTTATCAGGAGCTGCATCTGGTACCTGAAATGACGGTGGCGGAAAACATCTATCTGGGACAATTGCCTCACAAGAGCGGGATCGTCAATCGCTCGCTCCTCAATTATGAAGCCGGACTGCAGCTGCAGCATCTCGGGCTGGATATCGACCCGCAAACGCCGCTGAAATATCTGTCAATAGGCCAATGGCAGATGGTGGAAATTGCCAAGGCGCTCGCGCGCAACGCAAAAATTATCGCCTTTGATGAGCCGACAAGTTCGCTCTCGGCGCGTGAGATCGACAACCTGTTCCGGGTGATCCGCGAGCTGCGCAAAGAAGGGCGCATCATTTTATATGTTTCGCACCGTATGGAAGAGATTTTTGCCCTTAGCGACGCCATCACCGTGTTCAAAGATGGCCGCTACGTGCGCACCTTCACCGATATGCAGCAGGTCAATCATGACCAGCTGGTGCAGGCGATGGTCGGACGTGAACTGGGGGATATCTATCACTGGCAGCCGCGAGAATACGCTGCCGAGCGTTTGCGTCTGGAGAGCGTAAAAGCGCCAGGTGTGCGTACGCCAATCTCCCTGTCGGTGCGCAGCGGCGAAATCGTCGGTCTGTTCGGGCTGGTGGGGGCAGGGCGCAGCGAGCTGATGAAAGGGCTGTTCGGCGGCACGCGGATCACCGCAGGCCAGGTGTATATCGACGGTCAGCCGGTGGATATTCAGAAACCGGCTCACGCGATCCGCGCGGGGATGATGCTCTGTCCGGAAGATCGTAAAGCCGACGGGATTATTCCGGTCCACTCTGTGCGCGACAACATTAACATTTCGGCACGCCGAAAATTCATTCGTGCCGGATGCCTGATCAACGACAGCTGGGAAAACATTAACGCCGATTACCATATTCGCTCCCTGAATATTAAAACCCCCGGTGCTGAACAGCTCATCATGAATCTTTCCGGCGGGAACCAGCAAAAGGCCATTCTGGGCCGCTGGCTGTCGGAAGAGATGAAAGTCATTTTGCTGGATGAACCGACGCGCGGCATCGACGTCGGGGCTAAGCACGAAATCTATAACGTCATCTATGAGCTGGCAAAACGCGGCGTGGCGGTGTTATTCGCCTCCAGCGATCTGCCCGAAGTGCTGGGCGTTGCTGACCGCATCATCGTGATGCGCGAAGGGGATATCGCCGGTGAATTGCTACATGAACAGGCGAATGAACAACAGGCGTTGAGCCTCGCCATGCCTAAAGTCAGCCAGGCTGTCGCCTGAGCAAGGAGTGAATGATGTCCTCTGTAACTACCTCTCGCGCACCGAAATCGGCTTTTAGCCTGGGGCGCATCTGGGATCAATACGGGATGCTGGTGGTCTTTGCCGTCCTGTTCCTGGGCTGTGCGATCTTCGTGCCGAATTTCGCCAGCTTCGTCAACATGAAAGGGCTGGGACTGGCGATCTCTATGTCCGGTATGGTCGCCTGCGGGATGCTGTTCTGTCTGGCATCCGGCGACTTTGACCTCTCCGTTGCGTCGGTCATCGCCTGCGCAGGGGTGACGGCGGCGGTGGTGATCAACCTGACGGAAAGCCTGTGGATAGGGGTTTTTGCCGGGCTGATGCTGGGTGTGCTCAGCGGGCTGGTGAATGGTTTTGTCATTGCCCGCCTGAAGATTAACGCCCTGATCACCACGCTTGCCACCATGCAAATTGTGCGCGGCCTGGCCTATATTATCTCTGACGGTAAAGCGGTGGGGATTGAAGACGAGCGCTTCTTTACCCTCGGCTACGCCAACTGGCTGGGCCTGCCTGCGCCTATCTGGCTGACGGTGGGCTGTCTGATTATATTTGGCTTCCTGCTCAACAGAACCACCTTTGGCCGCAATACGCTGGCGATCGGTGGGAATGAAGAGGCTGCGCGCCTGGCCGGTGTCCCGGTGGTGCGTACCAAGATTATTATCTTTGTGCTCTCCGGTCTGGTATCGGCGGCGGCGGGGATTATTCTGGCTTCGCGTATGACCAGCGGCCAGCCGATGACCTCGATTGGCTATGAGCTGATTGTGATTTCTGCCTGCGTATTGGGTGGGGTTTCGCTAAAAGGCGGCATCGGAAAAATCTCATATGTGGTGGCCGGTATCCTTATCCTCGGCACTGTTGAGAACGCCATGAACCTGCTGAATATTTCCCCCTTCTCGCAGTACGTCGTACGTGGCCTAATCCTGCTGGCAGCAGTGATCTTCGACCGTTACAAGCAAAAAGCGAAGCGCACCGTTTGAGCAAAATCTGGCCCAACTTTTAAGTCTAGTCCTACCTCCCTGCCGCCTGCCAGCAATGCTGGCAGGCGGTTTGCTAAATGGCGAGCAGCGTCACACTGTCTATACTTACATGGCTACTGAGATGTTAAATGTCTGACATCTCGAAAACCGTAAGGAGGATAAGGGTGGCAGACTCGTTAAACGTACCGCCTGCACTGAACGGAGAATTCGCATTCTTTTTCGATCTCGACGGGACTCTCGCCGACATCAAACCGCACCCCGATCAGGTGGTGATACCTGCCGATATTCTCCGGGTGTTACATCAGCTCTCCAGCATCAATCATGGGGCACTGGCATTGATATCAGGGCGCTCAATGGCCGAGCTGGATCAGCTTGCCAGGCCTTACCGCTTTCCGCTTGCCGGTGTGCACGGAGCGGAGCGCCGCGACATCCATGGCAATGCGCATATCGTCTCTCTTCCCGATTCACTGATTCAGTCGCTCACGGTACAACTGACCGCGGCGCTCGAGCATCTGCCGGGAACGGAGCTGGAAGCGAAAGGGATGGCCTTTGCGCTGCACTATCGTCAGGGGCCGCAGCACGAAGCTGCCATCACGGCGCTGGCAACCTCCATCGTCGCGGCACACCCTCAGCTTGCGCTGCAGCCGGGCAAATGTGTGGTGGAGATAAAACCGAGGGGCACTAATAAAGGAGAGGCGATCAAGGCCTTCATGACCGAGGCGCCTTTTGCGGGCAGAACGCCGGTGTTTATCGGCGACGACCTGACGGACGAAAGCGGTTTTAGCGCCGTCAATCAGGCCGGAGGGGTATCAATTAAAGTCGGACAGGGTGAAACCTGCGCCGAATGGCGACTGGCGAATGTCGCCAGCGTCTGGCAATGGGTCACCGAAGTCGCTAACCAGCAACAAGAAGAAAAAATAGCGCATAACAACAGGAGAAAACATGATGGGTCGCTTAGTCGTAGTCTCTAACCGAATTGCGCCACCGGACGATAAAAAATCCAGCGCGGGTGGTCTGGCGGTAGGGATTTTGGGTGCCTTAAAAACAGCTGGCGGTTTGTGGTTTGGCTGGAGCGGTGACGTCGGTAATGAAGACCAGCCGCTAAAAAAGGTGACACGGGGCAACATCACGTGGGCATCGTTTAATCTGGGTGAGAAGGACTACGAAGAGTATTACTCGCAGTTCTCGAATGCCGTGCTATGGCCGGCGTTTCACTATCGTCTGGACCTGGTTAAATTCGAGCGCGATTCGTGGGAAGGGTACACACGTGTCAATGCGCTGCTGGCGGATAAACTGCTGCCGTTAATCGAGGAAGACGATATTTTATGGATCCACGATTATCACCTGATTCCGTTCGCCAGCGAGCTGCGCAAACGTGGGGTGAATAACCGGATCGGCTTCTTCCTGCATATCCCGTTCCCGACGCCGGAGATTTTCACCGCATTGCCGCCGCATGAAGAACTGCTGGAAGGGCTGTGCGATTACGATCTGCTTGGCTTCCAGACGGAAAACGACCGCGTGGCGTTTCTCGATAGCGTCTCCGGTAAAACGCGCGTGACCACCCGCAGCGGCAAGTCTCATACCGCGTGGGGCAAGACTTTCGAGACCGAAGTCTATCCTATCGGTATTGAACCTGATGAAATCGCTGCTGACGCCTCTGGCCCGCTGCCGCCGAAACTGGCGCAGCTCAAAAGCGAGCTGAAAAACGTCAAAAACATCTTCTCCGTGGAGCGTCTTGATTACTCGAAAGGGCTGCCGGAACGCTTCCAGGCCTATGAGAGACTGCTGGAAAAATTCCCGCAGCATCACGGTAAAATCCGCTATACGCAGATTGCCCCGACCTCACGTGGTGAGGTGCAGGCCTATCAGGATATCCGGCATCAGCTGGAAACCGAGGCCGGGCGCATTAACGGTCGCTACGGGCAGCTGGGCTGGACGCCGCTTTATTATCTCAACCAGCATTTTGAGCGCAAAATTCTGATGAAGGTATTCCGCTATGCGGAAGTGGGGCTGGTAACGCCTCTGCGCGACGGGATGAACCTGGTGGCAAAAGAGTATGTTGCCGCGCAGGACCCGAAAGACCCTGGCGTGCTGGTGCTTTCACAGTTTGCGGGGGCGGCAAACGAGCTGACTTCTGCACTGATCGTCAATCCCTACGACAGCGATGATGTGGCAAATGCCCTCGACAGGGCGCTGACCATGCCGCTGACTGAGCGTATCTCGCGCCATGCGGAGATGATGAAAGTGATTCGCGAGAACGATATTAATCACTGGCAGGAGCATTTTATTCGCGATCTTGAGCGGATCACTCCCCGTAGCCGGGAGAGCAATCTGCAAAAAAAGGTCGCAACCTTCCCTAAACTGGCTTAACGAGTCTCCCCTCGGCGGCATCAGTTGCCGAGGGGAACCAGCAGCACGTCCACCTGACTTGAGCTGACAATTGCTTTGGCGGAGCAGGCGGCGCGTGAGAAGAAGCTGTGGTTATGGTTACCGCAGATCACCAAATCGGCCTGCTCTTTGCGGCAAATATCCAGAATATGTTCGCTCAGTTCGCCGGTGGCGATAAAGGTCCGCGCGATAGGATACTGGGCTTTATCCTCCAGCTCCTGCAAAAACTGCTGCGTCTCTTCCTGCAACAGCCCACGAATATCTTCAAGCATCGGTGCTGCCAACTGGTTATACATTTCCGGCTCGGCCGCCAGCGTAACCAGACTAATCCGCGCATTGAGCGGGCGGGCGATCGAGACCGCTCGCGCCAGCAGCTGATGGCTTTCCGGGGTAACAGCAACGCATACCAGAATGTGTGAGTAACTCATCGCTCACTCCTTTGATGTCCAGAGACAGAGGATTCATCACCATTAGCGCGATTCGTACCGCTTCGCAAGAGGGCAATACGACATTGGTGTGACGCTTATCATAATTATTCATTAATTATTCTTATAAAACGAATAGTGTCATAACCGAGCTTATCAACGTAAAAGCGTTACTTAACCAAAACATCCCCTTTTTAATATTGAACCCGTCATCAGATATCCGCCGTTTTTGACCAGCAAGTTATCGTCACGAACGGAAATTTGTTACATTTTTTAATTTTATAACTTCATGATTTTAAATGAAATTAATGATGTGTTACTGACTATGGCTTAATATGTTAAGCAAAAGATCATTAAGGATAATGCTCTCTGACGAGGAGTGAGCTGGTCGGATAAGCCACTGCATGAGTATTCGTCCATTCAGAATAGAAAAGAGCCTCATTTGGCTAAAAATTAACCAACTTACAAGTCGCGCTGATGGATTAATCCCTGTTTATCGCTCAATTTTTGTGACGCAGATCACATTTTTTTTAAAATTTGGGCGGGGCTGCATTGTATGTGGGAAAACGGACGAGTAGAGTTGCCTCGAATTAGGAAAAATCTTAGTTATTTGTAAGTAATGATAAGACGCTATGGTCAGGGATCACCATTTAAAAACCGCGCGTTTTATCCAGTTTAACCTTAATTCGACTATGCATTTTCGCCTTTTCTTTTTTTTTACCGGGGTTTTCTCGGCGACATCACGGGGTGCGGTCTTACCGCATAAAAAATTATAGTTGGTTATTCTGGATGGGAAAAATGCATACATCCGAGATGCTTAAACACGTCTATGACATCAATTTGTCATACTTATTACTTGCACAGCGTTTGATTAGTCAGGACAAACCGTCCGCCATGTTCCGCCTGGGTATCAGCGAAGAAATGGCAACAACGCTCGGTGGATTAACTCTCCCTCAGATGGTCAAACTGGCGGAAACCAATCAGCTGGTATGTCAGTTCCGCTTCGACAGTCATCAGACCATTACGCGTCTGACTCAGGATTCACGCGTTGACGATCTGCAACAGATCCACACCGGGATTTTGCTTTCAACCCGCCTTCTCACCGAAATCAGCCAGCCTGACGACGTGGCCCGCAAGAAAAGGGCTTAATGATGAGCGAAAAAAGCATTGTTCAGGAAGCTCGCGACATTCAGTTGGCAATGGAACTGATCACGTTGGGTGCTCGCTTACAAATGCTGGAAAGCGAGACTCAGCTGAGCCGCGGTCGACTTATCAAACTGTATAAAGAATTACGCGGTAGCCCGCCTCCGAAAGGGATGCTGCCCTTTTCCACGGACTGGTTTATGACCTGGGAGCAAAACATCCACGCATCGATGTTTTGCAATGCCTGGCAGTTTCTCTTGAAAACTGGCTTGTGCAGTGGCGTGGATGCTGTCATCAAAGCCTATAAACTCTACCTTGAACAATGTCCGCAGCCGGAAGAGGGGCCACTTTTGGCGCTGACCCGCGCATGGACGCTGGTGCGCTTCGTTGAGAGTGGATTGCTGCAATTGTCGCGCTGTAACTGCTGCGACGGCAACTTTATCACCCATGCTCATCAGCCAGTAGGTAGCTTCGCCTGCAGTTTATGCCAGCCGCCGTCCCGTGCGGTAAAAAGACGTAAACTTTCCCCGGAAGCTGCCGATATTAATCCACAACTGCTGGATGAACAGATCGAACAAGCTGTTTAACCCGAACGTGTGGGACAGATTCCAGCAGCGGTAAGAAATTACCGCTGCTTTTTTTTACCCCGCTTTCCGGTAACGCCTTCGAACTCAACATCCTGTCATGGTCTCTAGCGGAAGGATGATGTCGTGCTTATCTTATTAGGTTACCTGGTTGTTATCGGTACAGTTTTCGGCGGTTATATGATGACCGGCGGGCACCTGGGAGCACTCTATCAACCGGCTGAACTGATTATTATCGGCGGCGCAGGGGTAGGTGCTTTTATCGTTGGCAACAACGGTAAATCGATTAAAGGAACGCTCAAAGCGCTCCCATTACTGTTTCGTCGTTCAAAATACACCAAAAGTATGTATATGGACCTGCTGGCGCTGCTCTATCGTCTGATGGCAAAGTCGCGTCAACAGGGCATGTTCTCGTTGGAACGTGATATTGAGAACCCGAAAGAGAGCGAAATTTTCGCCAGTTATCCACGTATTCTCGCTGACGCGATGATGCTGGATTTTATCGTCGATTATCTTCGACTCATCATCAGCGGCAACATGAACACCTTCGAGATCGAAGCGCTGATGGACGAAGAGATCGAAACTCACGAAAGCGAATCCGAAGTGCCGGCTAACGCCCTGGCGCTGGTGGGGGATTCACTGCCGGCATTCGGTATCGTCGCGGCGGTGATGGGCGTGGTACACGCACTGGCCTCCGCCGACCGACCGGCCGCAGAGCTGGGGGCACTGATTGCCCACGCAATGGTTGGGACATTCCTCGGTATTCTTCTCGCCTACGGTTTTATCTCGCCGCTGGCAAGCGTGCTACGCCAGAAGAGTGCGGAAACTACCAAGATGATGCAGTGCGTGAAGATCACCCTGCTGTCAAACCTGAACGGCTACGCACCGCCAATCGCGGTGGAATTCGGGCGTAAAACCCTGTACTCCAGCGAGCGTCCATCGTTTGTCGAGCTTGAAGAACACGTCCGCGCTGTGAAGAACCCTAACCAACAGACGACGACTGAGGACGCATGAAAAATCAGTCCCATCCCATCGTCATAGTTAAAAAGCGCAAACACAAAGGCCATGGGGGCGGTTCCCATGGCTCGTGGAAAATCGCTTACGCGGACTTTATGACCGCAATGATGGCGTTTTTCCTGGTGATGTGGCTGATTTCCATCTCCAGCCCGAAAGAGCTGATTCAGATCGCGGAGTATTTCAGAACACCGCTGGCGACGGCGGTGACGGGCGGGCAGCGAATTGCGAACAGCGACAGCCCAATCCCTGGCGGGGGTGATGATTACACCCAGCAAAAGGGTGAAGTGAAGAAAGAGCCGAATATCGACGAGTTGAAAAAGCGCATGGAGCAGGCGCGGTTGAAAAAACTGCGTGGCGACCTCGACCAGCTCATCGAAGCTGACCCGAAACTGCGCGCGCTGCGTCCACATTTGAAAATCGATCTGGTGCAGGAAGGGTTACGCATCCAGATTATTGATAGCCAGAACCGCCCAATGTTCAAAACCGGCAGCGCGGAAGTTGAGCCTTACATGCGCGATATTTTGCGCGGTATTGCGCCGGTGCTGAACGGTATTCCGAACCGCATCAGTCTCTCTGGTCATACGGATGATTTCCCGTATGCCAACGGCGAAAAGGGATACAGCAACTGGGAGCTTTCTGCCGATCGTGCCAACGCCTCGCGTCGCGAGCTGGTGGTGGGTGGGCTTGATGAAGGCAAAGTCCTGCGCGTCGTCGGAATGGCCGCCACCATGCGGGTGACCGACCGCGGCCCGGACGATGCCATTAACCGTCGTATCAGTCTTTTAGTGCTCAATCAGCAGGCGGAGCAGACCATTCTGCACGAAAACGCCGAAAGCCAGAATGAGTCACTGGATGATTTAAAACAGCCAGGGGCAGTGCCTTCGGCTGCCGTTCCAACATCGCCACCAGCCAATCCGAGGTGATAGCGTGAGCATGGATATTAGCGATTTTTACCAGACGTTTTTTGATGAAGCCGACGAGTTGTTGGCGGACATGGAGCAGCATCTGCTGGATTTAGTGCCTGAGGCACCGGATTCAGAACAGCTCAATGCCATTTTCCGTGCGGCACATTCCATTAAAGGTGGCGCCGGAACATTTGGTTTTACCATTTTGCAGGAAACTACCCATTTAATGGAGAACCTGCTGGATGAAGCTCGTCGCGGTGAGATGCAGCTCAACACCGACATTATTAACCTGTTTTTGGAAACCAAAGATATTATGCAGGAACAGCTCGACGCCTATAAAAGCTCGCAAGAGCCAGATGCTGCAAGCTTTGAATACATCTGCAACGCTCTGCGCCAGTTAGCTCTGGAAGCGAAGGGCGAAGTCGCTGCACCTGCGGTCAGCGCGGCAAAATTAAGCGTGGTTGATGCACTGGCGTCAGAAGACGCGACCCCGCCTGCAGCCGAAGCAAAGCTGCGCGTGGTGCTCTCTCGTCTGAAAGAGAGTGAAGTGAATCTGCTGGAAGAAGAGCTGGGTAACCTGGCGACCCTGAGCAACATCGTTAAAGGCCCCGATAGTCTGGCAGCTACCATCGATGGCGGTATCGGTCAGGATGATATCGTCGCGGTGCTGTGCTTCGTGATCGAAGCCGACCAGATCACCTTTGAAACTGAAACAGCGGCTGCAGAAGCCCCCGTTGAGGTCGCGGAAGTGGTGGCAGCGCCTGACGTGAGCGTGCCAGCGGTGGTTGCCCCGACGCCCGTTCTGAAGGCCGTTCCTGGCGAATCGGCTGCGCCTAACCGCGCTGAACGTGAAAAACCGGCGGCCCGCAGCAGTGAATCCACCAGTATCCGCGTGGCGGTAGAGAAGGTTGATCAACTGATTAACCTGGTGGGCGAACTGGTGATCACCCAGTCCATGCTGGCGCAACGTTCGAACGAACTGGACCCGGTCACCCACGGCGATCTGATTACCAGCATGGGTCAGTTACAACGTAACGCCCGCGATCTGCAGGAATCGGTGATGTCCATCCGTATGATGCCGATGGAGTACGTCTTCAGCCGCTTCCCGCGTCTGGTCCGCGACCTGGCGAGCAAGCTCAATAAACAGATTGAACTGACCCAACTGGGGAGTTCAACCGAGCTGGATAAGAGCCTGATTGAGCGCATTATCGATCCGCTAACGCACCTGGTGCGTAACAGCCTCGATCACGGCATTGAATCCCCGGAAAACCGTATTGCGGCAGGGAAATCCCCGGTCGGTAACCTGATTTTGTCCGCAGAACATCAGGGCGGCAACATCTGCATTGAAGTCACCGATGACGGCGCAGGCCTGAACCGCGAGCGCATTCTGGCGAAAGCTCTTTCACAGGGCATGCAGGTGAATGAGAACATGACCGATGAAGAGGTCGGCATGCTGATCTTCGCCCCTGGCTTCTCGACTGCCGAGCAGGTGACTGATGTGTCGGGCCGTGGCGTGGGCATGGACGTGGTGAAACGTAACATCCAGGAGATGGGCGGCCACGTTGAGATCAAGTCTAAGCAAGGCTCTGGCACCACTATCCGTATCCTGCTGCCACTGACGCTGGCGATCCTCGACGGGATGTCCGTGAAGGTCGCCGACGAAGTATTTATTCTTCCGCTGAATGCGGTGATGGAATCCCTGCAGCCGCGTGATGAAGATCTGCATCCGCTGGCCGGTGGCGAGCGCGTACTGGAAGTGCGTGGCGAGTATCTGCCGCTGGTGGAACTGTGGAAAGTGTTTGAAGTCGACGGCGCGAAGACTGAAGCGACTCAGGGCATCGTGGTTATTCTGCAAAGCGCGGGGCGCCGCTATGCGCTGCTGGTTGATCAGCTGATTGGTCAGCACCAGGTGGTGGTCAAAAACCTCGAAAGCAACTACCGCAAAGTGCCAGGAATTTCAGCTGCCACCATCCTTGGCGATGGCAGCGTCGCACTGATCGTCGATGTGTCGGCGCTTCAGGGTTTAAATCGTGAACAACGTGTGGCGTACACAGCCGCCTGATTAGTTAAGAAGGTATAAACATGACCGGTATGAGTAATGTAACGAAACTGGCCGGCGAGCCATCAGGGCAGGAATTCCTGGTTTTCACTTTAGGCGATGAAGAGTACGGCATCGATATTCTTAAAGTGCAGGAGATTCGCGGCTACGATCAGGTGACTCGCATTGCCAACACACCTTCCTTTATCAAAGGTGTGACCAACCTGCGTGGTGTTATTGTCCCTATCGTCGATCTGCGCGTGAAGTTTAGCCAGGGTGACGTGGAGTATAACGACAACACCGTGGTAATCGTCCTGAACCTGGGCCAGCGCGTTGTGGGTATCGTGGTCGATGGCGTGTCTGACGTGCTGTCGCTGACCGCCGACCAGATCCGCCCGGCACCGGAATTTGCGGTAACCCTGTCCACCGAATACCTGACCGGTCTGGGCGCGCTGGGCGACCGTATGCTGATTCTGGTGAACATCGAGAAACTGCTGAACAGCGACGAGATGGCCCTGCTGGATATCGCGGCGAGTCACGTGGCGTGATGTGATGCCGGGGGGACCCGGCAGAGGATGGCATTAACTGAGAAAGCCGGGTGAGCATCAGCGCTACCCGGCTTTTTTACCTCTTACGCTTCCTGCTCAATGAGTTCCGGCTCTTCTTCCAGCAGCCCTTCGTTTTGCGCCAGCATCGCCGTTGCAATTCCGTTGCCCAGCACATTAATCGCTGAACGCCCCATATCGAGGAAATGGTCGATCCCCATCAGCAGCAAGATCCCTGCGACAGGAATGTTGAAGCTTGGGATGGTCGCGGCTAATACCACCAGCGCGGAACGTGGCACGCCTGCGATACCCTTGGAAGCTAGCATCAGCGTCAGCATCAGAACGGTGACTTCGGCGAAACTCAGATGAATATTGTAAGCCTGCGCGATAAACATCGACGCAAAGGAGCAGTACACCATCGAGCCGACCAGGTTAAAAGAGTAACCAATCGGCAGAACGAAGGAGACGATATTGCGGGAACAGCCGAAGCGGGTGAGCTGCTCCAGGGTTTTCGGGTAGGCCGCTTCGGAGCTGCTGGTGGTAAACGCGACCAGCACCGGATCTTTCAGCATGCTGACCAGGCGGAAAACCTCTTTTTTCAGCACCATGTATCCTACCGCCAGCAGCACCAGGCAGGTGAGCATAATCGCCACGTAATATCCGCCGATAAAGGAAGCGTAGTTGAGCAAAATCCCCAGCCCCTGAGTGGCGATGACTGACGAGATGGCTGCGAAAATCGCCAGCGGCGCAACGTACATCACATAGCCCGTGACTTTCAGCATGATGTGAGACACCACATCCAGCGCAGCGACGAGTGGGGCATTGAACTTCTCGCCCAGAGACGCGCCGCCGATGCCAAAGAACATCGAGAAAACGACGATTTGCAGGATTTCGTTATTCGCCATCGCCCCGACAATGCTGGTCGGAATGGTGTGCGACAGGAAGCCCTTGAGTGACATCCCGCTCACTGCCAGCCCGGTCTCGACAGAACCGGCGGGAATCGTCAGATTCAGGCCCGTACCCGGCTGTTCGAGAGTGACAATAAACAAGCCGACCAGAATCGACAGCACGGAGGAGCTGATAAACCACACCATCGCTTTACCGCCCACGCGGCCAATGGTGGAGGTTTCGCCAAGCTTCATAATGCCCACCGTCAGCGTACTAAACACCAGCGGCGCGATAACCATTTTGATCAGTCGGAGGAAAATATCGGTGAGGAGTGTGATGTTGTCTGCCCAGGTCGCGATCGCGTCGGCAGACGCGTACTCGTGAATGGCTGCCCCTGAAAGAATACCCGCCAGCATGAAAATCACGATGAACAGCGTGAGTTTGTTTGCACTTGCCACGAAAAAAGACCCTCTGTTATGCGCTTAAGTTTCATCAGTGCGCTGAGTCATATAATTTTTTAATTTCAGCGCACAAATACATTCATCGCATAAATTGAAGTAAAGCGGATACAGATACAACTATTTTTTAAGTTTTATTGATTTTGTTATCTATATGTGACCGATATATTGTGACCTAAATCACAGTATTATGAATATATCCTCCTGATGCCCACTTTTAAACCTGCCCGGAAATTAATAACTGTCTGTTTTATATGATAATAAAGTGTCAATACCGCAAAGGCATGAGGCGAAGCGGAGCAGGTGGTTGAACCCCGATCCATAAACTAAATTCACAATGAGTGCTCATTGGGAAGGTTAAGTGCTGCTAACGGATTGAGTACTCTCAATAAAATACGAAAAAACGAAGGGCACACTTCCTGGAGGGCTGTAAATGAAAAGTAAACTCCTTCTGATCTGTACGGGCGGCATGCTGGCGTTAGCGGCACATCAGGCGATAGCGGTGACCAGTAGCGGAACCATCGGCGCTACCCTGACGCTAACCAACGGTTGCCTGATCAACGGCTCTCCGACGCAAAACGGTATTAATTTCGGTAGCCTCGACTTCGGGACGCATCCCGCAACCTTCTCAACTCTGACTACCCAGCTTGCGGGGGCCAGCGGCGGGAATACCTTCACCATTCAGTGTACGACCGCCAGTTATACGGTGGCGATCACCGGAAACACTAACTCCACTGCGCCAGGCACCGTCGTCGGTACGCCTGGCACGCCCGCACGTTATCTGGTGAATACCGCCAACACCGCGCAGGGTGTGGCCTATAGCCTGTTTAGCGACAGCGGATTTAATAACATCATTGCCAACAACGCACCGCTCCCGGTGGCTTCCACCGCAGGCGGCGTCGACAGTTACACCCTGTATGGCCGCATCACAGGGGGCGGAAACAGCGTCACCGTGGTACCGGGAACCTATACGGACACCATTAACGTCAGTGTGACCTACTAGTTCAAGCGCCGGAAATGACCGAAGTCATCGCACGTCTGCGAAAAATCGCAGAGGGAAAACTGCGCCTTTTTTTTGCTCTCTGCGCCGGGTTAGTGACGGCGGGAACGGCGCACGCGGTCACCTCGCAGTCGTTTCAGGTGTCGGCGACGATAACGCCCGGCTGCTCGGTGACGACAGGCACCGGTGGGGTGCTCGGTACGCTCAACTTCGGTACGCGATCGGGCGTCGCCACCGGGCAAGTTAGCACCAGTTTTGTGCCGAACGGATCTTTGTCGATCGCCTGCACACCGAATGTTGCGCTGAGTATGAGTATCGACGGGGGGCAACATTATTCTTCCGTACGCCGAATGCAGCGCGCCAGCGGCACGGAAATGGTGGCCTACCGGCTGTACAGCAGCAGTTCGCTGGCGGCAAACAGTGAGATCGGGGTCAATCAGGCGGTGCCGGTGACCTATACCAATAGCAACAATATTGCGCTGCCGCTGTTTGGTGTGGCGCTTTTGACAGGGTTTAGCCCTGCCGGAACCTATTCAGATCAACTCACCGTGACGTTGTCATGGTGAAACAGGGAGAAGGGCAATGAAGGCACCAATGATTCGCTATGGCGTACTGGGGATGTGGGCGATGCTGGCCATGATGTCGGGACGGGCCAATGCGGCGGCGACCATTTTGCTCTGGCCGATTGACCCCTGGCTTTCGGCCGACACCAAAGCCACCGAGCTGTGGATCCAGAACCAGGGGAACAGCGCCACCACCATGCAGGTGCGAATTATGCGCTGGAAACAGGAGAACGGATTTGAGCGCTACACCGCTCAGCAGGATGTGGTTGCCAGCCCGCCGATTGTCACTATCGGCAAAGACGGCAAGCAGCTGATTCGCCTGATCAAACAGGGCAACGTTCCGATGGGCGTTGAACAAGCCTACCGCATAATCGTCGATGAAATTCCCCAGCCTGCTGACAAATCTCAGCCTGAAATTGGCCTGAAAATCCAGATGCGCTACTCCATTCCGCTGTTCGTTTACGGACAAGGCATCCCAACAATAAAAGAGGGGGCGCATCACGCGCTGGCCGATACGCAAAATCTGAGCTGGAAGATTATTCAGGAAGGAGGAAAACCCGCGCTGCAGGTGCGTAATCGGGGGGACGTTCACGTCCGTTTAAGCCAGGTGGTGCTGGATAAACGCACCATCGCTGACGGTCTGCTCGGCTATGTTCTCCCAGACAGCACCCGCAGCTGGCCGCTTCCGGCGGGCGTGCATCAGGCAAGCCAGATGAGTGCGCAAATTAATGCCGGGAATACGCAATGGCAGTCGGCGCCCGTCCACTGAAACCGGCGATGATTATCCTGCTTTGTGTCTCGACCAGCGCCTGGGCTGAATCTGGCGATGACAGTTTACCGCCCCCGCCAGATGCGCAGGCGATAAATAGCGAAGCAGTGTTTCAGCTCTCGGTGGTGATCAACCACTATGACACTGGACTGGTGGTCCCCGTCACGCAGCGCAACGGGACCTTTTTTATCTCCAGTGCGGATCTGCTGCGCGCGGGTTTGCCGCCAGAGCAGGTGCCCAACGGTGAGGTCGATCTCTCCCGTCTCTCAAAGGTGCGCGTTGAATATGACAGCGCTGCCCAGCGCCTGCTGCTTAACGTCCCCCGCGACTGGATATCGGCCCGCGTTACCCCCTTTAGCGGGCAGCCGACCCAAAGCAAACCGCAGTACGGCAAAGGGGCGCTGCTCAATTACGATCTCTACACCAACCACACGGAGCATATTGGCGGCCAGGCGTCGCTCTGGCATGAGTTCCGCTATTTCAATGAAAACGGATCGCTCTCTTCAACGGGGTATACCCGCAAAAGTTTTGCCGGTGACACGGGCCAGCAGGAAGGGTACGTACGTTACGACACCACGGTGATGATCACCAACGAAGACGACGCCACAACCTGGACGGTCGGAGATGTGATCAGCGATGCCCTGAGCTGGAGCAGCAGCGTGCGCATGGGCGGGATCAGCTACGGACGCGACTTCTCCCTGCGCCCGGATCTCGTCACCTGGCCGCTGCCGGAGTTTTCCGGTGAAGCGGCGGTGCCGACCTCCGTGGATCTGTTTATCAACGGCTACCGCTCCGGCTCCACGCAGCTCCAGCCTGGCCCGTTCACTCTGACCAATCTGCCCTACATCAATGGCGCAGGGGACGCCGTGCTGATCACCACCGATGCGCTCGGGCGTCAGGTCAGCACTACGATGCCGTTTTATGTCACCAGCGATCTGCTCAAACAGGGGCTGAGCGACGGGGCGGTGACGCTCGGCAGCCTGCGCCGCAACTACGGTATTGAGAATTTTGACTACGGCCCGGCGGCGGGCAGCGGCTCCTATCGCTACGGCTTAACCGACTGGCTGACGCTGGAAGGGCATGGCGAGGCCGCCGAGGAGCTGGCGCTGGGCGGCGCAGGAACCGTGGTGAAACTCGGGCGCTACGGCGTGGTGAATTCTTCGTATACCCACAGCCGGATGCGCGGAGACGATGGCGGGCAGATCAACTGGGGCTATCAGTACAGTACCAGCGCGTTCAGTCTGGCGACGCAGCACTCCCGACGCGATCGCGGCTACGGCAACCTGGCGCTGTACGATCAGCCCACGATCTATGATGAACACGACCAGCCGATCGCCAGCCTCAGTCGCAACACGGATCAATATTCCCTGACCTTTAATCTCGGGGAGTACGGCAATATCGGCGCGGCGTGGATTGGCGTCGAGAGTTTTGATAGCCAAAAAACCGAGCTGCTGAACTTGTCGTGGAGCCGCAACCTGTGGGGAAGCAGCAGCATCTATCTCGCCGCCAGCCGCGATCAGCAGCGCGGCGACTGGACGGTGGCAATGTCCTTGCAAATTCCGATTGGCGAACGCGACAGCGCCGCCGTTACCCTCGAAAACACACCGGATTCCGGCAGCACCCAGCGCATAAACTACAACCACTCCATGCCGTCCGACGGCGGGCTGAGCTGGAACATGGCGTGGGCTAATCAGTCAAAATCACGCAACTACCAGCAAGGGACGCTGGGCTGGCGCAACAACAATATTGAAGTGCAGGGCGGCGGTTACGGCGAACAGGACATGATGACCTGGTGGGGCGAGGCGATGGGGTCCATCGTGCTGATGGACAACGAGCTGTTTGCCGCCAACAAAATCAACGATGCCTTTGTGGTGATCAGCACCGATGGTCACCCGGATGTACCGGTCAATTATGAAAACCAGCCGGTCGGGAAAACCAACCGCAATGGCTACTTGCTGGTGAGCGGCGTCTCGGCCTACTACCCGGCGAGTTACAGCATCAATACCCTGAATCTGCCCGCCGATACGCGGCTTAAGGAGACAGAACGTCGGGTGGCGATTCGCCGTCATAGCGGTTTTCTGGTGGATTTCCCGATGGAGCAGGAGCGGGTGGCGAGCGTGATTTTGCACGATCCGCAGGGGCTGGCAATTCCCGTTGGCAGCCAGGTGCGGCGCGCCTCGCGCAGCACGGCGGTGGTCGGCTATGACGGTATCGCCTGGCTGGAAAATCTGACCGATGTGAACCCGCTGGAAGTGATTTTGCCGGAGGGGAAACGTTGCTACGCCACGCTGACGGTGGGCGCCAATCCGGAGCATAAACTGCAAACTTTCGGGCCGCTGATCTGCCGGGAGGCTCCGTGAAACGTCTGCTGATCGCCCTGGTGCTCCTGATGCTCTCGGGCGGAAGTTGGGCGGCCTGTACCGTCAGCACCGTCAACGCCTCGTTTGGCAGCGTGACTTCGTTTGCGCTCAGCGGAACGGGCGAAGTTGAAACCACCGGCACGCTGGTGGTGAGCTGCGATGCGATCCTGAATTTACTCACCAATGACTCGGTCACCCTGAACTACACGGCGGCGACCGTCTCGGCCAATAGCCGCGCGACAATGAAACGCACGGACAATGCGGCCATCACTGACGTCATCCCCACGCGGCTGTGTGGGCTGTCGGGCTGTTCCGGCAGCAGCGAAGTGCAGATCGCCAAAGCCTACACCTGGAGCGGCAGCACGCTGTTAAATCTGCTGGGTGCCAAGCAGTACAACATTCCGCTCTATTTTCGCACGGTGGCGGGGCAAAACGTGACGGCGGGACCTTATCAGGTGGTGCTGACTTTCAGCATTAACTACAACGTCTGCTCCGTGGGGGCCGTGGGTTTATGCCTTACGCCACAAACCGGTACGGCGACGACCAGCATTACGCTGAACATGAACGTCACCAACAACTGTAGTGCGATGACCACGCCCAACGTCAACTTTAACAGCGCGCCGCTGGTGCAAAATTTCCCCACCGTCTCGCAGGCCATTGCTGTCACCTGCACCAAGGGCAGCGTCTATACCATCGGCATCAACAACGGGGCGAACGCCCTCAACGGCGTGCGGCGGATGGTGAGCGGCAGCAACTACATGAGCTACGACATCTATAAAGAGGCGACCACCAACCGCTGGGGAGGCAGCGGCACCGAGCGCTGGACCAGCGCCACCTCATCGCTGCTGAGCGCTGACGGGCTTTTGCGTACCTATAACTACACCGCCAAAGTGCTGACCAGCCAGACTACGCCCCCCGCCGGAACCTATAACGACACGTTGATCGTCGACGTCGCATTCTGAATTGACGCTTTTCCCTTTCGCAAATGTAAAGTTCCCTCAGCCTTTGCCGATAACACCGTTAATAAATCTTAGAGAAGGTGTTGTATGTTGAACCGTATCCGCGTTGTCACAATGCTGATGATGGTGCTGGTCATTTTCGCACTTCTTCAGCTTATTTCCGGTGGGCTGTTTTTCTCATCCTTAAAAAATAATCAGCAGAGCTTTGCTGTTTCGAACGATTTACGCCTCCAGCAAAGTGAACTGACGTCGACCTGGGATCTGATGCTGCAAACGCGCATCAACCTGAGCCGTTCTTCTGCGCGCATGATGATGGACCCGAACAACCAGCAAAGCAGCGCGAAAACGGATCTGTTGAAAAACGCCCGCGCCACCCTGGCTGACGCCGCAAAACATTACGACGCCTTCAAAAAGATTACGCCGCTGCCTTCGATGGTAGAGGTGAGCGAGAACATTGACGAAAAATACACCGCCTATGCGGCCGGGCTGACGGAGCTTATCCAGTTCCTTGAGAGCGGAAACATGGACGCCTATTTCGCCCAGCCGACGCAGGGGATGCAAAATGCCCTCGGTAAAGCGCTGGGGGAATACGCCTCGGCCAGCAGCGAGCAGTATCACACCGCCTTTAACGAAAGTAAGGACGACTACCGCTTTGCCAAATGGCAAATGGCGATCCTCGCGCTGGCGCTGGTGATCGTGCTGGTGGGTGTCTGGTACGGCATTCGCGCGATTCTGCTGAATCCGCTGGGCCGGGTGATTGGTCACATTCGTGAGATTGCCAGCGGCGATCTGACAAAAACGCTGGTGATCTCCGGTCGCAACGAAATCACCGAGCTGGCGAGCAGCGTGGATCACATGCAGCGCTCTCTGACCGATACGGTGACGAATGTGCGTCAGGGTTCGGACGCGATTTACACCGGTACCAGCGAAATCGCCATGGGTAACAACGATCTCTCCTCGCGTACTGAAGAGCAGGCCTCTGCGCTTGAAGAGACTGCCGCCAGCATGGAAGAGCTGACTGCTACCGTGAAGCAAAACGCCGATAACGCCCGTCAGGCGGCACATCTGGCTGAAAGCGCCTCCGAAACTGCCCAGCGCGGCGGCAAGGTGGTCGATGGTGTGGTGAAAACCATGCATGAGATTGCCGGTAGCTCGAAAAAAATCGCCGATATTATCAGCGTGATCGACGGAATTGCCTTCCAGACAAATATCCTCGCCCTCAACGCCGCTGTCGAAGCCGCACGAGCGGGCGAGCAGGGGCGCGGATTTGCGGTGGTGGCCGGTGAAGTGCGTAACCTGGCGAGCCGCAGTGCCAACGCGGCAAAAGAGATTAAATCCCTGATTGAAGATTCCGTGGCGCGCGTTGATACCGGCTCGGTGCTGGTGGAGAGCGCCGGGGAAACCATGACCGACATCGTCAACGCGGTCACGCGCGTGACTGACATCATGGCGGAGATCGCCTCAGCATCTGATGAACAGAGCCGCGGGATTGACCAGGTGGCACTGGCGGTCTCGGAAATGGATCGTGTGACACAACAAAACGCCGCGCTGGTGCAGGAGTCCGCTGCGGCGGCCGCTGCGCTGGAAGACCAGGCGAGCCGTCTGAAGATGGCCGTCTCGGCGTTTCGCCTTACCTCTACACCTCAAAATACGGTGGCGTCCAGAGCAGCACCTGCCGGGACCGCGCCTGCCGCAAGGGTAAAACACACTCGTGCGTCGGCAGCCGGACAAGAAGAAAACTGGGAAACATTTTGACTGATAGTTAACCGCGGCTGCTGGCCGCTTGATGGGAGCGTGGATGTTAAATCGTATTCGTATCTCGACCACACTGTTTTTGATTCTGATCCTTTGCGGTGTGTTGCAGGTTGGCAGTAATGGATTGTCTTTCTGGGCTTTTCGCGATGGCTATCAGAACTTACAGGAAGTTGAGACGAGTAATCAGCAGCGTTCCACGCTTGCACAAACGCGCGCAGTGCTTCTGCAGGCCAGCACTGCGCTGAACAAAGCGGGCACATTAACGGCATTGAGCTACCCGCCAGATGATATTAAAGCGCTGATGACCACCGCGCGGGACAGCCTCAAGCAGGCCGACGCGCAGTTTAAAGCCTTCAGCGCGCAGGAAGCGGTAAGCGATAAAGGGAAAGCGCTGAAAGCCGAAATGCAGAAAGGCTATGCCCAGTGGCACAGCGATCTGGATCATCAGGCGACCTGGCTTGAGAACAACCAGCTGTCAGACTTTCTGACCGCGCCGGTGCAGGACTCGCAGGCCGCGTTTGATAAAGGTTTTAACGCCTGGCAGCAGGATATCAATCTGTTCGTCGAAGAGGCGAGCAGCGACAGCCGGGCCAGCTACCACATGTCGGGCGTGGTTTTCGCCACCATGGTGATTCTGGCGGCACTGTTGACCGGCGGGGCGTTGCTCTGGTCGCGCAAGATGATCGTATTGCCGCTGGCAATCATCAGCAGCCACTTTGACAGTATCGCTAAAGGCAACCTGGCGCGCCCGGTGGCGGTGTTCGGGAAAAACGAAATTTCTGCCATTTTTGCCAGCCTGAAAGCAATGCAAGGCTCGCTGCGTGAAACGGTGACCGATGTGCGTCAGGGCAGTTATGCCATGCACACCGGGATTTCTGAAATCGCGGCCGGGAACAATGATTTGTCGTCACGCACCGAACAGCAGGCGGCCTCTCTGGCGCAAACGGCGGCCAGCATGGAACAGTTAACGGCGACCGTCAGCCAGAACGCCGACAACGCCCGTCAGGCGTCGGACCTGGCAAAACAGGCTGCGCTGACGGCGAAAAAGGGGGGCGATCAGGCCTCTAACGTCGCCACCACGATGCAGCAAATCGCCACCAGTTCGCAGAAAATTGGCGACATTATCAGCGTGATTGACGGTATCGCGTTCCAGACGAACATTCTGGCGCTGAACGCCGCGGTCGAAGCGGCACGGGCCGGTGAGCAGGGGCGTGGATTTGCCGTCGTGGCGGGTGAAGTACGTAATCTCGCCAGCCGCAGCGCCAACGCCGCGAAAGAGATTAAGGTGTTGATTGAAGAGTCCGTTTCCCGCGTACAGCAGGGATCGGAGCTGGTTGATACCGCCGCTCACACCATGACGGAGATTGTCACTTCCGTAACGCGTGTGAACGACATTATGGGCGAAATTGCTTCCGCCTCAGACGAACAGCGTCGCGGCATTGAGCAGGTTGCTCAGGCTGTCACGCAGATGGATCAGGTAACGCAACAGAACGCTTCTCTTGTTGAAGAAGCGGCTGCCGCTACTGACCAGCTCGCCAGTCAGGCCGATCATTTGACCAGCCTGGTGGCAGTTTTTAACGTGAAAGAGCAAGTCGAAACAGTAGCAGAAGTCGGGCGGTCGCAGGCCGTGCCAGTTGTATCCTGAAAGTGAATTAAGAAGGCGCTATGACCTCACCAAACCCCTCGGGGCAATCGTCATTATTGCAGCAAATGACCCAGCGCCTCGCGCTGTCCGACGCGCATTTTCGTCGGATATGTCAGTTGATTTACCAGCGTGCGGGGATTGTGCTTGCCGATCATAAGCGAGACATGGTCTACAACCGGTTAGTCCGGCGCTTGCGCACGCTGGAGCTGGATGATTTTGGCCGATATCTGGGCATGCTGGAGGCCAATCCCAACAGCGCAGAGTGGCAGGCGTTTATCAACTCCCTGACCACTAACCTGACAGCGTTTTTCCGTGAAGGTCACCACTTCCCGGTGCTGGCGGAACATGCCCGCCGTCGTAGCGGGGAATACCGCGTCTGGAGCGCAGCGGCGTCGACCGGAGAGGAGCCGTATTCGCTGGCGATTACCCTTGCCGATACGCTGGGCATGGCGCCCGGTCGCTGGAAGGTCTACGCCAGCGACATCGACACCGAAGTGCTGGAGAAAGCGCGTAACGGCGTCTATCGCCAGGACGAACTGAAAACCCTGTCGCCTCAACAGCTACAGCGGTACTTCATGCGCGGGACGGGCCCGCACGAAGGGCTGGTGCGCGTGCGCCAGGAGCTGGCAAATTGCGTGGAATTTGCTCCGGTGAATCTGCTTGATAAGCAGTACAACGTGCCAGGTCCTTTTGATGCAATTTTTTGCCGTAACGTGATGATTTATTTTGATAAAACGACGCAGCAGGAGATTCTGCGCCGTTTTGCTCCGCTGCTTAAGCCTGACGGCTTACTGTTTGCCGGGCATTCGGAGAACTTCAGCAACCTGGCCCGCGAATTTGTGCTGCGCGGGCAGACGGTTTATGCGCTGAGTAAGGAAAAAGCATGAGTAAGATCAGGGTGTTGTCTGTCGATGATTCCGCGTTGATGCGCCAGATCATGACTGAAATTATCAATAGTCATAGCGACATGGAAATGGTGGCGACAGCCCCGGATCCCCTGGTCGCGCGGGATTTAATCAAAAAATTTAACCCCGATGTGCTGACGCTGGACGTGGAGATGCCGCGCATGGACGGCATTGATTTCCTTGAGAAATTAATGCGCCTGCGTCCGATGCCAGTGGTGATGGTCTCCTCGCTGACCGGTAAAGGGTCAGAGATTACCCTGCGTGCGCTGGAGCTAGGGGCGGTGGATTTTGTCACCAAACCGCAGCTGGGCATTCGCGAGGGGATGCTCGCTTACAGTGAGATGATCGCCGAGAAGATCCGCACCGCGTCACGGGCGAAGCTGGCGGCGCATAAACCCGCAGGCGTGCCTGCCACGCTCAAAGCCGGGCCGCTGCTCAGTTCGGAAAAACTGCTGGTGATTGGGGCCTCAACGGGAGGAACAGAGGCAATTCGCCATGTACTCCAGCCATTGCCGCTCTCAAGCCCAGGTATTCTTATTACTCAGCATATGCCGCCGGGCTTTACCCGCTCATTCGCCGAACGTCTGAACAAGCTGTGTCAGATTAGCGTGAAAGAGGCAGAGGACGGCGAACGCGTCCTGCCGGGGCATGCCTATATCGCGCCGGGTGATAAGCATATGGAGCTGGCGCGCAGTGGCGCGAACTATCAAATCAAAATTCATGACGGTCCGCCGGTTAACCGGCACCGTCCGTCAGTGGATGTGCTGTTTCATTCGGTGGCGAAACACGCGGGGCGCAACGCCGTTGGGGTGATCCTGACGGGGATGGGTAACGACGGGGCCGCCGGAATGCTCGCAATGCACCAGGCTGGCGCCTGGACGATTGCGCAGAATGAAGCAAGTTGTGTGGTGTTCGGCATGCCGCGCGAGGCCATCAATATGGGTGGCGTGAGCGAAGTGGTCGATCTTAGCCAGGTTAGCCAGCAGATGCTGGCGAAAATCAGTGCCGGACAGGCAATACGTATTTAATGAGGAGTAGTTTTTTATGGCGGACAAAGAGCTCAGATTTCTGGTTGTGGATGACTTTTCCACCATGCGTCGTATCGTACGCAACCTGCTGAAAGAGCTGGGTTTTAATAACGTTGAAGAAGCAGAAGATGGCGTTGATGCCCTGAACAAACTGCAGGCCGGTGGCTTTGGTTTTGTTATCTCTGACTGGAACATGCCTAACATGGATGGTCTGGAGCTGCTCAAAACAATTCGCGCTGATGGCAATATGTCCTCTCTTCCGGTTCTGATGGTGACTGCAGAAGCGAAGAAAGAGAACATTATTGCGGCAGCACAGGCGGGCGCAAGCGGTTATGTGGTGAAACCATTTACGGCGGCGACTCTGGAAGAGAAGCTCGGCAAGATCTTCGAGAAACTCGGCATGTGAGGTGCTGGTGATGATGCAACCTGCTATGAAACCGGTTGAAGAACATTCAGCCAACGAGATTATTGCCCGCATCGGCAGCCTGACGCGTATGCTGCGCGACAGCCTGCGCGAGCTGGGACTCGACCAGGCGATTGCCGAAGCGGCGGAAGCGATTCCTGATGCGCGCGATCGTCTGGACTACGTTGTGCAGATGACCGCACAGGCAGCAGAGCGCGCCCTGAACAGCGTGGAAGCCTCTCAACCGCATCAGGATGAGATGGAAAAGGGCGCAAAAGCCCTGAGCAAACGCTGGGATGAGTGGTTCGAGAATCCGATCGAACTGGCCGATGCCCGCGAGCTGGTCACGGATACTCGGCAGTATCTGGGCGATGTCCCTGGACACACCAGCTTCACCAACGCGCAGCTGCTGGACATCATGATGGCGCAGGATTTCCAGGACCTGACAGGTCAGGTTATCAAGCGCATGATGGATGTGATTCAGGAAATCGAACGTCAGCTGCTGATGGTTTTGCTGGAAAACATGCCAGAGCCTGCTGCGCGTCCGAAACGTGAGAATGAAAGCCTGCTCAATGGCCCGCAGCTCGACACTTCCAAGGCGGGCGTTGTCGCAAGCCAGGATCAGGTGGACGATCTGCTGGACAGTCTCGGCTTCTAATCGCGACGGTTTTTCTCAGGCTGCAGCTGCAGCCTGAGAATCACTCAGCGCAAATCCATTTTTACCGTCACGTTCCCTTCAAATTTACCGGGTGCCGGCGTGGCATTTGTGGTGCTTACCGGTGCGGCTTTGATCTTCACTGACCCATTACCCTGCTCATCCATCGTCACCGGAAACGCGTAGCTGCCGTCGAGCTGGACGTCTTTGTTGTCGTCCGTGAAGACCCTGACGCCGACATCATCTCGGTTAAGCATTTTCGCGATCAGCGGATCGCTACTGTCGAGCACCCCCTGATCGGCGCTGAGGGTCATTCTGATGCGATCGTCGTTGCCAACCGCGTTATCGTCGCAGTGATAGGTGATATCCACATTTTTCAACGCATAGTTCATCGGCGGCTGACCTTTTGCCCGAAACTGCTTACTGACAATATTGCCTAGATCAACCTCAATGGTGCTGCCTTCATTGATGGTGCAACTGAGTGGGGCGGAGAGTGAACCACTGAGCCAGATAGTGGAGACCTGCTGGGCATCACCGGGATCACAGTTCCCTGTGCCGAAATAGAGACAGGCATAGTTCTGCACCACGGCGGTAGGGGGGATGATCTCTTTGCCAAGAATCGGCTTTTTGACATGAAATATCACGCCGATAACGTTCCAGCGGAACTGGCGTTTAACCGGAGTGGAATCCTCAGGTCTCGTGCTCTCGCTGCAGACGCTCGCGGTGCCTTCAGTCGCTTTGAATTTCTCTATCGTTTTTGACATCGAGCTCTGAGGCGTCGGGTACTCATTTATTGGAAGCCCCTCCAGGCCGGACCCGTCCGGGGAATTACTCGCATCGACATACCCCTTCACGTTAATGTCCAGTTTATCAGTGAGAGCACCGTAGCCACTCGTGCCCTGTGGAAGCGGACTGCCTGCCAGGGTTAATTCATAAATCGTCGTCGATTCCATCATGTTTTTAGGGCAATCACAGTTGGCTTCCATGACTGTACTTTCCCCGACCAGGTGGTCAGGAATATCCACATCCAGACCCGCTTTATTGTCGCTGGCGTTGAGATCGCCGTCATAAGCAACGTGATAATCCTGAGGGACAAAACAGTCGCGCAAAATGGTCGAAGCCTGCGTGGTGACAGGGGCGGACAGGCACAGCAGTACCCAGAGGGATTTGGAATTAATTAACATGTTTTTCTTCCTGCTTACAAAGCGCGCTAACGGAGCGGATACCCGCCGGGTTGGACGTGGCTCCTCTCGTGCTAATCGGGACGCTGGCAGTACATTGCTGATCCGCACCCTCGCCCCATCTCACATTCAACTGAACGGTGTCCGAGACCCCGGCGAGATAAACGGTGCCCGTATCATCGACAATGCCGCTGATGACCGGTGACACAGCGGTGGCGATAGCGGCAAAAGGCACTGTGCTGCCATCGGGGCGCGTGAGGGTAATCAGCGCGCGATAGCCGACATGGGCATCAAAGCTTGCTGTTACGGCGGCGTTACGGGAGGGAATGACCGTGACGGCGGTTTCGCTGGTATCGACATCCTCCGGCAGGCTGGTGGTATCGACGCGGATGCTGTTTTCCTGATAGGGGGTGAGCGATGGGATCACGGCATTTCCCTGCCAGTCAGTCTGAATACCGCGCTGGTTCTGGAAACGCACGCCAGAAGCATGGTTAGCATTGACGATGGCAAACTGGCTACCCAGCGGCTGAGCCAGGGTAATTCCATGAGGGTGGGCGACCACCGCACCGCTCATGCCGTAGCTCAACTGCTGCGATTTATCGGATGAATGGTAATACCCGGCGTTCAGATTGGCGTACTGCGAGCGATAGCTGCCGTACAGGCTGCTGGTGTCATCACCGTCATGGTTGGAATGACTTTGCTGCAGCGAATAGTTCAGACGTTCGTCATCCAGCAGCGTCCCGTTTAGCCCGATGTTTTGCCGCGTGTACCCGTGTTTGCTGTTGCTCAGGTTGTAGCTGCTCCAGGCGCGCGGCAGCCATTTGCTCAGCGGGACGCTAAAGCCAAGGGAGACCATCTGATCGCTCTCGTCTTCCTCGGTTTTGCTGTAGGTATAGGCCAGGTGAATGCTGATGCTTTCCACCACGGTATTGAGACCCGCTGAGAGGCTGCGCTCTTTCTGGGACGTCTGCCAGTAGTCCTGCTGATAACCATTGAGATAAAAACTGATGCCAGCAATATTCTGGCTGATGCTGGCCTGAATGCGGTTACGTTTGTTGTACTGGAAGAGCAGATCGTTTTCATGCTGATCGTATTTCTGGTTGGCGTCGGCAAAGCTGTAGTAGCCGCTGGTGGAGTAGCGATAGCTGGCGAGGGTGAAGTTGGTGTCGGTGGTATCAATTTTGCCTGAGTAGAGCAGGCGGTATGACTGCCCGGAACGCTCAGTGTGATTATCGAGCTGGGTTTTCGCCGTCGTCACATCCGCCGACACCGTACCGAAACGTCCCAGCGCAACCCCTGCACCGGTATTGACCGCCTGATAGTCCTCTGACGCCGTAACTCCGCCAAACAGCGTCATGCTGTTGTTCACACCATAGATCGCGCTTCCCTGCACAAACAGCGGTTCATTCTGATCGCTCCCGCTGTCAGCGCGATAGCGTGCGGCGGTGAATTCATATTTCAGATGTCCAGGTCGCTGCATGACGGCGATGCTGGAGTAGGGCAGGGTGAAGTGGTGCTCGGTGCCATCGGCCTCTTTGACGGTGACATCAAGATCGCCGCTGTTGGTGGTGGAGTAGAGGTCGTTGATTTCAAACGCGCCGGGGGCAACGTTCTGCTGATAGATCAGATAACCGTTCTGGCGCACCGACACTTCGGCATTGGAGCTGGCGATACCGCGGATAACCGGGGCGAAGCCGCGCTGGCTGTATGGCAGCATCTCTTCATCCGACGCGACGTTAACGCCGCGATACTGCAGGCTGTCGAATACCTCGCCCTGGGTGCTGCTTTCGCCGCCCGTAAACTGTGCTTTCAGGGCATCGAGATCGTGCTGCACGAAGGTGTTAACCGTATCCCAGCTGTTGTCGTCGTCGGTTTTGCTCCAGGTGGAATAGTTACGCACGCGCCAGCCGCCCAGGTTCGCGCCGCTGCGCATATTGAGGTACTGATTGCTGGTCGTGTTTTTGTCGCCGTCTTGATTTTGCGAGCCGGAAAACGCGTAATCCGTGAACGCCACCGGCACGCCATCATCCCAGCGGGAAGGGGCGATGTAGTCTCTGCCATTAGCCGCAATGGCGGCCTGCGGAATGCTCAGATGCAGCGTCATGGCGGAAAAGTCGAACGTCGCCGAGGCCTGTGGAATGTATTCTCCTAAAGGCTTAGGGAGCGCAGACGACGCATCCAAAACCGTCAGCGCCGGAAACTTATCAATATCGACGCCCCATTTTCGCAGCATATCAGGGGTCAGCTGCGCCACCAGTTCACCCCTTTTACCGCCAAGATAAGTAATACTGGCGTCGCCCACACGCAGATCGTTGAGCAGAATGCGGGAAGGGTAAACGCCGGGCAGTTGGGTGTTCGAGTGTGAAAAGAGTGACAGGTCGATATCCTGCTGCGGCAGCTGATCGCCTTCCAGGGCGGAAGGTGAAAAATGGTACTCTCGGGTATGTGCGGCGGTTGAAAGCATCAACGCCACGCCGCCAAGGCAACGTACGAGCGCATTTATGCGCCAGGCGCGCTGCCTGGAAATAGAAACGAATCCTTTGGCCATGGCGTTTCCTATCCCTGACCCAAGGTCGCAATGTATTTGGCGGAAGCGTTGCCGTAATCGGTGATGCATCGCCAACTGACCTGGCTGCCTGTCGCACTCTCAGGCACGGGGATCTCCACGCTCGACTGAGGCGCGACCATATCGGCTTTCTCAAGCGTTGCGTTACCCAGTTTCAGGTTGTCAAAGGTGATGTGAAAAGCCCCCTCGTTGATCACCGTCAGCTGCTTGCCGTGACGGGAAAAACGCAGGTTTTTGCAGGTTTCATCAGGGTCGCCCTTCAGCCCTTTTGGACGCCAGAACAGCTTGATACGCGTTTTGTAGATCAGGCGTAACACATTCTTATCGTCGTCCTCCGCCGCGGTGGCAGGAATGGTACGAACGTTCATATAAAACAACGACTCTTTGTTCTCGGGGATTGCTGTTCCGTTCCAGGCGATCCTCAGACTTTGTTCTTTCTGGGGCTCAAGACGAAATAACGGCGGGGTGACGATAAAAGGCCCGCGAGTTTTACCGTTTCCCGTATCCGTCCAGGATTGAATCAACCAGGGAAGTTCAGTTTCTTTATTTGTCAGCGGAAGTGAAACCTCCTTTTTACCGGCATCGTAGACGATCCTCGTACGCCCAACCTGGATGCCTGCCGCATGGCTGAATGAAGAAAATATAACAGGTGTCAGTAATAGAATTAGCGGATAAATACGCATGCGTAATATTTGTCCTGATCTAAAATAATGGCTCAGAAGTATGGAGTGAGTTAGGTATTTCTTATAAATGCCCATTCGAGAATATACTTCTTTGCGGAAGTATTGATATCAGGAATGGGCTGGTCGGACGATTAACGATAAATAATATTAACCGTCATATCCGCATCGGCAGGGCCGGGTGTGACCTTTTCAGCAAACGATCGATAGCGCGCATTGAAATTGGCGCTAATTGTGTCGGTGGTTTTGGTAGGAAGTTCGATATAGACCTGATCTTCCGCTCCGTCCATTGTGATAAGGTCTTCATCCGCGCCATCAAGGCTCACAGCGATACCCACACCCGTAGCGGCTGTTGCCCCCGCTGTCGTTATCTTGCTGACATCAAGCAGGTTTTTCGTCTTTGTCAGGGTGGTGGCACCGGTAAAGGTCAGTTGAATAGACGGAAGGCCATCACTTTTCAACGGACAATCTTTCAGGGTTATTTTGAAGGGAGTCAAGGGTGACTCAACACCAGGTGCTGTAAATAAAGTCGTGGTATAGGTGCCCAGGGGAACGGTACTGTCTGTACCATCATCGCCGTCAATGACACAACTTGGTTCAATAATTTCCCCTGTGAAATGAATCTTTCCTGCATTCATTTCTGCAGCGAATGTACTTACTGAAGTCAGCGCCATCAATGCGCCACAAATAATAGGGTACCTGAGTTTCATAATCAGAACGTCCTTAACAATAAATTCCATGTTGAGATTACTGGTGAAAGTGAACTTAATAAATAACGTTATTTCACACGCCAGTATAAAAGGTATTTGATTCGGACGGAAGTATGGCTTAATTGATATTATATAGGGTAATTTATTCGAACTTGACTGTAAAGTATTCACCAGTTTGTGTTTTAAATAATTCTCAGTTTAATAATGTTAAGCATGATGACCATTATAAACGTGTTGATATTTATTGTTATTTTGGTGTTATGAGTGCTTTGTGGTTAATCGAGGTAAAGCGTTTGCAAGACGGGTTTAAACAACAGGAAAGACGTTTATTTCATTTTATAAACCACATTAACCGAGCGCTGAAAAGTCTAAAATTAGACACAAAATTTTTAAGCCTGGTGAGTTTTGGCCGTTAAACAGGCTAAAAACGGCAAGTTATACAGGCTTTTCCATCCATTGAGTTGGGTGTGCTCTGGCATGATACGCGTGACGAAATGGGCAGAGAGCGCGCACTGTGGCAGAAGACAGCGACGACAAAACAGAAGCCCCCACACCCCACCGACTAGACAAAGCGCGTGAGGAAGGGCAAATCCCCCGATCCCGAGAGCTGACATCCCTGCTGATTTTAATCGTAGGTGTATGCATTATCTGGATGGGTGGGGAGTCGTTTGCCCGCAGACTGGCGGGAATGCTCTCGGCCGGGCTGCGTTTCGACCACAGTATGGTGAATGATCCCAACCTGATCCTCAGCCAAATCATTCTGCTGATTAAAGACGCGATGATCGCGCTGCTGCCGTTGATTACCGGGGTGGTGATTGTGGCCCTGGTCTCGCCCGTTATGCTGGGCGGTCTGGTGTTCAGCACGAAGTCTCTGCAGCCCAAATTTTCCAAACTCAATCCGTTTCCCGGCATTGCCAAAATGTTTTCGGCGCAAACGGGGGCGGAGCTGCTCAAAGCGATTCTGAAATCCGTTCTGATGGGGAGCACCGCCGGGTTTTACCTCTGGCACCACTGGCCCGATATGATGCGCCTGATCAGCGAATCCCCTTTGACGGCCATGAGCAACGCCATGAATCTGGTCGGGCTGTGCGCGGTGCTGGTGGTGCTCAGCATTATTCCGATGGTGGGATTTGACGTCTTCTTCCAGATTTACAGCCATATCAAAAAATTACGTATGTCGCGGCAGGATCTTCGTGACGAATACAAACAGATGGAAGGCGACCCGCATGTGAAGGGGCGTATTCGTCAGATGCAGCGCGCGGCCGCGCGTCGTCGCATGATGGAAGATGTTCCGAAAGCGGACGTGATCGTCACCAACCCGACCCACTACTCCGTGGCGCTGAAGTACGACGAAAACAAAATGAGTGCGCCAAAAGTGGTGGCGAAAGGGGCGGGGCTTATCGCCCTGCGCATCCGTGAAATTGGCGCTGAACACCGCGTGCCGGTACTGGAAGCCCCGCCGCTGGCGCGTGCTCTGTATCGTCATGCTGAAATTGGACAGCAAATTCCTGGTCAGCTCTACGCCGCTGTGGCGGAAGTGCTGGCCTGGGTCTGGCAGCTGAAACGCTGGCGTTTGGCAGGCGGTCAACGACCTGTGAAACCTGAAAATCTGCCGGTGCCTGAGGCACTGGATTTTATGAACGAGAAGGACACTGATGGCTAATCTGGTGGCAATGTTGCGCCTGCCCAGCAACATGAAATCGACGCAATGGCAGATCCTTGCCGGGCCGATTCTCATCCTGCTAATTTTGTCGATGATGGTGCTGCCGTTGCCAGCATTTATCCTCGACCTGCTTTTCACATTCAACATTGCGCTCTCGATTATGGTGCTGCTGGTGGCGATGTTCACCCAGCGTACCCTTGAGTTTGCGGCGTTTCCGACCATCCTGCTGTTCACCACCTTGCTGCGCCTGGCGCTGAACGTGGCGTCAACGCGTATCATTCTGATGGAAGGGCATACGGGCGGTGCAGCAGCGGGTAAAGTGGTTGAGGCCTTTGGTCACTTCCTCGTCGGCGGCAACTTTGCTATTGGTATCGTGGTGTTCGTTATCCTCGTTATCATTAACTTCATGGTTATCACCAAAGGTGCGGGACGTATCGCTGAAGTCGGCGCCCGTTTTGTTCTCGACGGGATGCCGGGCAAACAGATGGCGATTGACGCCGATCTCAACGCCGGGCTGATTGGCGAAGATGAAGCGAAAAAGCGCCGTTCCGATGTTACTCAGGAAGCGGACTTCTACGGTTCGATGGACGGTGCGAGTAAATTCGTGCGCGGGGATGCCATCGCCGGGATCCTGATCATGGTGATTAACATCGTCGGCGGTCTGCTGGTGGGTGTACTCCAGCATGGCATGGACATGGGCCATGCGGCGGAAAGCTATACGCTGCTGACGATCGGTGACGGTCTGGTGGCGCAGATCCCGGCGCTGGTGATCTCGACCGCGGCGGGTGTGATCGTGACCCGCGTAAGCACCGACGAAGACGTCGGTCAGCAGATGGTCAGCCAGCTGTTCACTAACCCGAACGTGCTGATGCTCTCTGCGGCGGTACTGGGCCTGCTGGGCCTTGTCCCGGGCATGCCAAACTTTGTTTTCCTGCTGTTTACCGCAGCTCTGCTGGGGCTTGCCTGGTGGCTGCGTGGACGCGAAACCAAACCGGCAGCTGAACCGACACCGGTTAAAATGCCGGAAAATAACCAGTCGGTGGAAGCCACCTGGAACGACGTCCAGCTGGAAGATTCCCTCGGGATGGAAGTGGGCTATCGTCTGATCCCGATGGTTGATTTCCAGCAGGACGGCGAACTGCTGGGCCGTATCCGCAGTATCCGTAAAAAATTCGCCCAGGATATGGGCTTCCTGCCGCCGGTAGTGCACATCCGCGACAACATGGATCTGCCGCCTGCGCGCTATCGCATCTTAATGAAAGGTGTGGAGATCGGCAGCGGCGATGCCTATCCGGGGCGCTGGCTGGCGATTAACCCAGGCACAGCGGCGGGTACGCTGCCGGGCGAACAGACCATCGATCCGGCCTTTGGCCTGGCGGCAATCTGGATTGAAAGTGCGCTGAAAGAGCAGGCGCAGATCCAGGGCTATACGGTGGTGGAAGCCAGTACCGTCGTGGCGACACACCTGAACCACCTGATTGGGCAGTTCTCGGCAGAGCTGTTTGGCCGTCAGGAAGCGCAGCAGTTGCTCGACCGCGTCACCCAGGAGATGCCGAAGCTGACAGAAGATCTGGTGCCGGGCGTGGTGACGTTAACCACGCTGCACAAAGTGCTGCAAAACCTGCTCGACGAAAAAGTGCCGATCCGCGATATGCGCACCATTCTGGAAACCCTTGCGGAACATGCGCCATTGCAGAGCGATCCGCACGAGCTCACCGCCGTGGTGCGTGTGGCGCTGGGCCGTGCCATCACCCAACTGTGGTTCCCTGGCTCCGGCGAAGTGCAGGTGATTGGTCTCGACACGCCGCTTGAGCGTCTGCTGCTGCAGGCGTTGCAGGGCGGTGGCGGCCTGGAGCCGGGTCTGGCAGACCGTCTGCTGGCGCAAACGCAAGAGGCACTGGCGCGTCAGGAGATGCTTGGCGCTCCGCCGGTTCTGCTGGTGAATCACGCGCTGCGTCCGCTGCTCTCTCGCTTCCTGCGCCGCAGTCTGACGCAGCTGGTGGTGCTGTCGAATCTGGAACTGTCGGATAACCGTCATATTCGTATGACGGCGACCATCGGAGGCAAATAATGCGTCACTGGCTGTGGATTTTACTGTTCCCGATGCTGGCTCAGGCCGCCGGGGAAGGCACCTGGCAGGCGAGCAGTATTGGTATCACCCTGAGCAATCGCGGGGTATCGGCCTCCTCACGACCGCTTTTCGCCTCAGAACCGGCCTCCGGGCTGATGACGCTGGTGGTGTGGCGTTATCAGCTGATTGGCCCGACGCCTGCGGGCCTGCGTGTACGCCTGTGCTCGCAGACGCGCTGCACTGAACTGGACGGTGAAAGTGGCACCACGCACGCCTTCAATGGCGTGCCTGCCGTTGAGCCGCTGCGTTTTGTCTGGGAAGTCCCGGGCGGAGGACGTCTGATCCCCGCACTTAAAGTTCAAAGTAACGAAGTGATTGTGAATTACCGCTAATTGCCTGCCTTTTCACCAGCCGTCAGCAGAAACTGACGGCTGGCTCCCAAAAAATGACCCCGCCTTTTGATGCAAAAGAAACGCTGTTTTATAAATCAGTGACACGCGTACGGAATCTCTTTGCATTATTGCCATTCGCCCTCAGGCAGTGGCAGAAACAGAAAGGTATCAATAGAACGATACTTTTACTGTAGCCGTGTAAAAACTCCCGGACGAGGTTTGCATACAGGGAGTCTCCCAACATTCAAAGGGTTGACGGCAATGAAAACACGTAAAATTGGACTCGCAAATTACCTCGCCTACGGGTCAGGCGATTTTCTTGGGGCAGGCACAACCGCGCTGACGGCGGCCTGGCTGTTATATTTTTATACGACGTTCTGTGGGCTTTCGCCGATTGAGGCGACCTTTATTTTTGCGGCCGCCAGGGTGCTGGACGCGGTGGTCAGCCCGTTAATGGGCTTCCTGACCGATAACTTTGGTACCACCTGGCTCGGCAAACGCTTTGGCCGCCGTAAGTTCTTTATCCTGCTCGGTATTCCCTGCGTTTTCAGCTACTCAATGATGTGGGTAGGGGATATGGGCTTCTGGTACTACCTGGTCACCTATCTGATCTTCGATATCGTGTACACCATGATTCTGGTGCCTTACGAAACCTTAGTCCCGGAAATGACGGACGATTTCAAACAGAAAACGAAATTCTCCGGCGCGCGTATCTCTATGGCGCAGATGTCGGCGATTCTGGCCTCTTTCCTGCCGGGTATCCTGCTGACTCACTTCGGTAAAGACAACGCGATCTCCTTCTTCTACGCGAGCCTGGTCTTCTCCGTGCTGTGCGCAATGATGCTGACTTTCGTCTGGATCTTTACCTGGGAGCGCCCGCGTGAAGAGTGGTCTGAAGCGGCACTGCGCGCAGAAGAAGAGAAGAAAAAACTCAATCTGAGCCAGAGCCTGAACCGTCTGTTTGTCGAGTTAAGCTCAACCCTGCGAGTGAAAATTTTCCGCCAGCATCTTGGGATGTATCTGGGCGGCTATATCGCGCAGGACGTCTTCAACGCGGTGTTCACCTATTACGTGGTATTTGTGCTGATGCAGGAAGCGTCGATGGCGTCGAACTTGCTGGGCACGATGGCCATCTTCCAGTTCATCGCCGTGATCGCCATGATCCCGCTGTGCATCCGCTTTGGACCGGCCCCGTCGTACCGCATGGTGGTCGTGCTGTTTGGTCTGGCTTCTATCTCCTACGCGGTGCTCTATTACGCCGGGCTGAGCGACGTCTATTCGCTGTTGCTGCTGATCTCTGCTGTGGCAGGTTTGGGTCGCGGGGGCATCAACTACGTTCCATGGAATATCTACACCTATATTGCTGACGTGGATGAAGTGATCACCGGCCAGCGCCGCGAAGGGATTTTCGCCGGGATTATGACCCTGACGCGTAAAGCCTCGCAGGCCGGAGCCATCATGCTGGTGGGGATTGTGATGCAGATGTCCGGCTTTGTCAGCGGCCAGAAAACCCAGCCAGCAGAAGTGAGCCACACCATTCTGATGATCCTGAGTGTGGGCACCATTCTGGTGCTGGCCTGCGGTTTCCTGGTCTCCCTGCGCTTTAAACTGAACCTGGAAACTCACAGCACCCTGCGTGAAGAGACCGCCAAAATGCGCGAGTCCGGACACGCGATGCCGGAAACGGCGACCCCACAGGCTCGCGCCACCGTTGAGCTGCTTGCCGGGATGCCGTACGAATCCTTGTGGGGCAACAACAATATTGGTTATCTGAATCGCAATAAACCGGCGGCACCTTCCCTGAAGGATCGCGCGGTACTGAATTCGACATATCACAGAGGTTAAGATTATGAAGGTTTGGCCTGTCAAACATAGCCCGTTACTGCGTCAGCCTGAGCATTTTATTGCCAGGGATGAACTGAAATCACTGATTGAAAAGGTGACGCACAATCTGGTGAACATCCACGATAAAACCGGCGAATTTTTGCTGCGGCTGGACGACGGGCGCGTGATCGACACCAAAGGCTGGGCGGGATGGGAGTGGACGCACGGCGTGGGCTTATACGGCATCTGGCAGTATTACTGCCAGACCGGTGACAGCCACATGCGTGACATCATAGACGGCTGGTTTGCCGACCGCTTTGCCGAAGGCGCGACCACCAAAAACGTCAATACCATGGCCCCGTTCCTGACCCTGGCGTACCGCTTTGAGGAGACGCAAAACGCCACCTATTTGCCATGGCTGGAGAGCTGGGCTGAGTGGGCGATGAACGACATGCCGCGCACGGCGCACGGCGGCATGCAGCACATCACCCTGGCGGAAGAGAATCATCAGCAAATGTGGGACGACACGCTGATGATGACCGTCCTGCCGCTGGCGAAAATAGGCAAATTGCTCAATCGCCCGGAGTATGTGGAAGAGGCGGTGTATCAGTTCCTGCTGCACGTTCAGAACCTGATGGATCGCGAAACCGGGCTGTGGTTCCACGGCTGGAACTACGACGGGCAGCACAATTTTGCCAAAGCCCGCTGGGCGCGCGGAAACAGCTGGCTGACGATTGTCATCCCCGACTTCCTTGAGCTGGTGGATTTGCCGGAGAACAACGCGGTGCGCCGTTATCTGGTGCAGGTTCTGAATGCGCAAATCGCCGCGCTGGCAAAATGTCAGGATGAGAGCGGCCTATGGCATACGCTGCTTGACGATCCCAAGTCGTATCTGGAAGCATCCGCCACGGCAGGCTTTGCCTACGGGATCTTAAAAGCGGTGCGCAAGCGTTACGTTGGCGCGGAATATGCTGAAGTGGCGGAGAAAGCGATTCGGGGGATTGTGAACAACATTTCGCCGGAAGGGGAGTTGCTGCAAACGTCGTTTGGCACGGGGATGGGCAGCGATCTGGAGTTTTATCGCCAGATCCCGCTGACCTCGATGCCGTACGGTCAGGCGATGGCGATTTTGTGTCTGACGGAGTATTTGCGTAAATACTTCTGATAATAAAAAACCCGGCAATTGCCGGGTTTTTTGTTTCTGTATTACATACGCTCTACGGTTTCGATCCCGAGGGTATCCAGCCCCAGCTTCAGCGTCTTCGCGGTCAGCTGCGCCAGTTTCAGACGGCTGTTGCGGATCGCTTCGCTTTCGGCGGAGAGGATAGGGCAGTGCTCGTAGAAGCCAGAGAACAGGCCCGCCAGATCGTACAGGTACGCACACATGACGTGCGGCGTGCCTTCACGGGCAACCACCGCCAGCGTCTCTTCAAACTGCAGCAGACGGGCAGCCAGCTGCGCTTCGCGGTCTTCATTGATCACCACGGTAGCATTCGCCAGCGCGCTTTCATCAATGTCGGCTTTACGGAACACAGACAGCACGCGGGTATAGGCATACTGCATGTATGGCGCCGTGTTGCCTTCGAAGGCCAGCATGTTGTCCCAGTCGAAGATGTAATCGGTGGTACGGTTTTTGGACAGATCCGCGTATTTCACCGCGCCGATACCGACGGCGGTCGCCAGTTTTTCCAGCTCGTCGGCTGGCATATCCGGATTCTTATCGGCCACCAGGCGGCGCGCGCGTTCCAGCGCTTCATCCAGCAGATCGGAGAGTTTAACGGTCCCCCCGGCGCGGGTTTTGAACGGCTTGCCGTCTTTACCCAGCATCATGCCGAACATGTGGTGTTCCAGCGGAACCGAATCAGGCACATAACCGGCTTTACGCACGATGGTCCACGCCTGCATCAGGTGCTGGTGCTGACGGGAATCGATGTAGTACAGCACGCGATCCGCATGCAGCGTTTCGTAACGGTATTTCGCGCAGGCGATATCCGTTGTGGTGTAGAGATAGCCGCCATCCTTTTTCTGGATGATCACGCCCATCGGTTCCCCTTCCTTGTTTTTATACTCATCAAGGAATACAACCGTTGCGCCTTCGCTCTCGACCGCCAGATTTTTGGCTTTCAGATCGGCCACGATGCCCGGCAACATGGGGTTATAAAGGCTTTCGCCCATCACGTCGTCGCGGGTCAGGGTGACGTTCAGACGGTCATAGGTGATCTGGTTTTGGGACATAGTAATGTCAACCAGCTTGCGCCACATTTCGCGGAAGTAGGCGTTGCCGCCCTGCAGTTTCACCACATAGCTACGTGCGCGCTCGGCGAAAGCTTCATCTTCGTCGTAATGTTTTTTGGCTTCACGGTAGAAACCTTCCAGGTCTGCCAGCGCCATTTCGCCCGCATTTTCCTGCTGCTGCTTTTCAAGATAGGCAATCAGCATTCCGAACTGGGTACCCCAGTCGCCAACGTGGTTCGCGCGAATCACTTTATGGCCCAGGAACTCCAGGGTGCGCACAGCGGCATCGCCGATGATGGTGGAGCGCAGGTGACCGACGTGCATCTCTTTTGCCACGTTTGGCGCAGAGTAATCGACAACGATGGTTTGCGCTTGCGGCTGAGTCACACCCAGACGGTCAGATTTCAGCGCCGCGTCAATGTGACCGGCGAGGAAGGCCGGATCGAGGAAAATGTTGATAAAGCCTGGACCTGCAATCTCAACCTTGTTGGCAATGCCGTTGAGGTCCAGATGAGTCAGTACCAGCTCAGCGAGTTGTCGCGGCGGCATGCCCAGTTTTTTAGCCACTGCCATCACGCCATTAGCCTGATAGTCGCCAAACTGTACTTTTGCTGACTGACGAACCTGCGGTTCGCAATCCGCAGGCGCACCTGCGGCAATCAGTGCCTGACTGACTTTTTCGGAGAGAAGAGCCTGAATATTCACCTGGATACCTTACTTTTTTGCTGCGGGGGAGTTGCAACCCGCACCAGTTTGAGAATTTAGGGCCGGAGTATACTGCAAATGCCCTCTGGCGTCAGCATTGCGCAGGCTGAAGAGCGCTCAGAAAACAGGCGATGAAATAGTGCATAAGCATGCAGCAGGAAAATCGTGAAATCTGCGGTTGGTTGCAGGCATCCAACAGAGTAAATTAGCGGCTTTGCGACAGGATAAGAGAACCGCTGATGACGAACTGGCACTCCATTGATGAACTGCATGATATTTCCGCAGATTTACCGCGTTTCACCCAGGCGTTCACAGAACTTGCCACCCGTCTGGGGCTGGATATTGCGCCGCTCGACGCCGATCACATTTCCCTGCGCTGCCATCAGAATGCGACGGCGGAGCGCTGGCGTCGTGGATTTGAGCAGTGCGGTGAACTGCTGTCCGAAAACGTGATCAACGGGCGTCCCATTTGTCTGTTTAAACTCCATCAGCCGGTCTGCGTGGCGCACTGGCAGTTCAGCGTGGTCGAATTACCCTGGCCTGGCGAAAAACGCTATCCCATTGAGGGCTGGGAGCACATCGAAATCGTGCTGCCGGGCGATCCGGAAACCCTGAATGCGCGCGCACTGGCGCTGCTGTCTGACGACGGCCTGAGCCAGCCGGGTATTTTCGTGAAAACCAGCTCACCTAAAGGGGAGCGCGAACGTCTGCCAAATCCGACGCTGGCGGTCACCGACGGCAAAGTGACGGTGAAATTCCATCCCTGGACGATCGAGCAAATTGTCGCCAGCGAAGAGTAAGCCGCAAAAGAGTGTGAACTCACGCTAAGTCCGCCCTCTGGCGGCGTGGCATGATGGTCTATTACCGTGAATTTTAGGAGGAAGTGTGGCGCTACTGGAGATCTGTTGTTACAGCATGGAGTGTGCTGTGACTGCGCAACAAAACGGGGCCGATCGCGTTGAACTGTGCGCGGCACCGAAAGAGGGCGGATTAACCCCGTCATACGGTGTGCTGAAGTCCGTTCGCGAGGCGGTGACGATCCCCGTTCACCCCATCATTCGCCCACGCGGCGGTGATTTTTGTTATTCAGCGGGTGAGTTTGACGCCATGCTGGAAGACGTCGTCCGGGTTCGCGAGCTGGGCTTCCCAGGTCTGGTGATCGGTTTGCTTGATGAAGACGCAAATGTCGATATGCCGCGTATGCGACAGATTATGGCGGCAGCAAAAGGGATGGCGGTGACTTTCCATCGTGCGTTTGATATGTGTAAAAATCCCATTCAAGCTTTTGAAAATTTAGCAGAATTAGGCGTTGCACGTATCCTGACATCCGGCCAGCAATCAACGGCGGAAAAAGGACTGCAATTAATTATGGAACTAAAAGGGCATTCCGGTGTTCCAATAATAATGGCAGGTGCTGGTGTTCGAGCCAGCAATCTGAAAACATTTTTAAACGCAGGGGTAGAAGAGCTTCACAGCTCAGCAGGCAAGTGGACGCCTTCGCCTATGCGATATCGCAATACAGGATTGTCAATGTCGACAGATGCAGAAGCGGATGAGTACTCCCGCTACAGCGTAGATGGAGAGTCGGTTGCGGTAATGAAATCCATGATTGACCAGTTTCACGTGTAGCAACGATTTTTACCGCGCATCATGTCGCCCAATATGATGCTTGCTTGTACCAGGCCCCTGCAATTTCAACAGGGGCCTTTTTTTCACTTTTATATTTTAAGCCCAGCGGCGCTGCCGGGCCTTGAACTGTGTCTTGAGGAAAGGTACTGCACCTGTTTCGCCAGGGACATTACGGCTTCGTTGCGATCAAGACTGCACGTATCGGCGCGGGATACCCTTCGATGGTTTTGCTGCTGTCGTTCGGGTCGAGGAATTCTGCCAGCGACTCGGTGGTCAGCCATTCGGTGCGACGCTGCTCTTCGGTGGAGGTCACGCACACATCCACAATGCGGATATCGACAAAGCCACACTTCGCCAGCCAGTTCTTCAGCGCCAGCGCGGACGGAATGAAATAGACGTTACGCATCTGCGCGTAACGATCGCCCGGCACCAGTACCGCGTTTTCGTCACCCTCGATTACCAGCGTCTCCAGCACCAGTTCGCCACCGCTGACCAGCTGATCTTTCAGCTGCCACAGATGCTCCAGCGGCGAGCGGCGGTGATACAGCACGCCCATCGAGAAGACGGTATCAAACGCGTTCAGGGCAGGAAGTTGCTCAATGCCCAGTGGCAGAACGTGCGCGCGCTGATCGTTGCCCAGCAATTTGCGCACCGCTTCAAACTGACAGAGGAACAGCTGCATCGGATCGATACCGACCGCCAGATGTGCCCCGGCGCCAATCATGCGCCACAGGTGATAGCCACTCCCGCAGCCCACATCCAGAATAGTGCGACCGGTCAAATCAGACAGATGGGGCAGAACGCGATCCCACTTCCAGTCAGAACGCCATTCGGTATTAATGTTCAGACCATAAAGGGAGAAGGGGCCTTTACGCCATGGCATCAGATTGCGCATCAGCTTTTCAAGACGCAGCAGCTGTCCTTCGCTCAATGGCTCGGCGCTTTCAGCCGTCACGCTGTGCAGCAGATCCAGTTTGTAGGGCGTCATGTCCGGCAAAAACTCAACGGCATTGCTCCACTGCTTAAACTGACCGTGCAGGGAGTCACGCTGCCAGGCGGCCACCTGTGCAGGCAGGGTTTCCAGCCAGTGGGAGAGATGGTTTTTGGCGATAAGCTGATAAAAATTACTGAAGTCGATCATGCGTTGTCCCCTTTCAGTGCCACCAGGGAACCAAAGTTAAAGCACTGGAACCACAGCTCGCTGTGCTCAAAACCGGCGTTATGCAGGCGCGCTTTGTGTGCTTCGACGGAGTCGGTGAGCATTACGTTTTCCAGCATGCTGCGCTTTTGACTGATTTCCAGCTCGCTGTAGCCGTTAGCGCGTTTAAAGTCGTGATGCATGTTGAACAGCAGCTCGCCGACCTTTGCGTCTTCAAAACTGAATTTTTCCGACAACACCAGCGCACCGCCGGGATTCAGCCCCTTGTAAATTTTGTCCAGCAACAACTGGCGATCTTCGGGCACCAGGAACTGCAGGGTAAAATTCAGTACCACCATGGAGGCGTTTTCGATCTCGATATCGCGAATATCGCCTTCGATGACGTCAACGGGCGTGGGCGCTTTATAGGCATCAAGGTGACGACGGCAGCGTTCCACCATCGCGGGGGAGTTATCGACGGCAATGATTTTGCAGCCTTCGTGATGCACATTACGGCGAACGGACAGCGTCGCGGCGCCCAGTGAACAACCCAGGTCATAGACCTGCGTACCGGGTTGAACGAAGCGTTCAGCCAGCATGCCGATCATAGAGATAATATTGGAATAACCTGGAACAGAGCGCTGGATCATATCCGGGAAGACTTCGGCTACCCGTTCATCAAAGGTCCAGTCGCCCAGACTGGCGATAGGCGCGGAAAAAAGCGTGTCGCGATCAGACATAACGTAAAAATCCGGGAAAAATAAAGTGGCGTATTGTGCGCTAATGGAAAGAGAAAACCAACTCCCACGGCATATACCAAAGGTTAGCCAGCACCATCAGCAAAAGCGAACACCAGGTTGCGCTCATGCCGGAACGACGCCAGCGGAACAGGCGGTGGTGAAAACCGTAATAATGCATCAGGCGTCCGGCAATCAGCAGTAAGCCGCAGACGTGAACCATCCAGGTTTCCGCGCCGTCCATCTCCATCAACAGCAGCAGGATCAGTGCAATGGGGATATATTCCACCGCATTACCATGAATGCGGATGGCGCTTTGTAACTCTGAAAACCCACCGTCACCGTAAGAGACGCGGTACTGCATTCTCAGGCGCACAACATCAAACGAAAACTTAATCAGTAATAATGCACCTAACACCGCGTACAGTGCGCTGACCATACAAACTCCCTGTTTTTGGCAGATGGCACTTCTATGATAGGGGCTGATGTCAGAAAAGAGAAGATTGTTGTGGGATGGAAGGCGCAGGGCCGAGGGACGGAACCGCAGCCTGTAAGGCTTGCCAAAGAACATCGACCAGTTCAGGCGTCTGGGCGATATCCGGCGTATGCAGGAAAAGATAGGGTGTCGTCGTTTGCTCCCACTTTGGCAATGTTTGCAGCCACACGGCGAACATCTCGCGATTTTGCTGCATGTTGTCGCTGCCGATAAACCGCACCATCGGGTTGTTCGCCGTGACCACCGCATGCACCGGCACTTTCGGTTTTTTGCGCTGGGCATCGATTATGGCTTCGCTGTGCGGGACGGCGCTATGAACAGGGCGGCTGTCGAGGATCACCCGATTCACACCGCGCGCATGCAGCCCACGGTTGAGGGCTTTTTCCGCCTCGCCCTTGCTGAAAAATTCCGGATGACGGACTTCCACACCGTAGGTGAACTCACGCGGCAGGGCATCGAGAAAATGCCACAGCGCAGGCAGGTCGCGCGGGCCGAAGGTGGCCGGGAGTTGCAGCCAGTACTGACCGATGCGGTTGTCCAGCGGCGACATCCGCTCGAAAAACTCTTCGGTTAAATCCCCACACTGGCGCAGCGCCGCCTGGTGAGAGATGGTGGACGGGAATTTAAAGCAAAAGCGGAAATCGTCGGTGGTCTGCTCGCGCCAGCGCGCGACGATTTCCGCGCGAGGCAGGGCATACAGCGTGGTATTGCCCTCCACGCAGTTAAAATGGCGGGCATACTCTTCAAGGCTGGTAATGCCAAGGCGCACCCATTTCGGGTGCGACCATTGGGGAAGACCCAGATAGATCATAACGCGTGTAAAATCTCGTCGGTGCTGCGCACGCGACCAATACGCGGGAAGATATGGGTCATGCTGCCCTGATGCTGATCCGCGGAAGCAGCACTGCATGCGTCTTCGGCAATGACCAGGTTAAAGCCCAGTTCCCATGCATTACGCGCGGTGGATTCCACGCCGATGTTCGTGGAAATACCGCACAGGATAATGGTGTCGATCCCGCGACGGCGTAGCTGCAACTCAAGATCGGTGCCGTAAAATGCGCCCCACTGGCGTTTGGTGACTTCGATATCGCTATCCTGTTTGCCAAGCGTTTCAGGGTAGGTCCACCAGTTTGCAGGCAGCGCGGCGGCAGGGGCTGTCGCATCCACAGGCTGTTTTAGCGCTTCGGCGAAGTCGGCTGACCAGCCAACGCGCACCATCACCACCGGCGATCCGCTGGCGCGACATTTATCCGCAAGACGGGCGCTGCGGCTGACCACATCTGCCGCGGTGTGCGGGCCACCGGCGAACGGCAGGATACCTTCCTGTAAATCGATCACAACAAGCGCGGTTTTGGTGGCATCAAGTGTTAACATCGTTACTCCAGTCAAAAATTAGCGTCCGTTACACCTTACGATGATAAAGGCAGGTCAGATCGGACAATTTTGTTAATTTTTGTGAGAATGCGCAATAAGAGCGCAGCAATCGCGCGTCTGGCAAGCTTCTCTCTTATCGTACGGCGGAATTTCCAGTATAATAGCCGCCTTTTTTCATCCAGTTGTGACATACAGAAAGCTGCGACATAGTAGCCTGTAAACCAGGCGACATTTAGCCTGCGGCTAAATTAAGGGATATCTCATGCGTACAGAATATTGCGGGCAGTTGCGTCAGTCCCACGTTGGACAGCAGGTGACCCTGTGTGGTTGGGTCAACCGCCGTCGTGATCTTGGTAGCCTTATCTTCATCGATTTGCGTGACCGTGAAGGCATCGTGCAGGTGTTCTTCGATCCGGATCGTGCGGACGCGTTAAAGCTGGCCTCCGAACTGCGTAATGAGTTCTGCATCCAGGTCACCGGCACCGTGCGTGCGCGTGACGAAAAAAATATCAACGCCGATATGGCGACGGGCGCCATTGAAGTGCTGGCGTCCGACCTGACTATCATCAACCGTTCAGAATCGCTGCCGCTTGACTCCAACCACGTCAACACTGAAGAAGCGCGTCTGAAATATCGCTATCTGGATCTGCGTCGCCCGGAAATGGCTCAGCGCCTGAAAACCCGCGCCAAGATCACAAGCCTGGTGCGTCGTTTCATGGACGACCACGGTTTCCTCGATATCGAAACCCCGATGCTGACCAAAGCCACGCCGGAAGGCGCGCGCGATTACCTGGTTCCGTCTCGTGTACATAAAGGCAAATTCTACGCGCTGCCACAGTCTCCTCAGCTGTTCAAACAGCTGCTGATGATGTCTGGCTTCGATCGCTACTATCAGATCGTTAAATGCTTCCGCGACGAAGACCTGCGCGCTGACCGTCAGCCTGAATTCACCCAGATCGACGTCGAGACCTCCTTCATGACCGCACCTCAGGTGCGCGAAATTATGGAAGCGCTGGTTCGTGGTCTGTGGCAGGACGTGAAGGGCGTGGATCTGGGCGAGTTCCCGATCATGACCTTCGCAGAAGCAGAACGTCGCTACGGTTCTGACAAACCAGATCTGCGTAACCCGATGGAGCTGGTGGACGTCGCGGACCTGCTGAAAGCGGTTGAGTTTGCGGTCTTCTCTGGCCCGGCTAACGATCCGAAAGGCCGTGTGGCTGCCCTGCGTGTTCCTGGTGGCGCACAGCTCAGCCGTAAACAAATTGATGACTACGGCAATTTCGTGAAAATCTACGGTGCGAAAGGCCTGGCTTATATTAAAGTCACCGAACGTGCGAAAGGCATCGAAGGCATCACCAGCCCTGTTGCGAAATTCCTGAACGCTGAGATCGTAGAAGCAATCCTTGAGCGCACCGGCGCGCAGGATGGCGACATGATCTTCTTCGGCGCGGACAACAAAAAAGTGGTGGCCGATGCGCTCGGTGCACTGCGTCTCAAACTGGGTAAAGATCTGAACCTGACTGACGAAGCCAAATGGGCTCCGCTGTGGGTGATCGACTTCCCAATGTTTGAAGATGACGGTGAAGGCGGCCTGACGGCGATGCACCACCCGTTCACCGCACCGAAAGACATGACGGCGAGCGAGCTGAATGCGGCACCGGAAGAGGCAGTGGCCAACGCCTACGATATGGTGATCAACGGCTACGAAGTGGGCGGCGGTTCCGTACGTATCCACAGCGGCGAAATGCAGCAGACCGTATTCGGGATTCTGGGCATTAACGAGCAAGAGCAGCGCGAGAAGTTCGGTTTCCTGCTGGATGCCCTGAAGTACGGCACTCCACCGCACGCGGGCCTGGCGTTTGGTCTGGATCGTCTGACCATGCTGCTGACCGGTACTGATAACATTCGCGATGTGATTGCCTTCCCGAAAACCACCGCCGCTGCGTGTCTGATGACCGAAGCGCCAAGCTTTGCTAACCCGGCCTCTCTGTCTGAGCTGGGTATCGATGTGGTGAAAAAGGAAGAGAAAAACTGATATGGCATATAAGCGTCCCGTTTCTGTTCTGGTTGTCATTTATGCAGAAGACACGAAGCGGGTGCTGATGTTGCAGCGTCGCGACGATCCCGATTTCTGGCAGTCGGTTACCGGCAGTCTGGAAGAGGGAGAAACCGCGTCGCAGGCCGCCGCGCGCGAAGTAAATGAAGAGGTCACCATTAATGTTGCTCAGGAGCAACTGACCCTGAAGGACTGTCAGCGCACGGTGGATTTTGAAATTTTTAGCCATTTACGTCATCGTTATGCGCCGGGAATTGAGCGCAATACGGAATCGTGGTTCTGTCTTGCGCTCCCCCATGAACGGCAGATCGAGTTCACCGAGCATTTGACCTACCGCTGGGTTGATGCGGCCGAAGCGGCTGCCTTAACCAAGTCGTGGAGCAACCGGCAGGCGATTGAAGAATTTGTAATTCATGCCGTCTGAATTGACGGTTTATTGGAGATATTTTTATGGCAGGTCATAGTAAGTGGGCCAACACCAAACACCGTAAAGCGGCACAGGATGCCAAACGCGGTAAAATTTTCACCAAAATCATTCGCGAGCTGGTTACTGCAGCCCGTCTGGGCGGCGGCGACGCGGGTTCTAACCCACGTCTGCGCGCAGCGATTGATAAAGCACTGTCAAACAACATGACGCGTGACACCCTGAACCGTGCAATCGCACGTGGCGTGGGCGGCGATGACGACGCGAACATGGAAACTATCATTTATGAAGGTTACGGCCCTGGTGGTACTGCGGTCATGGTTGAGTGTCTGTCCGACAACCGCAACCGTACCGTGGCTGAAGTGCGCCATGCGTTCACTAAAACCGGCGGCAACCTGGGTACTGACGGTTCCGTGGCATACCTGTTCAGCAAGAAAGGGGTGATCTCTTTCGAAGCGGGCGACGAAGACGCGATCATGGAAGCTGCGCTGGAAGCCGGTGCTGAAGACGTTGTGACCTTCGACGACGGTGCGATTGACGTTTACACCGCGTGGGAAGAGATGGGCGCAGTGCGTGATGCGCTCGAAGCTGCCGGTCTGAAAGCCGACAACGCGGAAGTGTCGATGATTCCATCGACCAAAGCAGACATGGATGCAGAAACTGCACCAAAACTGCTGCGTCTGATCGACATGCTCGAAGACTGCGATGACGTTCAGGAAGTTTATCATAACGGTGAGATCTCTGATGAGGTCGCAGCGACGCTCTAATGAGCGCGTTTGAACCTCTAACCGGAGACGCGTGATGTCGATTATTCTCGGTATAGACCCCGGCTCACGCATTACCGGTTACGGCGTTATCCGCCAGGTGGGTCGCCAGTTGACCTACCTGGGCAGCGGCTGTATTCGCACCAAAGTTGATGATTTGCCTTCGCGTCTGAAATTAATTTACGCAGGCGTGTCGGAAATCATTACCCAGTTTCAGCCCGACTTTTTTGCTATCGAGCAGGTCTTTATGGCGAAAAATGCTGACTCGGCGTTAAAACTGGGCCAGGCGCGCGGCGTGGCGATTGTCGCGGCGGTGAACCAGGATTTACCGGTGTTCGAATACGCCGCGCGTCAGGTTAAACAGACGGTGGTGGGCATTGGTAGCGCGGAGAAAAGTCAGGTGCAGCACATGGTGCGAACCCTGCTTAAGCTCCCGGCAAACCCACAGGCGGATGCCGCCGATGCGCTGGCCATTGCGATAACGCACTGCCATGTGAGCCAAAACGCCATGCAGATGAGCGAATCGAGGCTCAATCTGGCGCGAGGTCGGTTACGATAATCACAAATCAGGCTGGATAAACATCCAGCCTTTTTTTATGATGGCGGAAGTTAATTTAGCATCTCACGCAGGAGCATCATGTGATTGGCAGACTCAGAGGCATCATCATTGAAAAACAACCCCCGTTAGTTCTGCTGGAAGCGGGAGGCGTGGGGTATGAAGTCCATATGCCGATGACCTGTTTCTATGAACTTCCGGAGTCCGGCAAAGAGGCGATTGTCTTTACCCAGTTCGTGGTGCGTGAAGATGCCCAGCTTCTGTATGGCTTTAACAATAAGCAGGAACGCATGCTGTTCCGCGAGCTGATTAAAACCAATGGCGTAGGGCCTAAGCTTGCGCTGGCGATTCTGTCCGGCATGTCGGCACAACAGTTTGTGAATGCCGTTGAGCGCGAAGATCCCGCTGCGCTGGTCAAGCTGCCAGGCATCGGCAAAAAAACTGCAGAACGTCTGATTGTGGAAATGAAAGACCGCTTTAAAGGGCTGCACGGGGATCTGTTTACGCCGGCGTCCGATCTGGTGCTGACGTCACCGAACGGCCCGACGGATGACGACGCAGAGCAAGAAGCGGTGGCTGCGCTGGTGGCGCTGGGCTATAAACCACAGGAAGCCAGCCGGATGGTGAGTAAAATCGCCAAACCGGATGCCAGCAGTGAAACCCTGATTCGTGAAGCGCTCCGCGCGGCATTGTGAGGTAGAGGATGATTGAAGCAGACCGCCTGATTTCGGCAGCCAGCAATGTTCCAGAGGATGTGGTGGATCGTGCGATCCGCCCGAAACTGCTGGAGGAGTATATCGGCCAGCCGCAGGTTCGCTCACAGATGGAAATTTTTATCCAGGCGGCGAAACTGCGCGGGGATGCGCTCGATCATCTGCTGATTTTTGGCCCTCCTGGTCTCGGTAAAACGACGCTTGCCAATATCGTGGCGAATGAAATGGGCGTGAACCTGCGCACCACGTCAGGCCCGGTGCTTGAGAAAGCGGGCGATCTGGCGGCGATGCTGACCAACCTTGAGCCGCACGACGTGCTGTTTATCGATGAGATCCACCGTCTGTCACCGGTAGTGGAAGAGGTGCTTTATCCGGCGATGGAAGACTATCAGCTGGATATCATGATCGGAGAAGGCCCGGCAGCGCGCTCAATTAAAATCGATCTGCCGCCCTTTACCCTGATTGGCGCCACTACGCGTGCCGGGTCACTCACGTCACCCCTTCGCGATCGCTTCGGGATTGTGCAGCGCCTCGAGTTCTATCAGGTCGCGGATCTGCAGTACATCGTTGGCCGCAGCGCGCGCTTTATGGGGCTTGAATTGAGCGATGAGGGGGCCTTTGAAGTGGCCAAGCGTTCGCGCGGTACGCCACGCATTGCTAACCGTCTGCTGCGCCGTGTGCGTGACTTTGCGGAAGTGAAGCACGATGGCACCATTTCGCTGGATATCGCCTCGCAGGCGCTGGATATGCTTAACGTCGATGCTGAAGGGTTTGACTATATGGACCGCAAGCTGCTGCTCGCGATTCTGGATAAATTCTTTGGCGGGCCGGTTGGGCTGGATAACCTCGCTGCAGCGATTGGCGAAGAGCGTGAAACCATCGAGGACGTGCTGGAACCCTATCTGATTCAGCAGGGCTTTTTGCAACGCACTCCGCGCGGGCGAATGGCGACGGTACGGGCGTGGAATCACTTCGGGATAACACCACCGGAAATGCCGTAGTACGCGACCGGGTTAAGTGCCGGATAGCGCCAGGCGTGATCCGGCCTACAACGATTCTGATGTTTCCCCGGTAAGCGCAGCGCGCCACCGGGGGAAATGTTCAACTGGCCGGTTTCTTCATCATACTGAAGATAAACATCAGCGCCGCACACAGCACCACCGACGGGCCGGCTGGCGTGTCGTAAAACGCCGAGAAGGTGAGCCCGCCTGTGACGGCGATAATACCGACTACTACTGCCACACCCGCCATCTGTTCAGGCGTACGGGCAAAACGGCGTGCAGTAGCGGCCGGAATAATCAGCAGTGAGGTGATAATCAGCGCACCCACAAACTTCATCGCCACCCCAATCGTCAATGCGGTCACCAGCATCAACAGCAACTTCACGCGCTGCAGTTTAACGCCATCGACAAAGGCCAAATCGGCACTGACGGTCATCGCCAGCAGATTGCGCCACTGCCACAGTAAAATTCCGAGAACGATCACCACGCCAATGGCGATTGAGATCAGGTCTTCCGGCGTCACCGCCAGCAAATCGCCAAACAGATACGCCATTAAATCGACGCGAATGTTCGACATCAGGCTCACCACCACCAGGCCAAGCGACAGCGCGCTGTGCGCCATAATCCCGAGCAACGTATCTACCGCGAGGTGAGGGCGCTTCTCAAGCCAAACCAGACCGGCTGCAAGCAGCAGCGTCACGGCAATCACTGCGTAAAACGGGTTCACGTCGAGCAATAAGCCAAAGGCCACGCCCAGTAAGGAGGCGTGCGCCAGCGTATCGCCAAAATAGGACATTCTTCGCCAGACGACAAAAGAGCCCAGCGGACCCGCGGCGCAGGCAAGCATAACCCCGGCAAACCAGCCGGGTAATAACAGTTCAATCATGAGTGTCCATTTCCCCGACGCAGGACAATTCGTCCCTGTAAATCATGGCGATGATTATGGTTATGGCGATAAATGCCCAGCTGTTCTGCTCCACGAGAGCCGAACATAGAGATAAATTCCGGGTGCATCGACACCACTTCAGGCGTGCCGGAGCAGCAGATATGGTGATTCAGACACAGCACTTCGTCGGTTTTCGCCATCACCAGATGCAGGTCATGCGAGACCATCAGGACGGCGCAGTCCAGCTCACGACGCAGCTGATCGATGAGATCGTAAAGGGCAACCTGGCCGTTCACATCCACGCCCTGAGTCGGCTCATCGAGAACCAGCAGCTGTGGCTTACTCAACAACGCGCGTGCCAGCAGAACGCGCTGGGTTTCACCCCCGGAAAGTTTCTGCATAGGGGCTTCGACCAGATGGCCTGCCTGAACACGTTTCAGAGCGGGGAGAATATCGTCTTTACGCGTGCCTGGACGCAGTCGCAGGAAACGGCCTACCGTTAAGGGCAGCGTGGCGTCAAGATGTATTTTTTGCGGGACGTAGCCGATTCTTAACTTGTCGTCGCGCTTGATGACGCCTGCATCAGGTGCTACCAGCCCGAGAACCACCCGAACCAGCGTCGATTTGCCCGCGCCGTTTGGGCCGAGCAACGTTAAAATTTTACCGGGTTTCAGGACCAGCGATACGTCAGAGAGGACGCGGCGCTGACCAAAAGATACCGAGATATTTTCAAGAGAAACTAAATTCGTCATGTCAATTTAAGCTTGCAGAAGTCAACGGATGTTATAATATCACATTCCACGCATTCATTACGATCATAAGTTGCATTATGTTACATAAAAATACGCTTCTTTTCGCAGCATTATCCGCTGGCCTTTGGGGTTCAGCAGCACAAGATGTTAACGCCGCCGTTGTCGCTTCGCTTAAACCACTGGGATTCATCGCCTCGGCCATCGCCGATGGTGTCACAGAAACCCAGGTTTTACTGCCTGACGGGGCATCTGAGCACGACTATTCGTTGCGCCCATCTGATGTAAAACGCTTACAGAACGCGGACTTAGTGGTCTGGATCGGTCCAGAGATGGAAGCGTTCATGCAAAAATCCGCAAGTAAAGTTCCGCCGCAAAAACAGGTCACCATTGCCGAACTGGCAGGCGTGAAACCGCTGCTCATGAAAGGGACTGACGACGACGAGCACGAAAGTGACCATGACCATGCCAATAGCGAAAAAGGTGACGACCATCACCATCATGGCGAGTACAACATGCATCTTTGGCTCTCGCCAGAGATAGCGCGGCTCTCAGCGGTTGCAATCCATGACAAATTAGTGGAACTTATGCCGCAAAGTCGAGCCAAACTAGACGCCAACCTGAAAGATTTTGAGGCACAATTAGCCGCAACCGATAAGCAGGTTGGTAACGAGCTGGCACCGTTGAAAGGTAAAGGGTATTTCGTTTTTCATGATGCCTATGGCTACTATGAAAAACACTACGGGCTGACCCCGCTGGGTCATTTCACCGTCAACCCGGAAATTCAACCTGGTGCGCAGCGTTTACATGAAATCAGAACACAGTTGGTTGAGCAAAAAGCAACATGCGTTTTTGCTGAGCCACAGTTCAGGCCAGCGGTCGTTGAAGCCGTGGCCAGGGGAACGTCCGTGCGCATGGGAACCCTGGACCCGCTTGGAACCAATATTCAGTTGAGCAAGGCGAGTTATTCGCAGTTCCTCAGCCAATTGGCGAACCAGTATTCGAGCTGCCTGAAAGGAGATTAACGAGGAAGTGAACACGTGCAACAGATAGCCCGCTCTGTCGCCCTGGCATTTAATAATCTGCCTCGACCCCATCGCGTTATGCTGGGGTCCCTTACAGTTCTTACCTTAGCGGTCGCCGTCTGGCGGCCCTATGTGTATCACCCACATTCAGCCCCCATCATTAAAACCATCGAACTGGAAAAGAGTGAAATTCGCTCCTTGCTGCCCGATGCCAGTGAACCTATCGATCAGGCCGCCCAGGAAGACGAAGCGATTCCTCAGGATGAGCTGGATGACAAAACCGCCAATGAGGCGGGTATTCACGAATACGTTGTCTCCACGGGCGATACGCTGAGCAGCGTGCTCAATCAGTATGGTATTGAGATGGGGGATATCAGCCAGCTTGCCGCATCAGACAAAGAGCTGCGTAACCTCAAGATTGGTCAACAGCTGTCCTGGACGCTTACCAACGATGGCGATTTGCAACGTCTGACCTGGGAAGTCTCCCGTCGCGAAACCCGTACCTACGATCGTACCGAAAACGGTTTCAAGATGACCAGCGAAATGCAGCAGGGCGACTGGGTTAACAATGTGCTGAAAGGCAAAGTTGGCGCCAGCTTTGTCGCCAGCGCGCGCGACGCGGGTTTGACCAGCGGCGAAATCAGCTCAGTGATCAAAGCCATGCAGTGGCAGATGGACTTCCGCAAACTGAAAAAAGGCGACGAATTCTCGATCCTGATGTCCCGCGAAATGCTGGACGGCAAGCGTGAGCAAAGCCAACTGATGGGCGTGCGTCTGCGCTCCGAAGGCAAAGATTACTACGCCATCCGCGCGGAAGACGGTAAGTTCTACGACCGCAACGGTACGGGCCTGGCGAAAGGCTTCCTGCGCTTCCCGACGGCGAAACAGTTCCGCGTTTCATCCAACTTTAACCCGCGTCGTCTGAACCCGGTCACTGGCCGTGTCGCGCCGCACCGTGGCGTTGACTTTGCGATGCCGCAGGGCACGCCAGTGCTCTCTGTCGGTGACGGTGAAGTGGTGATTGCTAAACGCAGCGGCGCGGCAGGGTATTACGTTGCCGTTCGTCACGGTCGCACCTATACCACCCGCTATATGCACCTGCGTAAGCTGCTGGTCCAGCCGGGGCAGAAAGTGAAACGCGGCGACCGCATTGCGCTCTCTGGAAACACCGGGCGCTCCACCGGCCCGCATCTGCACTATGAAGTGTGGATTAACCAGCAGGCGGTGAACCCGTTGACGGCGAAACTGCCGCGTACCGAAGGTCTGACCGGCAAAGATCGCACCGATTATCTGGCCCAGGTCAAAGAGGTCATGCCGCAACTGCGCTTCGACTAGATTTTTGTCATCTAAAAGCCGGTGCAGAGATGCGCCGGCTTTTTCTTTTGTGCGATACACTCTGCCTCGCTACACTATCTCAAGATTATTTTTTGCTTCACCAGACCCTGGAACCCGCATGGAAACCCAAAAAAACAACAGTGAATACATTCCCGAGTTTGATAAATCTTTTCGCCATCCGCGTAACTGGGGCGCCTGGCTGGGTGTCTACGCATTTGCGGGCCTTGCGCTGCTTCCGGCATCCGTTCGCGATCCTGTCCTCGGTAAAATTGGCCTGATTGCCGGACGACTCGGCAAAAGTGCGCGCCGCCGTGCGCAGATCAATCTGTTCTACTGTTTTCCGGAAAAAAGCGACGCGGAACGTGAAGCGATTATCGACGCTATGTTTACCACCGCACCGCAGGCGATGGCGATGATGGGCGAGCTGGCGCTGCGCGGGCCAGAGAAGGTCAAAAATCGCGTGGACTGGAAAGGGCTGGAGATTATCGATGAGATGCGTCGTAACAACGAGAAAGTCATTTTTCTCGTGCCGCACGGCTGGGGTGTGGATATTCCGGCGATGCTGATGGCGTCGAAAGGCCAGAAGATGGCGGCCATGTTCCATAATCAGGGCAATAAAATCTTCGACTACGTCTGGAACACCGTCCGCCGCCGTTTTGGTGGACGTCTGCATGCGCGTAACGACGGTATCAAACCTTTTATTAAGTCAGTTCGCGAAGGTTACTGGGGTTATTACCTGCCGGATCAGGACCACGGTGCCGAGCACAGCGAATTCGTGGATTTCTTTGCGACTTACAAAGCGACACTACCTGCGATTGGCCGCCTGATGAAAGTTTGCCGCGCCCGCGTGGTTCCGCTGTTTCCGATTTACGATGGCAAAACCCATCGTCTGACCATTGAAGTACGTCCACCGATGGACGATCTGCTGGAAGCCGACGATCACACTATCGCGCGCCGCATGAACGAAGAGGTCGAAATCCTCGTCGGACCGCACGCCGAGCAGTACACCTGGATTCTGAAACTGCTCAAAACCCGCAAACCCGGCGAGAAAGAGCCGTATAAGCGAAAAGAGTTATTCCCGAAGAGATAATTTTTGTTACCCATCAGATAACGTTCGGTTTACGCGTACAGGAGGAGTCTTTCTGTACGCGTTGTTGCGTCAGTGAGTAGCTCAGGATTTTCCATTCTCACCAGTCGCCGTAAGGGTAGGTTTTACCTTTGATAAATTCAGGTGTTTCACCAAAGTAGGCATATCCATTCGGATGTTGTGTGATTCCTTTACACCCGTCCAGCTTATCCCCAGACAACGTCGTTATCTTTTTCGGCTCCACAGGTAAATTATCCCCGCTACCGCTGTTTTGCAGCCAGATTCGAACCTTTCCTCCTGGAGCAAGACCAAACAGTAATGAATTATACCAGGCTTTGTTTCCCTGTCTGTCTACCCCTGTGGATGTGCTCATTTTTTCCCTGAGAGAGTCTGAAAAAATAATCCTTGTTTCGTAACTCCTTTTATCGATGACCGAGTCCCAGCAAAAAAGAAAAGCAACAGGAGGGTGGCGAGCTTTATTGAACTGCGCGTGTCTTCCCACTTTATTATTCCATGTTCCCACTGTGAGATAGCTGTCTTCGACATTATCAAGGGTTCTAAATGAGTAGAGGATTTTTTTATCATCGATAATGCCAACATAGGTAACATCGGCTGGTAAAGCTTTAGGGGTGAAAAATGAAAACTCCCACATCCCGTATGGCATTGCGCCTGTTTCTTCTGGCGATGTTGCTCCACCATTATGACAACCTGACATGGTGAGTAGTAATGAGAATAGAGGCCACTTCGCGCATTTCATATTTTATTGCCGTCCATATCGTATGTTGTCCGTAGCCATTTTTCGTCGGGCCTGTTTACGAAGCCAATCGTCTCAGAAATTGACGCCCCGCCATGAAACCTTCCATTACGATCAAGCGTAATACTGTTCCAGTTTGCCGAGCAGTGGATATAGTTTTTAGCAATAAAGTCAGCTTCTGATGCCGTGAAGAAAGACGTCGATTTACTTAAACGCGTCGCTTTACTGAATGTAATAGCTCTATCACAAAGGGGCATAAGTTCTACAGGAAGAGCGTATTCAGGTTTAGTTGAATCGATCGGCTTAAACACCACACCCGCATCCTGCGCAGCATCGATCATTACCCGCAGCACCACCTTCGACCAGTCGTTCTTCACTATCCGTTTTTTCATTGTTAGAGCAGCAAATGCGCGCTTCTGCATCCCGTCTCTTGGATGGACGGGCATTCTCGTGTCCTCCCAGGCGTCAGCTGTAATGTCATTAGTGCGAATGAGCGGAGCCGCGACCGCAGAGGATTCGAGTATCGGTAACTGTTCCATGGCATGTCTGTAAGTTCGCGTATCCGCCAGCGGGGTATCCAGCGGCACTGTGACTGCTTCCGGTCGGGTCAGGTAGATGTTTTCCCGTGTTGCAGGCAGGTAGCCGCCGCCAATATCGGAATGCGCGCCGGGCAGAGCCAGCTCCGGCCACGCGGGTTGCACGCTGTTCAGGGCGAAGTTAAAGCGGCACTCGTGCTGCGCCGTGATATGGAAGACTTTCTCCGCCACGCCGGGACGCAACACGATATTCACGTCACCGGTATTCGCTGTGTGCGGGTTGAGACCATTTTGCGGTGTTCCAATGGCGGCGACGGTATCGAAAATACCGATAAATCGCGTTTTCCCGGCCGGTGCGCCAGCATACTCGACATCATTCATTCCGTAGCGAATCGCATTGATAATGTCCCGATCTTCCGTCTGAATGCGATTGGCAAAGTGGCGTGCCGCCGCTGCGCCGCGACTAAATCCGAAGATATCGAATCGGAGTTCAGTCACTTTAAGTGAGGGTACGGACACAGTCTTAGCAACTTCAACGAAAAACTTATTTATCGCCTCTGCAATCTGCTTCACCGCAAGGTCCGTTTTCGCGATCACCCCCGTATCGGCCACGCCTAAACTCAGGCCAATCATGCTGTCCGGTCTGCCGGCTTCGGTGCCGATCCCCTCCACATAAATGGCCGCCTGCGCCTGCCCTGATTCAATGGGGAGATCTGTTTTGTACAACGTATTTAACCAGTGAATATTGGTATACCCGCCGGTATAGCTGGTGGCCCCTGTGCCGGAGACGCCCATCTGCTCCTGCGCCATGCGGGCAAGGATGCTTTCTGCATCCGGATCAGAAATGTCAAAGTGCGCGGCGGTACAGGCCGCGAGCATGTTTTGCGTGTTCACGGCGTTATTACCGGTTCCATCAAAAAAAACACCGAGCGTCAGGGTAATATTGCGTTTTTCAGGTTGTTTTATTTCATCGGGTGGAAACAGTTGGTTATAGGCGTCAGGCAGGAGCAGATTGCTGAACTCTGTATTCGCAATAAGATGTTTACTGCGAATATATTCATAACTGACAGTGATACTTTCCGTATCCAGACTGTCTTTCTTATGCGAGCTGGATATCCCCTGAATCGACGCCCCGCGCAGTTCGATATGATAATATTTTTCCTGACGGCCGAAGCGGTTAGTACGGTAATAATCAAAACTGAGCCGCAGTTTTTCATTCTCATTAATGGCGGTGGTCAGGAGTGGCGAGCTTTTGTCGGTGGGTTTGGTGAAGCGCAGGCCCTGGTGATGCACGCCGCCAGCGGTGCTGACGCTGCTGGAGGAGAGCTGATAAACCAGAATTTCGTTTTCATGGCGGTACTGAAAGCGATTACCAATAGATTTTTCTGTTCCACAACCTGCGGATATTTCCCCCTGACGCTCACCCGTCAGCGTTAAATAGATAACGTTGCTCACTTAATGATGTCCTTATCATTATTTAAAAAAATATATTGCGACAATTAATAATGTGGGTGAGAAGTGTAGTCTTTTAATTAATTCAATATCACTGTTGATGTCATGGAATCAGAAAATAATTATCACTTGATTGAGTGAGATAAAAATGCGGAGCAAGAAGAGGAAAAAACTGTCGGGAGCGAATCCCCCGACAGTATGGCGAGAATGCAGTTACTCGACAGTCATCACACGCGTAGTGTTCGTTGAGCCGATGGTGCTCATTACATCGCCCTGAGTGACAATCACGATATCACCAGAGACCAGATAGCCTTTATCGCGCAGCAGATTGACGGCATCGTTGGCGGCGGCAACGCCGTCATTGGTGCTGTCGAAGTACACAGGCGTCACGCCACGGTACAGGGCTGTCAGGTTCAGAGTGCGCTCATGACGCGACATAGCGAAGATTGGCAGGCCGGAGCTGATACGGGATGTCATCAGCGCGGTGCGACCAGATTCGGTCATGGTGATGATCGCGGTGACACCTTTCAGGTGGTTCGCCGCATACATGGCAGACATGGAAATCGCTTCTTCCACGTTATCGAACTGAATGTCCAGACGATGTTTAGAGACGTTAATGCTTGGGATCTTCTCAGCGCCCAGACACACGCGCGCCATCGCCGCAACGGTTTCAGCAGGATATTGGCCCGCTGCCGTTTCAGCAGAGAGCATTACCGCATCGGTACCGTCCAGCACGGCGTTTGCCACGTCCATCACTTCCGCACGGGTTGGCATTGGGTTGGTGATCATCGACTCCATCATCTGAGTCGCAGTGATCACGGAGCGGTTCAGTTGACGTGCACGACGGATCAGCGCTTTCTGAATGCCGACCAGTTCCGGGTCACCGATTTCAACCCCCAGATCGCCACGGGCAACCATCACCACATCTGACGCGAGAATCACATCGTCCATCGCTTCCTGGCTGCAGACGGCCTCTGCACGCTCAACTTTCGCGACAATGCTCGCGTCGCAGCCTGCATCACGCGCCAGACGGCGAGCGTAGTTCAGGTCTTCGCCGCAGCGCGGGAAGGAAACGGCCAGATAGTCGACGCCAATCTGCGCGGCAGTGATGATGTCGGCTTTGTCTTTTTCGGTCAGGGCTTCAGCGGAGAGGCCACCGCCAAGTTTATTGATGCCTTTATTGTTGGAGAGCGGGCCGCCAACGGTCACTTCGGTGAACACTTTCATGCCCTGAACTTCAAGCACTTTCAGCTGTACGCGACCATCATCAAGCAGCAGGATATCGCCCGTTACCACGTCAGCAGGCAGACCTTTATAGTCAATACCCACACGCTCTTTATCGCCTTCGCCTTTACCCAGGTTGGCGTCGAGGAGGAATTTATCACCGATGTTAAGGAAAACTTTGCCTTCTTTAAACGTCGAGACGCGGATCTTAGGACCCTGCAGGTCGCCGAGGATAGCCACGTGACGTCCCAGTTTTGCCGCGATCTCACGGACCTTGTCTGCACGTAATTTGTGATCTTCTGGCGTCCCGTGAGAGAAGTTCATGCGTACCACGTTGGCGCCCGCGGCGATAATTTTCTCGAGGTTATTATCGCGGTCAGTTGCCGGACCTAAGGTGGTAACGATCTTGGTTCTGCGAAGCCTTCTGGACATGTAATACTCCGTTGACTGAAACAACTTTGGTGTTGCGTGAACATAGATTCGGTGCTGTGTAGAAATTACCGAATACCGAAAAAAGTAACAACCTTATAACAACATTTAGGGTACATCGCCCTTAATGAGCAATTCTTTATCAAAACGCGATTCCTTGAGCGCTTCTTTGACACGCTTCAAGTTATCTCTGAATTTCGCGCCACGACGCAGCGTAAAACCCGTGGCCAGCACGTCGATGACGGTTAATTGCGCAAGCCGCGACACCATCGGCATATACATGTCGGTATCTTCCGGCACATCCAGCGTGATAGCGAGCGTTGATTCTCGCGCCAGCGGCGTGCCCGCGGTGGTGATCGCAATCACCATGGCATCGTTTTCACGCGCCAGCTGCGCCAGTTCCACCAGGCTTTTGGTCCGACCGGTGTGAGAGATCAGCACTACCACGTCATCTTCGTTACAATTCATACAGCTCATGCGTTGCAGCACAATGTCATCAGAGTAGATGACCGGGACATTGAAGCGGAAAAATTTGTTCATCGCATCGTGGGCAACCGCGGCGGAAGAACCCAGCCCGAAGAAGGCGATTTTTTTCGCCTGGGTCAGCAAATCGACAGCGCGATTGAGTGATGCTTTATCCAGCGATTGCCGCACATGGTCGAGCGTCGCCATTGCCGATTCAAAAATTTTGCCGGTATAGGCCTCTACGCTGTCGTCTTCATCGACATTGCGATTTACATAGGGCGTGCCGTTTGCCAGACTCTGGGCCAGATGCAGTTTAAAATCGGGAAAACCGCGCGTCTCAAGACTGCGACAGAACCGGTTGACGGTAGGTTCACTGACCCCCGACTCCTGCGCCAGAGCGGCGATGCTGGAATGGATGGCCTGAGTGGGCGAGGCGAGAATTACTTCAGCCACTTTACGCTCGGATTTGCTAAGGTGTTCCAGTTGAAACTGGATTTTTTCCAGCATGTTCATGATGACAAGACACTCATGGGTGGAAGCGATTTCATAAATTGATGAAATCGTGATTCGAATTAGGAAGAATATACCCCTCTGACCTGGTCAAAGGGTAATGAACAACAGCAAATGTTGTTGTTTTTTTTCATTACTTGATCGCGGTCGGGTTTTGACAACGACCCGGCGGCACAAAGAATCAACGAATTTGTGGTCATTGCTGTCACTGAAGCGTGCAATCATCGAAAAATCGCGTTATCGCACGCGACGTTAAGCGCTAATGGTTTCGGGAATGACGTAAAAGCAGTACAGTGCATTGTAATAAAATTACAACGATATTCTGGCAAAAGCACCAGGATATCCAACTGAGGAGAATGACATGGCGGTAACGCAAACAGCCCAGGCATGTGACCTGGTCATTTTCGGCGCGAAAGGCGATCTTGCACGCCGTAAATTGCTGCCTTCCCTGTATCAACTGGAAAAAGCAGGCCAGATCCACCCGGACACTCGCATCCTGGGTGTGGGCCGCGCTGACTGGGATAAAGACGGCTACACCAAAGTGGTGCGTGAAGCGCTCGAAACGTTCATGAAAGAGAAAATTGATGAAAGTTTGTGGGATGCGCTGAGCGGTCGTCTTGATTTCTGCAACCTGGATGTTAACGACACCTCTGCGTTTGGTCGTCTCGGCGAGATGCTGGACCAGAAAAACCGTGTGACCATTAACTATTTCGCGATGCCGCCAAGCACCTTCGGCGCCATCTGTAAGGGCCTTGGCGAAGCCAAACTCAACGCCAAACCGGCGCGCGTAGTGATGGAAAAGCCGCTGGGCACCTCGCTTGCGACCTCTCGTGAAATTAACGACCAGGTGGGCGAATACTTCGAAGAGTGCCAGGTCTACCGTATCGACCACTATCTCGGTAAAGAGACGGTACTGAACCTTCTGGCGCTGCGTTTTGCGAACTCCCTGTTTGCCAACAACTGGGACAACCGCACCATCGATCACGTGGAAATTACCGTGGCCGAGGAAGTGGGCATCGAAGGCCGCTGGGGTTACTTTGACCAGGCCGGTCAGATGCGCGACATGATCCAGAACCACCTGCTGCAAATTCTCTGCATGATCGCCATGTCTCCGCCGTCTGATCTCTCAGCGGATAACATTCGCGACGAGAAAGTGAAAGTGCTGAAATCTCTGCGCCGTATCGATCGCTCGAATGTGCGTGAGAAAACTGTCCGCGGTCAGTACACCTCCGGTTTCGCGCAGGGCAAAAAAGTCCCTGGCTATCTGGAAGAAGAGGGCGCGAACAAGTCCAGCAACACCGAGACTTTCGTGGCGATCCGTGTCGATATCGACAACTGGCGTTGGGCGGGAGTGCCGTTCTATCTGCGCACCGGTAAACGTCTGCCGACCAAATGCTCTGAAGTTGTGGTCTATTTCAAGAACCCGGAGCTGAACCTCTTTAAAGAATCCTGGCAGGAGCTGCCACAGAACAAGCTGACGATCCGTCTGCAGCCTGATGAGGGCGTGGATATTCAGGTGCTGAATAAAGTGCCGGGCCTGGATCACAAGCACAACCTGCAAACCACCAAACTGGATCTGAGCTACTCCGAAACCTTCAACGAAACGCACCTGGCCGATGCTTACGAGCGTCTGCTGCTGGAAACCATGCGTGGGATTCAGGCGCTGTTCGTACGCCGCGACGAAGTGGAAGAAGCCTGGAAGTGGGTCGACTCCATTACTGAAGCCTGGGCTGCCGATCAGGATGCGCCAAAACCGTATCAGGCAGGTACCTGGGGACCGGTTGCGTCCGTGGCGATGATCACCCGCGATGGCCGTTCATGGAACGAGTTCGAGTAAACCAGTAGCTAATCCAAACGGGTTATTTTACCGGTAACATGATCTAACACAGATTGTGGCACAATTTTTAATCATTTAAGCTCCACGTGGATTCACCCGTGGAGCTTTTTTTATTACACTGGCTGAAGCGATTTTGCCCCCGAGCTACGGACTGCAAGCGTTTCAGCCTTGTTAATACAAGCGATTCATCTTGTTAACTCCCGAGCCTGGACAGATAAATTAGAGGAGCTTTTATGAATCCTGTATTGTTACGCGTAACGCAACGCATTGTTGAGCGCTCAAAAGAGACACGTTCTGCCTACCTCGCCCGCATCCAGCAGGCGAAGACCGACACGGTACATCGTTCGCAGCTCGCCTGCGGTAACCTGGCCCACGGTTTCGCCGCCTGCCAGCCGGACGATAAAGCCTCGCTGAAAAGCATGCTGCGTAACAATATTGCGATCATCACCTCCTACAACGACATGCTCTCCGCACACCAGCCGTACGAACACTACCCGGAAATTATTCGCAAAGCGCTGCACAGCGCTAACGCGGTCGGGCAGGTGGCGGGTGGCGTACCCGCCATGTGCGACGGCGTAACCCAGGGCCAGGATGGAATGGAACTCTCTCTGCTGAGCCGCGAAGTGATCGCCATGTCTGCAGCCGTGGGCCTGTCCCATAACATGTTTGACGGCGCCCTGTACCTCGGCGTGTGTGACAAAATTGTCCCGGGCCTGGCGATGGCTGCGCTCTCCTTTGGTCATCTGCCTGCGATTTTTGTGCCGTCAGGCCCAATGGCGAGCGGTCTGCCAAATAAAGAAAAAGTCCGTATCCGCCAGCTGTATGCCGAAGGCAAAGTGGATCGTATTGCCCTGCTGGAAGCCGAAGCCGCGTCGTATCACGCCGCGGGAACCTGTACGTTCTACGGCACCGCCAACACCAACCAGATGGTGGTGGAATTCATGGGCATGCAGCTTCCGGGTTCCTCTTTCGTACAGCCAGATGCTCCGCTGCGCCAGGCGCTGACCGAAGCCGCTGCGCGTCAGGTCACGCGTTTGACCGGCAACGGCAACGAGTGGATGCCGCTCGGCAAAATGGTGGACGAAAAAGTGGTGGTGAACGGGATTGTTGCCCTGCTGGCAACTGGCGGTTCAACTAACCACACCATGCACCTGGTGGCGATGGCACGCGCGGCCGGTATTCTGATTAACTGGGATGATTTCTCTGAGCTGTCTGAAATTGTGCCGCTGATGGCGCGTCTCTATCCGAACGGCCCGGCGGATATCAACCACTTCCAGGCGGCGGGCGGTGTGCCCGTGCTTATCCGTGAGCTGCTGAAAGGCGGCCTGCTGCACGAAGACGTCAACACCGTAGCCGGTTTTGGCCTGCAGCGTTACACCCTGGAGCCATGGCTGAACGACGGCCAGCTCGACTGGCGCGAAGGCGCGCAGAGTTCTCTCGACGCACAGGTTATCGCCACGTTTGCGAAGCCATTCTCACATCACGGCGGCACCAAAGTGCTGAGCGGCAACCTGGGTCGCGCGGTGATGAAAACCTCCGCTGTGCCTGTTGAAAACCAGATTGTAGAAGCCCCTGCGGTGATTTTTGAAAGCCAGCACGACGTGCTGCCTGCGTTCGAGGCTGGCCTGCTGGACAAAGACTGCGTCGTCGTGGTTCGTCATCAGGGACCAAAAGCGAACGGCATGCCAGAATTACATAAACTTATGCCACCACTTGGTGTATTATTGGACCGCTGTTTCAAAATTGCGTTGGTCACCGATGGACGACTCTCTGGCGCATCAGGTAAAGTGCCATCAGCGATTCACGTCACCCCCGAAGCCTATGACGGTGGGTTACTGGCGAAAGTACGCGATGGCGATATCATCCGCGTCAACGGCCAGACAGGCGAGCTGACCCTGCTGGTGGATGAAGCCGAACTGGAAGCCCGTAAGCCGCATATTCCTGACCTGAGCGCGTCGCGTGTGGGAACAGGGCGCGAAATGTTCAGTGCACTGCGCGAGAAACTCTCCGGTGCTGAGCAGGGCGCAACCTGTATTACGTTTTAAGACGACAAGAATTATCGATCTGGCGAGAGAAAAACACTGATGAAAAACTGGAAAACAAGTGCAGAAGCAATCCTGACAACTGGCCCGGTAGTGCCGGTTATCGTGGTGAATAAACTGGAGCACGCTGTCCCAATGGCGAAAGCGCTGGTTGCAGGTGGAGTTCGTGTGCTGGAAGTGACGCTGCGTACCGCCTGCGCGATGGACGCGATTCGCGCTATCGCAAAAGAAGTGCCGGAAGCGATTATCGGTGCCGGTACCGTGCTGAACCCACAGCAGCTGGCGGAAGTGACCGAAGCGGGTGCACAGTTCGCAATCAGCCCAGGCCTGACTGAGCCACTGCTGAAAGCGGCAACCGAAGGCACCATTCCGTTAATCCCGGGTATCAGCACCGTGTCTGAACTGATGCTGGGTATGGATTACGGCCTGAAAGAGTTCAAATTCTTCCCGGCTGAAGCTAACGGCGGCACCAAAGCTCTGCAGGCGATTGCAGGTCCGTTCTCTCAGGTGCGTTTCTGCCCGACTGGCGGTATCTCTCCGGCGAACTACCGTGACTACCTGGCACTGAAAAGCGTGCTGTGTATCGGTGGCTCGTGGCTGGTTCCGGCCGATGCGCTGGAAGCGGGCGACTGGGATCGCATTACTAAGCTGGCGCGCGAAGCTGTGGAAGGCGCGAAGTAATTTTTGCAGTGGCGGGTGTGAACCCGCCCGACAAAACCGAAAATACTGGCCGGGCAAACATGTGTTGCCCGGCTTTTTTTATGCTTTCACACTCACGGCTTGCGCCGCACTGACCGCCCGCTCAACCGCTGTTTCCACGCTATCGCCGGTGGCTAACGCCACGCCCAGACGACGGGTTCCGTCGATTTCGGGTTTACCAAACAGGCGCAGTTGCAGACCCGCACCGACAGCGGCATCCACATTACCAAACGTGACATTCTGGCTGGTCAGCTTGGGCAAAATCACCGCAGAGGCCGCCGGACCATACTGACGAATCCCGCCCACCGGCAGCCCCAGAAACGCGCGAACGTGCAGGGCGAACTCCGAGAGATCCTGGGAAATCAGCGTCACCATCCCGGTGTCGTGAGGACGCGGAGAGACTTCGCTGAAAATAACCTCATCGCCGCAGACGAACAGTTCCACGCCAAACAGACCGTAACCGTCCAGCGCCAGCACCACTTTGCGGGCAATCTCCTGCGCGCGCTCCAGCGCCAGCGCGCTCATCTGCTGCGGCTGCCAGGATTCACGGTAATCGCCGTCTTCCTGACGATGGCCAATGGGATCACAGAAGTGAACACCGTCAACGGCGCTGACTGTCAGCAGGGTGATTTCGAAATCAAACTTCACGACGCCTTCGACGATGACGCGCCCGGCGCCCGCGCGGCCACCCTGTTGAGCATAGTCCCACGCCTTATCAAGCGTGGTTTCGTCGCGGATAAAGCTCTGGCCTTTACCGGAGGAGCTCATCACCGGCTTAATGATGCACGGGTAACCAATTTGTTCGACGGCTTGCAGGAAATCCGTTTTTCCATCGGCAAAACGATAGCTGGAAGTCGGTAGCGCCAGCTCTTCGGCCGCCAGGCGACGAATGCCTTCGCGGTTCATGGTCAGTTTGGCTGCGCGGGCACAAGGCACCACACGCTGACCTTCCTGCTCAAGGGCGATAAGCGTGTCGGTGGCAATCGCTTCGATTTCCGGGACCACAAAGTCAGGCTTTTCCTGTGCAATCAGCGCGCGAAGTGCGTCGCCATCGAGCATATTGATGACATGCGCGCGGTGCGCGACGTGCATTGCCGGTGCATTCGCATAACGATCGACGGCAATCACTTCAATGCCGAGACGCTGGCACTCAATGGCCACTTCTTTTCCCAGCTCGCCAGAACCCAACAGCATGACGCGCGTCGCAGATGGACGCAAAGCAGTTCCTAAAAGAGTCATCATATCCCCCCTAAAAAAGTTGCGCGCAGTATAAACGAAAACGTTTGCGTCTGTCTTCCACCAGGCGCAGATGTCCTGAGCGCAGGGGGAAATTTGCGCTTCTTTAGTGCGGGCAGACATTTCCTGACATCGCCTCGCATAGGCTGTAACCATAACGAACCGTAGAGTGAGGAATATTATGTCAGGCTGGTTGAATCAACTGCAGTCCATGTTAGGTCAGAAAGCGTCGTCGTCCAGTGAGCAAGGACTGAGCAAGCTGTTGGTGCCGGGGGCGCTCGGCGGGCTGGCGGGTCTGCTGGTCGCCAATAAATCCTCCCGCAAACTGCTGGCGAAATACGGCACCGGCGCACTGCTGGCGGGCGGCGGGGCAATCGCCGGAACGGTTTTGTGGAACAAGTATAAAGACAGAGTACGCACTGCCCATCAGGACGAGCCGCAGTTTGGTCAACAGGCCTCGTCGCTGGATGTGCGCACTGAACGGCTGATCCTGGCGCTGGTGTTTGCCGCCAAAAGTGACGGTCATATCGACGATAATGAACGCGCCGCCATCGAACAGCAGATGCGGGAAGCGGGCGTCGAGGCGCAGGGGCGGGCGCTGGTGGCGCAGGCGATTGAACAACCGCTCGACCCGATGCGTCTGGCGCAGAGCGTGAAAAACGAGGAAGAGGCGCTGGAGCTCTATTTCCTGAGCTGTGCGGCCATCGATATCGATCACTTTATGGAGCGCAGCTATCTGAACGCGCTCGGCGACGCGCTGAAAATTCCGCAGGACGTACGCGACGGGATTGAACAGGATATTAAGCAGCAAAAACAGGCATTACCGGGCTAGTAATATTCGGCGGTTGTCACGTTTCGCTTGCATCGTGCGTGTGTTTTGCCACCCTTATAGGGTGTAAAACCAAAAAGAAAAACTGACATGCTGCCAAAAGCCCGACGCATTCCCAAAGCGATCACCACCCATGGTGATACGCGCATCGATAATTACTACTGGCTGCGGGACGACGATCGCTCGCAGCCAGAAGTGCTTGATTACCTGCATCAGGAAAATGACTACGGTCGAAAGGTGATGTCTTCACAGCAGGCGCTTCAGGACAGCCTTCTCGGTGAAATGGTGGCGCGCGTGCCACAGCGCGATATTTCCGCCCCCTGGACTAAAAACGGCTACCGCTATCGCCATCTCTACGAGCCGGGCAGTGAGTATGCGATTTACCAGCGTCAATCGGTGCTTAGCGCCGAATGGGATGAGTGGGAGACGCTGCTCGATGCCAATCAGCGCGCGGCGCACAGTGAGTTCTATACGCTCGGTGGGCTAGGTATTTCGCCTGATAACACCATTATGGCGCTGGCAGAGGATTATCTGTCACGCCGCCAGTACGGTCTGCGGTTTCGTAATCTGGAAAGCGGAAACTGGTATCCGGAAATGCTGGATAACGTCTCGTCTGATTTTGTCTGGGCGAACGACTCCGAAACCGTCTATTACGTTAAAAAGCATGCCTCAACGCTGCTGCCTTATCAGGTATGGCGGCACACGGTGGGCACATCTTCAGGCAACGATGAGCTGGTGTACGAGGAAAAAGACGAAACCTTCTACGTCAGCCTGCATAAAACCACTTCGCGCCACTATGTGATTATCTCGCTGGCCAGTGCGACGACCACCGAAGTCTTGCTGCTGGACGCGGAACTGCCCGACGCGCAGCCGCTCTGTTTCCTGCCGCGCCGCAAAGATCACGAGTACAGCCTCGACCATTTCCAGCACACCTTCTACCTGCGCTCTAACCGCGAGGGCAAAAACTTTGGCCTGTATAAAACCAAAGTGCGCGATGAACGCAAATGGGAAATGCTGATCCCGGCGCGCGAGCAGGTGATGCTCGAAGGTTTCACCCTGTTCACCGACTGGCTGGTGGTGGAAGAACGCCAGCGAGGGCTGACCAGTATTCGCCAGATCAACCGCAAAACCCGCGAAGTGGTGGGCATAGCCTTTGACGATCCGGCCTATGTCACCTGGATTGGCTACAACCCGGAGCCGGAGTCGTCGCGGCTGCGCTACGGCTATTCGTCGATGACCACTCCCGACACGCTGTTTGAACTCGATATGAATACTGGGCAGCGGCGCGTGCTGAAACAGGCTGAAGTGGCAGGTTTCGATGCCAGCTGCTATCGCAGCGAACACCTGTGGATCACCGCGCGCGACGGCGTGGAAGTGCCGGTGTCGCTGGTGTATCACAAAGATCATTTCCACAAGAGTAAAAATCCGATGCTGGTGTACGGCTACGGCTCGTACGGTGCCAGCATGGACGCAGATTTCAGCAGCAGCCGGCTGAGCCTGCTCGACAGGGGATTTGTCTTCGCCATTGCCCATGTGCGCGGCGGCGGCGAGCTGGGGCAGCACTGGTACGAAGAGGGGAAATTCCTGAAGAAGAAAAATACCTTTAACGACTATCTCGACGTGTGCGACGGGCTGATTGCGCAGGGTTACGGCGATCCGCACCTGTGCTTTGGCATGGGCGGCAGCGCAGGCGGCATGCTGATGGGGGCGGTTATTAACCAGCGTCCCGAGCTGTTTAAAGGCATCGTCGCGCAGGTGCCGTTTGTCGACGTCGTCACGACCATGCTCGACGAATCCATTCCGTTAACCACAGGTGAATTTGAAGAGTGGGGCAATCCGCAGGACGAAACCTATTACCGCTATATGAAGGAATACAGCCCCTACGACAACGTCGAAGAGAAAGCCTATCCGCACATGCTGGTGACGACGGGCCTGCACGATTCGCAGGTGCAGTACTGGGAACCGGCAAAATGGGTGGCAAAACTGCGGGAGCTGAAAACGGACGATAATCTGCTGCTGCTGTGTACGGATATGGATTCCGGCCACGGCGGGAAATCGGGGCGATTTAAATCTTATGAAGGGGTGGCGCTGGAGTATGCCTTTCTGATTGGCCTGGCGCAGGAGACGCTGCCAGGCCATGTTGCGACTGATTAAGCGTCGTCGAGGTAGTGACGAAGCGTAAGGCGCAGCTCCGGGCTCATGCGGTCGAGGTTATTGTATAACCAGCGCAGATAGCCCGGATCGCGCTCAGCCACTTCGGACACCGGTTTGCCGCGGTATTTACCAAAGGTAAACGTGGTCAGCAGCGCCGGACGGCCGGTAATGGTCGCCATATCATCCGGCGTCCAGCCGGTGGTATTCATGATATCAATGAGCAACGCCGCCGTGATATAGCAGTCATACAGGGCACGGTGGTGGTGCAAACCTTCCGGCGTTTTCACACTGAGCTTACGGGATTTATACAGCGCCATATTGCTGTATTTAATCCCCGGCCACGCCCGACGCGCCAGTTTCATGGTGCAAATCCACTCGCCTGGCATCTCCGGCAGCACGCGCCGGTCGAAACTGGCGTTATGTGCCACGTACCACTGGCTGCCGAAATAGTTCGGGATGACATCCTCAATCCAGGGTTTGTCGGCCACCATCGATTCTGTGATGCGGTGGATAGCCATCGCCTGCGCGCTGATAGGGCGGTCAGGCCGAACCAGATGGCTCATGGGATTGACGATCTGTCCGTCAATAACGTCAACAGACGCCACCTCTACAATCCCGCCCTGAAGGTCACAGGTTTCGGTGTCGATTACACGCAGCATGGCTCACTCCTGGCCGTAAAAACGTTAGCGTAATGGAATGATATCACCTTGCCAACCCTGCTTACCCCATGTTCCGGTTAATAACAGCTCGCCCCGATCCGCGCGAACAATGAGCTGGCCGCTCGAATCCCACAGCGCGCTGTGCCCGTCTGAATTCGCCATCAGTACCGTGATCGCATATTTATGGGCAAAGCGTTGCAGGCGGTTGATAGCGTCTCGCCAGCGCGTTTCGCCTACCGCCTGGCTGCAGGTATACAGCGCAGCCAGCGGATCGATATTCAGCAGCTCCGTTTTCCCCTCAACAATCGTCAGCTGCGGATCGCCGGGGATCAGACACGCGCCGCTGCCCTGCGGGTAACGCATGGGCTGGCGTTGATTAGGGCAAAAGAGCGCCAGACCTTTCTTACGTGCGCCGTCGGTATCAAGGGTAATACCTGCAATCACCGTGATTGCCAGGGCGTGCGCGGCGTCAACTAGTGGCAGCAGGGCCTGTTCGCTGGGCGGTTCGGGTAAGGTGGTGTTATCTGTGGCAGGGCCGGTCAGTGAAAGCTCAGGGAAAACCAGCAGATTGCACTGCTGGCGGGCAGCAGCGTCGATAAAGCGAAGATGATGCTGCATGTGGGCATCGATGCAATTATGCCGGGAGGCATACTGCGCGGCGGCAATATTCCATTGGGACATCGTGACTTCCTTATACACTAGTCGCAGGGTTATTGATAATACACCTGAATACTTCAGGGTTTTCTTATCCTGCCATAATCCATGTAAGGAAATGTAACGACGCGCCGGGTTTACTTAACTTTAGGTTCGTACGGCAAACGCGACAGGGTCACGGATTTCAGGCGATGGGCGATCAAGCGCTCGCGAAACCAGTCGCGCAAATGAGGGGGTTGTTCGCGCTCAACCACTTCGGCGATCACCGGCATGTTATAGCGCTCTTTAAATGCCACGCCCGCAGCGGCGAGATCGACATTCACTTTGTCCATCTCATCCTGGGGGAGGGTAGCCAGATTAATGTTCATTGCCTTCTCCTGTTTATGCGGCGCCAACGTTACCGCGGTTACCCTGCGTTGACAAGCCTGCGCAGGATCGTCCTCGACTCCGATATTATACAGCGTTATCCTCTGTCATATAGACATAACCAAAAGGAATGATTGATATGGTATTCACCGCATCCCGCGCGGCTTGCGCTCTGGCATTTCTGCTTTCCGTCGCAACGGCTCCTGCTGCACTGGCTCATGCCCACCTGAAACATCAGTATCCGGCCGCCGATGCGGCGGTGACGGCTGCGCCGCAGGCGTTGACGCTCAATTTCTCGGAAGGCATCGAACCGAAATTTAGCGGCGTGTCGATCACCGGCGATAAACAGCAGGTCGTTAAAACCGGTGTCGTGAAGCGCGCAGAGAATGACAATACCCAGCTGATTGTTCCCCTCGAACAGGCATTAACGCCGGGGACCTATTCCGTGGACTGGCATGTCGTTTCGGTCGACGGCCACAAAACCAAAGGCAGTTATCACTTTAGCGTGAAATAACATGCTGGCGTTCAGTTACGTCGCCCTGCGCTTTATCCATTTTGCGGCGCTGATGCTGATTTTTGGCAATGCGTTTTACAGCGCGTGGCTGGCTCCCTTTTCCCTGCAACGGCTGATGACGCGCCGCTTCCAGTGGCAGCAAAAGATCGCGGCGCTGGTGAGTTTGTCGGCGGCGCTGCTGATGCTGGCTGTGCAGGGCGGGCTGATGGGCGACGGCTGGGGCGATGTTATCCAGCCGCAGATCTGGCACGCAGTGGCCAGCACCCGCTTTGGCGGCGTCTGGCTGTGGCAAATCGTCTTTGCGGTCCTGACCGCTTGCGCGGCCTGGATCGCACCCGCGAAAAGCGCGCGCCTGCTGCTGTTGCTTGCTATCGGCCAGTTTATTTTGCTGGCGGGAGTCGGCCATGCGGCGATGCGTGATGGAGTTGCGGGGATCGTGCAGCGCCTGAACCACGCAGTCCATCTGCTCAGCGCAGCCACCTGGGTGGGCGCATTACTGCCACTCGTCTTTTGTATGCGGCTGGCGAAAGGGCGCTGGCGCGTTCCGGCTATCTATACCATGATGCGTTTTTCCCGCGTGGGACATTATGCTGTGGCGAGTGTGATCCTGACCGGGGTCATCAATATGCTGCTGATCCTCGGGCTGAACTGGCCGTGGCGCACGGAATACGGGCAACTGCTGTTGTTGAAATGTGCGCTGGTGGCGATGATGGTGGTAATTGCGCTGCTGAATCGGTATTTTCTGGTGCCACGATTTCGTCCTGAATCGGGGCGCGAACAACAATTCTTTATCTGGATGACACAGGCTGAGGTGGTTCTGGGCGCGCTGGTGCTGGCAATCGTCAGTCTTTTCGCGACCTGGGAGCCTTTCTGACAAGGTTTAAAACGTATGAAAAAAACAGTCCTTTCTCTCGTATTGCTGGCGTGCGCCGGTTCCGCGTTTGCCGCCCCGCAGGTGATTACCGTGAGTCGCTTCGAGGTGGGTAAAGACAAATGGGCCTTTAACCGTGAAGAGGTGATGCTGACCTGCCGTCCGGGCCATGCGCTGTACGCCATCAACCCGAGCACGCTGGTGCAGTATCCGCTGAATGACGTCGCCGAGAAGCAGGTCGCCAGCGGCAAAAGCAACGGTCAGCCTATCAGTATCATCCAGATTGACGACCCGCAAAACCCGAGCCAGAAGATGAGTCTTGCACCCTTTATCGAGCGAGCTGAGACGCTGTGCTAGTCTCTGCTTTCCAATAAAAAAACCGCAGTCTTCTTACAGGAAGTACTGCGGTTTTTTCGTTTCAGGATGCTCGAACGTGAAATTTTCTGGCCACTTTTGCTGCGGACTGGAAAACCTGGCGTCGTCATCTATTCTTAAAGTGTCAGGCGACTTGAGCCTGCATTAATGCCAACTTTTAGCGCACGGCTCTCTCCCAAGAGCCATTTCCCTGGACCGAATACAGGAATCGTATTCGGTCTCTTTTTATCTGCATGAAAGTAAAAGTCTTTTCCTGCTCTCACTCATGACAGATGAGGAACGTCCTGCGCCTCTGATTTAACCATACCACAATCAGACGGGCGAAAGTCCAGCGCTTTTTGGCGGTTTTGTTAAATTTTTGTGCGAAGGCGAACGCCACCACACAGATTAAAAGCGAGCGTTAATCGCATCGGCAATTTCATCCAGCAGGCCAAAACGGCGGCGATATTCTGCGCGTTTTTTGCTGGCAATCTCTTCCAGAGATTTACGCTCCATCTGCAGCGGCAACTGCCAGCGGAAGCTGGAGACTTTCTGTCCGTCGATAGAGGCCCAGAATTCGTCGTAGCTGGCGTGGAAATGACGGCCTTTGCTCAGGCGATAGCGCAGGGCGCGGAAGACGTGCCCTTCGTCGCTGACGCCGTAAATGGATTTTATATCGCTATGAGCGGCGAGGTTAAAAATGACCTCCATCAGCACCCGTTTCGGGAACAGGCCGTGGCAGGCGCGGGTCGCTTTCTTGATCGTTTCACGCGTCACTCCGCGACGTGGGCCTTGCAGTCCACCAACGACCAGCGCCGAATGCTCGCCCTCAGGAACCACGCTGAAGGTCAGGCTTGCCAGCAGGGTGTCCTCTTCATCACGCAGCCACAGCGTGCTTTCACCTTCGCGCTCCGCTTTGCTGGCGGATGAGGCATAAACGCTGTAGCGCGCGTCATCTTTGGCCTGGAAGTGAACCACCGGCTGAGCCACCGGATGAGTGAACGCATTGGCCAGACGGGTATCCGGCAGGGCATCGATCCACTCATAGTGGCGGACGATCGCCTCGGCACGCTGATTAGCATTTATCCCGCGCGTCAGGTACTGACGATGGGTTTTGCTCGGCAGGGTGACCTGCGCTGCCAGCAAACGGTCAAAATCGGCGCGATGAGCCAGCGCACTTAGCATGCGGTTTGTCGAAGACCAGAACAGCAGTGAGCGCAGAAAGAACTTAATCCGATAATCGCGCTTTCTCCAGATTGGGCCAGGGATAAGCTGACCCGTTGTCAGAGAGGAAATAATATTGGCAGGCTGTGCCTCTGGCACATCAATTTGCAGGCTGGTGTTCGACACGATGGTGACCTCTTAAGAATTCTGATTCTATTCTAAGGGCCAGGATGTAACGATTTAAGAGTTGCTAAACCTTTATTTCGGCTTCGTTTAATTTCGATTGAAGTTAGCAACATTATGACGCCAGATCCCGAAAATCGGGTATTCGCTATACTTCTTTATGGAGGGGCTATGTACCAAATACTTGATGGTCAACAGTGGCGTCATATCTGGGTCGTGAGCGACATTCATGGTTGCTACCACCCGCTTATGGATGAATTAAAACAGCGCCATTTTAATCCCTATGAGGATTTACTTATTTCGGTGGGCGACCTGATTGATCGCGGGCCGGAGAGCGTTAAATCTCTGCAACTCATACGCGAAAAATGGTTTCGCGCGGTGCGGGGGAATCATGAGCAAATGGCGATTGACGCGCTCAGTAATAACGATTTTGCTCTCTGGACCCTCAATGGGGGTATATGGTTTTCCCGTCTGACGAACCCGCAAAAATTAGACGCCATTGCATTGCTCGATGCGTGCCGGCAATTACCACTAATTATTGAAATAATCTGCACCCGCGGGATAAATGTGGTGGCTCATGCCGATTACCCAGCGGACACTTATCTTCGCGGTAAGCCCGTCAGTCAGCACCGTGTGCTGTGGGATCGCTCGCGGTTAACGGGCCTGATGGCGGGCAAAGGTGAAGGGATTAGCGGCGCGGATCATTTCTGGTTTGGTCACACGCCGCTTGCGAAGCGCTGTGATTTCGACAATATGCACTATATCGACACCGGCGCCGTGTTTGGCGGCACGCTGACGCTCGCCCAGCTCCAGTAGCTAAAAGTCACTGTACTCCTGAGCCGGTGTCCAGAAGCTATCGATAAACTCCTCGACAGGGTAACAACCGCCGTGACGAATTCGCTGCTCTTTTTTCGAGGCAACACACTGCATCTCGGTGTTGTAGACATCAATCACGATGTCGTCGCAGCCGCCGTCCAGGTAACAAACAAACAGTACCAGTGCGAACATCTCATCCTCTGAATCTGGCTTCCGAATGGTTAGTGTAGGGGAGGATTTGTCGCAGGGGAAATCGAGGGGCATAAATAACCCGCCTTCGGGCGGGTTCTATTGGCATCAGGCAAGGCGCATGACCCAGGCATCGGACTGCTGATCGTAATGTTCACGGTATAGCACGGAATGTTCGCCATCCAGGATAGCCGGAATGCTGGTGTCAGCGTCCCAGGCATCAAGCTGCATACATAAATCGGGATCGGATTTACAGGGAATGGTTAACGTTCGATCGCCCTGATTATCGCCGCGCAATTCTGCATCGTCGATCTCAAAAGCGCCAATACGCACGCTGGTTTTCGTCATAATGCTCTCCGCAGGTTTGCTGAAAATCTGGTACGACCAGTGTTGTCGCCCATTTTTCAGCGTAGTGCAGGAGAGCAAAAGTGCCAGTGAAAATGTGCTGTTTTTTAATCGCTGAGATCGTTACCGGTAAACAGGCGACCATCGCGAACCAGTTCACGCGGGTAGCTGTTCTTCAGGCGTGAGCCGACTTTCTTCGCCAGACCCAGCGGGAAGCCCTGATAAGTGACGATCATTTCGTCAGTCGGTGGCGTCTGTTCCGGATAGACGTCGCGGCCGCGATACCACTCTTCTGCCTCTTTGTGGGTCAGTTCAAACGTATTGTCGCTACCGGCGAGGGCGATAACGGCCTCATGCTGCCAGCGATAGCCTTTGTTATGCACTTCGGCCAGGCGCATGCCGATACGGGAGAAGCGCACTTTGCCAATCAGCGGTTCGATCTCGACCGGGAAGAGCCAGATCTCTTTGTCGCGCTGCCACAGGCGAAGGTTTTCCTCCCAGTGAAGGCCGACTTTTTGTGCCGCTTCGGTAATCTGCGCGGTTTCACGGCCCTTCAGCGGGGCGAACGGGAAATTGCCAACTTTAAATTTAGGTGCCGGTAAGGCGTCGATCGCCGCTGTTTTACGCAGTCGCGCGACGAAAAACCCTTCGCAGTCGAAAATCTGCGGGAACACGTGCAGGAAACCTTCGGGAGTCAGCGCCGCTTTGGCATCCTCGAAAAGCGCATTCAGCGGCAGGAATTCGACGGCCTGCGGATACTGCTCTTTTAGCCACAGGCACACGGATTCGTTTTCATCGCGGTTCAGGGTGCAGGTGGAGTAAATCAGTGTTCCGCCCGGGCGCAGAGCATGAAAGGCGCTGTCAATCAGCTCGCGCTGGGTGGCGGCGATCTCAAGATTGCTGGCGACAGACCAGTTTTTAAGCGCATCGGGATCTTTACGCACCACGCCTTCGCCCGAGCACGGGGCGTCCAGCAGGATGGCATCGAAAGATTCTGGCACGGCGGCACCAAAGACACGGCCATCGAAGTGGGTCAGGGCGACGTTGCTGATCCCACAGCGGCTGATATTCGCGTGCAGAACTTTTACCCTGCTCGCCGAAAACTCATTGGCGAGAATTGCGCCCTGATTACCCATGCGGGCGGCGATCTGTGTGGTTTTAGACCCTGGTGCGGCCGCCACGTCCATCACGCGCAGTGGCTGATTTTCGTCGGCAAACAGCGCGGCAACGGGCAGCATAGAGCTGGCTTCCTGAATATAAAACAGCCCGCTTAGATGTTCGGCGGTGCTTCCCAGCGGCAGGGCATCTTCGTCATCACGCTCAATCCAGAATCCTTCCGCACACCAGGGCACCGGCGTCAGTTGCCAGCGGTAGGGCGAAACCAGTGCCAGGAAATCGGCCACGCTGATTTTAAGCGTATTGACGCGGATGCTGCGACGCAGCGGACGCTGGCAGGCGGCGATAAAATCATCCATTGAGAGATGAGCGGGAAGTGCCTCGCGCATTTGCGCCAGGAATTCGTCAGGAAGAAAAGCAGAATGTTGAGCCACGGGCGTACCACAGGGAGTAGATAAGGCGCGCAGTGTACCATAAAGGCTCCGGTGCGTTGACACCGGAGCTGATGATTAACGTGGCAGCGCGGTGCCCCATTCACGCCACTCTTTCGGTTCGCTTTCGAGCAACAGGAAGTGTTTGCCCGGCTGCGCTTTCGGTGCGAGCGGTGTGCCTGGTGGAGTCGCAAAGGCGATCCCGCCGCGAATGAACTGATTAAAGGTCCCGGTTTTCACCACGCCGCCGGTCAGACCGAAATCGAGGGAATATCCCGATGCCAGCCAGAAGACGGAGTTGTTGCGCACCAGATGCTGGTAGCGCTCGCTGATGCGCAGACCCACCATCACGCGATCTGACAGAGTTCCCAGCGTCAGGCCGGTGACGGTACCCACCTCAATTCCACGGAACAGCACCGGCGTGCCGATACTCATTGAGCCAGCTTCCGGGACTTCGACCACAATGCTCAGCCCGTCCAGATAGCGCGAGTCAGTGATGGTCGCTTCCTGCAGCTCAAAGTCGCGGCGCACGTTACCGTTTCCCGGCTCGACGTTAATGTACGGCTGGAGAATGGTATCGAGATGCTCAACGCCGGCGGCAGAGATCTGCGGTGTCACCACCGAGAAGCGCGTGCCGTTGCGGGCAAAGTTTTGCATGTACTCCGGATACAGCACCGCAGTGGCCTGCACTTCGTTACGCGCGGTAATCAGGGTCAGCTTCTGGAGCTGCCCGATATCAATGCCCAGATAGCGAATCGGCATCCCTTCAGAGAGTTTGCCTGCATCAAAGGCGTGGAGCGTAATCTGGCCGCCCACTGCGCGCGCCGCCGTTTCTGATGGATAGAGAATGCGTTTATCGCCTTTGCGCTGATTGGCCCCTGCACCGCTTAAATTATCGAAGCTAATGGCACCCCGCAGCGCGCGGGAGAGGGGAGAGGCCTGCACGGTCAGGCCGCTGCCGTTAAGCTGCACTTTCGCGCCACCTTCGGCCCAGAAGACGCTGTTGGCGGTCAGCAGATTGCGGTACTCCGGTTTAATATGCAGTTCGATATCAAACGCGTCGGCGCGTGGGCGCACGGTGATCACTTCGCCCACTTCAAACTTGCGGTACAGCACCACGGACCCGGCCTGCACGTCCGGCAGCGTGTCGGCGCGCAGGGTGAGGGTGGTGGTCGGCATATCGCTTAAGCTGTTTTCAATTGCTTTGTCCAGATTGGCGTACAGCGGATAGCTGTCGCGCATCTCACCTTTCTGGCCAGGCAGAATACGAACGCCGCCGTTGATCCATTCGCTGGCGCTGGCCCCGAGGAACTCGACGCCGTCCAGCCCGACTTTAACGTCTACCCGGCTGTTAACCACAAATTTGCTGTCGCCGTGTACCAGATCCCGGTATTGCGGATCGATGGCGACGGAGAAGGTGACACCTTTTTCCGTCAGCTTGCGTTCCAGAACCTGGCCGACCTGCACGCCGTGCAGAATCAGCGGCTGACCGGCTTCGATACCGTAGCTTTCAGGTGCCGTCAGGGTCAGTGTCATTACGCCGGGTTTTTGCAGTAAGGCTTTATCGGCGGGGGCGATAACGAAATTGTTGTTAGGCTGGCCTTCCCCTGGGATCAACTCAAAGGTGCTGCCCGTCAGCAGGCTGCTGATGCTGGCGTCACTCAACGAGATTTTCGGGTTCCGCAACTCGATGCGCGTTTTTTCACGCAGAAGGTCGACCACGCTCGGGTCCACCGTCATTTCGCCGGTCACGGAGCCGCCAGGGTTCAGCGTCAGTTTGGTGAGCTGGCCCACCTGCAACCCCTGATACATTAACGGCGTTGAACCGGCGTTCAGCCCTTTGGCGTCGGAGAGGGCCAGTTTGACAATGACGCCGCGCTGGCTGTGGGCCAGATCGGCGTACAGCCCGAAGTTATCATCGGCAGTGGCTGCATCAGAGTTCTCCGGTGAGTCGAAGGCGATAGCCCCATTAACCAGCGCCGCCAGGCTTTCGAGCTTCACTTTCGCGCCGCTGAAACTGACGTCGGCATCCACGCCTGACACATTCCAGAAGCGGCTGCCTTTTTTCACCAGGCCGGTGAAGCGCCGCTCGATCAGGACGTCGATAGTCACGCCCTGTTTGTTGGGGTTAATGGCGTAGTCATACACGCGCCCAACCGGAATTTTACGGAAGTAGACGATCGATCCGCTGTTGAGTGAGCCTAAATCCGGCGAATGCAGATGGATCATCAGATCGCCATTGTTCAGACGGTATTTTGGCTGGGTGTCCAGCGCGGTGAAATGGTCCTGCGGCTCACCTTTACCGGGCATCATGCCGATATAGTTCCCGCCGACCAGCGCGTCCAGCCCGGAAACGCCCGCCAGAGAGGCTTTAGGTGTCACCAGCCAGAACTGCGTATCACTGCGCAGGGAGTCTTGCATATCGGCTTTAATACTGGCGCGAACCTGAATTTTGTTCAGATCTTTACCGAGCCGGATATCCTCGACGGTTCCCACTTCGACGCCCTGGAAGCGCACAGGGGTACGCCCTGCGACGATGCCGTCCGCCGTCTGGAAGTCAATGGTGATGGTATTGCCGCGATCCTGATAGCTCGTCCAGATCAGCCAGCCCGCAATCATCAATGCGATGACGGGCAGCAACCAGAATGGCGAAATGCGGCGTTTTGTTTTAATTCTCGCTTCAGTCGTCGAAGCGGGCGTTTCCTGACTCATGTGCATCCCAAAGTAAGCGGCTATCCAGCCATTCCACTGCAAGAATAGTCAATATCACCGCAGAGCCGAAATAAAAAGCCGCGGGTCCCATGGTAAAAGCGAGTAACTGATCGCGATTGATCAGCGACATCATCAACGAAATAACAAACAGATCGAGCATCGACCAGCGGCCAATCCAGGTCACAAACCGCAGTAACAGGATCCGCGTGCGTAACCCTTGCTCACACTTAAACTGAATGCTGATGAGCAAGGTGAACATAACCAGAACTTTGGTAAAGGGCACAAGGATACTGGCAATAAAGACCACTCCCGCCACGGCAAAGTTACTGCTCGCCAGTGACACAATCCCCGACATGATAGTGTCTTCCTGCCGCGCACCGTTAACGTAAATGATCGAAATCGGTAACAGGTTAGCGGGAAGCAGCAGCACGATGGAGGCAATCAGTGCGGCCCAGCATTTTTGCAGGCTTTGCTTACGGCGCAGACGTAACGGAATGTGACAGCGCGGGCAGCGACCCCGTGCGTCGGGCAGGCCGGTAAAATGGCAGCCGAGGCAGACGCGCAGACTGGGATCAGGCCGCGTCGCCGGGCGCTGAGGATAAAAGCGCTCCCAGAGTTGTTCCACATTCAGATGGATCAGCGTCATGATGCTCAGTAATACCAGCGCGACAAAGGCAAACAGGCCGATGCCGGGCTGTAAAAAAGCGTAGTCCTGTACCTTAATCGACGCCACGCCGATGCCGACCAGATAGATATCCAGCATCACCCACTCTTTGAGCTTCTCGAGCATCAGCAGGACCGGGCGGAGATTCATGCCCAGAATATTGCCAAACCAGAGATAGGCAATGGCAGCCACCAGCACTAACGGCGCGCCGACGGTGCAAAACAGCACCATTGCGCCGGTCAGAGGATCGCCCTGCTGGGTCATTTGCCAGATCCCCATCAGCAGGTTGGCGTCGATACGCACGCCGAGCAGGTACAATTTGAGCAGCGGTTCGCCCCAGGCGAAGGGCATCAGCAGGAGCATGGTGACGGCCATCGCCGCCAGACGGGTGAGAGACCAGTCGCGTCCATCGCGAATTTTAGCGTCGCAGCGCGGGCAATACGCACTCTGATGCGATTTCATCTTCGGCAACATAAAAAGCGTATCGCACTGCGGACAACGCTGATAATGTTCACGAGGCAGCGCATCGCTGACCGAGTGGACAGTGATCTTTTTTGCCGGCGTAATTCTTGGAGTATTGAGTGCCATCAGTCGCGCATTAAAGGATTAATTAACGTTATATTAACTCATCTTGGGATTCATCTTGAGAATGAGCGCATTTAATGTTTATTTTATTAGGCTATGCTCTCTTTTTTGTACGACAACCAAGTGATTGATTAATGAACAAAACAGAATTCTACGCGGATTTGAACCGCGATTTCCAGGCATTGATGACAGGTGAGACCAGTTTTTTAGCGACACTGGCCAACACCAGTGCGCTGCTGTTTGAGCGTCTGTCGGATGTGAACTGGGCTGGTTTCTACCTTCTGGAAGGGGAAACGCTGGTGCTCGGACCCTTCCAGGGCAAGCTTGCCTGCGTGCGGATCCCTGTGGGGCGTGGTGTTTGTGGAACTGCGGTGGCGCAAAATCAGGTTCAGCGTGTTGAAGATGTGCATGCCTTCGACGGGCACATTGCGTGCGATTCGGCGAGTAACTCCGAAATCGTTCTGCCGCTGACCGTGAAAAATCAGATTATTGGCGTACTGGATATCGACAGCACGGTCTTTGGACGCTTTAGCGCCGAGGACGAACAAGGGCTGCGCGAACTGGTCGCTAATCTCGAAAACGTATTAAACGCGACCGATTATCAAAAATTCTTTGCGAGCGTCGCAGGATAATCAACGGATAACGTAGCATTTACTGATGGCGTCATTATAATGTCGCCTGTTCATGCCTGCGGCTAGTTGGCAACGTCCGTTGTAATCAGGAAATTTCATGGAAAATCAACCTAAGTTGAACAGTAGTAAAGAAGTCATTGCCTTTCTGGCTGAGCGTTTCCCACAGTGTTTCACTGCTGAAGGCGAAGCTCGTCCCCTGAAAATTGGTATTTTTCAGGATCTGGTAGCGCGCGTTGAGGGTGAGATGAATCTCAGCAAAACTCAACTGCGTTCTGCCTTACGTCTTTATACTTCAAGCTGGCGTTACCTTTACGGTATCAAGCTGGGCGCGACCCGTGTCGATCTCGACGGCAACCCTTGCGGTGAGCTGGACGAGCAGCACGTTGAGCACGCACGTAAGCAGCTTGAAGAGGCCAAAGCGCGTGTTCAGGCACAGCGTGCTGAGCAGCAGGCGAAAAAACGCGAAGCTGCTGCGGCAAATGGCCAAGAAGAAGCGCCTCGCCGTGAGCGTAAACCGCGTCCTGCTCCACGTCGTAGTGAGAACAGCGATCGCAAACCGCGTGCTGATAAACCAGCCGCTAAAGCACAGCGTGCGCCTCGCGAAGAACAACGCCACACTCCAGTTTCTGACATCAACGCCCTGAGCGTCGGTCAGGCTCTGAAGGTGAAAGCGGGTAACAATGCGATGGACGCCACCGTACTCGAAATCACCAAAGATGGCGTTCGTGTACAGCTGACTTCTGGTATGTCAATGATTGTACGCGCAGAACACCTGGTGTTCTGAAACGGAGGCCAAGCCTGGCATGAACACTCTTTTTAAGATCACCGCGCTGGCTGGCCTGTTTGCAATAACAGGCCACGCCTTCGCAGTGGACGATATAACGCGTGCGGATCAAATCCCGGTTTTAAAGGAAGAGACCCAGCACGCAACGGTCAGTGAGCGCGTCACTTCGCGCTTCACCCGTTCACATTATCGTCAGTTCGATCTCGATCAGGCCTTTTCGGCTAAGATTTTCGATCGGTATCTGAACCTGCTGGATTACAGCCACAACGTGCTGCTGGCCAGTGATATTGAACAGTTCGCTAAACGTAAAACCGACGTGGGCGATGAGCTGCGCAGCGGTAAACTCGACCTGTTCTACGATCTCTACAACCTATCCCAGAAGCGTCGTTTTGAACGTTATCAATACGCGCTGAAAGTGCTGGAACGTCCAATGGACTTTACCGGCAACGACAACTTTAATCTTGACCGCAGCAAAGCGCCCTGGCCGAAAGACGAAGCCGAGCTGAATGCGCTGTGGGACGGCAAAGTGAAATTCGATGAGCTGAGCCTCAAACTCACCGGTAAAGATGAGAAAGAGATCCGCGAAACGCTGACCCGTCGTTACAAATCAGCCATTCGTCGTCTGGCACAGACCAACAGTGAAGACGTGTTCTCCCTGGCGATGACCGCCTTTGCTCACGAAATCGACCCGCACACGAACTACCTCTCCCCACGCAACACTGAACAATTCAATACCGAGATGAGCCTGTCTCTGGAAGGGATTGGTGCGGTGCTGCAAATGGATGAAGACTATACGGTCATCAACTCCATGGTGGCAGGCGGCCCGGCGTCGAAAAGTAAAGCGATTAGCGTAGGCGATCGTATCGTCGGCGTCGGTCAAACGGGCCAGAACATGGTTGATGTGATCGGCTGGCGTCTGGATGACGTGGTCGCGCAGATCAAAGGCCCGAAAGGCAGCAAGGTTCGCCTTGAGATCCTGCCTGCGGGTAAAGGCACCAAAACCCGTATCGTGACCCTGACGCGTGAGCGCATTCGTCTTGAAGATCGCGCTGTGAAAATGTCCGTGAAAACCGTCGGCAAAGAAAAAGTCGGCGTGCTTGATATTCCGGGCTTCTACGTTGGCCTGACAGACGATGTCAAAGTCCAGTTGCAGAAGCTTGAAAAGCAGAATGTCAGCAGCGTGATTATCGACCTGCGTACCAACGGCGGTGGGGCACTGACCGAAGCGGTTTCGCTTTCTGGCCTGTTTATCCCATCTGGTCCGGTTGTTCAGGTTCGCGATAACAACGGTAAAGTGCGTGAAGACGCCGATACCGATGGTGTCGTGTACTACAAAGGTCCGCTGGTGGTGCTGGTCGATCGCTTTAGCGCCTCAGCATCAGAAATCTTTGCCGCGGCGATGCAGGACTATGGTCGTGCGCTGATTGTGGGTGAACCAACCTTCGGTAAAGGCACGGTGCAGCAGTACCGTTCCCTTAACCGTATTTACGATCAGATGCTGCGTCCTGAGTGGCCTGCGCTGGGTTCCGTACAGTACACCATTCAGAAGTTCTATCGCGTGAATGGCGGCAGTACGCAACGTAAAGGCGTGACCCCGGACATCATGATGCCGACCGGTACCGAAGAGACGGAAACGGGCGAGAAGTTTGAAGATAACGCGTTGCCGTGGGACAGCATTAATGCTGCCACCTTCGTAAAAGCGGGCGACATGACCCAGTTTGGTCCTGAGCTGCTGAAAGCGCATAACGATCGCATCGCGAAAGATCCGGAATTCCAGTACATCATGAAGGACATTGCTCGCTTTAATGCCCTGAAAGAAAAACGGAATATCGTCTCGCTTAACTTCGCTCAGCGTGAAAAAGAGAACAACGAAGATGATGCCACGCGTCTGGCACGCATCAACGATCGCTTTAAACGTGAAGGCAAGCCGTTACTGAAAAACCTGGATGACCTGCCGAAGGATTACCAGGAGCCCGATCCGTATCTGGATGAGACGGTGCATATCGCTCTCGACCTGGCAAACCAGGAAAAGAGCAAGCCCGCCGTTCAGCCCGCTCCGGCAAAATAACACCTCAACAGGCACAAGAAATTGTGCCTGTTTTTTTTAGTTCTGCATCCTCCCGTCAGCAAGCCCATAAACAATGTAAAGTTGTGTCTTTCTGGTGACTTACGCCCCCTGAATCCTTGAAAATGGCCACAATACCCATACGATGTGGGTAATCGCATAGTGCGTTTTGTTAAACAGAGGTTAAAAGAAAATTATGATGCGAATCGCGCTCTTCCTGGTCACCAACCTTGCGGTTATGGTGGTTTTCGGGCTTGTGCTAAGCCTGACAGGGATCCAATCGAGCAGCGTTCAAGGTCTGCTGATTATGGCGCTGCTGTTCGGTTTTGGTGGATCGTTTATTTCGCTGCTGATGTCCAAGTGGATGGCACTGAAATCGGTCGGTGGGGAAGTGATCGAGCAGCCACGTAACGATATGGAACAGTGGCTGATGAATACGGTGGCACAACAGTCTCGCCAGGCGGGTATTGCTATGCCGCAGGTGGCGATTTACCACGCGCCGGACATTAACGCCTTTGCTACCGGTGCGCGCCGCGATGCCTCGCTGGTGGCCGTGAGCACCGGTCTGTTGCAGAACATGAGCCGTGACGAAGCGGAAGCAGTTATTGCCCATGAAATCAGCCACATCGCCAACGGTGACATGGTCACCATGACCTTGATTCAGGGCGTGGTAAACACCTTCGTTATCTTCATCTCTCGTATCCTGGCGCAGATTGCTGCCGGATTTATGGGCGGAAATCGTGATGAAGGTGAAGAGAGCAACGGCAACCCGCTGATTTACTTCGCTGTCGCGACAGTGCTGGAGCTGGTGTTCGGTATTCTGGCGAGCATTATTACCATGTGGTTCTCCCGTCATCGTGAGTTCCATGCGGATGCGGGCTCGGCAAAACTGGTAGGCCGCGAGAAGATGATTGCTGCGCTTCAGCGTCTGAAAACCAGCTACGAACCGCAGGAAGCGACCAGCATGATGGCATTCTGCATCAATGGTAAATCGAAATCGCTGAGCGAACTGTTCATGACTCACCCGCCGCTGGATAAACGTATCGAAGCGCTGCGCAGTGGGGAATACATCAAGTAAGCGAGCAGTATGAGAAAGAAGCCGGGTTGAGCAGACATTGCCGCCCGGCTTTTTTTATGCCTGAGCTCGGGGTTGCGTCACGCGCAGACCGCTGATAATGGCGGCGATAGTCGCCAACGTTCCGGCGGTAAACAGGGCCAGATGTGTGCCATTCTGCCCGGCAAGGTTAAACATCAGCGCCACCAGTGCGGCACCAGAGCTTTGACCTAACAGGCGCGCGGTGCCGAGCATTCCACTGGCGCCGCCGCTGCGATGGCGCGGTGCGGCAGTAATGATGGTGTGGTTGTTCGGTGACTGGAACAGACCAAAACCGGCTCCGCACAGTACCATTCGCCAGATAATATCCAGATCCGTTGGCGCAGAAGGCAACATCGCCAGCGCGAATAGCCCGGTTGCCATCACCACCAGTCCTAGCGCACCCAGTAAACCCGCATGAACGCGTTCAATGAGATAGCCCGCAAGCGGGGCCATCACCATGGTTGCCAGCGGCCAGGGGGTCAGCAGCAGCCCGGTCTCCACTTCCGTTCGTCCAATCACCCCTTGCAAGAAAAAGGGCAGCGAAACCAGCGCCAGCATCTGGGCGCAGAACGAGCAGATGGACGTCCCGATGGAAAGAGAAAAGAGCGGAATACGCAGCAGATCAACAGGCAAAAGAGGGACGGGCAACGCCAGCTGACGGCGCACGAAAAAGTAGCCGATGATCAGCATCGCGACGATTTCAGCCGCAATGAGCGTGAGTGATTGTCCCTGAGCAAATCCGCTCAGCGCCGTGATCAGGAGACCAAAGGTCAGGGCATTCATCACTGCACTGGGAAGATCGAAACGCGGCATCGCGCTCTTAGCACTGTTTTCAGGCAAATAGCGCAGAGCAAAGAGCAGGGCGATAATCCCCAGCGGAACGTTAATCAGGAACAGCCACTGCCACGACGCCACCGAGAGAATCGCTGCCGCGATAGTCGGCCCGGCGGCAGACGAGACTGCGACAATGAAAGAGTTAATCCCCATCCCGCGCCCAAGCTGGCGCTGAGGGTATATCAGGCGGATCAGCGCGGTATTGACGCTCATCAGCGCTGCCCCGCCAAACCCCTGCGCAATACGCGCAAATGTCAGGGTGTGCAGCGAGTCAGACAGAGCGCAAAAAAGAGAGGTCAGGGTAAAGACGACCAGCCCGCACTGGTAGACGCGGCGATAGCCGAACATGTCGCCGAGAAACGAGAATGAAAGCAGTGAAACTACGATGGCGATCTGGTAAGCATTGACCACCCAAATGGAGCTGGCGGGAGACGCGTGCAGGTCGCTGGCGATGGTCGGGAGCGCCACGTTGGCTATGGCACCATCAAGCACCGCCATTGAAATACCAATGATAATGGTCGCGATCGCGCCGTACCGTTGCGGTAAGGGCAAGCCATCAGAGGACAGTTTTTCCATGGGAAATGAAACGCTCAGAGTGATATTATTATCAGAATCACTATTTTAGCACTGTTATTTCGGTTTTATGTCGCAGATTTGTAACGAAGTAAACGCAGATTGATTGCAGCATCTCGGTCACGAATTTATAATAAAAACCGGTTCTGATTTTTATAAAACACTCTCAATGAGGTGATAAATGGCAATCGCAGATTTGGATAAGCAGCCAGATTCTGTTTCTTCCGTGCTGAAGGTGTTTGGCATCTTACAGGCGCTGGGTGAAGAGCGCGAAATTGGTATTACAGAGTTATCGCAGCGTGTGATGATGTCAAAAAGCACCGTTTATCGCTTTCTGCAAACCATGAAATCCCTGGGTTATGTCGCACAGGAAGGTGAATCAGAGAAATATTCTCTGACCCTGAAACTGTTCGAACTCGGTGCCCGCGCGCTGCAAAACGTCGATCTGATCCGCAGCGCGGACATTCAGATGCGCGAGCTTTCACGCTTAACGAAAGAGACCGTCCACCTGGGCGCGCTGGATGAAGACAGCATTGTCTACATCCATAAAATCGACTCTATGTACAACCTGCGCATGTATTCGCGCATTGGTCGTCGTAACCCGCTCTACAGTACCGCCATCGGTAAAGTGCTGTTGGCGTGGCGCGATCGCGAGGAAGTCAAAGAGATCCTTGAAGGTGTGGAATACAAACGAAGCACCGAGCGCACTATCACCAGCACTGAAGAGTTGCTGGCCGTGCTGGATCACGTGCGTGAGCAGGGTTACGGCGAAGACAATCAGGAGCAGGAAGAGGGGCTGCGTTGTATCGGCGTTCCAGTGTTTGACCGCTTCGGTGTCGTCATTGCAGGCCTGAGCATTTCATTCCCGACGCTGCGCTTCTCTGAAGAGCGTCTGCACGAGTATGTTGCCATGCTGCACACCGCAGCACGCAAGATTTCAGAACAAATGGGTTACAACGACTATCCGTTCTGAATTCAACAATAAAAAACGCCGCTGAAAATGCGGCGTTTCTGTATCCGTGAGTCAATCGACTTATCCGTTGTCGATCACTGTCTCGCTTTTGCGCAGAACCGGGCAGTTTGATAAACCAATAATTCCGCTGTCGCTGTGGAGATATTGCGCGGTACTGGTGCCTCGGGCAGTCAGATATTTACACTGAATCCCCAGTCCTGCCGCATTTTCTGTGCTTCCCACCAGCACGCCGTATCCCGTCAGTAATAAACCAATCCATAAAATGGCCAGGACAATAATTGTCCGAATAATGATGCGCATGAATGCCTCATTTTTTTGCTAATAATGCTATTAAGCGTAATAGTTTTACTCTATGAAACAAGTGCATGATTCCGAAAATTTTCTGATGCAGGTACAGTTAGCCCTTGTTTAAGATAACCGTGATAACCTGGTCATATCAGGTCAAAAGACGGAGTGTGGAGTGAAAAAGTTTCGCTGGGTAATTCTGGTTGTTGTACTGATTGCCTGTGTCATTTTGTGGACACAGACGATCAATGTCATGTGCGATCAGGATGTACAGTTTTTTAGCGGCATTTGCGCAATAAATCAATTCATCCCCTGGTAGTATTCATTTTTCTAACAGATGGTACCCTTCCTCTGCGTCAGTGCTAAAATGGCGTTTTTATTGAGGTGGTAAAATGGGTGAGTTACTGAATTCGGGGCTACTGAACGTAGCCTCACTGGCGATCTCTCTGGTCGTGATGATTATCGGCCTGGCGCTGTGGTTCTTTGTGAATCGCGCCAGTTCTCGCACGGATGAGCAGATTGAACTGCTGGAAGCCTTGCTTGATCAGCAGAAACGCCAGAATGCGTTGCTGCGTCGTCTGTGCGAAGCTAACGAGCCGGAAGAGAAAGAAGTCCCAAAAGCCGCTGAAGCAGTGGTAAACGAAGACGAAGATGATTTCATTCGTCTGGTGGCTGAACGCTAACGGATGAGCGGGGGAGGTGGCTGTGGTCTGGAAAAATCCCTGGTATAACCCCTCCCTGAAACATCATGCTCCCGATGGGTTTCGCAACCTCGACTTTACTGGCCATCAGCCCGGTGACGTTGAACGGTGGCGCAAGGAGCGCAAAGCGGCGGGATTACCCAAACCGCCCACGCCGGGTTATGACGAATTTATCCGCCAGTGGTGGCAGCCTGCCGAACTGAACGACCGGCCAGAAGATGGCGTCTGGTGGCTGGGACATGCCAGTGTGCTGCTGCGTTTAAGCGGGCAATATTTGCTGACCGATCCTGTTTTTTCCCGACGCGCCTCGCCGCTCCCTTTTCTTGGACCGCAACGCAAGACACCCCCGGTTTTAACCGTCGACACGCTTCCACACATTGATGCGTTGGTGATTTCCCACAACCATTACGATCATCTCGATTCCGCTACTGTCCGCCACCTGTTGCGGCGTTTCCCTGAACTCACTGTATTTGTGCCGCTGGGCCTCGGCGACTGGTTTCGTCGTCGCGGTGCTAAAAATATTCTTGAGCTGGACTGGTGGCAGAGCGCTGTGTTTCAGGGGATTACGCTGACCGCCGTTCCGGCCCAGCACTGGAGTATGCGCACTTTCTGGGACAGAAATCGCTCATTGTGGTGCGGCTGGGTATTTGAAGGGGCAGATCAGCGTTTTTGGTTTAGCGGTGATACGGGTTATACACCAGAGCTGCTCGCCATCCCGCAGCGCTTGGGGCAGATTACCGCCGCTGCACTGCCCGCCGGGGCGTATGCACCACGCTGGTTCATGTCGGCCCACCATATGGATCCGCAATCTGCCATCAAGCTCTGGCAGCAAATGGGAATGCCGCTCGCATTTCCGATTCACTGGGGTGTGTTCGAGCTGGCCGACGAGTCCCTCGACGAGCCGGTGCTGGAGCTTACTCAGGCGCTGGAAAATGAAGCGGGGATTAACGACAAGTTTAGAATATTGAAAATTGGTCAATATTTATCCCTGTGATCTAATACCGCCTCGCTGAATATATTCTCTATTCCAACCCTGTCCCTCAGATGTATTTCCATCGAAACGTTTTTCTTGCTTTCTTTTGCACCAGGATGAAAGACGTTTCATTATTTTGGTGCAATACACCAAACTGTCATCTCCGACATATATGATGAAGCCGCACAATTTATAGCCGGTTTATTTCAGTGTAAAACTCAAACCCTTACGTTGATTTCAGCATAACTTTTCGCAAATTGTTCTAACTCAATCATTGCATTCATTAAACTTTCGGCGCTGGCTGGATCTATATCAAAGATTGAGCTAAGGTAAAATTGCTTTAGATTACAGGCGCTACGCTGGCGCCTGTCTTGCGGTTCGCTTTGGTCTGGCGGCGGCAGTGCGCGCAAGCAGTTATGCATAATGTCGCAGGCTGAGATCGGAGTTTGTGCGGCGGATCTAGACACGTTTAAAAATGGCTTGCCATAATTATCGTTGTATGTAATAACACGTTTTGGGTCAAACGAGGTACAGTTCTGTTTATGTGTGGCATTTTCAGTAAAGAAGTCCTGAGTAAACACGTTGTCGTTGAATACCGCTTCTCTGCCGAACCTTATATTAGTGCCTCAAGCAGTAATGTCTCAGTTTTATCTATGTCAATGCCTGCGGGCTAAGAAAACAATCTAAGGAATTTTGCAAATGGCAAAGATTAAAGGTCAAGTTAAGTGGTTCAACGAGTCTAAAGGTTTTGGTTTCATTACTCCTGCTGACGGCAGCAAAGATGTGTTCGTACACTTCTCTGCAATCCAGGGTAACGGCTTCAAAACTCTGGCTGAAGGCCAGAACGTTGAGTTCGAAATTCAGGACGGCCAGAAAGGTCCGGCTGCTGTTAACGTAACCGCTATCTGATCGAATCCCTGCTGACTTAGAAGCGCTACGGCGCCTCACACTCAGACATCAAGCCTCGCGTATGCGGGGCTTTTTTAATCCTCTTTTTTCAAAATGTTACCCCGTTCGCTTCTGTTCGTAGTTTGTTGCAAAGCTGCGAGATTAGAAGCATTGTTTTCGCACCTAATGTCACGTTTTTCCCGTTAAATCAGGGCGTTGTTAATCTGACCTGGAGTCCGGGTGAAAAAGAAAACCTCTGATCCTGCCGGAAACTTCACCCCGGCGCGTTTTGTCCTGCTGTGTATCGCCATTCTAGGTAGTCTTGCCTTTCTGCTGGGCCGCGTCGCATGGCTGCAAATCATCAAGCCTGACAACCTGGTAAAACAGGAAGATATGCGATCTCTGCGCGAAGTGGCGATTAACGCCCCGCGTGGGATGATCACCGATCGCGAAGGCCGTCCGCTGGCGGTGAGTGTGCCGGTACAGGCAGTCTGGGCCGATCCGAAAACGGTTCTTGCGAAAGGCGGCGTCGGCTTTGATGACCGCTGGCAGGCGCTTGCCAGTGCGCTGCATATTTCGCTGAGCAGCCTGGCTGCGCGGATCAACAGCACCCCTCAGGGGCGCTTTATTTACCTTGCCCGTCAGGTTGACCCTTCTCAGGCGCAGTGGATCGATAAGCTCAACCTGCCGGGGATCAATCTGCGCGACGAATCGCGCCGTTTTTATCCCGCCGGGCATGTGGCGGCCAATTTGCTCGGATTCACTAACATCGACGGGCAGGGGATTGAAGGCGTAGAAAAGAGTTTCAACGCGCAGCTGACCGGTAAACCTGGCGTGCGGCGGGTGAGGGAAGATCGCTACGGTCACGTGATCGAGAATCTGACGGAGGTCTCGCCGGTTCCTGCGCACAATATCCAGCTGAGCATCGACGAGCGACTCCAGACCATCACCGAAGACGCGCTGGACAACGCCGTCGCGTGGAACAAAGCTGAGTCGGGCGCGGCGGTGCTGATCAACGTACAAACCGGGGAAATTCTCTCAATGGCGAGTTTCCCGGATTTCAATCCGAATAACAGGGAAGGGGCCACGCTGAATGATTTCCGTAATCGGGCGATCAGCGACACCTTCGAACCTGGCTCAACCGTCAAACCGCTGGTTTTGATGACCGCGCTCCAGCAGGGCCTCGTCCAGCCCGACAGCGTGATTGATACCCATCCCTATACGCTCGACGGCCACCGCATTCGCGACGTCGGCTACTATCCGGAGCTGTCCCTCACCGGCATCCTGCAAAAATCGAGCGATACGGGCGTCTCCCGCCTGTCACTGGCGATGCCAATTCAGCATCTGCTGGATACCTATCAGGGCTTCGGTTTTGGGACGTCTACCGGACTGGGGCTGACCGGGGAGAGCAGCGGCCTGTTACCGCAACGTAAATTTTGGAGTCAGCTCGATCGTGCCACCTTCGCGTTTGGCTATGGTCTGATGGTCACGCCGCTGCAGCTGGCGCATGTGTATGCCACTATCGGCAGCTATGGCCTGGAGCGGCCGCTGTCGATCACGCGAATCGATCCACCGGTTATGGGGCACCAGGTGATGCCGGAAGAGATTGTGCATCAGGTGGAACATATGATGGAGAGCGTCGCGCTGCCGGGCGGTGGCGGAATTAAAGCGGCGGTACGCGATTATCGGGTGGCCATAAAAACAGGTACCGCGAAAAAGATTGGTGATGACGGAAAGTATGTCGACAAATATGTCGCTTACACGGCAGGCGTGGCGCCAGCCAGTCATCCGATGTTTGCCCTGGCTGTGGTGATTAACGATCCGCAAAACGGCAGTTATTACGGCGGGGCGGTCTCTGCACCGGTATTCAGCCAGATTATGGGAGATGTTTTGCGCATTGAGAACGTTGAGCCGGACGGTTTACCGCCTGATTCGAACCATCTTATCGTGATGCGTTAAGCCAGGCGTTTTATACCAGGGCGAATAGCGGTACACTTTCGCCCTTTGATATTGTCTGGAGTTACCATGTCATTCAGTTGTCCCTTATGCCACGCGCTGCTGACGCACGACGAAAATAGCTATACCTGTCCGCAGGGGCACCGGTTTGACAAGGCGAAAGAAGGGTATGTGAATTTGCTGCCCGTTCAGCACAAACGCTCCCGCGATCCGGGTGATTCCGCTGAGATGATGCAGGCGCGCCGCGCGTTTCTCGACGCCGGGCATTATCAGCCGCTGCGCGATGCTGTCGCTGAGTGGCTCACCACATTGCTTGAGCAGAACGCCACTTCTGTGCTCGATATTGGCTGCGGAGAAGGCTACTACACGGCGGCATTTGCCCAGGTAGCCAGCGAAAAAGGCGCGCAAACAGTCGGCCTGGATGTGTCGAAATCAGCGATCCGTGCGGCGGCGAAGCGCTATCCGCAGGTCACTTTCTGCGTCGCCTCCAGCCATCGTCTGCCGTTTGAAGATGCCAGCCAGGACGCTATAATCCGTATTTACGCCCCGTGCAAGGCAGAAGAGCTGGCGCGAGTGGTTAAACCGGGCGGATGGGTCATCACGGTAACGCCAGGGCCGAAACACCTGATGGAAATGAAAGGGCTGATTTACGATGAGGTTCGCCTGCATGCGCCGCATTCTGAACAGCTTAGCGGTTTTACGCTGCGCCAGGCGCAGTCATTGGGCTATGAAATGAGCCTGACGGGTGAAGAGGCAGTGGCGCTGTTACAGATGACGCCATTTGCGTGGCGGGCTAAACCGGAAGTGTGGGAAACCTTAGGAAAACAAGACGTGTTCCGCTGCCAGACAGATTTTGGTCTTCATTGCTGGCAGCGCGAGAGTTAACCGTAGAAGTGCGACCAGAGAATCTGACCGCCAATCCCGATTAAAACAATACCGCCCAGAATTTCGGCTCGCTTACCTAACAGCGGGCCGATAAATCGCCCGACCATCATTCCCAGCGTCGACATAATCAACGTCGCGCAGCCGATAGCCAGCGCCGTGGCGATAATATTGACCTGCAAGAATGCCAGACCGACACCGACCGCCATCGCATCCAGACTGGTGGCGATCGCGGTGGTGACCAGCAGCCAGAAGCCGTGGCGATGGATCGGCGCGTCATCTTCATCGGCATTACCGCGACAGCCTTCGATAACCATTCGCCCGCCGAGGAACGCCAGCAGAATAAAGGCAATCCAGTGGTTCCATTCCAGCACAAACTGACTGGCGAGCATGCCAAGTGCCCAGCCGATCAACGGGGTGAGGGTTTCGATAGCGCCAAAGATAAGACCTGTACGAAGGGCTTCTGAGAATTTAGGTTTGTGGAGTGTGGCACCTTTACCGATGGAAGCAGCGAAAGCGTCCATGGACATGCCGAAAGCGAGAAGGATCGTTGCAGAGATATTCATTTAAAGCGTCCAGACCGGGGATATCCATATGACACATCACTGCCCCCAGTAAACAGCAGTTGATGTCTCAATGGTCTCGCCTGATCTCAGTGCACATGAACTGACTGTGCAGAAAGCGATCCGTACGCACCACGTCTTTCAACGAGTATGTTGACACGTACATTTCCCAGGGACGGGAAATCGGCTACTCCCCAACGACGGCGCAACCTTAACATATTTTGAGAATATAAAACAACAACAGGAAGGTATTATTCTATTAACCAATTGATAACGATTTTCATTTAGATTTATTGGTGAGAATAACGTTAAGGAATATAAGTTAATTCTGAAGGGAATATAGCTGTGGCTATATATTGTTCGGGTGAGTCGGAGACAATATATAGCCATTGCTATAATGATAACCTATTGAGTTTTAACCATTAGTTTGTATATTTTCTCAAGGTCATCAATATTTTTCACCCGAATGAGTAATCGTCGCTGTTCTAATTGCATTACCAGTACGCCGTCCTCGGATAAATTCATCTCTTTAATACGGTTATATTCTATCCATACATTGGCGAAGAAAAAGCCATGATTTTTGAAGAGGATCTTTGGCACTCTGATCCAGAAGAGATAAATCGCCATTAATGCCAGCGCACATAATAACCATGTGGTTAATAAAGCACCGTGGCTCATCGCATTGTTGTAAATCAGAATGGCGAGCAGACCGGCGAAGATAAACGCATCAACCCGACCGCGACGCAGAAGAGGGATGGCAAGCAGTGTCTCGCCGTGGCGGCGCGGCATGATGAATTCGTCGTAAATGGCGTATGCCAGAAGGGCAACAATAAACAGAACCAGTACGATGTCCGTAACCGTCATTCGTCCTCCAGAATAAAAAACCGGGGGCAAGCCCCCGGCGGATAAAGCAAAAACTTACAGACCCAACAGGCCGATAGCGTAGCCCACGATACCGATGACGAAGAAGCCAACGATAATCCACAGGGCGTTCACTTTCTTACGCAGCAGCCACATACAGGCGAAGGTCAGCAGCAGCGGCACCAGGCCCGGCATCAACTGGTCAAGGATGGTCTGCACGGTAGTCACACGCGTTTGTCCGTCCTGACCGGTAATGGTCGAGACGACAAGCGGGATGTTAACGTGCGTCCACTTGTTAACCAGTGCCCCCATGACAAACAGGCCGAGAATTGACGCCCCCTCGGTCAGTTTTTGCAGGAAGCCGCCGCCCATATCAGAAACGATATCGACACCTTTGCGATAGCCGTAAGCGACGCCGTAGTAACGGGTAGCCAGACGAACGGCGTTAAACAGAATGAAGAACAGCAGTGGACCGAGCAGGCTGCCGCTCATCGCGATGCCCGCGCCGAGTGCTGCGAAGACCGGACGCACGGTACCCCAGAAGATTGGGTCGCCCACGCCTGCCAGCGGCCCCATCAAACCGACTTTGATACCGTTAATGGCACCATCGTCAATCTCTGCGCCGTTTGCACGCTGCTCTTCCATTGCCAGCGTCACGCCCAGAACCGGAGCTGCAACGTAAGGATGGGTGTTAAAGAATTCCAGGTGACGTTTAATCGCCTGGCGACGCGCTTCGTTATTTTCCGGATACAGGCGTTTGATGGCCGGTACCATGGAGAAGCAGAAGCCCAGCGCCTGCATACGTTCGAAGTTCCATGACCCCTGGAACAGGTTAGAACGCAGGAATACGCCACGAATATCACCCGGAGTGAGTTTTTTCTCAGTGGTAGTTTTTGTCATATCAACCATTTCGCTCACCTGCTAGTCCAGTTCGTTATCGAGATCGTTGTTACCAGCAGCCTGCGCTGGTGCACCCGCGACGCGGTTATATTTCGGGCTCAGCTGGATGTACAGAATCGCCATCACCGCACCAATCACACCCAGAGCAACTAGGTTGAAGTTAGTGAACGCCGCAGTAACAAAGCCGAGGTAGAAGAACGGCATCAGGTAGCCTGCGCGCATCATGTTGATGACCATCGCGTAACCGACTACCACGATCATGCCACCCGCGATGTTCAGACCGCCGGTCACGACTTCTGGAATCGCGTTCAGCATGCTCTGGACTTCGCTGGTACCTACAGAGATCGCCACGATAACCGCCGGGATAGCAATACGCATGGCCTGCAGGAACAGAGAGGAAACGTGGATCCACGAGAGGGCCGTCAGGTTGCCATTATCGGCCGCCTTATCCGCCGCATGCTGGAAGGCCACGGTGATAGTACGAACGATGATGGTCAGAACCTGGCCTGCTGCTGCCAGTGGGATAGCCAGTGCGATACCGGCACCGATGCTTTGGTGACCGGCAATAACCAGAACCGTTGAGATGATAGATGCCAGCGCGGCATCAGGTGCAACCGCCGCACCGATGTTCATCCAGCCCAGGGCGATCATTTCCAGCGTACCACCGATGATAATACCGGTTTTCATATCGCCAAGAACGGCGCCAATCAACGTACAGGCCACCAGAGGGCGGTGGAACTGAAATTCATCAAGTACGGATTCCATACCCGCAATACACGCGACGATGAACACCAGCACAATCTGAAGAGTGGTAATCTCCATTGTACTTCTCCTATAACATAAGCTTTATGTGAAAAATCAGCGCCTGGGTTATTTCCCAACTTTGCCGATCAAATCCATCATTTTCAGTTTCTGATCCGTGGAAACCTTACGGGCTTCCAGCTCAATACCGCGTGCATTCAGCTTATTGAAGGCTTCGATATCTTTTTCATCGACTGAAATCGCGTTATTCACCTGCGTTTTGCCCTGACGGAACGCCATACCGCCAATGTTGACGGAGGTGATCTTCACGCCGCCTTCAACAATGCGCTCGACGTCTGTCGGGTTGGTGAACAGGAGCATCACACGCTCGCCCGCATATTTCGGGTTGTTATACACGCGGATCATCTTGGCGACGTCCACGACGTGTGCGGTAACGCCCGGAGGAGCAACCTGGGTGAGAAGGGTTTTACGCACGTGATCGGCAGCCACTTCGTCGCTGACGACGATAATGCGTTTCACGTTGGTCTCTTTGGTCCAGCGTGTTGCCACCTGGCCGTGGATTAAACGGTCATCGATACGCGCAAGCCCGATCACCATGTAATCGTTCGCGCCCATCGGTTTTGTCGGGACCGCTGCTTTCACTGCCGCTGCGACCGGAGCCGGTTTCTCAACCGGTTGTGCTTTCAGCGCTTTCACGCCTTCGCGACCGGTTTCGACTGCCAGAGCGACCAGTTCGTCAAAGCTCGGGTTATCATCGCGGGCCATCAGCGTTTCCACCAGCATCGGGATGTTTACGCCAGCGACAACTTCATGATGCTCTTTATCGACGACAATGCGGCTGGCGGCGTTAAACGGACTGCCACCCCATGTATCAACGAGAAACAGCACGCCTTTGCTGGTATCCAGTTTCTCCAGCTGAGCAGTGTATTTTTCAATCAGCGTTTCAGCGTTTTCGCCAGGGACGAAATCGATCCAGCCAACGTTTTCCTGCTCACCCAACAGCATTTCTGCGGTTTTGAGTAACTGCTCTGCAGCCCAACCATGTGTGCCTATCACAATAGCAATGGTCACTTGCTACCTCCTTTTATTATCATGAATACATCTGCCAGGCAGATGTACTGAGAATCTTCCCCAGCGTACCGAATCGATTCAGATAAAGGGTTAGAGTTAAATTAACGAAGACTTCCGTGAATTATTTTAGATAGTGAAAAAATAATTTATGTGATGAAGATCCGTAATTTAGCTTCACAGAGGAGATTTATCCCAAATGAAAATCGACTCTGTTACAGATCTTTGCAAAGGAAAGTAAATCTTTGCTAAAAAGCCATTGTCTCTGATATGTTTAGCCTCCGTTTAATAACCAGGAGTATAGGGCTACAGCCCACTGTATGGACCGTCACCGACGTCAGTCATCTTCCAGGCCATTTTGCGCCTCGCACGCCGGCGATCCTCGCCACTCGTTGAACATGTCTACCGCCATTTCGCCCACGCTTTCCGGGGCGCCGTTTTGTCATTCCTTTAGCAGGAGCTTGTCATGGAATTCTTAATGGACCCGTCAATCTGGGTGGGATTACTCACGCTGGTTGTTCTCGAGATTGTTCTTGGTATCGACAACCTGGTGTTTATCGCCATCCTTGCGGATAAGCTGCCACCTAAACAGCGCGACAAAGCGCGTTTAATCGGTCTTTCGCTGGCGCTGATCATGCGTCTTGCGCTGCTGTCCGTTATTTCGTGGATGGTTACCCTGACCAAACCGCTGTTTACCGTCTGGGATTTCACCTTCTCCGGTCGTGATTTGATCATGCTGGTGGGGGGGCTATTCCTGCTGTTCAAGGCCACCACTGAGTTGCATGAACGGCTGGAGAACCGCCAGCACGACGATGGGCACGGTAAAGGCTATGCGAGTTTCTGGGTTGTTGTCGCACAGATCGTGGTGCTCGATGCCGTGTTCTCCCTGGACGCGGTAATTACCGCCGTCGGTATGGTGAACCACCTGCCGGTGATGATGGCTGCGGTTGTTATTGCGATGGCCGTGATGCTGTTGGCCTCGAAGCCACTGACTCGCTTTGTGAACGAACATCCAACGGTGGTGGTGCTGTGTCTTAGCTTCCTGCTGATGATTGGTCTGAGCCTGGTCGCAGAAGGTTTCGGCTTCCATATTCCGAAAGGCTACCTGTACGCCGCGATTGGCTTCTCGATCATTATCGAACTGTTTAACCAGATTGCGCGTCGCAACTTCATTAAGCAGCAGTCAAATCAGCCGCTGCGCGCCCGTACCGCTGACGCCATCCTGCGTCTGATGGGCGGTCGCCGCCAGACGACCGTCCAGCCGGAAAACGCGAACCATAACCCGGTGCCGGTTCCGGAAGGGGCGTTCGTTGAAGAAGAGCGCTACATGATTAACGGCGTGCTGTCACTGGCCTCCCGCTCATTGCGCGGCATTATGACGCCACGCGGTGAAATCAGCTGGGTCGATGCCAACCTGAGCGTCGATGAAATCCGCCAGCAGCTGCTCTCCTCGCCGCACAGCCTGTTCCCGGTGTGTCGCGGTGAGCTGGATGAAATCATCGGTGTCGTGCGTGCCAAAGAGTTGCTGGTGGCGCTGGAAGAGGGCGTTAACGTCGAAGCGATTGCGGCGGCCTCACCGGCGATTGTGGTTCCGGAGACGCTGGACCCGATCAACCTGCTGGGCGTGCTGCGTCGTGCGCGCGGTAGCTTTGTGATTGTCACTAACGAATTTGGCGTAGTACAAGGCCTTGTCACGCCGCTGGACGTGCTGGAAGCCATTGCCGGTGAATTCCCGGACGCCGATGAAACGCCAGAAATCGTGGCGGATGGCGACGGCTGGCTGGTCAAAGGGACAACCGATCTGCACGCTCTGCAGCACACGCTGGGTCTCGATAACGTCATCAACGATGAAGAAGATATCGCGACCGTTGCCGGATTAGTGATTGCCGTGAACGGCCAGATCCCGCGCGTTGGCGATATCATTGAGCTGCCGCCGCTGCAAATCACCATCATGCAGGCAAATGATTATCGCGTAGACCTGGTGCGTATTGTTAAAGAGCAGTCCGCCCACGACGAAGAAGAGTAATCAGGCTCAGCGTAAGGGCATAATCGGAACGATATGCCCATTCCGCGGTGCTGGTGGAGGCGAGCTTTCCGCCAGCCACCGCGGAAAATCTTTCAGCGGCATCGGCCGCGCATACAAAAATCCCTGCAAAATCGTCACGCCGTGATCGCGCAAATAGCGCGCCTGCTCCTGCGTCTCCACCCCTTCCGCCACCAGTTCAAGATTCAGCCGCTGGCCCAGGGCGATAATCATATCCGTCACCGTCGAATTCACCGCATCTGTCCCGAGCGCCGTGGTGAAAGACTTATCGATTTTCAGCACGTCAGGGCGCAGTTTCTCCAGCCAGGAGAGCGAACTGCTGCCGGTGCCAAAATCATCAATCGCCAGTTTGACCTCTTTGCGATGCAGCTCCCGCACAATGCGATAATCCATATCCAGCAGGGCATCCCGCTCGGTGAGTTCAACAATCAGCTGTTGTTTGGGATGCGCGCTGAACCAGTAGCGGTTCAAATCCTGTAACAGCATCCCGTTGCGAAAATGGCTGGCCGCCACGTTAATCCCGATATGAAAGCCTTTATTAGCGGGAAAATAGCCAATCTGACGGACGGTTTCTGCGATCACATAGCGCGTCAGAGGAACAATCAGATTGTGTTCCTCCGCCAGCGGAATAAAAACATCCGGGGAGATCCACCCCTGACGGGGGTTATTCCAGCGCAGCAAGATCTCCACGCCGACGCATTTCTGCGTGCGGGCATTGAGTAACGGCTGGCAAAACAGCTCGAACTCGCGTGCAGCCAGGCCGAGATTAAGCTCCCATGTGAAGCTCATGCGACTGGCGGTGGCAAGCCAGGCGATATAGCCCAGCAGCAGGCTCAACAGCACCGCCAGTGGGAGCTGGGAGGGCAGATTTTTCAGCGCCAGTTGGCTCGCGCCAGGCCCGCTGACGGTAATGGTGAAGGGGAAATGGGCCGAAGACTGACGCAGGATCATCGCGTCATCGGTATAGGTGAGCGTGTCGGTAACATTCTGACCGTAGCGAAGAAATTTATTGCCCGCGCTTAAGCTCACGTCAGTGATCAGCGGAGGCTGCGGCTCAAGCATCATGCGGGTGATAAGCTCGATATTCACAACCTGCATCACGCCGTCTTCGCCGCTGTCAGAGACTGGATACCACTGGATTAAAATCGGGCTGCCTTTCAGCAGCGATTTATCCGTCGACAGCACCAGCTGCGGCTGGCTTGAGGGTAATGCCGGTTGTATCTGACGGATCGGCACGTCGCGGATACCAAAAATACTGGAGCAGTAGAGGATCCCGTCTTTGATCAACCCAATAGAGCGCACGGTTTGCAGAGTTGCAGCCTGTTTTCGTAACGACAGATGGATATCAACGCAGGGGGCACCCACCAGGGATTGCAGTTTTTCGCGGCCACTCTCAAGGGGAATAAGGATACTGTCCAGTGCATTCACAGAGTGGTTTGCAAAGGCGTGAATACGGTCCTGATTTACATTACGCTGTGAAATAAACCGAAAGCTCAGGGTCAAAAAGAGCGTAAAAAGCGCCACCAGCACACAGACAATAATGCGGTTTCGGCGATAGCTTTTAATGATCCTTTGCGCAGTTTGCATGAAAAGGACGCTCGATAAGCCGCCAGCACCAGGCGCCGGGGCAACACAGAAAGTGTAGTGGGGAAATGTTAAGGTGACGAGACAGCGGAGAAAATTCGCCCATCCGTTGCAGATGGGCATATCCCCGTCATACTTCACGCCGTTTTAAACGTCCTGCGGCGTGACGTATTCAGGGGACAGTCGAACTGGTTAGTCGCACTGCACCTTGATCGCCAGGCCGCCGCGAGAGGTTTCACGGTATTTGGCGTTCATGTCTTTGCCGGTTTCGTACATGGTCTCGATGACCTTATCCAGCGACACACGCGGCTCGCTGGTGCGGCGCATGGCCATACGCGAGGCGTTGATCGCTTTCACGGAGGCGATGGCGTTACGCTCGATGCACGGTACCTGCACCTGGCCTGCGACCGGGTCGCACGTCAGACCAAGGTTATGTTCCATCCCGATTTCCGCTGCCACGCAAACCTGTTCCGGGCTGGCACCCAGCAGTTCAGACAGGCCCGCCGCCGCCATGGAACAGGCTACGCCCACTTCACCCTGACAGCCCACTTCAGCACCGGAGATAGACGCATTCATTTTGTACAATGCGCCCACGGCACCCGCTGCGAGGAAATAGCGGATGTAAATGTCAGGCGTCACCGGCTCGATAAAGTGATCGTAATAGGCCAGCACCGCCGGAACGATACCGCATGCGCCGTTAGTGGGTGCCGTCACCACGCGGCCACCGGCGGCGTTCTCTTCGTTCACCGCCAGCGCAAACATATTCACCCAGTCGACCACGTTCATCGGGTCGTTGGAGAATTTATCAGTCGTCACCAGCATACGGCGCAGGGCAGAGGCACGACGCGGTACGCGCAGTGGCCCAGGCAGAACGCCCTCGGTGTTGATCCCACGGTCGATACAGGCCTGCATGGTCTGCCACACGTTAGCAAAATAGTCTTCGATCTCTTTTTTGCTGTGCAGCGCCAGTTCGTTTTGCATCACCATGCCGGAGAGCGACAGGCCGGTCTGTTTGCAGTAGTCGAGCATTTCCTGCGCAGACTTAAACGGATAAGGGACGTTAACGTCGCCCGCCGTGTCTTTGCCAAAGTGCTCTTCGTCGACGATAAAACCGCCGCCGATGGAGTAATAGGTTTTGCTGTAGATCACTTTGTCGCCGTTAAAGGCGTGGATCTGCATGCCGTTTTCGTGCAGTGACAGGTTATCACTGCGAAAACGCATGCCGTCGTCGTGGGGGAAATCCACTTCATGCTTGCCGTTAGCCAGCAGCAGGCGACCGCGTGTTTCAGTGTCACGGATAAACGCCGGAATGGCGTCAATATCCACGGTGTCCGGCATGTTACCTGCCAGACCCATAATAATGGCGATATCGGTGTGGTGGCCCTTACCCGTTAAAGAGAGTGAACCGTAAACGTCAACGGCTACACGGGTAGTGCTTTCCAGTAATCCTTTTTCGACCAGATCATCGACGAACTGTTTACCGGCCTTCATCGGCCCTACAGTGTGGGAAGAAGACGGGCCAATCCCCACTTTGAACATGTCGAATATACTAATCACTTTCTTACTCCTGACAGGGTTACCGGGGTTCCAGTAACGATGTTATAACTGCGCATAGTGTAAGAGGGAAGTTACAGGTCGGCTGAACTATTCACATGAATTAAACTAATGAATAACCCCTGTTTTGCTAATGGTGCGACGCCCCTCGCAAACCCGAAGAAAAATTCAGAATGTAAAGTATAGTCAAGGCTTCAGGCCGATTTGCAGTGCCAGCTCACGAATAATGCCCGCCGTCATGCCCCAGACAAAATAATGCTGATACCACGACAGCCACACTCGGTGATCGTGTCCACGCCGTTGAATATCCAGCGGATGATATCGGCTCAGTCGAAGGGCTTCCGCCAGCGGCATTTCGAACACCGCCGCCACTTCATCTTCGCTGGCGTGATAGCGCAGATTGGGCGGGATAATCCCGACGACCGGCGTTACCTGAAAGCCGGTCACGCTGTCCACCGGCGGTAACACGCCAATCACCTCAACGGATTCTGGCGGGATCGCCACCTCTTCCTGGGCTTCGCGCAGGGCAGCGGCAATCAGTGAGGCATCGGAGGCATCGACTGCCCCCCCGGGAAACGCCACCTGACCTGCGTGCTTACGTAAATGCGACGAGCGTTTGGTCAGCAACAATCCTGGCTGCTCGCGGCGTACCACCGGGATTAACACCGCGGCCTGGCGGCTGTTCAGCGCATCACGATTCACCTGCGGGCGCAAAAGCTGAAAGCGCGACAGAAAATCATCCAGGGTCAGATCGTGGGTATCCAAATGTTAGCTCTCCAGTTGATGCAGGATGCGGTTCACTTTATCAAACGTTTCCTGATATTCCGCGTTTGCCTGGCTGTCGGCCACAATCCCGCCGCCTGCCGAACAGTAGAGCTGCCCGTCGCTGGCGGTCAGGGTGCGGATGGTTATGCTGGTATCCATCGTGCCACACCGGCTCAGATAGCCAATGCTGCCGCACCAGGCGTTACGGCGTTGCGGTTCCAGTTCGTCAATGATCTGCATGGCGCGCACTTTCGGCGCGCCGGTGATCGACCCGCCAGGAAACGCCGCACGTAGGAGATCGCAGGCAGAACGGCTTGCCGGGAGACGCGCGGTAATCGTGCTCACCAGATGATGCACCGCCGGAAATGGCTCCACCACGAACAGCTCGGGAACGCGCACGCTGCCCGGCTCCGCGACGCGACCAATATCATTACGCATCAGATCGACAATCATCAGATTCTCGGCGCGATCTTTTGGCGAGGCAGCGAGTTTCTCCGCCTGCAGCCGATCGGCGTCAGGGTCCGTGAGGCGCGGCAGGGTGCCTTTAATCGGGCGCGTCTGGATAGTGCCATCGGCGAGATGAATAAAACGCTCCGGTGAGAGGCTCAGGACTGCGCCCTGTTCCAGACGCAGGAAGGCGCTGAACGGCGCGCGATTACTGGCGTTCAGGCGCGTAAACGCCTGCCACTCATCGCCCGCGTAAGTCGCCTGAAAACGCTGGGCGAGATTCACCTGATAGCAGTCACCGCTGTGCAGATACGCCTGCACCTGCGCAAACTTCTGCGCGTACTCATCCGCGCTCATATTGGAACGCCACGCGGAGGTGAGCGTAAAATCGATGGCCGGAACGGGCTGCTGCGTGTCGAGCCACGCCAGCCGCGCGTCAGCGTCGCTGTGGCTGAGCAGTGAAACCCGTTGTTTATGGTGATCAACAATCACCGCCCAATCGTACAGCCCAACGGCCATATCCGGCAGCGTAATATCCTTCTGCGCGTGCTCTGGCAGCGTTTCAAATCGGCGGCCCAGGTCATAGCCAAACAGCCCCAGCGCTCCCCCCTGGAAAGGCAGATCAGGATCCGTTGCAGCGCTGAACGGTAGGGCGTTCAGTTCGCGCTCAAGCAGGGCGAGCGGATCGTCAGTGGATGTGACAACGTCACTTGACGATATCTGCGTGGAATCACCGCGGGTCGTCAGGGTGGTGAGCGGATCGGCGACCAGAATATCAAAGCGGCTGTAAGGGTGATCGGCATGCCCGGAGTGCAGCAGCATCGCCCACGGGAGATGGCTTAAGCGCGCAAACCAGAATTCGGCGGCGTCATGACGCCAGGGTAATGAAATGACAGTAGGGGGTAACGGGTTCATGTGTGGCATACTACCGGGCAGCGTGAATTTATTAGCGCAGATAATTTAGCAGGAGTTGATAATGTTTGCAGGTTTACCTTCCCTCAGTCATGAACAGCAGCAAAAAGCCGTCGAGCGTATTCAGGAACTGATGTCCCAGGGAATGAGCAGCGGACAAGCGATTACGACCGTAGCCCAGGAAATTCGCGCCACCCATACCGGCGATCGGATTGTGGCGCGTTTCGAGGATGACGAAGACGACGAATAATCGTCTTATACCGCCGCGATTATCTTGATTTCAACTTTATACTGCGGCTTCATCAGCGTGGCCTGTACCGTACAGCGTACAGGCGCGTGACCCGCTACTACCCACGCATCCCAGGCTTTATTCATCGCGGCAAAGTCGTCTTTATTCGCCAGGAAAATGGTCGCATCCAGAATGCGTGATTTATCGCTGCCCTGTTTTTCCAGAACCGCGTCAATTTGCGCCAGCGTATTGGCCGTTTGCTCGAACGCATCAGCGTCCAGGTTTTCGGGGACACCCGTGTAGTAGAGCGTCTGATTGTGAATCACAACGTCAGACCAGCGGGCTTCCGCATCAATGCGCACAATTGTCATAAACCTTTCCTCATAAATGGTTTCAGGCCGCAAGACTGCCATAATGTTCCGTCAACGTCTATTTCGACTGGCACAGGAGAGGGCGGGCTGACATAATCCCTGTGCAAAAATACAGTGAGAGAGCAACGTGGCAGACGATTTTTCAGCAGACGGTCAGTTAGCGCAGGCGATTCCCGGTTTTAAACCGCGCGAGCCGCAACGACATATGGCGGAAGCGGTCACCCGCGCCATCAAAAATACCCAGTCGCTGGTGGTCGAGGCAGGCACCGGGACGGGCAAAACTTACGCCTATCTTGCCCCTGCGCTGCGCGCGAAAAAGAAAGTGATCATCTCAACCGGCTCGAAAGCGTTGCAGGATCAGCTCTACAGTCGCGACCTGCCGACGGTGGCAAAAGCCCTGAACTATAAAGGCCGCCTGGCACTGCTGAAAGGGCGCTCAAACTATCTCTGTCTGGAGCGTCTCGAACAGCAGGCGCTGGCTGGCGGCGATTTGCCGGTTCAGACCCTGAGCGATGTGATCATCCTCCGCGCCTGGGCGAATCAAACCATCGACGGGGATATCAGCACCTGCGCCAGCGTCACCGAAGATTCTCAGGCGTGGCCGCTGGTGACCAGCACCAACGACAACTGCCTCGGCAGCGACTGCCCGCTGTATAAAGATTGTTTTGTCGTCAAAGCGCGTAAAACCGCGATGGATGCCGACGTGGTGGTGGTGAACCACCATCTGTTCCTGGCGGATATGGTGGTTAAGGACGGCGGTTTTGGTGAGTTGATTCCGGAAGCGGAAGTGATGATCTTCGATGAAGCCCATCAACTGCCGGATATTGCCAGCCAGTATTTTGGTCAGTCGCTCTCCAGCCGTCAGCTCCAGGATCTCGCCAAAGATTTCACCATTGCCTATCGCACCGAACTGCGCGACACCCAGCAGCTGCAGAAATGCGCTGACCGGCTGGCGCAAAGCGCGCAGGATTTTCGTATGCAGCTGGGCGAACCCGGCTATCGCGGGAATCTGCGCGAACTGTTAGCCGACAGCAATATCCAGCGCGCGCTGCTGCTGCTCGATGATGCGCTGGAGCTGTGTTATGACGTGGCGAAACTGTCTCTCGGGCGCAGCGCCTTGCTCGACGCCGCTTTTGAGCGCGCCACGCTGTACCGCACGCGCCTGAAACGTCTCAAAGAGATCAACCAGCCCGGCTTTAGCTACTGGTATGAATGCACCGCGCGCCAGTTCACCCTGGCGCTCACGCCGCTGACCGTGGCCGATAAATTCAAAGAGGTGATGGCGCAGAAACCGGGAAGCTGGATATTTACCTCCGCGACGCTCTCCGTGAACGACGATCTGCATCATTTCACCGAGCGACTGGGGATTGAAGAGTCAGATTCACTGCTGCTGCCCAGCCCGTTCGATTACGAAACCCAGGCGCTTCTCTGCGTGCCGCGCAACTTACCGCTGCCGAACCAGCCGGGCGCGGCGAAACACCTTGCGGCAATGCTCAAACCGATGATCGAGGCCAACAATGGCCGCTGCTTCATGCTGTGCACCTCCCACGCCATGATGCGCGATCTGGCCGAACAGTTTCGCGCCACCATGACCTTACCCGTGCTGTTGCAGGGGGAAACCAGTAAAGGCCAGCTGTTGCAGCAGTTTGTGACTGCCGGTAACGCGCTGCTGGTGGCAACCAGCAGTTTCTGGGAAGGGGTGGACGTGCGCGGGGATGCGCTCTCCCTGGTGATTATCGACAAACTGCCCTTTACCTCCCCGGACGATCCGCTGTTGAAAGCGCGCATGGAAGACTGCCGCCTGCGTGGGGGCGATCCTTTTGACGACGTACAGCTCCCGGATGCGGTTATCACCCTGAAGCAGGGCGTCGGGCGTCTGATCCGTGATACGGACGACCGCGGAGTGCTGGTGATCTGCGACAATCGCCTGGTGATGCGCCCTTACGGCGCGACATTCCTTGCCAGCCTGCCACCCGCGCCGCGCACGCGGGACATTAATCGCGCGGTGCGTTTCCTGGCGAACCCAACGGCGGAGTAATTTGCCCTGGAGTGTGCTAAGATGCGCGCCATTTTGTGACTACCCATTGCGAGAGCGCGAGACCCATGCGAATTCTGGCTATTGATACCGCTACAGAGGCCTGCTCCGTTGCCCTGTGGGATAACGGTACCCTCTTTGCCCATTTTGAAGAGTGCCCCCGGGAACATACCCAACGTATTCTGCCGCTGGTGAAAGAGATCCTTCACCAGGGCAACTCCACTTTAACTGAACTCGATGCGCTGGCCTTTGGCCGTGGGCCGGGCAGCTTCACCGGCGTGCGTATCGGTATTGGTATCGCACAGGGCCTGGCGCTGGGCGCCGATCTGCCAATGATTGGCATTTCCACACTCGCCACCATGGCGCAGGGCGCATGGCGCAGCACTGGCGCGACGCGTGTGTTGGCCGCGATTGATGCGCGCATGGGCGAAGTCTACTGGGGCGAGTATACGCGCGATGAGCAGGGCGTCTGGCACGGTGAAGAGACCGAGTCGGTGCTCAAACCGGACGCCGTTGCTGAACGGTTGAAACAACTTTCCGGCGAGTGGGCTACTGTGGGTACAGGCTGGCCAGCCTGGCCGGATATGGCAAATGACAGCGGTCTGACGCTGGTCGATGGTCAGGTGTTACTCCCCCATGCTGAAGATATGCTGCCGATCGCCTGTCAGCTGCTGAGCGCGGGAAAAACCGTGGCCGTTGAACACGCTGAGCCGGTTTATTTGCGAAATGAAGTGGCCTGGAAGAAACTTCCGGGCAGGGCGTGAATCTCAGTAATAAGCACTGAGAAAAGGGAGTCGCATCATGGCGGTTCAAACAAAGGTTGTACGCCTCTTCATAGCGGGCGCTATCGCTGTGGCATTAAGTGGATGTGTCACCGTTCCTGACGCGATCAAAGGAAGCAGTCCGACACCGCAGCAGGATCTGGTGCGGGTGATGAATGCGCCTGAGCTTTACGTTGGCCAGGAGGCACGCTTCGGCGGCAAAGTGGTGGACATCCAGAACCAGCAGGGCAAAACCCGTCTGGAAATTGCGACGGTGCCGCTGGACAGCGGCGCGCGGCCAGTACTGGGCGAACCTTCGCGTGGGCGAATTTATGCAGACGTGAACGGTTTCCTCGATCCGGTCGATTTCCGTGGCCAGCTGGTGACGGTCGTTGGGCCAATCACCGGCACGGTACAGGGGAAAATCGGTAACACGCCGTATAAATTTATGACCCTGCAGGCCACCGGCTACAAACGCTGGCACCTGACCCAGCAGGTCATGCTGCCACCGCAGCCTATCGACCCGTGGATGTGGGGACCTCACCCGTACCGTTACGGCGGCTACGGTGGATGGGGCTGGTACAATCCAGGCCCGGCTCAGGTTCAGACCATCGTTACAGAATAACTTACTGTTATTATTAGATAAGAGACAGCGGCTCAGCCGCTGTCTCTGTTTTTTACGGATATAACACAAAAAAAAGAGTGACGCGCTTCGCAACCTTAAATTCGAACAATTAATAAACTGGTACGCTGAGTTAATATAATGTTAACGAACTGTTTATTATCGGGGTTGTGATGACGACGAACACTCATTTCAGAGGTGATGCATTGAAAAAGGTTTGGCTTAACCGTTATCCCGCAGATGTTCCTGCGGAGATCAATCCTGACCGTTATCAATCCCTGGTTGAATTATTTGAGCACTCGGTCGCGCGCTACGCGGATCAGCCTGCGTTTGTAAACATGGGCGAAGTGATGACCTTCCGCAAACTGGAAGAGCGCAGCCGGGCCTTTGCCGCCTATTTGCAGGAAGGCCTGGGCCTGAAGAAAGGGGACCGCGTCGCGCTGATGATGCCAAACCTGCTCCAGTATCCGGTGGCACTGTTCGGTATTTTGCGGGCGGGGATGATCGTGGTTAACGTCAACCCGCTCTATACTCCGCGCGAGCTGGAGCACCAGTTGAATGACAGCGGCGCGGCGGCGATTGTGATTGTCTCCAACTTTGCCCATACGCTGGAAAAAGTGGTCGATAAAACTCAGGTCCGCCACGTGATCCTGACCCGCATGGGCGATCAGCTGTCGACCGCCAAAGGGACGCTGGTTAACTTTGTCGTCAAATATGTGAAGCGTCTGGTGCCGAAATACCATCTGCCGGATGCCATCTCTTTCCGCCGCGCGCTACAGAGCGGCTATCGCATGCAGTATGTGAAGCCGGAAGTGGTCTCAGACGATCTGGCCTTCTTGCAGTACACCGGGGGTACCACCGGCGTTGCGAAAGGGGCGATGCTGACCCACCGCAACATGCTGGCGAACCTTGAGCAGGTGAATGCGACCTACGGCCCGCTGCTGCACCGCGGCAAAGAGCTGGTGGTCACGGCGCTGCCGCTGTATCACATTTTTGCTCTGACCATGAACTGCCTGCTGTTTATCGAGCTGGGCGGACAGAATTTACTGATTACCAACCCGCGTGATATTCCGGGGCTGGTGAAAGAGCTGGCGAAATATCCGTTCACCGCCATGACCGGGGTGAACACGCTGTTTAATGCACTGCTCAACAACAAAGAGTTCCAGCAGCTCGACTTCTCCACGCTGCACCTCTCTGCGGGCGGTGGCATGCCGGTTCAGCAGGCGGTGGCCGACCGTTGGGTGAAACTCACCGGGCAGTATCTGCTCGAGGGTTACGGCCTCACAGAGTGCGCGCCGCTGGTCAGCGTTAACCCGCATGATATCGATTATCACAGCGGTAGCATTGGTCTGCCGGTGCCGTCAACGGAGGCCAAACTGGTCGACGACGAAGGCAACGAAGTGCCTCACGGTGAGCCGGGCGAACTGTGCGTCAAAGGCCCGCAGGTCATGCTCGGCTACTGGCAGCGCCCGGATGCGACGGATGAAATCATCAAAGACGGCTGGCTCTACACGGGCGACATCGCGGTGATGGACGACGAAGGTTTCCTTCGCATTGTCGATCGCAAAAAAGACATGATTCTGGTCTCCGGTTTTAACGTTTATCCTAACGAGATCGAAGACGTGGTAATGCAGCACGATGGGGTGCAGGAAGTGGCTGCCGTCGGTGTGCCGTCCGGCAGCAGCGGTGAAGCGGTGAAGATATTCGTGGTCAAAAAAGACCCCTCGCTGAACGAAGATGAACTGATCGCGTTCTGTCGTCGTCAGCTTACCGGTTACAAAGTGCCGAAGCTGGTGGAGTTCCGCACGGAGCTGCCAAAATCGAACGTCGGTAAGATATTACGACGAGAATTACGTGACGAAGCGCGTTCCAAAGTGGACAATAAAGCCTAAGCTTCGAGTGAGTCGCCACCACACGCCGGTTAGCCGGCGTTTTTTATGGGCGCAAACCAGAGAGAAACCGTTTTGAATTACCAGATGATCACTACCAACGACGAGCTGGCAACGCTGTGCAACGTCACCCGCGACTTTCCCGCCCTTGCTCTGGATACCGAGTTTGTTCGCACGCGAACCTACTATCCCCAGTTGGGTTTGATCCAGATGTACGATGGCAAAAAAGTCTCGCTGATTGACCCGCTGGGTATCACGGACTGGGCGCCGATGCGTGAACTTCTGCTCGATACCGCCGTGACCAAATATCTGCATGCGGGTAGTGAAGATCTGGAGGTATTCCTCAATACCTTTGGCGTGATGCCGGAACCCCTGATTGATACGCAAATTCTCGCCGCTTTCTCCGGCCGTCCGCTCTCCTGGGGCTTTGCCGCGATGGTGGAAGATTATACCGGCATTGCGCTGGATAAGAGCGAATCACGTACCGACTGGCTGGCGCGTCCACTGACTGAACGTCAACTGGACTACGCCGCTGCCGATGTCTTTTACCTGCTGCCGATTTGCGGCCAGCTGATGAAAGAGGCTGAAGACGCCGGCTGGCTGGATGCAGCGCTCAACGAATGCCGTATGACACAGCAGCGTCGTCAGGAAGTGGTCGACCCGAAAGACGCCTGGCGCGATATCACCAACGCCTGGCAGCTGCGTACCCGTCAGCTTGCCTGCCTGCAGCTGCTGGCCGACTGGCGTCTGCGCAAAGCGCGCGAGCGCGATCTGGCGGTCAATTTTGTCGTACGCGAAGAGCATCTGTGGGCGGTTGCGCGCTATATGCCGGGCAGCATGGGCGAACTGGACAGTATCGGATTATCGGGCAGTGAAATTCGCTTCCACGGAAAAACGTTGCTGGCACTGGTCGCCAAAGCCCAGCAGTTGCCGGACGATGAACTGCCGGAGCCACTGTTGAACCTGATGGATATGCCAGGCTATCGCAAAGCGTTCAAAGAGATCAAAGCGCTGGTGCTGGAAGTGGGAACGGAAAACAAGATAAGCCCAGAGCTGCTGGCGTCACGCCGTCAGATCAATCAGCTGCTGAACTGGCACTGGAAGTTAAAACCACAGAATGGCCTGCCGGAACTGATTGCGGGCTGGCGCGGGGAGTTGATGGGCGAACGTCTGAAAACCCTGCTGGCAGACTATCCGCAGTAATAAAATTGCCGGGTAAGCGAAGCGCTACCCGGCATTGATACGTTCATAATGCTATGGACGTGACTCTTCCGCTTCTGGCAGCGTCACGTTCAGCTCCAGAATCGAAATATCCCCATCCTTCTGCTCCAGCTGCACGGTGACCATCTCCGGGTCGATCTGCACATACTTACAAATCACTTCCAGGATGTCTTTGCGCAGTTGCGGCAAATAGTGTGGTTCAGCATCGCTGCGGCGACGTTCCGCAACGATAATTTGCAGTCGCTCTTTCGCGATGTTGGCGGTGCTTTTTTTCCGCGAGAGAAAAAAGTCCAGTAATGCCATAACTTATCCTCCGAACAGGCGTTTGAGGAAACCTTTCTTCTCTTCTTCAATGAAGCGGAAAGGACGTTCTTCTCCCAGCAGACGGTCAACGGTATCAGCGTAGGCTTTACCCGCGTCTGCCATCGTATCGAGGATCACCGGCTCGCCCTGGTTAGAGGCGCGCAGCACGGATTGATCTTCCGGAATGACGCCAACCAGTTTGATGCGCAGGATCTCCAGCACGTCTTCCATGCTCAGCATGTCACCCTTATTAACGCGACCCGGATTGTAACGGGTCAGCAGCAGGTGCTCTTTAATCGGGTCCTGACCATTTTCCGCGCGACGAGATTTAGACGCCAGAATGCCCAGAATACGGTCAGAGTCACGTACAGAGGAGACTTCCGGGTTGGTGGTGATAATGGCTTCGTCAGCAAAATACAGCGCCATCAGCGCGCCCGTTTCGATACCGGCAGGGGAGTCGCAGACCACAAAGTCGAACTCCATCTTTTTCAGTTCGTCGAGCACCTTCTCCACGCCTTCGCGGGTCAGCGCATCTTTGTCGCGCGTCTGAGAAGCAGGAAGAATAAAGAGGTTTTCCGTGCGCTTATCTTTAATCAGCGCCTGGTTAAGGGTGGCATCGCCCTGAATGACGTTAACAAAGTCATACACAACGCGACGCTCACAGCCCATGATCAGGTCGAGGTTACGCAGGCCGATATCGAAATCGATAACAACTGTCTTCTTTCCCTTCTGGGCCAAACCAGTAGCGATGGCCGCGCTGGAGGTGGTCTTGCCAACGCCTCCTTTACCCGAAGTCACAACAATAATGCGTGCCATAGAAATTCCTTGTTAAAAAGGGATCAATTCAACGGTTGAACAGTCAAAGCGTTCTCTGCGAGTCGCAGGCGTGCCGCTTTGCCATAAAATTCGGCTGGGATCTTGTCACTCAGCCAATATTCACCTGCGATGGAAACCAGTTCCGCCGTCAGATGGGTACAAAATATTTGTGCTTCCCGATCGCCACTGGCACCGGCCAGCGCGCGTCCTCTCATCATACCGTAGACGTGAATATTGCCATCGGCAATCAGCTCAGCGCCAGCGCTGACGTGGCTTGTCACAATCAGATCACAGTTTGGTGCATAAATGCGCTGACCGGAACGAACCGGCACATCAATCATTCGCGTTTTTGTGATAGGAGTAACAGTTTGCGCGGGCGGTGGAGGCGTCGGGGCGGCTTTCGCCGGAGAACGGACGGTTTTTTCTTTGCCTTCAGTCAGAAGGGGCAGACCGGCACGCTCGATTTCATCTTTGAGACGGGCATCTTTGCAGCCGCTAATGCCAACAATACGCAGCCCGGTCGAGGCGACCGCCTGCTGAAGATGCTGCCAGTTCACAGGCGCGTCGAGACCGCTGACATTCACCACCACTGGGGCGTGTTTCAGAAAAGCGGGTGCCTGCGCGATTTTGTCTTCTAACGCCTGACGAATAACCTCGGGTTTTGCATCATGCAAATGAACCACTGATAAGGTGAAGCTACTGCCTTTAAGCTCGATGGGCGTGTTTGACATCCTGGCCTTACTCAATTTGCTGTTAATCGCATCACATTCGTTGCGATATTCCGAAGAGTATCAGGCATGTTATAGTCACTGGTATATTGAGGCAAGCAACCACCGATAATTCAGAGTAAAAACATGTTTTGTGTGATCTACAGAAGTACTAAACGCGACCAGACCTATCTTTATGTCGAGAAAAAAGACGATTTTTCCCGCGTACCGGAAGAATTAATGAAAGGCTTCGGCGCGCCGCAGCTGGCGATGCTATTGCCGCTGGACGGTCGTAAAAAACTGGTGAATGCCGATCTGGATAAAGTGAAAACCGCCCTGAAAGAACAAGGCTATTATTTACAGCTTCCGCCACCTCCTGAGAATTTATTAAAACAGCATCTCGCAGGTGACGGAAAAAAATAACCCCGGCCAACTCCGTGGGTGACATATCAACCGTGTAGGGGACGAGCATGTATCAACATCACAACTGGCAAGGCGCATTACTGGATTACCCTGTAAGCAAAGTGGTCTGCGTAGGCAGCAATTATGCGAAGCACATTCAGGAAATGGGCAGTGCCGTGCCAGAAGAGCCTGTGTTGTTTATCAAGCCGGAAACCGCTATTTGCGATATTCGCCAGCCGCTGGCGTTACCGCAGGGGCTGGGTTCGGTACACCATGAAGTCGAACTGGCGGTGCTGATTGGCGGCACGCTGCGTCAGGCATCCGAGGATCACGTGCAGAAAGCCATCGCAGGCTACGGAGTTGCGCTGGATCTGACCCTGCGTGATGTGCAGGGCAAAATGAAAAAAGCCGGCCAGCCGTGGGAAAAAGCCAAAGGCTTTGATAATTCCTGCCCGATCTCAGGTTTTATTCCGGCAGCCGAATTCCACGCCGATCCGCAAAATACCCCGTTGAGCCTGAAAGTGAACGGCGAAATTCGCCAGCAGGGGAATACGTCTGACATGATCCACAAGATCCTGCCGCTTATCGCCTACATGAGCCGCTACTTCACCCTCAAGCCGGGCGATGTGATCCTCACCGGTACGCCAGAAGGCGTTGGGCCACTGCTGAGCGGTGACGAACTGGAAATCGGTTTTAACGGACAATCCGTTAAGACGCGCGTGCTGTAAAATGCCGTTGCCGCTGTTAATCGGCGGCAAAACTTGCATCCACGTGCCAGACTGGTTATAAGGTGCGCTTTCTTTTGACGTGTGGACATCCTTATGAGCGAAACCCCTTTCTGGCAAAGCAAGACTCTCGACGAAATGACCGACGTGGAGTGGGAATCGCTGTGCGACGGCTGCGGGCAGTGCTGCCTGCACAAGCTGATGGACGAAGACACGGACGAAATCTACTTCACCAACGTCGCCTGCAAGCAGCTGAACATCAAAACCTGTCAGTGCCGCAACTACGAGCGCCGTTTCGAGTACGAGCCGGATTGCATCAAGCTGACCCGCGACAATCTCCCGACGTTTGAATGGCTGCCTCACACCTGCGCCTATCGCCTGCTGGCGGAAGGGAAAGGGCTGCCGGACTGGCATCCGCTGCTGACCGGCTCAAAAGCGGCGATGCACGGCGAGCGCATTTCGGTGCGACATATCGCGGTGAAAGAATCCGAAGTGCAGGACTGGGAAGACCATATTCTCAACCATCCCAAACACGCATAAAAAAACCCGCCGAGGCGGGTTTTTTGTTGGGTGCTGTTTGTGCTTATCGACCGAACAAATCGCGTTTTTTCGGTTTGAACGGCTGGGCAATCAGTACCAGCAGCGCCACCACGAAGTAGGCGACGAAAATACCGACCAGCCACTGCGGCATCTCCAGCGTCAGGAATTCCCACTGACGAACAGAGCAATCACCGGAGGCCACAAACACCTGCGGCAGCCACTTGTCCAGCGGCAGCCAGCCTGGGAAGCGGGCGGCAAAATCACAGGTCTGGAACGGGGAGGGATGCAGCTGCATCATGGTGTGCTGCCACGCCAGCTCAATGCCTTTCCAGGCACTGTACAACCAGAGGGCAATCCCGGCATAACGCAGCGGGGATTTTGGCGCAATCGCACCCACCAGCCCTGCACCCATAATGCCGAACAGCGCACAACGTTCGTAAATACACAGCACACAGGGTTTCAGCAACATCACATGCTGGAACCAGAGCGCTACCATTTCCAGCGCAAAGGCGGTCAGGGCCATCAATAACCACGCTCCGCGACCGCGAGAGCATTGGTTCAAAAATCGCAACATAATCATTTCCCTGGAACAGGCTTAGAAAGCGCAGTGTAAACCAAAACAATTTTAGCGCCAGATGCTCCTGACAAAATAAAACGTAATTGGATGTTTATAATGCAGAAAGTCAAACCGGGCAGCGAACCACCCGAATTCAGGGACTTAATGCGCGGCCAGTATACCTATTTGCAACAACCATTGCGTATAAGGAATGAGGGTAAATTTGACGCACAGCAAGCCGACAACGGTTAATACCAGCGTGTAAGGCAGCGCCATCCACACCATCCGACCGTAGGACAAACGAATCAGGGGAGCCAGCGCCGAGGTCAGCAGGAACAGAAACGCCGCCTGTCCGTTTGGCGTCGCCACTGACGGCAAATTGGTGCCGGTATTAATCGCCACGGCCAGCAGCTCAAACTGGTTAATATTAATGGCCCCGTGTTCAAGCGCCGCTTTGGCCTCATTGATATACACCGATCCGACAAACACGTTATCGGAAATAGAAGAGAGCAGGCCATTAAACAGATAAAAGAGCGACAGCTGCGAGTCGGGTGACGCCTGCAGGACAAAGTCGATAATCGGCGAGAACAGTTGCTGATCGATAATCACCGCCACAATGGCAAAAAACACCGCCAGCAGGGCAGTAAACGGCAGCGCTTCGGTAAATGCCTTGCCGATCGCATGTTCGTCGGTCACACCGGTAAATGACGTCGCCAGAATAATCACCGACAGGCCAATAAGCCCCACTTCCGCCAGGTGGAATGCCAGCGCGACGATAAGCCACACGCCGATGATACCCTGGGCGATCAGCGCCAGTTTTTCCTGACGGGTGCGCTGGCTGCGGCTTTTCAGATCAAATTCGTGCAGCACATCGCGAACCGGGCCAGGCAACTGGGTGCCATAGCCGAAGCTTTTGGTTTTCTCGAGCAACACACAGGTCAGCAGCCCGCAGACAAAGACCGGGACGCTCACCGGCGCCACGCGCAGGAAGAATTCGGTAAAGTTCCAGCCCGCGGCTTTCGCAATAATGAGGTTTTGCGGCTCGCCGACCATCGTCATCACGCCACCGAGCGCCGTGCCGACGCCGGCGTGCATCATCAGGCTGCGCAGGAACGCACGAAACTGTTCCAGAACGTCGCGCTTCGGCACGTCAATCTGGCTGTCATCCTGCAAATCGCTCTCGGTTTTCGTTGAGGCCACGCGATGATAAATGCCGTAAAAACCGACGGCGACGCTTATCACCACCGCAACGACCGTCAGCGCATCGAGGAATGCGGAGAGAAACGCGGCAGCCAGACAGAAGGAGAGGGAAAGCACCGTTTTGGAACTAATACTCAGCAGCAGCCGCGTGAAGATAAACAGCAGCAGTTGCTTCATAAAGTAGATCCCGGCCACCATAAACATCAGCAGCAGGAGCACTTCCAGGTTAGTGGCCAGCTCGTCTTTCACGCGCTCTGCGCTGGTCATGCCGATAAACACCGCTTCAATCGCCAGCAGCCCGCCGGGAAGCAGGGGATAGCATTTCAGCGCCATCGCCAGGGCAAAGATAAACTCGGCCACCAGCAGCCAGCCGGCCACAAACGGCGAGAAGATAAACACCACAGGGTTAGCGATCAGAAAAATGAGCAGCGTCAGCTTGTACCAGTCGGGTGACTGACCTAAAAAATTGCGCCACAGGGCGCGTCCGTAAGACATTTCCACCAGAGAGTTCCTTCCTCGCCAAAGTTAAGCAAAACATTATTATACGCACAATTTGCATGAATAACGGCTGTCGACCAGGATGCTGTATTTGATAAAAATGAAACGGTGATCCCTTTTTTCCCGCGTCGCTGCGCTATCTGCCACTGTCAGCCTCTGGTATGATGAGTGAATTAGTTAAAGCTGTGTAATGGAAATCTCACTATGGTCATAAAGGCGCAAAGCCCGGCGGGTTTCGCTGAAGAGTACATCATTGAAAGCATCTGGAATAACCGTTTCGCTCCTGGAACGATTCTTCCCGCTGAACGTGAATTGTCTGAACTGATTGGCGTAACACGTACCACTTTACGCGAAGTTCTTCAGCGTCTGGCGCGTGATGGCTGGTTGACGATTCAGCACGGCAAACCGACCAAAGTGAATAACTTCTGGGAAACGTCGGGTCTGAACATTCTTGAAACGCTCGCCCGTCTCGATCACGAGAGCGTTCCACAGCTGATCGATAATTTGCTGTCGGTGCGCACCAACATTTCTACCATCTTTATCCGTACCGCCTTCCGTCAGCATCCTGAAAAGGCGCTGGAAGTGCTGGCGACGGCGACGGCGGTTGACGATCACGCGGATGCGTTTGCGACCCTCGATTACAACATCTTCCGTGGCCTGGCGTTTGCGTCGGGAAATCCGATTTATGGATTGATCCTTAACGGCATGAAAGGGCTGTATACCCGTATTGGTCGCCACTATTTCGCCAATCCGGAAGCGCGCAGTCTGGCGCTCGGTTTCTACCACAAGTTAAGCCAGCTTTGCACCGAAGGCCAGCACGATCAGGTCTATGAAACGGTGCGTCGTTACGGCCATGACAGCGGCGAGATCTGGCACCGGATGCAGAAAAATCTGCCGGGCGATTTAGCGATTCACGGTCATTAACAGAAAAAGCCTCTCGACTGAGAGGCTTTTTTTTTGCCCGTCTGCACGGGTCTGAAGCTGAGTCATACGAAAGCCGGGGAAGATGCGTTGCCACCCGGCAACGCGATTACAGCGTGTTTCCCCGCGCCGGACAGCGCTCCAGCAGTTCCACGCTCCCGTCCTCGTTTTGCTGCTCCATCAACACGTCAAAGCCCCACAGGCGATGCACATGCTTGAGCACCTCTTTGCGGCCTTTATCAAGCGGCGCACGGTTGTGCGGAATATAGCGCAGCGTCAGAGAGCGATCGCCGCGTAAATCCACGTTCCACACCTGGATATTGGGTTCCAGATTGCTCAGGTTGTATTGAGAGGAGAGGCGCGAGCGAATCTCACGGTACCCTTCCTCGTTGTGAATCGCCGATATCTCCAGATAATTATTACGATCGTCATCCAGAACGGTAAAGAAGCGGAAATCACGCATGATTTTCGGTGACATGAACTGGCTGATAAAGCTCTCGTCTTTAAAGTCGCGCATCGCGAAATGCAGCGTCTCCAGCCAGTCGGAACCGGCAATGTCCGGGAACCAGTATTTATCCTCTTCCGTCGGTGACTGACAGATGCGTTTAATATCCTGGAACATCGCAAAGCCGAGGGCATAGGGGTTAATCCCGCTGTACCACGGGCTGTTATACGGCGGCTGGAAGACCACGTTAGTGTGGCTGTGCAGGAACTCGAGCATAAACCGCTCGGTCACTTTGCCTTCGTCATACAGGTGGTTCAGGATGGTGTAATGCCAGAACGTCGCCCAGCCTTCGTTCATCACCTGCGTCTGTTTTTGCGGATAAAAATACTGACTCACCTTACGCACGATGCGTAAGATTTCACGCTGCCACGGCTCCAGCAGCGGCGCATTTTTTTCCATAAAGTAGAGTAAGTTCTCCTGCGGCTCAGACGGATAACGCCGCGCTTCGGCGATCGTTTTCTCCTCTTCGCGTTTCGGCAGGGTACGCCACAGCATATTCACCTGGCTTTGCAGATACTCTTCGCGACTTTTCTGCCGCGCTTTCTCCTCCTGGAGGGAGATTTTTTGCGGGCGTTTGTAGCGATCCACGCCGTAATTCATCAGCGCGTGACAGGAATCGAGCAGTTTTTCCACCTCGTCCACTCCGTAGCGCTCTTCGCATTCGGTGATGTATTTACGGGCGAAAATCAGGTAATCGACAATCGAACTGGCATCGGTCCAGCTGCGGAACAGGTAGTTATTTTTGAAGAACGAGTTGTGCCCGTAACAGGCGTGCGCCATCACCAGCGCCTGCATGGTAATGGTGTTCTCTTCCATCAGATAGGCGATGCAGGGATTGGAGTTAATGACGATCTCATACGCCAGCCCTTGCTGGCCGTGCTTGTAGAGTCGCTCGGTTTCAATGAATTTTTTACCGAACGACCAGTGCGGATAGTTGATCGGCATCCCGACGCTCGAGTAGGCGTCCATCATCTGTTCGGAGGTAATGACTTCGATCTGGTGCGGGTAGGTGTCCAGTCGATACAGCTTCGCCACCCGGTCGATTTCGGCCAGATAGACATCCAGCAGCTCGAAGGTCCAGTCGGGTCCATCGCTGAGACGAGTGCTGTCCTTGTTCATTGAGTCAAGTGTAGCCATTAGCGCGCCCTCGTTGTTGATAGCTCTCTCTAGTCTGGAGAACCTCTTTTCAAGCATAGAACAACGCGTTGAAAAGCGTGCTGACGCAGAAATTTTTTCTTTGCGATTTCCGATTTTTGATCCCGGAGAAAACGGCTGTCTCGCAGAATTTTCTGCTGGTTAAAAAGAGCGCGCAGTAAAAGATCCTAAATAAGCGCCATCCCCGCTGGCTGGGGAAGATGTGAGTTAAGTCACCATAAAAAAGTCGTATGTTGAATAATATTTTCAACTAGGTTATCAATCTGTAATTAGAAGATTGTTCTTTTGCACATAACGGAGTGGCTATGCGTGTTGTCATACTGGGAAGTGGGGTTGTCGGCGTCACCAGCGCCTGGTATTTAAGTCAGGCGGGACACGAGGTGACGGTCATCGATCGCGAACCGGGATCGGCACTGGAGACCAGCGCGGCCAACGCCGGGCAGATCTCCCCAGGCTATGCGGCGCCGTGGGCGGCACCGGGCGTACCGCTGAAGGCCATCAAATGGATGTTCCAGCGTCACGCGCCGCTGGCGATTAGCCTCGACGGCACGCAATTCCAGCTCAAGTGGATGTGGCAGATGCTGCGCAACTGCGACACTCGCCACTACATGGAAAACAAAGGCCGCATGGTGCGCCTGGCAGAGTACAGCCGCGACTGCCTGAAAGAACTGCGCAACACCACCGGCATCGAATACGAAGGGCGGCAGGGCGGCACATTGCAGCTGTTCCGCACCGCGCAGCAGTATGAAAACGCCACTCGCGATATCGCGGTGCTGGAAGATGCAGGCGTGCCGTATCAGCTGCTCGAAGCCACCCAGCTGGCGCAGGTTGAACCGGCGCTGGCGGAAGTGGCACACAAACTGACGGGCGGGCTGCGCCTGCCAAATGATGAAACGGGCGACTGCCAGCTCTTTACTCAGCGTTTGGCGAAGATGTGTGAACAGGCAGGCGTGACGTTCCGCTATAACACCTCGGTCGATAAGCTGCTGTCAGAAGGCGAAAAAATCTACGGCGTGAAGTGCGGCGACGAAGTGATCAAAGCCGATGCCTATGTAATGGCGTTTGGCTCTTACTCCACGGCGATGCTGAAGGGTCTGCTCGATATTCCGGTCTATCCGCTGAAAGGCTACTCCCTCACCATTCCGGTGAAAGAGGACAACGGTGCCCCTGTTTCAACTATTCTTGATGAAACCTACAAAATCGCCATCACCCGCTTTGATAACCGGATCCGCGTCGGCGGAATGGCGGAAATTGTCGGCTTTAATACGGAATTGCTGCAACCGCGCCGCGAAACGCTTGAGATGGTGGTTCGCGATCTGTTCCCGCGCGGGGGCTTTGTCGAACAGGCCACGTTCTGGACCGGATTACGTCCTATGACGCCGGACGGCACGCCGATTGTCGGCCGTACGCCGTTCAAGAATTTATGGACTAACACCGGCCACGGCACGCTGGGCTGGACCATGGCCTGCGGTTCAGGGCAATTGCTGAGCGATTTGATCTCGGGCCGCACCCCGGCAATTCCGTTTGATGATTTAAGCGCCGCGCGCTATCAATCCGGATTTACGCCATCTCGCCCGCAGCATCTGCATGGCGCGCATAATTAACAAGGAGCTGTCATGTCCCGTCCTATTCTGGCTCAGCTGGATCTGCAGGCGTTAAAAAATAACCTGCAGATTGTCCGCCGTGCTGCGCCGGGCTCTCGCGTATGGTCGGTGGTGAAAGCCAACGGCTACGGCCACGGAATTGAGTCCATCTGGAGCGCGCTGAGCGCCACCGATGGTTTTGCGCTGTTGAATCTGGAAGAGGCGATCCTGCTGCGCGAACGCGGCTGGAAAGGGCCGATTCTGCTGCTCGAAGGCTTCTTCCACGCAGATGAACTGCCGCTTTTGGACAAATATCGACTCACCACCAGCGTCCACAGCAACTGGCAAATCAAAGCGCTGCAAAACGCAAAACTGCATGCGCCGCTGGATATCTATCTCAAGGTCAACAGCGGCATGAACCGCTTAGGCTTCCAGCCCGATCGCGTGCACACGATGTGGCAGCAGCTGCGCGCCTTGAAAAATGTCGGCGAGATGACGCTGATGGCGCACTTTGCCGATGCCGAAAAACCGGACGGCATTGCCGAGGCGATGGTGCGTATCAATCAGGCGGCAGAAGGGCTGGAGTGCGCCCGTTCGCTGTCGAACTCCGCCGCCACGCTCTGGCACCCGGAAGCCCATTACGATTGGGTACGTCCGGGCATTATTCTCTACGGCGCGTCACCGTCCGGCCAGTGGCAGGACATCGCCAACAGCGGGCTGAAACCGGTTATGTCCCTGCGCAGTGAAATCATCGGCATTCAGACGCTGAAAGCGGGCGATACGGTGGGCTACGGCAGCCGCTATCGTGCCTCAGGCGAACAGCGTATTGGTATTGTGGCGGGCGGTTATGCTGACGGCTATCCACGTCTAGCGCCAACCGGCACGCCGGTGTGGGTCGATGGCGTGCGTACCGGTACCGTTGGCACCATTTCAATGGATATGATGGCGGTGGACTTAACCCCATGCCCGCAGGCAGGCATTGGTTCGCCGGTAGAGCTGTGGGGGAATGAGGTGAAAGTCGATGACGTGGCGTCGGCAGCGGGAACGGTAGGCTATGAAATGTTAACGGCACTGGCCCCGAGAGTGCCAGTAGTGACAGTGTAACGTTAAAATACCGGGTGGCGTTGCTGCCACCCGGCAAAACATCATTCTGAACCCTCGTCCTCCATCGGACGCACGCCCACCTTCCGTACCGCGTTATCCTCTTTCTCGGCCACCGTCCAGATCATCCCGGCAAACTCCACCTGGTCGCCCACGACCGGCGCGGCACCCAGCAGCTGCTGCACAATCTCACCCAGCGTCTGCTGTTTATCGCGATACTCCAGCCCCTCGTCGAGGCCATAAATCAGCGCCACGTCGGCAAATTTGGCGTTCGCTTCCAGAATAAAATCACCGAAGAACCGCTGATCCAGCGCCACGGGCGGTGACTGGCTGAACAGCTTCCCGAGGGCAGGCAAATCGGTCTCACGACCAATGACGCACAGAATATCGCCCTCGCGCAGGCGAGTGCTGCCCGTCGGGTGCAGCAGAGCATTATCACGAAACAGCGCGGCAATCCGTGTTTCCGTCGGCATATGCAGGTCGCGCAGCGACGCGCCCACGCACCATTTATCGGCGCTCAGCTGATAGACAAACTGCTCCCACGGGTTTTCCGGATGAATATCCAGCCCCACGCGCGAAACGGGCAGGCCAACCGGTGGCACCACCACTTTGGCCTTTTTCGCCGCCCAGCCCAGAGACGTACCCTGGAACAGCAGCGACACCAGTACCACGAAGAACGCGACATTGAAGAACAGCCGTGAATTATCCAGCCCCGCCATCATCGGGAAGACCGCCAGAATGATCGGCACCGCCCCGCGCAGGCCCACCCAACTGATAAAAATACGCTCGCGCAGATTAAACCCACGGAACGGCAACAGCCCGGCAAACACCGACAGCGGACGGGCGAAGAAGATCATCCACGCTGAGAGGAGCAGCGCCGGAATGGCAATCGGCAGCAGATCGGACGGCGTCACCAGCAGCCCCAGCACCAGGAACATGCCGATTTGCGCCAGCCAGGCCAGGCCGTCGAAATTCTGCAAAATGGCGTGGCGGTTGCGAATCGGGCGATTTCCTAGCAGGAAGCCGCAGAGATAAACGGCGAGAATACCACTGCCGTCCATCGCCGTTGTCAGGGCGAAAATCAGAATACCGCCGCTAAGCGCCAGCAAAGGGTACAGCCCGGCGGGCAGGGAGATGCGGTTAATCATCTGCTGCAACAGATAGCCGCCGGAAAGGCCGATGATAATCCCGAGGCCAAACTGCTGGAGAATATGCCAGGCAAACATCCAGCTCAGGCCGGATTCGTGCTGCTGGATCATCTCAATCAGGGTGATGGTCAGGAACACCGCCATCGGGTCGTTGCTGCCGGATTCAATCTCCAGCGTCGAGCCAACACGCTCGTTCAGCCCTTTGCCGCCGAGGAGGGAGAACACCGCCGCCGCATCCGTCGAGCCGACAATCGCGCCAATCAGCAATCCTTCCATGATATTCAGGTGAAACAGCCAGGCGGCCATCATACCGGTCAGGCCGGAGGTGATCAGCACGCCGACGGTTGCCAGCGACAGGGCCGGGCCTAAGGCGACGCGAAACGAACTGGCCTGGGTGCGCATCCCGCCGTCCAGCAAAATCACTGCCAGCGCGAGGTTACTCACCATGTAGGCAAAGGGATAATTATCGAATGGAATCCCGCCGACGCCATCGATGCCCGCGAGCATGCCGATGGCCAGGAAGATAACAAGGATAGGTATGCCGAGACGCGATGAAAATGAACTTAATAAAATACTGCAGGTTACTAATACGGAACCCAGAATGAAAAGACTGATTATCGCTGCGGCATCCAATGTTGTCTTACTCCCACCTCAATGTTGTTGCTGATAATAAAACCCTATCATATTAACGACAAAAACAGCGTTTTATTGAGGTGGTTAAACCGCTTTTTTATGCCTTTAAGACAGGATGACCATGCAGGGTTAACCGGCTGCCCGCCTGCGAGTGCCAAAGCGTCGCCTGAGCGCCCAGCGGCAGGGTGACGGTTTGCTGCTCATGGCCAAACGCCAGCCCGTCGATCACCGGAATGTCGAGGCGCGAGCGCAGGTAATCGATCATGGTTTCCAGCGTATAACCCGCATCGTAATCGTTCGGCGTTGCACCGCTGAAGCTGCCTAACACAACCGCGCGCTGACGCCCGAGAATACCGGCGTGCATCAGCTGCAACAGCATGCGCTCGACGCGGAACGGATGCTCGTTGATATCCTCCAGCACCAGAATGCCGTTCTCAATTTGCGGCAGCCACGGCGTGCCGATAAGCGACACCAGCATCGCCAGATTGCCGCCCCACAGCTGGCCTTCGCACTCACACTGCGGGCCGTTGCCTTGCCACTCCACGCTAAACGTTGGATTTTTCAAGGCGCGCCAGAAATGTTCCTCGGTAAAACGGTTCAACTCCGGTGCGCCGAAGTTCCCCGCCAGCATCGGCCCGCTAAAGGTGATGACGTTATGCAGGGCCAGCAGACCAAGCTGTATCACGGTGAAATCGCTGTGACCGCAGATCAGCAGCGGGTCCTGCTGCTGGCGTCGGGCAAGCCCGGCCCAGTCGATGGTCTCCAGCAAACGGCTCGCGCCATACCCGCCGCGCACCGCCAGAATAATCTGGTTTTCGCCTTCGAGGGTGACCAGGTCGTTGATATCAGCCACTCTTTGCTGCTCAGTCCCGGCAAAACGCTGCAGACGGCGGGGGATGATCGTCTGATTATCCACCCGATGGCCGGATGCCTCTAAACGCGTTACGCCAAGCCGGGCGGCGTCCTGATTAATGCAGTAGCCGGACGGGGCAACAAGATGAAACTGAGACATGGCAAATCCTTGCTGAATGAGAAACTAAATGCCTATATCATGCCGCCTGTATGCGGTCTGCTTCAAGGGGCGGATGCGTAACCGCGATGATCGGCTATAAGGATAGATGACGTGAAATTGAGATGGTTTGCTTTTTTGATTGTATTGCTGGCGGGCTGTAGTTCAAAACAGGATTATCAAAATCCGCCGTGGAACCCGGAAGTCCCTGTCAAACGTGCAATGCAGTGGATGCCGATCAGCGAAAAGGCCGGGAAAGCGTGGGGCGTCAGTCCGCGACTGGTGACGGCCATTATTGCAGTCGAGTCCGGCGGCAACCCGACGCTGGTCAGCAAATCAAATGCAGTGGGCTTAATGCAATTGAAAGCCTCCACCGCCGGGCGTGAAGTCTATCGCTACATGGGCTGGAGCGGGCAGCCGTCCACCAGCGAGCTGAAAAACCCGGAGCGTAATATCTCCATGGGTACCGCGTATCTGAGCATTCTGGAACACGGTGTGCTGAAAGGCATCGAAGATCCCGAAGTGATGCAGTATGCGCTGGTGGTGTCGTATGTGAACGGGGCGGGGGCGCTGCTGCGAACCTTCTCGTCGGATCGCAAAAAGGCCATCAATGAGATTAACGGCATGGACAAAGACGAATTCTTTGAGCATGTGGTGAACAACCATCCGGCACCACAGGCTCCACGCTACATCTGGAAAGTTCAGAAAGCGATGGACGCCATGTAATGCCCAGGCCGGGCAGCGAGATGCTGTCCGGCGCCTTCAGAGAACCTTATTCGCGCGTTCTCGCGCTTCTCGCTCTAACGAGAAGATAATACGTTGAAGCTCCCTTTCGGCCCCAGGCCCGACATTCAGAAAGCGAAAACTGAGTCGTGGTGTGGTGATGGTCTCATTTTTGCTGTCCACCACTTTGCGTTCGCTGATGGCAATCAGCTGCGCATCGAAATAAAAACGCCCCCAGCCGCCCATATCCAGTTCGATTTGTGAAAAACGCATCCCTTCCACCAGTCCGTCCGGTCGGGGTGTGTCCATCAGCGCGCCCATCCCGCCGAGCGACAGGTCGAACAGGCGAAAGCGAATCTCTTTTTTGTCCGGCATTCTGGCCTTACAAAAATAGGAAGGATGCAGCGGGGCGTTAATCCGAAAATATTCCCGACGCTGGACAAACCACAGGCTCTCCGGCAGCGGGGTGATAAAAGCGGGCAGATTGAGATAATCACCTTGTTCCACATGAGGCAGGACAAACTCAACCTTTGCCCCTTTGGTTTCCGCCATCACAGAAAGATTTTTTGCGCGCAGTACCGCCCGGTTTTCATACTCCTGGCTACCGAGGTCGATGACCAGACGCTCCGGAGTGGCCTCCAGAATCTTACTGATAAACTGGTTCGACGCCCAGCTGATGCGCACCGGCACTTCGCCCTTGTGCAGGTCGCGTAATACCCCTAATACAGCCAGCGGATTTTGCTTCAGGAACTGCTCACTGTAATTACTCACGCCGAATGGCTCCTCGGTTGTCTGACGGACTGTCCCTGAAGTATCGGCAATGGGCGTCAGAACTTAATACAAACCGGTGATTTTTTTTCAAAAATGAGAGGGAATTAAGTCGGTGAGAAAAAACGGTTTTAGCGCAGTGACCTATACTTAAGTCACTTGCGCGAAACATTTTCAGCGCATGCATTTCATCTGCAAGAGGGCATCGCTATGGGTATTATCGCCTGGATTGTTTTTGGTCTTATCGCCGGCGTGATCGCAAAATTCATTATGCCGGGGCGTGATGGTGGCGGCTTCATTCTGACCTGCGTGCTGGGGGTTATCGGTGCGGTTGTCGGCGGCTGGCTGGCGACCATGTTTGGCGTCGGCGGCAGCGTCAGCGGATTTAACCTGCACAGCTTCCTGGTGGCGGTGGTCGGTGCCATCGTCGTCCTTGCCATTTTCAGACTGCTCAGACGCACATAAACCGCTAAAAACGCAAACGGCTCTCCCTGAGGGCCGTTTTTTTTAGTCGCATATTGCTTTGTTAATCGAAATGAGAATAATTGTCGTTCTTTATATCATCTAATAATAAGACGACACTATGAACACCTCGCGTTTTGCAGTATGTGCGTTGGCAGGCGCGGTCACACTGGCGTTGCAGACTCCCGCGTTTGCGGAAGAATCAACTATTCTCGTGACCGGATCGGAACAGGGCAGTCAGCTACCTGAGTGGACGAACAGTGCCACCAAATCAGCCGTTGCCGAGAGTAAAACCCCACAGGTCATCAACACCATTTCCGCCACGGAGATCGAACAGCGTCACGCGAATTCGATCAACGAAATCCTGCGCTATGCGCCGGGCGTGTCGACGGAAGTGCGCGGCAATACCTCCTATATGAGTGAATATAAGATCCGCGGATTCACCGTCGAGCAGGAGTATTACAACGGTCTGCAACTGCCCTACAATGTCACCGGGAACACCAAAGCGCGCATCGATCCGCTGCTGATCGATAGTGTGGACATCCTCAAAGGCCCCGCCTCTGTGCTGTACGGCGGCGGCTCGCCGGGCGGGCTGGTCAATATTCAGGGCAAAAAGCCGCAAAACACCGCGCAAACGGAAGTGGGCTTCAACACCGGGACGCGCAATCTGAAAGAGGGCTATCTCGATTCCACCGGGCAGATTGCCGACAGCGACTGGGACTATCGTCTGCTGGGCAAAGCGACGGAAGGCGACGATCAGCCGCACACCACGCGCACGGAAAACTACCTGGTGGCGCCGTCCGTGACCTGGCAGCCAGACAGCAAAACGCGTCTGACCCTTGATGCGCTTGCGCAAAACAGCCCGAGCCTGACGCCGTCTAACCCGCTTCCGCTTTCGTATCTGCGTTCCAAATATGCCGATCGCCGCGATTATGCAGGTGACGAATGGAGCGGCTTCAAACAGCGCCAGTGGATGCTGGGCTACAGCTTTGAACACCAGTTTGATAGCGGCTGGGGCTTCAGTCAGAAAGCGCGCTATTTCGACGTGGATACGCACCAGCGCAGCATTTACTCCACAGGGCCAGGCGCAAACGTGTACGAGCTGAATCGCTTTGCTTACACCACCGACGAAGACCTGCAGAGTTTCAACATGGATAACCAGGTCACCAAAACGCTGGAGCTGGGCGACTGGAAGCACCATTTGCTGGCAGGCTTCGACTACCAGAAGCTCAATTCCCACTTCCACTATCGCTATGCGGCAAATACGCCGGGTATCGATATGCGTAACCCGGACTACACGCAGGTCAACGACGGTTCGCTCGGTCTCTACACCGCGCAGAAAAATCGCCTGAGCTATCAGCAAAACGGGTACTACCTGCAGGATCAGATCGAATTCGGCGGGCTGAATCTGCTCGGCAGCCTGCGCTACGACGACTATCGCTCCGTCACCACCGACTATCTGCAAAACGGTGATAAAGCCTGGGTATCGCAGGATCGCGTCACTAAACGTCTGGGGGCGCTGTACGCCTTTGAAAACGGTATCTCGCCGTTTATCAGCTACTCCGAAGGCTTTGCGCCCGTTTCACCGCAGGGCACGCTGACCGCTAAAGACGTCAAGCCAACCACCAGCAAACAGGTGGAAGGCGGGGTGAAATACCTGCTGGAAGAGTACGCGACCACCTTTACCGCGTCGGTGTTTAACATTCGCCAGAAAAATGTGGTCACGACCGATCCGGGCTTCCTGAACTATCGTCAGACCGGTGAAGTGGAATCGAAGGGGGCGGAATTGTCTGCCGTCAGTCGTCCGACGGATAACCTGACACTGATCGCCAATTACGCCTACACCCACGCGATCAACACGGAAGATGATAAATACCAGGGGAAACGCCCGACGCAGGTGCCGGAAAACGCCTTTAACCTGTGGGGGGACTACACCTTCGACAGCACGCCGCTGAGAGGGCTGAACCTTGGCGCAGGCGCGCGCTACACCGGGCCGATGGAGATCGCGCCGACCAACGATCAGGGTAAACTGGGTGGCACGACGCAGTACGATCTGGCCGCCTCTTATCAGATGGGTGAAGTTCTGCCGTCGCTGGCCGGGCTGACCCTGAAAGCCAGCGCGCAGAACATCACCAACAAAGAGACGTTTACCTGCTACGACGCGACAAACTGCTGGATTGGCCGCGACCGCACGGTTCAGGTGGGGGCGAGCTACAGCTTCTGATTTTCCTCTGATGTCTCACCCTCTCTTGCGTGAGAGGGTGAGAGCACCAGCCGCACAATCCTACTGCGCGGCACTCTTCTGCGCTGGCGCCACATCATCGTTCGCCGCAGGCTGAGTCGCCGGCAGGCTGTCGCACGGTTTCTCTTTCGGACAGACTAAATCAAGCATTTTCAGCGTCACGCCGTTGGTCCAGCCGAAACCGTCCTGCAACGGATACTCACCGCCGCCTCCGCCGGTGCCGGTGGTCGACACATCATATTTCTCCACCAGCTTCTGCTCGCGGTCGTAGGTATGCTGCACGTTCGTCAGGAAGCGCCAGGTGACATCCATCGCCACTTTCTTATGACCGTAGTTTTGCAGCCCTTCGGCCGCCACCCACTGCAAGGGTGCCCAGCCGTTTGGCGCGTCCCACTGCTGGCCGCTGTTGATAGTGGTGGTAGTCACGCCACCCGGTTTCAACAGGCGTGACGCGGTGGCATTCGCCACTTTATCGGCCCGCTCTTTGGAGGCGGCGTTAACGTACAGCGGGAACAGGGCGGCGGCAGTCAGCTGATTACGTACCTTTTTGCTCTTCAGATCGTAATCGGCGTACCAGCCCTCTTTGTCGTTCCACAGATGGCTCTCGATCGCTTTTTGCCGCGCGTTGGCCAGGGTTTCATAGCGGTTTGCGCGCTCGGTATCACCCGATTCCTGGCTGGCCTTGGCGAGCAATTTTTCCATTTTGAACAGCAGGGCGTTCAGATCTACCGGCACAATGCTGGTGGTACGAATAGTGCCAAGTTTTTGCGGATCGTCCATCCAGCGGGAGCTAAAGTCCCAGCCGGAGGCGGCCGCGGAGCGCAGGTCACGGTAGATTTCCGTTGCCGGACGATTCGGGTTGTTTTTGGCGGTGGTCACGTCATCGAGCCATGACTCCGGACGCGGTGTGTCGCGATCGTCCCAGTAGCGGTTCAGAATCGAGCCGTCGTCCAGTTTCACCACCCGCTTGTTGGCCTGACCCGGCTGCAGCGTCTCCACGCCCTCCATCCAGTAGGTGTACTCTTTTTCCATCTGCGGCAGATAGGTTTTCAGCGCCTCTTTATCGTGCGTGGCGAGTAGTTCGACCATCAGGGAGAAAAACGGCGGCTGTGAACGGCTCAGATAGTAACTGCGGTTGCCGTTGGGAATATGGCCCCAGGTGTCGATCTCATAGCCGAAGTTGGCCACCATATCGCTGATTTTGTCCCAGTGATCGCTCTCGGCCAGCCCCAGCATGGTGAAATAGCTGTCCCAGTAATAGACTTCGCGGAAACGGCCACCCGGTACTACATAAGGTTTCGGCAGCGGCAGCAGCGAATCCCACTTATCGGCTTTATCGGTGGTGCGCGTCAGCACTGGCCACAGGCCATCAATATGCTCGCGCAGGCTCTGTCCGGCAGGCGGAACGTATTTTTCGCCTTCAGCAGGAAGGGTAAAATTCATCTCGACGAAATGGCGCAGGTCAAATCCGCGTTGCAGATGCTGCATACGGTAATCCGCCAGAATCATCAGGGGATCGCTTTTCGGCACCGCGTCGGCGAAGGTTTTTTGATCGGGGAACAGCTTAGCGCTTTGCACGTCACTGAACAGGGGACCGAGCAGAATATCCGGCGACTGTTTTTGTGTGGAAGGTAACTCATCAGCGAAGCTCAGTGCGGCGACGCTCAGCATCGCGCCCCCCAGTGCCACACGCAGTGCCAGCGGCAGGCGTGCAGGACGGCGCATTTCAGTTCTCGTCATCGGTTTTTCTCCTTTTTATTCTCGCGAGCAGCGTCGCCGCTGCCGTCAATCACCTGAAAACCTTAGACGAATATGGCCGTTTTCGCGTGTCGAATATCCCATTTTTCGCAAAACCAGACTCTTTACCCACACAGAAATAATCAGTAATAAAGCGTTAATATATATCTACTGTTTATTGTTTTTAAATTCTTAATAGGTAATGTGATTGAATAAGCCTGAATGGATTAAGGCTCTCACTAATTACAAATGTGATCGCGTGCATTATTTATTGCCGTTTTTATGAAGAAACACTTCTTAGCGATCACATAAATTAAAAAAACATAATTAACGGATGAAAAAACGTAATGGAACCGTCGGGAACAATTAGGCGAAATATCGCTGTTTATTGGCCGCAGTAATTTATCAGGAAGGAATCCATGAGAATAAAGTTGATTGTGTTAGCCGTCAGCGTAATTTGCTCGGCGGGAGGATATGCTGCGCAACATGCGCCCACTCTGGAAGAGAAACTTGCACAGCTGGAAGCACGTCTGGAAAAGGCTGAAAGCCGGGCGGAGAAGGCCGAAGCGCAAATTGAGCAATTACAGCAACAACAGACAATCGTCGCCAAAACAGAGCCGACCGTGACGGTGGAATCAGCCGAGCCGGTCACCGCGTCGGCGTTACCGAAACTGACGCTTTCTGGCTACGGTGATATTAAATTTTACGGCGACGTCGAATTTAACATGGATGCGGCCAGCAGGAGCGGTGCATTAACGTCGATAAAAACCAGTGCGAATAAAGACTGGGCATTGGGAAATAATGAACGCTGGGATATTAACGGGCGACTGCTGTTAGGCTTTGACGGTTATCGTCGAATGGATGACGGTAATTTTGCCGGATTCTCTGTGCAGCCGCTGGCAGATCTCACCGGCAAAATGAATCTCGATGATGCCGTATTCTTCTTCGGCAATGAGAATAACTGGAAGATCAAAGTCGGGCGTTTTGAAGCCTACGATATGTTCCCGCTCAATCAGGATACCTTTATCGAATATTCCGGGAATACAGCCAACGATCTCTACAGCGACGGCTACGGCTATATCTATATGATGAAAGAGGGCCGGGGACGTAGCGACAGCGGTGGCAACTTCCTGATGAGCAAAACCCTGGATAACTGGTATTTCGAGGTCAACACGCTGCTGGAAGACGGCAGCACGCTGTTCGTCGACAAGCAATATCACGGCATCAATCTCGATAACGACAAAAACGTAGCCTATATCCGCCCGGTCATCGCCTGGCAGAGCGGACGCTTCTCAACGGCGGTGGCGATGGAGAGTAACCTCGTCAACAACGCTTACGGTTATCGCGATGCGTCAGGGCAGTGGGTCGATCAGTCCGATCGCACCGGTTACGGTTTCACGATGACCTGGAATGGGCAGCAAACCGATCCGCAAGACGGCGTTGTGATGAACCTCAATACCGCTTACATGGATGCCACGGATGAAACCGATTTTACCGCGGGGACTAACGCCCTGTGGCACAACATCGAGCTGGGCTACATTTACGCCCACAACGAGGTGGATAAATTTAACTCCGCGAATGTGTACGATAACTGCGATAACGACTGCTGGATAACCGATCCAGGCGATTACGATATTCATACCCTTCACGCGTCGTATCTCATCCCGAACGTGATGAATATGAAGAACTTTAATATCTATCTCGGGGCCTACGCCTCTTGGGTGGAGGCGCATCCGAATAAGGGCGCTGATAACAACGACGATCGCTACGGCGGCCGCGTTCGCTTCAAATACTACTTCTGATGCCTCGCCAGTCAGACCTCTTCGGGGGTCTGGCTGGTTTCCCGCAGGGTTCCCGGCGCATGGCCGACGATGCGTTTAAACGCCCGGCTAAAGGCCGCCAGCGATCCATATCCCAGCCGCAACGCCACCGTTTCAATCGCCTGATGCTCATGGCGAATGTACTGAATGGCGAGGCGCATCCTGAGTTCACTCAAATATTTGGCAGGCGTAGTGCCGGTGGCCGATAAAAACCGCTCGGCAAAGACCGAACGTGAAGTACCAGCCTCTTTTGCCAGCTCCGCCACGCTCCAGTTGACGCCCGGCTGCTGGTGCATGGCATAAATTGCACGGCTCAGACGTGGGTCGCGCAGTACCTGCACCCAGCCCGTGGCTTTTCCGCAGCCAGCTTCCACCCAGCCGCGCACGATGAGGGCGGCCACCACATCGGCGAGACGTGCCAGAATCCCGGCGAAACCGACCTGCCGGGTCATGGATTCCCGCTCCATCGCCGCCAGCAGTGGGTGGATCTCCGGCCAGGTCGACATCAGACGGCTCACCATCATCACTTCCGGCATCGCTTTGATCAGGGGCTGCATCCCGCCCAGCTCAAAATCCATACATCCGCTGAATATCACCACGTTTTCACTTTCCGGGCACGGCTCGCAGGTGATGGCGCACACGGAGTTGCAAATCGGCTCGCTGGGAAACGCCGACACCGGGGTGACAGTGGCATTTTCATCCGACAGCAGGGCGTGGGCATTGCCGTTGGGAATAAACAGCGCATCGCCGCTGCTCAGGGTAAACACCGCGCCGCTCTCCATGCGCAGCACCGCTGAACCGTGGCTGACGAAATGAAACTGCGCTTTGCCGGGGGCCTGGGTGAACGCCACGCCAAAAGGGGCGCTGGCCTCGATGCGGCGGTACTTCACGCCGGAGAGACGCATTCCACGTAAAAGCTCACTGATTAAATCGGGCGACTGAACGGTCATGGGCACAACTCCGGACGAATTATCAATAAGTGAAGATTATATGTCATAGATCGTCCAGGGGGAACGCTCTATGCTTTTGCGACGGTTGTCACATTTTTCTAACGGGAGAGCAACAGATGAATTCAACTATCGCGGCGAGCGAGGCCATAGCGCCCGCAAAACCCGCCTGGCGAGCGGTCTATTCACTGGGACTGGGGGTGTTTGGCCTGATTACGGCGGAATTTTTACCGGCCAGTTTGTTAACGCCGATGGCTGCCAGTCTCGGCGTCAGCGAAGGGATGGCCGGGCAGGCGGTGACTGCAACGGCGCTGGTCGCGCTGGTGACCGGGCTGCTGATTACGCCCGCCACCAAAAGCATCGACCGCCGCTGGGTGCTGATGTTTTTCTCTGTGCTGCAAATTATCTCCAGCCTGCTGGTGGCCTTTGCGCCGAATTTGCAGGTACTGCTGATGGGGCGCCTGCTGTTAGGCATCGCTATTGGCGGCTTCTGGGCAATGTCCACGGCCACGGCGATGCGGCTGGTTCCGGCCGATAAAGTGCCGAAAGCGCTGGCGGTGATCTTCTCCAGCGTGTCGATCGCAACCGTGGTCGCCGCGCCGCTCGGCAGCTATCTGGGCAGCCTGATCGGCTGGCGTAACGTCTTTATCCTCTGCATTCTGCCGAGCATGCTGGCGCTGCTCTGGCAGCTGTGGGTGCTCCCGTCAATGAAACCGGAGAGCAGCGGCAGTCTCGGGACCTTGCTGCGCGTGCTGCGCCGCCCTGGCATGATCGGCGGGCTATTAGCCACGGTGCTGATTTTTAGCGGTCACTTTGCCTTCTTTACCTACCTGCGCCCGTTCCTTGAAACCGTCGGGCAGGCGAGCGTCGAGAGCATTTCGCTGATCCTGCTGGGCTTTGGCCTCGCCAATTTCGTCGGCACCTCGATTGCCGGGCATCTGCTGGCGCGCAATTTACGTCTGACGCTGGCGCTGGTGCCGTTTGCAATGGGCGTTCTGGCGCTGATCATGGTGGCATACGGCCATCTGGCGATGCTGGACGGTCTGCTGGTGGCGCTGTGGGGCTTTGCCTTTGGCCTGGTGCCGGTGGGCTGGTCGACCTGGCTTGCGACCACGGTGCCGGACGAAGCCGAAAGTGCGGGTGGCTTGCTGGTGGCGTCGATTCAGTTTGCGATTGGTGCAGGTGCGGCAGGCGGCGGGGCGGTGTTTGATCTCAACGGTGCCAGCGGGGTATTCGCCGGAAGCGGCTTGCTGCTGGTGAGCGCAATGGTAATTGTCTTGATGGGCGTTCGTGTCAAAGCGGAATAACGGTTAAAAGCCGGGTGGCGGCGATGTCGCCACCCGACGCGGTTTTTAAACCCCTTTGCGATCCATCAGCAGTGCCAGATCGACCAGGCGGTTCGAGAAGCCCCACTCGTTGTCATACCAGGCGAGGATCTTCACCATATTGCCGCCGATGACCAGCGTAGAAAGCCCGTCTATAATCGATGAGCGCGGATCGCCCTGATAATCACTCGATACTAACGGCTCGTCGCTGTAGCCCAGAATGCCCTGCAATGGCCCGGCAGAGGCCGCTTCACGAAACGCGGCGTTGACCTCTTCCACCGTTACCTCCCGGCTCAGGGTGACCGTCAAATCGACAATCGACACCACCGGCACCGGAACGCGCAGGGAATACCCGGTCAGACGTCCGTCCAGCTCAGGAATCACTTTCCCCAGCGCCTTCGCCGCGCCGCTGGAGTAGGGGACAATCGACAGGGCCGCCGCCCGCGCGCCGCGCAGATCTTTCTCCGGCTGGTCGTGCAGTGCCTGGCTGTTGGTGTAGGCGTGAGTGGTGTTCATCAGGCCATGTTCGATGCCGAAGTGCTGATGCAGCACCTGCGCGGCGGGTGCCAGACCGTTCGTGGTGCAGCTGCCGTTGCTCACCACAAAGTGCTGAGCCGGATCGTACAGCCGATCGTTCACGCCCATCACCACGGTCAAATCGTCGTTTTTACCCGGGGCGGAGATGATGACGCGTTTTGCGCCGCCGCTCTCAATATGCACCGCCGCTTTCTCGCGGTCAGTGAAGAAGCCGGTCGCTTCAATCACCACGTCCACTTCGACATTACGCCACGGAATAGCGGCAGGGTCGCGCTCGCTAAAGACCCTAATCTGTCTGCCATCCACCTGCAGATGATTATCGGCAGCCTCAACGGATACCGGCAGCGTCCCTAACAGGGAATCGTATTTCAGCAGATGGGCGAGGGTTTTGCTGTCCGTCAGATCGTTAATCGCCACGATCTGAATCTCCGGGTTATCGAGGGCGGCGCGTAAGAAATTGCGACCGATTCTGCCGAAACCATTAATACCGACCTTAACCATGATGCACTCCTTAACTGTGGTGTCTGGAGTCACTGTAGGCTTAAGGTGAAATGGCGTAAATGACAAAAAAGGATCAGATTACGCCATTTTGCGACAGTGGAATCGTTGACGATACTCGCTGGGAGTAAGGTGGAGCTGTTTCTCAAACACCCGGCGCAGGTTGATGCTGCTGCCAAATCCGCTCTGCTCGGCGATGCGGTCCAGCGGCTCGCTTGTCTGCTCCAGCAGCTGACGGGCGGCGGCGAGACGGGCTTCCATCACGTAGCGTGCCGGAGAGGCGCCCGTTTCACGGGTAAAGACGCGGGTGAAATTGCGCGGGCTCATGGCCGCCTGCTCCGCCAGTTTTTCGACGCACAGATCGGCCGTGAGATTGTTAAGTATCCAGGTTTGCAATTCGCTGACCGGCCCGGCACTGGCGGATGAATTCAGGTTATAGCGGCTGAACTGCAGCTGCCCGCCGGGACGGCGCAAATACATCACCAGGTCCTGAGCCACGTCCCGCGCCAGGGTAAAACCGTAGTCCTCTTCAACCAGCGCCAGCGTGAGATCAAACCCGGAACTCACCCCACCGGATGTCCAGATGGGACCATCCTGAATATAGAGCGGGCCGCCTACGACGTTGATGGCAGGCCAGCTTTTTTGCATCGTCTCCAGCAGCCGCCAGTGGGTAGTCGCGCGACGTCCATCCAGCAGGCCGCTTTGTGCCAGCAGCATCGCGCCGCCGCAAATTGAGGCGATGCGCCGGGCATGGGGTGCGGCCAGATGCAGCCAGTCCACCACGGCGGTGCTTTCCAGCTCGTTCATCCCACGCCCGGTGATGATAATGGTATCGAGCGGCTCACGCGGATCCAGCTCCGGCAGACGATAGTCCGCCAGCAGGTTTAACCCGGACTGACCGTGGATCACCTGGTGTGGCTGGGTGGTGGCGATAATAATGCGATAGCGAGGCTGGGCGAGGCCTTCCGGATGGAGCTGGTTGGCCTGCATCAGAATGTCTGCGATACCGGCGGCTTCGAACAACATGCCGCCGTCAGGGACGATAATCAGGATTTTCTTCATGTCCTGAAAAGTATCTTTATTACACAATAAGTCAAGTCGAGAGTGGGGCGGCAGCGTTCTGCGGCTGGGTTTTGCTCATCGGGATCAGCGCAATGATCAGCGCGCCCAGCACCAGGAAACCGGCCACCATGAAGATCCCGGCGTTGAAGTTTCCGGTGACGTCTTTCATCCAGCCCATCAGCAGCGGCCCGAGTGCCGCACCGGTCATCCCGGTGGCGTTAATCACCGCAATCCCAACGGCGCGAGCGCGCAGTGAGATATAGCGATCCGGCGTGGTCCAGAAGATCACCATCGCCGCGAACGCACCTGCCGACGCCATCACAATCCCGGTGAACTGCAGCACCGCCTGCGTGCTGGAGGCGGTTAACATCCACCCCGCCGCGGCAAACAGATAGGGCAGCAGGGTGTGGATTTTACGCTCGTTCAGGCGATCGGAACGCTTACTCCACCAGACCATTGCCACAATGGTACACACCTGAGGAATGGCACTCAGCAACCCGATGGTGACATTGCTGCTGGTTTCGTTAAAGCTGCGCAGAATCAGCGGCGTCCAGACACTCAGGGCGCTGAGGGTATTGGTGAGACAGAAATAGGCCACCGTGTAGAGAATAATGATGGGGGTAAACAGTTCGCGCGCCACGCTGCGCTGCGGCAACAGCGACGTGCTCGCGTCCAGCTGCGTTTTGCGGGCAGCGATTTTATCCGCTTCCAGCATCTCCGCCAGGCAGGCTTTGTCATCTTCCGTCAGCCATTTGGCCTTCGACGGGCTGTCATCCAGCCAGAACCAGACCACCAGACCCAACAGCACGGACGGGAAACCCTCCAGCAGGAACAGCCACTGCCAGCCTTTCAGATTCAGCAGGCCGTCCATGTTCAGGATATACCCGGAGGCCAGCGAACCGAGCGCCATGGTGACCGGCATCGCAATCATAAACAGCGCGTTAGCGCGCGCACGATAATGGGCCGGGAACCAGTAGGTTAAATAGAGCAACAGGCCCGGCAAAAAGCCCGCTTCCGCAATCCCGACCAACATACGCAGCACGTACAGGCTGTTCGGTCCGGTGGCGAACATGGTGGCGGTGGACGCGATCCCCCACACCACCATCAGCACCGCGATCCAGCGTCGCGCGCCGACGATACTCAGCATGATATTGCTGGGAATACCGCAAATGACATACATCACGTAGAACAGGGTGGTCGCGAGGCCAAACATGGTGCTGGTCAGACCCAGATCTTTGCCCATTGTCAGGCCGGCAAAGCCAATGTTGATGCGGTCGAGGTAGGAAAAAACAAACAAAATAAATAAAAACACAATCAGCCGACGGAACAGCTTTTTGATCACGGCCTGCTGGCGAGGGTCCAGAGCGTCGGGCGCAGACGACGGCGGGCGCGTCTGCTCCACAGAAGAACGTTCGTTCATGAATAGCTCCACATTGCGATTATTAGAATTAGCGTACAGGTCGGCTAAACGTATAGAAAACAGCCACCGCAACCGTCAATGCAATGTGTAAAAAATGATACGTAATTGTTAATCAGTTAGCATTTTTGAATCATAATGCGATCGGGATCTCTTATACGTTTCAGCACCCGTTCAGATAGGCTTAGTCGCCGCAGATTCGCAGGGTATAATCGTTCACTCTGACGCTTTTTTTGGTAAGGAAACGCATGACAACAATAAAAAATACCCCGGACGGCGCACCTGACGATCCCGCCTTTCATCGCGAAGAGTTTCCGTTCTACTGGATCGTGAATGTGTATGCGCGCTACACGCAAATCATGGAAATTACACTAAAAAAAGCCCAGCTGGATGTCTCTCGCTTCCGGGTTCTGATGGTGACTCACCAGTACGGCAAGGCCAGTATTTCGCAGATTTCCGAATACGCGATGGCGAAAATGCCCACGGTCACCAAAATCGTCGGACGGCTGCGCGATGACGGCCTGGTCACCACCGCAAGCAGCGAACAGGACGCGCGCGTCACGGAAGTGATGCTCACGGAGGCCGGTCGCAAAAAAGTGGAAGAGGCCTACGCATACACCAGCAAAGTGTTCGAAAAAGGCTTCAAGGGCATGACGGCCAGTCAGGTCGAAAAAATGAATCTCGCCCTGGCAAAGGTACTGGATAACCTCAACGAACTGTGAGGTCAAAATATCCGATGACAAATTTGTGAACTCCGTAGTCTTTCTTTCTAAGCTTCTGTAATTTCACCATTAATTCCCTTATGCCGCGCTGAATGCTCAGGGCGGTATCCCTTTGTGATTCCCGCCATTTTGTCTTATTTTTCATCACCCTGAATCAGTAACCTTAATGAATTAAAGGTTAATTAAATGTTGCGTAAGCGTGAAATTAACGTGAAAGATTACTTGAATTTTCATCTAATTCTTCCATGATTGACCTAACGTTAGTCAGGACAAAAAGGCAGCACTGACTGCCCGCCTGAATATGATTCATTTTTTCTGGTTAAGGTATCAATCATGAAGCCAGTTTATGAGAGCAATGGTTACGTTGAGCAATTTACCCTCGGTGAGGGCGACCTGCGATTTGCGGTCAAAGACACCCTGGATATTGCCGGGCACCCGACCCGCGCAGGCTGCCCGGCGCTGGAAAACGCACCGCTGGCCCGCCAGCACGCCAGCGTGGTTGCGACGCTACTGGAAAACTACTGCCAGCTGACGGGCAAAACCACGCTGCATGAGCTGGCGTTTGGTGTCACCGGGATCAACCCCTGGAGCGGCACGCCGGTGAACCCGCGCTATCCAGAGCTGATTCCGGGCGGTTCATCCAGCGGATCTGCCGCCGTTGTCGCCTCCGGTGAGGTCGATTTCTCCCTCGGCACCGACACCGGCGGCTCCGTCAGAATGCCTGCCGCCTGCTGCGGCGTGCTGGGCTTCAAACCGGGCTACGGCGTGCTCAGCCGTCACGGGGTTATGCCTGCCCAAAGCTCGCTCGACTGCGTCGGCGTCTTTGCCCGCAATGCCACAGTGCTGCGCCAGGTGATGACCCGACTTTCCGTCGCCGTGGGGGAACCGCTCAGCGAACTGCCGCCGATGGCCTTCATCTCTGCCGCGTTACCGGAAATCGATAACCGCATTCTCAAGGTACTTGCCGCGTGCGGCGTGCGCCCTGAGCAGGCCGGGTTGCCCGCCCTGAACGATGCGCATCGCGCAGGTTTAACCCTCATCAGCCATGAAAACTGGCAGGCCTTCAGCCCGCTGCTGGCGAGCAACGCCGTCTCCGCGGATGTGGCCGCCCGTATTCGCGCCGGGGCAGATATCAGCGCCGAAGCGCTGGCATCAGCTGAACAGGTGCGCAGTGAATTCACCGCGCAGGTCGACGCACTGCTGGCAAAAACACCGCTGCTGGCGCTGGCGACACTGCCTGAATTGCCTCCTGCCCTTGAGGAGGCCGCCGATCCCCTGAGCGTGGTCAATCTCACACGCCTGGTCCGCCCGTTCAACCTCAGCGGCCATCCGGCCATTACCCTTGCGGTAGATGAACTGCATGGCCGCCCGGTATCGCTCCAGCTGGTGGCTGCCAAAGGCCACGACGGGCTGCTGGTGCAGGCCGCCGAGTGGCTCACCGGACGACGACAACCCTAAACATTCCGTTTTTCTTTGCCTGATGACTCAGTGAGTTCGACTCATTGCGGACGCGCTCGCCTCGCGCACACCGCACAACCCTTTTCGGAGGACGCCATGTCTGCCATCCATGTTCGTGAGGAGCTTGTTCCGCTATTGAGTGATGTTGCGACTCGCAGCGGCGATTTTGAGCATCAACGTCATATCTCTGACGACATCATTACCCGCTTCAAACAGGTGGGCGTCTACCGCGCCCTGGTGCCAAAACAGTACGGAGGAGACGAGTGCTCCCCGGCGCAGTTTTGTGAGCTGATTGAGCAGATCTCCACCGCCGACGGCTCGGCAGGCTGGGTAGCCAGTTTTGGCATGAGCCCGTTCTATCTCGGCGCACTGCCGCCGGAAACCCTAAAGGAACTCTATCGCGACGGGCCGGATGTGGTCTTTGCGGGCGGGATTTTCCCGACGCAAAAAGCACGGCAGGTCGACGGCGGATACCGCGTTAGCGGACGCTGGAGTTTTGCCAGCGGCAGCATGGGGGCCTCGGTGCTCGGCGTCGGGATCTTGCCCGAGGGCGATCAGGCCCTGCCGCGCATGGCGGTTCTGCCACGGGCGAGCGTGCAGATCGATCCCGTCTGGGACACCGTCGGCCTTGCCGGAACCGGCAGCCACGATCTGGTGGTTAACGATGCCTTTGTCCCGCAGGAGTGGACCTTCATTCGCGGCGGCGCGCTGAATTTCGACGGGCCGCTGTACCGTTACCCGGTGCTGTCACTGGCGACCCAGGTGCTCTCCGTGGTGGCACTCGGCGTGGCCCGCGCGGCGCTCAACGAAATCTACGCGATCGCCCATCGTCAACAGTCTGTCACCGGCGCACCGCGTTTAGCCGATCGCCAGCAGGCGCAGATGCAAATTGCCCGCTGCGAAGCCGAACTGCGCTCCGCCCGCGCCTGGTTCTATGAGGCCATCGACGACGTATGGCAGTGCCTGCTGGCCGGGAACGAGGCGAGCTGCGCGCAGATCAACGCTCTGCGACTCTCTTCCACTCACGTCACCCGCGTGGCTGCCGACGTGGCGCGTCAGGCGCTGGCGCTGAACGGCATGGGCGGCGTCACCATGGCCAGCCCGCTGCAACGTTTTGTGCGCGACACCATGGTGATCACCCAGCACGCCTTTATGGGCGATCTCTCGTACCTGAACGCCGGTACGGTCTTTTTCGGCGGAAAACCGCTGCCCGGTTATTTGTGATTTTTAACGAAAGGAGCAACAGATGAGCCAGTTAACAACCTTACGCGTGCTGTTTTGCATCGGCGTAAACCAGAACTTTTTCGACGCCAGCCCGGCGGAAGCCAAACAGGTTTGGGGTGCATTCGGCGTGATGATGAAAGGGATCGAAGAGACCCAGGGCATCCGCGTCATCGGCAACATGGATGACGACCAGCTGATGGTCGGCCCGTCCACTACCGCCCCCTGGACCACCTACGTGCTGGCAGACGCGGAGAAACTGGAAAACGTGGCGGCGGTCTGCAACCTGTTCCGCACCACGCCGGTGGGTGAGAGCGGCAGCAAGCTGTGGAAGTACTGCAAAATCGAAGCCCGCGTGGGCCGTGAACTGATTATTCAGGGCTAAGACCATGAACGCACAGGATGCGCTGCGCTTACAGCAGCTTGAAGACAGCCAGGCGGCCCGCGTGTGTATCAGCGATTACATGCGCCTGTGCGACCAGCTTGACAGCCCTGAAACCGTGCAGGCGATTGGCGCGCTCTTTACCGCCGACGCCTGCTGGGAAGGGCTGGGCGAACCCTACGCCTCGCGGCTCGGTAAACATCAGGGCCGCGAAGCGATTATCACCCTGATGGCGAGCTACGTGCGACAACCCGCCCATTTCGCCATGAACGCGCACTTTCTCTGCTCCGAGGCGCTGAGCCACACGCCGGACGGCGAACTGCGCGGACGCTGGTTGATGCTGCAAACCTCGGCCTTTACCGCCGGTGGCGCGCACCTGAACGCGGCGGAAATCTGCGTCACCTTTGCGCGCGACGCGAACGGCATGGCGATGCGCCACTTCACCACCCGCAACCTGTTCAGCCGACCGGTGGACCACTGGCATGCGTCGGATGCGTTACCTGTCCCTGAGAAAAATAACGACGTGCAGGAGAAATAGACATGCAATGTGATCACCTGATAACCATCAAAAATATCGACACTTCGCCGCAGGCGATACCGGACGCGGCAGAGATAGCGGCGCTGGTGCAGTCCGACCGCGTACACACGTCGCTCTACACCTCGGACGATCTGTTCCAGCTCGAACTGGATCGCATCTTCGGCAAGACCTGGGTCTGGGTGGCACACGCCAGTGAAATCCCGGAGACCGGGAGCTTTAAAACCACTGAGCTAGGCACCCAGCCGGTGATCGTGGTGCGCGACCGCAAAGGTAACGTTCACACGCTGCTTAACCGCTGCCGCCACCGCGCGGCGACGGTGTGCGAACACCGCAGCGGCAAAACCAACAGTTTCGTCTGCCCGTACCACGGCTGGGGCTACGCGCTGGACGGCAGCCTGCGCGGCGTGCCGCATCCGGAAAGCTACGCCGACCAGCTGGAAAAAGGCGAGCTGGGGCTGATTTCCCTGCGCACGGAACAGTACGCGGGGATGATTTTCGCCACCTTTAACGATCAGGTCGAACCGCTGGAAGAGTTCCTCGGCGCGGCGAAAAAATGGATGGACCTGTTTATGAAGCAGGGGGCGGGCTACCCGATTAAAACCGGGCCAGCCCACCGTTTCCGCTTCCCCGGCAACTGGAAAATCCAGCTGGAAAACACCACCGACGGCTACCACTTCCCCGTGGTTCACCGCTCGTTCCTCAGCTCCGTGGATAAGCAGACGGAAGAGATGCTGAATTTCGTTGACGGCAGCGGCTACGTCGAAGACCTGGGCAACGGCCACAGCGTAATGGTGATGATCCCGGAGCTGGTGGATCTCGACGCCAACCTCGACGCGCCGATCCCGGAGCGCTTTGAGGCGCTGGCAGAGGCCCTGCGTGCCGACCACGACGAACAGCAGGTGCGCCGTATCGTGCGCGCCGTCGGCGGCTCCGGTTTTAACCTGAATATCTTCCCCAACATCGCCTGTTCGATGGCGTTTTTCCGCGTACTCCAGCCGATTTCCGTGAATGAAACGGAAATCCACCACGCGGTGATCACCATGGACGGCGGGCCGGAAATTGCCAACCAGGCGCGTCTGCGTCTGCACGAACACTTCCAGGGGCCGATGGGCTTCGGCACGCCGGATGACTCGGAGGCCTGGGAGCGCGTACAGCGCGGGGCAACGGCGGGGGATGATCTCTGGATCATGCTCAATCGCGGGCTGGCGGGAGAGTACCGCACCGACGACGGCCTGCGCAGCGACGTCAGCGCCGAAACCGGGATGCGCGCCGCCTACCAGCAGTGGAAAAAACTGATGACGGAGAGCGAAAAATGATGACCCCAGAATCTGAACTCTTTGCCGCCGTGACGCTGATTAACCTTGAGGGCGACTTGCTCGATCAGGGTGAATTCAGCGCCTGGCTGGATCTGTGGCAGCACGACGGTCTGTACGTCGTCCCGATCGACCCGAACGAGACCGATTTCAAAAACACCCTGAACTACGCCTGTGACGATCACTACATGCGCGAAAAACGCGTTCACCGTCTCTACAGCGGGGAGTCGATTTCGACCACGCCGCGCGCACGTACTCTGCGCACGCTGTCGCGTTTTCGACTGCTGGAATCACAGGACGGCCTGATCGTGGTGCGCGGGGCGCAGTCCCTGTGGGAACACCGCAAAGGTCACAGCCGCCATTACGCGGCGGATATCACCTGGCAGCTGCAGCGCGAAGGCGGCCGCCTGCGCATCCAGCAAAAGGTGATCCGTCTGGTCAACAGCGACGATGTGCTGCACAGCATCGGCTACATCCTCTGAGGCATCGCTCATGACGCAAACCGTATTAGTGACCGGCGCGGCAGCCGGCCTGGGAAATGTTATCGCGGAACACCTGCTGGCGCAGGGGTTCCAGGTGGTGCTGACGGACGTTGACGCCGCGCGTGCGCAACAGGCGGCGGACGCTCTGGACCACGACAACGTACTGACGCTGGGGCTGGATATCCGCCAGCCGGCGGACTTCACCCGTGCCCTCGATGCCACGCTCGCCCGTTTTGGCAGCTTACAGGTGCTGGTAAACAACGCCGCGCTGACCCTCGCCACGCCGGTGATGGAGATCGGCATCGACGAGTTCGACCGGGTGCTCAGCACTAATCTGCGCGGCACCTTTGTCGGCTGCCAGACGATGGGACGCTACTTTGCCGCTCAGGGCTACGGTCGCATTATCAACCTGGCCTCCCTCGCCGGACAGAACGGCGGTACCGCGTCCGGCGCCCATTACGCGGCGTCAAAGGGCGGCATTTTGACCCTCACGAAAGTCTTCGCCCGCGAGCTGAGTCGCTCGGGCGTGACGGTCAATGCTATTGCGCCCGGTCCCATGGATCTGCCGACGGTACACGCCCTGGTACCGGAAGAAAAAATGGCCGGGCTGCTGCAGATGATCCCGGTCGGGAAACTCGGCGAGGCGGAGTTTGTTGCCGAAGCCGTGGCGTTGCTCGCTTCACCGCAGGCGTCGTTTGTCACCGGGGCCACCTGGGACATCAACGGCGGCCTGTTTATGCGCTGAGGAGTTCTCATGCTGACATTACAGGTCATCCAACGTGAACTGCAGGGCGAGGTAGTTCTGCTGACCCTGGCGCGCAGGGATGGAGGCCCGCTTCCAACGTTTAGCGCAGGTGCCCATATCGACCTGCACCTGAGCGCCGATCTGATTCGCCCGTACTCCCTGTGCAGCGACCCGCAGAACAGCCAGCACTACCAGCTCGGCGTGCTGAAGGAGATCAACTCGCAGGGTGGATCGCGGGCGGTACATGCCCTGTGCGAAGGCGATGAAATTCAGGTCAGCGAGCCGCGCAACCTGTTTGTACTGGACGACAGCGCGGCATACAGCCTGCTGATCGGCGGCGGAATTGGTATCACGCCCATGCTGGCGATGGCCGCAGAGCTGCACGCCGCCGGACGCGCGTTCTCGCTGCACTACTGCGCCCGTTCGCGTTCACAGGCGGCGTTTATTCCGCAGCTGGAAAATGCACCGTTCGCCGGGCGAGTGCATCTGCACTTTAGCGATGAGCAGCGCCTGGATCTGGCGGCGGTGCTGTGCGACGTCCCTGACAACACTCACGTTTACACCTGCGGCCCGACGCGGCTGATGGATGCGGTGACCGATCAGGCTAACGCGCAGGGGTACGGCGCTGAGCAAATTCATCAGGAGTGTTTCAGCGCCGAGGTCCAGACCGGCGGCAGCGCGTTTGAGGTGGTGGCGGCAAGCAGCGGGATCACCGTGAAAGTGCTGGAAAACCAGACCATCGTCGAGGCGCTGGCCGGGGCCGGGCTGAAGGTAAATGTGTCGTGCAAGCAGGGGATTTGCGGCAGTTGCCTGACTGACGTGCTGGAAGGCGAGCCGGATCACCGCGACCACTACCTGACCGACGAAGAGAAAGCCGAGGGCGATCAGATCCTGCTGTGCTGTTCCAGGGCGAAATGCCCCCGTTTAGTTATCGATTTGTAAGGAATCACTTATGACACTGCAAACAGAATTTCGTAACGCGATGGCGCAGCTCGGCAGCGCAGTTTCGGTGATCACCACCGACGGCCCGGCGGGGAAATTTGGCTTTACCGCGTCGGCGGTCTGTAGCGTGACGGATCAGCCTCCGACGCTTCTGGTGTGTATGAACCGCAACTCTTACGCCCATCAGCATTTCAAACAAAACGGCACCCTGTGCGTCAACGTGCTTTCCGGCGATCACCAGGGGCTGTCCGGCGTTTTCGCCAACGCCAGTCTGCGATCGGAGGAGCGCTTTCTTCACGACAGCTGGCAGGTAATGAGCAGCGGCGCGCCGGTGCTCAGCTCGTCCGTCGCCAGCTTCGATTGCACCATAGACACCTGTCACGAAGTGGGCAGCCACAGCGTTTTCTACTGCCAGGTGCAGGCGATTCGCATCAGCGAGCAGCCGCGCGGGCTGGTCTACTTCAACCGCCGCTATCACACCGTCGGTGGCGATGTGCAGGCGTAAGCCCACCACAACAAGAGGGGACGCGCGTCATGAGTAATGTCGTCACTGAAAGTACCGCTACCACCGCCACCGGCAGCCAGGACGCGCAGCAGATGCGCAAACTGGTTGTGGCCTCGGTGCTGGGGAATGCGCTCGAGTGGTATGACTTTTTTCTGTATGGCACGGCGGCGGCGCTGGTGTTTGGCCCGCTGTTCTTCCCGGTCGGCGGCGATCCGCTTCAGGGCACGCTACTGGCTTTTTCAGGTTTCGCGGTGGGTTTTCTGGCGCGGCCGCTGGGCGGGATAGTCTTCGGGCATATCGGCGATCGCTACAGCCGCAAAATGACGCTGATCATGACCCTGACGCTAATGGGCGCCACCACCTTTGTGATCGGTCTGCTGCCGGTCTACGCGCAGATTGGTCTCTGGGCACCGCTGTCGCTCATCACTCTGCGCTTCCTGCAGGGCGTGGCGTCGGGCGGGGAGTGGGGCGGCGGCGTGCTGATGCTGAGCGAAAACGCGCCCGCTTCGCGTCGTGGGTACTACACCGCCTGGAGCCAGATGGGGGTTTCCGGTGGATTTGTCCTCTCGGCGTTCGCCTTTTACCTGGTGCAGCAACTGCCTGAATCGGACTTTATGCGCTGGGGGTGGCGCGTGCCGTTCCTGTTGAGCATCGTCATCTTTTTAGTCGGCGTTTATATCCGCAAAAACATCCGCGAGAGCAAGGCGTTTACCCAGGCGAAGCCGGACGAGCAGCACGAAAAAATCCCGCTGCTGGTACTGATTCGCGACCACCCGAAAGCGCTGCTGCAGGCGATTGCTCTGCGCCTGCCGGAGAACGGCGCGTCCTACATCTTCTTTACCTTCTCGGTGGTCTACGCCCGCCATATCGGCATCAGCACCGGGGAGATCATCAGCGCCGTAACACTGGCGATGCTGGTGGAGTTCTTCTCGATTCTGTTCTGGGGCGCGCTGTCAGACCGCATCGGCCTCAAGCCGGTCTATTACATCGGCGTGATTGGCCTGCTGGTGATGGCGTTCCCGTTCTTCTGGCTGCTCTCCACCGGCACGTACGGCTGGATCATGCTGGCGATGTTGCTCGGACTGCCGTTCTGCCACGGGGCGATGATCGGCACTCAGCCCTGCATCATGAGCGATCTCTTCCCGGTGCGGGTGCGCTACTCCGGCCTGGCGCTGGGGCACGAAGTGGGATCGATATTTTCCGGCGGTCTGGGACCGATGCTGGCGGTGGCGTTGCTGATGGAGTTCAACGCCTCGTGGCCCGTCTCCCTGCTGCTGGTGGTTTACGCGCTACTGGCGTGGATTGCCCTGCGCAGCCTGCCCGGTAACAACAAAGAGGCTCAGGAATGATTGATAAACGGATTGCCACGCTGGATGACGCAGTGGCGGATATTTTTGACGGCGCGACGGTCATGGTCGGGGGTTTTGGCCCGGCGGGGCAGCCGTCGGAACTGTTGGATGCGTTAATCCGCCGTCGTCCGCGCGGACTGACCCTCATCAGCAATAACGCCGGTAACGGCGACTATGGCCTGGCGGCGCTGCTGAAAGCCGGATGCGTGAAGAAGGTGATCTGCTCCTTCCCGCGCCAGGTGGATTCATGGGTGTTTGACGATTTGTATCGTCGCGGCGAGGTTGAGCTGGAGCTGGTGCCGCAGGGCAATCTCGCGGCGCGTATTCAGGCGGGCGGCTCAGGGTTAGGCGGTATTTTTACGCCCACCGGCTTTGGCACCGAGCTTGCCGAAGGCAAAGAGACGCGTCGCATCGACGGCAGAGATTACGTGTTTGAACTGCCGCTCAAAGCCGATTTTGCGCTGATCAAAGCCCTGAAAGCCGACCGCTGGGGCAACCTGGTGTACGACAAAACTGGCCGCAACTTCGGTCCCATTATGGCCGCCGCCGCTCGCTGCACCATCGCGCAGGTGAGCGAGTTTGTGGCCCTCGGCGAACTGGACCCGGAAGCGGTGGTGACGCCGGGCATTTTTGTCCAGCGCCTGATTAACGCGTCCGCCACGTCACTCAAGGAGACAGCGTGAACACATTGACTCACCAACAGCTTGCCGAGCGCATCGCCCGGGATATTCCCGAGGGGGCTTACGTCAATCTCGGCATCGGCATGCCGACGCAGATTGCTAACTATCTTCCGGCGGATCGCGAGATTTTCCTGCACAGCGAAAACGGCATTCTCGGCATGGGGCCGGCGCCTGCGCCGGGAGAGGAGGACCCGGAGCTTATCAACGCCGGAAAACAGCCGGTGACGCTGCTGGCGGGCGGCTGCTATTTCCACCACGGCGACTCCTTCACCATGATGCGCGGCGGGCACCTGGATATTTGCGTGCTCGGGGCTTATCAGGTGTCGGCGTGCGGGGATCTCGCCAACTGGAGCACCGGTGCGCCGTCGTCCATTCCTGCCGTCGGCGGGGCGATGGATCTGGCGATTGGCGCGAAGCAGGTGTTCGTGATGACCGAACATCTGACCAAAAAAGGCGAGTGCAAAATCGTTGAGCAGTGTAGCTATCCCCTGACCGGGATGGCCTGCATCGATCGCATTTACTCCGATATGGCGGTGATGGATATCACCCCCGAAGGTGTGGTGGTGCGTGAACTGTTTGGCGATGTGACTGCTGAGTATTTGCAGTCCGTGACGCCGGTCGCGCTGTCCTTTGCGCTGCTGACCGACGACGCCACGGCGTAAAGGAGAACACATGGAAATCGAATTCCGCCTTGATGGCCCTGAGGGCGCGCCGCTGCTGGTGCTGTCGAACTCTCTCGGTACCACCTGGGCGATGTGGCAGGCACAACTCCCGGCGCTGACGCAGTATTTCCGCGTGCTGCGCTACAACACGCGCGGACACGGGCGCTCCGCCGTCGGACAGCAGCCCGTCACCCTTGAGCGACTTGGCCAGGATGTGATTGCGCTGCTGGATCACCTCGACGTGGAGCGGGCCTGTTTTTGTGGGATTTCACTCGGCGGCCTGACCGGGATGTGGCTCAACCGCCACGCGCCAGAGCGTTTTCATCGGATTGTGGTCGCCAATACCGCAGCGCGGATTGGGCAGGAGGAGGGCTGGCGGCAGCGCGCGGCACGGGTGCGCGAGCAGGGGATGGCCCCCGTCGCCGAGAGCGCAGCCGACCGCTGGTTTACATCTGCGTTTCGCCACAGCAATCCGGAGGTGGTTTATCCGCTGATCGAACAGCTCGCCGCGACCCCAGCCGAGGGCTACGCCGCCTGCTGCGACGCGCTGGCCGTCGCCGAACTGCACGATGACCTTACGCACATGTCCCGTCCGATGCTGGTGATTGCCGGGGAGTACGATCCGGTCACTACGCCCCGTGACGCCGAGACCATCGTGTTGAATGCACCACACGCGCACGTTCTCATTTTACCGGCGTCGCACCTCTCGAACGTGGCCTGCGCGGCGGCGTTTAACCAGCATGTGACCACTTTTCTCACCGCAGGAGCCGCACATGAGCTTAACCATTGAATCCATCACCTGCTGGCTAGTGGATATTCCGACTATTCGCCCGCACAAACTGTCGATGGCGACCATGGGCTGCCAGACCCTGACCATTGTGCGCATGACCTGCGCCGACGGCGTGGTCGGCTGGGGGGAGGCCACCACTATCGGCGGGCTGAGCTACGGTGCGGAAAGCCCGGAAGGGATCCGCTCGGCGATTGAGACCTATCTCGCGCCGCTGCTGTGCGGCCAGGCATTCCGCGGCGTGGCGGCCCTTGCGGAGAAGATGAATGCCAGCGTGAAAGGCAACACCTTTGCCAAATCGGCGCTGGAAACCGCGTTTCTCGATGCGCAAGGAAAACAGCTGAATGTGCCCGTCAGCAGCCTGCTCGGCGGCGCACTCACTTCCCGTCTGCCGGTGCTCTGGACGCTGGCGAGCGGCGATACCGCCAGGGATATCGAGGAAGGCAAACGCCTGCTGGCGCAAGGGCGGCACAACACCTTCAAACTGAAAATCGGCGCGGGCGAGCTGAACAACGATATTCGCCACGCGCTGGCGATTAAGTCGGCGCTGGGCGAAGAGGTCAGCATTCGGGTGGATGTGAATCAGGCGTGGGATCTGACGAGCGCGATCAAGGGGATGGCGCTGTTACAGGCGGGCGGCATCGACCTGGTCGAGCAGCCCATTCCGCTGTGGGACACCCGCGGCCTGATCGCCCTGAGCCAGCGCTTTAGCCTGCCAATTCTGGCGGACGAGGCGGTGGCCACCGCTTATGACGGATATGCCCTGGCGAGCGGCGGGTTTACCGGCGCGTATGCGCTCAAAATTGCCAAAGCGGGCGGCCCGGCACAGGCCCTGAAGCTGGCGCACGTGGCGCAGGCCGCAGGCGTTGCGCTGTACGGCGGCACGATGCTGGAAGGTACGCTCGGCACGGTGGCGTCATTGCACGCCTGGTCGACGGTGAAAATGCAGTGGGGCACCGAAATGTTCGGCCCGCTGCTGCTGAAAGACGACATCATCGTATCCCCCCTCGATTTCAGCGACGGCCAGGTGACCTTACCGCAAGGGCCGGGGCTGGGCGTTGAGATTGACGAAGACAAACTGCGTTATTACGCCAGAAAATAAAGGAGCCTCTCATGCTATTTAAAGTGGAAATGACGGTGAATATTCCCTCCTCGCTGCCTGTCGCACAGGTGGAGGAAATAAAGGCGCAAGAAAAAGCCTATTCGCAGCAATTACAGCGCGAAGGCAAATGGCTGCATATCTGGCGGGTGGTCGGGCAATACGCCAACGTCAGTCTGTTTGACGTGAAAGATAATCAGGAGCTGCACGACATATTAACCGGCCTGCCGCTTTTTCCTTATATGGAGATTACCGTGCAGGCGTTGTGCGCTCATCCGTCGTCTATTTATTTTGAAAAGTCGTAACAGCGAATAAAAACCTTACCCTACAAGAGGAATACGCAATGTCAGTGAATCCGGCAAAACAAACAGAACTGGAAACGTTACTCGCGATCAGCAGCGGATTAAATGCCACGCAGGGCAACCCGCGTTTTAAAGCGATTATGCATCAGCTGCTCGGCGATCTGTGTCTGACCATTAAAAAGTTTGATATTACCGACGAAGAATTCTGGCTGGCGGTGAACTATTTAAATGAGCTGGGCGAGCGGAAAGAGGCGGCGCTGCTGGCGGCAGGGTTAGGGCTGGAGCACTACCTCGATATGCGCGCCGACGAAAAAGAGGCGGCGGCGGGGAATGACGTCGGCACCCCGCGCACCATCGAAGGGCCGCTGTATGTGGCGAACGCGCCGCTCAGCGAGGGCTATGCCCGCATGGATGACGGCAGTGAGGACGCGGAAACCCTGTGGCTGCACGGCACCATCACCGATCTGGAGGGGAAACCGGTGGCCGATGCCATCGTCGATATCTGGCACGCCAACACCCTCGGCGGCTACTCGTTCTTTGATGCTTCCCAGAGCGAATACAACCTGCGCCGCCGCGTGCAGACCGGGCCGGATGGCCGCTATGCGGTGCGCAGTATCGTCCCTTGCGGCTACGGTTGCCCGCCGGATGGTCCAACGCAAAAACTGCTGAACGGACTGGGGCGTCACGGTAATCGTCCGGCTCACATCCATTTCTTTGTCTCTGCGCCCGGCTTTAAACATCTGACGACCCAGATTAACCTCAATGGCGATCAATATTTGTGGGACGATTTTGCCTTTGCCACCCGCGAAGAGCTGATTGCCGACCCGGTTAAAATTACCGACAGCAAACTGTCGCAAGCGCGTGATATTAACGGTCCCCATACGGAGGTAAGCTTTAATTTCGCGCTGGTGGCAAGTGACGATAGCCAGCAAGAAGAACGCGGGAAACGCGCCCGCGTGAAAGAATAATACACGGCGCATTGTTATCTATTTCTGGCAAAGCATAGCCATTTAAATTCTTTGTTATTTCCGACGTTATCTCACATCTTCGTGGGATAACGTCTTATTACGGAAATGGCATCGAAACAGATGGCTAAACGGTCACCTTTATATTTACATCCTCAACAACGCGAGACGATTCGCCACCTCTCCCGGAGCTGGCTCTGGCGCAGCGAATTCCCCACCTGGAGCTTGGTGGTTGTGGTCTACGGCGGCTGGTTTGCCACGCTGTTTTACTGGCAAACGCTGGGGCGCCTTCCTGCTACGCTGCTGCTGATCTGGTTTACCGCCTGGTATATGTCCCTGCAGCATGAGCTTATCCACGGTCACCCGACGCGCTGCGCGTGGTTTAATCAACTGCTTGGCACGCTGCCGCTGGCCGTGTGGTACCCGTACGGGCTGTACCGCGATTCGCATCTGGCGCACCATAATCATGATCATCTGACCGTGCCGGTGGACGATCCTGAATCCTACTATTTCACCGACGAAAGCTGGGCGAAATTCTCCCCGTGGCGCCGCAAACTGATTCACGCGCGCAATACGTTTCCCGGTCGCCTGCTGTTAGCCCCGTTTCTGGATATTGCCCAGACGCTCGCCAGCGCCTGTCGCGCCTTTCGCCATCTGGAACTCAGAAATATGGCGATGTGGCTTGTCCATGGCGCGCTGCTGGTGCCCCTGTTTATCGTGATGGAACAGCTCGGCTTCTCTGCGCTCTGGTTTGTGATCGGCGTGAGTTATCCCGCTCTGGCGCTGACCAAAGTGCGTTCGTTCCTGGAACATCAGGCGGCGGACGACCCGCTGGCAAGGTCTGTTATCAATGAAGCGGCACTGGTGTGGCGGGTGCTGTTTCTCAATCTGAACTATCATGCAGTGCATCACGATCTTCCCGGCGTGCCCTGGTACGGCCTGCGGGCGATCTATCTGCGTGATAAAGCGCAGTATCAGCAGCGCAACCTGCATTTTGTGGTGCGCGGCTACGGGGAATGGCTGCGCCGGTTCTGGGCGAAAGCTGTCGATGTTACCGTCCATCCTGGCCTGAAAAATGATGACTAACACTCTCGCGTTTCCGATGTATGCCGTGAACCCCAGAGACAACGCGCGGCTGTGGCAGGCGGTGCAGGGACTTTTGCAGGCGCGCGGTCTGTCTGTCCGCGACGGGGCCGGAGAGGCGTTGCTCGCACACTGGCGTAGCCCCGAACTGCTGCTCAGCCAGACCTGCGGATTTCCACTGATGACCCAGCTCCCGGCAGTGCAGACGGTGGGCTGTTTTCACTACACCGCGCCCGGCTGCGAAGGAATTTACTACCGCAGTTTTCTTGTTGCACGCGACACGAACAGAGACAAAACGCTGGCCGATTTTCGCGGCCTGCGCGCGGTGTGCAATTCGGTTGACTCTCAGTCGGGCTATAACGCCCTGCGCAACCTGATCGCGCCGTTAGCGGTCGACGGACGGTTTTTCTCTGCAACGCTTCTGAGCGGTAGCCACCGGCAATCGCTGATTACCCTGGCAGAAGGGCGGGCGGATATCGCCGCCATCGACTGCGTGACCTGGGCGCTGTTGCAGCGTCATGAACCCGAATTACTGGACGGGCTGAGCGTGGTGGGTGAAACGCCAGCTGCGCCGGGGCTGCCGCTGATTACGGCGGGCAGCACGTCAGCAGAAACGCTTTCTCTTCTGCGCGATGCGCTGAAAACCCTGGTGACGGCGCCCGAGTATCGCGAGGTGTGCGAGGCGGTACTGATCGGCGGATTCAGTGAGGTATCGCGCCAGCCCTATTCACTGTTGCTGGACTGGCGCGACGCGGCGGAGAAATCAGGGGTGACGCAGCTCTGAGAGGGAATCAGGCTAACAGATAACTCAGCCCGGAAAACGCCACCATCCCGGCGATGACCGTGGCGAACAAGCTGCGGGTGAAAATCCCCGCGACCGCGGCAACGGCTGCCGCCAGCAAAGAAATGCTGATCCCCGATGAGGTCAGCGCCGGTTTGCCTAGCAGCTCGGCGGTGATGATCGCGGCCATGATCGCCGAGGGGATAAAGCTCAGCCACTGTTGCAGGATCGGCGCCAGACGAAAGCGTGAGAGCAGCAGAATCGGCACGGTGCGCATCAGGGCCGTCACGACGGCGCAGGCGACGATCGCCAGTAAAATATTGCGTTCCATTATTGACCGCCTTTATAGAAGAGGCGCAGCCCGAGGGTCGCCAGCGTCGCAGAGACCGATGCGGCGACGATGACCACCACGCTCATGTCCGTGTGGCTGGCGGTCAGCAGCGTGATCACCACTGCTGCCGCGATGCTGAAGGATTCCAGCGCTTTGCGGCGACTGGCAAACCAGATCATCAGCACCAGCCCGATAAACATCGACACCAGGCTGAAACTTAGCCCTTCCATCAGGGACGGCGGCAGAGCGGAGGCGAGCCAGGCACCCACGACGCAGGCGAGGATCCAGTTCAGCCACGCGGCCATGTTCAGCCCCAGCATCCACGCAAACGGCACTTTGCTCTGATGGCTGCCCTGTTGAACCGCAACGCCAAAGGTTTCGTCCGTCAGCAGCAGCCCGCTGACCACTTTTTGCAGGGTGGTGTAATCGCGAAAGAACACGCTCATGGCAGAACTCATCAGCAGATAGCGCAGATTCACCAGGAACACACTCAGCACCACCGAGGCGATTTCCGCGCCCGTGGCCCACAGGGAATAAAAGAGGAACTGGGCGGAACCCGCGTAGAGCGCGCTCGCCAGCAGGGCAGTTTGCAGGGTGGTAAAGCCAGAAAGCGTACCGATGGCTCCCGCAGCAAAACCGATGCTCCAGTAGCCCGGAATGGTGGGCAGACAGGCGGTAATACCCGCGCGAAACTCGGCGTTGGCCTCATTCCCTGGCAACGTTTTGGTTTTTATCAACATCAATAGGTCTCGTTTATAGTGCGCGGATCTCTTTTGATCGCAGCGTTACCCGGACGGGCACGGATTTATAGGACGGTGTTCCGCTGTCTTTGTCAAGATAATCGAGTGGAACCAGTACGTTAGCCTCTGGATAATAAGCACCGACCGTACCGGAGGCAATGCTGTAAGCGACCACGGTGATGTCTTCCAGTTGCTGAACGCTGCCCTGCAACGCGGTGGAAATATCCACACGATCGCCGTGCTCCAGACCCAGCTGCGCCATATCGCCCTCGTTCATAAACAGAATATCGCGGCGGCCAAACACGCCGCGATACCGGTCATCGAGCGCGTAGATGGTGGTGTTGTACTGGTCGTGGCTGCGCAGTGTTACCAGCCGCAGCACGTTGTCACCGACGCCCGGCTGGTTCTCATCGACGCCTTCAAATACTGAGAACATCGCTTTGCCCGTGGACGTCGGCCAGACGCGTTCGGTTGGCGGAAGCGGCATGCGAAAACCGCCGGGAATACGGATGCGCCGGTTGTACTGGTCAAAACCGGGGATGGTTTTTTCGATCAGATCGCGGATCAGATCGTAATCCGACACCAGGGTGGTCCAGTCAATGCGGGTGTGAGGCAACGTCGCTTTTGCCAGACCGGCGACAATCGCCGGCTCCGAGCGCAGCTCAGGCGAGGCGGGTTTGAGCTTGCCGGAAGAGGCATGAACCATCGACATCGAATCTTCTACCGTGATGGACTGGCGGCCCGTTTGCTGCATATCCAGCTCCGTGCGCCCCAGGCAGGGGAACAGCCAGGTCTGTTTCGCCGTCAGGAGATGCGTGCGGTTAAGCTTGGTGCCGACGTGAACGCTCAGATCGAGGCTGCGCATCGCCGGGAAGGCGCGCGCGTGATCGGGCATGGCGACGGCAAAATTCCCGCCGAGACAGATCATCGCCCTGGCGCTGCCGTTGATCATCGCTTCGGTGGCCTGCACCGCGTCGTGGCCGTGCGCCGCAGGCGGCGTAAAGCCAAACACCTCTTTCATTTTGCCAAGAAACGCCGCCGTCGGTTTTTCGGAGATCCCGACGGTGCGGTTTCCTTGAACGTTCGAGTGGCCGCGCAGGGGGCAAATCCCCGCGCCGGGTTTGCCGATATTGCCGCGCATCAGCAGCAGGTCGGCAATCAGACGCACGTTGGAGGTGCCTTTGTTGTGCTGGGTGATGCCCATGCCGTAGGTGATGATGGTGGCGTTGGATTTGGCATAGGCTTCTGCGACCTGGTGGAGATCCTGGCGCGACAGGCCCGATTCGCGCTCAATCGACGCCCAGCTTGTCGCCTGGATATCCGCCGCAAAGTCATCGAAGCCCTGGGTGTGCGTGGCGATAAAATCGGTATCCAGCGCGTTTTCAAACGCCAGCAGATGTTTAGCGATGCCTTTCAGCGCGGCAGCATCACCGCCCGCTTTTACCTGGAAATAGGTCGAGGCGATATCGGTGGAGCTGTAGGTCGCCATCTCCATCACGCTTTGCGGATCGGCAAACCGCTCCAGCGCGCGCTCACGCATCGGATTGAGCACAATAATCGGCACCTTGCGGCGGGCCAGCTCGTGCAGCGTCCCCATCATTCGCGGGTGGTTAGTGCCGGGGTTATGGCCGATTGAAATCACAAGCTCAGTGTTATCAAAATCGTCAAGCGAGACGGTTCCTTTGCCAATTCCAATGGAGCGTGGCAAACCGACGCTGGTGGCCTCGTGGCACATATTGGAACAATCAGGAAAATTATTGGTGCCCAGTTCGCGGGCAAACAGCTGAAACAGGAACGCCGCTTCGTTAGAGGCGCGTCCGGAGGTGTAAAACTCGACCGCATCCGGCGGGAGTTCGCGCACTATTTCGCCAATGCGTGCAAACGCCTGTTCCCATTCGACCGGGCGGAAGGTGTCGCTCTCCCGGTGATACTCCATCGGGTGCGTCAGACGGCCATAGCCTTCGAGTTCGAAATCGCTTTTTGCCAGCAGGGAAGTCACCGTATTTTCGGCGAAAAACGCCGGGGTGACGCGTTTGCTGGTGGCTTCCCAGGTCACGGCTTTGGCGCCGTTTTCGCAGAACTGGAAGGTGGATTTGTGCTCTTTGTCGGGCCATGCGCAGCCGGGGCAGTCAAATCCGTCAGGCTGGTTGGTGCGAAGCAGGGTCGCGGGGGCATCGAGGGTGTCCATCTGCGTGCGAACGGCGATGGCGGTGGCTTTCAGCGCCCCCCATCCCCCGGCAGGACCATCATAGTGCCGGATTCCTGGAACCGAGCGGCGTTTGTTATTCATGTAAGCTCCGACTATGTCGATCGATGGATCAATTCTACACCGTTGGAGTTAACGAAATAACAACAAATAATCATCATTTTTATGATGATTGAAGACGTGCGGGTGAAAGGATCGGTATAGCCTGGGCGGCTATACCGAGGGGGGTTAGCTGCGAATAAACGCCAGAAGATCCTGGTTAATCAGGTCAGCATGGGTGGTGTGCATCCCATGTGGCAGGCCCGGATAGACCTTGAGAGTGCTGTTACTGAGAAGCTCGTCCTGAAGCAGGCTCGCATTTTTATACGGCACGACCTGATCGTCATCGCCCTGCAAAATCAGTGTAGGGACGGTGATAGCCTTCAGATCGTCGGTCTGGTCGGTTTCTGAAAACGCCTTGATACCTTCGTAGTGCGCCTTCGCACTGCCGATCATTCCCTGTCGCCACCAGTTCTGGATGGTGCCCTGTGAGATCTCCGCGCCCTCCCGGTTAAAGCCGTAGAACGGGCCTGTCGCGACATCGAGATAAAATTGTGCGCGGTTGGCGGCCAGCGCCTGGCGGAACCCGTCAAAGACCTCAATCGGCGTGCCGCCCGGGTTCTCCGGCGTTTTAACCATTAACGGCGGTACGGCGCTGATCAGCACCGCTTTTGCCACGCGCCCCTGTGGCTGACCATATTTTGCGACATAGCGCGCAACCTGCCCGCCGCCCGTCGAGTGCCCGATATGCACCACATTTTTCAGATCCAGATGTTCCACAACGGCGGAGACATCGGCGGCGTAGTGATCCATATCGTGCCCGTCGCTGACCTGGCTTGAACGCCCGTGCCCCCGGCGGTCGGACGCCAGTACGCGATAGCCTTGCGCCAAAAAGAACAACAGCTGGTTATCCCAGTCGTCAGCGCTCAGCGGCCAGCCGTGGTGGAAGAAGACAGGCTGCGCCTCTTTTGGTCCCCAGTCTTTATAGAAGATCTCAACGTTATCTTTGGTGGTGACAAATGACATGATTGAACCTCTCGGGTGGAGTGAAAGGAGATGGATAGTTCAGGTTGATGTGCAAACAGGTGGCAAATAACAACATCCAAGTCTAGTTGAGAATGTCACTGCGTGCCGGAATTCTGCGGCTGGCTCAATGGCTTCGCTTGTGAAAATGTTCTTCAAATTTAGTCCGTTATCTTTGCTTAGTTAAATTCCAGCAACCTTAACCTGATGAATTTATAACGGTAATTCACCTGCGGCATGCTAAAGGTGGTAGCGCCGATCAGACTAAACAGAGAGTGCTCAATGAAAACCTCAATTGCGAGCGTGGTGGCAGACCTGCCGGATGTCTGGCGTTCGCGCGTGCTTGGCACCGTCGGGAACGCCAATATTAAAGTGCTAAAGATGGGCGGGGAGGGACTTCCAACCGAGGCGCATGATGATTTCGACGAACTGCTGCTGGTGCTGGATGGTGAGCTGCCGCTGGTGGTGGAGGAGCGGCACTTTACCCTGAAAGCCGGGGAGTTCTTTTTTGTACCGAAGGGGGCGAAGCATTCGGTGCCGGAAGGGAGTTTTGGGGTACTGGTGGTAGTGGACGTGGGGCGGCAGTAAAAGCCCGCCCCGAGCGTTAACGTCAACCCGGCCCTTCACTTCCCGCCGCCAGCAGCGGGACCACAACGCGGCTGATGGGGACAGGAATACCATGCTTATCGCCATAACGCAGGATCACGCCGTTGCGAATATCCCACTCCAGCGGACGATTGGCCTGACGGTCGGCGAGAATTGACGTGCCTAAATCCGCCGGGGCACGATGAAAACCCTCAACGATCTCGTGCGGAACGTTATCGCCGAGCGATGCGCCTTCTGCCCGCGCCACGGCCAGACATTCGCGCAGGTACGCCAGTGCCAGCTCCGTGATATCTTGCCGCGAGAACATTCCTGCACGGCGGTTCGCCAGCACCATCAGGCCCGCGACCGCATTCTGCAACAGCTTACGCCAGGCGATGGAGGTAAAATCCGCTGACAATTCTACCGCGCAGCGCGTCTCGCTCAGCGCATCGCTGATCTGTGTTGCCTGCGGGATAGCGGGGAGGGTCAGGCGCGGTTTGGCACGCAGCCACACGGAGGCGTCCGGCTCGCGCTGAGCCGGGAACCAGACCACCGACGGGACGACCACGGCGCCGTTAACGTAAGGTTCGAGCTGCGGTTTTTGCTCAACGCCATTCTGCAACGCACAGACGACGGTGTTTTCATCGCACAGCGCAGCCAGCCACCCGGCGCTGTCAGCGACCTGGGTGGTTTTCACGGCCACAAACACAAGCGCGACCGGGCGGCTGACGCGCGAAGGATCGGTAATGACCGGACCGGGTACGATGATTTCACCGTCATCGTGGCGCAACACTAACTGTGGATGAGCGGTGCGTCCGCAAAGAAGGGGCGTTCGGCCCACTTCATGCAGTGCCGCGGCAATGGTGGTACCGATAGCACCAGGGCCGATAAGCGCTACTGAGGGATGTTCAGACATTCTTTGTCCTCCTGAATGGGGCAAGCAGACCTGATTCATCATAATACTCCGCAGGCCCATCGCGTCTAACAGGAAAAAATGATGCCGACTTACGACGTTTTGGCTGAAGTATGGCGGTCAGGCGTGACGATAAGCCCTATCCCTTAAACGCTCATCACGCGTGCCGCGATATAAAGCCCGACGCCGTAAGCCAGATGCATGAGCACACTGAACAGACGTGCCAGCCACGGGCGAGGCGTGCGTGACGCAGCAATGCCAAAACCCAGCGCAGGCTGCAGAATCAGAAAGGGGGCAAATAACGTTAACAGACCGGCGAGCAGTCCTGTCGAGAGGGAGGGGTGAGTGAACCATTCTGCTCCGTTCAGCGTCAGCGGCACAACAGCAAAAAGTATCCCGGTGAGATAGTGAAACACCCAGCCCGTCAACAGCTCCCCGCGTAGTGGCGGCGCTGAGACGATCGTGTGATGACAAAACGTCCCGCCCGGCAAACCCAAAATCCAGCGGCCCACCAGGGCATAGTTCAGTGGCGGAACCTTAAGAGTGCGTTTCTGAAAGCAGGACCATACATCCATAACCCCTGTTGCGCCCATCCCCGTTATGACTGTTTTAAACACCAAAATCATATCCATAGTCTTCTCCTTGCTGATGAAATGCTAAGCTGGCAGACAGTGTGCAAGTTAAAGTCAGGTTTAAGTCAACGATGAAAGAACTGGATATCAGAGAAATCGCCGACCTTTCGGGCATTAACCCCTCGGCGCTGCGCTATTACGAGAAGAGAGGATTGATCCAGCCGGTGGGTCGCAACGGTCTGAGAAGGCAGTATCATGAGAATGTGCTTAATAAGCTGCAGCTGATCACGCTGGGACAGGCAGCAGGATTTTCTCTGGATGACATTGCAGCGATGTTTGGTGCGAAAGGGACGATCGCAATTGACCGCGAGCAGCTTCATCAGCAATCACTGAAGATTGACAACACCATTCGCAGATTGCAGCTACTCAGTCGCGGGTTGAAGCATGCGGCACGCTGTACACAACCAGAGCACACCGAGTGTGAGGAGTTTCAAAAAATTGTCTCAAGAGGGCTTAGGCTCGTTCGGTCTGGCAGCCGCTAACTCACTAAATGACAGGAAAATAATTATGACGACGCTGGATGAACTGCAGGTGAAGTATCCGGGTGCCAATGCCTGGCAAATGGGTGACAGCCCTGAGCTGGCTAACGAGCTTGCTGACCTGATTAAAAAAGGGATTAAAACGGCCTCATGTGGCTCTTTTTCATCGTATCAACAGGAGGAGACTGCGCCCCGGATCGGCAGCTATAACATCGTTCTTGATGGTCAGAATGCACCGGTGTGCGTGATCAGATTGATTTCAATGCGCCTGGTGCGTTTTTGCGATGTGACCGATGAGTTTGCCAGAAAAGAGGGGGAGGGCGATTTGAGCCTTGAGTACTGGCGGAAAGAACATCAGCGCTTTTTCGCGCGCGAAGGGGACTTCTCTGAAGAGATGGAGCTGATCGCAGAGGAGTTTGAGGTTGTTGAGGTCATTTGAGGCGGATTGTAGTTTCCCTGAAAGTCATACACATCGCTGCACGCCGCGCCGGGTTGAAACCTGTCGCGAGTTCTTCAGCTATCAGGCTTACCAGATGCGGCGGTCGTGCGAGACCCTCTACAATTTCAAAACCCAATGTGGCGTAAAATCGGGCATTAAAAGCGGCCATTTTGTCTGTTGTCAGCGTGGCTCCCGTCAGACCACGCTGCTGACCAATATTGAGAATAGCCTGCATAAGCCGTCTGCCGATACCGTGGCGTTGCCAGACCGGATGTACATCCATTTCAGCAACGTGCAGCCAGGTCTCTTCAACTTTAGCTGCGACAAAACCTACCGGAACAGAATCAGACGTACAGGCCGTAAGCAGCAGACCGTTACGCCAGAAATCGCTCAATTCCTCCAGGCTACATGCGCCCGCCTCATCTGTTACCGCCCCCGCATTACGCAAGGTTTCAAAAGCCGCCAGTTCAATAGCGCGTAGCCTGTCAAAGTCTTCAGGGTGTGCGTGACGGATAGTGAAATCCATGACAAGGTTCTCCATGCGTGATGTCATTATTTTTACGGTCTTTGATTCGCAATGCACTGGGAATAGGCGTTAATTCTTCCATCCAGAATGGAGCATATCATGATGTTGGCAAGGCTTGCTTCTGGTATGAAGTGGACAGGTTTAAGAGCGGGTTGAACCGCTTTGAGCGAATAGCGGACACTTCAGCTATTGTGGTTTACGAAGTTGCGCTTATGGTGTTTCCAGAATAAAGCTAGCGAGAACATCGTTATTTTTCTTATCGCATAATGCTTTTATGGGGAGTGATTTAGGCTAAAGGAGGAATCAATGTCACATTCGTCATCAAGAAGAAAAGTTCTAGCCGCAGAAGGCCTTCTTGCGCATAGAGCGTCACACGCACGGAGTCGCGCTAACCATGTTGCGAATAGATTGGGCATAACCCGCAGCGAGCTATTGATGAAGATTGAGAAAGATACAGGGGCAAGTTTGATATCGCCGCTTACAGAAGATGAGTTAATGAAAGCGTTTTATTATATGGAAAACCTTTAGGAGCGACTGCTGTGAGCGAGGAGCGGACATAATTTCTCGCAAGCCGATTGCGGTGCGTTTGATTACATGCATAACGATAAGCTGAATAAATTAGGATAGAATGCTTTTGTGTAGGGACACAATTCTAACTGTTTGACGAGCTAAAAAGTAAATTATTCATGAGTAGACGACTTAACAGAGACTATCGAACCAAAATCAGAAATATTCCCCGACGCATCAAAGCTCTTAACCGTTGGGCTAGTACTTTTCACAACCCCGAACGTAGCATTTTCTCAGAAGATGAGCATTACTGGAATTTTAAAATTCCAGTAGAAATTAATATCGTTGAGGGGAAATGCAGCACGCTTAAAACCAAAGCGGATTGTGCGCAAGCTTTGATTAATGCATGTTCAAACCTCATAACGGCTACTGCTGGTATGAATTACAGCCCTCGAATTACCGCTGTCGTATGTCTTCCTGATATGTTTACAAGTGAGGTCTGCCTTTATCGATCTGAAGAATATTTTCAAGGCTTTATAGCTGAAGGTCGTTCTGAAAATGGTGCTTCGGCTTTGATCAAAGATCGTAGCCTTGTAGCTGAGTGGGGACTCGTTCTTCCTGCTAACATACAGGAAATCGGTATCACTCTCGAATATTATGGAAGTGAGGACCGTGATGAGTGGTTTACGGGAGAACGCTGGTATTATGGTCAGGTGACTTAAGGGGGTTGCTTTCATTTGATTAAAAATAAGGCACTTATAAAAAGGGACACTACTTTTGTCTAACGTCCGCTCCTGGCACTTTGCGGACAATAGATTGCTTATACTGCTCGGGCCAAAACCCAGGCCCAATCGTTGCTACAGAGAACACGATAGAAAGGTTTCACGCGGCATTTCACAAAATCAAGAATGTCTGCTTCGCTCATCGCTGAGGCCTTAGAGGGATAGTCGGGCCCCCAATCATCAAAGAGTTCATCGTATATGCCGTAAAGCTGCCAGCAGATGTTGCTGACAATACGGGAACCAAAAGATAGGTGAAAAGCAGGGATTTGGTGCAACCGTAACTCTATTTCTGTGGAAGAATCAGCTTGCATCAGACACCAAGCCTTAAACCTTAGCCACGTAATTGAACTAGTGCTGATGTCAGGGACAATCATGTTTTTTTCGTGCATATATGCATGAAGGTAGCGCTCAATCGCATCTGATTCAAGATGTTTATCTAAATTGAGGGAGGCTAAAATTAATAAGGTTTCAGAGCTATTGAGGGAGAGTAGCTCTCTTTCTGCCCATTCGGTGATCATTCTGTCGTAATCATCGACGCGATAAGCTTCGAAAGCTTCACCGAACGTTTTTAAACACAGAATTTCGTGTAAGTCATGCGTATATTTATTTTCCATAACATCATCCAATCCATGTTGTTTAGTGGGGCAAAAGTCTGGCTTCGGTGAAATGTTCCGACGCAAAATGAGCGTATCTCATTGCCGCCTTAATGTGTAGTGGTCGACAAAATTTGGCCACGGCATGAGATATTTCTAGAAAGATTAAAAGTCCGCTTTTGGCACACCGCGGACAAGCTAACTGGGTTGACGATCCGCTGTGCGGCAGGTGCGGACGGCTTAGTGAATGTACATCATCAGTCAGAAGTGCTAAGGGGAAGGTAACGCTCACCAATAGCGAGAAGATGAATAACCACTCATCAAAGTCGTTTCTCTGCCGATATATCATGACGGTGTATTTAGGGTGAAAAGAGAGCATTTGTCTTCACTTGGCTATCCATTTGCAACTTTGTTGGCTATCGCCGGATAATTGAAGCGATAAGCTCAACAGGCGGGTGCAGCGGGAGCAAAATAATCTTGATAAGGAGTGATTAAGTGGCAGTTGTTCAAATTAAGTGGGACTGGCTGAAGTGGAACTGCCGCCAGACCTGGAAAAAAGATGTTCTTCCTGTATTGCAAAGCAGAGGCTTAGTCAGGAGGATCTTAAACGGTGCGTTTATGTCATCAGGCTCGATGGCCTGTTTGCTATTGAATACCCACGCGGCATTTCTCCCACGGTGTACATCGGCGAAGGAAACTTTGAACAGCGCATTACTCAGCATAAGAACTGGCTGATGGATCTTGCGGACCTGCAAGGCGAGCATGAGTTCCTCATTGGCTATTGTTTCCCTCGGGCGAGAAACGCCTCAAAGGTATATTCTGAATTCGAAGCGATGCTCATTCATGAATTCCGAGACATTTACGGCGCGGCGCCACTGCGCAACAAGCAAATGGAGTTTCAGAAGTCGAATCACGAGTTTCAACCAATTACTGAAATTCGTAGCGCTATCATGATTGGCAAAGGGACGCGGTTTCATTGGTCGGTTAAACCGATGAAAAGTTCATCGATGTATGATGTTTACCAGCTCACTCAGGAGCAGGTTGCCTCTTAATGAGATAATCTGGATAACCGACTGGTTCATGAGGACCACAAATAGTGTCATTCAATAATAAAAACATGTTTATTACTCTCTTATCCCTCTGCACATTTCAGACTTATGCAGCACAATGCACTGTGGAAACCCTCGCTAAAAATAAACTGAACAACTTCATCCTTCTTGGTCAGCAGGCAAGAACTGAAACGCCCAAATCTGTATCAGTCACTATTGATAGCCCTGATGGATATCTCCGCACATCGCTTCAAAGCAACTTCAGTCAATGCGGTGAGCTAATAAGCGGCCATATGAAAGAGGTCAAAGCCTCAACGGGCCAGAACGGCGTTTTCACGGCAACCTCTGATATTCAGTTGAATAAAACGGAATTTGGCTGGCGCATCCAGGTAGACTCAAACGGGGTCATAGCCGATAAAAACAGCCAGAAAACCACGCAGATATATCGGCAGACTCTTGAGGGAATGTACCAGCTTAACAGTAAAGAAATAATCAGCCGCGCGATTAATCGTTCCGTTTTCGTGGCTACAAAACCGGGAGATAAAGACAAAACCGCAGTTGGCACAATCGACTACACCTTTAATTCATCAGGATTACTGGCAAGCGCGGTAAGCAAAGGAAGTATGGCGATAGATAATAATACGATTGTATATATCTATGATGATAATCATCGCCTGATCAAAACCCAATCACCTTCAACCATAGAAGAGTATGGCTATGATAACGAGGGCCGTGAGTTGACCCTGAGCAAGACCCAGACGTATTTCACGATTGAAAAAAAACTGACCACCTGCAAGGAGTGGAACTCACATGGAGAGTGCACACATGCCAATATGGATATCACGATCACCCCAACCGATCGGACAGGAAAACAGTATATGGACAAACATAACGCCGTAATGACGGCGCAATATGAATACTGGAACTAACTGACTAAACAGAAAGTCCGCTTTGAGCGAGGAGCGGACATAATTTCTCGCAAGCCGATTGCGGTGCGTTTGATTACATGCATAACGATAAGCTGAATAAATTAGGATAGAATGCTTTTGTGTAGGGACACAATTCTAACTGTTTGACGAGCTAAAAAGTAAATTATTCATGAGTAGACGACTTAACAGAGACTATCGAACCAAAATCAGAAATATTCCCCGACGCCTAAAAGCTCTTAACCGTTGGGCTAGTACTTTTCACAACCCCGAAAGAAGCATTTTCTCAGAAGATGAGCATTACTGGAATTTTAAAATTCCAGTAGACATTAATATCGTTGAGGGGAAATGCAGTACGCTTAAAACCAAAGCGGCTTATGCGCAAGCTTTGATTAATGCATGTTCAAACCTCATAACGGCTACTGCTGGTATGAATTACAGCCCTCGAATTACCGCTGTCGTATGTCTTCCTGATATGTTTACAAGTGAGGTCTGTCTTTATCGATCTGAAGAATATTTTCAAGGCTTTATAGCTGAAGGTCGTTCTGAAAATGGTGCTTCGGCTTTGATCAAAGATCTTAGCCTTGCAACTGAGTGGGGACTCGTTCTTCCTGCTAACATACAGGAAATCGGTATCACTCTAGAATATTATGGAAGTGAGGACCGTGATGAGTGGTTTACGGGAGAACGCTGGTATTATGGTCAGGTGACTTAAGGGGGTTGCTTTCATTTGATTTAAAATAAGGCACTTATAAAAAGGGACACTACTTTTGTCTAACGTCCGCTCCTGGAACTAAGCGGACTTTCATATTTCAAACCCACGGCTCCCCGAATACCATCATTATCCCTAATAGAATCTCTGCACTACCCAACTAACCGCGACACCTTACAAGGGCAGGGTGTTTCAAAGCAGCCGATAACGCCGAAGTTGTTCCACCACGTAATCAGCACACTAAAGAAAAGCACCGAGGTAAAAGGCGGTGTGACGTTGACGTAAAAAGGCACCCCCAGCAAACAGGCAGCCACCCAATAACAAGCTTATATCGTACTGCAACGGAAGTACGATATAAGAATGTAATCAGGCGCTTACCGGCATGTCGCATTTCGCGGTGTGGTTTACAGCGCCTTTTTCAGGGCTGATATCAGGAAACTGACCGGTTCATCGGGCGGAACATCACGGCGCAGGATGATATGTAAAGGGGTGACGCGGTGCGAGCCGTGGCTAAGGGGCAATGGTTGCAGTATGCCTGCCGCCAGTTGTGGGTGAATAGAGGCCTGTGGCAGCCAGCCATATCCAAGACCGGCCACGATAGCGCCTGCCGCCGCATCCAGAGTGGAGAAATCCCAGTTTTGGCTATCCCCTGAGGCCGCTTTCCCGCTATCTGCTATTTGTATCCGTGGCCAGTTGCTGAGCAGTGCTTCGGTCAACGTGCCGGATACCGACAGCAGCGGATGATCGCGATGTGCCACGGCAATAAAATCCACGTTCATTAGCCACTCTCCCCGGCCAGTAATATTTTGCCGGTCGGTCACGATCATCACATCAGCATCGTCCACAGCGGACATGGTGGGGAACATGCTCTCGGTGACTTCCGTTAGCTTCACCCGAATAGTCGGCCAGCGCTGCTGGAATTGTTGCAGGGCAGAGAACAGGCGCTCCCGAGGATAGATAACGTCCACCACCAAATTAAGCTGCGATCGCATTCCCTCCTGCAGAGTCGCGGCCTGGGCCTCCACATAACTAAATGTTTTCAGGAGCGGGCGTACCTGGCTCAGCAGCGTCGCCCCGGTTGGGGTTAATACCGTACGACGCCCCTCAGGAACCAGCAGCGTCACGCCCAGTTGCGTCTGGAGCTGCGCGAGATTATAGCTAATAGAAGACTGGCTGCGGTGTAGCGTATCGGCGGCGCGGGCAAAGCTGCCGGTAGTGAACACACAGTCCAGGATTGCCCATTGTTCCAGCGTTGTTTTATTCATATTGATTCATTTATTGGATTAATATCATCATAAAATAGCGCTATTCATCAAAATATTAAAGCATTAGACTTGTTTTATCGAACAGAGGAGACCTGAAATGAGCAACTTTGATAAACATGATTTAAGCGGTTTTGTCGGTAAACATCTGGTGTACACCTACGACAACGGCTGGAACTACGAAATTTATGTCAAAAATGAACAAACCCTGGACTACCGTATTCACAGCGGCCTGGTGGGGAATCGTTGGGTCAAAGATCAGCAGGCTTATATCGTCCGCGTGGGTGAGAGTATTTACAAAATCTCCTGGACGGAGCCAACCGGCACGGATGTGAGCTTAATTGTCAACCTGGGGGATAAACTGTTCCATGGCACTATTTTCTTCCCACGTTGGGTGATGAATAACCCCGAAAAAACCGTGTGTTTCCAGAATGACCATATTCCGCTGATGAATCAGTACCGCGATACCGGTCCGGCTTATCCGACGGAGGTTATTGATGAATTTGCCACCATCACCTTTATTCGTGACTGCGGTGCCAATAATGACGATGTGATTGCCTGCGCGGCGAGTGAATTGCCGGACAATTTTCCAGATAATCTGCGTTAAATAACACCCTGCTAAATTTAAAAGAAACCGGTCACGACGACGGTTTCTTTTTTTTGCTACTCATCCGGGACGTTTATTCGTTAACGGTTGCCTGATGACGCGTTTCTTTAGCCGGTGCAGCTTTGCTTCTGTTGCTGGAGTAGATGAAGAACAGCGCGATACCCAGACAGAGGATGGCACCCAGACGATTCATCGAGAAGGGGATCGCCCCGTTGCCAAGCCAGCCAAAGTTATCAATCAGCATGCTCATTGTCAGCTGACCGAAAATCACCGCAACCGTTGCAACGGCTGTGCCGATACGTTGAACGGCAAAGACCATAATGACGATGTAAGGCACACCAAACATCGCACCTAACAACTGCCACTTCGGTACATCCAATAGGCTGGTAGCATGTTTAGGCTCAAAGAAGAAAATCAGCAGGGCAGTAATAAGCGCGCCGACGGAGAAGGTCAGAAATGCGCTTTTGAATACACCCACTTTGCTACCCAGTTGGCCATTTATCGCAGCCTGAATGCTGAGCATTGCACCACCAATAACCGCCAACACAATCATCATAAAAGTCATCATTTTTTCTTAACCCCGAGCAACAAGAACCAGCGCCAGTACGATAAAAATCAGCGCGATAATGCGTTTATTGTCAATTTTCCGATGTGGCGTGCCCAGCAGACCATAGTGGTCAATGATCAGGCTTTTGGATACCTGTCCTGCCAGAATGCCTATCATCGTCATAGCGATACCGATTGCCGGTGTAGCGATGGTCAGAATAATGACGTAAACAGGGCCGAGCACCCCGCCCAGTAAGTTCCAGGAGGGCTGCGCGAAAAAGGATGGGCTATTGCGTGGACTGAAAAACAGCATCAGCAAAAACGTCAGGGCCGCACCTACGCCGAATACGCTGAATGTCGCCCATAAATCGCCAACTTCCCCTCCCAGCGGCCCCAGCAGCCCAGCCTCTACGGACAGTCCCATTCCGCCCGCGATAACAATTAAAATCAGTACCAGTTGCATAGCAAACTCTCTTCGGTTGTCTAAGCGCAGAAGATTACACCTGGCCTGAGATGTGAAAAATGCCATAATTCAGGAAACACCTTTGCAGGATTTGCATCAATGCATGGCGCAGGCAATATCAGTATCCGTTCTCTTTTAATCTTTATTGACGTGTATGAAACACAAAATTTTTCCGTGGTCGCGCGCCGCGAAGGAATTTCGGCTTCGCAGGTTTCACGAGTTATCCATCATCTTGAAGATGCGCTCGGTCAGCAGCTTTTTTATCGCAACACGCGCGCAGTCATCCCGACTGAAAGTGGCCACCTTTTTATCCGGCACGCGCGCGCCATGGCCGGTAATCTTGAGGATGCGCGTCGTGAACTGGATGAACGTGCGCTGGAGCCTTCAGGTTTAATTCGCATTAATGCCCCGGTATTTTTCGGACAGCGGCATGTGGCCCCAGGACTACCGGATCTGACGGCGCGTTACCCCCGTCTGACCATTGAGCTGACGCTGACCGATGATTACATCGATCCACACAGGGATGCCGCCGACGTCATTTTCCGGATTGGCGTTCTGGCTGACTCCTCCTTTCATGCGCGCGTTTTCGGGCAGCAGTTTTATCACCTGGCCGCGTCGCCTGCGTATCTGGATAAATACGGTATGCCTGAATGCCCGGAGGATCTCGGACGCCACAAATGCCTTGTCTACAGCGGCTCTTCCGGGCCAAACCGCTGGCTGGTTCGCAGGCCAGGTGAGGAGTGGGTGCACTATCCTGTGTCGCCACTGATGTCATCCAATAACGCAGAGACTTTGCTTATTGCGGCTCTGGGCGGGATGGGCATTGTGCTTTTTCCGGACTGGCTGATTGCTGAAAGACTGAAAAGCGGTGAGCTGATCGCGCTACTGACCGATATGGATACCTCTATTAAAACGGAGCCACAGAACATTGCGGCTATTTACCCCCACACCCGTCATCCGCCGCTGAACGTCAGGGCGGTTATCGATTACTATCTTGAGGTGTTTGGTTCACCGCTTTACTGGCAGTCTGAGGGGTAAGTTCAGGCTGGCAATGGAGCACATCCGGCGTCAGTTTTTTCCAGGCTTAGAAAGTGAATCGGTGACCTTGAACAGAATCTTACGGTTGTTAATTACGGTGGCAGTGCAGAGGGTTACGCAGCGGCTCAACTGGCAATCTGTGAGAGTGTCCATTACTATCCAAAATCTATGGATGTGAACATTTTCGGCTTTATGCCAGCACTACTGCCTGTAGCACTGTCCCCCGGCGCAAGTTTCACTCTCGTTATGAACAGTGCTCTGGCTGGTGGTCACAAAGGCCTGATCAGAACGCTCGCCGGAACAGCGTTGGGCATATACACCCATGCGGTTTTAATAGGGCTGGGTGTAACTGCTGTTCTCATCTCGTCCCCGGCAGCGTTTGCTATGCTCAAAGTTGCCGGAACAACCTATCTGCTCTGGTTAGGCGCGATGCTTATCCGCAGTGGGATAACGGTCAATACAGGCGGGTTTAGGGATTCAAAGCATGCGGTGACGTTAAAAGAGGCGTGGCTTACGAATGTTTTGAACCCAAAAGCCATCCTTTTTTATGTGACGGTCGTTTCACAGTTCGCCGGGATCAAGGGAGGCGTTAGCAATTACCTGACGCTGGCATCAGTACATGTCGTGGTGATGAGCGTTTGGCTTTTTTCAGTTAGTCAGACTCTGATATTTTCAGTTAAAAAAACGAACCCGTTAATGCTCAAAAAATACGTCAACATTGCCGGCGGGATGTTGCTCATTGCTTTTTCTCTGCATAGCCTGATAAAGGGATAATGCCCGCATTTGGCACAACGTTGCCGTTATGATTCAGGCCGTCAGCTACGCATGATGCTGGGGAGAGATATCAGGCGGGCGGTGTGAGATGAAACGTTTTACTTTTACGGATGAGGAAATAAAACGGTAACGGATGATCTCAACGGACTATTAGCGCCACGATCGCGGCAAGCGCTGGAAGCGCCTGCACATAAAGTATCTTCCGACTGGCGGTTACCGCTCCAAAAATACCTGCAACCAGCACGCAGATCAGAAAGAAGAATATCACCGAAACACCGCGTTCGCCGAGCCATAAGCCCCACAGCAATCCCGCCGCCAGAAAGCCGTTGTACAGCCCCTGATTCGCAGCGAGAACGCGGGTTTCGCGCGCAAAGTCGGCGCTCAAATTAAAAGCCTTCTGTCCGGTTTTGGTGTTCCACAAAAACATTTCGAGCACCAGAATATAGAGATGGATGACGGCAACGACAGCGACAAGAAGAGTAGCAAACACGGGCGGCCTTACAGGGTGAGGGCAGATGAAAGGGAGTATAGATAATTCCAGCGGGGGCGGCAGGGTGATTCGCCACCAGGGTGAAAATTCGTTATCATCCGCTCCCACTCTTTATCCGTGCAGCCTGATGTCTACGATTATCGATACCTTTATTGCCCCGCCGTGTCTCGACGAGATTGAAATTCTCTATCAGGACGCGCATCTGGTGCTGATCAACAAACCGGCGGGGCTGTTGAGCCTTTCGGGGAAAAATCTGCAGAATCTCGACTCGGTGCATTATCGGTTGGTGAAGATTTTCCCTGGCTGCACCCTGGTGCACCGCCTGGATTTCGGCACGTCCGGGCTGATGGTGGTGGCCCGCAATAAGGCTATCAATGCGGCGCTGTGCCAGCAGTTTAGCGAGCGTCGTGTGACCAAGATTTACACTGCGCTGCTGTGCGGGCATCTGGACGATAACGAAGGGGTGATAGATGCAGCGATTGCCAAAGATCCGGCGCTGTTCCCGCTGATGTCGATTTGCGCTATCACGGGCAAACCTGCGCGCTCTCGCTATCGGGTGATTGAACGTATTTATCAGGAAAGGGAAGGGGCGTTACTGCCGTTGACGCGGGTCGAGCTGACTCCGGAAACCGGGCGCACCCATCAGCTGCGTATTCACTGCCAGCAGCTGGGGCACCCAATTTTAGGCTGCGATCTGTATGGTGGGCTCACGCTGCCAGGTACCGAGCGCACGCCGCGTCTGATGCTGCACGCCAGCGAGCTGCACTTTGTGCACCCCGTGAGCGAAGAGCGCATCACGGCGCGTAATGCCAGCCCGTTCTGACCGTAAACGTCATTACCACATCAAATCATCAGGCACTTTGAAATCGGCGTACGGATCGTCTTCGTCCTGCTCTTCCTGACTCAGGGCGCTGTTCAGTACGATACTGTCTGCATCACGCTGGGCGATTTTATCCGCGACGCTTGCCGGAATAATCGCGTACTGACTTTCACTTGCCCCATCCACCACCAGGCGGGCGATGGCGAGACGGCCACTAATCAGCTGCGTCTGCGTCGTTTTATCGACAACGATCTTTTTGATGAGGTTGTTATCGGTGAAGTTGAAATCGATGTTCCCGCGTGACACCACAATGCGGTTCATCTCAATCAGTTGTTTCACCTGCGCTTTAAACTCTTTTGCCAGCGTCGCCTGTTTTTGCTGTTCACTTAGCTGCTTATCACGTTCGAGCTGGGCTTTTTTGTTCTCTTCCACCGCTTCACGCGCCTCGCGAGCCTGCACGCGGGATTTCTTCGCCGTTCTCTGCACTTTGGCCATTTTTTTGCTGGTGACCAGGCCTGCTTTGAGCATCTGCTCTTGTAAGGTAAGTTTTGTCATCTTCGTATCTGAACCTGTTGGAAATTTGCCGGGATTATACCTGTAATTTTATACAAATAAAAAATCCACGCCGGAGCGTGGATTTGATAAGAGTTGTTGTTGCTGATATCTCGTCAGACAACAAATTTTATTTAGACGTTAAACAAGAAGTTCATTACGTCGCCATCTTTGACGATGTAGTCTTTACCTTCTGCACGCATCTTGCCGGCTTCTTTCGCGCCTTGTTCACCTTTGTAGGTGATGAAGTCTTCAAACGCGATGGTCTGTGCGCGGATAAAGCCTTTTTCGAAGTCGGTGTGGATTTTACCGGCCGCCTGCGGAGCGGTGGCACCGACAGGGATGGTCCATGCGCGTACTTCTTTCACGCCAGCGGTGAAGTAGGTTTGCAGGTTCAGCAGCTCATAGCCCGCGCGGATAACACGGTTCAGGCCCGGCTCTTCCAGGCCCAACTCAGCCATGAACTCTTCGCGGTCGGCATCGTCCAGCTCGGCGATGTCAGACTCAACGGCAGCACACACAGCAACGACGACGGAGCCTTCGCCAGCGGCGATTTCACGCACTTTGTCGAGATACGGGTTGTTCTCAAAACCGTCTTCGTTGACGTTCGCGATGTACATGGTTGGCTTCAGAGTCAGGAAGCTCAGGTATTTGATCGCCGCTTTATCTTCTTCTGTCAGATCCAGCGCGCGCAGCATGCCCGCGTTTTCCAGCTGTGGCAGACATTTTTCGAGAGCTGCCAGTTCGGCTTTCGCGTCTTTATCGCCGCCTTTGGCTCGCTTCTGCACGCGGTGGATTGCGCGTTCGCAGGTGTCCAGATCGGACAGGGCCAGCTCAGTGTTGATAACGTCAATATCGTCAGCCGGATCGACTTTGTTATTCACGTGGATGATGTTGTCGTTTTCAAAACAACGCACTACGTGGCCGATGGCTTCGGTTTCACGGATGTTAGTCAGGAATTGGTTACCCAGGCCTTCACCCTTGGAGGCGCCTTTTACCAGGCCCGCGATGTCGACGAATTCCATGGTGGTTGGAAGAATGCGCTGTGGTTTAACGATTTCAGCGAGCTGATCCAGACGTGGGTCAGGCATCGGCACGACGCCGGTGTTTGGCTCAATCGTACAGAACGGGAAGTTTGCTGCTTCGATACCCGCTTTGGTGAGCGCGTTAAAAAGGGTGGATTTGCCCACGTTTGGCAGACCAACGATACCGCATTTAAATCCCATCTTTAAATCACCTTAATGTCTTGATATTCAACCCGTTAGCATTAACCGATTGAAGAAAAGTAAATAACTTTGCCTATTATACACGTAACCGCCGTCACGCGCGGTAAAAATGGCGTCTCGCGCCGACTACTGCGCTTTAAAGGCGTGTAAACGATTTGTCGCTTTGGTCAAACCTTCTTTGAGCCACACCTCGGTACAGCGAGCCGCTTCGTCTACGGCATCGTCAATGAGCTTCTGCTCTGAAGCGGGTGGTTTACCCAGCACAAAACCGACAACTTTGTTTTTATCGCCCGGATGGCCGATTCCCACGCGTAAACGATGAAAGTTCGGGTTATTGCCAAGTTTGCTGATGATGTCTTTCAGGCCATTGTGACCGCCGTGACCGCCGCCGAGTTTGAATTTAGCGACCCCGGGCGGTAAATCCAGCTCATCGTGGGCGACCAGAATTTCATCCGGATTGATGCGATAAAACGTCGCCATCGCCGCCACGGCTTTACCGCTCAGGTTCATGAATGTGGTCGGAACAAGCAGACGCACATCGGCACCCGCGAGGTTGATACGCGAGGTATAGCCATAAAATTTCGGCTCTTCACGCAGGGGGGCACGTAACCGCTCGGCCAGCAGATCGACATACCAGGCTCCGGCGTTATGGCGGGTGGCCGCATACTCTGCGCCTGGGTTGGCAAGGCCGACAATCAGTTTAATCGTCACGTTTCAATTCCTAAAGGTTCCAGATTTGCCGCGTAGTTTACTGTCTGGCGCGCCGCTTGACAAAATTCTACGGCAGGAAGAGGGGAAATTTGAATAATGACGGGTTTGAATCATTAGAATTTCAAGCTGTTCAGGCGCTTATTTGTAAACTTTTGTCTCGGGCGTGCTCATTATTGTGATCATTCACGCAACTCATAAAAGACCCGTTGTCTATACTTTACACACAAGGATTAGGGACATTTCCCTGCAACCCAAAGTTCCGGAGGTGACATATGAAACGCAGAAACGCTTCACGACTCGGTAACGTGCTAATGGGGTTGGGCCTGTTCGTGATGGTAGCAGGTGTGGGTTATTCTATTTTAAACCAGTTGCCGCAACTTGACCTCCCACAATACTTCGCGCACGGCGCGGTGCTAAGCATCTTTTTAGGTGCTGTTTTGTGGCTGGCAGGGGCCCGCGTGAGTGGCCATGAGCAGGTCAGCGACCGATACTGGTGGGTACGTCATTACGACAAACGCTGCCGCCGGGACCAGCATAAACCTAGTTAGTACACCTGCCGGGTAACCGCAGCGCTAACCAGCCTGCAGAAGATGAATACAAAAACGGCTCCTGATGGAGCCGTTTTTATGTTTAGAGGTCCGCTAATGCCGCTTCGCGATTCGGGTAGAACGCGAGGCGCCCCGGAATCGGCTGCACACCCGCGCGCGCCATGGTGCGCAGAGGCTGGAACTCAAGATTACTCACCCGCAGCTCGCAGCCTTCCGGCAGACGCTTCACAAAGCGCTGGAATGCATCCAGACCGCCTGCGTCCAGCACCGGGACTGCATCCCATTTCAGCACCACAATCCGCTTACCGGAAATACGCGATTCCAGATCGCTGAACAAACCTTCCGCCGCTGCAAAGAACAGTGGGCCGATAACGCGCAGCACCAGCACATCCTCTGGCACCTCGACATTCACCGGTGACAGGCGCGTCATCTGCGCAATGCGGCGCATAAACAGCAGCGAGGCCAGCACAATCCCGATGCTGATGGCGATCACCATGTCAAACAGCACCGTCAGGGACATACAGATCAGCATTACAATGATGTCGTCTTTCGGCGCGCGGCGCAGGAGATGCACCACTTTGTGCGCCTCAGACATGTTCCACGCTACCATCAGCAGCAGGGCGGCCATCGCGGAGAGCGGGAGCCACGACAGCAGCGGGGCGAGCGCCAGCAAGGCGAGGATCACCAGCAGAGAGTGGATAACCGCAGACACTGGCGAGGTAGCCCCGGCGCGCACGTTGGCGGCGGAACGGGCAATCGCTGCCGTGGCGGTAATGCCACCAAAGAACGGCGCGATAAGGTTACCCAACCCCTGGCCGACCAGCTCGCTGTTGGCTTTGTGCTTGGTGCCGGTCATACCGTCGAGTACCACCGCGCAGAGCAGCGATTCAATTGCGCCGAGCATCGCCATGGAGAACGCCGCCGGGAGCAGGGCGCGTAGGGAGTCCCAGCTCAGGGTGAAATCCGAACCAGGTAAATTCCACGGCAGCACCAGTTGAGGCAGTAGCTGAGGAATGCCGTTGCCCTGGGAGCCATCCGCCAGAATGTAGTGGAACTGCGAGCCGATAGTGGCGACGTGTCCGCCAAGGAGGTTCACCACGCCCATTACTGCGCAGCCCAGCAGCAGTGCGGGAAGATGCCCCGGCAGGCGGATGCCCAGCCGTGGCCAGAGAATTAACGTGCCGAGCGTAACGATACCGATAGCCGCATCGCCCAAATTCGCTGTCGGCAGGGCCATAAACAGGGCGCCGACCTTTTGCAGATAGTGTTCAGGCACCTGTGCGAGCTGCAAACCGAGAAAATCTTTGATTTGCATGGTCCCGATGGTGATGCCGATCCCGGAGGTAAAACCAAGCGTCACGGAGAGCGGGATGTATTCGATCAACCGACCAAAACGGGCCAGACCGAACAGAATCAAAAATACGCCAGACATCAGCGTGGCGACCAGCAAACCGGCCAGACCAAACTGCTGGGAGACCGGGTAGAGGATCACCACAAAGGCCGCTGTCGGGCCGGAGACGCTAAAGCGTGACCCGCCCGTCAGGGCGATGACAATCCCGGCAACTGCCGAGGTGTACAGCCCGTACTGCGGGGCAACGCCGCTGCCAATCGCCAGTGCCATCGCCAGTGGAATGGCAATAATCCCGACGGTGATCCCGGCGATGACATCACGCAGAAAACGCGATGAAGTGTATTTTTCTTTCCAGCAGGCGTCGATGAGGGCGCGAAAGGGCAGAACATGTGAGGACGCTACGTTTTTCACAATTCTCTTTTTCCGTGAGCACATCATCTGTCATGTGAATGGCAGGTGAAGGAGGTATTAATCATACAAATAGGTGATGAAGACAAAAAAACCCGCCGCAGCGGGTTTTTGGGCCGTGTTCGATTAGTGTTCGAACATCGCAGAGATGGATTCTTCGTTGCTGATACGACGAATCGCTTCGGCCAGCATGCCTGACAAGGTCAGGGTACGTACGTTTGGCAGCGCCTTGATCTCATCACTTAATGGAATGGTATCGCACACCACCACTTCGTCGATGACGGAGTTGCGGAGATTGTTGACAGCATTGCCGGAGAAGATCGGGTGAGTTGCGTAAGCAAACACACGCTTAGCACCACGTTCTTTCAGCGCTTCAGCGGCTTTGCACAGCGTGCCGCCGGTGTCGATCATGTCATCAACCAGTACACAGTCACGGCCAGCGACGTCACCGATGATGTGCATCACCTGAGAGACGTTAGCGCGCGGACGGCGTTTGTCGATGATCGCCATGTCGGTATCGTTCAGCAGTTTGGCAATCGCACGAGCACGAACCACGCCGCCGATGTCCGGAGAAACCACAATTGGGTTATCCAGGTTCAGCTGCAGCATGTCTTCGAGCAGGATTGGGCTGCCGAATACGTTATCAACCGGAACGTCGAAGAAGCCCTGGATCTGCTCTGCGTGCAGGTCAACGGTCAGAACGCGGTCAACACCGACGCTCGACAGGAAGTCAGCAACAACTTTAGCGGTAATCGGTACACGCGCGGAACGGACACGACGGTCCTGGCGGGCATAGCCGAAGTAAGGAATAACAGCCGTGATACGGCCTGCGGAAGCACGGCGCAGGGCATCGACCATAACAACCAATTCCATCAGGTTGTCGTTAGTTGGAGCACAGGTGGACTGGATGATGAAAATATCACCACCGCGTACATTTTCGTTAATTTGTACGCTGACTTCGCCGTCGCTAAAGCGACCTACAGCGGCGTCGCCGAGGGAAGTGTACAGGCGGTTGGCAATACGTTGTGCTAGTTCCGGGGTGGCGTTACCAGCAAAAAGCTTCATATCAGGCACGAGAAGAACCTCAGGCATGCGTCCAATGGTGGATAACATTCGCCACTAACTGTGCGGGCCAGGCGAACGCTATCCAGGCGGTGTATTTAAAGAGCGCGATGCAACGTCTGGAACAGGGTGACGTTGTCACCGAAACTCAGTCTGCGCCAGAATGGCCTGCTGTAGCGGGGAAGTGTTCATCCCACGCGCCACAAAACCATGCAGCCATTCCGGGGCTTGCTCTAGCACCTGACGAGCGGCGAATTCGGTGTCAAATTCAGCAAAAACACAGGATCCTGTGCCAGTCAGGCGCGACGGGGCGTATTCTAACAGCCAGGAAAGCACCGCATCAACCTCGCGAAAACGTTTTCTTGCGATAACCTCGCAATCGTTGCTGAATTCACATTTTAGTAACGTTTCTATTGACCGGACGGGAGTGTCCCGTGGCAACGCCGGATCCTTAAAAATAACCGGGGTCGGAATACTCACACCAGGATGGGCAATTAGATACCATTTCTCCGGTGGATCGACCGGCGTGAGGATCTCGCCAACCCCTTCGGCAAACGCGGCGTGACCGCGAACGAACACCGGCACATCGGCGCCGAGCGAAAGCCCCAGCGCGGCCAGTTCATCAGGCGTTAATCCGCAGCCCCAGAGATGGTTCAGGGCAACCAGTATCGTCGCGGCATTGGAAGAGCCGCCTCCCAGACCGCCGCCCATCGGCAGGCGTTTCTCGATATGGATATCGGCACCGCTTCCCGCCGGAAGCCTTCCCGAGCCGGCCGCCGCGTTCATCAGCAGCCGCGCGGCACGCACGATCAGATTATCTTCATGAGCGACGCCTTCAACCGGGGTCAGCAGGTGAATCTGGCCGTCGTCGCGCAATTCGATGGAGATCGTGTCGCCATAATCGACAAACTGAAACAGCGTCTGCAGCATGTGGTAGCCGTCAGCGCGTTGCCCGGTGATGTACAAAAACAGGTTCAGCTTCGCCGGAGAGGGCCATTGGCTCATCATTTAACGATCCAGTTATCCATTTTGAGCTTAATACGCTGGCTGCCTTCCGTCAGTTCCATATTGGATGGCAATGCCGGTTTACTTGCGCTGTCATAGCCGCCGTACACCACTTTCCAGGTTTTCCCGTTCTGGGTGTAGTTGAGTTCGCTCAGGCGATACTGGTCGTCGAGTTTATAATCGGTGGCTTCGCCCGGCAGACCGAGGATCCACTGGCGCAGGCTATTGAGCGGAATCGGCATGCCGGTCAGTTTGCCGATCATCTCTTCGGCATCTGTCGCGGTGTAGTGCTGGCCTTTGTTATCGGTGATCTGTGCGGTGCCTGGCTGGGCATTCAGCTCCAGTTCAGTGCTGCCGAGCGGGTTCAGCAGCAGCAGGCGATAGCGATCCTGCCCGGTTTGCTGCCAGAAGAAGCGGGCGTAGACTTTTTGCTGATCGGAGAGATAAGCGAACGCACCGCGCGTCTGATACTGGCTTAAATTGCGCACCTCTTGCTGGTGCTGACGCCACTGCGGTGAGTCAGGACTTTTGCCGGGGCCCTTGGGCGGAGTAATCGAGCAGGCGGTGAGAACCAGCGCCGCCAGCGGTAACAAGCGAATGAATCGGGCCATAGTCGTGACAAATCCTTGAGATGCGTTGCAGTTATAACCCTTAATGCTAGCGCCGGGCGGTGGCAGCGTCTACGTTCATATTGTCTTAAATCATGAAATTAGCCGGAAACGGCTATTACTCCGAAAGGGGGCACTCTCTTTTATTGATCTCGCGCATCCTGTATGATGCGACCTGCTAACCTTATTAACGCTGGTACTACTCCCGCTCACATGACCCTTTTAGCACTCGGTATCAACCACAAAACAGCCCCGGTTTCGCTGCGAGAACGCGTTACGTTTTCGCCGGATACGCTCGACCAGGCGCTGGATAGCCTGCTTGCCCAGCCGATGGTGCAGGGTGGTGTGGTGCTCTCTACGTGTAACCGTACTGAGCTATATCTGAGCGTGGAAGAACAAGACAACCTCCACGAAGCGCTTATTCGCTGGTTATGCGACTACCACAATCTGAACGAAGAAGAGCTGCGCAACAGCCTGTACTGGCATCATGATAATGATGCGGTCAGCCATCTGATGCGCGTTGCCAGCGGCCTCGATTCGCTGGTGCTTGGCGAGCCGCAAATACTCGGGCAGGTCAAAAAAGCCTTTGCCGATTCCCAGAAAGGCCATCTCAAAGCCAGCGAGCTGGAACGCATGTTCCAGAAATCTTTCTCCGTGGCGAAGCGTGTGCGAACCGAAACCGACATTGGTGCCAGTGCGGTTTCTGTTGCCTTCGCAGCCTGTACGCTGGCGCGTCAAATCTTTGAATCGCTCTCAACGGTCACCGTGCTGCTCGTCGGCGCCGGGGAGACCATTGAACTGGTGGCGCGTCATCTGCGTGAACACAAGGTCAAGCAGATGATCATCGCCAACCGGACCCGCGAACGCGCGCAGGTACTGGCAGATGAAGTGGGCGCAGAGGTGATTGCCCTCAGCGACATCGATGAACGCCTGAAAGATGCGGACATCATTATCAGTTCAACCGCCAGTCCGCTGCCTATTATCGGTAAAGGGATGGTGGAGCGTGCGCTGAAATCGCGCCGCAATCAGCCAATGCTGCTGGTGGATATCGCCGTCCCGCGTGACGTCGAGCCGGAAGTCGGTAAGCTGGCAAACGCCTATCTCTACAGCGTTGACGATCTGCAAAGTATCATTTCCCATAACCTCGCCCAGCGTAAAGCGGCGGCGGTGCAGGCAGAGACGATTGTCGAGCAGGAATCGAGCGAATTTATGGCCTGGCTGCGCGCGCAAAGCGCCAGCGAGACGATTCGCGAATACCGTGGTCAGGCGGAACAGGTTCGTGACGATCTGACGGCCAAAGCGATGGCGGCCCTCGAGCAGGGCGGCGATCCGCAGGTCATTATGCAGGACCTGGCGTGGAAGCTAACCAACCGGTTGATCCATGCTCCAACCAAATCACTTCAACAGGCAGCCCGTGACGGGGATGATGAACGCCTGACTATTCTGCGCAACAGCCTCGGGCTGGAATAGCGCCACACACCCATTTTCTATTACAAGGTGCATTTTACGCCTATGAAGCCCTCTATCGTCGCCAAACTGGAAGCTTTGCACGAGCGCCATGAAGAAGTTCAGGCCCTGCTCGGTGATGCCGCGACTATTGCTGACCAGGATCGTTTTCGCGCCCTGTCGCGTGAATATGCGCAGCTCAGTGATGTTGCGCGCTGCTTTACTGAATGGCAGCAGGTTCAGGAAGATATTGAAACCGCGCAGATGATGCTCGACGACCCTGAAATGCGCGAAATGGCGCAGGAAGAGTTGCAGGACGCCAAAGCGCGCGCCGAAGAGATGGAGCAGCAGCTCCAGGTTCTTCTGCTGCCGAAAGATCCGGACGATGAGCGCAACGCGTTTGTCGAAGTTCGCGCCGGAACGGGTGGCGACGAAGCCGCGCTGTTTGCCGGCGATCTGTTCCGCATGTACAGCCGCTACGCGGAATCCCGCCGCTGGCGCGTAGAAATCATGAGCGCCAACGAAGGCGAGCATGGTGGCTATAAAGAAGTGATCGCCAAGATCAGCGGCGACGGCGTGTATGGCCGTCTGAAGTTTGAGTCCGGCGGGCACCGCGTGCAGCGCGTCCCGGCGACGGAATCTCAGGGGCGAATTCACACCTCTGCCTGTACCGTTGCGGTGATGCCGGAGCTGCCAGAAGCTGAACTGCCGGATATCAATCCAGCCGATCTGCGTATTGATACCTTCCGCTCGTCAGGCGCGGGTGGTCAGCACGTTAACACCACTGATTCCGCGATCCGTATTACCCACTTGCCGACCGGCATCGTGGTGGAGTGTCAGGACGAACGCTCCCAGCACAAAAACAAAGCCAAAGCCCTGGCGGTGCTCGGCTCACGTATTCGCGCCGCCGAAATGGCGAAACGCCAGCAGGCCGAAGCGTCTACGCGCCGTAACCTGCTGGGCAGTGGCGATCGCAGCGATCGTAACCGCACCTACAACTTCCCGCAGGGCCGCGTGACCGACCACCGCATCAACCTGACGATTTACCGTCTGGATGAGACGATGGAAGGCAAACTCGACTCCCTGATCGAGCCGATCGTGCAGGAGTATCAGGCCGATCAGCTGGCCGCGCTGGCTGAGCAGGACTAATGGATTTTCAGGGCTGGTTACGTGCCGCCGCGAGCGAGCTTTCCAGCAGTGAAAGCCCGCGTCGCGACGCCGAAATCTTGCTGGAATATGTCACCGGAAAAGCGCGCACTTATCTCCTGGCATTCGGTGAGACGCTGCTGACGCCTGAACAGGAAGCGCAGCTCGCGGCACTGCTCGCCCGGCGTAAAACCGGTGAGCCGGTGGCGCATCTGACCGGTGAACGGGAGTTCTGGTCGCTGCCGCTGTATGTTTCAGCCGCCACGCTGATCCCGCGCCCGGACACCGAGTGTCTGGTCGAGCAGGCGCTGGCCCGTCTGCCTGAAGGTCCGTGTCGCATACTGGATTTAGGCACGGGCACCGGCGCGATTGCGCTGGCGCTGGCGAGCGAGTGCCCGGATTGTCAGGTTACCGCGGTCGACGTAATGCCTGACGCGGTAGCCCTGGCGCAGCGCAATCTTGCGCGTCTGGGTTTCAGTAATGTTCAGATCAATCAAAGCAGCTGGTTTTCCGCCCTGGCGCAGCACGCCTTTGAGATGATCGTCAGCAATCCGCCCTACATCGACGAGCACGACCCGCATTTGTCGCAGGGAGATGTGCGCTTTGAGCCGCTCACGGCGCTGGTTGCAGCGAACGACGGGCTGGCCGATATCGAACACATCATCACGACCGCCCGCGAGCACCTTGTGCCCGGCGGCTGGCTGCTGCTTGAACACGGCTGGACGCAGGGGGCAGCGGTCCGTTCGCTGTTTAGTGCGGCGGGATACGCGAGCGTCGAAACCTGTCGTGACTACGGCGGCAACGAACGCCTGACGCTGGGGAAAAAGCCATGAGCGCCTTCAGCGTGTTGATCGCTGTGCATATTGCCGCCGTGGTGCTGACCGTCAGCTTTTTCGTGGTGCGCTACTGGTGGCGTTACAGCAACCATCCGCTCATCGACGCCCGCTGGGTGCGCGTTGCGCCGCACTGCATCGACACGGTTTTGCTGCTTTCCGGCGCCGGTCTGATGTGGCTGACGGGCTATCTGCCATTTACTGATAAAGGCGCATGGCTGACTGAAAAGCTGTTTGGCGTTATCATCTACATCGTTTTGGGTTTTATCGCGCTTGGACGTCGTCGTCCGCGCAGCCAGCAGGCCGGTTTTATCGCCTTCCTGCTGGGGCTGGTGGTGCTGTACATCATCATTAAACTCGCCACCACAAGAATACCGTTACTGGGGTAAGTATGAGGTCCTTAGCCGATTTCGAATTTAATAAAGTACCGCTTTGTGATGGAATGGTCCTGATCTCTGAGATGATCCGTGACGATTTCACCTCGCAGTGGGTCTACGATGAGCTGGAAAATCTGGCAAGCCTGGCACGTGAAGAGATCAGCGAAGCGCGTCCTCAGGACTGGCAGCTGGAAAAACTGATCGAGCTGTTTTACGGCGAATGGGGCTTTTGCGACACGCGCGGCGTGTATCGCCTCTCCGATGCGCTGTGGCTGGATCAGGTACTGAAAAACCGTCAGGGCAGCGCCGTTGCTCTGGGGGCTGTTTTGCTGTGGGTCGCTAACCGGCTGGATATTCCGCTGGTGCCGGTCATTTTCCCGACGCAGATGATTCTGCGCGCGGAGTGGCTGGATGGCGAAATGTGGCTGATCAATCCGTTCAATGGCGACACGCTGGACGAGCACACGCTGGATGTCTGGCTGAAGGGCAATATTAGCCCGGTGGCAGAGCTGTTTAACGAAGATCTCGATGAGGCGGATAACGCCGAAGTGGTACGTAAACTGCTGGATACGCTGAAAGCCGCGCTGATGGAAGAGCGGCAGATGGAGCTGGCCCTGCGCGCGAGCGAAGTGCTGCTGCAGTTCAATCCGGAAGACCCGTACGAGATCCGCGACCGTGGCCTTATCTACGCGCAGCTGGAATGTGAGCACGTTGCCCTCAACGATTTAAATTACTTCGTTGAGCAGTGCCCGGAAGATCCGATAAGCGAAATGATTCGCGCGCAGATCAACTCGATCGCGCATAAACAAATTACACTGCATTAATCTTAATTCCGATTCACACCTGAATAAGGCGATCCTATGAAACAAAAAGTGGTTAGCATTGGTGATATCAACGTGGCAAACGACCTGCCGTTCGTGCTGTTTGGTGGCATGAACGTTCTGGAATCCCGCGATCTTGCCATGCGTATCTGCGAGCACTACGTGACTGTGACCCAGAAACTGGGCATTCCGTATGTGTTTAAGGCCTCTTTTGACAAAGCCAACCGCTCCTCTATCAACTCTTACCGTGGCCCGGGCCTGGAAGAGGGGATGAAGATTTTCCAGGAGCTGAAACAGACGTTTGGCGTGAAAGTGATCACCGACGTGCACGAAGCGTCTCAGGCGCAGCCGGTTGCCGACGTGGTGGATGTGATTCAGCTTCCGGCGTTCCTCGCGCGTCAGACCGATCTGGTTGAAGCGATGGCGAAAACCGGCGCAGTCATCAACGTGAAAAAACCCCAGTTCGTAAGCCCAGGCCAGATGGGTAACATCGTTGATAAATTCATCGAAGGCGGCAACGACCAGGTCATCCTGTGTGACCGTGGCGCAAACTTCGGTTACGACAACCTGGTGGTCGACATGCTGGGCTTCAGTGTGATGAAGAAAGTCTCTAACAACTCCCCGGTGATTTTCGACGTGACTCACGCGCTGCAGTGCCGTGACCCGTTTGGTGCTGCCTCCAGCGGCCGTCGTGGTCAGGTCACCGAGCTGGCGCGTGCCGGTATGGCGACCGGTCTGGCCGGTCTGTTTATCGAAGCGCACCCGGATCCAGCCAACGCGAAATGCGACGGCCCATCCGCGCTGCCGCTGGATAAACTGGAGCCGTTCCTGAAACAGATCAAAGCGATTGACGATCTGGTGAAGAGCTTCGATGAGCTGGATACCAGCAACTAATCTCTGAGCAAATAAAAAAACCCGCCGCGGCGGGTTTTTTTATGTCTGGCGGCGCGGCAATGGCGCAGAACGTCAGGCAAATATCGTCATCAGATAGGCGATAAACAGCGCCAGATGCGCAGCGCCATTCAGTACGTTAGTGCGTCCGGTTGAGAACGAGATCTGGCACAGCAGCAGCGACGCTACCATAACAATCATCTCTGGTGCACCCAGCGCAAAATGCAGGTCATTGCCGGTCATAAAGGCAATCAACGTCACCACCGGTACGGTAAGTGAAATCGTCGCCAGCACCGAGCCGAAGAACAGGTTCATGGCGCGCTGGACCTGGTTATTCAGCACCGCTTTCAGGGCACCTAAACCTTCCGGCGAGAGAATCAGCAGCGCTACCAGGAAGCCGGTAAAGGCCACAGGCGCGTTCAGCTCTGTCAGTAGGGTTTCCAGCGGGTTGGCGTTCATCTTGGTGACGGCGATAACCGCAATCAGATGTACGATCAGCCAAACCGTGTGCCACAGGCTGCTGTGCGCTGATGGCTTACCGTGATGCGGGTCATCGTCGTCGCCGTCGTCTTCGTGCTCATACACGAACAGGCTCTGGTGCGTTTTGGTCTGAATCAGCAGGAACACGCCGTACATCGCGGCGGAAATCAGGGCTACCAGCAGTGCCTGGCCGGTGGTGAAATTCGCACCCGGCAGCGCCATCGGGAAGACCAGCACGATAACCGCCAGCGGGAAGAGGGCGATCAAATACTGTTTAATGCCAAACAGATTCATATATTGGGTGGCAAATTTCCCCCCGCCCAATAACAGCGAGAAGCCCACCAGACCACCGGTAACAATCATAATGATCGAATACAGCGTATCGCGCATCAGCGTCGGGGCGGCGTCGCCCGTCGCCATCAGTGCGGAAATCAGGCTGACTTCGAGAATAACGACGGAAAGACTTAAAATCAGAGAGCCGTAGGGTTCACCCAGGCGGTGAGCCAGAACATCGGCGTGGCGTACGACGCTAAATGCGCTGGATAAAATACCAATAAGAGCAAGAATGTTAATTCCAACGACCACTGGCAGTGACTGACTACTTCCCCAGAAGAGCAGCACAGCCAGTGCCACAAGCGGGAAAATAAGCGACGTCTCCTTGTGGCGGGTCTTAACCGCCTCATGCGTTGTTGTCATGTGATACTCCGTCAATGCAGGTGTTTGTAATTATAGAATGAAATTGCAGGCCATTAAACTAACAGAAAACCGTTAATTACCAGTGATGTTTTACTTAATTTTACGTCACAGCAGCGATTTTTCTCAAACTGCCCGTAAAAACGTTTTTAATCTAAATACAGTCTAAATAACAGTGTATTAAGTTAATTAATTTCACATAATTGTCATTTTGACTGGCAGGGGAAACAGCCATCGACCACACTTATCTTTTTGACCAAAAAGAGGTGAATCATGCCCTACAAATCGAAAAGCGACCTGCCCGACAGCGTTCAGCATGTCCTGCCTGCCCACGCACAGGATATTTATAAAGAGGCGTTTAACAGCGCCTGGGATCAATATAAGGATAAAGAGGACCGTCGCGACGATGCGAGCCGCGAAGAGACTGCCCATCGTGTCGCGTGGGCGGCGGTAAAACATGATTATGAAAAAGGAGAAGATGATAAATGGCATAAAAAGAAATAGTCGCCTTATGATTAGCCGCCTCTGTTTTGACTTTTCCGGCTGTTGAACTTTCGTTGTATTGCAACTGGCCTGTGAATTGCTTATCGTTTATTGACTGCTGTCAAAATGAGCAGATAACGAAATGCCGGGAAGGCGCAACAAGATGTCGCAAGGAAGCATGCAGTGGCGGAGGTGGAAAGTGTTAACGCGTGATTTCTTAATGAAGGCAGATTGTAAGACGGCATTTGGTGCTATTGAGGAATCGCTTCTCTGGTCGGCTGAACAACGTGCAGCGTCGCTCGCAGCGACGATTGCCTGTCGCCCGGATGAAGGCCCGGTATGGATATTTGGTTATGGTTCGCTAATGTGGAATCCTGCGCTGGAGTATGTGGAATCCGCAACGGGCACGCTCCCTGGATGGCATCGCGCATTTTGTCTGCGCCTGACGGCCGGACGTGGTAGCGCCTGTCAGCCTGGCCGAATGCTTGCACTAAAAGAGGGCGGGCGCACCACCGGTGTGGCCTATCGTCTGCCGGACGACACCCTCGAAGAGGAGCTGGCGCTGCTGTGGAAGCGCGAAATGATCACCGGTTGCTACATGCCGAGCTGGTGCAAGCTTGAACTCGACGACGGTCGCACCGTCAACGCGCTGGTGTTTATCATGGACCCGCGCCATCCGTTGTACGAATCCGACACCCGAACGCAGGTGATCGCGCCGCTTATCGCCGCCGCCAGTGGGCCGCTGGGTACCAACGCCCAGTACCTGTTCTCCCTCGATCAGGAATTGACGCGCTTAGGAATGCAGGATGACTGCCTGAACGAGCTGGTCGCTAAAGTGAAAGCATTAATTGAGGGGGATCCCCGCGAAGCAACATTGCGTCCGGGTTTTGCCTGAAAAGAGACGCCCGGCTTGCCGGGCGTAAATGTTATGCCGCGACGTAGCTGACGGAGTGCTCCAGCGACTGACTGTGACTGTCGATCAGTACATCCCAGGTGCCGGTATAGGGCACCGTTAACCACGCATTGTCTTTATTCTGCACGCTTAAAATATCCGCCTGCGACGACTTCTGCGCTTTAGCGCTCATCAAATGAATATGACAGCGCTCTGAGCAGCGCACCACCACCGTATCCCCGCCAAACAGCTTCAAACTTGTTTTTACCAATGCCATCTCTTTACCCCATAGTCCGGAAACAACGCTCTCCCTGCGGTTAATCCTGAGCGTGATATTGTTCACAATTCACTCATTGCATAACACCAAAGGGGAAGGGAGGGGATGCTGATTTTGATCAAAAAATGGCATAACGTTTAAACAAAAATGACAAAATGCCTGAAAGGGTTCAGCTGGCGCGTATTTGACCAGGCCAATACGCGCCGGAAGAAAATTATATGCGGAAATGTCCCGCCGTTTCAGCAAGGTCGCCCGCCTGGCTTTGCAGGGCACTCGCGGCGGCGGCGGATTCCACCACCAGTTCAGCGTTCTGCTGCACCATTCTGTCGAGATGGGTCACGGCGTGGTTGATCTCATGAATGCCTTTCATCTGCTCGCTGGTGGCGATGGTGATTTCACGCATAATCCCCGATACGCTGCCGATGGTGGAGCGGATCTCGTCCATGCTCTCCCCGGCCAGATGCACGTAGCGGGAGCCGGTCGCTACGCTGTGGGCGGTTGAGTCGATCAGCGTTTTGATCTCTTTAGCCGCCTGCGCGCTACGGCTTGCCAGGCTGCGTACTTCTCCGGCCACCACCGCAAATCCGCGCCCCTGTTCGCCCGCACGGGCCGCTTCTACGGCGGCGTTCAGCGCCAGGATGTTGGTCTGGAATGCGATCCCGTCAATGACGCTGGTGATATCACCGATTTTGGCCGACGCCACTTCGATAGACTGCATGGTCGTGATGGCCTGAGACACCACTTCGCCGCCGCGTGAGGCCGCAGCCGACGCTTTGCTCGCCTGATCGTTGGCTTCTGCCGCAGATTCGGTGGACTGAGTGACGGAGGCGGTAATCTGCTCCACGGCGCTGGCGGTTTCACGCAGGCTGGAGGCCGCCTGCTCGGTACGTCCCGAGAGATCCTGGTTGCCCGCCGCGATTTCGCGCGCAGCGTTTTTGACCGAGGAGCTGGCGTCGCGCAGCTGCACCATTACTGTCGACAGCTTATCGCTGAAGGCGTTAAAGGCCTGGGCGATTTCCGCCACTTCGTCCTGGCCGTTATCCGGCAGGCGCTGAGACAGATCGTTTGTTCCGTTGGCGATGGCGTGCATCGCGTCGCGGATATTCGACAGGCGCTTGAGCAGGCGGGTAATAATGAAGTGAACAATCGCACCGCTCAGCAGCACCAGAATCACCAGTGACAGCGCTGAGGCTTTCAGCAGAGAGCGCATCCCGGAGGTGGCATCGTTACTGTCGAGGGCGACGACTAACAGCCAGTGAGTCCCCGCCACCGGCGTAGCGATAAAGGTTTTCTCCGCGCCGCCCAGGGTGCCGTCGAGTTCCGTGCCTTTTTTCAGCGCGTTGATATCGACGCCGTTGATGGCTTCATTGAAGGGTTTAAGTGTCAGGGCCGGATCGCTGGCGGCAATCACCGTACCGTCGCTGTCAATCAGCAGGCCGCTGCTGGCAGGCGTCGGGTGAATACCGCGCACGTTAGCCACCACGCTGTCCATCGCCACATCCCCGGCGACTACCGCTTTCAGCTCGCCGTTTTCTTTCACCGGCACGGCAAAGGTCACCACCAGTTTACCGGTTCCTGCATCCACGTAGGGCGCAGTAACGACAGGCGCATCGGCGCTGACGACCTGCTGATACCACGGGCGTACGGTTGGATCGTAATCCGCCGGGACGCCTGCGGGGTCAGAGAATTTTGCCGTTTTGCTGGCATAGCCGACGTAGACGTTGGTGAAGCCACCGGCCTGAGCCAGTTGCTTAAACACTGGGACCGGATCGTCGCTCAGTGCCACGGATTGCGCGGAGGCGATCACCGTCAGCTTGCTGTTAACCCAGTCGGCAATGGCGAGATTATGGCTGGCACTGGTGCTGGCCAGAATATCGCGCTGCGACTGCTGGTTGTCCTGCCGCGTGACCTCGAAGTTAATAATGGTATTCAGAAGAAGGGCGACAACCAGACAACCTGTTGTCGCGGCGATGATACGGGCACGGATTGATCTTAACATTCACTGTGTACCTGCTGAGTTGACTTAAGTAGCCTATCGGCAACCCAGCCGGTAACTTGATGGTGCAACCGCGTCCATAAGTAAAAAATATGTTTACGGGTTTATTATTAAAAAGTTAATACTTTATCGGCGGACAGGGTCCACTGCGCCAGTTCCACCAGGGTGCCAATCTCAACGCCGTCAATCAGCGGCAGGGCGGTGATCCCACGCCCGTCGGTGCAGGTCTTACACAGTTTCACGGGCACATTCTGGGCGGTGAGGATCTCCAGCATCTGCTGAATGTTATAGCCCTCTGCCGGTTTTTGCCCTTTCAGCCCGGCGGTGACGGCATCGGACATCAGAAACAGACGCAGCTCCAGTTCGCTCTCCTGATCGCGCAGGGCGATGGCGAGACGCAGGCTGTTGAACAGGGATTCACTGCCGTAGGCCGCGCCGTTGGCGACGATCACAATTTTCTGCATGGTAACTCCTCAGTGTAATAAGGCACGGATAGGGCTTAGTCCACGGGATAACATTGACCCCGCAGAGTAAGCATGACGAATTTCAATGGCGGGCCACCCGGTGCCATCGAAGGGGGAACAGCATCAGCGGTCTTGCGCATATGCTACCGCGCGAGCGCGGTGGGTTAAACATCTGGCTGTGCGCGCCGGAAAAACGGTACGCGGTGGAGTGTAAAGCCAGCCTCTCGGGATATTCCTGAAATTGCCCTTAAGGCTGCAAAAATGTCCGGAACGCGTTAAGGTTAGCACTGTATTAACTTGCGATCTGGATCACAGTTACGACATTCATGATGGCTTCACCACACATTCGCGCGCTGCTGTTACTCCTCCTTATTCCGGCCGGAGCCGTTTCGGCTGCCTCCCGTTCATTTGAAGATCAGGCAAAAAACCCCTTTGATAACAACGGTGATGGTCTGCCTGATCTCGGGTTGGCTCAACCCTCCGGTGAGAGTGAAAAACATCTGGCGGAGATGGCGAAAGCCTTCGGTGAAGCAAGCATGACCGACAATGGCCTGACCACGGGGGAGCAGGCGCGCCAGTTTGCATTTGGTCAGGTGCGCGACGTGGTCAGCGGGGAAGTGAATCAGCAGATCGAGTCCTGGCTGTCGCCCTGGGGTAATGCCAGCGTCGATTTGCTAGTGGATGACGACGGCAAATTTACCGGCAGCAGCGGCAGGTGGTTTATTCCCTGGCAGGACAACAACCGCTATCTGAGCTGGAGCCAGCTCGGGCTGACGCAGCAAACCGACGGGCTGGTGAGTAATGCGGGCATCGGCCAGCGCTGGGTCGCGGGGAAATGGCTGCTGGGCTACAACACCTTTTACGATAATTTGCTGGATGAGAATTTACAGCGCGCCGGGCTGGGTGCCGAAGCCTGGGGCGAAAACCTGCGCTTATCGGCAAACTACTACCAGCCGTTCGCCAGCTGGCGCGACAGCTCCGACGTACAAGAGCAGCGGATGGCGCGGGGTTATGACGTGACGGCCAAAGCCTGGCTGCCATACTTTCATCATTTCAATACCAGCGTCAGTTTCGAACAATATTTCGGTGATAACGTCGATCTGTTTCGCAGCGGCACCGGGTATCATAACCCGATGGCGGTAAACCTCGGGCTGGATTACACGCCTGTGCCACTTCTGACGTTTTCGGCGGCGCACAAGCAGGGCGAGAGCGGTGTCAGCCAGAATAATCTTGGCATGAAACTCAACTATCGTTTTGGCGTTCCGCTGAAAAAACAGCTTTCGTCGGATGAAGTGGCGGCTACGCGCTCCCTGCGCGGAAGTCGCTACGATTCGCCGGATCGGTCCAGCCTGCCGGTGATGGAGTTCCGCCAGCGCAAAACGCTGTCGGTCTATCTGGCGACGCCGCCGTGGGATTTGCATCCGGGTGAAACCGTGAATCTGAAACTGCAAATCCGCAGTACCCATGGGGTGCGGCGTCTTCACTGGCAGGGCGATACACAGGCGTTAAGTCTGACTTCGCCACCGAATGCGAGCAGCAGCGATGGCTGGAGTGTGATACTTCCGGCCTGGGATGACCGCGAAGGCGCGACGAACCGCTGGCGGCTGTCGGTAGTGGTCGAGGATGAAGACGGGCAGCGTGTCTCTTCCAATGAGATCACGCTCTCTCTGTCGCCACCGCTGCTGGCAGTACCGGATGACGATCCGAGATGGAAACTGCTGCCGGACGAATAAAACTAGAAAATACGCTCCTGATGAACCCAGACGGCTGCTTCAACGCGCGACTTGAGCTTCATTTTCTTGAGCATATGTTTGACGTGCACTTTGACCGTACTTTCCGTGATATCCAGACGACGGGCGATCATTTTGTTCGGCAGGCCCTGAGCAATCAGCTTCAGAATGTCGCGCTCGCGCGGAGTCAGCTGGCTCACATCGCGGTCGGACGTCGCGCGGTTGGCGCGCAGGCTGGCGGCGAGCACCGGCGTTAAGGCTTCACTCAGTACCATTTCACCTGCGGCGGCCTGTTGCAGGGCTTTCAGCAGATCTTCCGGCTCCATATCTTTGAGCAGATAGCCATCTGCGCCGCGTTTTAGCGCGGTGACGACATCTTCTTCATGGTTGGAAACGCTGAACACCACGATGCGCCCGGAGAGGGACTTTTCGCGCAGTTTATCCAGGGTTTCCAGGCCGTTCATGCCCGGCATATTGAGATCGAGCAGGATCAAATCAGGATCGAGTGACTCGGCAAGTTCAATACCCTGTTCGCCGTTGCTGGCTTCGCCCACGACGGTGATATCTGCCGCCATGCTGACAAGTTGTTTTACGCCGGTGCGCAGCATCGGATGATCGTCGATCAACAGGATGGTTGCCGGTTCCTGATTAGTCATGGTTTTCTCCTTCGGAAGTGATTAGAGGCTTTTCGGGAATAAAGGTCACTACGACTTCAGTGCCGCCAGACTCTCCCCGGCGAACCTGGCAATCCCCGCGCAGGCTTTGCGCGCGGTCTCGCATAATAATTAACCCATAGTGGTTGGTTCGTTCAGCGTTTTCCGGCACGCCGCGGCCGTTATCCAGAACCGTCAGTTTCACCTGATTATCATGGTGCGTAACGGTCACCGTCACTGCTGTCGCGTCGGCGTGCTTGAGCGCATTGCTCAGGGCTTCGCGGGCGATTTGCAGCAGATGAATGGCCTGATGGGAAGGGACAAAACGCGGCGGAAGCTGGTAGTCCAGCTTCACCGGGAAGCCCAGCCGGGCGCTAAATTCCTGACAGCTCGACTCTAACGCCGGGCGTAAACCCGGCTCGTTGAGCTGTAAACGGAAGGTGGTAAGCAGTTCGCGCAGCTGCACCCAGGAGGTGTTCAGCTCGTTGCGAATCTGACTTAACAACTCTTTGCTGGTAGGTGGCAGGGCATCGTCCTGCATTTGCAGGCAGCTGACCTGCATTTTGATACAGGAGAGCGACTGGGCTATCGAGTCATGCAGCTCGCGGGCAATGGTCGCGCGCTCCTCCATGACGATCAGCTGCTGCTGCTTTTCCTGATGGCGATCCAGCGCCAGCGTCGCCGTGAGCTGCTCGACCAGCGTATCGACCAACTGCTGCTGATCGTGGCTCAAATGGCGGCCGGTCGGCAGCGTGGCCAGCAAAATGCCGTACTGAGTGTGGTTGTCCGCGAGACGCCATTTAAGGGTTGTGCCACTGCTGGCGGGCGTTGGTAACCCGCGCGGGCACAGGTGGCACCCTTTGTCATCGCAGGTCATATCCGACTGACAGGTGAATTCCTGATGGTTCTCTTCGTCTTCGACGTCATAGACCCGAAGTTCAATGTCATGCAGCAGGGTCAGATTTTGCAGGCCGTTAAGCACCGGGGAGAGGCGCTCGCAGAGCGGAACCTGAGAGTGAAGACGGCGATTCGCCTGCCACAGGAATGAGAGGATTTCGTTTTTTTGCTCCAGCCCGGCGGTTTTTTCCTGTACGCGTTTTTCCAGTACCGCGTAGCTTTCGGCCAGCTCGCCGGACATATCATTCAGCGCCTGACCGAGCATCGCCATTTCGTTGCGTCCGCTGATGTGCGCGCGCTGGGTGAAATCACGCTGAGTGACGGCGCGGGCCACGGCCAGCAGTTGCTTCCAGGGATAGAGCAGGCGAGCGCGCAGCCAGACGATGGTAAACACCAGCAGCAGCGCCATAAAAACAGCCATCACGCCGTGGACTGTGACCACGCGCTCAATGCGCATTTCGGTGGAGGAGTCGAAAGAGGAGACCAGCGTGTCGATGCGCGCCACAAAACTCGCCACATCACCGGCTACCGTATCAGGGCTGTGCGCTTGCTGCAGTCCGGGTTTGAGCTGACTGTGCCAGTAGCCCTGCAGCGCGTTAAGCTGTTTTGTCTGACCATCGCGACGGGCGGCGATTTCCAGTTCCGGGCTGAATGCGGTACGCTCCATCTCATCCAGCAGGGGCTTGTCTTCCGCCGTCAGCGGCACTGCCGCCAGCAGGCGATAACTCTGCATACGCAGGGAGCCTGCCTCGTTAATGGCATGCGCGCTACCCTGAACGCCCTGTACCAGCCAGCCAGAGATCGCCATGCCGGTCACACCAATAGCGGTGGACAGCAACACGATAAGGGCCAGCTGATTAACCAGCGTCAGCGGAGAGAAGAGTCGTTTTAACATGGGCTTGCCGGGCTCCTGATTTTGCCTGCCTCCAGGAATGGCGCTATTTTCATGCATACCCTGGAGTATACCCATACCAACAAAGGATTACTCCTAAATTGCCGCAGGGGTAATGGCCAGGGGGAGGGGGGACCGGCAAACCGTCAGCGCCGTTAAAAAACCACACCTTTTTTGCCGAAATCATCTACTCACTAAGAGTCATGGCGTTTTTTTGAGCGTCTGACAGTCAACTTTTCCTTTGATTTATATCAACTTACCGCCTGCTTAAAACCCTAATGTTTGCAGCATCATTCGATAATCAGAGGTGTCTATGAGTCACTCATCCGCCCCGGAAAGGGCATCCGGTGCTGTTATAACAGAATGGCATCCGGAAGATCCGGCGTTCTGGCAACAGCGTGGTCAACGTGTAGCAAGTCGTAATCTGTGGATTTCTGTTCCGTGTTTGTTGTTGGCATTCTGTGTCTGGATGCTGTTCAGTGCTGTGGCGGTGAACCTGCCGAAAGTAGGCTTTAACTTCACGACCGATCAGCTGTTTATGCTGACCGCGTTACCTGCGCTTTCCGGCGCGCTGCTGCGTGTTCCTTACGCGTTCATGGTTCCGCTGTTTGGTGGTCGTCGCTGGACGGCGTTCAGCACCGGTATCATGATCATCCCTTGCGTGTGGCTGGGTTTTGCGGTGCAGGATACGTCTACTCCGTTCAGCGTGTTTGTCATCATCGCGCTGCTGTGCGGTTTTGCCGGTGCTAACTTTGCCTCCAGCATGGCTAACATCAGCTTCTTCTTCCCGAAACAAAAGCAGGGCGGCGCGCTGGGTATTAACGGCGGCCTCGGGAATATGGGCGTGAGCGTGATGCAGTTGATCGCGCCGCTGGCGATCTCCATGTCTATCTTTGCTGTCTTCGGCGGCACCGGCGTGGAACAGGCAGACGGTTCTAAACTGTTCCTTGAAAACGCGGCCTGGATTTGGGTGCCTTTCCTGGTGGTCTTCACGCTGGCGGCCTGGTTCTTTATGAACGATCTGTCCGCGTCTAAAGCATCGCTGAGTGAGCAGCTGCCGGTTCTGAAACGCGCCCACCTGTGGATCATGGCACTGCTGTATCTGGCGACCTTTGGCTCCTTTATCGGCTTCTCCGCAGGTTTTGCGATGCTGTCGAAAACCCAATTCCCTGACGTGCAGATCCTGCATTTTGCCTTCTTCGGTCCGTTTATCGGCGCTCTGGCACGCTCTACCGGCGGGATGATTTCCGACCGTCTGGGCGGGACTCGCGTTACGCTGGTGAACTTTGTCCTGATGGCGGTTTTCTGTGCGCTGCTGTTCCTGACGCTGCCTACCAACGGCCAGGGCGGTAATTTTATCGCGTTCTTTGCGGTGTTCATGGGGCTGTTCCTGACGGCCGGTCTGGGGAGTGCTTCGACCTTCCAGATGATCTCCGTAATCTTCCGTAAGCTGACCATGGATCGTGTGAAAGCGCAGGGCGGTACTGAAGAGCGCGCGATGCGTGAAGCCGCAACCGACACCGCAGCGGCACTGGGCTTTATCTCAGCGATTGGCGCGATCGGGGGCTTCTTTATCCCGAAATCATTCGGCATCTCTCTGGAGCTGACCGGCTCCCCGGCGGGTGCGATGAAAGTCTTCCTTATTTTCTATGTCGCCTGCGTGGTGATCACGTGGCTGGTATACGGCCGGAATACTAAAAAAAATAAGTAAGTTTGATTATCCGTTTACGCGGCCACAGTGCCGCGTTTTTTTTATCCTGCATTTAGTTACAACATACTTATTGAGTGTAGAAACGGGAGCCGTGTGAAACACTGTGATCGCCATCGCCTTGCAGCGGTATCTACCCCTTAATACCTAAGATGTTAAAAAAAGCGGGGCCATAAGAAGGATAAATATAAAATATCTATAAATAACAGATAGTTAAAAAATTAATTTTTCTACCGCTTTGGTGGTATTCGCCCTAATACCCTGCGTTACAGAGCCCGCTCGCCTTGATCGTTATCAATTCCCGCCATCTTTCATAGCGTTACCTTCGCTGCAAATCAGCAATGTCGATTTAGAGAGCCACAGGCTCCACACAGGAGATACCCGATGAGCAAATTTTTGGACCGGTTTCGCTACTTCAAGCAGAAGGGCGAGACCTTTGCCGATGGGCACGGTCAGGTTCTGGAAACCAACCGGGACTGGGAAGATGGATACCGTCAACGTTGGCAGCACGATAAAGTCGTTCGTTCTACACACGGTGTAAACTGCACCGGTTCCTGCAGCTGGAAGATCTTCGTTAAGAACGGTCTGGTCACCTGGGAAATGCAGCAGACCGACTATCCGCGTACCCGCCCGGATATGCCAAACCATGAACCGCGCGGCTGCCCGCGTGGTGCGAGCTACTCCTGGTATCTGTACAGCGCTAACCGCCTGAAATACCCGCTGATGCGTAAACGCCTGATGAAGATGTGGCGTGAAGCGAAAGTGCAGCACAGCGATCCGGTTGATGCCTGGGCCTCCATTATTGAAGATGCTGATAAAGCGAAAAGCTTTAAACAGGCGCGTGGACGCGGCGGTTTTGTTCGTTCCTCCTGGCAGGAAGTGAACGAGCTGATTGCGGCCTCCAACGTCTACACCGTCAAAACCTACGGCCCGGACCGCGTGGCAGGCTTCTCGCCAATTCCGGCGATGTCGATGGTCTCTTACGCCTCGGGCGCGCGCTACCTGTCTCTCATCGGCGGGACCTGCCTGAGCTTCTACGACTGGTACTGTGACTTACCGCCAGCCTCTCCGCAGACCTGGGGCGAACAGACTGACGTTCCTGAATCCGCTGACTGGTACAACTCCAGCTATATCATCGCCTGGGGCTCTAACGTGCCGCAGACCCGTACTCCGGACGCCCACTTCTTCACTGAAGTACGTTACAAAGGCACCAAAACCGTTGCCGTAACGCCTGACTACGCCGAAATCGCTAAACTTTGCGATCTTTGGCTGGCACCGAAGCAGGGTACCGATGCCGCGATGGCGCTGGCGATGGGGCACGTCATGCTGCGTGAATTCCACCTCGACAAACCAAGCCAGTATTTCACCGACTACGTGCGTCGCTACACTGACATGCCAATGCTGGTGATGCTTGAAGAGCGCGACGGCTACTACGCAGCGGGTCGTATGCTGCGTGCGGCGGATCTGGTGGATGCGCTGGGCCAGGAAAATAACCCGGAATGGAAAACCGTCGCCTTCAACAATGAAGGGGATATGGTCGCGCCGAATGGCTCCATCGGTTTCCGTTGGGGTGAAAAAGGCAAATGGAACCTCGAGCAACGTAACGCGACCACCGGTGATGAGACTGAACTGCGCCTTAGCATGCTGGGCAGCCAGGACGATATCGCGGAAGTCGGATTCCCGTACTTTGGCGGCGAAGGTTCTGAACACTTCAAGAAAGTGGAGCTGGAAAACATCCTGCTGCACAAACTGCCGGTGAAACGTCTGCAACTGGCTGACGGATCGACCGCGCTGGTGACCACCGTTTACGATCTGACGATGGCCAACTACGGTCTGGAACGCGGTCTGAACGACGAAAACTGTGCAACCAGCTACGACGACATCAAAGCGTATACCCCGGCGTGGGCAGAGCAGGTGACGGGCGTGCCACGTGCACAAATCACCCGTATCGCGCGTGAATTCGCCGACAACGCTGACAAAACCCACGGTCGTTCGATGATTATCGTCGGCGCGGGCCTGAACCACTGGTATCACCTCGATATGAACTATCGTGGCCTGATCAATATGCTGGTGTTCTGCGGCTGTATCGGTCAGAGCGGCGGTGGCTGGGCACACTACGTGGGCCAGGAAAAACTGCGTCCGCAGACCGGCTGGCAGCCGCTGGCGTTTGGCCTCGACTGGCAGCGTCCGGCGCGTCACATGAACAGCACCTCCTATTTCTACAACCACTCCAGCCAGTGGCGTTACGAAACCGTGACCGCGCAGGAGTTGCTGTCGCCAATGGCGGATAAATCCCGCTATACCGGACATCTTATCGACTTCAACGTGCGTGCAGAACGCATGGGCTGGCTGCCCTCTGCGCCACAGCTGGGCATTAACCCGCTGCGCATCGCAGAAGAAGCGAAAAAAGCCGGCATGTCACCGGTCGATTACACCGTGAAATCCCTGAAAGACGGCTCGCTTCGCTTTGCGGCGGAACAGCCTGAAAACGGCAAAAACCACCCGCGTAACCTGTTCATCTGGCGTTCGAACCTGCTCGGTTCGTCCGGTAAAGGTCACGAATACATGCTGAAGTACCTGCTGGGCACTGACCATGGTATTCAGGGTAAAGATCTGGGCAAACAGGGCGGCGTGAAACCTGAAGAAGTCGAGTGGAAAGACAACGGTCTCGACGGCAAGCTGGATCTGGTGGTGACGCTGGACTTCCGTCTCTCCAGTACCTGTCTCTACTCCGATATCGTGCTGCCGACGGCGACCTGGTACGAAAAAGACGACATGAATACGTCGGATATGCATCCGTTTATTCACCCGCTGTCTGCGGCCGTTGACCCGGCGTGGGATTCCAAAAGCGACTGGGAAATCTACAAAGGCATCGCCAAAAAGTTCTCAGAGGTGTGCGTAGGCCACCTGGGTGTGGAAACCGACGTAGTGACTCTGCCCATTCAGCACGACTCCGCCGCCGAACTGGCGCAGCCGCTGGATGTGAAGGACTGGAAAAAAGGCGAATGCGACCTGATCCCAGGTAAAACCGCGCCGCACATCATTCCGGTGGAGCGTGATTATCCTGCCACCTACGAGCGCTTTACCTCTATCGGCCCGCTGATGGAGAAAATCGGTAACGGCGGGAAAGGTATCGCCTGGAACACCCAGAGCGAAATGGATCTGCTGCGTAAGCTCAATTACACCAAAGCAGACGGCCCGGCGAAAGGCCAGCCAATGCTGAACACGGCGATTGATGCGGCAGAGATGATCCTGACCCTTGCACCGGAAACCAACGGTCAGGTGGCGGTAAAAGCCTGGGCTGCACTCAGCGAGTTTACCGGTCGTGACCACACGCATCTGGCGCTCAATAAAGAAGACGAGAAAATCCGCTTCCGCGATATTCAGGCTCAGCCGCGCAAAATTATCTCCAGCCCGACCTGGTCTGGTCTGGAAGATGAGCATGTGTCCTATAACGCCGGGTATACCAACGTTCACGAGCTGATTCCGTGGCGTACCCTTACCGGCCGTCAGTCCCTGTATCAGGACCACCAGTGGATGCGTGATTTCGGTGAAAGCCTGCTGGTTTACCGTCCGCCAATCGACACCCGTTCGGTGAAAGAGGTGATGGGCGAGAAATCCAACGGTAACCCGGAAAAAGCGCTGAACTTCCTGACGCCACACCAGAAGTGGGGTATCCACTCCACTTACAGCGACAACCTGCTGATGCTGACCTTAGGTCGCGGCGGGCCAATCGTCTGGATGAGCGAAGTGGATGCCAAAGATCTGGGCATCGTGGATAACGACTGGATTGAAGTGTTCAACAGCAACGGTGCGCTGACGGCACGTGCGGTGGTTAGCCAGCGTGTGCCAGCCGGGATGACCATGATGTACCACGCGCAGGAACGTATCGTGAACCTGCCGGGTTCTGAAATAACCCAGCAGCGCGGCGGTATCCATAACTCGGTGACGCGTATCACGCCAAAACCGACTCACATGATCGGCGGCTATGCGCAACTGGCGTACAGCTTTAACTACTACGGTACGGTCGGCTCTAACCGCGATGAGTTCGTGGTGGTGCGTAAGATGAAGAATATTGACTGGTTAGATGGCGAAGGTAATGACCAGGTACAGGAGAGCGTAAAATGAAAATTCGTTCACAAGTCGGCATGGTGCTGAATCTGGATAAATGCATCGGCTGTCATACCTGTTCAGTCACCTGTAAAAACGTCTGGACCAGCCGCGAAGGCGCGGAATACGCGTGGTTTAACAACGTAGAAACCAAGCCGGGCACCGGTTTCCCGACCGACTGGGAAAACCAGGAAAAATGGAAGGGCGGCTGGATCCGTAAGATCAACGGCAAACTTGTGCCGCGCATGGGTAACAAAGCGCTGCTGCTGGGTAAAATCTTCGCTAACCCGCACCTGCCGGGCATCGACGATTACTACGAGCCGTTTGATTTTGACTACCAGAATCTGCACAACGCGCCAGAAGGGAAACATCAGCCGATTGCCCGTCCGCGTTCACTGATCACCGGCCAGCGTATGGACAAAATCAGTAAAGGTCCGAACTGGGAAGACGATCTGGGCGGCGAATTCGAGAAACTGTCGAAAGATCAGAACTTCGAAAACATGCAGAAGGCGATGTACGGTCAGTTCGAAAACACCTTCATGATGTATCTGCCGCGTCTGTGCGAACACTGCCTCAACCCGGCGTGTGTGGCAACCTGTCCGAGCGGTGCGATCTACAAACGTGAAGAGGACGGCATCGTCCTGATCGACCAGGACAAGTGCCGCGGCTGGCGGATGTGCATTACCGGTTGCCCGTACAAAAAGATCTACTTCAACTGGAAGAGCGGGAAGTCCGAGAAGTGCATCTTCTGTTATCCGCGTATCGAAGCGGGTATGCCGACCGTCTGTTCTGAAAGCTGCGTAGGCCGTATTCGTTATCTGGGCGTGCTGCTGTATGACGCGGATGCGATTGAGACCGCCGCAAGCACCGAGAATGAAAAAGATCTCTATCAGCGTCAGCTGGACGTGTTCCTCGATCCTAACGATCCAAAAGTGATCGAGCAGGCGCTGAAAGACGGTATCCCGCAGAGCGTGATTGACGCCGCACAGCAGTCGCCGGTGTACAAAATGGCGATGGACTGGAAGCTGGCCCTGCCGCTGCACCCGGAATATCGCACGCTGCCGATGGTCTGGTACGTGCCGCCGCTGTCACCGATTCAGTCCGCCGCCGATGCGGGTGAGCTGGGCAGCAACGGTATTTTACCGGACGTGGAAAGCCTGCGTATCCCGGTTCAGTATTTGGCGAACCTGCTCACCGCAGGCGATACCCAGCCGGTGCTGCTGGCTCTGAAACGTATGCTGGCGATGCGTCATTTCAAACGTGCGGAAACGGTCGAGGGTGTAATCGATACCCGCGCGCTGGAAGAAGTGGGTTTAAGCGAAGCCCAGGCGCAGGAGATGTACCGCTATCTGGCGATTGCGAACTACGAAGATCGTTTCGTGGTGCCGAGCAGCCACCGTGAACTGGCGCGTGAAGCCTTCCCGGAGAAGAGCGGTTGTGGCTTCACCTTTGGCGACGGTTGCCACGGTTCAGACAGCAAATTCAACCTGTTTAACAGCCGTCGCATTGATGCGATGGATGTGACCAGCAAAACGGAGCCGCACCAATGATTGAACTCGTCATTGTTTCGCGTCTGCTCGAGTATCCTGATGCTGCCCTGTGGCAGCATCAGCAGGAACTCTTTGATGCACTCGCGTCATCAGAAAATCTGGATAAAGAAGATGCACAGGCGCTGGGTATTTTCCTGCGCGATTTACTCACTCAGGATCAGCTGGACGCGCAGTCTGACTACAGCCAGCTATTCGACCGTGGTCGTGCGACTTCGCTGCTGCTGTTCGAACACGTTCACGGTGAATCCCGCGATCGTGGCCAGGCGATGGTTGACCTGATGGCGCAGTACGAAGCTCAGGGCTTGCAGTTAGACAGCCGCGAACTGCCGGATCATCTCCCGCTGTATCTGGAATATCTGGCTCAACTGCCGCGTGAAGAGGCGCTGGGCGGTTTGCAGGACATCGCGCCAATTCTGGCGTTGTTAAGTGCGCGCCTGAAGCAGCGTGAAAGCCGCTATGCGGTGCTGTTCGATCTGCTGGTGAAACTGGCGAATACCGCCATCGACAGCGATAAAGTGGCGGAGAAAATCGCCGATGAAGCGCGCGATGATACCCCACAGGCGCTGGATGCGGTCTGGGAAGAAGAGCAGGTGAAATTCCTTGCTGACCAGAACTGTGGCGAGTCAGAAATCTCGGCTCACCAGCGTCGTTTTGCCGGAGCTGTCGCCCCGCAATATTTGAATATCTCTAACGGAGGACAGCACTAATGCACTTCCTGAATATGTTCTTCTTCGATATCTATCCTTACATTGCGGGTACCGTGTTCCTGGTGGGCAGCTGGCTGCGCTACGACTACGGCCAGTACACCTGGCGTGCAGGCTCCAGCCAGATGCTGGATCGCAAAGGGATGAACCTGGCGTCTAACCTGTTCCACATCGGGATTCTGGGTGTGATTGCAGGCCATGCCTTCGGGATGCTGACACCGCACTGGATGTATGAAGCCTGGCTGCCGCTGGAAGTGAAACAGAAAATGGCGATGTTTGGCGGCGGTGCTGCGGGCCTGATGTGTCTGGTGGGCGGTTTGCTGCTCCTCAAACGCCGTCTGTTCAGCCCTCGCATCCGTGCGACCACGACAGCTGCTGATATTCTGGTGATGGCGGTGCTGGTGATTCAGTGCGCCCTGGGTCTGGCGACGATTCCTTTCTCTGCCCAACATATGGACGGCAGCGAAATGATGAAACTGGTTGGCTGGGCACAGTCTGTAGTGACCTTCCACGGCGGGGCGTCCGCGCATCTGGATGGCGTGGCATTTATCTTCCGCATGCATCTGGTGCTGGGTATGACGCTGTTCGTGCTGTTCCCGTTCTCGCGCCTGGTGCATATCTGGAGCGTGCCGGTCGAGTATCTGACGCGTAGATATCAGATCGTTCGTGCACGTCGCTAAGCGGCGCATGCTGAATGAACAAAACCCTGCTTCGGCGGGGTTTTTTTTCGCCTCTGGAAACGGATTACGACGAGAGAAAAGCAGGTGTGTGAAAGTCGGTTAAATATTTAATGGGGAAGAAAAGGTGGACGGAAATAGGAAATATTGCGCGAACAGAAAAGTTGGGATTTTGTCTGAGAAATGGTGGCGGGGGAAGGATGACTCAGCGCGTTGCGCTTCGCCCTTCGGGTCGTTGCCTGCGGCAACGCTTTCTCGCTACGCTCGAATCGAACCTTAGTCGAAGCTTCTCATCCTTCCCCAATGGGAATATGGAAAATTGTGCGAACAGAAAAGTTGGGATTTGGTCTGAGAAATGGTGGCGGGGGAAGGATGACTCAGCGCGTTGCGCTTCGCCCTTCGGGTCGTTGCCTTCGGCAACGCTTTCTCGCTACGCTCGAATCGAACCTTAGTCGAAGCTTCTCATCCTTCCCCAATGGGAATATGAAATATTGCGCGAACAAAAAAGTTTGGATTTAATCTTCGGAATGGTGGCGGGGGAAGGATTCGAACCTTCGAAGTCGATGACGGCAGATTTACAGTCTGCTCCCTTTGGCCGCTCGGGAACCCCGCCAGGGGTATAATGCTTGAGCGTTGAGATGGTGGTGGGGGAAGGATTCGAACCTTCGAAGTCGATGACGGCAGATTTACAGTCTGCTCCCTTTGGCCGCTCGGGAACCCCACCACGGGGTAATGCTTTTACTGGCCTGCTTCCTGCTGGAAGCGGGGCGCATCATATCAAATGACGCGCCCCTGTAAAGCATTCCTTTGATGAAAACGATTCGTTTGTCTGCTTTTTACCCGTAAAGGCGCAAAGCTAATCAATTCATTTCACAAAGGATTAAAGAATAATCGTTCTGTTGCCGTAAACGAAGACGCGTTGGGCGAGCACCTGATACAGCGCGCGGCTTAACACGTTCTTCTCGACGTCGCGTCCGGCACGCATCATGTCTTCCGCCGTGTAGGTGTGATCGACGTGAATCACGTCCTGCATGATGATCGGGCCTTCATCCAGGTTGTCGTTTACATAGTGGGCGGTTGCACCGATGATCTTCACACCACGCTCGTAGGCCTGGTGATAAGGGCGCGCACCAATAAACGCCGGCAGGAACGAGTGGTGAATGTTGATGATCTTATTCGGGAAGCGGGAAACGAATGATGGCGTCAACACGCGCATGTACTTCGCCAGCACCACGTAGTCCGGGTTGTGCGCTTCGATGGCCTGAGCCATCAGATCGTCGTGCTCTTCGCGGGTGTGGCCTTCATGGCTCACCAGCTCGAACGGAATATCAAAACGCTCAACCAGAGTGCGCAGGGTATCGTGGTTGCCAATTACCGCAGCAATTTCGACGTCCAGACCACCGTAATTGGCTTTCATCAACAGATCGCCCAGGCAGTGGGCCTCTTTGGTAACCAGAATCACCACGCGGCGACGCCCGGCTGGGGTCAGTTCACGGATGGAGTTTTCCGGTAACGCGCCATCGAGATCGGCGAGCAGGGTGGTGTCGTTGAAGATCCCTTCCAGTTCGGTGCGCATAAAGAAGCGGCCGGTGCGGTGATCCACAAATTCGTTGTTCTGCACGATATTCAGTTCATGCTTGTAACAAATGTTGGTGATACGGGCGATCAAACCCTTCTGGTCCGGGCAAATGGTACGCAGTATTTTGCGTTGTAATGATTGCATCGCGAGGAAATCCTGTTGAGTGTTTGCTTGTTATTTGTGGTCAGGCGTTATTGCCCGCAACACTTTTTAAATTTTTTACCTGAACCGCAGGGGCAGGGGTCGTTACGACCAAACTGCGGACGAGTACCATCAATATAGTACCACTGTCCGCCCTCCAGTATGAACCGGGAGCGTTCGATGATGGCGCCAGGCTTATTGTGCTCGATAAATCGGGCAACAAAGCTGACAAAACCTTCGTTGGGCGTGCTGCCGGGGGCGGTTTCATACTGCGTCAGGCCGAGCCATTGCGTATTGGCGAATCCGGCTTCAATTTCCTGGCGGAAGTCAGCGGCGTGGCACGAGGGGTGCCAGGTTTTAATCAGGTAGTCTGCGTCTTTGATCACAAAAGCAGCATACCGGGAGCGCATTAGGTGTGATGGATCGGGTGCAACCTGGTTGCCAGAAAGATATCGCTGGCAACATAGGCTATACTCGAGGGCGCTACCACAGGGGCAGAGTTGAGACACAATTCTCTTCCTGGAATAAAAAAGTCACGGCGTTTATACGCCCAGGTGGCACTATGTTAACTGAGCAGTAGCGATGACGCTACGTTAGGAATCCAGGGGAAGTCAAACAGGGCTAATGAGAAAGGTAAAAATTGGTCTGGCGCTGGGGTCAGGTGCAGCCCGGGGCTGGTCGCACATTGGCGTGATTAACGCGCTAAAACGACTGGGTGTCGATGTTGATCTTGTAGCAGGGTGTTCAATTGGTTCGCTGGTGGGTGCCGCCTACGCGTGCGGTAAAATGCCGGAACTTGAAACGTGGGTGCGTTCCTTTAGCTACTGGGACGTACTGCGCCTGATGGATCTTTCATGGCAACGCGGCGGCCTGCTGCGCGGTGAGCGTGTGTTTAACCAGTTCCGCCAAATCATGCCATTGGATGACTTCAACCATTGCCAGATGCCATTTGGTGCCGTGGCAACCAATCTCAGCACGGGCAGGGAAATCTGGTTCACCGAGGGTGATATCCACCTTGCCGTCCGCGCGTCTTGCAGTATTCCTGGCCTGATGGCACCGGTTCCTCATAATGGCTACTGGCTGGTGGATGGCGGTGTAGTCAATCCCATACCGATCTCGCTGACCCGCGCGATGGGCGCTGATATTGTTATCGCCGTCGATTTGCAGCATGACGCGCACCTGATGCAACAAGATTTAATGCCGGTGAATCTCCAGAACGACGAAACGGAAAACGAAAAGCTTGCCTGGCATAAGCGCCTGCGTGAGCGTTTAGGGCGTGCAACGACGCGCCGGATGGTCTCCGCGCCGACGGCAATGGAGATCATGACCACTTCTATTCAGGTACTGGAGAATCGCCTGAAGCGAAATCGAATGGCGGGTGATCCTCCGGATATTCTGATTCAGCCATTCTGTCCGCAAATATCAACACTCGACTTCCATCGCGCAGATGCGGCGATCGCCGCCGGAGCACTGGCTGTTGAGAAAAAAATGGACGAACTGTTACCTTTGGTGCGAGCGACAGCTTAGCCCTTTTTTGAAGACTTCAGCAAAATCTGACAGGCGGTAGTACCAATAGCATGCCACTATTGATTTATCGTCTGCCAGAGGAGAGACCATGACACAGCCATTGGCAGGAAAACAGATTCTGATAGTCGAAGACGAGCCCGTTTTCCGTTCGCTGATGGATTCGTGGTTAAGTTCGCTGGGCGCAACGACCATACTGGCCGTTGATGGGGTGGATGCGCTGGAAAAAATGGCGTCAGCCAAGCCCGATCTGATGATTTGTGATATCGCGATGCCGCGCATGAACGGGCTTAAACTGGTGGAGCATCTGCGCAATGAAGGTGACCAGACGCCTATCCTTGTGATCTCCGCGACCGAAAATATGGCCGATATAGCCAAAGCGCTGCGTCTCGGCGTGCAGGATGTGCTCCTGAAGCCGGTTAAAGATTTGAACCGTCTGCGGGAAACAGTTTTCGCCTGCCTCTATCCGAATATGTTTAATTCCCGCGTCGAGGAAGAAGAGCGCCTTTTCCAGGACTGGGACGCGCTGGTCAGTAATCCCCATGCTGCTGCTAAGCTTTTACAAGAACTTCAGCCACCGGTTCAGCAGAATATATCGCATTGCAGAATTAACTATCGACAACTTGTTGCCGCAGATCAGCATGGCCTGGTGCTTGATATTGCACCGTTATCGGATGTTGACCTGGCATTTTATTGCCTCGATGTGACGAGAGCGGGTGATAACGGGGTATTAGCGGCATTATTATTGCGGGCATTATTTAACGGTTTGTTACAAGAACAGCTCTCCCATCAGGGGCAACGACTTCCTGAATTAGGGGCATTGCTGAAACAGGTGAACCATCTTTTCCGTCAGGCCAATTTGCCGGGACAGTTTCCGCTGTTAGTCGGTTATTACCATAGCGAATTAAAAAACCTCATTCTGGTCTCTGCGGGTCTAAACGCCACGCTGAATACCGGTGAGCATCATATTCAGGTCAGCAATGGTGTTCCTTTAGGTACGCTGGGTACGACTTATCTTAATCAAATAAGTCACCGCTGCGCGTCCTGGCAGTGTCAAATTTGGGGAGCAGGTGGGCGTTTACGCTTAATGTTGTCCACGGAATAAGCAGTTGAATTTTATTCGTCAGATAGCTTTACCTTCGTTTTAACGGCAGTGCTACTATCACTGCCAGTTTGATACGTATTTATCCTAATTGATGGGTAACGTGCCCTTTTCAGACCCGGTTTACTGAACGAGACTGATATACTTGTCGCGTTATTCAATGCATAAAGTTCAAAACTTGAACAGTTCAGGAGATTTCAATGGCTGCCCTAAATTCGAAAGTTACAAAGGCCGTTATCCCGGTAGCGGGATTGGGAACCAGGATGCTACCGGCCACAAAGGCAATTCCGAAAGAAATGCTGCCTTTGGTCGATAAGCCATTAATCCAGTATGTCGTCAATGAATGTATTGCTGCCGGTATTACAGAAATTGTGCTGGTGACCCATTCGTCCAAAAACTCTATCGAAAACCATTTCGATACCAGTTTTGAACTTGAAGCCATGCTGGAAAAACGCGTTAAACGTCAGCTGCTGGAAGAAGTTCAGTCAATCTGCCCACCTCACGTTACCATCATGCAGGTGCGTCAGGGGCTGGCTAAGGGCCTGGGACACGCGGTGCTGTGCGCACATCCGGTTGTCGGTGATGAGCCGGTCGCGGTTATTCTGCCAGACGTGATTCTCGATGAGTTCGAATCAGACCTCTCTCAGGACAACCTCGCTGATATGATTCGTCGCTTTGACGAAACCGGCAGCAGCCAGATCATGGTTGAACCTGTTGAAGACGTGACTGCGTATGGCGTTGTGGACTGCAAAGGCGTTGATCTGAAGCCGGGTGAGAGCGTGCCAATGGTCGGTGTGGTTGAGAAGCCAAAAGCCGATGTGGCGCCGTCTAACCTCGCGGTTGTTGGTCGCTATGTGCTGAGCGCAGAGATCTGGCCGCTGCTGGCGAAAACCCCTCCGGGCGCTGGCGACGAAATCCAGCTGACCGATGGCATTGATATGTTGATCGAAAAAGAGACCGTTGAAGCCTACCACATGAAAGGCAAGAGCCATGACTGCGGTAATAAACTCGGTTATATGCAGGCTTTCGTTGAATATGGTATTCGCCATAACTCACTGGGCGAAGAATTTAAAGCCTGGCTGAAAGAAACCATGGGTATTAAAAACTAATCTGCCCCCCGTGATGGTCGAAACCGGTGTGAGTCTTACTCCACCGGTTTTTTTATGCCTGATACCGGCACCGAGGGTATGTAAGGAAGTTGGCACTAATAGATGTGGCTATATGACGGGGTGTAAGAAGATATCTCGGAGGTAAATTACAGGCATAAAAAATCCCGTATAAACGGGATTTTTCTGAAGGCGGGGTGATTAATCCTTGATCAGGAAATCGTCCAGTTGTTTGCCTTGCTCATCCATGGCTTTCTTGATTACTGCTGGGGTACGGCCCTGGCCAGTCCAGGTTTTAGTTTCGCCGTTCTCGTCAACGTAGCTATATTTAGCCGGGCGAGCAGCGCGTTTAGCTTTAGTACCGGTCTTAGCAGCAGCCATGCTGTTCAGTAATTCGTTTGGATCGATACCATCTGCAATCAGCATTTCGCGATATTGCTGCAGTTTACGAGTGCGTTCTTCGATTTCAGCAGCAGCAGCGCTTTCTTCTTCACGACGTTCGTTTACAACAACTTCTAATTTTTCCAGCATTTCTTCCAGCGTTTCGAGGGTGCATTCTCTTGCCTGCGCACGAAGAGTACGGATGTTGTTCAGAATTTTAAGTGCTTCGCTCATTGTAGTAATCTCAAACTTATATTGGGTTGGTTTGTTGTCCTAATAATAGAGTGATAATTTCAGATGTGCAATAGGTCGGAATGTAAGGAATTCAAAAAAGAGTTAATATCTGGCGCTATTATTAATGACGCTAACTTAAATTTCATTACGCCAAAGACGGATTTGATATCCCTGCTAATGGGATAAACTGATGGCCAGAGTGTTTAGTTTTGTGACAAATCTCTAACCGCTTATAGTTACCCCGGATAAATATCAACCTTTTGTATTACTCCCATAATGCCGTTTAACCGCACCGATAGTTAATAAATACTGAATTTTAAAGCCGGCTGAATCCACTATAAAAATCAGGATTTGCTTAAGTTGAAATGTCAGGGTTTATGACGTCCAGGTGAGATTACTACCTGTTTTAACATGCTATTTTCTCATTTCGTCCGGAACCTGACTTTACTTCTCAGGCTGAGTCTGTGCGTAGCGTCGCTGAGAAAGGGGGAAAAATAGGGTACAATCAACCATCGGGAATATTACACATTGATTAGGGTTTAACGACCAATGGCACAACTTTATTTTTACTATTCCGCAATGAATGCAGGGAAGTCCACGGCGCTCCTACAGTCGGCTTATAACTATCAAGAAAGGGGTATGCGCGCTATCGTCTACACCGCCGAGATTGACGATCGCTTTGGTGCCGGAAAGGTGAGCTCGCGTATCGGCCTGTCGTCGCCTGCAACGCTGTTTAATAAAGAGACTGACCTGCTAAAAGATATCGGCACAGAACACGCGCAGAAGCCGGTACATTGCGTTCTGGTGGACGAGAGCCAGTTCCTGACCCGCGAGCAAGTTCATGCGTTATCTGAAGTGGTCGATCAGCTGGATATTCCCGTGCTTTGCTACGGTTTACGCACCGACTTCCGTGGAGAGCTGTTTATTGGCAGCCAGTATTTACTGGCGTGGTCAGATAAGCTGGTGGAACTGAAAACTATCTGTTTCTGTGGCCGTAAAGCCAGTATGGTGCTTCGTCTTGATCAGGAAGGGAAACCGTACGCAGAAGGGGAGCAGGTGGTGATTGGTGGCAACGAGCGTTATATCTCGGTATGCCGCAAGCATTATAAAGAAGCGCTGGTTGTCGGCTCACTGACGGCAATTCAGGAAAATTCTCTCCGATAACAGCTTATTCCCCTTTGTTTGTAGAGTAATCAACAGACATAAAAAAACCCGCCGAGGCGGGTTTTTTATTGGGCTAAGCAATTAAGCGTTTTTCTTCACTTTCTTGTCAGCTTTAAGAACAACAGGTGCTTCAGTTTTCACTGCAACAGCGTTGTCTTCGTGGAACTCACGGCCGTAGTAGGTATCCAGCAGAATCTGTTTCAGCTCGGAGATCAGTGGGTAGCGCGGGTTCGCACCAGTACACTGGTCATCGAAGGCATCTTCAGACAGCTTGTCAACGTGTGCCAGGAAGTCAGCTTCCTGAACGCCCGCTTCACGGATTGACTTAGGAATACCCAGTTCAGCTTTGATGCTGTCCAGCCATGCCAGCAGTTTCTCGATCTTCGCAGCGGTACGGTCACCAGGAGCGCTCAGACCCAGGTGGTCTGCGATTTCAGCGTAGCGACGACGAGCCATTGGGCGGTCGTACTGGCTGAATGCAGTCTGCTTGGTTGGGTTGTCATTCGCGTTATAGCGGATCACGTTGGAAATCAGCAGGGCGTTCGCCAGACCGTGAGGAATGTGGAACTGAGAGCCCAGCTTGTGCGCCATGGAGTGACATACACCCAGGAAGGCGTTAGCAAACGCGATACCTGCGATAGTCGCGGCATTGTGCACACGCTCACGAGCAACCGGGTTTTTAGACCCTTCGTTGTAAGACGCTGGCAGGTTTTCTTTCAGCAGTTTCAGAGCCTGCAGTGCCTGACCGTCAGAGAACTCAGATGCCAGTACAGAAACGTAAGCTTCCAGGGCGTGAGTTACTGCATCCAGACCACCGAATGCACACAGTGATTTCGGCATATCCATCACCAGGTTGGCATCAACGATAGCCATATCTGGAGTCAGCGCGTAGTCAGCCAGCGGGTATTTCTGGCCAGTTGCGTCGTCGGTTACAACCGCAAACGGAGTCACTTCAGAACCGGTACCAGAAGTGGTGGTGACGGCGATCATTTTCGCTTTCACGCCCATTTTCGGGAACTTGTAGATACGTTTACGGATATCCATAAAGCGCAGCGCCAGCTCTTCGAAGTGCGTTTCTGGGTGTTCGTACATAACCCACATGATTTTCGCGGCGTCCATTGGGGAACCGCCACCGAGCGCGATGATCACGTCCGGTTTGAAGGAGTTCGCCAGTTCCGCACCTTTACGAACAACGGTGAGGGTTGGGTCAGCTTCTACTTCGAAGAAGACTTCAGTCTCAACGCCAGCCGCTTTCAAAACAGAGGTGATCTGGTCTGCATAGCCGTTGTTGAACAGGAAACGGTCAGTCACGATGAGCGCACGTTTGTGGCCATCAGTAATCACTTCATCCAGCGCGATTGGCAGAGAGCCACGGCGGAAGTAGATAGATTTCGGAAGTTTATGCCACAACATGTTTTCAGCTCGCTTAGCAACGGTTTTCTTGTTGATCAGGTGCTTAGGACCAACGTTTTCAGAGATGGAGTTACCACCCCATGAACCACAACCCAGAGTCAGGGAAGGCGCGAGTTTGAAGTTGTATAGGTCACCGATACCACCCTGAGAAGCCGGGGTGTTAATCAGAATACGTGCGGTCTTCATTTTGTCGCCGAAGAATTTCACGCGTTCTGGCTGGTTGTCCTGGTCAGTGTACAGACAAGAGGTATGACCGATACCGCCCATTGCCACCAGTTTCTCTGCTTTGACCACAGCGTCTTCGAAGTCTTTCGCACGGTACATCGCCAGAGTAGGGGACAGTTTTTCGTGTGCGAAAGGTTCGCTTTCATCAACCACTTTCACTTCACCGATCAGGATCTTAGTGGTAGCGGGTACAGTGAAACCTGCGAGTTCAGCGATTTTGTATGCTGGCTGACCAACGATGGCGGCGTTCAGTGCGCCATTTTTCAGGATGATGTCCTGAACCGCTTTCAGCTCTTTGCCCTGCAGCAGGTAGCCGCCGTGGCTTGCGAAGCGCTCGCGGACTGCATCATAAACGGAATCAACCACAACAACGGACTGCTCAGAAGCACAGATAACGCCGTTATCGAAGGTTTTGGACATCAGGACAGACGCGACAGCACGTTTGATATCAGCCGTTTCGTCGATAACAACAGGGGTGTTACCTGCGCCTACGCCGATTGCTGGTTTACCAGAGCTGTATGCTGCTTTAACCATGCCTGGGCCACCGGTCGCCAGGATCAGGTTAATGTCCGGGTGATGCATCAGTGCGTTTGACAGTTCAACAGAAGGTTGGTCAATCCAGCCGATCAGATCTTTTGGTGCACCCGCAGCGATGGCTGCCTGCAGTACGATGTCAGCGGCTTTGTTAGTCGCATCTTTAGCACGTGGGTGTGGGGAGAAGATGATGGCGTTACGCGTCTTCAGGCTGATCAGAGATTTGAAGATCGCGGTAGAAGTCGGGTTAGTTGTTGGAACGATACCGCAAATGATACCGATAGGTTCTGCAATGGTGATGGTACCGAAGGTGTGGTCTTCAGCCAGCACGCCACAGGTTTTCTCATCTTTATAGGCGTTGTAGATATACTCAGAAGCAAAGTGGTTTTTGATCACTTTATCTTCTACGATACCCATACCGGATTCGGCAACGGCCATTTTAGCGAGAGGGATTCGAGCATCTGCAGCAGCCAGTGCGGCGGCGCGGAAGATTTTATCAACCTGTTCTTGGGTGAAATTGGCATATTCACGCTGGGCTTTTTTGACGCGCTCGACGAGTGCGTTCAGTTCAGCGATATTAGTAACAGCCATAATGCTCTCCTGATAATGTTTAAACTCTTTTAGTAAACCAGCGCTCGATACGACAACATTATAGACGAGGTGCCAGTACTTGCTTAACACACAGTAAAACAAAGGTTTAGTCTCGTTTACTGTTAACGCTTTGCACTAACTTACTAAAAGAGCCTGACTTTAGCATCATCCCTTTTTGTTTCTTTCTCTCCCTTTTGGTGTCAACCAGATTACTCACTTCTGAGTACGAAAAACATGATCTAAATCAATTTACACCGAAGCTGATACCTTTCAGCACGGGTATTTCGCACAATCATATCAAGTGTTAAATAATTACAAAAGTAATGGAATCAAAACTATCCTTGCTTACACAAATACATAACACATGAAAATCATAGCGTTTTGGCGCAGATTTCTGGTGAAGTATGCTGATAAAAAGCGTATCTTCAGCGCGGTTTTTATCCCTTTATTCTGTCGCCTGGGCCATGCTGATTTACGGAGCTAACTGTGACCCCATTGCTCTTTGATTTTTCTACCTATTTTAAGTTTTTTATCGGGTTGTTCGCGCTGGTGAACCCGGTCGGGATCATTCCTGTCTTCATTAGCATGACCAGTTATCAGACGGCGGTTGCCAGAAATAAGACCAATTTGACGGCAAACCTGTCGGTGGCCATCATTTTGCTCACGTCGCTTTTCCTCGGTGATTCGATTCTGCAAATCTTTGGCATCTCCATCGACTCCTTCCGAATCGCAGGCGGCATCCTGGTGGTGACTATCGCCATGTCGATGATCAGCGGCAAGCTGGGTGAGGATAAACAGAACAAGCAGGAAAAATCAGAAACGGCGGTGCGCGAAAGTATTGGCGTTGTGCCGCTGGCGTTGCCGTTGATGGCCGGACCGGGGGCAATCAGCTCGACCATCGTCTGGGGAACCCGCTACCACAACTGGGTGCATCTGGTTGGCTTTTCGGTGGCGATTGCGCTGTTTGCCCTCTGCTGCTGGGGCGTTTTCCGAATTGCACCCTGGCTGGTGCGTTTGCTGGGGCAGACCGGCATTAACGTTATTACCCGTATTATGGGCCTGTTGCTGATGGCGCTTGGGATCGAATTTATTGTGACCGGGCTAAAAAGTATTTTCCCTGGGTTACTAAATTAACGTTTTCATTTGAAAGAGCGGAGCCAGTGGCTCCGTTTTTTTTCGTGATTATCAGCAAATCATATAAATAAAGTTGAAAACTTCACAAGACATAATAAATTCTGCTAATAAATCTGTTTTCTTACATTTCAGTAACTTAGTTTTATCCTGTCACTCGACCTGAACATAAACCGCGCAAACACTCTGTTATTTTACTCACACGATACTCTGGGGCTTGCTGTGCGATAACTGAAATGATATTAGTAATTTCAACATTCCCCTAGACGAATGTGCTAAATAATAATCAGTTGTTAATTTTTTGTACAAAACCCACCGAGGTGACCACAGCACAGCGGTGGGCGAGAGGAAACTCTCTATCACATTGAATATTTGGTAGTTTCTTTACCTTTGATGTGTGGCAGGACGCCCCCCAGAAAAACGGGACTCCCCGTAAAAGAGAATTGCTTAACAAATTTGCAAAATGTATTGGCGCGAAATTAAGCCATTTGGTACTTTCCGGCCTTATATTTTGCCAACGCACTCTTCCAGATGAGAATGATTTTCAAATATAACGCTCATCTCAACAAGACATCACACGCCTCAAAACAGGGGAGGCGTGTTAAGAATCGACGCAAGGCGGCCAAACGAGCCACCAGTAATAAGTACAGTCGGTGATAGCAAGAAGTAAACGACCTGACAGCAGCTAAACTCCTGCGTTGTTCAGGACCCCTTAGGGGAAATAAACAGGCTGGCATTAAAACCAGTAATTATAATGAGTGGAGTATCAACACAATGTCCATCATCACAAAAAAAAGTCTGATTGCCGCAGGAATTTTCACTGCGCTAATCGCAGGTAATATGGCAATGGCTGCTGATGTACCTGCAGGTGTCACACTGTCAGAAAAGCAAACCATGATCCGCAACAATGGCGCCGAGCCACAGTCACTGGATCCGAACAAAATTGAAGGCGTTCCTGAAGCTAACATCAGCCGCGACCTGTTTGAAGGCCTGCTGATTACCTCCACCAAAGACGGTCACCCGATCCCGGGCGTGGCTGAATCCTGGGATAATAAAGACTTTAAAGTCTGGACATTCCACCTGCGTAAAGACGCAAAATGGTCCAACGGTGAACCTGTCACCGCACAAGATTTCGTATACAGCTGGCAGCGTCTGGTGGATCCAAACACCGCATCCCCGTACGCCAGCTATCCGCAGTACGGTCACATCCTGAACGTTGATGAAATCATCGACGGCAAAAAGAAACCTTCTGAGCTGGGCGTAAAAGCGGTTGATGACCACACGCTGGAAGTGACCCTGAGCGAACCTGTTCCGTATTTCTACAAACTGCTGGTTAACCCGGCCATGTCACCGGTCAACAAAGCCGCTATCGAAAAATTCGGTGAGAAATGGACTCAGCCAGCGAACATCGTGACCAACGGTGCGTACAAGCTGAAAGACTGGGTGGTTAACGAGCGTATCGTGATGGAGCGTAATACCAACTACTGGGATAACGCGAAAACCATCGTCGATCAGATTACCTATTTGCCGATCTCGTCTGAAGTCACCGACGTAAACCGCTACCGCAGCGGTGAGATCGACATGACCTATAACAACCTGCCGATCGAACTGTTCCAGAAACTGAAAAAAGAGATCCCGACCGAAGTTCACGTTGACCCGTATCTGTGTACTTATTACTACGAAATCAACAACCAGAAAGCGCCATTCAATGACGCTCGCGTACGTACCGCGCTGAAACTGGGTCTGGATCGCGACATCATCGTGAACAAAGTAAAAGCGCAGGGCGATCTGCCTGCGTTCGGCTACACCCCGCCATATACTGACGGTGCGAAACTGACCAAACCAGAGTGGTTCTCCTGGACTCAGGAAAAACGTAACGAAGAAGCGAAAAAACTGCTGGCTGAAGCTGGCTACACTGCTGATAAACCGTTGACGTTTAACCTGCTGTACAACACCTCCGATCTGCACAAAAAACTGGCCATCGCGGCTTCCTCCATCTGGAAGAAAAACCTGGGTGTGGATGTGAAGCTGGTGAACCAGGAGTGGAAAACCTTCCTGGATACCCGTCATCAGGGCAACTATGACGTGGCGCGTGCGGGCTGGTGTGCGGACTACAACGAACCGACTTCCTTCCTGAACACCATGCTGTCTGACAGCTCCATGAACACCGCGCACTATAAGAGCCCGGCCTTTGACGCGATCATGAAAGATACGCTGAAAGTGACTGACGAAGCGCAGCGTACTGCACTGTACGACAAAGCGGAACAGCAGTTGGGTCAGGATTCTGCGATTGTACCGGTTTACTACTATGTAAACGCACGTCTGGTGAAACCATGGGTTGGCGGTTATACCGGCAAAGATCCGATGGATAACATCTACACCAAAGATCTGTACATCATTAAGCATTAATGGCAAACCGTGGGGCAAAGTCATTTGCCCCACCGTGTCTTAATTCATCGCACAATATACACGGCATCATTCAGGAACGACTGAACGAGCTTGTGTAAAAGGCACACGCCAGAAGGTACGGGCAATGTTGAAATTTATCCTACGTCGCTGTCTTGAAGCGATACCGACGCTTTTTATTCTCATTACGATTTCATTCTTCATGATGCGTCTCGCACCAGGTAGTCCGTTTACCAGCGAGCGCGCACTGCCGCCAGAAGTCATGGCGAACATCGAAGCCAAATACCATTTAAACGATCCTATCTCCACGCAGTACTTCAATTATCTGAAGCAGCTGGCGCAGGGCGATTTTGGTCCTTCTTTTAAATATAAAGACTATTCCGTTAACGACCTCGTCGCATCGAGCTTCCCCGTGTCGGCTAAGATAGGCGCAGCGGCGTTTATTCTGGCCGTCGTCCTGGGGGTCACCGCAGGCGTCATCGCCGCGCTGAAACAAAACACCCGATGGGACTACACGGTAATGGGGATCGCCATGACCGGGGTAGTTATCCCGAGCTTTGTGGTGGCACCATTACTGGTGATGATATTTGCCATCACGCTCAAATGGCTGCCCGGAGGCGGCTGGAACGGCGGGGCGCTAAAATTCATGATTCTGCCGATGGTGGCGCTGTCTCTGGCTTATATCGCCAGTATCGCGCGTATTACCCGTGGTTCGATGATTGAAGTGCTCCACTCCAACTTTATTCGTACCGCGCGGGCGAAAGGCCTGCCGATGCACCGCATCATTCTCCGTCATGCGTTAAAACCTGCGCTGTTACCTGTGCTCTCCTATATGGGCCCTGCGTTCGTTGGGATCATCACGGGTTCCATGGTCATTGAAACCATTTACGGCCTGCCGGGTATCGGTCAGCTGTTTGTGAATGGCGCCCTGAACCGTGACTACTCGCTGGTGCTCAGCCTTACGATCCTGGTCGGTGCACTGACCATTCTCTTTAACGCCATTGTCGATGTGCTGTATGCCGTTATCGACCCGAAAATTCGCTACTAGCGCTGGAGCACGCCATGATGTTGAGTAAGAAAAACAGCGAGGCGCTGGAAAACTTCACTGAGAAGCTTGAAGTCGAAGGGCGCAGCCTGTGGCAGGACGCCCGCCGTCGCTTTATGCATAACCGTGCGGCCGTCGCCAGTCTGGTCGTGTTGATCTGTATTGCCCTGTTCGTGGCCTTGGCCCCGATGCTGTCGCAGTTCACCTATTTCGATACTGACTGGGGCATGATGTCCAGTGCACCGGATATGGTTTCCGGCCACTACTTTGGTACGGACTCCTCCGGGCGCGACCTGCTGGTGCGCGTGGCGATCGGTGGCCGTATCTCTCTGATGGTCGGTATCGCTGCGGCGCTGGTAGCGGTGATCGTCGGCACACTTTACGGCTCGCTTTCCGGCTACCTCGGCGGCAAAGTGGATTCCGTGATGATGCGTCTGCTGGAGATCCTGAACTCCTTCCCATTTATGTTCTTCGTTATTCTGCTGGTGACCTTCTTTGGACAAAACATCCTGCTGATCTTCGTGGCTATCGGGATGGTTTCCTGGCTGGATATGGCGCGTATCGTGCGCGGCCAGACCCTGAGCCTGAAGCGTAAAGAATTTATCGAAGCAGCACAGGTGGGCGGTGTCTCCGTCAGCGGGATTGTGGTGCGCCATATCGTGCCAAACGTGCTCGGCGTGGTCGTGGTGTACGCATCACTGCTGGTACCCAGCATGATCCTGTTTGAATCCTTCCTGAGCTTCCTCGGTCTGGGTACCCAGGAGCCGCTGAGCAGCTGGGGCGCATTGTTAAGCGATGGCGCAAACTCCATGGAAGTCTCTCCGTGGCTGCTGCTGTTCCCGGCTGGTTTCCTGGTGGTAACCCTGTTCTGTTTCAACTTTATCGGCGATGGCCTGCGTGATGCCCTCGACCCGAAAGACCGTTAAGGAGTGCCGCGATGACTATTATTGAAACGGCAGCTGCGCCACAGGCGCAAAAGCAGCAAAACGTGCTGCTGGATGTCAAAGATCTGCGCGTCACCTTTAAAACCCCGGATGGCGACGTTACTGCCGTCAACGATCTGAATTTCGATCTGCGGGCCGGTGAAACGCTGGGTATCGTCGGTGAATCCGGCTCCGGTAAATCGCAAACCGCCTTTGCGCTGATGGGGCTGCTGGCACCGAATGGCCGCATCGGGGGAACCGCTTCCTTTAACGGCAAAAACATTCTGAATCTGCCTGAGCACGAGCTGAACAAGCTGCGCGCAGAACAGATTTCGATGATTTTCCAGGACCCAATGACCTCGCTGAACCCGTACATGCGTGTGGGCGAGCAGCTGATGGAAGTCCTGATGCTGCATAAAGGCATGAACAAAGCAGAAGCGTTCGACGAGTCGGTGAGAATGCTGGATGCAGTCAAAATGCCAGAAGCGCGGAAACGCATGCGCATGTTCCCGCACGAGTTTTCCGGTGGGATGCGCCAGCGTGTGATGATCGCCATGGCGCTGCTGTGCCGGCCAAAACTGCTGATCGCCGATGAACCCACTACCGCGCTGGACGTGACCGTTCAGGCACAGATCATGACCCTGCTGAACGAACTGAAGCGTGAGTTCAACACCGCCATCATCATGATTACCCACGATCTCGGCGTCGTGGCCGGCATCTGTGACAAAGTGCTGGTGATGTATGCCGGTCGTACCATGGAGTACGGCAGGGCGCGCGATGTGTTCTATCATCCTGCGCACCCGTACTCTATCGGTCTGCTGAATGCAGTTCCGCGTCTCGATGCGGAAGGCGAATCCCTGCTGACCATTCCCGGCAACCCGCCAAACCTGCTGCGTCTGCCGAAAGGCTGCCCGTTCCAGCCTCGCTGCCAGTACGCGATGGAAATCTGCAACAGCGCCCCCCCGCTGGAAGAGTTTGCACCAGGCCGCCTGCGCGCCTGCTTTAAGCCGCATGAGGAGCTGGTATGAACGCCATTGACGAAAAAAGAAATGTCCTGCTCGAAATCGCTGACTTAAAAGTGCATTTCGACATCAAAGACGGCAAGCAGTGGTTCTGGCAGCCGTCGAAAACCCTGAAAGCCGTCGATGGCGTCACCCTGCGTCTTTACGAAGGGGAGACCCTGGGCGTGGTCGGCGAGTCTGGCTGCGGAAAGTCGACCTTTGCCCGCGCCATTATCGGCCTGGTCAAAGCGACGGACGGTAAAGTGGCCTGGCTTGGCAAAGACCTGCTGGGAATGAAACAGGAAGAGTGGCGCGCGGTGCGCAGTGACATCCAGATGATTTTCCAGGATCCACTGGCCTCCCTGAACCCGCGTATGAACATCGGCGATATCATTGCTGAGCCGCTTCGCACCTATCATCCGAAAATGCCGCGTCAGGAAGTTCGCGATCGCGTGAAAGCGATGATGATGAAAGTGGGCCTGCTGCCGAACCTTATCAACCGCTATCCGCACGAGTTTTCTGGCGGCCAGTGTCAGCGTATCGGTATTGCCCGTGCGCTGATTCTGGAGCCAAAGCTGATTATCTGTGATGAACCGGTTTCAGCACTGGACGTGTCGATTCAGGCGCAGGTGGTGAACCTGCTGCAGAAATTGCAGCGTGAAATGGGGCTGTCGCTGATTTTCATCGCCCACGACCTGGCGGTGGTGAAACACATCTCCGACCGCGTGCTGGTGATGTATCTTGGCCATGCGGTGGAGCTGGGCACCTATGATGAGGTCTATCACAACCCGCTGCACCCGTACACCAAAGCGCTGATGTCTGCGGTGCCGGTGCCCGACCCGGATCTGGAAAAAAATAAAGTGATCCAGCTTCTGGAAGGGGAGCTGCCTTCGCCGATCAACCCGCCGTCTGGCTGCGTGTTCCGCACGCGTTGCCCAATGGCGGGGCCGGAATGTGCGCAAACCCGGCCTGTTCTGGAAGGAAGTTTCCGACATGCAGTTTCCTGCCTGAAAGTAGACCCGTTATAATCGCAAGGGCTGACATGATGTCAGCCCTTCTTCTTTTGCGAGGTTAATGTGTCGATATCCGTTTCTTCTGTACGGCGTAAGACCTATCGCCTGCTATTCGATCCTAACACCCGCTCCGGGCGTCGCTTCGAAGGATTGTGCGGCCTGTTTGCGCTTCTCAGCGTATTCATCATCTTTATTGAGTCCGGTCTGGGGACGCAGTATCACCTTACGCTTGATGAATGGCATCTGTTCGTCTGGCTTGAGCTTTTTGTCACCCTGATATTTACCCTGGAGTATTTCCTGCGCCTGTTCAGCTGGGCGAATCCGGCGAAATATGTGTTCAGCTTCTGGGGGATTATTGATTTAGCGACGATTCTGCCGCTGTATGTGATGTGGCTGTGGCCTGAAATCAGCATCAATTATGTTTTTGCATGGCGAGCAATGCGCGCCATCCGCGTGCTGCGCGTCCTGAAACTGCTGCGTTTTATGCCGTCTTTGCGCGTGTTCTGGAAAGCCATTTATAGCGCCCGCCATCAGCTGATCCTGTTCTATTCGTTTATCGCGATTGTGATGGTGGTTTTCGGCGCGCTGATGTATCTGATTGAAGGGCCGACTTACGGTTTCACCACGCTGAATGCGTCGGTGTACTGGGCGATTGTCACCGTTACGACCGTGGGCTACGGGGATATTACCCCCCACACGCCGCTCGGCAGGATCGTGGCGTCAGTGCTGATTTTGATTGGTTACTCGGTGATTGCTATCCCGACCGGTCTGATTACCACTCACATGAGCGCGGCTTTTCAGAATCGTCAGCAGCAGCGTAAGTGCCCGAGATGCCAGCAGGCGAGCCATGAGCATAGCGCGCGGTTTTGTAATCGCTGTGGGAGTGAACTACCGGACTAAATAAAAAAGGCTGCCATCGCAGCCTTTTTGTTATTCGCGCCAGAGGATGTGGCACAGTTTGTGATCTTTTTCCCTGCATAACAGCACGCGGGCAAAAATATCGTTAATCTCGCCGCCGTCAGTATCGGCCAGCCCAATCACCACTTCGGCGAAGAAGTCCGGGTTGAGGTCGAAATCGACGTGCTCGGCCCAGTCTTCGGACGGGTCAAACAGCTCTGCGCCGCCGCGCTCTTCAAATTGCAGATTGAAGAGGATCACGTCTGCGGGATCGAGATTGTCCATCGCCAGTTCGAGAAAAATGTCGTAGGCCTGCTCAAGGGTTTCGTCTTCAGTCAGGCGATTGTTCAGATCCATTTCCATGATGATTACCTGTTAAAACATCGTTGGGCACGTTTTACAGCAACGGACTAAAGAAGTAAAACAGTCGTTCGGTGATCCGCTGCCACAGTGGGCGTTTCATCCACAGATGCGCATCCAACAGGCGCGAGCGGGAGATATAATCGTCCTGCACCGCCGCCAGATCGCCACCAAAACCGACGTCATCAATCACCAGTGTAATTTCAAAATTGAGCCACAGGCTGCGCATATCCAGATTCACCGTACCGACCAGGCTCAGTTCGCCGTCGACCAGCACACTCTTGGTATGCAGCAAGCCCCCTTCAAACTGATAAATTTTGACACCCGCTGCCAGCAGCTCGCTAAAGAAGGCCCGGCTGGCCCAGCCCACCAGAACCGAATCGTTTTTACGCGGCATAATAATGCTGACATCCACACCGCGCTGGGCGGCGGTGCAAATCGCATGGAGCAGGTCGTCGCTCGGGACAAAGTAGGGCGTGGTCATGATCAGATATTCACGCGCTGAATACGCTGCCGTGAGCAGCGCCTGGTGGATTAAATCCTCAGGAAATCCAGGCCCGGAAGCGATGGTGTGAATGGTATGGCCGCTCTCTTGCTCAAACGGCATGATGTTTGCGTCGGGCGGTGGCGGCAGAATGCGTTTGCCGGTTTCGATTTCCCAGTCGCAGGAGTAAACAATCCCCATCGCTGTGGCAACCGGGCCTTCCATACGCGCCATTAAATCGACCCACTGACCCACGCCAGAGTCCTGTTTAAAGAAGCGCGGATCGACCATGTTCATGCTGCCGGTGTAGGCAATATAGTTGTCGATCATGATCATCTTGCGATGCTGGCGTAAATCCATGCGGCGCAGGAACACACGCAGCAGATTTACCTTCAGCGCTTCGACAACTTCAATGCCGGCATTACGCATCATGGTCGCCCAGGGGCTACGGAAGAACGCTACGCTGCCGGCGGAGTCGAGCATCAGACGACAGTGAATACCCCGGCGCGATGCCGCCATCAGCGATTCCGCCACCTGGTCGGCCATTCCGCCGGGCTGCCAGATATAGAACACCATTTCGATATTATGTCGGGCGAGCTGTATATCGCGGATCAGCGCCTGCATCACATCGTCAGAGGTAGTGAGTAACTGCAGCTGGTTGCCTTTGACGCCGCCAATTCCCTGACGACGTTCACAAAGTTTGAACAGGGACGAGGCGACGCTGCTGTTCTCCTGGGCGAAAATATGTTTGCAGGATTTCAGGTCGTTCAGCCATTTTGCCGTCGACGGCCACATGGCGCGCGCGCGCTCGGCGCGGCGCTTACCCAGATGCAATTCACCAAAGGAGAGATATGCGATAATTCCTACCAGCGGCAGGATGTAGATGATCAAAAGCCAGGCCATGGCAGAAGGGACGGCCCGGCGTTTCATCAGGATGCGAAGTGTCACACCTGCGATCAGCAGCCAGTATCCCAGAATGACCAGCCAACTCACCACGGTGTAGAAGGTTGTCATAAATAAAAAATCCTTTTGAAAGCGTATTGTTATGAGTGTACGCATCAGAATTGATCTGGCAAATAAAAAGGGTGGGTAAAAGCGCTGGTTTACCGTGGGCAGGGGTTTATAATGGCGTCTCTGTTAAGGAAAGAGTTGTAGACATGAAGCGCAGCAGAACGGAAGTAGGGCGCTGGCGCATGTTGCGACAAATGAGTCGTCGTAAAGCCCGCTGGCTTGAGGCTCAGTCCCGCCGCAATATGCGTATCCACGCCATCAGAAAATGTGGACTTAGCCATCACCGTAATGCACTGGTGTTTGCCGTTCGCGATCTCTGAGTACCCTGAAGGCACCGTGACAGGTGCCTGATGTTTCCCGCATAACTATCAATTTTCGCAGTATCCTTCGCCCCCTGTTGTTCAGATATAATTCACCTACATAACGCATTGAATAAAAACAGATGAATCCATTCCTGTGGGTATTGGTTGTGCTTTTTGCGCTGGATGCGCTCAGGGAAAGTTTGGGATTGTCATCATTTTCAGGGCTGGTTGATTTTGCCGGTGCCTGGATGATGCAGTGGAACATATAAAAGGGAAATAAAAAGGGATGAACAGTAAATACCTCGCCGCACTCATGGCCGTGACGGTCCTCGTCGGATGCGCCAACAGCAAAACCGCACCTGAAAGACACGCTTATTACTTCGTTTCTCATCAATCGAATTTTGTCGGTGGAAATTTCGCCAATAGCCAACAGCTCAATTATCGTCTGAATGTGCCGCAGTTTCGCGAGCTCTACGAGCAGGGCAAAACGGACCGCAAAGCGGGGCGCACCCTGGTGGAAGCCAATGAGTATGCGCAAAGTATCCGCGATGAGGTGCTGAAAGGCGTCAAAACTAATAACAGCTTTATGGGTAATAAGAGCGATCAGTGGTCATCTGATATGGAAGAGAAAGATGCGAAGCTGTTCGGGAATGAGCTGGCAGCGTCTTATCTTGACGGGTATAACGGCGTACAATAGCGAAAGTTAACCCTGAAATGCCGCTTAGCTGCGGCATTTTCATTTATTTGATAAAAGGAGCGGGTGGTGTTTGCGGAGTTTGGTGTTCTCAATTTCTGGACTTATGTTGTGGGTGCTTTCTTTATTGTGCTGGTGCCTGGTCCGAATACGTTGTTTGTTTTAAAAACTGGCATCGGCCACGGGGTGAAAAAAGGTTATCTCGCCGCCACGGGGGTTTTCATCGGTGATGCGGTACTGATGTTTCTGGCGTGGGCAGGTGTGGCTGCGCTGATCCAAACCACACCGGTGTTATTCAACATCGTCCGCTATCTCGGTGCGCTCTATCTGCTGTGGCTGGGTGGCAAAATGCTCTGGTCAGTGATGACGCATAAAAATAGCGCGCAAGCCGGAGGAACGGAACCCGCGAGCATGATCATGAAGCGCTCGCTGGTATTGAGCCTGACCAATCCTAAAGCGATTCTGTTCTACGTCTCATTCTTCGTGCAGTTCATCGACGTCAGCGCGAAAAACACCGGGACCTCTTTCCTGATCCTCGCGACCACTCTTGAGCTTATCAGCTTTATGTACATGAGTTTCCTGATCTTCTCCGGCGCGTTTGTCACCCGCTACCTGAAAACCAAAAAGAAACTGGCGAAGCTGGGAAATGGCTTGATCGGTTTGCTGTTTGTGGGCTTTGCGGCGCGACTCGCGTCATTACATTGAGAACCATCGTCCCGCCAAACGTGAAAGCGGTTGGCAGGACGATATTAAAGGTTTTACATGAATAAGATTCTTATGCTCGCCATTCTGATAAGCCTGGTCTCAGGTTGCGCGCCGTTACATCCGTCCGGATGCCATAAAACCACCGCAACGGGTGATTGCAGTTCCGGCCGCTGGGATGACAAGGATGAGTGGGGCGCCCAGGCGCGAGCCATCAGAGATGCCATCAATAACCAACTTATTGATCCTCAGCGCTGGAAAGGAAAACAATGCAGGTTGCACATCCAGTTTGCAGAGGATGGCACGGCGTTAAACATATCGACCAGCGACGGCAATAAAGCCTATTGCGAGGCACTCAAATCCGCAGCCCAGAAAGCTAAGTTCCCGGCATTCACCAATCCCGAAGTATATCGAGACTTCCGAAGAGCCGGTTTTAGTATGCGCGGGGAGTGAATGAGGTGATGGGTATTACTTTTTTCCTGCACTGTTGCGTCATGTAAAAATAAAAGCCCCGCACTGGCGGGGCTTTTGGTATCAATGCAATCGTGATGACGATATAGGAAAAGCGCCTGCGGGAGCCTTCCCCCTTACCTCAAAACACTTTCTTGAACGGTCTGACGGTCACTTTCTCATAAACCCCTGCCGCGACGTACGGGTCTGCTTCGGCCCAGGACTGTGCAGCTTCCAGCGATTCAAACTCCGCAATGACCGTAGAACCGCTAAAGCCAGCCGCACCGGGATCGTTGCTATCCACTGCGGGCATCGGGCCGGCGGTCAGTAATTTTCCTTCGTCATGTAACAGTTGCAGACGCGCGAGATGGGCAGGGCGCACGGAAAGTCGTTTTTCCAGAGAATCGGCAACATCTTCAGCGTAAATCACGTAAAGCACGGCGGAGCTCCTTAGCCATAAAAAGTGTCAATTACGTTATGTGAAAGCATCGATGACTGCAATGTAAAGATAACGACCTTGTTAAAACCATAACAAAGATGCGCCTTTTTTGGCCTCGCGCGCAGTTAAATCGCGAGAAGATGGAGTGTCTTATTGAATATGATTGCTATTTGCATTTAAAATCAGGGTCTGGTTTTTTAACTGTAACGATTATGACTTCGATGACCCTCGATTTACCTCGCCGCTTTCCCTGGCCGACGCTACTGTCCGTTGTGATCCACGGCGCTGTCGTGGCGGCGCTGCTCTACACTTCGGTTCATCAGGTTATTGAAATGCCAGCACCTGCGCAGCCGATTTCTGTGACGATGGTGTCGCCGGCAGACCTGGAGCCGCAGGTGGTTCCGCCTCCGCCGGAGCCGGTTGTCGAGCCTGAGCCAGAACCAGAACCTGAAATTGTTCCGGAACCGCCGAAAGAAGCGCCCGTGGTGATCCACAAGCCGGAGCCAAAACCTAAGCCGAAGCCCAAACCGAAGCCGGTGAAAAAGGTCGAGGAGCGTCCGAAGCGTGAAGAGCGTCCGGTCGAACCCCGTGCGGTACAGTCAACCCAGAATACCGCACCCGTGAAACCGGTCATGAATAGTTCGCCGACGACGACGAAGCCGGTGGTGTCTGCTCCTTCCGGCCCGCGCGCGATGAGCCGTAATCAGCCGCAGTATCCTGCGCGTGCACAGGCCCTGCGTATTGAGGGGCGTCTGCGTGTGAAGTTTGACGTGACCGCGGATGGCCGTGTCGATAACGTCGAAGTGCTCTCGGCGCAACCAGCAAACATGTTCGAGCGAGAAGTGAAAGCCGCGATGCGTAAATGGCGCTACGAGCCTGGCAAGCCGGGGAATGGACTTATCGTTAACATCGTCTTCCGCCTGAACGGCGGGGCGCAAATGGAATAAACAAAAAAGCCTCCAGATGGAGGCTTTTTTTATATCTGTGGCAGTGGGCGAGGTTTGCCCTGATTGTCCACCGCGACATAGATAAACAGCGCTTCAGTCGCCTTGTAGCGCTGGCCAATCGGCTCGGAAGAGACCTTCTTCACCCAGACTTCAATGTTGATCGATATCGACGTGTTACCGCGTTTGACGCAGCGTGCGTAGCAGCACACGACATCACCCACTGCGACCGGACGTAAAAACGTCATCCCGTCGACTCTGACCGTCACCACGCGGCCATGTGCGATCTCTTTTGCGAGGATCGCTCCACCCATGTCCATCTGGGCCATTAACCACCCGCCAAAGATGTCACCGTTCGCATTGGTGTCGGCAGGCATAGCAAGTGTGCGTAAAACCAGTTCGCCCTGAGGGGCGTCATTCGTTGTTGTCATTGTTTCTTAAGCTCGTTACGGAAGACGACAGGCGGGATGCTACTATGATTTACAGCTGGTGGGAAATACGAAAAGCAGACGGTCGGGAAGAGAAAAGGCCAGACAGCACGCTGCCTGGCCTTCAATTTTAGTGCTTATCGTCCTGAGGCATATGGCGATAGATATACACACCGCTGAGCAGCGTGAAAATCAGCGTCAACGCCGTCAGGCCAAAGACCTTGAAGTTGACCCAGATATTCTGCGGCAGCCAGAACGCAATGTAGATATTCGCCAGCCCGCAGAGGATAAAGAACAGCGCCCAGGCGATATTCAGGCGCGACCACACTTCCTGAGGAAGGGTGATCTCTTTGCCCAGCATGCGCTGAATCAGCGGTTTATTCATCACCCACTGGCTGAACAGCAGCGCACCCGCGAACAGCGCGTAAATGACCGTCACTTTCCATTTGATAAATTCATCGTTATGGAAGAACAGGGTTAATCCCCCAAACACCGCCACCAGTACAAAGGTGATCAGCGCCATTTTTTCGACTTTACGGTAACGCACCCAGCTGTAAATCAGCACCACGGCCGTCGCGACGATCAACGCGGCTGTGCCGGCATAAATATCGTAGAGCTTGTAAAACGCGAAAAACACGACCAGCGGTAAAAAATCAAGAAACTGCTTCATTCTTCGATTCCATTATCTGCTTTCAGGGAAACTATTGGCGAATCAACATATACAGGCGGAATAAATAGACCAGCAACACAGCTGAAATCAGGTTACTCAGCGTGTTTGCAACCACCGCACCGACGTTTGGCGTTAATACCGCAAAGTTCGGTGCAAACAGCAGCAGCAGGGTTTTGGCCAGCAGCCAGCTGATCACCGCCGGAGCCACCAGGCGCATATTTGCCCATGCCAGTTTTACACTGCTGCGCATGGCTGTAAATATTCCCATCTTGTCCTGCACCAGCATCACCGGGGCGAACGAGAGGATAATTGCCAGCAATACACCCGGCACGACCACCAGCATCACCCCAATCTGCACCAGCATGGTGGTCAAAAAGATCAGGATGAACAGTTTAGGCAGTACAGGTGCGCTGGCACCGATGGCGCGCAGGGCGCTGACGCGATGTCCCGCAGAAATGAGCTGAACCATCAGCAAGACACCGCCCGCCAGAATCGCATTACCGATCAACCCCGAGAAGGTCGATGCCGCAGAGGCGCGCAGCAAAATCTGCTGCTGTTCTGGCGTCATATTCTGAACCAGATCAAACAACCCGCCGCTGCCGGCGAGATGATCGCCCTGGCTCAGGGTGGCAATTTGATCATCACTCGGCGAAAACGCATGGCCAAGCACCACCGTGATAAACGCGCAAAGCAAGGCGATCAGTAAAAAAGTAATGAACTGATTGCGGAAGAAATTCCCCGTGTCACGGTAGACGGACTTCGCCGTGATAGACATGCACTCTCCTTGAGTATTGCAGGTATTAATAAGCGGGCAATTGTACCCTGGATAACTCTGTCGTGGCAGCACCATGACTTGTATGGAAAAGCATATCTTTGTAAAGCCTCGGTCATTTTGCAAAATTGACCTGAGACGAGGATATGCGTGTCGGTTTGCACGGCAAAAATTAATCTGGATCAATGAATGTTAAATTACCAGACCAAGTGTGATCTAAGTTAGATCACTTGTTACTTATTTATGAGTATATTCACCGCGCCAATAAAACCACAACGATGGAGCGGATATGAAAAAGTTAGCAGTGGCAGCCCTGATCTTAAGCAGTATTTCTGGCGGTGCGTACGCACATGAAGCGGGCGAGTTCTTTATTCGTGCGGGTTCGGCAACGGTTCGCCCGACAGAGGGATCGGATAATGTGCTGGGGAGTCTGGGCGGCTTTAACGTCAGCAACAATACCCAACTGGGCCTGACGTTCACCTATATGGCAACGGAAAATGTCGGTATTGAACTTCTGGCGGCAACGCCATTCCGCCATAAAGTCGGCACCGGTCCGACGGGAAATATTGCAACGGTTCATCAGCTCCCGCCAACCCTGATGGCGCAGTGGTACTTCGGTGATGCCAGCAGCAAAGTGCGTCCGTATATCGGTGCAGGTGTGAACTACACCACTTTCTTCGACGAGAAGTTTAACGATACGGGTAAAGAGGCCGGTCTTTCCGATCTGAGTCTGAAAGATTCCTGGGGTGCTGCGGGACAGGTCGGGCTGGATTATCTGATCAATCGCGACTGGCTGCTGAACATGTCCGTCTGGTATATGGATATCGACACCGACGTGCGCTTCAAGGCTGGTGGCGAACAGCAGAGCGTCCATACGCGCCTGGACCCATGGGTGTTTATGTTCTCGGCGGGTTATCGTTTCTGATTGCTTCGACGCTTATAAAAAACTGGTCGTACTGCGGCCAGTTTTCATTGATCAACGCTATGCCACCAGCTCCGGCATATGCTTAAGTACAAATTCCAGCACCTTCTCACCGTCCAGTGAGGCAAACGGATAGCTTTCGATAACCGTGATCGGCTGGCCTTCGCCAATCACTGCCCGTAATTCTTCAAGCTTATATTGGATATGCGGCGCGACTAGAAAGGCGTCAAAAGCCGGGGCGACGCTGGCGAAATTATCCAGCCCGACGGCGCTTATCAGCAGTTTCATTCCGCGCGCATCAGCAGCATGCTGCATTTTCCTGGCAAGCGACTGGGCGGTATTGCCGAACAGACAACATATCAGTAACTTTTTCATCAGATTATCCTCATGGAAACTGTGGATACAGTATTCTTCGCGATAAAAAGAAAATGAGAGCTAACGCAACGTGTTGGTTGTTTTTTCATCGGCAATGCGCAGGGAACAACGTTCCCGCTGGGGAACGTTGTCAGAGGGGCGTTACTTCTGAATCAAATAGCGAATGGTCGGGCCGTCCTGCTGAATATCTAACACGGTATAGCCGTGATTTTTGGCATCCAGTGGAATGTTATTGATCGACTGAGGACAATCGCTCACCACCTCCAGAATTTCCCCTTTCTTCAGTTGCGGCAGGGCTTCGAGGGTGGCGACGGCCGGGTACGGACAAGGTTCGCCAACCATATCGAGGCGATAATCAGGGACAATTTGCGTCATGCCACATTCTCCTGTGCTTGAGTGTTACGCGCGGTGCGACGAAAGAATCGTTTCTCCTGGGCGATAACCAGTAAAAAGGCGATCAACAGCAGGGCGTAGGTGACCAGTAGCCCGCCCAACGGACCAAAGGTGTTCAGCAGATTGACCTTATCCCAGCTGGTGGCGAGTGCAGGCGAGAGATCGTCCCAGTAATAGGCCAGAATAGTCGAGCCGATGACGTTACCGAGACCCACCCACCAGTAGTGCACCTGTCCTTCTACAGCACGGTACATCCAGCCGGTTTCGCATCCGCCCGCCAGCACAATACCGAAGCCAAACAGCAAACCGCCAATCACTGCATTCGGGCCGGCCCACATGATTTTTGGCTCCACTCCCAGCTGCACATAGCTGAAAATCCCGATGGCGCTGACCGCCATCCCGGCAATGATCGCTTTTGCCATCATGGTGCGCCCGGTGATCCACATATCACGGAACGCCGAGGTAAAGCAGATTTGCGCGCGTTCAATCAGCAGCCCAAAGCCAACGCCAAACAGCATCGCCAGCCCCAGTTTTGGCTGATGAAATGCGGTACACAGTGCCCACGCAATCATCGCGAAAAAGACCAGCATCCCCAGACGGAAACGGCGTTTTGCCTGATCCGGTTTTTGTGTGAGCGGTGAGGCGGCGCTGACTTTGGTCATTTTGACCGGAATGCGAAAGATAGGTAGCAGCGTGAAACGCGCGCCAAAGTAAGAACCGATGGCGGTCGCCACGGCGAAAAACCAGGCATGCAGGGAAAACTGAGGAATACCCGTGAAGAAGGCCGCCAGGTTGCACCCCATCGCCAGACGCGCGCCAAACCCGGCGATAATTCCGCCCGCGATGGCCTGCGCAATACGAATACGGCTGCGGGGCATACGCAGTTTGACGTTATTGGCCCACAGCGCCGCCGCAAAACAGCCGCCGAACATACCGATAATCATCATCCCGTCGATGCGGGTGAGCGGGGTGCCCTCCAGATGAATCAGCTTAAAATAACCCCACTCTTCGGCATGCACGCCAGCCAGCTGCAAAAGCTGTCCACCCCAGCGGGTAAATTCACCCGTGACCGCCCAGAAGGTGCCGGTAATGCCAAAATAGTAGGTAGAGAGAATACCCGCAGCGATGACTGCAGGAACAGGGGACCAGAACTTAATCAGATAAGCCTGTTTGAAGTGTTGCCATGACATGTGTAAACCTCTGAACTCAGAAGGATTTAAAACGGCAGTGAGCCGAAAAGAATGGGGATCATACTCTTACGATCCTATTTGAAAAGTGTCGTCCACCCAAAAGCTCGACCCGATCAATTTTGTCCTCACCCTTAAGGCGTAGAGGCTCTGCCGTTTTCCTTTCAGTTCATCACAAACACCGTGCGTTTTTTACTGTCGTCCTGTGACCACGCCTGAGCGACATCTTCCAGCCGTGCCCTGGTGGTGGCGATCGAGAATCCACCGGGAACCGCCGCCTGAAACATCTCACCCGTGGCCTGAATGAGCTGTGCCAGCGACAGGCTGCCAATCCCGCTGCCCATTAACTGGACTGGAGAGGCGCGCAGTACCGCGCTCGGCAGCACAATCTCCGCGCCGGAAAGTGAGCCGACCTGAATAAAACGCACCGGCGTCAGCCCTGGCGTATGTTTTGCCAGGGCGTTGAGAATAGCGAGCGCGCTCTGCCCCCACAGATAGTCGATCACCACATCAATCTGCTGGGCCGCCTGTTCAGCAAACGCCTGTGCGATGCGCGCGTTATCGTCATTCAGCAGTATGCTCACATCCGCATTAAGGCGGAACAGTGCCTGCGGATTGCGGCCCGTGACGATGATCTTCCCGGCGCCACGGTAGCGGGCAATTTGCACCGCAAGCTGCCCGGCACTGCCCGTGGCCCCGTTGATGAGTACGGTCTCACCTAGCTTAAACTGCGCGCGCGTCACCAGTGCGGCCCACGCCGACATCCCCGGATTCGCCATCGCGGCGGCGGTGGCATCGTCCAGCCCCTCAGGTAAGGGAATACAGAGATTCATATCGACTGGGGCAAACTCCGCCATGCTGCCCCAGGGGGACGGCGGAAACGCAAAATAGACGCGCTGACCTGCTTCGGTGACGCCCGTTCCGTCGATCCCGGCGATAAAGGGCAGTGTGCCGTCAAAACTGTAGTGCTTACCGGAGGCCCGGCTTTTCACCACATGGCTGATTGCCGAGGCGGTAACGCGAACGAGGTGCTGGCCTGGCTCAGCGTGGGGTGTTGCGAAATCGGCGTAAACCGGCCCAGCGAGCGGATCATAAACAACGGCTGCTTTCATACACTTTCTCCTGTTGTGGAATATGTGTAAAATGCACATATCTTTTAGAGCACTATACTCGCCAGGAAAATATATGCAATATGCACATAAATACGATGTCACGGATTTTCACGGCGCGCTGCTGGATATCATGGGCGTGATGAATCAGCCGCAACGCGACAATACCCTGCTGTCGGAGGCGGGCGTTTCGCTGGATCAAATTTTGTTCCCGTTGCTCATCACCATTGACCGCTACGGCCCGCTGGGCGTGGTCGAGCTTGCCGACAGGCTGGGGCGCGATTACACCACTGTCAGTCGCCAGGTTAAACGGCTGGAGGCACAAGCGCTGGTGCAGAAAAAGCCAGGCGCGACGGATAAACGGGTTTCCGAAGTATCCACCTCGGCGCAAGGAAAAGCGTTAACGATGAAAATCGCGCAGGCGCGTATGACGCTGATGAACCAGATTTTCAGCGACTGGCAGGAAGACGAGGTGGGGAGTCTGTTTCGGCTGGTGCGCAAATACGCGGACAGTATTAAAGGGGAATAACCGTCTGGCGGGTTGCCAGACGGTCAGAAGACTCAGGCCTTGCGCGTCGCCGCTTTCATCGCGGTGACGAAGTCGCGCAGTTCAGTCAGCATCTGCTCTGGCTTATCGACGTTGCGCTCGATAATTTTCACAATCGCCGATCCGGAGATAGCGCCTGCGGCATTGGCATCAATCGCTGCGGTGACCTGCTCTGGCGATGAAATTCCGAAGCCCTGCAGCGGAGGGGCAGCGTGATACTCGGCCAGTTTTTCCACCAGATGATGCAGGGGAAGCGCCGCTTTGTTTTCCGCACCGGTAACGCCCGCGCGCGACAGCAGATAGGTATACCCGCGACCGTAAGAGGCAATCTGGCGCAGCAGTTCGTCATCGGCGTTTGGCGGGCAGATGAAGATCGGCGCGACGTTGTGACGCATCGCTGCCTGACGGAACGGTGCAGACTCTTCTACCGGCACATCGGCGACCAGCACTGAATCAACGCCCACGCGTGCACATTCGGCGTAGAAATTATCGATACCTTTGCTGAAGACCAGGTTGGCATACATCAGCAGGCCAATCGGAATGGTCGGATGCTTCTGGCGGATAGCCGCCAGCATCTCAAAGCACTGGGTCGGGGTAACGCCTGCGGCAAACGCGCGCAGGGTGGCGTTCTGAATGGTCGGGCCATCCGCCAGTGGATCGGAGAACGGGATCCCTAGCTCCAGCGCATCGGCACCCGCAGCAATTAAGGTGTCGATAATTTTCAGCGACTGCTCCGGGCCTGGATCGCCCAGCGTGACGAAGGGAACAAACGCGCCTTCCTTGCGGGCTTTCAGTTCAGCAAATGCGTTATCGTAGCGTTCCATCAGATTTCCCCTCGTGCTTTCAGAATATCGTGAACGGTGAAGATATCTTTGTCACCGCGACCGGAAAGGTTAACCACCAGCAGCTGCTCTTTTTCCGGGTTTTCTTTAATCATCTTCAGCGCATGAGCCAGCGCGTGAGAAGACTCCAGCGCCGGGATAATCCCTTCGTTGCGGCACAGAGTTTTAAACGCTTCCAGCGCTTCATCATCGGTAATCGAGACATAATCCGCGCGGCCGATGCTGTTCAGATGCGCGTGCTGCGGCCCGACGGAAGGGAAATCCAGCCCGGCGGAGATAGAGTAAGACTCCTCAATCTGGCCTTCGTCGGTTTGCATCATCGGCGACTTCATGCCGAAGTAAATCCCTACGCGGCCATGTTTCAACGGCGCACCGTGCTCGCCGGTTTCAATGCCGTGCCCCGCAGGTTCGACACCGATCAGGCCCACACTTTCGTCATCAATAAAATCAGCAAACATGCCGATGGCGTTGGAACCACCGCCGACGCAGGCGATAACCGCATCCGGCAGACGCCCCTCTTTTTCGAGGATCTGCGCTTTGGTCTCTTCCCCGATCATGCGCTGGAATTCACGCACGATGGTCGGGAACGGATGTGGACCCGCAGCGGTACCAAGCATGTAGTGCGCGGTATCGTAGCTGCCAGACCAGTCGCGCAGCGCTTCGTTACAGGCATCTTTTAGCGTGGCAGAGCCGCTGTGTACCGGGATCACTTCGGCACCCATCAGACGCATACGGAACACGTTCGGCGACTGACGTTCTACATCCTTCGCACCCATATAAATACGGCATTTCAGGCCGAGCAGGGCGCTGGCGAGCGCTGATGCCACGCCGTGCTGGCCTGCACCGGTCTCGGCGATGATTTCGGTTTTGCCCATCCGCTTAGCAAGCAGCGCCTGGCCCAGCACCTGGTTGGTTTTGTGCGCGCCGCCGTGGAGCAGATCTTCACGCTTAAGGTACAGGGTGGTGTTTGTGCCTTCGGTCAGGTTACGGCATTTGGTCAGCGCCGTCGGGCGGCCCGCGTAGTTTTTCAGCAGGTCGGTAAATTCCGCCTGGAAGGCCGGATCTTTCTGCGCGCTGACAAACGCTTCTTCAAGCTGGCGCAGGGCAGGCATCAAAATCTGCGGCACGTACATGCCACCAAACTCACCAAAATAGGGATTTAATAAAGTTGTCATTTGCTCTTCCTTAATATGCACGCAGCGTCTTGAATACCGAGGCCAGCTTACTGGCATCTTTGATACCCGGCTGAGACTCCACGCCAGAATTGAAATCGAGACCCGCACAGCCTGCTTTCGCGGCTTCTACGCAGTTATCAGGGCTTAATCCACCCGCCAGCAGGACGTTGTCCAGCTTTTCACCGTTCAGCAGGGACCAGTCGAAGCGAACGCCGGTTCCGCCCTGGCCGTTGTCCAGCACATATTTATCGACATGCTGGAGATTGCGGGGAGGCAGCGTGTCGCTCACGCTTTGCGCTTTCCAGATTTGCACCTGCGGTGCCAGTGCCTGGCGAAGTTCATTGATGTACGCCTGATCTTCGTTGCCGTGCAGCTGCACGGCAGCCAGCGATAAGTTTTCAGCTTTGGCGGCGACCTCAGAAACTGGCGCATCGCGGAACACGCCAACATAGCTCAGCGGTGCAGCGGCAATCACGTCGCGGGCCTGATCTTCCGTTACCACTCGCGCAGACGAGTCGACAAAAATCAGCCCGCCGTAGACGGCACCCGCCTCGAGGGCGGCGGCGGCGTCCTGAGGGCGCGTCAGCCCACAGACTTTGTTCTCACCCAACAGCACGCGGCGGACGGCGGCATTCAAATCGTCGTGAGACATCAGCGCCGAGCCAATCAAAAAGCCGTTTGCGAAATGGCTCAGCTCGCGAACCTGGGCATAAGTATTAATGCCCGATTCGCTGATAACGGTGACCCCAGCCCCGAGACGTGGCGCCAGCTGGCGCGTGCGGTTCAGGTCGATGGAGAGATCGCGCAGGTCGCGGTTATTGATGCCGACGACTTTGGCTTTCAGCGCAATGGCGCGTTCCAGCTCCTCTTCGTTGCTCACTTCCGTCAGCACACCCATATTCAGGCTGTGGGCGACGGCGGCCAGCTGACGATACTGCTCGTCATCCAGCACGGAGAGCATCAGCAGGCAGGCATCGGCCTGATAAAAACGTGCGAGCCAGATTTGGTACGCATCAATAATGAAGTCTTTGCACAGAATCGGTTGCGGGGCGATCTGGCTGACAATCGGCAGAAAATCAAAACTGCCCTGGAAATATTTCTCATCCGTCAGCACCGAAATGGCTGACGCATGGTGTTTGTAGACCCCGGCAATACGCGCAGGATCGAAGTCGTCGCGGATCACGCCTTTCGATGGCGAGGCCTTTTTGCACTCCAGGATAAACGCGGTGCGCGCGCCCTGCAGGGCATCATAAAAACGGCGCTGGCTGGGAACCACGTCATTCTGGAAACTGGCCAGTGGCTGCTGCTCTTTGCGCGCTTCTACCCAGATGGCCTTATCGGCGACGATTTTCGCTAAAACGGTCTGCATCATTTACCCTCTTGCCGCAAGTGCGGTAACGCGGTCGTAAGCTGCGCCGGAGCGCAATACGGCCATGACTTTTTGTGCGTTAGCCTGTAAGTCTTCTTCGCCGTGCAAACGCATCAACATCGCAACGTTGGCGGCGACAGCGGCCTCATGGGCGGCTTCACCTTTACCTTGTAGCAAGCGTGTCAGAATGTCACGGTTTTCTTCCGGGGTGCCGCCTGCCAGCTGTTCCTGATGATAGGGCGTCAGGCCAAAGTCGGCAGCGTCCAGCTGATAGCTCTGAATTTCGCCGTCGCGCAGCTCGGCAACCAGCGTTGGCGCATGGAGCGACACTTCATCCATTCCGCCGCTATGGACCACGGCCGCACGCTGATAGCCCAGCACGCGCAGGGTTTCCGCAATCGGCAGTACCAGTTCCGGGCTGTAGACGCCAATCAAAGCCAGCGGCGGATGCGCCGGGTTGATCAACGGCCCCAGCACGTTAAACAGGGTGCGGGTTTTCAGCTGCTGACGGACCGGCATCGCGTGGCGGAAACCGGTGTGATATTTCGGCGCGAACAGAAAGCAGACACCCAGATCGTCCAGCGCTTCACGGGAACGTTCAGCATTCATGTCGAGGTTAATCCCGAACGCGGCCAGCAGATCGGAAGAGCCTGAGCGGCTGGAGACGCTGCGGTTACCGTGTTTCGCCACTTTCATGCCGCAGGCCGCCGCCACGAAGGCGCTGGCGGTAGAGATATTAATGCTGTTGCTGCCGTCACCGCCGGTGCCGACGATATCCGCGAACGCATAATCCGGACGCGGGAACGGGGCGGCGTTTTCCAGCAGGGCGGTCGCCGCACCGGCAATTTCCTGTGGCTGCTCACCGCGCACTTTCATGCTGACCAGCGCGGCGGCCAGCTGTTCTGGCTTCAGTTCACCGCGAACCACCGCAGAGAAAAGCTGGTGGCTCTCCTGCTGGGTCATCGTCTGGGCCTGATAGAGTTTTTCCAGAATCGGCTGCAGCGTGTTGGTTTGCTCCAGCTTCTGCAGCGCCCAGTTGAGGGTCTGCTCCAGCAGGCGTGCGCCGTTAGAGGTCAGAATCGATTCCGGGTGGAACTGCAGGCCGCAGACGCGATCGGCGTCGTGACGCACGGCCATGACCATTCCTTCAAAAGAGGCGTTGATCGTCAGCCCCGCCGGAATATTGCTGCCGACCAGCGAATGATAACGCGCGACCGGCAGCGGGTTTGGCAGCCCAGCAAACATCGCCTGGCCGTCGTGTTCAATGCTGGAGGCTTTACCGTGCAGAATTTCACCCGCCTGGCCGACGTATCCGCCGTACGCTTCAACAATCGCCTGATGCCCAAGGCAGATGCCGATAATTGGCAGTTTGCCACGCATACGGGTCAGCAGCTCAGGCATACAGCCCGCTTCGCTCGGTGCACCCGGGCCTGGAGAGAGCATCAGCACCGGGTTTTGCATGGTTTCCAGACGCTCAATCAGGGTTTGCGCCGGAACATGATTGCGGTAAATCACCACGTTGTGCCCGTTTGCACGCAGCTGGTCTGCCAGGTTGTAAGTAAAGGAGTCGATATTATCGAGCAGCAGAATGTCAGCCATCAGAAAATCTCCTGTGCGTGGTGTGCGGTGGCAATGGCGCGCAATACCGCGCGAGCTTTACTGCGAGTTTCGTCAGCTTCAGACTGCGGAACAGAATCGAGAACAATGCCTGCGCCTGCCTGGACGGTGGCAATGCCATCTTCCACGTAGGCGGAGCGGATGACGATACAGGTGTCCAGATCGCCGTGTGCGGTGAAGTACCCCACGGCACCACCGTAGCTGCCGCGACGACGGCCTTCGGCTCCGGCAATCAGCTGCATCGCACGGACTTTCGGCGCGCCGCTCAGGGTGCCCATATTCATGCAGGCACGATAGGCGTGCAGCGCGTCGAGGTCATGGCGCAGCTCGCCGACCACACGGGACACCAGGTGCATCACGAAGGAGTAACGGTCGACTTTGGTCAGATCCGCGACATAACGAGTGCCTGGCGTACAAATGCGTGCCAGATCGTTACGCGCCAGGTCGACCAGCATTAGGTGTTCGGATAACTCTTTATGATCCGTACGCATCTCAAGCTCAATGCGGCTGTCGAGATCGCGATCCAGGGAGCCATCCGCACGGCGACCGCGCGGACGTGTACCGGCAATCGGGTAAATTTCAATCTGGCGGCTCGGCGCGTCATATTTCAGCGAGCTTTCTGGTGACGCCCCGAACAGGGTGAAATCGTTGTCCTGCATAAAGAACATGTACGGGCTTGGGTTGCTCTTCTTTAGCACGTCATACGCGGCCAGCGGAGACGGGCACGGCAGTGAGAAGCGGCGCGATGGCACCACCTGGAAAATCTCACCGGCGCGAATTGCTTTCTGCATCTGACGTACAACGGCGCCGTACTGGTCATCTGTCTGGTTCGTTTCACACTGCATATGATCAATACGCTGGACCGGCAGCGCTGTCGGCTCTTCGGTCATCTGCTGCTGAAGCTGTTCGATACGCTGCGCCAGACGCTGTTTTTCCGAAACCGAAGGGGTGAACAGGCTCGCCTGAATGCGGGTGTACTTTTTCTGATGGTCAATCACCATCAGCGTTTCCGCCAGATAGAAGCAGTAATCCGGGCAGCGATTGCCTTGTTCGGTTTCAGGCAGGTCTTCAAAACCGGCCACCAGGTCATAGGCAAACAGCCCGCCGAAGAACATCGCTTCGCGCTCATTCTCTGGCACTTCGACCAGGTTTTGCAGCAGGCGGAAGGCGTCAAATACGGAGAGGGAGCAGAGACGCGCGTCTTCGTCCAGCAGCTGGCTGACTGGCGGGAAATGCAAAATGCGTGTTTCCGGGCGCTGTTCGTTTTCGATACCCGTTGGCAGTGCCGCATCAAGCAGCGGCAGCAGGGCAGCGCCGTTCTCAGACAGTGCTTTAATAGTGACAGTGTCACCTAATGCGGTAATGCGCAGTGCGCTATCAACCAGCAGCAGGCTTTTCAGATCGTCTTTGCTGTCGATGTCAGCAGACTCGAGCAGCAGGGTGGCCGGGCGTGCACCGCACACCTGGTGGAATAAGGCGGTAGGGTTGTGGCGATACACGGCTTCGCAGGTCAGCAACTCAAGGTGTGTTTTAGCGGTTTGCATATTGTTGTTCTCATTAATTCTGTTCATAAAAAAGCCCGCATCGTGGCGGGCCTGGTATCTGTTTGCAATTTGCAGACGAGTGACACTGCCCGAGGATCAGGAAGTGCGCCACCAACCGTGCAGAGAGAAATGTGCTTTCATTTTCAGATACCTTCTTGAGTGAACTTGCGTACTAGTTAACTAGTTCGATGGCGTATTGTCAACCCCTGATTTCAGAATTTGCGCTTAAGCCGTTATCATAGACCTCTGTTATACGACAAACCTGTGATGGAAACCGCTTTGAGCGAGACAAAATACGCCGTGATTTATGATTTACACAGCCACACCCAGGCCTCTGATGGCCTGCTGACGCCCGAAGCGCTGGTTCACCGCGCGGTAGAAATGCGTGTAGGTACGCTGGCAATAACCGATCACGACACCACGGACGCCATTCCGGCGGCACGCGCGGAGATTGCCCGCAGCGCGCTGCCTTTGACGCTGGTATCCGGCGTAGAAATTTCCACGGTCTGGGAAAATCACGAAATTCATATTGTCGGCCTGAATATTGATATCGAACACCCGGCCCTGTGTGCGTTCCTCGAAGAGCAGAAAGCGCGCCGCAATCAACGCGCGGAACTGATTGGCGAGCGGCTGGAGAAAGCGCAGATTCCCGGCGCGCTGGAAGGGGCACGACGCCTTGCCAACGGCGGTGCCGTGACGCGCGGCCACTTCGCCCGTTTTCTGGTCGAAGCGGGAAAAGCGAATAATTTTGCCGATGTCTTCAAAAAATATCTGGCACGCGGTAAAACCGGTTACGTTCCGCCACAGTGGTGTACAATAAAACAAGCTATTGATGTCATTCATCATTCTGGCGGCAAGGCGGTGCTGGCCCATCCAGGGCGGTATAACCTTTCGGCTAAGTGGCTGAAAAGACTGCTGGCGCACTTCGCCGAACAGGGTGGAGAAGCGATGGAAGTTTCCCAGTGCCAGCAGGCACCCAATGAGCGTAGTCAGCTGGCGACGTATGCGCGTCAGTATGGTCTGCTTGCGTCGCAAGGCTCGGATTTCCATCAGCCTTGTGCATGGATTGAGCTGGGGCGTAAGCTCTGGTTACCCGCAGGCGTGGAACCCGTCTGGGCACTTTGGGAGCAGTCGCAGCAACATATTGAAGAGAGGGAAGCATGAGTCAATTTTTCTATATTCACCCGGATAACCCGCAGGCGCGCCTGATCAATCAGGCGGTAGAGATCGTTCGCAAGGGCGGTGTGATTGTTTATCCGACCGATTCCGGCTATGCGCTGGGCTGCAAAATCGAAGACAAAGGGGCGATGGAGCGTATTTGCCGCATCCGTCATCTGCCGGACGGGCATAACTTTACCCTGATGTGCCGCGATCTTTCGGAAATCTCGACTTACGCCTACGTGGATAACGTCGCCTTCCGTTTAATCAAAAATAACACGCCGGGCAACTATACTTTCATTCTGAAAGGGACCAAGGAAGTGCCGCGCCGTCTGTTGCAGGAAAAACGCAAAACTATCGGGATGCGCGTGCCGTCGAACCCGATTGCGCAAATGCTGCTTGAGACCCTCGGCGAACCGATGCTGTCGACCTCCCTGATGCTGCCAGGCAGCGATTTCACCGAGTCCGACCCGGAGGAGATCAAAGACCGTCTGGAGAAACAGGTAGACCTGATTATTCACGGTGGCTACCTCGGCCAGCAGCCGACGACGGTCGTCGATTTGACGGAAGATGCACCAGAAGTGATTCGTGAAGGCGTGGGTGACGTAAAGCCTTTCTTGTAAAGGTATAAGCGGCTATACTACGCGGCCATCAAAACAGCGGTAGACCGCTATTTTGACCCTAATTCGACGCCTGTGAAGGCGCACAAGATAAATATTAAATCATTTATAATCAATGATTTAATGTTTTTCAGTTAATGGCTGTTACTAACTTGTGTGACAGCCATTAGCCACATCGCGACTCTCATCATGTATGTACACCTTTCCCTACTGTTAATGTCTTCCTTGGTATAGTCCCCGTATTCGGTATTACCACCAACGGGCTTATTGGCTACTATTCCCTTAATTTAGGTATGGTATCATGTAGAGAAAATCTTAAAAGAAGGGTGGTTTATGGGCTGGTCTTCGTTGGTTAGGATAACCATTGGTACATTTCTATTGGCTGGGTTGTCATTCTCTGCACACGCTAAGAACTGCAAGAAAGGTATTCCATGCGGTAATTCGTGCATTGCGGTTGGAAAAACGTGCCGGATTGGATCAGGCACATCATCTACGTATAAAAATTATTCATACTCTTACCCGTCATCTTCTCTTCATAGTTCAATCCCTAAATCCTCTCCCCCTTCCTCATCAGCTAAGGTTGACGGAAAAAATACGTCTTCAACTGCTAAAACGTATCTCTGTCAGTATGCTATTGCAGCGATACAGAATGGAAGAATCGGGGCTTTACGTGTGTTGGGTAGTGCCGAGGTAACATTGTATGTCGATAGCTTCAAAGCTAACCGTTTAAACGGTACATACCTGCTCTCGCCAAAGCTGAAAACTAACGGTAAGTTGATGATGGCAGATGATAAAAGCAAAGTGTACGCCTATGATCCGTCGCTGGGAAACTTTGCAATTAGTGACCGCATCGCAAGAAGCACTGAGCAATGGGATCATTGTAAACTGGTTCACAATTAATAAACTCAATTCGTGGGGATGTAATGAAAAAACTACTAATGGCTTTCGTGATTCTAACTTTACCTCTACTCTCATTCGCTAAGGGCATAGGGTATGGAAATACTACATGGGACATGAATCCGTCAGAAGTTGTTGCTGCTCAGGGCAATGGTGCACATCTCATCTCACCAGAAAAGTATAAGGATAACTTTGGAAAAGTGCGGATTGATAATGTATCGATTGGTAGCGGTCTGTATACAGTGACATTTTTGTTCGACGGCGCTGATCGGCTTGTTCAAACGAACGTAGCCAGCAATGAAAAGAAAAATGAAGGCATCGCTGCACATCAATTTGGCACATTAAATCAATTACTAACTCAGAAGTATGGAAAGCCTGAGTTTTCTGATCCAAGTAAAGTAATCTGGAAACTTCCTGACACAACGGTTGAGTTAAGTCAGATGGTCATTTCTGGGATTATGGCACAGACAATCGTTCGGTACATTCCAAACAGTAGGGTGGCAAGCGATACATCAAACCTTTAGCCTAAGATTCTTTTTAGCGGTTGTGAGATTGTTTCCATATAACCAGCCCAGCCAATACGAGAGCGCCGATAGTTAACTACCCTTGTCCAGGAACAATCTGACCGCTAAGATAGCTTGAAAAACAAACTATTGTCGGTGGATCATGTGTATTAAGGGATTATCTCTGTTCTTCTGTGCCGTTTGCGTTGGTTGTAGTGGGTACTCGCAGCGGCAAGAGCACTTAGATGTGCCTACCTACTCGGAGAGCTACGATCAAGCCCTGGGGTGGTTAGTGACTGCTCGTTACCGGGATTCAGAAAATGCAGAAATCGTTATGTCACTGGTTGGAGACTTTTGCAGGAGCAAAGGGAAGGAGGCGACTCTCTATAAGACGACTGCTGGCAACACATCCACTATTCAAGAAGTTTGGGCTTGTCAGACTCCCCCAATGCTAAATGATACTGACATACTTAGCGGGGTTTATTGCCATTTTATTGCTAACGCGCCTCGCTACTCTGCGGATTTTTCAAACCGTCAGAAGGAAGTAGCTGAGCAAAAATTTGTAACGGCTTTCTTGAAAAAAAGGATCGAATACCCTGTCGGCGGTTTTTACGATAAGTACCAGGGTAACTTTGCTTCTTGGGCTGTGGCCAAACATGATGAAAGCATCAGCACTGATAAAGTCCGCCAGTGGTTTGACAAGCATTGCCAGTAAAGAGTGCGATTGTTCCGTATATATTTTTAAGAATAGGAGGTTAGTCAGTATGGCAGGAGTATTAGCAAGTACGGCGGCAGCTATAGGGATTCTTGATAAAGCGGTAAGCATCACTCAGAAGCTGGCAAATAACAGCGATGAACTGGACAAGGCTACGCTCAAACTTGAGTTAGCCAATCTAATGGTCGAACTTGCTAACGCCAAGATCGAAGCGATAACAACACAAACCCTACTTTTCGACGCTGAACAGAAAAATAAGCAGCTTGAAGAGCAGTTAAAGGATAAGCACGCTTTTACGTTTAACAGTGGACTTTACTGGAAAGAAGGAGATAAAACACCCTTCTGCCCTGCCTGTAAAGAAAAAGATGAGAAATTCATACACTTGCATTACTTTGCTGGAGGCGGTAGTTACACTGCTGGTTGGTACTGTAAGGTATGCCGCAACGAATTTGAAGCATAGGGGATTTGGAATGGTTGATCACAAGACAGTAAATATTAGGTATAACTTCAAGGGTAAGCCTGCTGAATCAGCGTATCAGTTTGATGGGGTTGATTTGATCAACAGTGTCTTAGGTCACCTTGTTAACTTACATGTTGAACCGACTCATATTCCTGCTCAAGAACGTATGGAAAATGGCGGAATAAGAAACACTCAACGAAATGTTAATCTCATTGAACATGGGGTTGATGATGTATTTTACTTTGATGAAGAAAGTCAGGAATGGCTCGAAATCCCTTCAAAATGGTTAGTGAACGCATGAACGCATGAACGCATGAACGCATGAACGCATGAAGGCAGGGGGCAACCCCTATCTGTTTTTCTCCGAATCATCAGTGTCGAATGTCTTAGCATACGGGCAACTTTGAGTACTCGTAACGTAGGTGAACAAGTAAATGCTGTTCTGATACGTGCATAGCGTTTTTCCGTTCTCCGTCTGTTCCTCCTGCGGGTTGACCAGAGTTATCTGTCCGGCGTAAGCCTGTAAGCTCATGAGCGCCAGCGTTAGCACAAGATATTTCATGTTTACCTCCTTATAAATCCATCTCATTGATCACACGGCTAACGGCTTGCTTGTCTAAGTCCAGATAGCGCCTGGTGTCAGTGATGTTGCTGTGATTAAGCACGGTCATAGCTAAAGCGATGTTGTTTGCTGAACGCTTGTAGATGGCATTCCCGCCAGCTTTGCGGAAGCTGTGAGCCGATACAGTGCCATGAATCCCGATAGCTTTAGCAGCTTCTGCGATCTGCTTGCTCACTTCTTCGCGTCGTACAGGTGCCTGCTTGTTCATCGAGCGGTTACGCTGGCTTCTGAACACATGCACATCATGCGGATACTCAGCACGGCGACGTGCGATCATCTGCACCACTGGAGCCGGAAGGGTGAGGGCTTTACGCTTCCCTGTCTTCTGTTCTTCTATGTCTATCTCTCCGTTGAGCACTTCGTCGAAGCGCAAAGCTACGGCATCCCCCACACGCAGTACGGCGGCTTGCATCATTAATGTAACGTCAGCTATTAGGCTCTTGTTATGAGCGTTTAGCCACTCCCTGATCGCTTTGGCTTGCTGTTCATCTAACACCACTGCTCTGTTCAATTAACCCTCCTTCAAGATCACACATCTAAACTTATGGAATAAACAATATGATCAATTTCAGTAAGTTGCAACATAAATGATCAAAAAACGAACTGCGTTGTGTGTGGTGAATGGCGAGATTGCGTCCAGTGCTTAACGCGAAGATCAGGCACTCCCAGATCGAAATCTGCGTGATTTTTAAATATCTTTAATAAAATCATAATGTTGGCATTTATAAACATGTGTTTGAACATTGCCAAATCCTCAACTCTGCACGAAGAACAGCGGCAACAGCGGAACATCACACTACAGATGGTTGTGTGTGGTTATTATCTATCATATTGATTTAATGGTGATAAATGTTGAGTCGTCAGGCGAGGGCGGCGCTAACCAGCCTTTATGCACTGATTATGCGGAGTTTATGCACTTGAAAATGATTGCGTATGTAAATGATTAGAATACTAACTAACTGGCGGGTTTTGGCATGGAAAAATCAGCGGAGTGATCTTTCGAGAATACTCGTTCAACGAATCCGGCACGGGTGCAAAGTGGTTTTCATGGCAAACAGCGCTGTATCCCGCACTACACAACGGTTTAGCTAAACTGATCATTCTGACAATGAAAGTGAACAATCCACTTTGGCTTACATCTACACCGATTATTTACCTGCCATTTAATATAGGTTTTGACGTTATTAATGTATGATTTTGATAGATATAACCTAAGGATTGCCTCTGGCTGTTCTTAGGATTGTTGCATGTGCGATTCGTGGTGAGCAGGGCGACGATATACATCAAAATGATGCATGGGCGACGGTCTACCGTTGCATGAAGTGACGTTTTTCGCTCTCTTATCGGTAGGGTAGCTCACGGTGACACAGGGGGTAGGTCTGAGTGATACAGGGGGGTGGGTCAGGCTGACCTGGGGGGTAGGTCACGGTGACACACAATAAGATTAACTATAATATTAATAATAAGATCAGTTATTAGATCAGTGTTTTTGCGCTTGTCGCAAAGATCTTTGCTGGCGGGTGTTCCCGTCACTCCTGGCAAGCAGCCTTACTCCGCTACCTTTCGGGCTACGTTGGCTGGCCTCGTTCCGCTCTCGACGCAGCAAAGCGTTATCTGTACATTCTGGATTGTGCAATGGCTTTGCCACCTGGAACAGGTTGCACAAGCGATATTACGCCACGGCGTAAATCTCCTTTGCGCTGTGCGCGGTATGTAACCATGTACCCAACCATCTGACGATGATTGACCACATGCTAACTCTACCTACCTCCTATTACCCTTCCTACATCCTTTCGTATGTAGTTGTGCTAATCCTCGAAGGTAGAGCAATATGGCTAAAGCTCACTTACCCTCGTAACTCGTGCAAGTTCACTAAGCCTCAATCCAAGACCACTAACTACTATCCTGATAACTAACGTTATACCTCAGTAGTTGTGCTATTGGTTTCGGGAGTAAGTGCCAGAGGGCGTCAGCAATGCAAACAGAGCGCCTCAGATGCGCTGTAAGCGATTTTAAGAGGGTAGGGAGAAAGGCCGCTACTGATGTAACACAAGCCCTCAGAACGCGATATAGGATGTTTAAGCGGTGTCTCTGATATTAATCATGAGCGTTGACTTCAAACGGCGGTGTGTGGTATTGTTTGTGATGGGAGAATATATTAAAAATATCTTGACAAGTGTCGCCTTATAGTGTAATATGAGTTATATAGGGTAAAGAAAACATTCCCACCTACAATCCAAATCACAATGCACTTCGAAACCGTCAGGTTTGCGAGGTGTTTTATTTTATATTTGAAAAGGACATTAATGAAATACTTCGATATTGATACTACTGTGCTATCCCTCATTAAAGGGGAAGTGACACGCCACCAGATTAAATCACTACGTAACTCCAATCGTAAGCAGGGCTATTCAGAACGCGCCGAGTTTTTCACGGAAGTACTACGCCGCTTCGATTTAATCAGAAACGCAACAAAAGAAACCAACGAATAAACCAGAAGGAGAAACCATATGATCGATAAGAAAACCAAATTACCACCGTCCACATCATTAATGATCCCTGATGCGACATTTCAGATTCTGTTCAAAGAAGCGAAGCGCCGAAAAATGAGCGTAAGCGCACTCCTTCTTGAAGAATGTCAAAACCTGGCGGTTAAATATTCGAAAGCTGACGCGTAATATCCACGAGACAGCATTAACAACAATCCACGAATGAGAAGCGGAGAAAACCAAATGAAGAGCATTCGTAACTTACTGAGCATACACAGGAGCAAACAACAATGGCAAAAACCCTCGCCCAGATTCAGGCAAAACACGAGCACACATATCAAGATGAAGACGGAAAAACTGTAACATCGCAAACCTTCATAAAGGACTTCACCTTCTTCGAAGACATTGAATACCTTTATTCAAAAGATTGCCCCGATGGGATAAAAATCGACAGCCATCACGTTGGTTTGTATTGCCGCTTTATGAGCTATCAAGCGAACGGTAGTCATTGCTACGAGAGTCACGCTACGTTAGCGAGAAAACATAAAACATCATCTTCAACGGTAAAAAGACGTATTGAAGACCTAAGAAAGTTAGGGCTGGTTATAACGAACGAACACCCGGATCCCAATATTTCATCACTGCTTTATACTGCATTACCACTTACTGATGCTCATGTTATCCCACCAGATCAACTACCAGCAGCCCCCATTATCATTTCTGACGTAGTGCCTGAGCCAGACACCGCAGAGGAAAAGCCGGATGATGCGCCGAACTGGGATGAATCAGCACCAACAGATTATGCGACGGCAAAGCCTGAGCCTTTAGGACTGCCTGAGACGATTACCGATGAAATGAAAATAGATGCAGTGTGCGATCTGCTATCAAAAACGGAGAGTTTACGGCAACAAAGCAGGGGGGACACATTTATAAACTACGCTCGTCGCGTTTTGAACTTTAACAATAAGAGATTACCTTCCAGATTAGAGGAAAAGTTAGAGGAGAGTTTTGAAAGTAGATTCCCTCACTTTTACTCAAGATTTGGAATACCATTTTAACCAGGAGACACATTGAACAAGCTATACCTACTGAACGAATCTACACATCATCAAATCGAATGTAACACCATTTGCCAACGTCTTTATCAACACCTTGCATCTCTAATACGTGAACACGGAAAGATCCGTTCCACGGTGAAACATATTGCTGATGGTGTAGGAATAAGTGAGAGCGGGGCGCGGTATTGGTTATTAATAATGAATGATGCAGCGGTTATTACAATGGAACGCCACGGCAAGTATTACGACATTACCGTAAACGAAGCGGTGAGCTTCATTACGACAACCAACTAAGAAACAATACGGGAAACTTTTATGATCATCGCTATCTATTGGCTGTTTGTTTTTTACGCAGTATGGACATTAACGAGAAAATACGGAAGTTTCCCTCTACGAGGATAAATGAGTACAAGACAAAGAAACAACTTAGTGCGTATTGAGAAAGCAGTACGCGCCAGCAAACGTAAATACAGCCGTCAGTTGAAAGAACAAGCAACTGAATCCATCTCTGGGGAGTGGATCACCGAAATAATAGAATACCCTGCAACGGTGCCAACCGGATCAGAGTTTGAACTATTGCAGGATGTTTTAGCCTCTTCGGATAACGTCTTCTATAAACCACGCCGCCGCCGTGAATACCATGTTGATTCATCGAACCTTAAGAAGTGGCAGTTATACGCAGAAAACTATATTGACTGGCGGGAATATATCCGCACTAACGGCTTATCCCACCATACACAAGACTTTGATATTCCCTTTGACGATAAGGAAATCACACATGAGTAATACATACAGCACCATTGAAACTATGATTCTGGGTTTTGAAGATGATTGGCATTTGCCAACATTATCTTTAGTGAATCAGGCGCATGTATCAGGAACGCCCTCCGCGCTCCTGGAAGCGGTGCAACATACTGAACAGGCAATCACCGCCCTTGAACATCTGCAAACGTCTGTAGCTCGTTTGGTGCAGCGTGACGGCAGTACGATCACACCAGAAGAAGCCTGGCGTGTAGCTAATGACCTTGAAGAGCTGGCTTGCAGCCTCCAGTGGATCACCGCTGAACTGGGAGAGCTTAGCCTCGACATTGCCAAGGTTTATAGCATGATTCAGTATGAATAAATATTCACTAATGGTGCATAAAATTCTTGACATGTGCATAACTTTTATGTTACTATGTAAGTATAGGGTAAGTATTCGAATCACTTCCCCCTCGTTTGAAAATACGACTTGCAAACATTATCCCATAGTGTGAGCACTCCGAGAGCATCATTCCCATAGATGGTGCTTTCTTCTCTATTAGCTCTTTAGAGCTTCCTCTGAAAACTTCTGGTTGTTTTCTTCTTTGTTTAGTTCCGAAGGAATGCGCGGGATATAATGCCTTGTTGTGTTGGCATTATATGCACTCACCCGCGCATCTCCATTCTTAATAATGGAATAGACGTTTTCAGAGGGAGCTTTTTTAAGCTTCCAGCTATCTATTAGAACTTAGGTAGCGTCAGACTGAACATATTTAAAGAGATTCTTTGGTTTGTTTAGCTGGTATTTATTAAGGAGCACCCCACGAACGTGCAACTAAATAGATAATGTAATGAATATCTGTTACGGCCAGCGTGAGGGCTTCACGTGTAACAGATGCAAAGCACCCCCGATCTTTTTAAATCTCCTAAGATAATAAAACGGGGGTTCTTTTTATTAGAGAGTATTGTTAACTTCATTTTTCCTGCTAATCGAATGACGTTAAAAATGCTTTCTAACAAGGGCATACTCTCCAGGGGCTTAATCGCCCCTTTTTAACAATCTGCATGTAACACTTCCGTTATTAATGGAAGGATAAACGCAGTTACAACGCGAAGGAACAACACAATGTTTCTATTAAACAATCGCGACCGAATCCTAAAATACAAATCCGAAGTGATTCAAGTTAATCCTGAGCTAATAGCTAAAGTGGCTGAAATGGCAGGATGTACCGTTGAAGAAATAGAAAAAGCTGTAGAACAGTATTTCCCTTCTGAGGACAAACCTCAACTTAGTATGCAGGAACGGATCGCAATCAAATCAAAGGAAATAAAACAACAATGATTGTAGACCTAACCGAGCTTTTCCCCATTCGTAAAAGTTTCACCGACGTAGTGAGCTACGCCACGGATTCTTTTGCAGCCGTAGAAGGCCGTGTTTTCGACCTGCCAGCAGATATTGAATGCGGCGATGTTATCGGCGCTGATGGCGCTCTATACACCTCCGGCGATGATGCCTTTGTGGTGGTAAGTGATTTCGTCAGTACTGGCGACGGTAAAACGGTGAATGTCCTACGTGCGCCTAATGTTGGTAGCTTCGTAGCACTGAAAGCCGACAACCTGCACGCAGCTAACCACGCCGCAGCTATCACCACGCTCGAATCCAAAGGGTTCGTATGCCGTCCATTCTTCACCTCTTAATCAAGGAAGATAAATAATGAGTAAAATCGCAATTGGGCGTGAGATGGTCGATTTAGCGCCAATCTTCCAGGCTCTGCCGGAACGTAACTATCTTATGAATGCCCTCGACCTATTCGACGGGGTAGGTGTTCAGAATCCGAAAGTGGTGGTGACACAGCTTCTGGATGATAACTACAGCCTGTTTAACACCCCGCAGAGCCGTTATTCATCAAACCACGACACTACCGCGCGTCAGAATGGCAAAGAATACCTTATCGAGATTCCTTGGTTTGCAAGGGAAGATGAGTTTAAACCTGTAGACGTACAAGGCCGCAGAGTGCAAGGAACGGACTACGAGCAAACCGTTACCGACCTGTACATCGAGTACACTGGGAAACATAAGATTGCCTATCTTCGTACCCGTGAATCCTACCTGGCCCGCTGCCTCTTCAAAGGTGAAGTTTTTACTCCTGCAACAGATGACCTACTGATCTCTTATGCTGAACTGTTCGGCGTAGCGCCAATGACAGCCAGCGTGAGTGCAGCGACAGCGGCACAGGATTTTGATGCCATCTTAGACAAAGTTCAGGCTGCCGCAGGTGGATTGGCTGGTCAGATTGAACGAGTGATCGTATTCGCTAAACCTGCTGCATTTAGCCAGATTCGCTTCTCTGACAGTATGTCTAAGGCGTTCCAGTATGTAGCGCCATATGACGACCGTAACCTGTTCTACCAGCGTCACGAGCTTCTCCCTGGTGTTAGTACGTTTAGTCTGCCTGGTGCGCCTATCGACATTGTTAAAGTGACAGATCCGCTGATCTTGGCACAGATGCCAGATGATGCTGACATGGTGGCGGTGCCTGTGTTTAGCAAAGGCAACTCAAATCCTTATCAGAACATTTACGGCGCTGCCTCTGGCAACTTCGCACTGATCGATGCTGCACCTGCTGAATACTACTCTTGGGGCTACCTGAGCGAGCGCGGCGATGCTTACCACGTTATGCACGAAAACAGCGCATTACCAGTGAACCATGCGTTAGGTATGCAGGTGAAGATCACCATCACTGCTTAATGAGCAAGCGGGAGCCTGACCCGCTGGAAATAATCAGGCTTTTGAATAGGGCGTGTGAACGTTGGGAACATCTCCCCAGTGTTCCCGCCCTTTTTTATTTCCAGAATAATGAGGAAAGATAATGCAAGTGATTTTAAAAAGCGCGGGGCTTCACCTCGCCGTAAATGCTGAAACAGCAGAAGAGTTATTAAACTTGGCGGGGGTGTGTCGTGTGCTTGAAATAGATCACGGTCATCTGCGTCAGTTATTACACCGTGGGCGTAGTGTATCTGAGGCACTCAACTACCTGGTGAGTAAGAAAGGCGGTGAATAATGCTTGATCTGAATGTTAGCACCCTAAAAAATACAGTCACCTTCGTTGTGGACAAGCAAAGTATTGCAGAGGCTAAGGCCGCAGCGGATAACCTTCAAAAGCACTTCCAGAAAATAGCCGATCCCAAGATTCGCTTCCAGACTCAGAAGCAGCGCAGAGCTAAAGCGCGTGAACAAGTAGCAGATGCTAAGGTGGCTCCCTCTAAGAGCGCCAGTGATTTAAAACAACAGCGTCAGGCTGAGAAAGCGGCAAAAGTTCAGGCTCGTGAGGCTGACAAGCTACGCCGTCGCAATGAAACCGCCGATCTAAAGTTTCGTAGCGCTAATCTCCAGATGAAAGGTGTAGCTGGTAAATACGGTATTGATCCACTAAAACAACTGGAATTTGCACGCTTTGCTAAGGAACAGACAGAGCTTTTCCGTAACGGCCAGATCAGTAGCCAGAAGATGAACTATGAGCTACGCGAACGCATTGCTCTTATGCGTCGTGAGGCAGCGTTACAGGCAAAAGTAACTGCGTCCACTCAGGCACAGGCGGCAGCACTCAGAAATGCTAAGAAAACCGACTATACAGGGGCTGCAAAGGGTATTAAAGAAAAAGGGCTGAATGTTATCGGTGGCGGTGCTGGCTTTGTTGGTGCTACTGCTGCATTAGCTGGCGGGGCAGGAGTCTTGTCTCGTATCAAGCAGCAAGGAGATGAAAATCTTGAGCTTGTCCGTATGTCGGAACGTACCAAACTGAATCCTAACTCTGTTAAAGCGATAGTCTCTTGGGGGCAGCAACACGGTGTTCAGAGCGCCAGCGTTGACAAGATCACGGACGGCTTCGGGAAAGATACCCGCGAAAAAATCAGTGAAACCCTGATGAACAGCCAATTCGATAAGAAGTCTGGTGGCTATAAGGGCGGTAACGCCAACATTGAAGAAATCCTTAACAAGTTTGGTTGGAACAAGTCGCAGCTTTCACAGTACGAAGACAACCCGCTCGATTTTCTCCAGGCAACTGTTAATGAGGGACAGCGGCGCGGATATTCAGATGGAGAGCTTGCTCACTTGCTGGAAAACATTTTCGATGATGGGGCGCACTATGTAGACCTGTTCAAGAATAACGGTGAGCAGTTTATATCAACACTGAGAAAACTTGTCGATTCCGGTCAAACTCTTAACGATGAGCAGATCAAGCAAACTCTTGCATATGGTGATCTGAGTGTAGCGATGGGTAATCTCATGAATGGCGTTGATAACAACATGTTTACAGGCTTTATGAAAGGCTTCGCTGATAGTGGTGATGAGCTTGTGAAAAATACACAGGCAATCAATCAGAGTGCAGGGCTATTAGGTGAGGGATTAGGTAATCTCTCGAAAGAAATCACCAGGTTTGTGGGTGAGATTTCCACTGTTGTGAGTGATATCAATGCAGGGCTTCGCGCTCGTTTCCCTGAATGGTTTGCTGAAAAAGATAAACCAGCGGCCCAGGCTCTCTATGATGGTGCTGTTACAGGCTCTGCCAATGATGCTGCGCAGTGGATCGCTGATAAGACGGGCTTCGATACCCGTTCAGTGGCTCCGGCTATCAAAGATTGGCTGGGCTTCGGTAATCAGCAAGCAGGGACTGCGGCGAATCAATATAACCTTGCAGGTGATTCTCTGCGTGATTCTGCAATGTCACTCAGCAGCAACGAGCCAGCGTACAACCTTGCACCTGTATTCAATCTAAATCTTGAAGCGTCTGTTCCGCTCACTATTGCCAGTGATAGCTCAAGATTGAGCGATTACATTGATTTTCAGGCGAGAGCCTCCCAAGCCAGCTTCACACAGTCGCTAACGCTGCAAATGTCATCCGGTCAATCATCAACAGGCGGGTGATAGAGGGTATTATTCCGCTATATGTTGTATGGTATTTTGTGATCTATGTGCATATATTGTGTTTTTGCTTTGACGCCGCTTCGCTTATTACCTACTCTTAAAAAGGTTAAGTAGTTCTATCCTTCATTTAAGATGAGGTGTTTTCATGCCTAAACAAAAAGTAGTTCGTGATGCGGGTACTGGTCAGTTTGTTAAGCCGGAAGAGGCTAAGAAACGTCCAGGGACAACTGTTACGGAAACTGTAAAAATCCCCTCTAAAAAAGGGAAAAAGTAAAAACATCTCGAAACATTACAGCGATATTGGTAGAAAGGGGCTTATGCCCCTTTTCTCATTTCTGAAAGTCAACGACACATAACAGGTCTTTAAGCGGTGGGCGGTGCGTGTAAATGGACGTTACACCTAAACTTTGAGTTCGAGAGTGTCCGACTACAAACTGCATCAAAGGTAAAGACACGCCCCCAGATGCAAGGCAATGGCTTACGAAGGTGTGACGAAGACTATGTATGCGCCTTTTTAACCCAAACTCATCATAATCAGGGACACCTGTTTCATTCATCAACTTAGCCCATTCGACTGTTGCTGTGGTGTAGTTAGGTAAGTCACTGAAAATCAGATCGCCATCGTTAAGAGTTTCGACAAGGTTGAGCAAACCTGACTCTAAAACCTTATTGAGTGGTATCTGGCGTTGGGCATGTTCGGTTTTCCCATCTTCTATATAAATGTACCAGCGTGAAGTTTCTTCATCTAAACGGATGTCCCGCTTTCTGATAGAGGCAATCTCGCCACGTCGAGCACCAGTATAAATGAGGGTGAGGAAGTACCATTTGCGCCAATCGTTATTTTCCAGTGAGAACAGCTTGGTTTTAAGCTTACTCAACTCAGCGTTGCTGAAATGACCTCTCCGATTGGGCTTCACCTCATATGTGATTCCATCGGTAGGGGATTTCTCTAACTGGTCTTTGGTGTCAACGAGGTAAGTTTTAAAAAGTGAGCGCCAGATCTTGAGATGTTTTTCAACATGCTGACTACTGATCAGATCTTCCTCTGGAACGTCATAATCAATGCATTCAGGCAAAGATAGACGTTTGTATGGCAGCTTAGTCCGAGTCGGTAAGTTTTCGGTCACTTTCAGCGCTTCACGAATATCTTGCTTAGTAACCCGATCAATCGGTTTATCACCAATAACGTAAATCAGCACATCAAAGAAACGCTGGTTCTCGTTAGCGATGCTTGCACGCCATTTTTGACCTTTTTCTGCAACATACTGCGTCCATGCTTCGGAAAGTTTGATTGCCTGACTTGGGGCTTCTTTAACTTCCGTTGAAAAAGCCTGGCTTGTTTCAACAATACTTTGTGGTGAAGATTTCAGTTTCTGCTCTTCTAACTGATCTTGCAGTATTGCAATGAGTTGGCGATATCGCAGCAAATCTTTCGAATAGAATGCGTCATAGGCTTGCGCGACGGTCGCGCGGCTCATATCAAGTGCAGCACCTACTTGATTCGCAAAGGGCAAATCCTCCTTGGAAAGTTCAAGTTTCTTCATATGAAGACTTGCAAGCACTTCGTTTGCTGTCTGATCGCTACCATTAACCATGCGTTGGAAGTGAGCTTCCGAATAGCCTTGTGCGGCTTCAACCGTATCAGAAGCAGATAATGGAGAATCAGGGTTTATGTTTCTGTGCCACTGTCCTAACTCCGGCAGACGCTCCACCTCGGCAACATCCCTCTCAAGTGCATGTAGAAGATAGTTGTCAAAGTCCTGCTTAGTGGCGGCTCGGTAGCCTTGCATTTTGCGTTTGAACTCTTCGAGGCTCATTGTTCCATTCTGCACAAGGGGAATGAAAGGGCGGATCTGATTCATGATTACTTCTGCTTGCTTTCGGCTATCAGTACCGAGACTCAGACGCACAAAACTTGTTGAATCATTTAGTCTAAAGTTAGTGTAGTATGTGCGCCCACGAATCATTGTGTGTGACAGCTTGTGTGACACGTTGTTTGCCATGCTGTGTACCATGAAAGAGTTACAGATCAGTGAGTTAAGTTGATGTTTTGGCTAACTCGTTGTTTTAGAAAGTATACCAGACGCCTGTGAAGGCGACACCTGAAGGATGCTCAATGAGCGAAAAATTACAGAAAGTGCTGGCGCGTGCTGGCCACGGTTCACGCCGTGAAATCGAAACGATTATCGAAGCGGGTCGCGTCAGCGTTGACGGCAAAATTGCCAAGCTGGGTGACCGAGTTGAAGTCGTTCCGGGGATGAAGATCCGTCTCGACGGTCATGTGATCTCCGTGAAAGAGTCTGCTGAACAGATTTGCCGCGTGCTGGCTTACTACAAGCCAGAAGGCGAGCTGTGTACACGTAACGACCCGGAAGGCCGCCCAACCGTCTTTGACCGTCTGCCAAAACTGCGCGGCGCGCGCTGGATTGCGGTAGGACGTCTGGATGTGAACACCTGCGGTCTGCTGCTGTTCACCACCGACGGTGAACTGGCGAACCGCCTGATGCACCCAAGCCGTGAAGTTGAACGTGAATACGCTGTGCGTGTATTCGGCCAGGTTGATGAGAATAAACTGCGTGACCTGTCGCGCGGCGTTCAGCTTGAAGATGGTCCTGCGGCGTTCAAAACCATTAAATTCACCGGTGGTGAAGGGATCAACCAGTGGTATAACGTCACGCTGACGGAAGGTCGTAACCGTGAGGTTCGTCGTCTGTGGGAAGCGGTTGGCGTGCAGGTGAGTCGTCTGATTCGCGTGCGCTACGGTGACATTCTGCTGCCGAAGGGGATTCCGCGCGGTGGTTACACCGAACTGGATTTGACCCAGACCAACTACCTGCGTGAACTGGTGGAACTGCAGCCAGAAACCACGACCAAAGTGGCGGTTGAAAAAGACCGTCGTCGCGTGAAAGCGAATCAGATTCGTCGCGCGGTGAAACGCCACAGCCAGGTGAGCACCTCTCGCCGCTCTGGCAGCCGTAACAACAACGGCTAAAAATAAACCCGGCGGCTGCCGGGTTTTTCTTTTCTAGTAGTCGATACCGATTTGCGCTTTTATTCCGGCGTCAAACGCATGTTTGACCGGGCGCAGTTCGCTGACCGTATCGGCCAGCTCCAGAATATCCCGATGGCAGCCGCGTCCGGTCACAATGACCGTCTGGTGGACAGGGCGATTTTTCAACGCGTCCAGCACCTCTTCGAGGGGCAGATAGTCATATGCCACCATGTAGGTAATCTCATCGAGCAGGACCATATTCAGCGTCGGATCGGCCAGCATCCGTTTTGCGTGTTCCCACACGGCGAGGCAGGCGGCGGTATCGCTTTCACGGTTTTGCGTGTCCCAGGTAAAACCGGTCGCCATCACCTGAAATTCCACGCCGTGCGGCTCCAGCAGATTACGCTCACCGTTTGGCCATTCGCCTTTGATAAACTGGATCACACCCACTTTCTGACCGTGACCGACAGCGCGCGTGGCGGTGCCAAAGGCTGCCGTGGTTTTGCCTTTTCCGTTGCCGGTAAACACGATAACAATGCCGCGTTCTTCCTGCGCGGCGGCGACTCGGGCATCGACCTGTTCTTTCAGACGCTGCTGGCGCTGCTGATGGCGTTCTTCACTCATTGCGAAATCCCTGGCTTACGGCCCGGCTGGGCATCAAATGTCATACCGGTTTTACGGCGGCTGTCGTCGCCCATCAGCCACAGATAGAGCGGCATAATCTCGGCGGGGGTTTTGAGCTTTTGCGGATCTTCCGTCGGAAACGCGCTGGCGCGCATGCCCGTGCGCGTGCCGCCTGGATTAATGCAGTTGACGCGCAGATGGCGGGTCTGATACTCCTCGGCCAGCACCTGCATCATCCCTTCGGTGGCAAACTTCGACGCGGCGTAAGCGCCCCAGTTGGCTCGCCCCTGACGCCCGACGCTCGACGAGGTGAATACCAGCGATCCGGATTCAGATTTGAGTAATAAAGGAAGCAGCGCCTGGGTGAGGAAAAAGGTGCCGTTAACGTTAACCTGCATCACCTGCTGCCAGATCTGCGGGTCCTGCTCATCCATCGGACGCACTTCTCCGAGCAGACCGGCATTGTGCAGCACACCGTCCAGGCGCGGATAGTGCGCGGCGATACGCTGTGCAAGCTCCGTGCAGGAGTCCGGCGTACAGGTCAGTAAATCGAGGATATACCAGCGCGGCGTCTCTCCGCTGGCGTCACTAATCTCTTGCGCCACGCGGCGCAGCTTTTCTTCATTCCGACCGAGTAGCACTACCTGTGCGCCGTGGCGGGAGTAGGTGAGTGCCGCTTCGCGGCCAATGCCGTCGCTGGCACCGGTCACCAGGATGATGCGGTTTTGCAGTAGATCTTTTTGTGGTTGATAGTGCACGAATACTCCTGTGGCGCATGACGGGCCTGCGGCGCCTGCTTTTCTTTCACTTTTTGGCTTTATGCCCGAAACGGCGGGTGATTTCAATCAGTCTACAGGAGAGAGGGCTTCTGAATTAACAATTTGCAACGATTTCAGCCACAAGAAGACATTCTGGAAAGCGCCTCGCAGCGGTATTGTCGTATGCGAGACGCCTGGCAAAGGCTGTTGTACACTGGTCGTGAAAGATTCGTGGTTAAATCAAGGTGGAACACGTGGAATTACTTTCTGAGTACGGTCTGTTTTTGGCCAAAATCGCGACAGTGGTGATCGCTATAGCGGTGATTGCAGTGCTGATCGTGAACCTGACGCAGCGTAAGCGTCAGCGTGGTGAACTGCGCATTACCCGCTTAAGCGAGCAGTATAAGGAGATGCAGGAAGACATGTCGGTGGCATTGCTGGATGGACATCAGCAGAAACAGTGGCATAAGGCGCAAAAGAAAAAGCTAAAGCTTGAAGCCAAAGCGGCAAAAGCGAAGGCGAAACAGGATCATCAGGAAACAACGAAACCACGGGTCTATGTGCTGGATTTTAAAGGCAGTATGGATGCCCATGAAGTTACTTCACTTCGCGAAGAGGTCACGGCGGTACTGGCGGTCGCAAAACCTCAGGACCAGGTCGTTCTGCGCCTTGAAAGCCCGGGGGGAGTGGTGCATGGCTACGGTCTGGCCGCCTCACAGCTCCAGCGCCTGCGTGAAAAACAGATTCCACTAACGGTTGCAGTGGATAAAGTCGCAGCCAGCGGTGGCTATATGATGGCCTGTGTGGCCGATAAAATCGTGGCCGCGCCCTTCGCCATTCTCGGCTCGATTGGGGTGGTGGCGCAGATCCCTAACTTTAATCGTTTTTTAAAAAATAAAGAGATCGACATCGAGCTGCACACCGCCGGGCAGTATAAGCGCACCCTGACCCTGCTGGGCGAGAACACGGAAGAGGGCCGACAGAAATTCCGTGAAGATCTCAACGAAACGCATCATCTGTTTAAGGACTTCGTTAAACGGATGCGTCCGTCGCTGGACATCGAGCAGGTAGCGACCGGTGAACACTGGTATGGCCTTCAGGCGCAGGAAAAAGGGCTGGTAGATGAAGTGGGTACCAGCGATGACCTGCTGTTGAGCCTGATGGAGGGGCGTGAGCTGGTGGGCGTACGCTATACTCAACGTAAGAGAATGCTCGACCGCTTCACAAACAGCGCCGCCGAGAGCGCGGACCGCTTGCTGTTGCGTTGGCTACAACGCGGACAAAAACCGCTGCTGTAAACAAAAACGCGAGGCATTTGCCTCGCGTTTCGCGTTAATCGACCAGGTGATATTTCTCTGAGAGCGCATGGGCCAGGTATTTAAACATGTTAAATACCGCCGTGCTCTTAGGGGTGGGTAACCCTTGCTCATCGAGATAGTATTCGCCGCTGAACACCAGTACGCCGTTACGTTGCTCAACGCCGGTGGCTTCGATACCGGCCAGGGTATCTTCGTGTTCACGGATCAGTTTGTTGGCTTCGACAAGCAAAGTCTCACGATCGATAGGTTGGGTATTTTGCTGCATATTCCACTCCTTAAACAGTGGCAATAGTCTACGCCGGACGCGCACCCTGGGCAAATTTTCCCTGTTTTTCGCGGGGCTACGTGCCTGGTGCAAAGCTGGCACGATTTGCTTTTGCATGCTAATAAAGTTGCGTAACAGATTTTATCAGGTAGAGTGTGCGCTTTCGTCATTCTGGCAACAGAATTGCTTGACATTCGACCGAAAGCTCGTCGCATAGTCATTTTGATAAGAGTGAAATGCCCGATAACTCAATCACCTGGACAGGTTCTGCTGTTGTCCGGTAGGAAGAAAGGGGTTGATATCCCCTGGCGTCGTCGCAATATCAACAACGCGTCGCCAGCGGAAGGGAAATCAACATGCGGCGTATTCCTGGAAGAATTAAATTAGGTAAAGGTGAATATGGGTAAAGCTCTCGTCATCGTTGAGTCCCCGGCAAAAGCCAAAACGATCAATAAGTATCTGGGTAATGACTATGTGGTTAAATCCAGTGTTGGTCACATCCGCGATTTGCCGACCAGTGGCTCAGCCAGTAAAAAGAGCGCAGACTCTACCTCCACCAAAGGGGCTAAGAAGCCTAAAAAGGATGAACGTAGCGCGCTCGTCAACCGTATGGGTGTCGATCCCTGGCACGAGTGGGAAGCACAGTACGAAGTGCTGCCCGGCAAAGAGAAAGTCGTTAATGAGCTGAAGCAGCTCGCCGAAAAAGCTGACCACATCTATCTCGCAACCGACCTTGACCGCGAAGGGGAAGCCATTGCATGGCACCTGCGGGAAATCATTGGTGGTGATGAATCACGATACAGCCGTGTCGTGTTTAACGAGATTACAAAGAATGCGATTCGTCAGGCGTTTGAAAAGCCGGGCGAACTGAATATCGATCGTGTAAACGCTCAACAGGCGCGTCGTTTTATGGACCGCGTGGTGGGCTATATGGTTTCGCCACTGCTGTGGAAGAAAATCGCGCGTGGCCTTTCCGCTGGACGTGTTCAGTCCGTAGCGGTGCGTCTGGTCGTCGAGCGTGAGCGCGAAATCAAAGCGTTTGTGCCGGAAGAGTTCTGGGAAATCGACGCGAATGTCGCAACGCCAGGCGGTGATGTACTGCCGCTGCAGGTGACCCACGAAAAAGACAAACCGTTCCGTCCGGTTAATCGCGATCAAACCATGGCGGCGGTTGCGCTGCTGGAAAAAGCCCGTTATCAGGTGCTGGATCGTGAAGACAAACCGACGAGCAGTAAACCGGGCGCGCCTTTCATTACCTCCACGCTTCAGCAGGCGGCCAGTACGCGTCTGGGCTTTGGCGTGAAGAAAACCATGATGATGGCGCAGCGCTTGTATGAAGCGGGTTACATCACTTATATGCGTACCGACTCAACGAACCTGAGCCAGGACGCCGTAAGCATGGTGCGCGACTACATTAGCGATAATTTTGGCAAGAAATACCTGCCGGAAAGCGCTATCCAGTATGCGAGCAAAGAAAACTCTCAGGAAGCGCACGAAGCGATCCGTCCGTCCGATGTGGCTGTCGAGTCCGAAGCCCTGAAAGACATGGAAACCGATGCCCAGAAGCTGTATCAGCTGATCTGGCGTCAGTTCGTGGCCTGCCAGATGAACCCGGCGAAATACGACTCTACAACACTGACCGTAGGCGCAGGCGATTTCCGTCTGAAAGCGCGCGGTCGTATCCTGCGCTTTGACGGCTGGACGAAAGTCATGCCAGCCCTGCGTAAAGGTGATGAAGATCGTACGCTGCCAGCCGTTAACAAGGGCGATGAGCTTACGCTGACGGAACTGATCCCGGCCCAACACTTTACCAAGCCGCCTGCGCGTTTCAGCGAAGCGTCACTGGTGAAAGAGCTGGAAAAACGCGGTATCGGCCGCCCGTCCACCTATGCGTCGATCATTTCGACCATTCAGGATCGTGGCTACGTTCGCGCTGAAAACCGTCGTTTCTACGCTGAAAAAATGGGTGAGATCGTGACAGATCGTCTGGAAGATAACTTCCGCGAGCTGATGAACTACGATTTCACCGCGCAGATGGAAGACCGCCTCGACCAGGTGGCTAATCATCAGGCTGAATGGAAGAAGGTGCTCGACAGCTTCTTCGGCGATTTCACCCAACAACTGGAGAAAGCTGAAAAAGCGCCAGAAGAGGGCGGAATGCAGCCGAACCAGATGGTCCTGACCAGCATCGAATGTCCGACCTGTAGCCGCCAAATGGGTATCCGTACCGCGACTACCGGCGTGTTCCTCGGCTGTTCTGGCTATGCCTTAACGCCAAAAGAGCGCTGCAAAACCACCATCAACCTGGTGCCTGAGAACGAAGTTCTCAACGTGCTGGAGGGTGACGATGCAGAAACCAACGCGCTGCGTGCGAAACGCCGTTGCCAGAAATGCGGCACGGCGATGGACAGCTACCTGATCGATCCGAAGCGTAAATTGCATGTCTGCGGTAACAACCCGACCTGCGATGGCTACGAAATCGAAGAGGGCGAGTTCCGCATCAAAGGCTACGACGGCCCGATTGTGGAGTGCGAGAAGTGTGGTTCTGAAATGCACCTGAAAATGGGGCGTTTCGGTAAGTACATGGCGTGTACCAACGACGAATGTAAGAACACGCGTAAGATCCTGCGTAACGGCGAAGTGGCTCCTCCGAAGGAAGATCCGGTTCCGTTGCCAGAACTGCCGTGTGAAAAGTCTGACGCATACTTCGTGCTGCGTGACGGTGCTGCGGGCGTGTTCCTCGCCGCCAACACCTTCCCGAAATCGCGTGAAACCCGTGCGCCGCTGGTGGAAGAGCTGTACCGCTTCCGCGACCGTCTGCCAGAGAAACTGCGTTATCTGGCCGATGCGCCGCAGCAGGATCCGGAAGGCAATAAGACCGTTGTCCGCTTTAGCCGTAAAACGAAGCAGCAGTACGTCGCTGCCGAGAAAGAGGGTAAAGCGACCGGCTGGTCTGCATTCTTCGTGGATGGTAAATGGGTTGAAGGTAAGAAATAATCTTTTCTTCCTGTGACTTACCTGAAAGGGCCGGACTTCCGGCCCTTTTTTATTGGTCGTTATTATTTTTTGTTCCGTACTATACACTCGGGCTATAAATGATATAGTGGTTATAGTTAACCCCTTTCTTATTATTAAATCGTCTTAAGCGATTATCCCTGTGCGCTAAATCGGATGGTCAGGCATGAAACTACAACAGCTTCGTTATATCGTTGAGGTGGTCAACCACAACCTTAACGTCTCTTCGACCGCAGAAGGTCTTTATACGTCTCAGCCCGGCATCAGTAAGCAGGTGCGTATGCTGGAAGATGAACTGGGTATTCAGATTTTTGCCCGCAGCGGTAAGCATCTGACGCAGGTCACTCCGGCCGGTCAGGAGATTATTCGTATCGCCCGCGAAGTGCTGTCGAAGGTTGATGCAATTAAATCCGTTGCCGGGGAACACACCTGGCCCGATAAAGGCTCACTTTATATCGCCACCACCCATACGCAGGCACGTTACGCGCTGCCAGGGGTGATTAAGGGCTTTATTGAGCGTTACCCGCGCGTCTCGCTGCATATGCATCAGGGCTCGCCGACACAAATCGCGGAAGCAGTCTCAAAAGGTAACGCCGATTTTGCGATTGCAACCGAAGCGCTGCACCTCTATGACGATCTGGTGATGTTGCCTTGCTACCACTGGAATCGTTCGATTGTGGTCACGCCGGAACATCCGCTGGCAGGAAAGGGATCGGTCACCATTGAAGAGCTGGCACAGTACCCGCTGGTGACTTACACCTTTGGCTTTACCGGACGTTCTGAGCTCGACACCGCGTTTAATCGTGCAGGGCTGACGCCGCGCATCGTCTTCACCGCCACCGACGCCGACGTTATCAAGACTTATGTGCGTCTGGGATTAGGCGTGGGAGTGATTGCGAGTATGGCCGTAGACCCGGTCTCTGACCCGGATCTGGTACGCCTCGACGCCCATGATGTCTTTAGCCACAGCACCACCAAAATCGGTTTCCGTCGCAGCACCTTCCTGCGAAGCTATATGTATGATTTCATTCAACGCTTCGCGCCGCACTTAACCCGTGATGTGGTGGATACCGCGGTAGCGTTACGCTCGAATGAAGATATTGAAGCGATGTTCCAGGACATTAAGCTTCCGGAAAAATAATCACACCCGGTATCTTTCCTTCCGGAAAGATACCGAAATAATGTCTTAAAGCTAAATTAGAATTATCATCATCCCCATTCTCTGCCGCATATAACCGCATAAACGTTATAAGTTTAGGGTTAAACTGTCGCAAATTTGCGACAAAAGTAGAAAGTAAATTCCCGCTACGCAAATTCCTCGTTTCAATTATTTATTTCTGGTCAAAAGATTAATTAATTCCCTGGAAACGATCGTAAATTCACTGGCTTTTCGACTAAAGTTTCTTTAGGATTTATCTCAACTCATGATTACTTGTACCGATTGTTTGGTATCGAAATGATAAGCGAAGTCGATTGTATGAGGTTAGCAATGCCGTCAGGAAGTGAAGATCCGCAAAGGGACCCAGCGCTTAAGCGTAAAGCCTGGCTGGCGGTATTTCTTGGCTCCGCCCTGTTCTGGGTGGTGGTAGCGTTACTGGTCTGGAAATATTGGGGATAGCGATGGCAGTTCACATGCGTACTGAACCGGTTAAAAAGATGTGTCAGCCAGGTGACAACGGCCATAAAGCACGTAAAGAGCCTGTAACGGTCGTTCCGGCATCCTGGAAGCTCTCCGCACAGCAGCAAGCCTTTATTGATACGTTCGCAGAAGACGAACCCAAAAAACAATAATTGATAATACGGTTAGCCTGCGAATATCAGGTGAGAACCGTGTACTTTTGTACTCTTTAATAAATACACATCAGCAATAAAGAACGGGGAGCACCCCAAGTTACCACAGAAATATAAAGCCTGGTGTCAGATGATGAATACCCTACAAAACATGAAATACTGGTCCTGGATGGGGGCTTTTACCGTATCCGTCCTGTTCTGGGCGCAGCTAATCTGGCTGGCCTTAAACTAAATAGCAAAACCTCGCACCGGCGAGGTTTTTTGTTTTCATCCCTCTTCATCGATAATCCCGATTTATCAATTCGGGTTGTTATCAAAACGTTACGACATCTTTGTGTTATCTTTAATTACAGCCCCGATGATTGTCGGGGTATCCCTGTCATTAAGGAGGAGCTTATGTCGTTAACCCTACGCGAAGCCAGTAAGGACACGTTGCAAGCCGAGAATAAGACCTATCACTACTACAGCTTGCCGCTGGCCGCCAGGACACTTGGGGACATCGCGCGCTTACCCAAGTCACTGAAAGTTTTACTGGAAAATCTCTTACGCTGGCAGGATGACGAGTCTGTCACTGCCGATGATATCCACGCGCTGGCGGGGTGGCTGAAAAACGCCCACGCCGACCGTGAAATCGCCTATCGTCCGGCGAGGGTATTGATGCAGGACTTCACCGGCGTACCGGCGGTGGTGGATCTGGCGGCGATGCGCGAAGCCGTTAAACGTCTCGGCGGCGATACCGCCAAAGTGAACCCGCTTTCTCCCGTCGATCTGGTGATTGACCACTCTGTCACCGTTGACCGTTTTGGCGATGACGACGCCTTCGAAGAGAACGTGCGTCTGGAGATGGAGCGCAACCACGAACGCTATGTATTTTTGAAATGGGGCCAACAGGCCTTTAGCCGCTTCAGCGTCGTACCACCCGGCACCGGGATTTGCCATCAGGTGAACCTGGAGTATCTGGGCAAAGCGGTGTGGAGCGAGCTGCAGGACAAAGAGTGGATCGCTTATCCAGACACGCTGGTCGGGACCGACTCGCACACCACGATGATTAACGGACTCGGGGTTCTGGGGTGGGGTGTCGGAGGCATTGAAGCCGAAGCTGCGATGCTTGGACAGCCCGTCTCGATGCTGATCCCGGATGTAGTGGGCTTTAAGCTGCTGGGCAAGTTGCGCGAAGGGATTACCGCCACAGACCTGGTGCTGACCGTCACCCAGATGCTGCGTAAACATGGCGTGGTTGGCAAGTTTGTTGAATTCTACGGCGATGGTCTGGACTCTCTACCGCTGGCCGATCGTGCGACCATCGCCAACATGGCACCTGAATACGGCGCGACGTGCGGCTTCTTCCCAATCGATGGCGTGACGCTGGAATATATGCGCCTGAGCGGGCGTAGCGACGAGCAAGTGGCGCTGGTCGAGGCCTATGCCAAAGCGCAGGGGATGTGGCGTAATACGGGCGATGAGCCGGTCTTCACCAGCACGCTTGAGCTGGATATGAATGAAGTCGAGGCGAGCCTCGCCGGACCAAAACGCCCGCAGGATCGCGTCGCGTTGCAAAACGTGCCGAAAGCCTTTGCCGCCAGTAACGAGCTGGAACTTAATAACGCGCAAAAAGACCGTCACCCGGTCGATTATGTTATGAACGGGCATCAGTATCAGCTGCCTGACGGTGCTGTGGTGATTGCGGCTATTACCTCCTGTACCAATACCTCCAACCCGAGCGTGCTGATGGCGGCGGGTCTGCTGGCGAAAAAAGCAGTAACGATCGGGTTGAAACGTCAGCCGTGGGTCAAAGCGTCGTTAGCGCCGGGGTCGAAAGTTGTTTCGGACTATCTGGCGAAAGCCAAACTGACGCCATACCTCGACGAGCTGGGCTTTAACCTGGTGGGGTATGGATGCACGACCTGTATCGGTAACTCAGGACCGCTGCCGGATCCCATCGAGCAGGCGATCAAGCAGGGCGATCTCACGGTGGGTGCCGTGCTTTCGGGTAACCGTAACTTTGAAGGCCGTATTCATCCGCTGGTGAAAACCAACTGGCTGGCCTCTCCGCCGCTGGTGGTCGCCTACGCCCTGGCGGGCAACATGAACATTAATCTGGCCAGCGATCCTCTCGGCCACGATCGGAAAGGCGATCCGGTATATCTGAAAGATATCTGGCCGTCGGGGCAAGAAATTGCCCGCGCCGTGGAGCAGGTTTCCACCGAGATGTTCCGCAAGGAGTATGCCGAGGTGTTTGAAGGTACGCCGGAGTGGAAAACCATCGAAGTGGAACGGTCTGACACCTACGGCTGGCAGAGTGACTCCACCTATATCCGACTGTCGCCATTCTTCGATGACATGGAAGCCCAGCCGAAACCGCTGGTCGACATCCAGGGCGCGCGCATTCTGGCGATGCTGGGGGACTCCGTCACCACCGACCACATCTCTCCGGCGGGCAGTATTAAACCCGACAGCCCGGCAGGGCGTTACCTGCAGGGGCGTGGCGTTGAGCGTCGCGACTTTAACTCCTACGGCTCCCGTCGCGGCAACCACGAAGTGATGATGCGCGGTACGTTCGCCAACATCCGTATCCGCAACGAAATGGTGCCGGGTGTTGAGGGCGGAATGACGCGCCACCTTCCTGGTAGCGAAGTTGTGTCGATCTACGATGCAGCGATGAAATACCAGCAGGAAGGCACGCCGCTGGCGGTCATTGCCGGTAAAGAGTATGGCTCTGGCTCAAGCCGTGACTGGGCAGCGAAAGGACCGCGTCTGCTGGGCGTGCGGGTGGTGATTTCGGAATCCTTTGAACGTATTCACCGTTCGAATCTGATTGGAATGGGGATCCTGCCGCTGGAGTTCCCGCAGGGGGTGACGCGTAAAACGCTGGGGTTAACGGGGGAAGAGCGGATTGATGTTCGCGATCTGCAGAACCTGAAACCGGGGGCGACCGTTCCGGTACAGCTCACACGCGCGGATGGTAAAACGGAAGTGCTCGATTGCCGCTGTCGTATCGACACGGCGACGGAACTGACCTACTACCAGAATGACGGCATCCTGCACTATGTGATTCGTAATATGCTGAACTAACGGCACAGGCCCGGCGTAAGCCGGGCCATATTTTTACTCGCTGAGAAGATGACCCATCTTCGCGGCTTTAGTATCGAGGTAATGCGCATTTTTCGGGTTACGGCCCACAATCAGCGGCACTCGTTCCACAATATTGATCCCGGCTTCGGTAAGGATCTCCACTTTGCGCGGGTTGTTCGTCAGCAGACGCACTTCGTCCACGCCCAGCAGTTTGAACATATCCGCACACAGAGTAAAATCGCGTTCATCAGCGGCAAAGCCGAGCTGATGGTTGGCTTCGACGGTATCGTAGCCCTGATCCTGCAGCGCATAGGCGCGGATTTTGTTCAGCAGACCAATGTTACGACCTTCCTGGCGATGGTAGAGCAGCACGCCACGGCCTTCTTCGGCGATATGAGAAAGCGCCGCTTCGAGCTGGAAACCGCAATCACAGCGCAGGCTGAACAAGGCATCACCCGTCAGACACTCGGAATGGACACGAGCCAGTACCGGTGTTTGCCCTGAAATGTCGCCAAACACCAGTGCGACGTGGTCCTGTCCGGTTGCCAGTTCTTCAAAACCCACCATCAGGAAATCGCCCCATGGGGTTGGCAGATTGGCTTCTGCCACGCGTTTAAGCTGCATGTGATTCTCCAGAGTATGCTGACACGTTTCGTGTCAGTCGCCCTTCGGCTTTAGTATCTCGCTATTTTGCCACAAGCCGACGGCGTTCACCTAGCTGAGGGCATACTATACGGACGTTAAACGCACAATCCGACATTTTCACGAATTGCGATAAATTCAGTTATGATTGTTGAGCTTAGCGAAAAAGGAGAGAACATGCTTTCAATTGCCCGCCGCACGGCTGCCGGTGCCGCCATTTTACTCATTATGCCCGTCGCGGTATGGATTTCGGGCTGGGCCTGGCAACCGGGACATAACAGCGCGTGGCTGAAAGCGCTGTACTGGCTGACGGAAACCGTTACCCAGCCGTGGGGGATCATTACCCACGGGATCCTCTGTGCGTGGTTTTTATGGTGCCTGCGTTTTCGCCTGCGTCCGGCGATCATGCTGTTTGTCATTCTGGGTGGGGCAATCGTCGTTGGCCAGGGAATAAAGTCGTGGGTCAAAGATCACGTCCAGGAGCCGCGCCCCTTTGTAGTCTGGCTTGAAAAAACGCATCATATTCCGGTAGATACCTTCTACAATTTAAAGCGTAAAGAGCGCGGGCATTTGGTGAAAGATCAGCTGGCTGAAGCGCAGGAAATTCCGAAATTTTTACGCAAACACTGGCAAAAAGAGACCGGTTTCGCGTTCCCTTCCGGGCATACCATGTTTGCGGCCAGTTGGGCGCTGTTAGCCGTGGGTTTACTCTGGCCGCGTCGTCGTACCGTGACCATTGCGATTTTACTGGTCTGGGCGACGGGCGTAATGGGCAGCCGTCTGCTGCTGGGGATGCACTGGCCGCGGGATTTGGTGGTGGCAACGCTTATTTCATGGCTGCTGGTGACGTTCGCGACCTGGCTTGCGCAACGGCTCTGTGGACCACTGACGCCACCGCCGGAAGAGAACAAAGAGATCGCACAAAGAGAGCAGGAAGAGGGCTGATGGTTGAAATTCGCCGTTTAGCCCACAAATCATCATGGACCCTATCACTTTTTCCGTTTCGCGCTTGCGGCTAAAATGGTAGTTTATAAGGCTGATTGCGGCGAGTTGAACAGACTTTATTCGCTTAAACCACATAACGGGACGTCATGTGAAATATCTACTCATATTCTTACTGGTGTTAGCGATTTTTGTTATTTCGGTCACGCTGGGTGCGCAAAACGATCAACTGGTGACATTCAACTACCTGCTGGCGCAGGGCGAGTATCGTGTATCGAGCTTGCTTGCTGTTTTATTCGCCGCGGGTTTTATCATCGGCTGGCTGGTTTGTGGTCTGTTCTGGCTGAAAGTTCGTGTTTCTCTGGCGCGCGCCGAACGTAAAATCAAACGTCTTGAAAATCAAATTGCGCCTGTGAGCGACGTGCCGGTAAATACTGGTGTGCCGGTCGTGAAGGAATAAACGAATATGCTGGAGTTGTTGTTTCTGCTTTTGCCTGTAGCCGCAGCCTATGGCTGGTATATGGGCCGCAGAAGTGCGCAACAAAATAAGCAGGACGAGGCAAACCGGCTTTCCCGTGACTATGTTGCGGGGGTTAACTTCCTTCTGAGCAATCAACAGGATAAAGCGGTAGACCTGTTCCTCGACATGTTAAAAGAGGACACCGGTACCGTTGAGGCGCATCTCACCCTCGGAAACCTGTTCCGCTCGCGTGGCGAGGTCGATCGCGCCATTCGCATCCACCAGACATTGATGGAAAGCGCCTCTCTCACCTACGATCAACGTCTGCTGGCAGTCCAACAGCTGGGCCGTGATTACATGGCCGCCGGCCTTTACGATCGCGCTGAAGACATGTTCAGCCAGCTGGTGGATGAAACCGATTTTCGCATCAGCGCTTTACAGCAACTCCTGCAAATTTATCAGGCAACCAGCGACTGGCAAAAAGCCATCGATACCGCAGAACGTCTGGTGAAGCTCGGCAAAGACAACCAGCGCGTTGAAATCGCCCATTTCTACTGTGAGCTGGCCTTACAGCAGATGGGTAGCGATGATATGGACAAAGCCATGTCGCTGCTGAAAAAGGGCGCGTCTGCCGATCGTAACAGCGCACGTATCTCCATTATGATGGGGCGCGTGTTCATGGCGAAAGGCGAGTTTGGCAAAGCCGTCGAATGCCTTTTGCGGGTGATCGATCAGGATAAAGAACTGGTCAGTGAAACCCTGGAAATGCTGCAAACCTGTTATCAGCAGCTTGGGCGTCCGGATGAGTGGGTGAGTTTCTTACGTCGCTGCGTCGAAGAGAACACCGGTGCGACGGCGGAGCTGATGCTGGCGGATGTCGTGGAGCAGCACGAAGGCAACGATACCGCCCAGGTCTATATCACCCGTCAGCTGCAGCGTCACCCGACCATGCGCGTCTTCCACAAGCTGATGGACTACCATCTGAATGATGCGGAAGAAGGGCGCGCGAAAGAGAGCCTGATGGTGCTGCGTGACATGGTTGGCGAACAGGTGCGCAGCAAGCCGCGCTATCGCTGCTCAAAATGCGGATTCACCGCCTACACGCTCTACTGGCATTGTCCTTCTTGCCGCGCCTGGTCAACCATTAAGCCGATACGCGGTCTGGACGGGCAGTAATTTTTTAAAACACTGCATATTAGTTACAACATACTCTTTGCGTTTTATGACCTGTTAAACTCCGTGCGGTCTGCCGTCATGCAGGACGGTAAATCGATTCTGTCAATTTCTGGCGCCGACAGGTAGAATGCTCGCCGTTTATCTATCTCGCGCCGCTGCGGCGCCCATAGACGAAAAGGGCTGGTCATGACGTCTGTTGCATCCTCTTCTTCCCGCGTAGTTACCGAATCTCCTGTTGTTGTTGCACTCGACTATAACAATCGCGACAGCGCACTCGCGTTTGTCGATCGCATCGACCCACGCGAGTGCCGTCTGAAAGTCGGCAAAGAGATGTTCACCCTGTTTGGACCGCAAATCGTGCGCGACCTGCAACAGCGTGGCTTCGAGGTATTTCTAGACCTGAAATTCCATGACATCCCAAACACCACTGCCCACGCGGTAGCAGCTGCGGCTGAACTGGGCGTCTGGATGGTGAACGTTCATGCATCAGGCGGGGCGCGAATGATGACCGCCGCTCGCGAAGCGCTGGTGCCCTTTGGCAAAGACGCACCGCTGCTGATTGCCGTTACCGTACTCACCAGTATGGAAGCGAGCGATTTACTTGATCTGGGCGTGACGTTGTCACCGGCTGAGCACGCTGAACGCCTGGCGCGCCTGACGCAAAATTGCGGGCTGGATGGCGTGGTCTGTTCCGCTCATGAAGCCGTGCGTTTCAAGTCTGAGCTGGGGCAGGCATTCAAACTGGTTACTCCGGGCATTCGTCCTCAGGGCAGTGATGCAGGCGATCAGCGTCGTATCATGACGCCAGAGCAGGCGCTGGCGGCAGGTGTTGACTATATGGTGATTGGTCGTCCGGTCACGCAATCTGCCGATCCGGCGCTAACCTTAAAAGCAATCAATGCATCTCTGGGTAAGGGGGCATAATGAGCGATTCTAACAGCCGTCTGGTCTATTCGACGGACAGTGGCCGTATCGATGAGCCAAAAGTGGCCGTGCAGCGTCCGAAGGGCGATGGCATTGTGCGCATCCAGCGTCAGACCAGTGGTCGTAAGGGCAAAGGCGTCTGCCTGATCACCGGCATTGACGAGGATGACGCAGCGCTGGCAAAACTGGCCGCAGAGCTGAAAAAGCGATGCGGATGTGGTGGCGCGGTCAAAGACGGCGTAATCGAAATTCAGGGCGACAACCGCGAGTTAATTAAAACCCTGCTCGAAGCCAAGGGGATGAAAGTCAAACTGGCAGGCGGCTAAAATAATAAGCCACGGTATTTACCGTGGCTTTTTTCTTGGTGCGTAAGTCAGAAAATTGCGTTCTGAATTAATCAAATCAAACAGTGGCTATTTAATATATCTTATTTACCGACCTGATGGCCGATAACACCACCTACGGCGGCACCACCTAATGTACCCAGCGTGCTACCATCGGTTAAGACTGCACCACCGAGAGCACCGGCACCTGCCCCGATCGCGGTGTTACGGTCACGTTTAGACCAGTTAGAACATGCGCTCAGAGACATTGCGAGGGTTACTGCCAAAACAGCTGCGGCTAATTTTTTGCTGGTTAAATTCATCATACTTTCTCCTGAATTATTGATTCACGGAAATAAGCTATCTGTAAGTATAGTCAAAAGAATACTTCAGCGTCATATTCCGTGAAACCTGGTCGCGCAGGTGTTACACAATCACGCAGGTGATAGTCACTTCCTGTTATATCGCTAATAGTAATTTTAAGTTTTTGGTATCGAAACGACAGGTAAATAATCTTAAAGGGGTGTTCAGAATTATCTCAGATGCCAGAATAGGCTATGCGCCCGAGAAGACGGGCGCAGGTGAGCGTCAGACAGAGTGTTTGACGATATCGACGGTCAGGCCATCGCGCTGCAGTTGCTCGCGGTGCGCATCGCTCAGACGGTCATCGGTAATGACACGGCTGAAGCGGGAGATCGGCCCCATCATATAGGGATGCACCGCGCCAAATTTCGAGCTATCTGTCAGCACAATGGCTTCACAGCCTTTTTCCAGAACCGCGTTTACCACATCGGAACGCATCATATCGCGGCCGGTAAAGCCGGTTTCCGGCTGCCAGCCGTCAATCCCAATAAAGGCCTTGCTGAAGTGAACCTGCTGAACATACTGACGCGTCAGCGGCCCGACCATGCTTTCGCTTTTTTTCTGGTAGATACCGCCCAGCAGAATCACCTCGCATCGCGTCTCTTTCAGCAAATGGGCGATATAGCTGCTCACGGTAATGATCGTGATGTCTTTCTGCTCCGCGAGCGTGCGGGCCAGCAGGGCGTTGCTGCTGCCGTTCTCGATAAACACGGTTTCACCGTTGTTGACCAGCGAGGCGGCAAACTCCGCCAGTTCACGTTTTAGTGCGAAATTGGTCATCATGCGCGTTTCAACGTCTTCACTGTCCAGCGGTACGGCGTAACCGTGAGCACGGCGCAGATAACTCTGTTTTTCAAGCAGATTCAGATCCTGACGAATAGTGACCTCTGAAACGCCGGTCGTTTTGGCCAGCTCGACGACACTCACGCGTCCTTTGTCGATCACCATCTGCAGAATGATTTGTTGTCGGGAATTCATAGCATCCATATAAACGCGGCGAACGCCGCGGGTTGAAAGTACGACAAAACGAAAAGGGGTAAAGGTTACACTTCCCAGGGGGCTTTAGACGGGTCGGGATCGGGCGAATGGCCCGTACCGTTCTGCGCCAGTAATTCAGATTTCAGGATCTCAAGATTACGGATCGCGGAGTGGTAATCGCCAGCGACCAGAATATCCAGCACCGTATCAATACGTTGTGCCACTCTCTGCGCGTCAACTTCAGACATCATCTCACCCTCAGAACGAAAAGTTAATAATTTCAATGATGCAGAAATTGCTTCCAAAAGAGAAGGGAAAAAATGCACTAACCAAATTACATAAATGAAAGTGATAAATTTATCCCTCCGCATACAGACGAGTTGGGTGGTGGATTAGTCTAAAACTGCGCGCAAGGCGCTTTTTTATATGAGGAATTAGACTATGACAGTCATCAACCAAGCAACCTGCAAACTGTTCACCGATCCTGAACGTTTTACCCAACTCGCAGGCTATTACGAGGAGGAACGGCGCACCGTGTGGATGCTGCTACGCGCCCAGCCGCGTCCTTGCTTTAATCACGCATTAATTGAGGAGATCATGAATATGTCCTGGCTGGTGCGGCAATCCGGTTTTGCCGTCGACTTCTGGGTTACCGGTTCACTGGTTCCGGATATGTACAACACGGGAGGGGATTTACGCTTCTTTGTGGAATGCATTCAAAACGGACGCCGCGAAGCGTTACGCGCCTACGCTCGCGCCTGCGTCGATTGCGTTCACGCGGCGTCGCGCGGGTTTGATACAGGCGCCATTACGCTGGCGATGGTGGAGGGCAGCGCGCTCGGCGGGGGATTTGAGGCCGCGCTGGCACACCATTTTGTGCTGGCGCAGCGCGATGCGCGGCTGGGCTTTCCGGAAATTGCTTTTAACCTGTTCCCCGGCATGGGCGGATATTCGCTGGTCGCTCGCCGCGCAGGTATGAAGCTGGCCGAGGAGTTGATCTACCGAGGTGAGTCGCACACGGCGGAGTGGCACGAGCAGTTTGGTCTGGTGGATGTGCTGTTTGAGCCGGGGCAGGGATACGTATCGACACGCACGTTCATCGATACCTTACAGCCGAAGCTGAACGGTGTTCGGGCAATGCTTCGCGCCCGTCAGCGTGTGTTGCGGCTGCCACGCAGTGAATTAATGGATATCACTGAGGACTGGGTGGATGCGGCGTTCTGCCTGGAGTCGAAAGACATTGCTTATATGGAACGTCTGGTGATGCTGCAAAACCGTCATAATGCGGCGGGCATGCGCAAAGCCAGTTAACGCATTTTTTTCGCCTGATAACGCTTGAGCCAGCGCTCGAATGCGGCAGCGGGCATCGGCTTAGCAAACAGAAAACCCTGCCGTTCGTTGACGCCGTTCTTGGTCAGAAAGGCGTCTTCTTTCGCGCTCTCCACACCTTCCGCGATGACCTGCAAATTCAGCGCCTGAGCCACGGCCACAATAGCGCGCACCAGCGACTGTGAAATCGACTGCTTATGGATATCGCGCACAAACACTTGGTCGAGCTTAATGGCGTCAATCGGGAAGCGGGCCAGCTGTGACAGGGAGGAATACCCGGTGCCGAAGTCATCGAGGTGAATTTGTGCCCCCAACTGACTGAACTGTTGGATCACCGACAGGGCCAGCTCCTCGTTTTCAATCAGGCAGCTTTCCGTCAGTTCCACATCAATCGGGCAGTATTCGAAATGAAGATCTTTCAGCGCCTGCTTGAGATCGCTGAATATCGTCTGGTCGGCGAGCTGTCGCGCAGAGACGTTCACCGCCACCCGCAGGTTGATGCCTTTATCACGCCATTTCGCGACCTGACGCACCACGTCGAGCATGACCCAGCGCCCGAGGGGAACAATCAGTCCCGACTCTTCGGCGTAGGAGATAAACTCCAGCGGCGGGATCAGCCCGCGCTCTGGCGACTGCCAACGCACCAGCGCCTCAAGGCTACGCACTTCGCCGCGCCAGGTTATTTTCGGCTGGTAGTGAATCAGCAGCTGATCGTTATCCAGCGCTTTGCGCAGGTTGGTATCCAGCCACAGGTATTCGAATACCCGCTGGTTCATTTCAGGCGAGAAGACGCAGAACTTACCGCGGCCGCTCTCTTTGGCCGTGTACATCGCCGTATCGGCGTTGCGAATAATGCTCTCGCGATCGGTGCCGTGCTGCGGCGCCAGGGAGATCCCCAGCGAACAGCCAGTGTAGATTTCGATAAGACCGATGCGGAAGGGCTGGCGCAGACGCGTCAGGATGCGCGAAGCCATCGCCTCAAGGGTGCTTTGTGAGGTGTTGGTCGCCAGCACGATAAACTCATCGCCGCCGAGACGCGCCAGCACCTGGCCCTCTTCCAGACAGCTTAAAATCGCCAGGGCGACCGCCTGCAGAAGCTGATCGCCAAACATATGCCCGTAGGCATCGTTCACTTTTTTAAAGTTATCGAGATCAAGATACACCACGCCGACCTGAGCCTCGCCGCGCGTATCGATCGCGTCGCTGATGAGTTCATGAATGGCGTTGCGGTTGGGGAGACCGGTAATGGTGTCGGTATTGGCCAGCACGCGCAGACGCTCCTGCGCGCGGCGTTCTTCAGTGATATCTGTACCGGAACAGATAAGAAAAATTTCATTTTTCCCGCTGCCGCTGTGGACGAATTTGTTTCTGAACAGAAACAATCGTTGGCCTTTTCGGGTCTTGATCCAGCGCTCGACTTCGTAAGAACTGCCGTTACGGAAAAAACCGGAAATATTTCGTTTAGATGCTGCCGCTTCGCTGCGGCTCATGAACAGCTTAAAGACGTTTTGCCCGATCACTTCCTGCTCTTTCATGCCGGTATATTCTTCGCTCAGACGATTAAAGCGCTGAATATTGCCCTGCTGATCGAGGATCACTATTACCGAGTTAGCTTCAGAAACCACCTGTTCGGCAAAGGATAACCCCTGCACCAGGTCGCGCGCGACGGAAGGGGTGTCGTTCCAGGCAGAGGCCGTGCCGGCCCACTCTTTTTTGTTGATTTTGCGCCCCACCAGATGGACGGGAACATCGGTGCCGTACAGGGAAAGGGTCAGGGTGATGCTGGAGGTAATAACGGTGAGCTGGCGAATCAGTTCTGCTTGATCGTCGCTTAAGGCGATGACCTGCGTCGTGTCCGAGTTTTCACTGGCGGCGAGATGGAGAGCATTACTGTCCGCTGTAAGACGCCACCAGGGGCTGTGTGTGCCCATGTAACGAAACAGCAAATTATGCTCCAGATCGTCAATCATGTTTTCTCCCGGACCTGCTCAATGGCGCAAAATTATGCATTTGCATTCGACTTTTCCGTAGTGACACAGCGGCATAACCGAGCTGAACTTATTGTTTTTCCCTACATTCTTATATTAAAACGAGAAGCGATAAAAAGGATACACGTGGATAAAAATTCCCGTAATCAAAGATGACGGTCTTCTTTTACTGTAGATAATTGTGATTGTTTTTGTGGGCTTCGAGAGGAATATATTAAGAAAAAGTGATGAATACACGATTTAGCAAGGGAAGAAAAATGTCGGCGTTCCTAAAAAGAAACCGCCGACATATTTAAGGCTTATCAGGCAACAGGGCGCGCGATAATACTGCGGGTTTCCATGCGCACTTCTGCAATATTGACATCAATCACATCGGTGACCTTGTAAACCGTCTCACCTTTGATCTGCACCGCGCCATTTTCCTGGCTGCAGGTCAGCTCATCGCGAACCGCATGCAGGAACGGGGCAGGGATAAAGGCAACGGCGCCATTGTCCACCAGACGCACGCGCATACCGCCGCGGCTAACGTCAATGATCTCTGCCGCGAAACGGGTCTCCGTTCCGGCTTTATCATTCAGGAAGCGTGCGTACAGCCAGTCACCGACATCGCGTTCAGCCATGCGGTTCAGGCGGCGACGCTCTGCCATCTGGATGGTTGTCTCTTCCTGCGGACGGGCGATGGTTTCACCCTTGATGATCGCTTTCAGCAGACGGTGGTTCACCATGTCGCCGTATTTACGAATCGGTGAGGTCCAGGTCGCGTAAGCGTCGAGACCGAGGCCAAAGTGCGGGCCAGGCTCAGTGCTGATTTCGGCGAAGGACTGGAAGCGACGGATGCGGCTGTCGAGGAAACCAGACGGCTGCGCGTCCAGTTCGCGGCGCAGTTTGCAGAAGCCATTCAGCGTCAGCACTTCCTGCGGATCGACGTGAACGTCATGCGTTTTCAGCAGGGCAGCCAGCGCTTCGGTGTTCGCCGGATCAAAACCGGTATGAACGTTGTAAATGCCAAAGCCCAATTTGTCGCGCAGCACACGGGCGGCACAAATGTTGGCGGCAATCATCGACTCTTCAACGATGCGATTGGCGATACGACGCGGTTCAGCAACGATATCCAGCACTTCGCCTTTTTCGCCCAGTACAAAGCGGTAATCCGGACGATCTTTAAACACCAGCGCATGGGTTTTACGCCATTCGCCACGGCTCAGGCAGAGGCGCTGCAGCAGGGTAATTTGCTGAGCAATCGCTTCGCTTTCCGGTTTCCAGCTGCCGGTGTTCTCCAGCCAGTCGGAGACATCATCATAGGCCAGCTTCGCTTTGGATTCGATGGTCGCGGCGAAGAATTCGATATCGTCTTCAATCGTGCCGTCTGCGGCAACGGTCATGCGACAGGCGAGTACCGGGCGGACTTCGTTCGGACGAAGAGAGCAGAGATCGTCGGAAAGTTCACGCGGCAGCATCGGGATATTGAAGCCCGGCAGATAGTTAGTGAACGCGCGAATTTTCGCTGAGTCGTCCAGCTTGCTGCCTTCAGCAATCCAGGCGGTCGGATCGGCAATCGCGACGGTCAGGTGCAGTTTGTCGTCACTGCCTTCTTCGATATACAGCGCATCATCCATATCTTGGGTGCTGGCGCTGTCGATAGTGACAAAGTTCAGGGCGGTCAGGTCGCGACGCGCCAGGCCTTCATCCATCATCTCTGTCGCAACGCCGTTTGGCGCCTCTTTTTCCAGATTATGACGGGCAAGCGTTACCCACCACGGCACGAAATGATCGTCGCTGTAGGTAATAAAATGAGTCAGTTCTGCGTAGAAACCGCGATCGCCTTTCAGCGGATGGCGACGCATCTGGGCAACGGCCCAGTCACCTTCTTTAAAATCGTGTTCAACGCCGCGTTCTGCGCGGCAAGGGATAGCATCTTTGAGCAGCGGATGGTCCGGCACAATAGACAGGCGATCGTCTTTGCGATGCACTTTACCGACAAAACGGGTCAGGAAAGGTTCGATCAATTCTTCTGGCTCGGCGGATTCACGATCTTTTTCGGTGTGAATCACTGCCGTCACACGATCGCCGTGCATCACTTTTTTCATCTGCGGAGGCGGGATGAAATAGCTTTTCTGTGCATCGACTTCCAGGAAGCCAAAGCCCTTTTCCGTGGCTTTTACCACCCCTTCAGCGCGTGGCGTCTGGGAATGCAGTTGCTGTTTAAGCTGCGCTAGCAGCGGGTTGTCCTGAAGCATAGTGTTCTATTTTCGTGGCCATTGAGCGGCTGACAGTTTTACGCGAATCTCACTGCTACAGCAAGCGCATTTCGGGATTGTGCAGGGTTATTGGCCCTTGCTTAAGGCGATTTTCAGGCGGTTGATCCAGCCCAAAAAAGCACTCCAGGTCAGTAAATGGATGGCGTCGGCGGCGGGAATACCCTCTTCAATAAGAGGGGAAAATTGCGCGGCGCTAAAGCGATCGGGAGAGCGGCTCAACAGTTCGGTCGCGGCAAGCACAGACGCCAGCGCGCCATAGCGCGAATTTGCCGCGTGCATATCGCTTTGCAGAAATTCCCCTAAGCATTCGAGCAGCGCCGGTTCGTGACACAGGACTGGCGTTAGCTCACGTAACAGCGGCTCTGCCTGCCAGCGGGAGAGCGATTCCAGCTGCTGAGCGGTGGCATAGCGTAACTCTACGCCCGGGAAAATCGGCTCCCACGCACTCATATCCACATCAGGAATCAGCGCATGCGGCGGAATATGGTGTCCAGGCAGCCAGCGCACAGGGTGCCCCAGCATTGCCTGAAATGACGCTACGACGCGGGCCTGAAAACCAATAAAGCCAATAATCTGGTTGATGACAATAACGTCGTAGGTCGTTAGGCCGACCTCATCGAGCTGCAGCTGCGCTTTGCCATCGATAATATCCGGCGAACTGGTCAGCTGGCGGGCGTACTGGGTGATTTGGGCGAGGCGTTGATTACTTTCACGCGAGGAGTCAGGGCCGGGAAGTGGGGCGAGCAGGGCGGCATAGTGGTTACACAGTCGCTGAACACCACAGGCCTGCGCCACGGTCAACGCGGTGCTCAGGCGGTCATAGGCGCTGAGCGTGTGCAGGCGATTCACCGCGATATGCAACGGGAACAGTAAATCGCACAGCGCACGCGCCGGTTTCAGCCAGCTTTCGCACGGGGTCACAATCTCTGTGGGCAAGGCTAAATCGAGCAGAAAACGATCGTCGACATGAGCGGCCTCGGGAACCAGCGGCAAAACATCATCCCGACAGTGATTTGTCTGGGTCTCATGATACCAGTGGCCTTTGCCGGTAAAGCGGCGTTGTTCCATGTGCGTTCCTTGATCTCAAATGGCGATCAATATCCTGGCGCATGGCTTTCAGTGCGAAAAATATTGTTAGGTGATAACAAATAGCGGAACGGAATAACGACGGGAAAAAGGGCGGTTCTGGCGGGAGAAAAACTCTCTTCCCGTGCGGGAAGAGAGTGAAACACTTATTTGATTTCCAGCTCGTTCATTGCCGCGATGTTGAAACCGCCGTCAACGTGAACCACTTCGCCGGAAATACCCGCAGAGAGGTCAGAGCACAGGAAGGCTGCGGAGTTACCCACGTCTTCGATGGTGACGGTACGACGAATCGGCGTAACCGCTTCGCAATGCGCCAGCATTTTACGGAAATCTTTGATACCGGATGCCGCCAGCGTACGGATTGGGCCAGCAGAGATACCGTTAACACGCACGCCTTCAGGACCCATCGCGTTCGCCATGTAGCGCACGTTAGCTTCCAGAGAGGCTTTCGCCAGGCCCATCACGTTGTAGTTAGGGATAGCGCGCTCAGCACCCAGGTAGGACAGGGTCAGCAGAGCGGAGCCTGGGTTCAGCATGGTGCGGCAGGATTTAGCCATCGCCACAAAGCTGTAAGAGCTGATGTCGTGAGCGATTTTGAAGCCTTCACGGGTTACCGCATTCACGTAGTCGCCGTCCAGCTGATCGCCCGGTGCAAAACCGATTGAGTGAACGAAGCCGTCGAATTTCGGCCAGACTTTTGAAAGCTCAGCAAACATGCCATCGATGCTTTCGTCTTGTGCAACGTCGCATTCCAGAATGATGCTGGAACCCAGCTGCGCGGCGAACTCTTCAACGCGGCCTTTCAGCTTGTCGTTCTGGTAGGTGAACGCCAGCTCAGCGCCTTCGCGGTGCATAGCCTGTGCAATGCCGTAGGCGATGGACAGTTTGCTGGCAACGCCAGTCACCAGAATGCGCTTACCGGAAAGAAAACCCATAGCTTAGATCCTTATATTCATTGTTATGGCGAACGCCCTCTCATCGTGGCGATCGTCGTTAAAACGCGGCGATAATAGCACGTGTCGCGTTCAGAGTTAATCCGACCACTTTATATGGCCGGTGTCATTTATCCTTGCGCCAGGCATCAGCCGTCAGCGCCTCACCGAAATGCCCGGCAATCAGGCGCTTGGTCAGGTCGTGCAGCGGGGAGGCCAGCACATCGGCGGTGCTTCCGCGCTCCACCACTTCACCCTGATGCATCACCAGCACCTGGTCGCTGATGTGTTTCATCATTCCTAAATGCTGGGTCACATAGATATACGAAATACCCTGTTTCTCCTGCAATTCAAGCATCAGGTTGATGAGCTGTGAACGCATCGACATATCGAGTGATGCCAGCGCTTCGTCGGCGATAATCACCTTCGGACGCAGGATCAACGCGCGCGCAAGCCCAAGACGCTGTTTCTGCCCCGGTGCCAGCATGTGCGGATAATAGCTGACGTGATCGGGCAGCAGGCCGACCATGCGCAGCGTTTCAATAATACGTTTACGCCGCTCTTCTGGCTCCAGGTCGGTATTCAGTCGCAGCGGGAAATCCAGAATCTGCGAGATACGCTGACGCGGATTGAGCGACGTCGACGGGTCCTGGAAAATCATACGAATGCGCTGACTGCGGAACGAATAGTCGCCAAACGACAGAAAATGGTCGTCGATCAGCACATCACCCGCCGTCGGCTCGACCATCCCCGCCAGCATCTTCGCGAGCGTAGATTTCCCCGATCCGTTTTCGCCGATAATCGCCAGCGTCTGCTTCTCGCGCAGGGTAAAGCTGAGAGGCTTCACCGCTTCGACAGTTTGACGATGAAACAGCCCCGTGCGATAGCGAAAGGTCTTACTCAGGTTGCGAACTTCCAGCAACGTTTCGACCATTTACTCTCTCTCCATGTTCAGCGGGAAATGACAGGCGTACAGATGGTTTTTCGCGCCGGTCAGGCGGGGCGTTTCAATGCATTCGCGCTGGGCGTACGGGCAGCGAGGGCCAAGTCGGCAGCCAATCGGCAGCGACTCCAGCAGCGGGATAGCGCCCGGCAGGGTATTCAGTCGGCTTTTATGCGGCATCGCGCTGCCAAAATCCGGGATCGCGCGAATCAGTGCCTGGGTATACGGATGGTGCGGCGTCGTCACCAAATCTTCACTGATGGCCGTTTCTACCGTCTGACCGCAGTACATCACGTCGATCTTGTCCGCCCATTTACTCAGCATCTGCAGGTCATGGCTGATGAGCAGAATGGTGGTGTTGTTGTTCTGATTCAGACGCGACAGCAGGCGAAAAATCTGCGCCTGGGTGGTCGGCTCCATGGCGTTGGTCGGCTCATCGGCGATCAGCAGGCGCGGCTGATTGGCAAGCGCAATGGCAATCATTACCTTCTGGCACTCACCGTCCGTCAGCTCGTAAGGGAAACTGCGCATCGCATCTTTATGGTCTTTAATTCCCACGCGGTGCAGCAGCTCAATCGCGCGGCGTTTACGCCAGCCGACACGCTGCCACCAGCGGCCTTTATAGGTCCAGCCAGGGATATTCTGCATCAGCTGTTTACCGACGCGTTCCGACGGGTCGAGACACGACTGCGGTTCCTGGAAGATCATCGACACGTTATGACCCACCAGCTTGCGCCGTTCGCGAGGCGACAGGCGCAGGAGATCGATATCGTCAAAACGCATACGGTCTGCGGTCACGCGCCAGTTATCTTTGGCGACACCGCAGATCGCTTTTGCGATAAGGCTTTTACCTGAACCGGATTCGCCCACCAGCCCACGGATTTCACCCTCGGCCAGGGTAATACTGATGCGGTCGACCGCTTTCACCCAGCCTTCGCCGGTCTTAAATTCAATGGTCAGATTGCGGATATCAAGTAACGGCATTATTGCACCCCCGCATTAATTGCGCGGCGAATACCGTCGCCCAGCAGGTTGATCAGCAGCACGCTCACCATAATGGCGGCACCGGGCAGCATCACCGTCCACGGCGCGACATAGATCAGTTCGAGCGCATCGCCGAGCATTGCCCCCCATTCAGGCGAGGGCAGCTGCGCGCCGAGATCGAGAAAACCGAGCGCGGCAATATCCAGAATGGCCATCGACAGAGCGCGGGTGATTTCGGTCACCAGCCCCGAGGCGATATTCGGCATCACCGCGAACCACAAAATATTCAGCGTAGTGGCGCCGTCTAGACGCGCCGCCACCACGTACTCTTTTTCCAGCTCATCATGCACCATGCTGTAAACCGAGCGTACCATGCGCGGCAGCAGCGCCAGCCAGACGGCAAACATCGCATGGGACAGGTGCGGCCCGGCGAACGCCACCACGATAATCGCCAGCAGCAGAGACGGGATCGACAGCAGGGTATCGAGAATATGGTTCAGCACCGCCGAACGCAGGCCGTGCGTGGCGCCCGCAAACACCCCGAGCGCCAGGCCAAAGAAGGTCGCGGCGAACGTGACGACGAACGCGCCGCCGACGGTCGGGGCCGCGCCACTTAACAGGCGACTCAGCACATCGCGACCTAAATCGTCCGTGCCCAGGAAGAACGACACTTCGCCGTAGCGCGACCACGACGGTGGTAACAACTGATAGCCGAGGAACTGCTGATCAAGCCCGTAAGGGGCAAACCAGCCGCCAAAAATACAGAGCAGCGCCAGGCCGCCACAGCCGTACAAACCGATCATCGCTGTGGTGTCGCCGTAGAATTTGCGCCATACGGTACGGACTACGCCGGGCGTGCGCTTCTCCCGGTATACGCTATCGTAAGGCATACGATTCCTTATGTTTCAGCGGGTTGGCCATCGCACCCAAAATGTCAGAAATCACGTTCACGATAATGACCAACGAACCGATCACCATCACACCGGCAGATATCGCCGCATAGTCTTGCTGACGAATGGCGTTGATCATCCAGCGGCCCAGACCCGGCCAACTGAACACCATTTCGGTAATCATCGCCAGGGTCAGCATGGTGGAGAATTGCAGCCCCAGGCGCGGAATGACCGGCGGAAGGGCGTTATGCAGGACGTGACGACGTAAAACCGTCAGGCGAGAGAGGCCACGAGTGGCAGCTGCTTTCACGTAGTTTTGCTCAAACACATCGATAGTGCTGGTGCGCATCAGGCGAATGACTTCCGTGGTTGGCGCGACCGCCAGCGTCAGCACCGGCAGCACCATGTGGCGCAGGGTGCTGATGATCATTTCGTGACGCCAGACGGAGTCAGAAAGCCAGGCGTCGATAATCGCAAATCCTGTGACGGTTTTGACGGTGTACAGCAGATCAAAGCGACCCGAGACCGGCAGCCAGCCCAGGGTCAGAGAGAAGAACAGCGTCAGCAATAGCGCCAGCCAGAACACCGGAATCGAGAAGCCAAGCAGCGCGAGGGCGCTGATCAGCTTATCCTGCCATTTATTGCGAGTGATTCCCGCCAGCATCCCCACCGGAATGCCCACCAGCAGGGCAAAACCAAAAGCCAGAATGCACAGCTCCATGGTCGCCGGGAACACCTCTTTCAGCTGCTCAGAGATCAGCTGGCCGTTAATGCTGGAGACACCAAAGTCCCAGTGCAAAACGCCGTTAAACCAGAACATCCAGGCATCCCAGAAGGACGATCCCTGCAGCGGGGCATGGGGCGTGAAATAGCTCAGGCTAAAGCCGATAAAGGTCAGAAAAAACAGCGTCACTGCCAGCAGCAACAGACGGCGTAAGGTAAAAATAATCATGGTTTTTTCACCTCATCTTGTTTCTCACGCGACACGCCTGCGAACGAAGCGTTGCCGAATGGGCTGAGCACCAGACCTTTAATATCATAGCGATAGGCCTGCAATCGCAGAGAAGAGGCCAGCGGTAACACCGGCAGTTCGCGGGCCAGGATGTTTTGCGCTTCGTCGTAAGCCTCAATACGCGAGGCCAGTTGCTGGGACGACAACGCTTTTTGCAGCACCGTATCAAATTCACGGTTACACCAGTGAGCGTAGTTGGTCTGGGAACGAATAGCGGCACAGCTCAGCAGCGGGCGGAAGAAACTGTCGGGATCGTTACTGTCCGTCGACCAGCCAGAGAGCGTCAGATCGTGATTCATATCCATCAGACGCGCCTCCTGGAAGCGGCCTTCGACGGGGACTATCACCACTTTCACGCCGATCTGAGCCATATCCGCCTGGATCAATTCCGCCGTTTTTAATGGACTCGGGTTCCACGCCTGTGAACTGGTCGGGACCCAAAGCTGCAACGTGAGGTTGGTCGCGCCCAGCGCTTTGAGCTGCTCGCGCGCTTTAGCCGGATCGTATTCGGTAATTTTCGCTTCGTTGTCATAGGCCCAGGACGCACGCGGCAGAATCGACGCCGCCGTTTCAGCGGTACCGTAATAAATAGACTGCATCAGGCGTTGGTTATTGATCGCCAGTGCGAGGGCATGACGCACGGCGGGGTTATTCAGCGGCGGCTTGTCGGTATTAAAGGCCAGATAAGCGATGTTCATACCGGGGCGCAGGGTCAGACGTAAGCGCGGATCGTCGCGCAGTATCGTCAGCTGGCTGGCGGCAGGCCACGCGAGCACATCGCATTCGCCGGTCAGCAGCTTGGACAATCTGCCCGTCCCGCCGGAGCCGAGATCGACCACCACCTGCGGCATCAGCGGCGTGCCGCGCCAGAAGTGTTCGTGACGTTGTAACCGAATATACTGACCAGCCCGGTATTCCGCCATCTGGAACGGACCGGTTCCGACCGGCTGGCGGTCGAGCAGCTCCTGATGATCCACTTTTGTCAGCTTATCGGCGTACTCCGCCGACATGACCGACGCATAGTGGGTAGCCAGGTGCCATAAGAAAGAGGCGTCAGGGCGCACCAGACGAAACTCCACCGTCCGGCTGTCCAGCTTACGCACGTCTTTAACCGTATCGGCAAACTGCAGGCTGTCGAAATAGGGGAAACTGCCGCCGTTGACGTTATGCCACGGGTGATTGCGGTTAAAAATACGCTGGAAGGTAAACACCACATCATCGGCGTTCAGCTTACGGGTCGGTTTAAACCACGGCGTCGACTGAAACGCCACATCGTCGCGCAGATGGAAACGGTAGGTTGCGCCGTTATCAAGCACTTCCCAGCTCTCGGCAAGCTCCGGCACCAGGCGGTAGGTGTAAGGGTCAACATCGAGCAGGCGATCGTAAAGCTGTGCGGCGAGGGTGTCGACAATCAGGCCGCTGCCTGCTTTTTGTGGGTTCAGGGTGTCGACTTGCCCGTTCACGCAATAGACAAAACCACTGTCGCGAATATCAGGAAGCGCAGTCTGTTCGGGCGCAGCAAAGACCAGGCGGCTAAACAGACCGAGTGCAATCAGGGACGATAAAACCAGACGCATAATTTTCAGGGTTTTAAGATTCGATCTGCAAAGTGTATCGCACTTACCCCTGATTCGTAAAAATGTCTGCAGGTAAGTGCCGATAATGTCAGCGCATTTGATGCTTCTTGAGCAATGCCCTTAATTGATGGTAGGTCAGACCCAGCAGTTCGGCTGCCTGCTTCTGGTTATATTTTGCCTCTTTCAGGCTCAGTTCGAGCAACTGGTGTTCCTGTTTGTGCTGAAACTGGCGCAAATCGAGCGGCAGAGAAGGGGTATCGGCATGCGGCGTCGGTTCTGGCTTTGTCGGCGCGGCGCGGTAAAAGGGATCGATAATAATGTTATCCAGCTCAGTCTCACTGCTGGCGTGGCGATACACGGAACGCTCCACCACGTTTTTCAGCTCACGAATATTGCCCGGCCAGCGGTAGTCCAGCAGCGTTTCCCGCGCGTAATCGCTAAAGCCGGGGAACAGCGGCATTCCAAGCTCGCGGCACATCTGAATGGCGAACTGCTCGGCCAGCAGCATGATATCGCTGCGGCGCTCGCGCAGGGGCGGGAGCTGCACCACGTCAAAGGCCAGACGATCGAGAAGATCCGCGCGGAATTTCTCCTCCGCCACCATTTCCGGCAAATTGGCATTGGTGGCGCACACCAGGCGCACATTCACCTGCAATGGCTGGCTGCCGCCCACGCGCTCCAGCTCGCCGTACTCAATCACGCGCAGCAGTTTTTCCTGCACCAGCATCGGGGCGGTAGCCAGTTCATCAAGAAACAATGTCCCGCCGTCTGCACGCTCAAAACGTCCGGGATGGCGTTTTTGCGCGCCGGTAAAGGCCCCCGCCTCATGGCCGAACAGCTCTGTATCCAGCAAATTCTCGTTCAGCGCCGCGCAGTTTAAGGAGATAAACGGCCCGTCCCATCGCCCGGACAGATAATGCAGACGGTTGGCGATAAGCTCCTTTCCGGTGCCGCGCTCACCGATAATCAGTACCGGTTTATTGAGCGGGGCCAGGCGCGAAACCTGCTCCAGCACCTCAAGAAAACTGTTCGCTTCGCCCAGTAAATTGTCTTTGTAATCAGCCATGATGAAATTAACCACTCGTTAGCGATATTCACCAGGTGAGAGTAGGATGTCCGTGGTGTAAAATCAACCACAATCATATAAATCAATAAGATAAAAACTTGGCACGGGAATTGTATTAGCTCATCAGCAGGGCATCGCCCGATAACAGAAATGTGAGGATTGAATTATGGGTATTTTTTCTCGTTTTGCCGACATCGTGAACGCCAACATCAACTCGCTGCTGGAGAAAGCGGAAGACCCGCAGAAGCTGGTGCGTCTGATGATTCAGGAAATGGAAGACACGCTGGTTGAAGTCCGTTCCACCTCTGCGCGTGCGCTGGCTGAAAAGAAACAGCTGTCACGTCGTATCGAGCAGGCTACCGCACAACAGAGCGAGTGGCAGGAAAAAGCGGAACTGGCGCTGCGTAAAGATAAAGACGATCTGGCCCGTTCGGCGCTGATCGAAAAACAAAAGCTGACCGACATCGTCGCGACGCTGGAGCATGAAATTACGCTGGTGGATGAAACGCTCACCCGCATGAAAAAAGAGATCGCGGAGCTGGAAAACAAACTCAGCGAAACACGTGCTCGCCAGCAGGCTCTGACGCTGCGCCACCAGGCGGCCAGCTCATCCCGCGACGTTCGCCGTCAGCTGGATAGCGGTAAACTGGATGAGGCGATGGCGCGTTTCGAATCTTTTGAACGCCGCATCGACCATATGGAAGCCGAGGCCGAGAGCCACAGCTTTGGCAAACAGAAAACGCTGGATCAGCAGTTTGCCGATTTGAAAGCGGATGACGAAATCAGCGAGCAACTTGCGGTGCTGAAAGCCAAAATGAAGCAAGACAACCAATAATAATGAATGCGGCACTTCCGCGTGCCGCAACGCATCGTAAGACAAGGAGACCCTATGAGTGCGCTGTTTCTGGCTATTCCCCTGACCATTTTCGTGCTTTTCGTTCTGCCGATCTGGTTATGGCTGCACTACAGCAACCGCTCTTCCCGGGGCGAGCTCTCGCAAAGCGAGCAGCAACGGCTGTTGCAGCTCACCGATGACGCGAAAAAAATGCGTGAACGCATCCAGGCGCTCGAATCCATTCTGGACGCTGAACATCCAAACTGGAGGGAGAATTAATGGGCGGACTGAATTTAAATAAAAAACTGTGGCGCATCCCCCAGCAGGGGATGGTGCGCGGCGTGTGCGCCGGGCTGGCGCGCTATCTGGATGTGCCAGTGAAACTGGTGCGTGTGGTCACCGTGCTGTCGATCTTCTTTGGTCTGGCATTCTTTACCCTGGTGGCGTACATCATTTTGTCCTTCGTGCTCGATCCGATGCCGGACAGCGCCATGTCATCGGAAGATGCGCCGACCAGCAGCGATTTGCTCGACTCGGTGGACGCCGAACTGGCCTCCGGCGAGAAGCGTCTGCGCGAAATGGAACGTTATGTCACGTCCGACACGTTTACGCTGAGAAGTCGTTTTCGTCAGCTTTAACAGAGAGATAAAAATATGAATCGCAACTGGCAGCAGGCCGGTCAGAAAATGAAACCGGGCCTTAAAATTGCAGGCAAATTCGTTTTACTGACCGCGCTACGTTATGGCCCGGCAGGTGTGGCGGGTTGGGCGGTGAAATCTGTTGCCCGGAAACCGATCAGAATGTTACTGGCCGTGGCACTGGAGCCGCTGCTCAAGAAGGTCGCAGGCCGTTTTTCCCGCCGTTATTTTTCCTGACGCTCCCCTTCATTAAATGCCTTCTCTCATCGCGAGAGAGGGCATCAGCCCCGTTTTGAATATCATTATCATTGTTTCATCCTTTCTTTGCGTTAGCTCACATTAATGAGCAGAGCCGCTTTTTATTTGCACTTTTGATCCCTGAGGTTCGTTGACAGAAATTTTTATGGGGAGTAGATTGCTTTCCGTGGGACCGCTACCATGGAAATCAACGTGAACAATAAAATAACGCATTTAATTAATCTTATTTATGGCGATTCTTTTTCTCATAAGGATTTTAGTATTCTTCAGGAAAAGATAGGAAACGCGCGAAAGGTTATTAGTCATCAGCGTAAGGCGAACTGGGATGAAAAGGATGTGGTATTAATTACCTATGCCGATCAGTTTCAAAATCGCAACGAAAAAGCGCTGCCTGTCTTCACGCGATTTTATAATCGCTGGCTGTCTGATTCATTTTCTCACGTCCATCTTTTGCCTTTTTATCCGTGGTCTTCGGACGATGGATTCTCGGTCGTCGATTATCACCGTGTGGCACCAGAAACAGGTGAGTGGGGCGATGTGGCTGAGTTAAAAAAATCAACGAATCTGATGTTTGATTTTGTCTGCAACCATATGTCAGCCAAAAGTGAGTGGTTCAACAATTATTTAAACCAGGTCCCCGGCTTTGAAGAATTTTTTATCGCCGTAGACCCGGCAACGGATTTATCAGCCGTTACCCGTCCGCGCGCACTGCCGCTGTTAACACCGTTCACAATGGCAGAGGGCACGGTGCGCCACCTGTGGACAACCTTCAGCGAAGACCAGGTTGACCTCAACTTTGCCAGCCCGCAGGTCCTTATCGCCATGGTCGATGTGCTACTGAAGTATCTGGCTGAAGGTGCCGATTACATCCGCCTGGATGCGGTCGGGTTTATGTGGAAAATTCCAGGAACGACCTGTATTCATCTGGAGCAAACTCACCGCCTGATTCAGCTGTTCCGCGCGATCACCGAAGAAGTTGCGCCCGGTACGGTCATTATCACTGAAACCAATGTCCCCCATAAAGACAACATTTCTTACTTCGGCGATGGCACAAACGAAGCGCAGATGGTCTATCAGTTTTCACTGCCGCCGCTGGTGCTTCACAGCGTGCATAGCCAAAACGTTGAGGCCCTATGCCAGTGGGCGCAGCAGCTGACGCTGCCTTCATCGAAGACCACCTGGTTTAACTTCCTCGCCTCCCACGACGGTATTGGCCTGAACCCGGTGCGCGGGATTATTCCTGAGAGCGATATTCTGGCACTGGTCGAAAAACTCCAGCATGAAGGCGCGCTGGTAAACTGGAAAAATAATCCGGACGGCAGCCGCAGCCCCTATGAAATTAATGTGACTTATCTGGATGCATTAAGTCGACAAGACAGTTCAGATGACGAACGTATTGCCCGATTCCTTCTGGCTCATGCCGTGTTATTAAGTTTTCCAGGCGTGCCCGCAATTTATATTCAAAGCATTATTGGCTCTCGTAACGATTATGATAACGTTGAGCGGCAGGGTTATAATCGGGCGATAAATCGGCGGAAATATCACGAGGGTGAAATTGATAACGAGCTGGAATGTCATAGTAGTCTTAGATGCAAAATTTATACTGCATTAAAAAATATGCTTTCACTGCGCCGCCAGCAAAAAGCGTTTCATCCTGACAGCACAGCATTTTATGACGCACCGAATCAGCATGTTCTTAGAATCATTCGTGTCGCAGATAATGGTGAGCGGATCGCGGCGCTGTTTAACTTTAATGAACATGCGAAAATTATTTCCTCGGGAATTCACTCTGGGGTGGAATTACTTACGGGAATGCCTGTTAACGGAGATTCTGTAACCCTTAATCCGTGGCAGGTTATGTGGATTAAAGAAATCTAAAAGGACGATAAAAATGAAGATGCCTAAAATTGTGCTGTTATCAGCACTGGTTTCGTGCGCCCTGTTGTCAGGCTGTCGGGATGACAACAATAAAGTAGTCGCCATTGAATTCATGCACTCGTCGGTGGAGCAGGAGCGCCAGGCGGTAATCACTCAACTTATTGAACGCTTCGAGAAAGACAACCCGTCCATCAAGGTAAAACAGGTTCCGGTGGAAGAGGATGCCTATAACACCAAGGTGATTACATTGGCCCGTACAGGCGCTTTGCCTGAGGTGATAGAAGTCAGTCACGACTACGCCAAAGTGATGGACAAAGAACAGCTGCTCGACCGCGATGCCATCAGCGCCGCGATTGGCGCTGTCGGTGAAAACACGTTCTACGACGGCATTCTGCGCGTGGTGCGCACGGAAGACGGTAAGGCGTGGACAGGTGTTCCGGTTAGCGCGTGGCTTTCCGGCGTCTGGTACCACAAATCGGTGCTGGCCGCTGCGGGGATTCAGGAGCCTGCGACCTGGGAGCAACTGCTCAAAGCCAGTCAGACCCTGAATCACCCTGAGAAAAAACAGTACGGTATCGCCTTACCGACGGCGGAAAGTGTCATGACCGAACAGGCATTCTCTCAGTTTGCGCTGTCGGGTGGTGCGAACGTCTTCGATGCGAAAGGGAATGTGGTCATCAATACGCCAGAGATGGCGAAAGCGCTGGCGTTCTATCGCGATCTGGCGGCAACCACCATGCCGGGCTCCAACGATGTGATGGAAATTAAAGACGCCTTTATGAACGGCTCCGCGCCAATGGCGATCTACTCCACCTACATCCTTCCTGCGGTATTTAAAGATGGCAATCCGGCCGATCTCGGGTTTGTTGTGCCGACGGAAAAATCCTCGGCGGTTTACGGCATGGTGACATCACTGACCATCACCAACGGGCAAACCGAGGAAGAAACCAAAGCGGCAGAAACCTTCGTCACCTGGATGGAGCAGGCTCAAAACGCAGCCGACTGGGTGATGATGTCGCCGGGTGCGGCGCTGCCGGTCAACAAACGGGTGGTGGATACCGCGTCGTGGAAAAACAACAACGTCATACAGGCGTTTGGTCAGCTTCCGTATGAGCTGATAGCCCAGTTCCCCAACGTGCAGGTCTTTGGTGCTGTCGGCGACAAAAACTTTACGCGTATGGGCGACGTCACCGGTTCGGGTGTGATCAGTTCGATGGTGCATGACGTGACGGTCGGGAAGAAAGATCTCTCCACCACGTTAAACGATAGCCAGAAGCGTCTGGCCGATCTGATTTCACAACGATAGGAGCGCACCGCGAAGGGAATTATGAAGAGGTTGTTTACTGGCCGTTCCGATCTGCCTTTCGCCATGCTGCTGTTGGCCCCCAGCCTGATATTGCTGGGGGGCCTGGTAGCCTGGCCGATGATTTCGAATATCGAAATCAGTTTTTTACGCCTGCCGCTGAATCCGCGTATCAGCGCCACCTTTGTCGGTCTGGAGAATTATATCCGGATTCTGGGGGATTCCGCGTTCTGGCACTCATTGTGGATGACCTTCTGGTATACGGCGCTGGTGGTGCTTGGCAGCACTGGCCTGGGTCTGGCCGTGGCGATTTTCTTCAATCGCGAGTTTCGCCTGCGTAAAACGGCGCGTTCACTGGTGATCCTCTCGTACGTCACACCGTCCATCTCGCTGGTGTTTGCATGGAAATACATGTTCAACAACGGCTACGGCATCGTGAACTATCTGGGCGTTGATGTGCTGCACCTGTACGACCAGGCGCCGCTGTGGTTTGACAACCCCGGCAGCAGCTTTGTGCTGGTGGTGTTGTTCGCCATCTGGCGCTACTTCCCGTACGCATTTATCTCGTTTTTGGCGATTTTGCAGACCATCGATAAATCACTGTACGAGGCGGCAGAGATGGATGGTGCGAACGGCTGGCAGCGTTTTCGGATCGTGACGCTTCCCGCGATCATGCCGGTGCTGGCAACCGTGCTGACACTGCGGACCATCTGGATGTTCTATATGTTCGCGGACGTTTATCTGCTCACCACTAAGGTCGATATTCTCGGCGTCTATCTCTACAAAACGGCGTTTGCTTTTAACGATCTGGGGAAAGCGGCCGCCATCTCAGTGGTGCTGTTTGTGATTATTTTCGCCGTCATCCTGCTGACCAGAAAAAGGGTAAACCTCAATGGCAACAAGTAAACGCACCCTCAGTCGCGTCGGATTTTACGTCGGACTGGCGCTGTTTCTGCTCATCACGCTGTTTCCGTTCTTCGTGATGCTCATGACCTCGTTCAAAAGTGCGAAAGAGGCGATTTCTCTGCATCCGACGATCCTGCCGCAGGCATGGACGTTGCAGCACTACATCGACATCTTTAACCCGCTGATTTTCCCGTTTGTGAACTATTTCAGGAACAGTTTGCTGGTCTCCCTGAGTTCGTCGGTTATTGCGGTATTCCTGGGGACACTCGGGGCCTACGCGCTGTCGAAACTTCGCTTTAAAGGGCGGGCCACTATCAATGCCAGCTTCTATAGCGTCTATATGTTCTCAGGGATTTTACTGGTGGTGCCGCTGTTCAAAATTATTACCGCGCTCGGCATTTACGACACCGAACTGGCGCTGATCATCACAATGGTGACTCAGACGCTACCGACGGCTGTTTTCATGCTCAGAAGCTATTTCGACACCATACCGGACGAAATTGAAGAAGCGGCGATGATGGATGGGCTAAACCGTCTGCAAATTATCTTCCGTATCACCGTCCCGCTTGCCATCTCCGGCTTGGTCTCGGTGTTTGTCTATTGCTTCATGGTGGCCTGGAACGACTACCTGTTTGCATCGATTTTCCTCTCAAGCGCCAGCAACTTCACATTGCCGGTCGGGCTGAACACGCTCTTCAGTACGCCGGACTATATCTGGGGCCGCATGATGGCCGCGTCCCTGGTGACGGCATTGCCGGTGGTTGTGATGTATGCGCTTTCTGAACGTTTCATAAAAAGTGGTTTGACCGCCGGTGGCGTAAAGGGCTGAGGCGGCCTGTTTTTAACAAGGAGTAGTCATGAAAAAATTAGTTGCGACAGCGCCGCGCGTAGCCGCGCTGGTCCAGTACGAAGATCGCCCTGTGGCGGCAAATGAAGTCAAAATTCGCGCCCGTTACGGCGCGCCAAAGCACGGAACAGAAGTGGTCGATTTCCGGGCCGCAAGCCCCTTTATTGACGAAGAGTTCAATGCTGAGTGGCAACTCTTCACACCGCGTGCCGAGGGTGCTGCGCGCGGTATTGAGTTCGGTAAATTCCAGCTGGGCAACATGATTGTTGGCGACATCATCGAATGCGGCTCAGAGGTCACGGATTACCAGATCGGGGATTCCGTTTGCTGCTACGGGCCGCTTCAGGAGACGGTAATCGTCAACGCCGTTAACAACTACAAGCTACGTAAAATGCCGCAAGGCGCATCCTGGAAAAACGCCGTCTGCTATGACCCGGCACAGTTCGCCATGAGCGGGGTACGTGATGCTAACGTTCGCGTCGGAGATTTTGTGGTGGTGGTAGGGTTAGGTGCCATCGGGCAGATCGCTATCCAGCTGGCAAAAAAAGCGGGTGCGTCCATTGTGATTGGCGTTGACCCTATCGACCACCGCTGCGACATCGCCCGTCGTCACGGCGCGGATTTCTGCATCAATCCGATCGGCAATGACGTTGGGCTGGAGATTAAACAGCTCACCGGAAAGCAGGGTGCCGACATCATTATCGAAACCAGCGGCTTCGCCGATGCGTTGCAATCCGCACTGCGCGGACTGGCTTACGGCGGAACCCTCTCTTATGTCGCATTCGCGAAACCCTTTGCCGAAGGATTCAACCTGGGCCGCGAAGCGCATTTCAATAACGCGAAGATCGTCTTCTCACGCGCCTGCAGCGAGCCGAATCCGGAATACCCGCGCTGGAACCGTAAACGCATCGAAGAAACCTGCTGGGAGCTGCTGATGAATGGCTACCTCAACTGCGACGATCTGATCGATCCGATCGTGAGCTTCGAAACCAGTGCGGAAAGCTACATGACGTATGTCGATAAGCATCCGGAACTGAGCATCAAAATGGGCGTGACTTTTTAAGCAAGCGAGAACAAAAGATGAAAATTGCAACACAAAATCAGGCCTTTTTCCCGACCGATATTCTTGAAAAATTCCAGTACATCAAGGCAATGGGGTTTGATGGCTATGAAATTGACGGCAAGCTTTTGGTTGATAATTTGGCGGAAGTGAAAGCCGCCATAAAAGCGACCGGGCTGCCAGTGACCACCGCCTGTGGCGGCTATGACGGATGGATCGGTGATTTTATCGAAGAGCGCCGTCTGAACGGTTTGCAGCAAATCGAACGTATTCTTGAAGCGCTGAGCGACGTGGGTGGAAAGGGCATCATCGTGCCTGCAGCCTGGGGAATGTTTACCTTCCGACTGCCGCCGATGACCTCGCCGCGCAGTCTGGCGGGCGATCGCAAAGCGGTCAGTGCCTCCTTGCGCTGGTTAGATGACGTAGCGGCGCGTACCGGAACCCTCGTTTACCTTGAGCCGTTGAACCGCTATCAGGATCACATGATCAACACGCTGGCGGATGCGCGTCGCTATATCGAAGAAAATGCGCTCAAGCACGTGCAGATTATCGGCGATTTCTACCATATGAATATCGAAGAGGATTCGCTGACCGGCGCACTCCACGATAATCGTGACAGGCTCGGGCATGTCCATATCGCCGACAATCACCGTTATCAGCCTGGCAGCGGCACGCTCGATTTTGCTGCGCTGTTTGATCAGCTCCGCGCCGATGATTATCAAGGCTACGTTGTATATGAGTGCCGCGTGCGCGCGGAGGATCCGGCCAAAGCCTATCAGGCTTCGCTCAACTATTTACGTGACTGCTGAGGATGACGAGCGTGATGAGTGCTTCTACACCTTTGCCTCTGCGCGTCGCCATCCTTGGTGCCGGGCAGGTTGCAGACAAAGTGCATGCCTCGTATTACGCCACGCGCAGCGATCTGCAGATGGTGGCTGTCATGGACAGCCGCCTGGATCAGGCGCAGGCATTTGCTGAGCGCCACGCTATCGCAGGTGTGTATCAGGACGCGAGGTTGATGTTGCAGGAGGCAAAGCCTGACATCGTGAGCGTTTGCTCGCCGAATCGTTTTCACTATGAACATGTGATGGCGGCGCTGGAGGCGGGTTGCCACGTGATGTGCGAAAAGCCACCCGCTATGACCCCTGCGCAGGCAGACGAGATGCGTCTGGCGGCCCGGCATGCTGGAAAAGTGCTGGCATACGATTTTCACCATCGTTTCGCGCTGGATGCGCAGCTGCTGCGTGAAGCGGTCCAAAACGGCACCTTTGGCGAGATTTATGTCACCAGCGCGCAGGCGTTACGTCGTTGCGGTGTTCCCGGCTGGGGTGCTTTTACCAATAAGTCGCTACAAGGCGGTGGGCCGTTGATTGATATCGGCATCCATATGCTCGATGTGGCGATGTACGTGTTGGGGTTCCCGGCGGTGAAACGCGTGACAGCACACAGTTTTCAAAAGCTGGGCACCACTAAGCATTGCGGGCAGTTTGGTGAATGGGACCCCAAAGGCTACACCGTTGAAGATGCGCTGTTTGGCACTATTGAGTTTTGCAACGGGGGGATCTTACGTCTCGATACGTCGTTTGCCCTTAACATCCGCGAGAAATCGATCATGAACGTCTCATTTTGCGGTGAAAAAGCGGGCGCGACATTATTCCCGGCGCATATTTATGACGACGTGGGGGGCGAGCTACAGACGATTTTAAGCCGCGACGACGCGGACGATCAGCGCCATTTACGCAGCATGGAAGCATTTGTGCGCCATGTGCTGGGCGAGCCGGTCATGATTGCCGATGCCGAGCAGGGGCTGGTGATCCAGCAGCTCGTGGAGGCGCTCTATGAATCGGCAGAAAAACGGGAGAGCGTGGAATTATGCTGAACCTCTCTCGTCTTTCAGAACCCACGTTCAGCCCGCACAGTCTGAACAAGTACGCGTCGATCATGGCCTGTGGTAATGGCTATATGGGCATTCGCGCCAGCCATGAAGAGGACTATACACAGCAAACGCGCGGCATGTATCTGGCGGGGGTTTACCACCGCGCAGGGCGCAACGAAACGAAGGAATTGGTGAACCTCCCCGATGTGATGGGGATTGAACTGCAGCTGGACGGCGAGCATTTTTCGCTACTGGCAGGTGAGCTTCTCTGCTGGGAGCGTGAGTTAGCGTTCTCTAACGGCGAGCTACGTCGCAGCCTGGTCTGGCGTTCAACCAGGGGAAAACGCTTTCGCATCGACAGCCGCCGCTTTGTCTCACTGGATCAGCTGCCATTGGTGGCGCTGCAATTTTCCGTCACTCCCCTGGACGGCGCTGCGCACATCAGCTTCTCGACGGGAATCGACGCGACGCAAACCAACAGCGGTCGACAGCATCTGGATGAAACCTCTGTTCAGGTGTTTGATCAGCATTTCATGCAAGGCGTGTATGAAACTCAGGATCGCTCGACTGACGTCGTGATCTCCGCGAGCTGTCAGCTGGATACCCCGAGTGAAAACTGTTTTACCGCCAAAAACCGGCGTCTGAACTGCCACCATACGCTGGAGGCAGAAGAGGGGCAGAAAGTTACGCTGGAGAAAATCGTCTGGATAACCCATCGCCACGATAAAGCACTTGAGCAGTCTGCCTTTGCACAAAAAAGCCTGGCCGAGCTAAAACTTTGCGCGGAGCAGGGGTACGACGCATTGCTGGAACAGTCTGCACTTGCCTGGGACACGCACTGGCAAACCAGCCGCGTTAGCGTGCAGTCCGACGATCCTCAGGATCAGCTCGCCCTCGACTACGCGGTCTGGCATTTGACGACCATGACGCCTGCGCACAACGAGCGTTGCAGTATCGCGGCGAAAGGGCTGACCGGCGAAGGCTATAAAGGCCACGTTTTCTGGGACACTGAGATCTTCCTGTTACCGTTCCACCTCTTTACGCGGCCGCAAACGGCCCGCAGCTTGCTGCGTTATCGCTGGCTGAACCTTGCCGGAGCCCGTGAGAAAGCACAGCGCAACGGCTGGGCGGGAGCGCTGTTTCCGTGGGAGAGCGCAGACAGCGGACAGGAAGAGACGCCTGAATTCGCGGCCATCAATATTCGCACCGGCCTGCGACAAAAAGTGGCGTCGGCGCTGGCGGAGCACCATATCGTCGCCGATATCGCCTGGGCCGTCGTGGCCTACTGGCAAGCGACGCGCGACAGCGACTTCATGCGCAGTGAGGGGCTGGCGCTGCTCATGGAAACCGCGTCGTTCTGGATCTCCCGGGCCACAGACGTGAATGGCCGGCTTGAGATCCACGACGTTATCGGCCCGGACGAGTATACCGAGCATGTGAACAACAATGCCTTTAGCAACTATATGGCCTGGCAAAACGTCCATGATGCCCTGGCGCTGATGGAACACTTTAATCGGCAGGACGATGCGTTTACAGAAGCGGCGCAGAAATTCCTGGCACGGCTGTGGCTGCCTTCCGCTGATGCGCAGGGGGTTATCCCGCAGGATGACACCTTTATGGCGAAACCTGCGATAGATCTTCGCCGTTACAAAGCGCAGGCCGGTAAGCAAACCATTCTGCTGGATTACTCCCGCGCGGAGGTCAATGAAATGCAGATCCTCAAGCAGGCTGACGTGGTGATGCTCAACTATCTGTTGCCAGATAAGTTCGACCGCAAACAATGTGCGGCGAATCTGGCCTTTTACGAGCCGCGCACGATCCACGACTCCTCATTGAGTCAGTCGATTCACGGCATTGTGGCTGCTCGCTGCGGTGATACTGCCCGCGCCTATGCGTTCTGGCGAGCGGGTGCGGCGATTGATCTGGGTGACGATCCTCACAGTTGCGACGATGGGATCCACGCTGCCGCAACGGGGGCAATCTGGTCGGGTGTCGTTCAGGGCTTTGCAGGGATGCAGATTATTGATGGCGAACTGCATCTGACGCCGCAACTACCGGCACACTGGCAGCGACTGCAATTCTCTCTTCAGTGGCGCGGTGCACGCCTTGATATTCTGGTTGAGGGCGCATCAGTGACGCTGCGTTCCAGCGCGCCGATTGCAGTGACGCTTTGGGGGAAAGCACACCACCTTTTAGCCCATGAAACGCGTACTGTTAATTTACCTGAATTTGGGACCGCTACCACGGAGGGCGGCAACAATGTTTAAGGCGGTGATTTTCGATTTAGACGGGGTGATTACCGACACGGCGCATCTGCACTTTCTGGCCTGGCAGAGCGTGGCGTCAGAGATAGGCATCCCGATTGACGAGGCGTTCAATGCCGGGCTGAAGGGTATTAGTCGGATGGAGTCACTCGCCCGTATTTTGCGCCACGGTGGAATGGAAGAGGCGTTCAGCCAGAAAGAGCGCGAGCAACTGGCGCAGGCCAAAAATGCGCTGTACATCGAATCGCTTAAGGGGTTAACCCGCGATTCACTTCTGCCGGGTATTGCGCAGCTACTGGCGGAAATCCGTGCGAACAAGGTGCGCATCGGGCTGGCGTCGGTCTCCCTTAACGCGCCCACGATCCTCCAGGCACTGGGTATCGCCAACGCTTTCGATTTTTGCGCCGACGCATCGCGCATTCAGCTCTCGAAACCGCATCCTGACATTTTCCTGGCGGCCTGCGCAGGATTAGGCGTCACACCGGAGCAGGCGATTGGGATTGAAGATGCGCAGGCGGGTATTAAGGCGATCAATGCCGCAGGCATGCTGTCGGTTGGGATCGGCGGCGAGTTATCCGGCGCGGATTTAACACTTTCTTCCACGGAAGAACTGTCCTGGCCGCGTTTATCCGATTTCTGGCAGGCCATGCGCGGCCAGAACAGGCATCACTTAAGGGGGCATAATGGCTCAGCTATCGCTTAAACATATTCAAAAAATCTACGACAACCAGGTTCATGTGGTGAAGGATTTCAGCCTCGAAATCGTAGATAAAGAGTTTATCGTCTTTGTCGGTCCGTCGGGCTGTGGCAAATCGACGACTTTGCGCATGATTGCCGGGCTGGAGGAGATCAGCGCGGGTGAGCTGTTTATCGATGGGGTGCGGATGAACGATGTTCCGGCCAAATCGCGCGATATCGCAATGGTGTTCCAGAACTACGCCCTGTATCCGCATATGACCGTCTACGACAACATGGCGTTTGGTCTGAAGATGCAAAAAATAGCGCCAGCGGTCATTGAGGAAAGGGTCAGCTGGGCGGCGCAAATTTTGGGGCTGCGTGATTATCTGAAGCGAAAACCCGGGGCGTTATCCGGTGGCCAGCGCCAGCGTGTGGCACTCGGAAGGGCGATTGTGCGCGAGGCGGGCGTGTTCCTGATGGACGAACCCCTGTCCAACCTCGATGCCAAGCTGCGTGTGCAGATGCGTGCAGAGATCAGCAAGCTGCACCAGAAACTGAACACCACCATGATTTACGTGACTCACGATCAAACGGAAGCCATGACCATGGCGACGAGAATTGTGATTCTCAAGGACGGTTATATTCAGCAGGTGGGCGCACCGAAGCAAGTCTATAACGAACCGGCCAATATGTTTGTTGCCGGTTTTATCGGATCACCGGCCATGAATTTTATTCGCGGGGCAATTGATGGCCGTTATTTCGTCACTGAAACGCTGCGTCTGGAGATCCCTGAAACGAAACTGGCTGTGCTGAATGCGATGGGATATCAGCGCAAGGCGGTGGTCTTTGGCATCCGGCCCGAAGACATTCTCACTTCATCAGGCATCTCCATGGATATCACAGCCAAAGTCAGCGTGGCAGAACTCACCGGCGCTGAGTTTATGCTCTACGCCACAGTGGGTGGACATGAGCTGGTTCTGCGCGCCGGCGCGGTCAACGATTACCGCGCCGGGGATAACCTGGCCATTCAGTTTGAAATGGATAAATGTCACTTCTTCGACGCTGATAGCGAAATAGCGCTGAGATAAAAAGATTTCGTTGCCGGGAATTTTCTTTCCGGCTTTTTTAGTCGTTATTTTATAAAGGAATATACAAATGAGTACTCTACACAGAAGTGCTGCGCTTTTATTATGCGCAGGGGTAACGTGCGCCCAGGCGGCTGACAATCAAGAAAAATGGCATTTTAATATAGGTGCTATGTATGAGATTGAAAACGTCGAAGGGCAGGGCGAAGATAAAGATGGATTATATGAGCCTTCCGTCTGGTTTAATGCCACCTGGGACGCATGGACTATTTCACTGGCCATGTATCAGGAAGGTCCGGTGGATTACAGCAGCATGACACGCGGGACCTATTTTGATCGCCCGGAATTTGAGCTGCGCTATCGTATTATCGGCAGCGACGATTTCACCCTCGGTTTGACCGGTGGCATCCGCAATTATGGCTACCATTTTAAAGATGAACACGGCGCGAAAGACGGCACCGCCAATATGCAGCGCTATAAAATTCAGCCAGACTGGGATCTGAAACTTAGCGATGACTGGCGTTTTAGCGGCTGGTTTGCGATGTATCAGTTTGCCAACGATCTTGAAAAAACCGGTTATTCCGACAGTCGTGTCGAAACCGAAACCGGATTTACCTGGACCATTAACGAAACCTTTTCGGCTAAAGCGAACTACTATTTAGAGCGCGGGTTTAATATGGACGGCGGCCGGAATAACGGTGAATTCTCGACGCAGGAAATTCGAGCTTATTTACCGATTTCGTTAGGGAACACCACGCTGACGCCGTATACCCGAATTGGTCTGGATCGCTGGTCGAACTGGGACTGGCAGGACGATCCTGACCGCGAAGGGCATGATTTTAACCGCCTGGGTATGCTCTACGCGTACGATTTTACGAATGGGTTGTCCATGACGCTGGAATACGCGTACGAATGGGAAAATCACGACGAAGGCAAAAACGACCGCTTCCACTATGCGGGCGTCGGCGTGAACTACGCATTCTGACGGGTGACTGCCAGGGGCTGTGACGCCCCTGGATTCAACGAAGAGAGGGCGTTTCAGAGAGTGCCGTGTCAACAATGACCTGGCGTGGTGCCTCTTTTCCGGCGATACGTTTGAACAGGACATCGCAACTCTGTTCGCCCAACTGGCGGGTAGGGATTTCGAAGCCAGCCGGCGCAGGGGTCAATATCAACGACAGCAACGGATCCGTATAACCGGCGATCGCCAGCTGTTCCGGGATCATCAGGTTTAATTCCTCCGCTGCGCGATACAGAGCGAGAAGTTTCATACTGTCCGTGGCGAAAACGGCGCGTGGTGGCTGTGCTGAGGAAAGCAATTGACAGGCCGCGTCCAGCGCACTTTCGTGGGTATATCCGCCGTCGACAACCCAGTCAGCATTAAAGGCAATGTTGTGTTTTTCAAGGCTGGCTTTATAACCCGCGAGACGGTCTATTGAGACGTGGTAATCAACGGGCGCATGCAGACAGGCGATTTTACGGTGGCCATTGCGAATAAACGTATCGGTTAACGTCATACTGCCGTGGAAATTATCCGTATCGACCGAATAGATATTCTGGAAATCGCCTTCGACTTTACCAATTACCACGACGGGAATGCCATAGGTATCAAGCCGTGGGAAAAAAGATTCATTGGCCGGGGAACTGAGCATAATAATTCCCTTAACCATTTTTTGCTTAATTTTATTTTCGCATTTCTGCAAATCATCTTCGCTACTTTTCGACGTTTGAAGAATAACGTCAAAACCTTCCTCTTCGGCTTTTTCCGTAATGGTATGTAACACGTCAGAGAAAAAAGGATTACCGGCTGTGGTCTTGGCTGAACGCGTGGAAATAACCATGATCGCGTCAAAACCTGAAGAGGTCAGGGCACGGGCCAGCTTGTTGGGTTGATAATTTAATTCATCAATCGCTTTTTGCACTTTTTCAAGTGCTTCCGGGGAGATATTTGTTTGCTTGTTTAGAACCCTGGACACGGTTGATTTTGATACGCCAGCAACACGTGCAATATCATAAATGGTGGGTGACATACACCTTACAACTCCATGATAGCGGTAGTGGGATTATATTACGGGAGAAAAAACGGGAATGACAGTGACAATGAATTGAAAATCAACGATCTGCCCCAATTTATTGTATTCTGAAGCTGATATCAGCGGTCTTCGGGGCAAAACAGGATGGCGATGAAGCGACTTAAAAACGAATTCAACTCACTGGTTAACCGTGGCGTAGACCGCCATTTGCGTCTGGCGGTGACGGGACTTAGCCGCAGCGGCAAAACCGCATTTATCACCGCGATGGTTAACCAGCTTCTCAATTTACACGCCGGGGCGCGACTGCCGCTGCTGAGTGCCGCGCGCGAAGAGCGCCTGCTCGGCGTGAAGCGTGTACCGCAGCGCGACTTTGGCATCCCGCGTTTTACCTATGACGAGGGGCTGGCACAGCTGTATGGCACGCCGCCCGCCTGGCCGACGCCGACGCGCGGGGTGAGCGAAATCCGTCTTGCGCTGCGCTTTCGTTCTAATGAATCCGTATTACGCCATTTTAAAGACACATCCACGCTCTATCTGGAAATTGTCGATTATCCCGGTGAGTGGTTGCTCGATTTGCCGATGCTGGCCCAGGACTACCTGAGCTGGTCGCGGCAAATGACCGGACTGCTGCAGGGGCAGCGCGCGGAGTGGTCGGCAAAATGGCGTGAGCTGTGCGCCGGGTTAGACCCGCTGGCTCCGGCCGACGAGAACCGTCTGGCGGCAATTGCGCAAGCCTGGACCGATTATCTGCATCAATGTAAACAGCAGGGGCTGCATTTTATCCAGCCTGGACGATTTGTCCTGCCGGGCGAAATGGCGGGCGCGCCTGCGCTACAGTTCTTCCCGTGGCCAGATGTCGATAGCTGGGGCGAATCAAAACTGGCGATGGCGGATAAACACACCAACGTCGGGATGCTCCGCGATCGCTTTAACTACTACTGCGAGAAGGTGGTGAAGGGGTTCTACAAAAATCACTTCCTGCGCTTCGATCGCCAGATTGTGCTGGTGGATTGTCTGCAGCCCTTGAACAGCGGGCCGCAGGCTTTCAACGATATGCGCCTCGCCCTCACGCAGCTGATGCAAAGTTTCCATTACGGACAGCGCACTCTGTTCCGCCGCCTGTTTTCACCGGTGATCGACAAACTGCTGTTTGCGGCGACCAAAGCCGATCATGTCACGGTCGATCAGCACGCGAATATGGTGTCGCTGCTGCAACAGCTGGTGCAGGACGCATGGCAAAATGCGGCGTTTGAAGGGATTAGCATGGACTGTCTGGGGCTGGCCGCGGTGCAGGCGACGCAGAGCGGGCTGATTGATGTCAACGGTGAGAAAATCCCGGCCCTGCGCGGTAATCGTCTGAGCGACGGCGAGCCGCTGACGGTCTATCCTGGGGAAGTGCCCGCCCGTCTGCCGGGGCAGGCGTTCTGGGAAAAGCAGGGTTTTCAGTTTGAAGCGTTTCGCCCTCAGGCGATGAACGTCGATCAGCCGTTACCGCATATTCGCCTGGACGCGGCGCTGGAGTTTTTAATAGGAGATAAACTGCGATGAGTGAACCCTTAAAGCCACGCATCGATTTTACCGGCACGCTTGAGCAGGCGCGCGACGAAGCCTTTAAATCCGCCCAGGCGTTCAGTGGCCCGGAGGCCGAGAAATTCGCGCCTGTCGTTGCTGACGAACTGCTGCCGGACGAAGGGCCGGCCGAAGCGGTTGTTGAGGCCGCCCTGCGGCCTAAACGCAGCCTGTGGCGCAAAATGGTTACCGCCGGTTTGACGCTCTTTGGTGTGAGCGTGGTCGGTCAGGGCGTGCAGTGGACGATGAATGCCTGGCAGACCCAGGACTGGGTGGCCCTTGGGGGCTGCGCGGCCGGTGCGCTTATCGTCGGGGCGGGCGTTGGGTCGATTGCGACCGAATGGCGTCGTCTGTGGCGACTGCGCCAGCGCGCCCATGAGCGCGACGAAGCGCGCGATCTGTTGCACAGTCATGCTACCGGAAAAGGGCGGGCATTCTGTGAAAAACTGGCGAGCCAGGCCGGGATTGACCAGTCCCATCCGGCTCTGCAGCGCTGGTACGCGGCGATCCATGAAACGCAAAACGACCGTGAAATCGTGAGTCTCTACGCGAGTATCGTTCAGCCCGTGCTTGATTCGCAGGCTCGGCGTGAGATTAGCCGCTCGGCGGCGGAGTCGACGCTGATGATTGCTGTCAGTCCGCTGGCACTGGTGGATATGGCCTTTATCGCATGGCGAAATCTGCGGCTTATCAACCGCATTGCCACGCTGTATGGCATTGAACTGGGCTATTACAGCCGTCTGCGCCTTTTCCGCCTGGTTCTGCTGAACATGGCCTTTGCCGGTGCCAGTGAACTGGTCCGTGAAGTGGGGATGGACTGGATGTCTCAGGATCTTGCCGCACGACTGTCCACCCGCGCGGCACAGGGGATCGGTGCGGGTCTGTTAACCGCGCGTCTGGGGATCAAAGCCATGGAATTATGCCGCCCCCTGCCATGGATGAATGACGATAAACCGCGTCTCGGGGATTTCCGTCGTGAACTGATTGGCCAGTTGAAAGAGACATTGAGCAAAAAACCGCAGTAAACGCTGAAGAATTCACCTCGCTGTCAATATTTGTTGACAGCGAGCTTCCAGCCAGACGATATCTGACATATCATTTTAAGGTTACTGGCTAAAGAGTGAATTTCCCATGCGTCTGGAAGTGTTCTGTCAGGACCGTATCGGCCTGACCCGCGAATTACTCGATCTCCTTGTTTTGCGTGACATTGATTTGCGCGGCATCGATATCGACCCTATCGGGCGAATTTATCTCAATTTTGCCGAAATCGAATTTAATACCTTTAGCAGCCTGATGGCGGAAATCCGCCGTATCGCTGGCGTTACGGATGTGCGTACCGTGCCGTGGATGCCGTCAGAGCGCGAGCATCTGGCGTTAAGTGCGCTGCTCGAAGCGATGCCTGAACCGTTTTTATCCCTCGATCTGAAAGGCAAAGTGGAGCGCACCAACCAGGCGAGCTGCCAGCTGTTCGGCCAGAGTCAGGAAAAACTGAGCAACCATCACGCGGCGCAGCTGATCGCCGGTTTCAATTTCCAGCGCTGGCTCGACAGCAATCCGCAGGGCACGCACAGCGAACATGTGGTGATCGGCGGCCAGAACTTCCTGATGGAGATCACTCCGGTGCATCTGCGCGGTGAGAATGACGTCAGCGTGCTGACAGGCGCGGTAATCATGCTGCGTTCGACCATCCGTATGGGACGCCAGCTGCAGAATCTCTCCAACCAGGATGTCGGCGCCTTCAGCCAGATTATTGCCGTTAGCCCGAAAATGAAGCATGTGGTGGATCAGGCGCGTAAGCTTGCGAATCTCACTGCGCCGCTGCTGATCACCGGCGAAACGGGAACCGGCAAGGATTTACTCGCACATGCGGTTCACACCGCCAGCCCACGCGCGGCAAAACCCTATCTGGCCCTGAACTGCGCGTCTATTCCGGAAGATGCCGTTGAGAGCGAACTGTTCGGCCACGCGCCGGAGGGCAAAAAAGGCTTCTTCGAGCAGGCCAACGGCGGCTCGGTCTTGCTGGATGAGATTGGCGAGATGTCGCCGCGGATGCAGGCTAAACTGCTGCGCTTCCTCAACGACGGCACTTTCCGCCGCGTCGGGGAAGATCATGAGGTTCACGTCGATGTGCGCGTCATTTGCGCGACGCAGAAAAACCTCGTCGAACTGGTGCAAAAGGGCGTATTCCGGGAAGATCTCTATTATCGACTCAACGTACTGACCCTGAATATTCCGCCGCTGCGCGACTGTCCGCAGGACATTATGCCGCTGACCGAACTGTTCGTGGCGCGTTTTGCCGACGAACAGGGCGTGCCGCGTCCGAAGCTCTCGGCGGATTTGGGGTCGATGCTGACGCGCTACGGCTGGCCGGGCAACATCCGCCAGTTGAAAAACGCCGTCTACCGTGCGCTTACGCAGCTGGAAGGCTACGAGCTGCGCTCGCAGGACATTCTGTTGCCGGATTACGATGCGGGAACCGTGTCGGTTGGCGAAGAGGCGATGGAAGGCTCGCTGGATGACATCACCAGTCGTTTCGAGCGCTCGGTGTTGACCCAACTTTATCGCAACTATCCGAGCACCCGTAAACTGGCGAAACGCCTGGGTGTGTCGCACACGGCCATCGCCAATAAGTTGCGTGAGTACGGTCTGAATCAGAAGAAAGCGGACGACCAGAACTGAGAAAATCCCGCGCGTGCGGGGTTTTTGCTATCCAAACATTAAGGCTTAATTTATGAGCAATGAAATACCTTTAAAGTTTTATGACATCGCGGATGAATATTCAAAGGAATCCCCAAAGCCCGTCAGCGAAGCAGAGCGCGACGCTGTAGCCTATTATTTCCAGTCGCTGATCACGCGTTTAATGAATAACGAGGAGATCAGCGAAGAGGCGCAGAGTGAGATGGCCCGGGAAGCCGGTATCGATGAAACGCGGATCGATGAGATCGCAGAGTTTTTGAATACGTGGTGACGGTTCGAGGTTTGCTTAAGCTTCTTGGACTAATATCGAAAGAATGATGACTATAAAAGTTGTCTGACTAATGGGAGTCGTTTGATGTTTAAAACATTCATGACTCCCATTGACCATTTACTGTTAAGCACACCCTTTGGTAAAACATTTTGTACATTGGCGCAATGAAGTTAGCCCAGTTATTAATTGTGCTTTTGCTTCAACTTCTTCTTGGGAAGTCGAGCAGCATTTAAAATACGCATTAGTTGTAAATGCAGACTTCTCATCGCCATTAATTGTATGGCAATTTGCCTTATGAACACATGTCATCACACGGTCTGATTGACGGTTGGTGCCCTTTGCACTTTTTAGCAAGTTAACCACGAACCCATATGGATTTTCTTGAAGCCAGATCTTATATGCTTCTTCACTATTCGTCATTAGGCTACTATGAAAAACTTTAATCATTTATCCATTCCGCTTTAGATTAAACTCTTCTGTCAGGGACGGTGCTGGTGCAGCTCCTCTGAAAAGATGCTGTACACTCATTCAATTTAATTGCATAGTTTTTTTTGAAAGCATTCTAAAACTAACGCTATCACCAATTTTGTAACTTTCTTGGAAAAACTCTCGTAATCCTATGCCGCCCATTATTCTAGGTGTATGTGATTTATTCGCTGTGCGATTAATGATTGCAGTGAGCATAACGGTACCATCAGAATTTACGATGCTGAGATTATCCCCATCGTGAGAGAACTCATGAGAGGAGGAGGTTGGAACATTGAAAAAACCACGTTTCCAGTAGGTTGGTGCCATATTGAAATGGTAGTCAACGGATGCGATGAATTCCACATCTTTCGTATCATCGGGTATCTGATCACCTGATTCGTTGTCCATTGAGGAATCATCTGTGATACTTTTTGTACCGCCATTCCACTCTGGGTCAATTGTTTTTATAATACTATCCTCCAGCCCAGCCGCGAGGTTGAGATGAAACGGTCCATAGTGCATCAAACCATTATCCGGGAGTGCCAAAATATCAACAGCGATGTTTTTCTGCAAAGCCTCGCGGATGTAGCCATGGTTTTTTATATTTGTTGATTGTGACATGCCCGGTTTTTTGTAATGATACATCCTTTTTTTAAGTAATCTGGTGGTTTTACCAATATATTTTACTTCACCATCACAAACAAATGCATAAAGGTTATTACAGACATCCCGAAATGATTCAGTCATGATGTAATGCAATTGTCCGTTCTGTAATTCCCAGTAGCCAATTTTAATAAAACCAATGTTGAGTAAACGATCCATTTTTTAACCTTAAAAGAAATATAAATATAATATCCTTTAACTTTTATTTTTTTTCAATCACTTAGCCCCAATTAAATACGGAATTGTGACTCAACCGGAGGCGAGCTTGTCCTTCGGTTCACATCGGTCCTTGTCATGATCAAGGCGACTGGGGACAATTTGCACTTGAATAGCCAATGCTGTTTAGATCTCGCAAAACCGCATCCTGTTACCAAACGGATCATACCCTTCCAGAATTTTCCCCCACGCCTGCTCCACAGTTAAGTTCATCCCGCAACCATTCGATAGTGTGCACAGGGACAAAGAGTGTCGTTGCTGGGCAGACGTCAGACAAAAGAAAGCCCCGCATCAGCGAGGCTTTGAAATTCTGAGCAATGAGCGATGCTATTACGCTTTCAGCACATCCAGCGCAGCGGTGTAGTCTGGCTCGTTGGTGATTTCGTTGACCAGCTCGCTGAGGATCACGGTGTCGTTTTCATCGATCACCAGGACTGCACGGGCAGCCAGACCTTTCAGTGGGCCTTCTGCGATACCTACGCCGTAGTTTTCGAGGAAATCAGGGCTACGAAGGGTAGAAAGCGTGATAACGTTGCTCAGACCTTCTGCGCCGCAGAAACGGGACTGGGCGAACGGCAGATCCGCGGAAATGCACAGCACCACGGTGTTGTCGACTTCGGTCGCCAGCTGGTTGAATTTACGCACGGACGCAGCGCAAACGCCGGTGTCGATGCTTGGGAAAATGTTCAGGACTTTGCGTTTACCGGCGAACTGACCCAGTGTTACGTCAGACAAATCTTTTGCCACGAGGGTAAAAGCCTGTGCTTTGCTGCCTGCCTGCGGAATGGAACCTGCAACAGAAACCGGGTTGCCCTGGAAATGAACGAGTTGTGACATAGATATCTTCCTGTTTACATATAGTTAACGTCGCGGCTAGTGTATGACAACAGCGGATAACACGGCAAACCTATTTTTCCCTACAGGAGTGAGTGATGAGAACCGTCAAGGTCTATGAAGAAGCGTGGCCACTGCATACCCCGTTTGTGATCTCTCGCGGTAGCCGTAGCGAAGCCAGCGTAGTCGTCGTCGAGATTGAAGAAGACGGTGTAAAAGGCGCGGGCGAATGCACACCTTATCCTCGCTACGGGGAAAGTCTCGCGTCGGTGATGGCGCAGATCATGACTATCGTTCCTGAACTGGAAAAGGGGCTGACACGCGAAGCGCTGCAACAGGCGCTACCGGCGGGTGCGGCGCGTAATGCGGTCGACTGTGCGCTGTGGTCGCTGGAGGCGCATCGGCAGAATCATACGATTAGCGACTCGCTTGGCGTGGTCCTGCCGCAGACCATTGTGACGGCGCAAACGGTGGTGATCGGCGAGCCTGCGCAGATGGCGTCAAGTGCTAAAGCGCTGTATGAGGCCGGGGCGCGGTTGCTGAAAGTGAAGCTGGACGATCATTTGATTAGCGAGCGGATGGTGGCGATCCGCAGCGCGGTTCCGGAAGCGACCCTCATTGTCGATGCCAACGAATCCTGGAAGAGTGAAGGGCTGGCCGCGCGCTGTCAGCTGCTGGCTGATTTGGGCGTGGCGATGCTGGAGCAGCCGCTGCCGTCGGCACAAGACGCCGCGCTGGAAAACTTTATCCACCCGTTGCCTATCTGCGCCGATGAGAGCTGCCATACGCGTGACAGCCTGGCCGGGCTGAAAGGGCGCTACGAGATGGTGAATATTAAACTTGATAAGACGGGTGGATTAACTGAAGCGCTGGCGCTGGCGAAACAGGCCCGGGCTGACGGGTTCGCGCTGATGCTTGGCTGTATGCTCTGCACCTCAAGAGCCATCAGCGCCGCACTGCCGCTGACAGAGCAGGTGAGCTACGCCGATCTTGATGGACCCACCTGGCTCGCCGTGGATGTCTCACCTGCGCTGAATTTTACTACCGGGACACTTCACCTCTGAGATTGCCAGCGCAGCAGGCCGGTCATCGCTTTCAGGTATTTCTCGCTCGCTTCATCAGAGGAGACGGGCGGGAACTCGGCCGTGATGCAGTGCAGGCCGAGGTCTGCACACCAGCTGCCAAACGAGCCTGGCGTTTCGTATCCGACGCTGGTGACCAGCGGCAGCGCGAAGGCGTCTGCCAGCCACTCGCCTAACTCCGTGTGGCGTGGATCTTCGATGCAGGCCAGCGGATCGTGAAACGACACCACCCACGCCGGTTGTAGATGATGAATGAGCTGGCACAGCCCCTGGGTTTCAGGCTCTGAGCCGGGTTTTTCACCGGTGAGGAGCACCACGTCACGCTCGTCCGCCGCGCTGTTCCAGCGATAAACCGTCTCTCCCGCTCGCCAGTTGGCCGCCGGGAAATTGCGGTTCAGATCGACACCGCGCGCGTTGGCCCGCAGCCCTAACTGGCACCCGTCCGGATTGACCGTTAACACCACGTGATGACGACGCAGATCGGGCGCCAGCGTACGCAGCGCGCAGGAGAGGGTGACGATGGAGGAGTTCTCATCCCCGTGCGTCCCGGCGATGATAAGCCCGCTGTGGCGGTCGGCCTGCGGGGCAGGAAACCAGATCAGCGGGGCACCCAGAAATGAGCGGCCATAATGTTCCGTTCCGGGCGGGAAAGCGCCACGTTCCGTTCTTGGGCGGGTAAGTGACATATGAAATCCTGATAGCGAGTTCTTTATAGCCAGTGTTGTGTAAAACACGCGCTTAATCAAATAGTTTCACGGGCCGGAGAAACTGATCCGATCTCAACTTTCCGCGCGAAGGTGTTTGCATTTCTCTGTTCTGAAACAAATAATTACGCATCTGCTTGTCACCCATCATTCCAAAGGGGATCTCATGAAGCATCCTGTTTCGCTGCTCTGTACTGCGCTGTGGCTGTGTGGACTCACTTCTGTTTCTTATGCAGCTGATATTCCTGAGGGAACGAAGCTGGCGGAAAAACAGGAACTGGTCCGCCATATCAAGGACGAACCCGCTTCGCTCGACCCGGCGAAAGCCGTCGGCTTACCGGAAATTCAGGTGATCCGCGATCTGTTCGAAGGGCTGGTGAATCAGAATGAAAAGGGCGAACTCGTCCCTGGTGTCGCGACAAAGTGGCAGAGCAATGACAACCGTATCTGGACATTTACCTTACGCGACAACGCGAAGTGGTCAGACGGTACGCCGGTAACGGCGCAAGATTTTGTCTACAGCTGGCAGCGCCTGGTGGACCCGAAAACGACATCGCCTTTTGCCTGGTTTGCGGCGCTGGCGGGGATCACCAATGCCCAGAGCATTATCGACGGCAAAGCCCAGCCCAATACGCTTGGTATCACGGCCGTGGATGCCAAAACCCTTCGCGTGCAGCTCGATAAACCGCTGCCCTGGTTCGCCAATCTGACCGCCAGCTTTGCATTTTATCCGGTGCAGAAAGCCAACGTTGAGAGCGGAAAAGAGTGGACTCGCCCAGGCGCTCTGGTGGGCAACGGTGCCTATGTTCTGAAAGATCGCGTGGTGAATGAAAAGCTGGTGGTTGAGCCAAATACGTCGTACTGGGACAACGCCCAGACGGTACTGAAAAAAGTGACTTTTATTCCGATCAACCAGGAGTCATCGGCCACTAAACGCTATCTGGCGGGGGATATTGATATCACCGAATCCTTCCCAAAAAATCTCTATCAGAAGCTGCTCAAAGATATTCCGGGACAGGTTTATACGCCGCCGCAACTGGGCACCTATTACTACGCGTTTAACACTCAGAAAGGGCCCACGGCCGATCAGCGTGTGCGACTGGCACTGAGCATGACCATCGATCGTCGGATTATGGCGGAGAAGGTGCTCGGAACGGGCGAGAAACCGGCGTGGCACTTTACGCCGGATGTGACCGCTGGCTTTACGCCAGAAAAGTCACCGTTCGAGCAGATGTCGCAGGCGGAGCTGAATGCGCAGGCCAAAATGCTGTTACAGGCTGCCGGATACGGCCCGCAGCGACCGCTGAAACTGACGCTGCTCTATAACACTTCAGAAAACCACCAGAAAATTGCGATTGCGGTGGCGTCGATGTGGAAGAAAAACCTCGGCGTGGATGTGAAGCTGCAAAATCAGGAGTGGAAAACCTATATTGATAGCCGCAACACCGGCAACTTCGATGTGATCCGCGCCTCCTGGGTGGGGGATTACAATGAGCCGTCCACTTTCCTGTCACTGTTAACATCCACACACAGCGGTAATATTTCGCGCTTCAGCGATCCGGCGTACGACAAGATTATCAACCAGGCGACACTGGAAACGACGGCCAAAGCGCGCAATGCGGATTACAACGCGGCTGAGAAAATCCTTGCCGAAAAAGCCCCGATCGCGCCGATTTATCAATATACCAACGGTCGCCTGATTAAGCCGTGGGTGAAAGGGTATCCGATAAATAACGCGGAAGATGTGGCGTATAGCCGGACGATGTATATCGAGAAGCATTAATATGAATAAAAAGGCCCGTATGAGAACGGGCCTTTTTTTGATTCGCCAGTCAGGGCGCGTCAATCGCCGGGTAGAGGCTGCTTTCCAGATACCCCACCAGGTGCCACATCTCACCGCTAAAAATAAACCATAAGCCAAATATAATAACGCTGAGAATAATTAGGATGAGTATGACTTCTGTTTTCCCCATAGCAAAAGTGACCCACCTGACCGCTGTTAATTCGAGGGGGGCATTGTAGCGGGGCTTTAATCAATACTCCAGTTTTCAGGCGGCGAGCACTTTATTGCGGCCATTGTTTTTGGCGCGATATAAGGCGTCGTCTACGCGTTTTAACAGATCGTCGATGCTCTCGTCCGGATTATGTCGCGCGACGCCAATACTCACGGTAAAGCGGGGCAGGCCGGGAATGACAATGCGCGCCACTTCGGCACGAATGGTTTCGGCCACCTGCATCGCAGCCTCAAGCGTGGTACGCGGCAGCAGGATCACAAACTCTTCGCCGCCCCAGCGGAACACAAAATCGTCTTTACGGCTGCAGGCTTCGAGCATGCGCGACAGAGAAATCAGTACCTCATCTCCCCTGGAATGGCCGAATACGTCATTGATATTCTTGAAATGATCCATATCGACGAGTAACAGGCTGAACTGCTGCTGGGCAGGCAAATGGGACGGATGAGTCTGTTCAGTGAGGAGATAAAACTGTCGACGATTTAGCAGGCCGGTCATGGAGTCCCGCAGGGCGGCGTGCTCCAGCTCGTGCTCAAGCCTTTTTTGCTCGGTGATATCGTGAACGATGCACAGCATGAGCTTGTCGCCGTAAATCTCAATCGGACCCGCGTACGTCTGCACGTGGCGGGTAGAGCCATCGGCCAGCCGGTGGACAAAATTAAGGGGTTTATGCCCTCCGGGAAGACGGGCGATCTCCGTCATAATCGGCAGGATATCGCGCCCCAGGGTGTTAATTTCCCATGTGTGTTTTGTGCACATGTCATCGTGGCTGTAGCCGTAAAAATTGAGGGCCGCCAGATTCGCGTCGACAATCTGCCCGTCACGCGCGGTATCTATGAGCAGCATGGGCGCACTGTTAGTCTGGAAAAAGCGGGCGTAGAAACCCTGTTTTTTACGCTGGTAGTTGGCTGAGCGGCTCGCTTTCAGGCCGGAAGGGGCCTGGGAAATCAGCCCTTCAAACACAATGATTTCACCCGCACTTTCATGCTCGGTGAGGGACAGGCGACAACTCAGGGTGGTTTCCTGATCGTTGCGCCAGACGGTCCAGATTTCGACAATTTCCAGCTCGGATTTGAGATCCGGAACGTACATTGACAGCTGCTGCTGTGCACTGGCGGAATAAGCGCCCTGACGCATGTCATTCAGCGTTTTATTACGCATCATGTCTCTCGCCGCACTATTGGCGAAAATAACCTGCTCAGAGACGGGTGAGACTAACCAAACCGGTGTTTTGACGAAATTCAGCGCATCAAAGCTGTGTGGCAACATAGAGTCTTCCCAGTCATCGGCAGCCAACGCTCATGAAATTTGCGGTATCACGGTTATACACACGTGGGCATATTTCAAAACATACTCCACTTCATCACATCAGGCATGATTTTTTTGTGAATGAAGTGGGGGTTCTATTTGATTTTTACCAATTGGAATAATTTGTTTGTCAGATTTATTCTGTAATACCAGCCACGGCACCTGTTCTGCAGGAAGCGGGCGGGAAAAATAATAGCCCTGCAGATAATCACATCCCAGATTTGCCAGCATTTGCTGCTGCTGTTGGGTTTCAATACCTTCAGCGACCACCACCATATCCATGGTCCGGGCAACGTGGATAATGGTTTCGACAATCTTTTTGCTTTTATCGTTTTCCCGCATGCTATCAATAAAACTTTTATCTATTTTAAGTTCTTTGGCCGGAAGCACATTCAGCATCAGCAGGTTAGAGTATCCGGTGCCAAAGTCGTCGATGGAAACGGTAAAACCGGCGTGGTTAAACATATCTAATAATTCAATACTGCGTTCCAGGTTTTTCAGGGCCGTGCTTTCAGTGACTTCGAGGATCAGTCGTGAAGGTTCGAGATTGTATTTCTGCATGGTGCCGGAAATGACCTCGAATATATCCTGTTGCTCAAACTGAATAGGGGACAAATTAAACGACAGCGTCCACTGGCTGAATCCCTGTTCCGTCCAGAAGCGCAGTTGTCTGCAGGCCTGATCAATGGCCCACACCCCCACCGGAATGATTAATCCTGTTTTTTCCAGCGATGGCAGGAATACGTTCGGCAGCAGAACACCCTGTTCAGGATGGTGCCAGCGCAACAAGGCTTCAAAGCCGTGGATCTCATTCACTGCGGCGTGGTAGGTGGGCTGATACCAAAGCTCAAACTGCTCGCGCTCCAGCGCCTGGGTGAGATCCTGCAGGAAAGACGGCTCTGCTGAGATGCTTTTCGACATCTCCGGGCGATAAATCGCCCAGCCGTTGCGCCCTTCCTGTTTAATGTGATGCATCGCGGCATCGGCTTTAAACTTCAGTTCGTGGAGGGTTTCACCGTGCTGAGGATAAAGGCTCACGCCAAGGCTTAAGGTGATATTCAGCGCGTGGCCGCCAATGGCGAAAGGGCGGCGAATATCGTCGAGCAGGGTCGTGGAGAGTTCGGTAATTTTCTCGTCATCGCAGTCGGGCAGCAGCAGGATAAACTCATCGCCGCCGAGCCTGGCGAGACTCATTCCCGGCGTCAGTCGGGCGGTAATGCGCTGCGCGACGCTTACCAGCAGCTCATCGCCTACCTGATGCCCCCAGGCGTCGTTCACCAGTTTGAAATGGTCAATATCCAGAAACATCACCGCAAACTGTTTTTTATTCAGCAGTGAGCCGTGCAGGCAATCCTGCAGGCTGAGATCCATCTGCGTGCGGTTGGCTAGCCCGGTAAGAGCGTCAAAGCGTGCTTTACGCTCCAACTGGGTGTTGAGCTGGCGCAGGTTTTCCGTCAGGCGATGAGTGCGAAAATGGGAGTCCACCAGCGAGATAATCAGCATGATACCCAGTAGCACGAGCGTAGTGGTGGAGACCCAAATCGACAGCCCTAACTCGCTCACTCCGCCCAGCATCATGTGCGCGGCGTGCTGAAAATTGGCTGCGCTCATTCCCGTGTAATGCATCGCGCAAATGGCAACGCCCATCACCACGGCCGCGGCGACGCGGTTGATAAACACGCCTTTGTGCCGACGGCGCAGGTGAAAGGCAAGCCAGAGGGCGGCACCCGAGGCGACAATGGCGATCGCGACGGAGATCGTCACGAGGGTCATGTTCCAGCGAATGTCATCACTTAGCATCAGCGCCGCCATCCCGGTGTAGTGCATGGCCACGACGCCTGCGCTAAGGATCAGCGTGGAAAACAACCAGCGAAAAAAGGAGAGAGAATCACCCGGAACGGCAATATTAATGGCGCTGGTGGCCGCGACAATGGCGATGCCCAGTGAGCCGACGGTAAGCCAGACGTGATAGCTCATGTCGATCGGCATTTTCATCGACAGCATACCGATGAAATGCATTGACCAGATACCTATCCCCAGCGTGACGCCCCCGGCCATGCGCCACCAGAGAGCGGCTTTGCGGCTGGCACCCGATATTTTTCCGGCGCTGTCGAGCGCCACAAATGAAGCGATAAACGCCACCAGGAATGAGATGGCAATGAGAACGGGGTCCCAGGACACATCGAGCATTATGCAATCCCACGCTAAAAAGTCGTTATTGAGTTCATCCGGTGCGTGACTCATCACCGCCGTGGCTTACTCTAACTAATTCCAAGATTAGTTGCTTATCAAAAATCAACAACAAACGCGTTATTTTTACGTGCAGGAACGCATCAAAGATATATTCTCTCATTAATGACTTAAGTAGCGCTACATGATTTTAATCAGCAGTAGCATTCGCTCTTAATAAACATTGCGTTAATATTTAATCATCTGTTTGCTAACTATTGTTGTCACAAAGAAAATAGGGGTGAAAAGAATAAAACGCCCATGATTGATGTTAAGCCGATTCTACGTGCTGACTTAAGGTAAATTTACGGTATCCGAAGGTGAATAATAAATGCCACTTAAAATGTGGTGGAAAAAGAAAATGCGAATGCTATAACCAATATACCTCCTCCGACTTGTTGTATGGGATCAATTATGCTTAGAAATATTAGCGTAAGAACCTTTATTATATATTTTCTGCTGGTCGTGCTTTTAATCATTGATGGTTTAGTTTGGACTTTATCGGAAAGTACAACGCTTTTTATCGCAGTAAATATTATTAATGTGCTTGCGGTCATGTTGCTGTGGTCCTACATGACAAAATATCTTGTGACGCCGATCAACACCGTGAAAAAAAGTATCGAAGAGGTCACCTCAGGCAATCTTGCCGTTTCTATCCCCGAGTTTGGCAACAACTGTGCAGGGCGTTTAATTCCTGGGATCAACAGCTTATCCAGTAACATCGCCACGCTGGTGCGGGAAATACGCGCCTCGTCGCAAACCGCGATGACCCTCTCAGAACAACTCTCCTCACGCAGCGCGGAATTGTCGGTGAAGACAGAGCAGCAATCCGCTTCACTTATTCAGACCGCTGCCAGCATGGAGCAGATGGCGGCCAGCACCCGTAACAACGCCGATAACACCCGTCTTGCCAGCGAGCGTGCGAACCACGCGACGGTGCAGGCGCGCAAAGGTGGCGAGCTGATGGGGCAGGTGGCAAATAATATGCAGTCGATTACGGAATGCGCGCAGCAAATGACCGAGATCATCTCTCTGATCGACGGCATCGCGTTCCAGACCAATATTCTGGCGCTGAACGCGGCGGTCGAGGCGGCAAGGGCTGGCGATCACGGCAAAGGTTTCTCCGTGGTCGCCGGTGAAGTGCGTAATCTTGCCCATCGCAGTGCAGAAGCGGCGAAAAGCATTAAGTCGCTGATCGACGTGACGAGCAATAACGTGACGCAGGGCGTGACGGTGGTCGCGGAAGCCGAGAAAAATATGCACGAAATCGTTAACGGTTCCGGGCATGTCAGCAAACTGATGGATGAGATTTCGGCGAGTACGTCTGAACAGGAAAAAGGGATTTCGCAAATCACGCAGGCGCTGTCTGAGCTGGAGCGTGTGACGCAAAGCAACGTGGCGATGGTGGATGAACTGTCAGGCTCCTCCGATGTGCTGAAAAACCAGGTGATTGAACTTCAGACGCGCACCCGGAATTTCAGGCTGGAGGGCGGCTCGCAACCTGACTGGCAGGAGAGTGTGCGCCAGGAGCACAGCGCCTTTCCCCGCCACGCAGAACACTCATACTGACTGAAAAAAAGCCTGGTTCGCCAGGCTTTATACTTTGTAGCGGTTTCGTCCTGCCTGTTTCGCCTGATACAGCGCTTTGTCCGCCCTCGCTATCAGTTCCCGCGCGGTCACGCCGGGTTGCCATAACGCCAGCCCCTGGCTCACCGTCACGCGGTCGCTGACGGGAGAACCCGCGTGAGGAATATTCTGCGCCTGAAGCACCGCCGCAATATTCTGTGCAGCCGACTGTAACGCCTGCGAGTCCGCATCGGGCAGCAGCAAAACAAACTCCTCGCCACCAAAACGCCCGACAATGCCGCTTGAGGTCAGCGCGGCGGATTCCAGCGCCCTGGCGATGGCCATCAGACACAGGTCGCCTTTTTGATGCCCGTAATAATCGTTATAAAGTTTAAAGTGATCGACATCGAGCATGATCAGCCCAAAGCTGTTTCCATCCTGCTGATGGCGCAGGATGGCCTGATCCATCTGCGCTTCAAATGACCGACGGTTCGCAATCCCGGTCAGCGGGTCGTTGTTGGCCAGCAGGCCCAGGCGTTGAATCAAATCCGCATTTTCCTGCTCGCGGCGCAGGGCGAGCAGAAACCAGCTGTTGAGAATACGTCGGCCTGATTCAATCAGTCCCGCCAGCAAAATCCACTGCAATCCATTCATGACCGTCAGGCCATTGCGGTAAAAAAGTGAGGTGACAAGAATCGTCAGCCAGACCGGCAGAATAAAGCTCAGCAGGACTTTGGGATCAAAGTAGAGTGAGATCAGCGCGGTAAACAGCAGTAATGCGGCAGAGGGGAAGATGATGCGCAGATCGTTGCTGACGATCAGGACAAAGAAACAGCCCGCCCAGCACAGACTGAGGGCCACCACGGTCCACTTTGCTAACGTACCGAGCCACTGTGCGTTTTGCAGGGGTGCCATCCGCATGATGAATAACACGGCGGCGGAGAGGGTCAGGTCGGCCACCATCATGGTTTCCAGCACTGCCGCAGGGTGGTGGAAAAGGACCTCTGACTCGAAGGCGGAGAAATAGTTACGCCCCAGGATGAAAGAGGAGAACAACATATTTACCCACAGGAACCATGTCACACTGGTTTTAATGGCAATGGTCCGCATTTCTGCAAGACGAACATCGAAGGCCGCACAGGGCTTTTTCATCGTCACACTCGTAAAAGATACATTTAAAAACAAAATGGCAGCATTTCTGTAACTCTACTGTTTTGCATCTTTCTGTCCAGTGGTTAGAGTAGGAAAAGGGTTAATTCATGAGCAAATTCAGCGCTATGCTGTCGGTAGATGTTGAATAACCTTTCGGGAAGGCTAGACTGACGATGTTCATGACAAAAAGGGGGAGTCACTGTGGAAGGCATTAAGGGATCGGACGTTAATGTTCCGGATGCGGTATTTGCGTGGCTGCTGGACGGTAAAGGCGGGGCGCGACCCCTTGAAGATGACGATATTATCGACAGCGAGCACCCCTGCTGGTTGCATCTGAACTACACCCATCCGGACAGTGCGCAGTGGCTGTCATCGACGCCGCTGCTGCCAAACAGCGTGCGCGATGCGCTGGCCGGTGAGAGCCTGCGACCGCGCGTCAGCCGTCTCGGGGAGGGCACGCTGATTACGCTGCGCTGCATTAATGGCAGCACCGACGAGCGCCCGGATCAGCTGGTCGCCATGCGTCTTTATATGGATGAACGTCTGATTGTCTCCACCCGTCAGCGCAAAGTGCTGGCGCTGGATGATGTGGTCAACGATCTGAAAGAGGGGACCGGGCCGGTCGACTGCGGCGCGTGGCTGGTCGATGCCTGCGATGCGCTGACGGATCACGCCAGTGAATTTATCGAAGAGCTGCACGACAAAATTATCGATCTCGAAGATAACTTGCTCGATCAGCAAATTCCGCCTCGCGGTTATCTTGCTCTGCTGCGTAAACAGCTCATTGTGATGCGTCGCTACATGACCCCGCAGCGTGATGTCTACGCGCGGCTCGCCAGCGAACGTCTGCCGTGGATGAATGACGATCAGCGACGTCGTATGCAGGATATCGCCGATCGGCTCGGGCGCGGGCTGGATGAGATCGACTCCTGTATTGCGCGAACGGCGGTAATGACCGATGAAATCGCAACGGTGATGCAAGAGTCACTTTCGCGCCGGACGTACACCATGTCGTTAATGGCGATGGTCTTTTTACCCAGCACGTTTTTGACCGGGCTATTTGGTGTGAATCTCGGGGGTATACCGGGCGGGGCATACCGGTTCGGCTTTTCCGCTTTTTGCATCATGTTAGTTGTTTTGATTGGTGGTGTTGCGTGGTGGTTGCATCGCAGTAAATGGCTGTAAATTTACATATTTTCAGGCTTCAAAACGCGTTTTTGTTTGAGCGAAGTCAATAAACGGCTACCCCGTTCGGTGCAGTATTACTCCCGCAGGTGAATGCAACGTCAAGCGATGGGCGTTGCGCTCCATATTGTCTTACTTCCTTTTTTGAATTACTGCATAGCACATATTGATTCGTACGACGCCGACTAAATTAGTCGGCTTTTTTTTGCCTCCAGAATCTCAGCGTCTACCCTAAAAGGGTCACCCCGATAAACTGGAGGGAAACATGAGCTATCTGCTTTCACTGCTTTACACGCAACTGTCGGTACCTGACTCGATACCCATCGATCCGGTGCCTGTCCCCGATCCGATTCCCCGTCCGCAGCCAATGCCCGACCCGCCGCCGGATGAAGAACCGATTAAATTGTCGCATCGGTAGCGCAGATCTGCGAGGATACGCGCCAACTGACTGTGATTTTTTACCTTGAGAGTACATTGTGACCGCTTTTTCTACGCTGAACGTTCTGCCTGCCGCCCAACTCGACAATCTTACCGAGTTGGGATATCTCTCGATGACCCCTGTACAAGCTGCCGCGCTTCCGGCGATTCTGGAAGGACGAGACGTTCGCGTGCAGGCTAAAACCGGCAGTGGAAAAACGGCCGCCTTTGGCCTGGGATTGCTCCAGCAGATTGATGCGGGCCTGTTCCAGACGCAGTCCCTGGTGCTCTGTCCGACGCGCGAGCTGGCGGATCAGGTGGCAGGGGAGTTACGTCGTCTGGCGCGCTTCCTGCCTAACACCAAAATTCTGACCCTCTGCGGTGGCCAGCCGTTCGGTGCGCAGCGCGACTCGCTGCAACATCCGCCGCACATTATTGTCGCCACGCCTGGCCGTCTGCTCGATCACCTGCAAAAAGGCACCGTTTCGCTGGATGCCCTGCAAACGCTGGTGATGGATGAAGCGGATCGCATGCTGGATATGGGCTTTACCGATGCCATCAATGAAGTGATTCGTTTTGCGCCCGCGACGCGCCAGACGCTGCTGTTTTCCGCGACCTGGCCAGAAGCGATTGCGGCAATCAGCGGACGGGTGCAGAACAACCCGGCTACCATTGAAATCGACGCGGTGGATGCGCTGCCGTCCATCGAGCAGCAGTTCTACGAAACCTCGCAAAACGGCAAGATTCCGCTGCTGCAAAAGCTGCTGAGCAAACATCAGCCGGCCTCCTGCGTGGTGTTCTGTAATACGAAGAAAGATTGCCAGGCCGTCTGTGACGCGCTTGCAGAGGCGGGGCAGAGTGCGCTCGCCCTGCATGGCGATCTGGAACAGCGCGACCGCGATCAGACGCTGGTGCGTTTCGCCAACGGCAGCGCACGCGTGCTGGTGGCAACGGACGTGGCAGCGCGCGGCCTAGACATCAAATCCCTGGAGCTGGTGGTTAACTACGAGCTGGCGTGGGACCCGGAAGTTCACGTTCACCGTATTGGTCGTACAGCGCGAGCGGGCAACAGCGGTCTGGCGATCAGCCTGTGCGCACCAGAAGAGGCGCAGCGCGCCAACATTCTGTCTGAAATGCTGCAGCTGAAACTCAACTGGATGCCTGCTTTGGGCAGCATCAGTATCACGCCACTGGCCGCTGAAATGGCGACTCTGTGCATCGACGGCGGCAAAAAAGCCAAAATGCGTCCCGGGGATGTTTTAGGCGCGCTGACCGGGGATATCGGACTCGAGGGTGCGGATATCGGCAAAATTGTGGTGCATCCGGCACATGTCTATGTAGCGGTGCGTCAGAAAGTGGCGAATAAAGCATGGAAACAGCTGCAGGGCGGGAAGATTAAAGGCAAAACCTGTAAGGTGCGTTTGCTGAAATAAGGCACAAAGAAAAGCGTCTCAGAGAGTCTCTGAGACGCCAGAGTATTACTTCACTTCCAGAACGTTCAGTCGCATTTCATCCAACTGAGACTCATCTTCTTCCGGCTGCCAGCCCGCAGGCTGCATCGGGATCTCTTCGCGGTCGAACGCCAGATCGCCACCGTTCACCACTTCCGCGCCGTGCTTAATGCCTTTGAAATCGAACAGTTCAGTATCACACAGGTGAGAAGGCACAACGTTTTGCATCGCGCTGAACATGGTCTCAATGCGGCCCGGATAACGTTTATCCCAGTCGCGCAGCATATCGCCAATCACCTGACGCTGCAGGTTCGGCTGGGAGCCGCACAGGTTACAAGGGATGATCGGGTATTCACGCGCCTGCGCAAAACGTTCGATATCTTTTTCACGGCAGTAGGCCAGCGGGCGAATGACGATGTGTTTTCCGTCGTCGCTCATCAGCTTCGGCGGCATCCCTTTCATTTTGCCGCCGTAGAACATGTTCAGGAACAGGGTCTGCAGGATATCGTCGCGGTGATGGCCGAGTGCGATTTTCGTCGCGCCCAGTTCGGTGGCGGTGCGATACAGAATACCGCGGCGCAGACGGGAACACAGGGAGCAGGTGGTTTTCCCTTCCGGGATCTTTTCTTTGACGATGCCGTAGGTATTCTCTTCGACAATCTTATATTCGACGCCCTGTTGCTCAAGGTATTCCGGCAGGATGTGTTCCGGGAAGCCAGGCTGTTTCTGGTCCAGATTGACCGCCACCAGGGAAAAGTTCACCGGTGCGCTTTGCTGCAGATTGCGCAGGATCTCCAGCATCGTGTAGCTGTCTTTACCGCCTGACAGGCAGACCATAATGCGGTCGCCTTCTTCAATCATGTTGAAGTCTGCAATGGCTTCACCGACGTTGCGGCGCAGACGCTTTTGCAGTTTGTTCAGGTTGTATTGCTCTTTCTTATTAACTGATTGATTATCTTGCATTTATACTTTACTCAAATATCAAATGGGGCACCAGTGGGACAAAACCATTTTAACGCGCCAGCGTCATGAGGCGCATTTCGACCTGCTCGCTGTTCACTACTTCTATCCATGAAGCATAGATTTCATACACCCTCTGCGCATTTTCGTGCCCCATCTGATTGGCAATAGAAGACGGGTTAGCGCCTGCTGATAGCAACCAGCATGCGAAAGTGTGCCGTGTATGGTACGGATTGCGGCGACGAATGCCAGCACGTTTTGCAGCAGAAGCTCATCGCGCCCCGATACGGCCCGTGAGGAGTGGGGTTTCTGAGTACCAGGCCATACCAAACCTCAGGCCAAAAAAAGGCCTGCAGGCGTGCTCAATGCACGGCGGCAGGCCGATTATTTACCAACAAACGAATTTAGGGCTGCTGATCAGCAATCACCGTCAATTTTTCGTCAGTGGCTTTCTCTTCCTTGAGGGTTTCTTCCAGCAGCCTTGCCGCATCTTTGTATCCCAGCTTTTTAGCAAGAGCATGCAGTGTGCCGTAAGTGGCAATTTCATAGTGTTCCACTTTTTGGGCGGCGCCAATCAGACCTGCATCGCGGACCGGCCCCGCTTCGACGGAGTCGATGATTTCCTGCGCTTCTTCTGCCAGCCCTTCAAGGGCATGGCATTTCATGCGCTTGATTCGCACACCTTCTGTGCTTTCTACCAACTGATCAAGCCGTTCAATTTGACCATGCGTTTCTTCAAGGTGCTGATTAAAAGCAGCAATCAGTTTGGGATCTGTCGCCGCCCGCGCCATTTTAGGTAACGCGCGGGTGATTTGTTTTTCTGCGCTGTAAATATCAGAAAGGTCATGAATGAATAAATCTTCGAGAGTCTTGATTGTCATTAAATACTCCTCTCACAATTCGACTTGTGAAAAAGTGATGCGCATCATTCACGCAGTCTTTAAGGGTAGCTGATATTTAGGGCAGGGGGCACATAGAAAGGATTTAGCAATAAAATGAGAAACTTCCTGGCGGAGGCGTAAATTCAAAAACAGGAGAATGTTAAATATATTATATGCTAACGTTTAAGGGGGGAAATATCTCTGATGAAATGACAGTCTCTGCCGGGATAATAAAGGCTGAATTAACAATCACTCAGAGGCTATCGACAGTGATAAATAAAACGTAAGCGCTGAAGTCACATCAATTTGCTGGATCGCGGGCATGTGTTTTTAAGGCCATCACCATGAGCAGAAGCACAATGACGGCGTTATCCCGTAAGCCTCGTAAAGCCGGGCAGCGTTGTTTACTCCACCTGGCCTGATTTTGCCAGCAGCGCTAAAACTCTCTCCGTCACCTTATCTTCATATCCTTCCTGCTCGGGATGGTTGAACTTAACCAGTGGTGCCGAGCTTCTTTCCTCCTCGTATGAAGTTGAAAGAAGGCCAGGATTGCCACTCATGTTATTAATTACCGAGGATAAAACAGTGATGGCAATCTTTGATGCGTGAAGGTCTATTTGTAGCTCATTAATTGTCTGTTCAAGGGTTTCAACGCGTTCGTTTAAGTCAGTCATTTGATCTCCTGGTTATCGAGAAGGCCGATGTTCAATTGAATGTGCGCATACACATTCAATTTTAGCCTAAGCGGAGAAAGAGACAGCCAATGACTGATATCTATTAAAACTAACAATAAAAGGCGTGTTAATCCGCATCCAGTGCCTGCAGTAATTCACTGAGATGACGCACGATATCGCCGAAATCAAAAATTAATGCCATCCACAGACAGGTTAGCAAAATCAGAGCAGCCCATGATAAGCGGGTAAGCACGGAAGAAATCCTTTCACGTGGATAGGGATAAGGCTCAGTATACGGTGATTTCCTTAAACTTCCCCTTTACGACGCCATCATAAAAGCGACCTTTTGACACGACCTGCAAAAAATCGTTATAGACACGTACCGGAACCTGCTGATACCGCAGCGTCCGACGATCGAGAAAGCGGATTTCCAGCGTGGCGCTGCGTTCATCATAGCCAATGGAGGCGATACGTGAAGACCTTACAGGATGATGGACCATGATGATTTGTCCCTTACAGCATAAAACAGGAGATTTATCATCTAACAGCAGGGGCGAGCGTGCAAGTGGGTGACGCGTAACACGGGGTGGAAAAATAATTACAGTGAATGTAATTCATTGAACTATATGAATTAAAAATTATTCTTTCCTGTTAGTTGAGGGTAAACTTTAAACCGTTATATGCCTTTATGATTCTTCATCCGTTAATGCACTGAGAGTGTTTTACTGAGCTATCATCCAGAATTGACAGGATATGCCCGGAGCTGATGCTCCGGGCTTTTTTTTATCACTCGCTGGTCGATTTCTCGCCTTTTCCTGCCATCTGCGCCAGGAAGTCATAGCGTTTTTGCAGATCGGCCGCCGCGTCCTTCCACAGTTGCTCGGCCACTTCTGGCTGCTGTGCATTGAGACGACGGAAGCGTTGCTCCTGCATCAACGTTTCTGCCAGCGCATCAGACGGTGGACGTGAGTCCAGCGCCAGCGGCAGTTTCCCTTCATCGGCACGACGCGGATCGAAGCGATACAGCGGCCAGAACCCGGTCGCCGTCAGCTGGCGCATCTGATCGTGGCTCAGCGCCAGATCGTAACCGTGCTCTTCACAAGGGCTGTAAGCGATGATCAGCGACGGCCCTGGATAGGCTTCCGCTTCCTGTATCGCTTTCACCGTCTGGTTGAGCTGCGCGCCAAGCGAAATCTGTGCGACATACACATGACCGTACATCATCATGCTGACGCCCAGGTCTTTACGCGCTTTGCGTTTACCGTGCTCACCAAACTTGGTGACGGCACCCAGCGGGGTGGCTTTGGACGCCTGACCGCCGGTGTTGGAATAACACTGAGTATCGAGCACCAGAATGTTCACGTTTTCCGTCAGGCTCAGAACATGATCCAGTCCACCAAAACCAATGTCGTATGCCCAGCCGTCACCGCCAATCAGCCAGATCGATTTTTCGACCAGCGCATCGGCGTCGGTTAACAGCTGCTGTGCACCCTCCACGCCCTGAAGATGCTGACGCAGTTCTGCCACCTGCTCGCGACGCACCTCTGGTGTGGCGTCGCTGTGCAGCGCTTCATTTAATTCAGCAGGAAGCTTATCGGCAAACTGTTCCAGCAGACGCATCACGCGGGCGCGATGCTGATCCACCGTCAGACGGAAGCCCAGCCCGAACTCGGCGTTATCTTCAAACAGAGAGTTTGCCCAAGCCGGGCCACGGCCATTGGCATCGGTGGTATACGGCGTAGAAGGCAGGTTACCGCCGTAGATAGACGAACAGCCGGTGGCGTTCGCGATCAGCATGCGGTCGCCGTACAGCTGGGTGAGCAGCTTGATGTAAGGCGTTTCGCCGCAGCCGGAGCAGGCGCCCGAGTATTCAAACAGCGGTGTAATCAGCTGGGAAGTGCGAATATCGATACGTTCGAGCTTACTGCGATCGATTTCCGGCAGGCCGAGGAAGAAGTCGTAATTCACTTTCTCTTCTTCCACGTGTTCCAGGCGCGACATCATATTGATGGCTTTGATTTCCGGATTCTGGCGATCTTTCGCCGGGCATACTTCGACGCACAGATTACAGCCTGTGCAGTCTTCCGGCGCGACCTGCAGCACGTACTTCTGCCCACGCATATCGCGGGATTTCACATCCAGCGAGTGCAGGCTGGCAGGGGCATTTTCCATCTCTTCCGGAGAAACCACTTTTGCGCGGATGGCCGAGTGTGGACAGGCTGCAACGCAATGGTTGCACTGCGTACAGAGATCTTCCTTCCAGATCGGGATCTCTTCGGCGATGTTGCGTTTTTCCCAGCGGGTGGTGCCCACCGGCCAGGTGCCGTCCGGCGGCAGGGCGGAGACGGGCAGGGCATCGCCCAGACCCGCCAGCATTGCGGCGGTCACGGTTTTAACAAAATCAGGCGCGGCGTCAGACACCACTGGTGGCCGGTTTGCACTGGCGGTATTCACCGGCTGAAGCGGGATCTCAGAAATAGATTCACGGGCCAGAGCCAGCGCTTGCCAGTTTCGCTCGACCAGATCCTGCCCTTTGCTGCTGTAGCTTTTGGCAATGGCGCCCTGCAACGCGGTCAGCGCGCTGTCGCCCGGCAGAATATCCGTCAGGTGGAAGAAGGCCATCTGCATGACGGTGTTAATGCGTGCCGCCAGGCCGCATTCACGGGCAATTTTCGCCGCGTTGACGGTAAACAGACGGGCTTGTTTCTGATTTAGCACCGCCTGCACTTCCTGCGGCAGTCGCGACCACACTTCGTCAGCATTGTACGGGGTGTTAATCAGGAAAATTCCGCCCGGTTTCAGGCGTTCGGCCATCTGATATTTGTCGATAAACTGCAGCTGGTGACAGCCAACAAAATCGGCCTGCTCAACCAGATAGGCGGAACGAATCGGTTTTTCGCTGACGCGCAGGTGCGAGACGGTCAGGCCGCCCGCCTTTTTGGAGTCGTAGACGAAATAGCCCTGGGCATACCACGGCGTGGAGTTACCGATGATTTTGATATTGTTTTTGGTGGCAGAGACGCTACCGTCACTGCCCAGACCGTAAAACAGCGCTTCCAGCTTCGACGTCGACGGCAGGGTGTTTTCTGGCAGCAGCAGTGACAGGTTAGTCACATCGTCATAAATACCGACCGTAAAGCGCGGTTTCGGTTTTCCGGCGCTCAGCTCATTAAACACTGCCAGCACGCAGTCAGGCCCGAACTCTTTCGACGACAAACCATAGCGTCCGCCGATGACGCGCGGCAACGTTTCGCGCTCACCGCTGTTGAAGGCTTCGGCCAGGGCCGTCATCACATCCAGATAGAGTGGTTCTGCATGCGCGCCCGGCTCTTTGGTGCGATCGAGTACCGCAACGGAACGGACGCTTTCCGGCAACACGGACAGCAAATGCTTCGCAGAGAAGGGACGGTACAGGCGCACTTTCAGTACACCGACCTTTTCGCCGCGTGAAAGCAGCTCGTCGACGACCTCTTCACAGGTACCAATCGCAGAGCCCATCAGCACGATAACGCGCTCGGCCTGCGGGTGGCCATAGTATTCAAACGGCTTATATTCACGCCCGGTGGCCGCCGAGAAATCACTCATCGCCTGCTCAACGTGATCGTAAACCGCGTTGTACCAGGGGTTGGTGGCTTCACGGGACTGGAAATAGGTGTCGGGGTTTGCGGAAGTGCCGCGAATAACCGGATGCTCAGGGTTCAGCGCGCGTGCGCGGTGGGCATCGATCTCGTCCTGCGGCATCAGCTCGAGAATCGTGTTGTCCGACAGCGGGACGATTTTATTGATTTCGTGAGAGGTGCGGAAACCATCGAAGAAATGAATAAACGGCACCCGGCTTTTCAGCGTCGCGATGTGGGAAATCAGCGCAAAGTCCTGGGCTTCCTGCACATTACTGGCACACAGCATGGCGCAGCCCGTCTGACGGACGGCCATCACATCCGAGTGGTCACCGAAAATCGACAGAGCATGGGTGGCAACGGTACGCGCTGCCACATGCAACACGAACGGCGTTAACTGCCCGGCGAGCTTATACAGCGTGGGGATCATCAGCAGCAGACCCTGCGATGAAGTGAACGACGTCGAGAGGGCACCTGTTTGCAGTGCGCCGTGAACCGCGCCGATAGCACCGGCTTCCGACTGCATCTCGACGACCCGGGGTACATCGCCCCAGACGTTTTTTAGCCCGTTGCCCGCCCAGGCATCAGCCTGTTCCGCCATGGTCGAACTTGGTGTAATGGGGTAGATGGCGATAACTTCGCTGGTGCGGAACGCGACGGACGCGGCCGCGCCATTACCGTCAATAGTGATCATGTGACACCCTTACATTGCGCAAAAAAGAGGGACCCGTGAAACGTCGACGAGTCCTGATAGTTATATCCCTATTTTAGCAAAGGTCAGGCTTTCCGATTTTCGCTTTTGTGTCCTGGCTATTCTTCGCATCAATGTGTAGATCAAGTTTCTGGCAAAAAAATCGCAAGAATTTGTTTCTCAGGTGCATAAATACGCAGTTCCGCTCTCGACGGGGCGGCGCAGGGTGCCTATTATGCTTAGGTTTCGCAATTTGTATGGGGAAGAGAGAATGCGTTCAGCGTTTTGGGTAGGGTGTGCGGCATTACTGTTGTCTGCGTGCAGCAATGAGCCTGTTCAGCAGGCGACAGCGGCACATGTTTCACCGGGAATGAAAGCGGCAATGTCCAGCTCCGGGCAGGCCAGTTGCGCAATGGTGGGCGGATCGTTGTCTGTCGCTCGCCAGCTTGATGGCTCGGCTGTCGGGATGTGTGCGTTGCCTAATGGCAAACGCTGCAGTGAGCAGTCGCTTGCCGTAGGGTCATGCGGTAATTACTGATTAGTCTGCGCGTTTAAACATCAGCGTTTTATCTGCTGTCGCCAGCGTCAACTGATTTTCCGTCAGATCGACCTGCGCGCCTTTGCGCAGCATATCGCCTATTGTTGCATCCAGCTCGTTAAGCTGCTGATCGGTGCAGAGTTTGCGCGTCATCGCCATGGCTTTGACCTTCAGCTCGCCTTCCGATAATTTGCCTTCGCCGCTAAAGCGGTTGCACATCACGCCGGAAACAGCCATTTTCTCGCCAAAGCGTAATTCCGGTGGCACCGCGGTGGGTTTGACCGCCGCGCCGTTTACGCTCTCCAGCACAAAACGGTGCCCTTCGAGTTGGCCTGCCTGAACAGACGCCTTTCCGGGATTAACACAACCTGCCAGCGCCAGGGTCACCAGGCTTAACGCCACGAGCTTTTTCATATTGCTTCTCAAACTATAAATCCGATAAATATATGCGAATATCTTTAACGATACCCTCCCGTTTGTCATGGGTGTTTATCTGAAAGTGCCGAAAGCCGGGCAGGGATATCCACCCGGCTATCAAAACGTTAGTGCGATTTAAAGCCTGCGGCAGTCATCAGGATGCGGAAGAACATCCCCACAGCAGCCAGTGCCAGCACGCTGCCTCCCCAAATAATGGCTAACCACATCAGGCGTTTCCAGACCGGCTGTTGCATCAGTGATACCCCTCCCCATGTTGCACTTTTCCGCGAAACACGTAGTAGCTCCAGAACGTATAGACCAGAATAATCGGGATGATCAGCAGGGCGCCGACCAGCATAAAGCCCTGGCTTTGTGGCGGGGCCGCGGCCTGCCAGAGTGTGATGGACGGCGGAATAATGTACGGCCAGATGCTGATCCCAAGCCCGCTAAATCCGAGGAAAATCAGCCCCAGCGTCAGCACAAACGGTGCGTTGTGGCTGTCGCTATCGTTCAGTTTTTTCCATGCCCAACCGCTCAGTGCGAGGACCAGCAAAGGCACCGGCAGCAGGAACCACAGATTGGGCAGGGTAAACCAGCGCTCGGCGATTGCCGGATGTGCCAGCGGCGTCCACAGGCTGATGACCGCGATGACCATTACCAGCGTCAGCAGCAGCTTTTTAGATACCCCGCGCATTTTTGCCTGAAGCGGATTTTCACTTTTCATCACCAGCCAGGTCGCGCCGAGCAGGGCGTAAGCTACCGTCAGACCCACGCCACAGAACAGATTAAACAGCGTAAACCAGTCAAATGGGCCGCCGCTGTAGGCGCGCTCGGTCACCGAGAAACCGTTTATTACCGCGCCAACCACCACGCCCTGGCTGAAGGTGGCAAGAATGGAGCCGCCAATAAAAGCTTTGTCCCAGAACGGCCGGTGTGCTGGCGTCGCTTTAAAACGAAATTCAAAGGCCACGCCGCGGAAAATCAGGCCGATCAGCATCAATGTGAGTGGGATAGTCAGGGCATCGATAATCACTGCGTAAGCCAGCGGAAACGCACCGAAAAGCGCGGCCCCTCCGAGTACCAGCCAGGTTTCATTCCCGTCCCAGACCGGGGCGACGCTGTTAACCATCACGTCGCGATCGTCTGCGTCGCGGGTGGTCGGAAACAGAATGCCGATGCCTAAATCGAAGCCGTCCATGACGATATACATCAGCGTGGCGAATACGATAATCACAAACCAGATAATGGAAAGATCGATGCCCATTATGGTTTCTCCTTAATCACAAATTCAGTGCTGGCGGCAGAAAGCGGGCGAGCCGGACGGCCATCGTTTTCGGTCGGGAAGGTTTCGTGTTCCTGCGGACCTTTTTTGATAAGCCGCACCATGTAGCTGTAGCCAACGCCGAACACCGAGGTATAGACGACAATAAAGGCCAACAGGCTTACGCTCATATGCAGATCGCCATGGGCAGATACCGCATCCGACGTGCGCTGCAGACCATAAACGACCCATGGCTGACGACCCACTTCGGTGGTGACCCAACCGGCAAGGATGGCGATCAGGCCGGACGGTCCCATCAGCAGAGCGAACCACAGGAAAGGACGCGAGGTATAAACGCGCTGTCTGTAGCGCAGCCAGACGGCGACAACGCCTAACAGCAGCATCAGCATTCCCAGCCCCGCCATGATGCGGAATGACCAGAAGACGATGGTCGAATTCGGGCGATCCTCTTTCGGGAAATCTTTCAGCGCTGGCACCTGTTTATCCAGGCTGTGCGTCAGAATCAGGCTGCCAAGGGCCGGAATTCCCAGCCCATAGCGGGTGCGCTCTTGCTCCATATCTGGCCAGCCAAATAACAACAACGGTGTCGGTTCACCGGGCGGATTTTCCCAGTGGCCTTCAATCGCCGCAATTTTGGCGGGCTGATGTTTTAACGTATTCAGGCCGTGCATATCACCGACCATCGCCTGAATTGGAGCAACAATCAGTGTCATCCACAGCGCCATGGAGAACATGTGACGAATAGCGGGCGTATTGTTACCGCGCAGAAGATGCCAGGCCGCAGATGCACCCACGAACAGGGCGCTGCTCAGGAATGCCGCAATGGACATATGGAACAGGCGATAGGGGAAGGAGGGGTTAAACACCACCGCGAACCAGTCGACCGGGACCACCACGCCGTTGACGATCTCATACCCCTGAGGGGTCTGCATCCAGCTGTTGGACGCCAGGATCCAGAAGGTCGAAATAATGGTGCCCAGCGCCACCATGCAGGTGGAAAAGAAGTGCAGCCCCGGCCCGACTTTGTTCCAGCCAAACAGCATCACCCCGAGGAAACCGGCTTCGAGGAAGAAGGCGGTCAGCACTTCGTAGGTCAGCAGCGGGCCGGTAATACTCCCCGCGAACTGCGAAAATCCGCTCCAGTTGGTCCCGAACTGGTAGGCCATCACCAGCCCGGACACCACGCCCATGCCAAAGTTGACGGCGAAAATTTTGGACCAGAAATGGTACAGCGAGCGCCAGACGGGGTTTTTGGTCTTCAGCCAAAGCCCTTCCAGCACCGCCAGATAGCTGGCGAGACCAATGGTGATCGCCGGGAAAATAATGTGGAAGGATACGGTAAAGGCAAACTGTATCCGCGCCAGATGAAAAGCATCTAAACCAAACATGCACAGCCTCAATGTCAATCGGTGTGGTGTTATGGTATAGGGGGCGGAACCGAACTATCAGAGGCAGAAATTTGAAATTTATGTATAACAGTTTGCGAAATAGATGGGCTTTAGTCATCTGATATAGTGAACAGTTAAGCGCGACTAACGCATATAGCCGTTAAACGTTCAGAGCATAAGAATTTTATTTTTATGAGTTTTCTTCATTAAAGGGGTTGTTTTGTTCTCTCAGTCATGCGTTAATGGCTCCTCGGTTTGATACCCAAAAAAATATCTGACGTCGTTTCAAAGCATTTCTCATCACGTTGTGCCTCTCCGCAGCCTCTTGGGTCTTCTCTTTACACTCTGACACTCCGATTAGTTTTGTCTCAGACCATCATTGCCTTGAAAGGCCCAATTTGTTATTCACGTATTTACGTGTTCTGGAGATTCATATGGTTTCTTATATCCATTTTCGCTGCCCATGCTGTCATGGCTCGCAATACCGCACATCCGTTTTTGATGTGTCTGAAAAAAACCCACATGGTGCGAAATGCATTTTCTGCAAATCGTCCATGATGACCTTTGACCATCTGGCAACGTCCGCGCCATCTGAGCGTGCACACCTCAGTCATCGTCCGTCATAACACCGCATAAGCTATAACAGTTCATTAAAACTGCCAATTTTCTCCTGCTGATATACTATGGTGTGAAGCAAGGAGAGAACGATGAAAAAATACCAGCGCCTGGCGCAGCAAATCATTTCGCAAATCGAACTTGGCGTATGGTTGCCGGGAGATAAACTACCGTCGTTGCGTGAGCAAGTTGCCAGCAGCGGCATGAGTTTCATGACCGTCGGTCATGCCTATCAAACGCTGGAAAGTCAGGGGCGAATCGTTGCTCGCCCACAGTCGGGATACTACGTTGCTCCACGCCCGATAAAGCAGCAGCCTGCGCCACCGGCGCAGGTGATGCGCGACGAAGTGGTCGATATCAATACCTATATTTTTGATGTCCTGCAGGCCAGCCGCGACCCCTCTGTTTTACCCTTTGCCTCCGCATTCCCCGACCCGCGGCTTTTCCCGCTTCAGCAGTTGAACCGCTCCCTTGCTAATGTCAGCAAAACCGCAACCGCCATGAGCGTGATTGAAAACCTGCCGCCGGGTAACGTCGATCTCCGCCATGCTATCGCCCGCCGCTACGCGCAGCAGGGGATGAATATTTCGCCGGAAGAGATTGTGATCACCGCCGGTGCGCTGGAAGCCCTCAACCTGAGTCTTCAGGCCGTGACCGAACCCGGTGACTGGGTGATTGTCGAAAACCCCTGTTTCTACGGTGCACTTCAGGCGCTGGAAAGGTTAAAGCTCAAGGCGCTGTCGATCGCCACCGACGTGCGCGAAGGGATCGATCTCAACGCCCTCGAGCAGGCGCTGAACGACTATCCGGTGAAAGCCTGCTGGTTGATGACTAACAGCCAAAATCCATTGGGCTTTACCCTTAGCGCCGAGAAAAAAGCCCATCTGGTGGCGCTGCTGACGAAACATAACGTCACCTTGATCGAAGATGACGTTTACAGCGAACTCTATTTTGGGCGCGAAAAACCGCTGCCCGCAAAAGCCTGGGACCGCCAGGATATGACATTACACTGCTCATCTTTCTCGAAATGTCTGGTTGCCGGTTTTCGTATCGGCTGGGTCGCTGCGGGCAAACATGCGCGCCGCATCCAGCAATTACAATTGATGAGCACACTTTCGACCAGCTCCCCGATGCAGCTCGCGCTGGTGGATTATCTCGCCACCAAACGTTATGACGCCCATCTTCGCCGTCTGCGCCGTACGCTGGCCGAGCGTAAGCAGCAGGCGTGGCAATCGTTAATGCGCCATCTGCCGGCGGAAGTGAAAATTCACCACAACGACAGCGGCTACTTTTTGTGGCTGGAACTGCCTGCACAGCTGGACGCCGGGCTGCTCAGTGAGCAGGCGCTGGCGCACCATATCAGCATCGCGCCGGGCAAAATGTTTTCTACCTCCGACGTCTGGACGCCGTTCTTTCGCTTTAATACCTCCTGGGCGTGGGGGGAGCGAGAAGAACAGGCTGTAATCCAGCTGGCGAAATTAATAAGCGTCATGCTGAAATAAGCGAAAAGGCTTATTTACCGCACGCGTAATATCCTCGTATAAATAAACAATGCTTATCCTGTGACCGGTGCCGGGTTTATTCCCGACTGTCGGTCATAGGAAATCTGCATACCGCCGCTCGCCGCTAACTCCTTGTCTATAATCCACTTAACAGGGAATGCGCCCTCTGTCACAACCTGATGAAATTTCCAAAGCCCGCAGGGTGCGGCGCATTTGCGCAGTCTACGTTTATTAAAGGAGATATTTTTACGGCACGGCTGCCGCCAAATTTCATTGCGACAGGAGTAAATCAAATGAGCAAAAAATTTGCCCGCAGCAGCCTGTGCGCGCTCGGCATGAGCATCATGACCGCGCAAGCCGCAGAGCCGCCGAAAGAGATCGGCAAAGGCGAGGGAAGGCTGGATATCATCGCCTGGCCGGGATACATCGAACGCGGCCAGACGGATAAAAATTACGACTGGGTCACCCAGTTTGAAAAAGAGACCGGCTGTGCGGTAAACGTCAAAACGGCAGCCACCTCCGATGAGATGGTCAGCCTGATGGCAAAAGGGGGCTATGACCTGGTCACCGCTTCCGGCGATGCCTCGTTACGTTTGATTATGGGGAAACGGGTTCAGCCCATTAATCCGGATCTGATCCCCAACTGGAAAACCCTTGATTCGCGCATCGTGAAAGGCGAATGGTTCAACGTTGGCGGCAAAGTCTACGGCACGCCGTATCAGTGGGGACCGAACCTGCTGATGTACAACACGAAAACCTTCCCGACACCGCCGGACAGCTGGGCGGTGGTCTTTAAAGAGCAAAATCTCCCGGACGGCAAAACCAACAAAGGCCGTGTGCAGGCCTACGATGGCCCGATCTACATTGCGGATGCCGCGCTGTTCGTCAAAGCCACGCAGCCGCAGCTCGACATTACTGACCCGTATCAGCTCACCGAAGCGCAATACGCAGCCGTACTGAAAGTGCTGCGTGACCAGCACGCGCTTATTCACCGTTACTGGCACGACACCACCGTTCAGATGAGCGACTTCAAAAACGAAGGCGTGGTGGCGTCAAGCGCATGGCCTTATCAGGCTAACGCCCTGAAAGGGGAAAACCAGCCCATCGCCACGGTCTTCCCGAAAGAGGGGGTAACCGGCTGGGCAGACACCACCATGCTGCACGCCGAAGCCAAACATCCGATGTGCGCCTACAAGTGGATGAACTGGTCGCTGACACCAAAACTGCAGGGCGATCTGGCGGCGTGGTTTGGCTCTCTGCCGGTGGTGGCTGAAGGCTGTAAAGCCAGCACGCTGCTCGGTGAAAAAGGCTGCGAAACCAACGGCTATAACGAATTCGACAAAATCATGTTCTGGAAAACCCCGATTGCAGAAGGCGGAAAATATGTCCCGTACAGCCGCTGGACGCAGGATTACATCGCCATCATGGGTGGCCGTTAATCGCCCGGGAGCAGACCATGACGTACGCAGTTGAGTTTAACGACGTCTCCCGTTTGTACGGCGACGTACGGGCGGTGGACGGTGTCACCATAGGCGTTCGCGACGGCGAATTTTTCTCCATGCTGGGGCCTTCTGGCTCCGGCAAAACCACCTGTCTGCGGCTGATTGCCGGGTTCGAGCAGTTGAGCGGCGGGGCGATCAAAATCTTCGGCAAAGAGGCGAGCGAGCTACCGCCGTGGGAGCGCGATGTGAACACCGTGTTCCAGGATTACGCCCTGTTCCCGCATATGTCGATCATTGAAAACGTCGCCTACGGACTGATGGTGAAAGGCGTCGATAAAAAGAAACGCCAGGCGCAGGCGCGTGACGCGCTGGAGAAAGTGGGATTAGGGTTTGCGGAAAAGCGTAAGCCGTCTCAGCTATCCGGCGGGCAGCGCCAGCGTGTGGCTATCGCCCGCGCGCTGGTCAATGAGCCGCGTGTGCTCTTGCTCGACGAACCGCTCGGTGCGCTGGATCTGAAGCTGCGCGAGCAGATGCAGTTCGAGCTGAAAAAACTGCAGCAGGAGCTGGGGATCACCTTTATTTTCGTTACCCACGATCAGGGCGAAGCGCTGTCGATGTCCGATCGTGTCGCCGTGTTTAACAACGGGCGAATTGAACAGGTCGATACGCCGCGCGAGCTCTATATGCGCCCGCGTACGCCGTTCGTCGCCAGCTTTGTCGGCACATCCAACGTGTTTGATGCCGCCGTTGCAAAACAGGTTTGCGGCATGGAAGGAATTTATTCGCTGCGCCCGGAACATATTCGCCTCAATCAGAGCGGCGACGTTCAGGTACAGGGCGTGGTGCAGGCGGTGCAATATCAGGGCGCGGCTACGCGGTTTGAGCTGCGTCTTGCCGATGGCGCAAAACTGCTGGTGAGCCAGGCCAATCTGAGCGGCGCGAATATCCCTGTGGATGTTGCCCCAGGGCAGCAGGTGCTGGCCTCCTGGTCGCGCGAGGCAATGGTGCCGCTGCATGAGGAAAGGTGAGATGGATATGAGCGTTTCACCTGCACCATCCTCCCGTGGCCCGGTCAGCCGGATCACGACGCTGCTCTGGCGCAAACCGTCGCTCGGGCTGTTCCTGCTCCTGCTCGGGCCGCTGATGTGGTTTGGGATTGTCTATCTCGGCTCGCTGCTGACCCTGCTGTGGCAAGGTTTCTACACCTTCGACGATTTCACCATGTCGGTGACGCCGGATCTGACCTTTGCGAACTTACTGGCGCTTTTCAACCCTGCCAATTACGACATCATCCTGCGCACCTTGCTGATGGCCATTGCCGTCACGATTGCCAGCGCCATTCTGGCCTTTCCGATGGCGTGGTACATGGCGCGCTACACGCGCGGTAAATGGAAAGCTTTTTTCTATATCGCGGTGATGCTGCCGATGTGGGCGAGCTACATCGTTAAGGCCTACGCGTGGACGCTGTTGCTGGCAAAAGATGGCGTCGCGCAGTGGTTTCTCGGCTATATGGGGCTGGAGCCGCTGCTGATGTCAGTGCTGACGCTGCCCGCAATTGGCGGTAACACGCTGTCGACGTCCGGCCTGGGGCGCTTCCTCGTCTTTGTCTATATCTGGCTGCCGTTTATGATCCTGCCCGTCCAGGCGGCGCTGGAACGTTTGCCCCCCTCGCTGTTACAGGCGTCAGCCGATCTGGGCGCGCGCCCGCGCCAGACTTTCCGCTACGTGGTGCTGCCGCTGGCTATTCCTGGCATTGCGGCCGGTTCGATTTTTACCTTCTCGCTAACGCTGGGCGATTTTATCGTGCCGCAGCTAGTCGGCCCGCCGGGTTATTTCATTGGCAACATGGTCTATGCGCAGCAGGGGGCGATCGGCAACATGCCGATGGCGGCGGCGTTCACCTTAGTGCCGATTGTCCTTATCTCACTCTATCTGGCGTTCGTGAAACGTCTGGGAGCGTTCGATGCACTCTGAACGCGCGAACGTGTTCCTGAAACTGGCGGCCTGGGGTGGGGTGATCTTCCTTCACTTCCCACTTCTGATTATCGCCATCTATGCTTTTAATACAGAGGATGCGGCGTTCAGCTTCCCGCCGAAAGGGCTGACCCTGAAGTGGTTTAGCGTGGCGGCATCAAGAAGCGACATTATCGATTCAGTGACACTGTCACTTCAAATCGCGTCGCTCTCGACGGCCATTGCGCTGGTGCTGGGGACGCTGGCGGCGGCGGCACTCTGGCGCAGCGAGTTTTTCGGCAAAAACGCCATCTCGCTGCTGCTTCTGTTGCCGATTGCGCTTCCGGGGATCATCACCGGTCTGGCGCTGCTGACGGCGTTTAAAACCATCAATCTCGAGCCGGGCTTTTTCACCATCGTTACCGGTCACGCGACCTTCTGCGTGGTGGTGGTGTTCAACAACGTCATCGCTCGCTTCCGGCGCACCTCGTGGAGCCTGGTCGAAGCGTCGATGGATTTAGGTGCCGACGGCTGGCAAACCTTCCGCTACGTCGTGCTGCCGAATTTAAGCTCTGCACTGCTGGCGGGAGGCATGCTGGCGTTTGCACTGTCGTTCGACGAAATCATCGTCACGACATTTACGGCGGGACATGAGCGTACGTTACCGCTGTGGTTACTCAATCAGCTTGGACGCCCGCGTGATGTGCCCGTCACCAACGTGGTCGCGCTGCTGGTGATGCTGGTAACGACCATTCCGATTCTGGGGGCCTGGTGGCTAACCCGCGACAACGAAAACGTGGTCGAAAGCGGGAAATAACGTTGATTTCAACAGGACAATGCTATGCAAACTCAACTGCTGATTAATGGTGAACTGGTCACCGGCGAAGGCGAAAACCAGCCGGTTTACAATCCTGCCACGGGCGAGGTACTGCTGGAGATCGCCGAAGCGTCTGCCGCACAGGTCGACGCTGCCGTGCGAGCCGCCGACCGCGCCTTTTCACAATGGGGCCGAACCACGCCGAAAGCGCGTTCCGAATGCCTGCTGAAACTGGCCGATATGATTGAGGAACATGCCGACACATTCGCGCGCCTCGAATCGCAAAACTGCGGCAAGCCGCTGCACTGTGTCATCAACGACGAAATCCCCGCAGTCGTGGATGTGTTCCGTTTCTTTGCCGGTGCCGCTCGTACGCTGAATGGGCTGGCGGCGGGAGAGTACCTCGACGGCCATACTTCCATGATTCGCCGCGATCCGGTGGGCGTGGTGGCGTCCATCGCGCCGTGGAACTATCCCCTGATGATGGCGGCGTGGAAGCTGGCTCCGGCGCTGGCCGCCGGTAACTGCGTGGTGATCAAACCTTCAGAAATCACGCCGCTGACCGCGCTCAAGCTGGGGGAACTGGCGAAAGGGATCTTCCCGGCAGGGGTATTAAATGTATTGTTTGGTCGCGGCAAAACCGTCGGCGACCCGCTGACGGGGCATGAAAAAGTACGCATGGTCTCCCTGACCGGATCGATTGCCACCGGCGAGCACATAATCGGCCACACGGCGTCGTCGATTAAACGCACCCACATGGAGCTGGGGGGGAAAGCGCCTGTCATCGTCTTTGACGACGCAGATCTCGACGCGGTTGTCGAAGGCGTGCGGACCTTCGGTTTCTATAACGCGGGCCAGGACTGTACCGCCGCATGCCGAATATACGCGCAAAAAGGCATTTACAACGCTCTGGTCGAAAAGCTCGGTGCGGCGGTGGCCACGCTGAAAACCGGCGCGCCGGATGATGAATCCACCGAACTGGGGCCGCTCAGTTCTGCGGCGCATCTGGCGCGGGTCTGCCAGGCAGTGGATGCAGCCAAAGCGCTCGGACACGTCAACGTGGTGACCGGGGGCAATAAAGTGGACGGCGCAGGGTATTACTTCCAGCCCACGCTGCTGGCGGGAGCAAAACAGGATGACGCCATCGTCCAGCGCGAAGTGTTTGGCCCGGTGGTCAGCATGACGGAGTTCAGTGATGAAAAGGAAGTTCTGGCCTGGGCCAATGACTCGCAGTATGGTCTGGCGTCATCGGTGTGGACGAAAGACGTGGGCCGTGCGCATCGACTCAGCGCTCAGCTGCAATACGGCTGCACCTGGGTGAATACCCATTTCATGCTGGTCAGCGAAATGCCGCACGGCGGCATGAAGTTATCCGGTTACGGCAAAGATATGTCGGTGTATGGCCTGGAGGATTACACCGTGGTCAGGCACGTCATGATTAAACACTAGCGTCATTTACGCCCGGTAGCGCTGCGCTTACCGGGCTTAAATCGTTGCCGGGTCAGGCGTCACCGCCACCCGGCAGTGTTTACCAGCCACAGACATCATGCTCATTTTCCGTGTCATACGCGCGCACGGTATTGACCAAATCTTTCACAACATCGGCGGCGACATCGGGAATTAACAGCTCCATTGGGGCCTGTGTCTCGTAATCGACCGACACGCCGTTGCTGTTATTCGTGACGGTGACGGTATACGTTGCCTTGCCCATCTTCTTACCCCTTATGTGTATTAACGACTTTTCCCAGGCCCGCGCCTTCAAGATTTGCCTGCGGATCGGCGAAGAAATCAATACTGAAGTAGGTATCGTCGGTCAGAAGCTCAATGCGGTGCCATTTTTGCGGTGGCGAAATGCCAAAAGAACCCGCTTCGATAATCAGTTCAAGATCGGGTTCAGTGGCTTGCGCATCCGGGAATCCAAAATATTTCACCGCGCCCTGCATAACAGACAGGCGGCCATACACGCCCGCTTTGGTGTTGTGATGGGTGAACAGGGCCTTCGGTGCGGAGTCTTTGTTCCAGAATGGAGTGGCGCGGGTGTGAACAAAATTTTCAGGAATACGTAGCATAATAAGTTCCTTACGGGCGTTTAAATGCTCAAAGAGATTTCAAAACTTCCGGTTCAACAAAGAAATCGACGTTAAAAATCGTATCGTCAGTCATCGTTTCAATGTGATGCCATTTTTCAGGCGGAAACACGCCGAAATGGCCAGCCTTGATGATGAGTTCGCTGTCAGGGACCGGTGTGAACTCGTCGGCATAACCTAAGTAACGTATCGCTCCCTGACTTACCGACAAACGGGGATAAACGCCCGGTCGCGTGCCTTTATCAAGATGGCGCTGGAAAATGCCAGCAGGGGCGGTGTCCTTGTTCCAGAAAGGGGTGGAACGGGTATGAATACAACTCTGCGGAATGCGTAGCATAGTTTCTCCCTCTAAAGCCTGCTGTTATTACACCACTTTTCGGGCACAATCATTGTGCAAAATGTGCATATAAGATGCAACTTTAAAGGGGTAGGAAAAGGGGTAACTCAGGCGGGGAATTAACGTCTACGAAATACTTCATTGTTATTAACCATGTGATTTTAGTGGTTAATCTGTAACATTAAAACTTGATCTGTATCAATATATGACGCATATTGCGCGCGGTTATTTATCGATCGAGTGCACAGAATGACGCTTTATCAAAAGATGTTGGTGTTTTACGCAGTCATGGCAGCGATTTGCGCCCTGATTACCTGGTTCCTGTCGAAAGACCGTAAACGCATTCGGTTTCTGAGCGCGTTTCTGGTGGGCTCGACCTGGCCGATGAGCTTTCCTGTGGCACTGTTGATCTCGCTTTTCTGAAGCACGCTTCCAAAATTTAAAGACAAAATAGCATTCCGCTACGGGTGACTGTATAAATACACAGTACATCAACAAAGGAGTGCTTATGAACAGTTTTTACTCGCAGCAAGCCTGCTGCAATGTGCGCTGGCAGGACCTCCCTGGTTCTGGCGATCCCGTGGTCTTTATTCACGGCCTCGGCTGCGCCTCTTCGTATGAATATCCCCGCGTCGTCTGCGACCCGCAGTTTGGTGCGCGTCGGGCCATTCTTATCGACCTTCCCGGCAGTGGCTATAGCGACAAACCTGAACACTTTCTCTATCGCACCAGCGATCAGGCGAAGGTCGTTGTCGAACTTCTGAACCATCTCAATATTGACGCATTCTGGCTCTATGGCCATAGCATGGGCGGCAGCATCGCTATCGAAACCGCCTGTCTTACCGAAAACCGAATTCGCGGGCTGATTGTCTCTGAACCCAATTTTCATGCAGGAGGGGGCATGTTCAGCCGCGCGATTGCCGCGCAGAGTGAGGCCTCATTTATTGAAACTGGCTATCACGCTATGCTTGCCGCCGAAGCGTCTGCGTGGGCGGGGTGTCTGCGCAGTAATGCACCTTATGCCGTCTGGCGCGGTGCCGCGTCTCTGGTTGCGGGCGTTACCCCTGACTGGAGCGCACGCTTTTTGGCGCTGAAATGTCCGGTCACGCTGTTGTTTGGCGAACTCTCGCTGCCAGATGCCGAGGCCGAAGAGATGCGTCAGCAGGGTGTCCGAATTCTGGTGATCCCTGCCGCCGGGCATTCCATGTCGTGGGAAAATCCTTCCGCGCTGGCGCGCGCGCTTTCAGATTGTGTCTCAGAAGAGTGACAGCCCGCACCGTCGCAGGCTGTCCTTAGGGTTAACGCAATATCGTTTGTAACGCCTGACGTGCGCCGGGCTGGATATCATGCGGGTGCTGATAGCCAATGTTCTCAATCGCGCGGGTATAAAGCGCGACCAGCCAGTCGTACACGTACACCGTGGCGGCGTGAACCGGCTGCTCACCCAGTTGCGTCAGTCTTGGCGTTGCGCTGCTGACGACAGGCGTCACGAAGATGGCCTGGCCTTTACGCACGCGGCTTGCGGGGCGCGTCACCGCAGGTGTTTCAGCGTAGCCCAGCCAGCCGATGAAGTTACCGATGGCCGCATGCAGCTGTGCGGCACTGCTTTTATCGGCTTCTACGATGCGCTGTAACTGTTGCGGCAGATTCAGGCGATAGCTGCTGATCACCAGCGTATCGGCAATCTGGGGGAGTGCAGCAACGTCCAGCCCTAGTCTGTTCGCGGCGGCTTCGTTACGGCTCCACTGGCGCAGATGATTGATCCAGACACGATGCGCCAGACGCGCTTTATCTTTGGTCTGGAAGACCTCATGGCCTTCGCTAGCGTTGTCGGCAAAGAGATCAATCGCGTCGGTGAACAAACCGTTAACCTGCTCTTCGCGGGGCTGCTGAACGGTAAGCAGCGTTTCGAAGGCTTTCAGCGGTGGCAGCAGCCCTTCAAGCAATTCACCATGGCGGGCCGCGCTGGATTGTAGCGTGCGCACCATCGCTTCAGCCTGAGTGCGTTGTGCATCAGGCTCAACGGTCATCGGCGCGAGATAGCTTTGCATCAATGCACGAAGCTCGCGTTGCTGAGTGTTCTTCAGCGCTTGCAGGCGAGACTGGCGTTGTGTGGCAAGCGTTGCCTGCGACAGCCACTCCACCACGCGCTGCATGCTGTGCGTGTCGAGAGCCTGCAACGTTCCCCAGCGCTGGCCCGGTTTGCCGAGCAGGTGCTGCACCGCCTCATCCAGATTCTGTTTGGTGAGGAAACGCGCGTCGTGCGGCGTAATGGCCCATACCAGGCCAGGCAGGGCGGACTCTTCCGTCGTCTGGGTATCTTTTACCCAGTTCAGTAAGGTTTTCGCCGTTTTTGCCGTTTGCTCGTGGCGGGCGGTAGCGTTGCAAATCACCAGCACGTCGGGCTGCATCTGCTGGCGATAATGTTCCAGCAGCCATGTGCATTTGGCCTCTGCAAGCGGCGAGAGATCGGTCTCCGATGGCGCGGGAATATCAATGATATCGACGTTATCCAACACACCGTTTTCAGCGGGCAGGACCAGTTCGCGTGTCAGGAATGCCAGCACATCGACGGGAATGCTAATGGCATTCAACATCTCGCCATTATTCAGCGGGTGCAACACGGCTTCCTGTGCGTCCGGCGCGGTGAACTCTGCGCGAGTGAGGAACCCTTCGCTGGGCAGGCCGAAATTATCGACCAGCAAACTCAGCGGTGCCGCCAGTTGGCGGGCGTGGCTGGTCTGATGCAGCACGTGGGCCAGTTTCAGCCACTGTTGGGTCAGTTCCTGCTGCTCACCCCACAGCAGCGACCAGACGCTGGCGCGAGTGCTTAAATCGAGGGAGGGGATCAGCTGCGCGAACTGATGCCACAGGCTATCGTCCATCTGCTGTTCAGAGGCGGGAACGGTGCTGCGCCAGTAGCGGGCAATAGTCGCCACTTCCTGGGCGGTGATCCCCGGAACGCCTTGCGGCTGGCGCAGGGCACGCCATTTTTCGACGCGCGCTTCAATCACCGATTTTTCTACCGGGCGAATCAGCGTGTGCAGCGTGGTACGCGCAATGAACAGCTGGACCAGCTCGGCTTCCGTGACCAGGCTCAGGCGCAGCGGGAAGGCATCGTCGCTGGCATCGCTGGAGCGCGGCGTGAAACGCACGGCCATGTTGGTCAGGGCGTGGCCGGGGTTGATATGGGAAAAATAGTCAAAGGTGCGCTGGCCGGGAGAAACATCCAGCCGACCATTTCCGCTGCCGCACAGTGAAGCCAGCAGGTGCGCTTTGGCAGCCTGCGAATGGCCGTAAAGGCCAATGCTGCTGTGTCCGGTCAGGGCGCGGTCAAGCGCCTGTCCGCGTGCCTGCGCGCAGGTGAGGCGGGCCAGCAGGGCGTCAGCATCGTTATCCAGCATCGGGGCATGCAGGCGCGTGTCGTTGATCCACTCAATTAACGCCTGAGAAGTGGCAGTCATCGCTGTCATTTGAGATATACGCTCCCGCTGTCGATCCAATAGTGGCTTCCGCTATGACGGCGGTCGGCCAGGGTATTCAGTTTAAACGTTAAGGCGTCAGGCGGCACCGGTGTCCCGTCCTGGAGCCAGGCGTCGCTCAGCTCAAACGACTCCGGGCCTTCGTGTTTCGTTCCGCCGCGTAGCTGCAGGCGCACGTTCAGCACGCCGTCTCCGGCGATGGCTTTTGCCAGCTCTGCTGAGTTAATACTTAGCGTATAGAGCGGAGTGGCGGGCCAGCGGGCGTTAGCCAACTGACGGAAGCCGAGCGTCACGTTACCGCGTAGCGGGAAGTGCAGTCGCGCATCCAGCTTCGCGCCCGGCTTGTCGAGGTCGATGTCCTGATACCAGACATTCTCTTCGCGCAGCGTGTTGACCGTATTATCTAGCACGCCGAGATAACGCACGGTAGAGTAGGCACCGATGTCGGCAGCTTTGAAATTAAAGCGCGGTAAACGCAGGTCCAGAGCGAGGCTGCACAGCATCGCGCCTACGGCAGCCGTAGATTTTGGATTACCGATACGGCCCTGCTGGCTAAACGGATACCACTCATGTACTCGGTATTTATCCAGCCAGACGATGCGGTTGACCGGCACCGGCTGCAGGTGGCGAATCAGCGCCTGCACCCCAGGCAGACAGCCAGGACGCCCGGTGATCAGCAAAATATCGCAGGCATAATGGGAAATCGCTTCGCACACGGCATGCAGCGGAGCGGCCAGCGTAAACTGGCCCGCCAGCATCGCGTCCTGCATTTCCTGGAAGTTGACATGCAGCGGAACCGCAAACAGATCGAACGGTGCCGAACCGGCTGGCAGCGCGTGGTCGATCGCCTGTTGCAGATAGTTCATCACGTTGCGGGTCGGCTGCTGTTTTAGCAGATCGCCGAAGGTGGCGTGTAAACCCGCCAGCGGATCGTCGATATCGCTGCTCTCCCAGGCGGCGAGGATTCCGTGTCCAATCGGCATAAAAAGCTGCAGCGCCGTCTGCTGGCGCAGCACTGCCTGAGTATCAATGCGCCCGGAGTCGCCAAACAGCGAAGCCATCAGCAGAGAAGCATCGGCGATACCGGATTTTTGCAGCTGCGTTTGCAGGGCGGGCAGGACGTAGCGCTGGATAACGTCCAGCAGCGTGTCGTCGCCCGCGACTTTAAATCCTTCGCGGAACAGCAGCTGCGGGGTGATTTTGACATTGTTACCAGAGCCGTCATCCAGTTGATAGTGGGTAATCGCCATATCAGTGGTTCCGCCGCCAATATCGATGGAGGCCACGCGCAGCGAGCGCCCAGGCTGTGCGCCCGGCTCTACTTCGCGGTCCGGACGGGCGAGAGAGGCGAAGAACGCCTCTGTCTGGCCGCCGAAATGGGAAATGGCTTCGTTGTACAGCCACACGAGCTGTCCGCAGCTGGCTTCGTCCCACTCCATCTGAATAGCGGGAACCGGAACCACGCTCTTATCCTGCTGCTTGCGGCTGGCAAAATCGTCATCCTGCGGGTGCCAGCCCATCGCTTTCCAGACAATAGCGATGGCTTCAAACATGCGGCGGCGGAAAATCTCGCGCTCCTGTTTAGGCATGGCGGAGGGCAAGGTCAGGATCAGGGTACGCAACTGGCGTGGCGAGGCCGGGAAGCCCAAACGCAGACGCGTGGCGACGCTGTTGATCTGGCCGAGAGCCTGAGCGAGGAGTTCGCACAGCATGTGCGTCATCAGCGTGCTGCGGCTGTACTGCGGTGAGAAGACCGGCAGACGTTCATCCGGCGGCAGGGTGAACAGCGGCTGCCCGTCATCGTTCATCAGGTTCATCAGCGGGAAGGCGGTTGCCAGCGGTTCGCGCTGGGTTTTGGCATTCATGCTGCTAAAGCGCCAGTCCTGAACTGTCGGGGTTTCATCCCACAGATAGCGACGCGGGCTGGAGATCCCGCTGTTGCCCTCAGTGCCCAGACGCTGCATCGCCAGTTTGCGCGCTTCATCGCCCACGCGCACGATTGAAGGCCAGACAAACGCATCTTCGCGGCCACTTTCAACGGAGAAGTGCTGCTTGCCAAAGCGGGCTTCAGAAAACTCAAGGCGGCTGGTAAACAGCGGCTCATTCAGGAACTGCGGTTCGCTTAAGGATCGCACCTGCAGTTCGGCGGTCTGGCGTAAGCCGTCATTGGCGTCGCCGTGATCTTCAATGATCACGCCGCAGGTGTGGGTGTTGCCGACATCGAGGATCAGATCAACCGGAATGGCGGGCGTACTCAGGGTGTGAGTAACGAATTTCACTTCCGGAACGGTGATCTGCTCGCCCAGCATAGTCATCAGGTTGAGCCAGTGGGCCTGATATTCAAAGCCGCGCATCGCCTGGTGCAGGTCGCGCTCGGAGCGGTTTTCGACGCTGGTGGCGTAGCCGCTGAATGCCTCGCGCAGCCAGCCGTCAATCCAGGTCTGATCGAGAAAACTCAGCACCTCGTCGTCGCGCCAGGCCAGCGCAAACCGGGTGCCGTTCAGAATATCGTTTTCGACCGGCGACAGGCCCGGCGTGGCATGATCGGCTATCTGGCTGTCCAGCGCGAACGTCACACGGTGGGTGTTACCCGCGCTGTCCGGCGTCTCAAGCTTACGCACCTGCGCGCGCGCCCAGTTATCCGGGCCGTCGACAAAGGTACGCGGCGGATTAAAGCGTAAAAAAGGCACCGGAAGCCAGACGCCATCGAGCACCGCCAGGGACTGATGCAGGGTAAACGTGCTTTCCGGTTTCACCACTTCAGGCTGACCGCCGCGTGCAGCGGGCAGCGTGTAGCGGCCATTGACCAGATCGTAATTGAGGCGCAGCAAAGGGCCATTGGCGGTTTTACGCACGAAACGGCCCAGACTTGCCGTGTCCTGTGGCGTCAGGCCAAAATCAAGAAACTGTACGCCGCTGTTCGCAATCAGCGTGACGCTTTGTTTGTAGTCGCAAAGATTTACCAGCATAGGATCAGGCACCTGCTTTCTTGAACGTCAGCGGAACGACGGTTTTGGCATCATAACGGGCAGTACACTCCGCCACGTCGTTAGTCCCGGCTTTACAGGCGATTTCCGGCATCGGGTAGCGCGAACCGTCCGTGCAGCGGGCATTGCCGCGGCTCTTAATCATCAGTTCGCCGTTGCTGTGAAGGCCCGAGAAAATGTCGCTTCGACAAATAACGTTATCGCCCTGAACCACGCGAGCGGTCCCCTTGTTGTTCTGAATTTGATAACGCAGTGACGGTGCTTTCCCGGTGATCGGATCTTTCACGTCCAGCATGGCGCGCCAGGTGCCGTTGAGGAATTTCGTTGAGCCGGTTTTTACCTGAACGGCGTCCATCACCATGGCATCTTTAGGGATCGCGGAAATTATCACCGGTTCTGCGACCGGGGCCGGTGCAGGTTCTGCGGCTTTAACCGGCAGAATTTCGGCCTGGTGCAGGGGCAGATTCATCGCCATCTCAACCGCCGGTTTTACCGGTTTCGGGGCAATAGCAATCGGTGCCGGAGCAGGCGTTGCGACAGGCTCGGCCGAAGGCGCCTGTTTAGGCCACAACAGAGGAGTCGCGATGGCCGCGACAATCACGGCCGCCACAGGCAGAGACCAGAGCGGAACGCGGCGTTTTTTGCCTACAACCACAGGCGCAGGTTCTGCGGGCGTGGACACTTCAGGCATCACCACGGGCGCAGGCTCAGCGGAATAGAGGTCGTCCTCTGTCACACGAACCACAGGCGGTGGTGCGATGAGCGGCGCGTCGGCTTGCTCAAACACAATCGCCGGGGCGGGTTCTTCAGGCTCAGGCTCTTCAACTGGCGCAGGCATCGGCTCAGGCTTGAGGGATTCACGCAGGCAATCCAGAACATCCTCTCGCGCGTTTTCATTGAGATTCACAAAACCCCAGAACGCGATAACCGGCTTGCCGTCGACGAGGAACAGGAAATTTTCGCCGGGGAACTGGAATGCTTTTGAAAGCAGGGAACCAAACAGCTGTTGTGCGGTTTTAGGCGACTGGAGGCTCTTTTTACTCAGCGATTCGACGCTTGAGAGGGTGTTCTCCAGATAGCGCAGGGCGCGAAAACGTGCGTCTTCATCGGCGGCATTCCAGCCCAGAACGTCACCGTCCACCGGTGAATACCAGTCGACACGGTCACCGCCTTCGTTCACCTGCGGGATCGCCAGACAATCGACGATCGTCTGCTGTTTGCGCAGACGCAGCGCTTCACGGATTTGTAGTGCTGATTCAAATACGGCCTGTCCGCCGCCGCCAACGGCCTGAAAATCATCGAGATTGCCGCTGCGTAAAAGTGTTTTTGCCACGATTTGGTCCTGTAGACTTCTTCACCCCAATACTTTAACGAAATCGTTTTGCAAGCAAACGGACGAGGAGACGCTAAAAGCGGCGATTTCTTAGCGGATAGAAAGGTGCATTAGTGGTTGACGAAACAGCACACTTAAGGCAAATCACCGGACGATGGCTGGCTGTTAAACCAGCGAAATTAATGGCTTTAGAATATCCTGATAGTGTTTCGTTATTTGCCACCCGCTCAGGGCTGTGCTGTTATTGACGTTCTATATATAAAAATCAAAAGGCTTATAACCATGACCACAGGGAAAAAGCTGCTCGCGCTTGCGCTGAGTACACTCTTACCGGCAAGTGCTGCCTGGGCGGCAAACACAGATACGATCATTTACTGCTCTGAGGCGTCACCGGAGTCGTTCAACCCGCAAATCGCCAGCTCCGGCCCGTCATTCGTTGCCAGCTCTCAGGTGCTTTATAACCGTCTGATTAATTTTGATCCGGTCAAAAATACCCCGGTTCCGTCGCTGGCGGAATCCTGGACTATCTCTCCGGACGGCAAAACCTATACGTTTACGCTGCGTAAAGGCGTGAAATTTAACAGTAACAAATACTTCAAACCGACCCGTGATTTTAACGCCGATGACGTTATTTTCTCGGTGCTGCGTCAGAAAGACCCTAAGCATCCGTATCACAACGTCTCCCAGGGTAATTACGAATATTTCAATGACGTCGGACTGGATAAGCTGATCCAGGAAGTCAAAAAAGTCGATGATTACCATGTGCAGTTTGTGTTGAGTGAGCCGAACGCGGCGTTCCTCGCCGACTGGGGAATGGATTTCGCCTCGATCCTGTCAGCCGAATATGCAGACGCTATGCTCAAAAAAGGGACGCCGGAAAACGTCGACACCTGGCCAATTGGTACCGGCCCGTACGTGCTGCAGCAGTATAAAGTTGATTCTCTGATCCGCTACGTTGCTAACCCGAATTACTGGGACGGCGAGGTGCCGACAAAACATCTGATTTTCTCGATTACGCCGAACGTGGAAACGCGCCTCGCGAAGCTGCAAACCAACGAATGCCAGATTATCCCTGCGCCATCCCCGGTTCAGTTTGACGTGATTAAGAAGAATAAAGATCTGACGCTGCATTCCGTTGATGCGCTGAACGTCGGCTATCTGGCGTTTAACACCGAGAAAAAACCGTTTGATAACGTGCTGGTGCGTCAGGCGCTGAACTACGCGACGGATAAAACTGCCATTGTTAACGCCGTGTTTATGGGTTCCGGTACGGTCGCTAAATCACCGATTCCGCCGAACATGCTCGGTTATAACAAAGATTTGAAAGACTACAGTTACGATCTGGAAAAAGCGAAAGCGCTGCTGAAGCAGGCGGGGCTGGAGAAGGGCGCAGAAGTGACCCTGTGGTCGATGCCGGTTCAGCGCCCGTACAACCCGAACTCCAAACGCATCGCGGAGATGATTCAGAGCGACTGGGCGAAGGTGGGCGTGAAGGCGAAAATTGTCTCTTACGAGTGGGGCGAGTACCTGTCCGGAATGCGTAAAGGCGAGCACGACAGCGCGCTGTTTGGCTGGATGTCTGATAACGGTGACCCGGACAACTTCGCCGATGTGCTGCTCGGCTGCAACAGCATCAAGACCGGCTCGAATGCCGCACGCTGGTGTGACAAAGGGTATAATGACCTGGTACAAAAAGCGAAGCTGACCAGCGAACCGGCGAAGCGTGCGGCGCTGTACAGCCAGGCGCAGGAGATTTTCTACCAGCAGGCGCCGTGGATTGCGCTGGCAAACGGCAAAACGTTCTACGCCACACGCAGTAATGTGACCGGATATAGCGTTAGCCTGATGGGCAGTGATTTCTCCAAAGCGAAGCTGAACTAATCTGATGCCTGGTGGCGTTGCGCTTATCGGGCCTGCTGGACAGCGTATGTGTTAGCCGGGTAAGGCAATGCCGCCGCCCGGCGATATGACTCGATGACAAGGAGTGACAATGTCACATTTAGACGACGTGATCGCGCGCGTGGATGCCGCGGTGGAAGAGAGTGTCATCACTCACATGAATGAACTGCTCATCGAACTGAGCGAAGACAGCGAACTGAGCCGCGAAGATCGCTACGCTCAGCAGCAACGTCTGCGTAACACCATTGCGCACCACGGCAAGCAGCATAAAGAAGAGGCCGACGCCCGCCACGATCAGCTGACCAAAGGCGGCTCGATTCTGTAAACGTCAGAACTGGCGCCTAGCAACCAGCCAGGCGCCAATCACCAGCAGCACCGCACCGCAGACCGGGCCAATCAGCGCCCGCAGCGGGATCCCCTGGCTTTTCAGCACGTCCATCACCAGCCCGCCAATCAACTGACTGGCGACCAGCACCGCAATCGTCGTGGCTGCACCGACATACTGATAGCCGCTGATGCTGGCAAAGACAAAAAATGACCCCAGCAACCCAGGAATCAGCGTCCACCAGCGTATTGTGGACGCCAGCTCGCTGAAGCCCGCCACGCCGTTTTTAATCAGTAATATGCTGACAAACAAGACAATACCGACCAGTGAGTTCAGCAGCATGGCGATCAAAATCGTCGATGACGACTGGGTGATGCGCACCATCAGCGTGTTTTGCACCACCAGACCGATGCCGGCAGCCACCAGAAAGACCAGCGTCAGGGATTGATTCATCCGATCGCGTCCGGTTCGTGGCGATCGTCGAGCTGGAGCTGCATAAAGGTCAGATCCAGCCAGCGGCCAAATTTTGTTCCCACCTGCGGCATCTGCCCGGTAATGACAAAACCGAGGGTCTCATGCAGATGAATGGAGGCCTGATTTTGCGCTTCGATGCCCGCCACCATCACGTGTTTGCCGATAGCGCGCGCTTCAACGATCAGCGTTTGCATCAGTTCGCGGCCAATGCCTTTACCCTGATGATCGGGATGAACGTAGACCGAATGCTCGACCGTGTGGCGGAAACCGTCAAAGGCGCGCCAGTCGCCGAAGGAAGCATAGCCTGTGACCACGCCGTTTTCTTCGCTGACCAGCACCGGATAGCCCATCAGCGTGCGCGCTTCAAACCAGGCAATACGGTTCTCCGTATCAACAGTGGTGTCGTTCCAGATTGCTGCAGTATGCAGCACCGCGTGGTTGTAAATCTCGCCGATAGCGGCGCAATCTTCATTACTGGCGTGACGGATAATCATCGGAACCTCGGGATCGGTTGTTCACTATAGTGGTACGTATTACTCACAATATTACACAAACGCCGCGCCAGACCGCTACGGCATAAGACATATTTTTTTGTTATGACAACGGCATTGAAATCGAGTCCATACACTATAGTATGACGTCATGAACACTATGCCAGACGATATGAATCAACGGATTAGCGCGCGAATTCGGGTGGAACGCGAATCGCGCGGTTGGTCTCTTAGCGAGCTTGCTGAGCGGGCAGGCGTGTCACGCGCCATGATCCACAAAATTGAACGCAGCGAAAGCAGCCCGACCGCAACGCTTCTGGCGCGGCTGTCGGGGGCGTTCGGTATCAGCATGTCGACGCTCATCGCCCGCGCTGAGATGCAGGAAGGCAAGCTGCTGCGCTTTGCCAACCAGCCGGTGTGGCGCGATCCGCAAACGCATTATCTGCGCCGCCACGTTTCACCGCGTACCGACTTGCCAATCGATCTGGTTCAGGTCGAACTCCCCGGCGGCAGCGATGTGCCGATGCCTGCGTCATCCTACGCGCTGGCGCGTCAGCTTATCTGGTTGCAGTCCGGTGAACTGGTGTTTCAGGAGGGCGATACCCGCCATGAAATGCAGGCCGGAGATTGTCTGGAGCTGGGGCCACCTAACGACTGCCGCTTTATCAATGAGACGCAAAACCCCTGCGTGTATCTGGTGGTGCGCCTGAATCAGTCTGGCTTGTAATGATAAGGCAGTTGTCGGCAACAGGCGCTAGTCTCTAAGGACATTTGCGTAATAAGGAGCGATCCATGAGTCAATCTGCAAACACAAACCGCCGCCTGGTGCTGGCGTCTCGCCCACAGGGTGCGCCGGTCGCGGACAATTTTCGTTTAGAAGAGCAACCGATCCCAACGCCTGCGGACGGGCAAGTTTTGCTGCGTACCGTCTGGCTGTCACTCGACCCGTACATGCGTGGCCGCATGAGCGATGCGCCGTCCTATTCGCCGCCGGTTGAAATTGGCGCGGTGATGGTGGGCGGCACGGTCAGCCGCGTTGAGCAGTCGAACCACCCGAAATTTAAAGCGGGCGAGTGGGTGCTGGGCTACAGCGGCTGGCAGGAGTACGAACTCTCTGACGGCACGGGCCTGGTCAAACTCGGCGATGAGGTGAAACAGCCATCCTGGGCACTTGGCGTGCTGGGAATGCCCGGTTTCACGGCCTACATGGGGCTGCTGGATATCGGCCAGCCGAAAGAGGGTGAGACGTTAGTGGTTGCAGCGGCAACCGGCCCGGTTGGGGCGACCGTCGGTCAGATCGGCAAAATCAAAGGCTGCTATGTGGTCGGCATTGCAGGTGGCGCGGAGAAATGCCGCCACGCGGTTGAGGTCCTCGGGTTTGACAAGTGCCTGGATCATCGCGCGGACGATTTTGCCGAACAGCTGGCTCAGGCCTGTCCGAAAGGCATCGATGTGTACTACGAAAATGTCGGCGGTAAAGTGTTCGACGCCGTACTGCCGCTGTTGAATACCTCGGCGCGCGTGCCGGTGTGCGGGCTGGTGAGCGGGTACAACGCCACCGGACTGCCGGACGGGCCAGACCGTCTGCCTCTGCTGATGGCGACGCTGCTCAAGAAACGCATTCGCATGCAGGGCTTTATTATTGGCCAGGATTACGGTCATCGCATTCAGGAATTTCAGGATGAGATGGGGCGCTGGATCAAAGAGGGCAAAATTCAGTATCGCGAGCAGGTGATCGACGGGCTGGAGAATGCACCTCAGGCGCTGATTGGCCTGCTGGAAGGCAAAAACTTTGGCAAAGTGGTGATACGCGTCGCGAATGATAACTAATGGTACTCATTATGGCGGGAATCCCCGCCATAATATATTCTTAAAGTTTGACTATAATGTCTTTAATAATACCAGCATAGCTATCGGCCATACCGGATTCGGTGAGCCGAGGGCAAAAAAAATGCATAAATTTTGGTTCTTGAATTTTTTAGCGTCATTCCAATACCAGTGTGAAGATACAGGATATATCGACAGGCACTCGTTCAGGTCAAAACGGGTGGATGAATAGCGCTTATTTTTTAAGCTGAAGGAAATGCACATGCTTGAATTGGAACATTTAGAAAAAGCACAACGCCTGAGCCTTACGATGCAAGTTGAGGTGAGCCTGAAAGGGGCGTTGATTGCCGGAGCGCTCAAACCTGGCGCCAGGCTTATTACCAAAGAGATTGCGGATAAATTAGGCACTAGTATTACTCCTGTTCGCGAAGCACTTTTACGGCTGGTTTCCGCCGGAGCCCTGCATGCCACACCGGCACAGGCTTTTCTGGTACCGGAGATCACCCTCGATCGCTATACAGAAATAAACGCCATTCGTAAGCAATTAGAGTCGATGGCGGTTGCAGCAGCCTGTGAAAAAATGACAGACAGCAAGCTGCAGGAATTACGCGATCTGGCAGAGAAATTCCACGCTGCAATGCGTAACGGCGAGGCGCAGCGCGCCCTGCATGCTAATCGTGCGTTTCGCTTCAGGCTGTATGAATGCGCCCAGATGCCAACATTAACGGCGATGATTGAGCAACTTTGGGTGCGTATTGGCCCCTGCTTCAATTATCTCTACGAAGATGTACACGACATTTCAAAATACTCGTATCGCTACGATGAACTGCTGGATGCGCTTGAGCGCGGCGATGCAGTGGCCTGTGATAAAGCGATTGATAAACTCATTGACGGGTCGACGGCGCTTTTATTGCAGCAGTATTTTAGTTAAGGAATAGTTTAATTCCTTTTTACTTCTTCACTAAAACTATTGCCCTGCTTAACTATTACCCGGAGGAATTGCTCTTCCGGGAATATTATTTCATGTTTATTGATGTAAAAACTCACCATCAAGTTTTGAAGAGGCATGCCGATATTCACTCTACCTTTTTAGACAAGGATAGATGATGAAATATCTGAGCTGGATTTTGATTCCTGTTGCCCTGAGCGTATCAGGCTGCAGCACGTTATTCCCAGAGCCAAAACTGTACACCCCTCCAGCAAACAGTGCTGATGTCGCAAAAATCCGTCTTATCGGGCCTCCTATGAGCTACGGGATTTATCAATACGACCCTTCCGGTAAAGAAACGGGTGGATGGGTTTTAAAGCATAATCGTTACCTGAATCCTTTCCTGGGTTCAACAAAGGATATTGGCTTACCCAAAATAACCGGAAAGAGTTACAAAGATGATTATTTTGAAACGCTGCTAATACCTAATCAAAAAACCATCATTGAGCATTCATTGTATCAGGGCTGCCACGTCACCCTTTCATTCGTACCTGAAAAGCAAAAAATCTATGAAGGGCACATCAGCTACGCAGACAAGACGGGCTACTGCGTGCTGTATATGAAGGAAGTCGCATTAGATACCACCAATGGCATCTATGTGGAAAAGGATGTTAAGCAATGAGAGCGGCGAAGGCGTTAGGAATTGTTTTACTTGTCTTAATGAGCGCGTCATGTGCGTCAAATTACGATAAAACGGGCGCAACCAGCTTAGCGCAGTATTCTGAAAAAGAGATCAAACAGAAAATCACTCCTGAGGTGACCACCCGCAAAGATGTTCTGATTGCCTTCGGCGTTCCCGCCAATACACCGGATTACAACAAAGTGAACCACTGGGTATATACCTCAAAAATCGTCGATCGCCGCATCTACCTTATCATTCCGGTGATCCTCGACAGGAAACAATATCTGTCGGTTGATTTCTCTGATCAAGGGATTGTGACCGCGTACCGTTACGTTGAGGAATAATTGGCCTCTGAAACCCCGCATTCGTCAGGCGGGGTTTTTGTTGTGTAGCTTCTATTAACCGTTATTCGAAACGATATGACACGGACATCCCCACGCCGTAATTACGCCCCGGAGCCGGTTCGTAGTAGCGGCCGTTGGATTCGTTAACGATGACCGATCCGACATACTCTTTGTCGAACAGGTTATCGACGCGCCCGAAGACGTCCATTCCCCAGTTGCCGTAGTTAAATTTGTAGCCCGTATTCAGGCCGACCACGGTGTAGGAAGGGGCTTTGGCGGTGTTTTCATCGTCCGCCATGATATCGCTCATATAGCGCACATCCGAGCCTGCGTACCAGCCTTCTTCCGGCTGCCAGCCGAACGACGCATAACCCATATTGCGGGCGATGCCCGGCATACGGTTGCCGTTACAGTCGGCGTCGGAGCAGACGTTGGTGCGGTACGTTGCATCCAGATACGTCCACGCCATTTTCAACTTCCAGTTCTCGGCAAACTGCTGATCGAGGGAAAGCTCCACGCCCTGACGACGCGTTTTCCCGGCGTTTTTATAGCTGGTACGGCCGCCGGCGCTGGCGTCTACCACAATCTCATCATCCGTATCGGTGCGGAAAAGCGCCGCCGTCAACAGACCATTGCCGACGCGGGTTTTGCTGCCCACTTCGTAAGTATTGTTGGTGGAGGGTTTCAGGCCGAAGTTCAGCCCGCTTTGATTTCCGGAACGGTAGGAGAGTTCGTTGATGGTCGGCGTTTCAAACCCGCGGCCCGCCGCAGCGTAGACGTTCCACCCATCGGTGATGGCGTATTTTAAAGAACTGGCAGGCAGCCATTTGTGGTAGCTCGCGTCGCCGCTGTCATCCCCGTTGGCGCCTTGTACGTAGTGATCGTTGGAGTCAAACCACACGGAGCTGTAACGCACGCCTGCATCCAGGGAGAGTTTTTGCGTCAGCTGCCAGCTGGTCTGCAGATACGGGTCGACGTTCCACATCAGGTTACGTTCGTTGCGGCGTTTATCGCCTTTCACACCGTACTCCGGCACGCCGTTGTTCATGACGAAGTTCTCGTAACCGCGACGATCTTCGCTCATGTTTTCGTAGTTCAGCCCGGTGGTGAAGGTCACGGGCACCAGCAGTTCGCCGCGATGCGTCCAGCGGGTGTCCACGCCCTGATAGTGGCGCTGCATATCGATCACGCCGCCGGAGTGGGTCTCTTTCAGCTGCGGCTGATAGGGAATCGACTGATACTGCGTCATTTCACGCTCACCGGCGTACATCATCACGCTGAGATCGTCCTGCTCCGTCAACTGGCGCTCATAGCGCAGGCCAGCCTGGGTCTGCTTGATGGTTTTGCGGGTGTTGTACTGATCGGCGCGCGGAGACTGACGCGGGTTGTCGCGCCACTCCTGATAATCCAGTCCGCCCGGATCGTTAGCTTTCATGTCGACGCTGTTGAAAATCAGCGTCAGTTTACTGGCGTCATCAATGCGCACACCCAGTTTGGCGTTCGCCAGATTTTTACGCGCGCCGCTGTGGTCGCGATAGCCCTTCGTCGTGAAACGGGTCGTCGACACCGTGTAATCCACATCGCCCGCATGGGTGCCGTCACCCATTGCGCCGGTGGCTTTCAGGCCGTAGCGCCAGGTGCCGTAGCTGCCGTAATAGCTGCTCGCTTCAATGGTCGGCGGCTGTTGGCCGGTCTGGCTGGCGATATTGATCACGCCGCCGGAGGCATTGCCGTACAGGGCAGAGAACGGGCCGCGCAGCACTTCGACGCTGTCGATGCTGGAGAGATCGATATTTGAAGTCTGCCCCTGGCCGTCCGGCATAGTCGCCGGGATGCCGTCGACGTACATGCGAATACCGCGCACGCCGAAGGTAGAGCGGGCACCGAAGCCACGCATGGAGAGCTGCAGGTCCTGAGCGTAGTTCTGCCGGTTCTGAATTTGTAAACCTGGCACGCTGCCGAGCGATTCAGAAAGGTTGATGCGCGGCGCAGCCTGACGCATGTCATCCCCGTTCACGACGCTAACCGCGGCAGGGGTATCGAGTTCAGAAACGGTCTGCGGCGTGGCGCTGACGATCATCGTTTGTTCTTGTGCAGCCAGTGCCGCTGCGGGGGCAAAGATCGTCGGCATCCACAACAGGGTGAGTGTGGCCTGACGGGCAGAAATGATTTTCATGAATAAAGAGCCGGTTGATGAAGAAAACGAACCAAATGGAACACATGTGCGTATGGTAAATCTTTTGTAAAGGTTTTGAAAACTTTAACAGCACGTTGCGTTAACAGAAGTGTAGATAAAAACGAAGCGGGGCGCGAAACGGGAAACTAAGGCTCCACATTCAGGTGAATAATGATTACTATTCTCAACAATAAAACAGGATGAAGCGATGACTTCGTCTCAGGGAAGCAATGTCGGCATTACACATTTTTTTATCAAAGGGAGTCGTCATGTCATTACGTCATCTGTGCTCACCGCGTCTGCGTGGTTCTCTGCTGTTGGGTTCACTGCTGGTAGCGGGGTCGTTTAATGTTCATGCTGCAGAAGAGATGCTGCGAAAAGCGGTGGGTAAAGGCGCTTACGAAATGGCGGTCAGCCAGCAGGAAAATGCCCTGTGGGTTGCGACCACGCAAAGCCGCAAAACGGATAAAGGTGGCGTGGTTTACCGTCTTGATCCCGTCACACTTGAAGTGACGCAGGCCATTCATAACGATTTAAAACCGTTCGGCGCCACCATCAACAATGCCACTCAGACCCTGTGGTTTGGTAACACCACCAACAGCGCGGTAACGGCTATCGACGCTAAAACCGGCGAAGTGAAAGGGCGCCTGGTGCTTGACGATCGCAAGCGCAGCGAAACCGTGAAGCCGCTGCAGCCGCGCGAGCTGGTGGCCGATGACACCACCAATACCGTCTATATCACCGGTATCGGCAAAGAGAGTGTGATTTGGGTGGTGGATGGCGAAACCCTGAAACTGAAAGAGACCATTGCTAATACCGGTGCATTCAGCACGGGTCTGGCGCTGGATGCGCAGGCAAAACGTCTCTACAGCACCAACGCCGACGGCGAGCTGATCACCATCGATACGGCCACCAACAAAGTGCTGAGCCACAAAAAAGTGCAGGACGACGGGAAAGAGCATTTCTACCTGAACCTGAGCCTGGATACCAAAGGGCAACGCGCGTTCCTGACCGACTCCAAACAACCGGAAGTGCTGGTGGTGAACCTGAAGGACGCAAGCGTGATTGAGAAAATCGCTGCCCCTGAATCGCTGGCGGTGCTGTTTAACCCGACGCGCAACGAAGCTTACGTAACGCACCGCGAAGCGGGCAAAGTCAGCGTGATCGACGCGAAAACCTACAAAGTGACGAAGACCATCGATACGCCAACCTTCCCGAACAGCCTGGCGCTGTCCGCTGACGGCAAAACGCTGTATGTGACGGTGAAACAGAAATCTACCCGTCAGCAGGAAGCCACCCAGCCTGACGACGTGATCCGTATCGCGCTGTAAAGCGTGTGTGGTAGCGCCGCGTAAATCTGGCGCTGTGGGTAAAAAAAAGGAAGGCCCAGGCCTTCCTTTTTTCTTGTTGCCGGGGAGCGGTGTCGCCTGGCCCGGCCTGCAAAATATTACCGCGACGTCTCTTCAATCAACGGCGCGTCGTGCTGCACATCATCCGCCAGTACCGGCGCGGTGCTGTGGATTTCATTTACACGCTTACGCACGCCAAACCAGCCAGCAACCAGCAGAACCGCCAGCAGCGGAATGGTGGCGATGGTGTAGGTGCCGTTTGGATAGTCAAACGCCATCAGCACCAGCACGCTCAACAGGAACAGCAGGGTCAACCACGAGGTCACCGGTGCGCCCGGCATCTTGAAGCTCACATCCGCCGCTTTACCTTCCTTGATCGCTTTGCGCAGGCGCATCTGGCACACCACGATAAACGCCCAGGAGGCGATAATGCCGATTGCCGCCACGTTCAGTACGATCTCAAACACCTGAGACGGCACCAGATAGTTCAGGAACACGCCAAAGACATACACCACCAGCGTTGCCAGAATCCCCGCGTACGGCACCTGCTGTTTGCTCATTTTCGACATGAACTTAGGCGCAGAACCGCCCATCGACATGGAGCGCAGGATACGGCCCGTGGAGTACAAACCGGAGTTCAGGCTCGAAAGCGCGGCGGTCAGTACCACGATATTCATGATGCTGCCCACGTAAGGCACGCCGAGCTTCGAGAAGAAGGTCACGAACGGGCTTTGACCCGCCTGATAAGCATTCCACGGCAGTAACAGTACCAGCAGTACCACCGAGCCTACATAGAACAGACCGATACGCCAGATGACGCTGTTGATCGCTTTTGGCACCATGGTCTGCGGATCTTTACATTCACCCGCCGCGGTCCCGACCAGTTCGATAGAGGCGAAGGCAAACACGACGCCCTGGACCAGTACCAGCGCAGGCAGCAGGCCGTGCGGGAAGAAGCCGCCATTATCCGTTATCAGATGGAAGCCGGTTGCGCCGCCGTCGAGCGGTTTACCGCTGCCGAGGAACACCGTACCGACCACCAGGAAGATCACAATCGCCAGGACTTTTACCAGCGCGAACCAGAACTCCATCTCGGCGAACCACTTCACGCCAATCATGTTCATGGTGCCGACAATCGCCAGCGCGCCAAGGGCAAACACCCACTGTGGCACATCGCCAAACGCGCCCCAGTAGTGCATATACAGCGCGACCGCGGTGATATCCACGATCCCGGTCATCGCCCAGTTGACGAAGTACATCCAGCCCGCCACATAGGCTGCCTTTTCGCCGAGAAACTCACGGGCATAGGAGACAAAGCTGCCGCTGGAAGGGCGGTGCAATACCAGCTCGCCGAGCGCACGCAGAATAAAGAAGGAGAAAATACCGCACACCAGATAGACCAGTGCGAGAGCCGGGCCAGCCATTTGCAGGCGCGCGCCTGCACCGAGAAACAGCCCCGTACCGATAGCGCCGCCGATGGCGATCATCTGTACCTGACGGTTGCCCATCGCCTTGTGATAGCCCTCTTCGTGAGAGTTCAACCAGCGACGTTTCGCAGCGTGATGATCGGCTGCGTTTTTATTGCTTGTTTTCATTGAGATACCTGTTTACCTGTCTGAATCATCTTAGGGATGCCCGTACATGGCTGTCAGCAGACCAAACGATTGCTTCTGCGCAGCCAGATGTCGCCTTTCCAGTCATTCTGCGTATGGATAAGGCAAAACATGGCGAAGCATCCTACCCGCAATCCATAAGCGACGCAAAATATAACCGGTCTGAAAGTGATACGGATCGAATGAAATGGTGTGGTCAGAGCAGACGGGGATCACAACATGCTGAATAGTGACCAGTTTGCAGAGAAAATGACCCGTTAACTGCTGCTTTAATCATCAGGTGTGCTTAATAGTTGCGCAATGGCATTGATGAACTGAATTCATAAGCACAAGCTTTTCTGCGCTGTAGTGCTCATGAACCAATCCCTCTACAGTAAAAACGTTAATCACGAAAACCCATGAGGAAAAGAGATGCAACAGCGACAACTCGGACAAAACGGTTTAACGGTTTCCGCACTGGGGCTGGGGTGTATGGGCTTAAGCTTCGGTTACGGCCCGGCGACGGACAAGGCGCAGGCCATTGCCCTCATCCGCGCAGCGGTAGATCGCGGCGTCACCTTTTTCGATACCGCCGAAGTTTATGGCCCGTATATTAACGAAGAGGTGGTCGGCGAAGCGCTGGCACCGGTGCGCGACAAAGTGGTGATTGCGACCAAATTTGGTTTTGACTGCGATCAGCCGGGCCAGGTACTTAACAGCCGCCCTGAACATATTCGCGCGGCGATTGAAGGATCGTTAAAACGTCTGAAAACTGAGGTGATTGACCTCTATTATCAGCACCGCGTCGACCCGGACGTGCCGGTGGAAGAGGTCGCGGGAACGATTGCCGATCTGATTGCCGAAGGCAAAGTAAAACACTTTGGCCTGTCAGAAGCGGGCGTCGACACCATTCGCCGCGCGCATGCGGTCTGCCCGGTCACCGCGCTGCAAAGCGAATATTCCCTGTGGTGGCGCGAGCCCGAGCAGGCGATTCTGCCGCTGCTGGAGGAGTTAAACATCGGTTTTATTCCGTTCAGCCCGCTGGGTAAAGGGTTCCTGACAGGGGCGATCAACGCACAAACCACCTTCGACAGCAGCGATTTCCGCAACGTGGTGCCGCGCTTTAGCGAAGCCTCACGGCAGGCCAACCAGCAGCTGGTGGATCTGGTGCAGCGCCTGGCCGCCGAGCAGGGCGTGACAGCGGCGCAAATCGCGCTGGCGTGGTTACTGGCGAAAGCGCCGTGGATTGTGCCGATTCCGGGTACCACCAAACTGCATCGTCTGGAGGAGAACCTCGGAAGCGTGAACGTGACGCTGTCACAAGAAGCGCTCGCCCGTATTAATGAGGCGCTGGCGAGCATTGATGTGGTCGGCGATCGCTACCCGCAGCATTTGCAGGCGCGCGTCGGCAAGTAATTTAGGTCTTACGCAGGGCGTCGACCAGCAGCGAAAATGCGGTGGTGTGCTGGCGGCGGCTCGGGTAGTAAAGGTGGTACCCGTCGAAATACGGGCACCATGCCTGCAGGGCCGGGATCAGTCGGCCCTTCGCAATGGCATCCTGCACCGTATCTTCCGGCACATACGCCAGCCCCAGACCTGCCTCGGCGGCATCAATCCGCTGCGGCAGGTTATTTAACGTCAACTGACCCTCCACCCGCACGCGTATCTCTCGCCCGTCTTTTTCAAATTCCCAGGCATACAGCCCGCCGAGGGTAGGCAGGCGCATATTGATGCACGAATGGTTTGCCAGCTGCTCCGGCGTTTCTGGCATGCCGTGGCGCGCAAAATAGTCTGCCGAGCCCACCACCGTCATTCGCATATCTGGCGCGATGCGCACCGCAATCATGTCTTTGGCGATCTGTTCGCCGAGGCGCACGCCCGCATCAAAACGACCATCAACGATATCCGTCAGACCGTTGTCGACGGTGACCTCAACGTGAATATCCGGGTATTGCAGCATAAAGGGTTTCAGCACCGGCCACAGCACCGCCGACATGGCGTGCTCCCCGGCGGTAATGCGAATGTTCCCGGCGGGTTTGTCACGCATCTCGCGCAGGGCCGTCAGTTCCTGTTCGATCTCCAGCAGGTGTGGGCTTAAGCGCATAAAAAGCTGCTCGCCGGCTTCGGTCGGGGCCACGCTGCGGGTGGTGCGCGTGAGCAGGCGCATATCCAGACGCGCTTCAAGATTGCGCATTGCGTGGCTCAGTGCCGACTGCGACACGCCAAGCTGGGCAGCGGCGCGGGTAAAGCTCCGCTCGCGAGCGACTACCATAAACGACAACAAATCGTTGAAATTGTCTTTCAGCACGGCGAGGCTCCCGATATATGAATTTGGCTCATGGTTCCTTTCTGATTATGCAGTCTAATGCTGCTCCCAGGTTTGCGCTACTGTTAACGCATCAGCAAAACAGGAGACAACATGAAAATTATCCGAAGTGGTTCGTTACCCTCAGCCCGTGGCCCTGAAGCGTGGTTTAGCGGAACTGTGCGCATCGATGCGCCGTTTCAGGCAACGGAACCCGCGTCCGTCGGCGGCGCGACGGTGACTTTCGAGCCGGGTGCGCGCACCGCCTGGCACACCCATCCGCTGGGACAGACTCTGATTGTTACGCAGGGGCGCGGCTGGTTACAGGAGTGGGGCAAAGACGCCGAGGTGCTGAACCAGGGCGATATCGCCTGGATACCGCCTGGCGTAAAACACTGGCACGGGGCCAGTTCACAGACCGCGATGACGCATATCGCCATCGCCGAATCTGTGAACGGCAGCCCGGTGGAGTGGCTGGAAAAAGTGAGCGACGAGGAGTATCAGGGGCGTTAGCCGCCAAATACCGCAATCGCCTGTTGCAGCCGTGTGGTGCGCTCCGTCAGGTGATTCGCGGCGCGGGTGACGTTATCGACCATCCCCGTATTGTTGTGGGTCATCACGCCGATTCGGGAAATAGACTCGTTGATGAGCGTCAGTGCCAGCGTCTGTTCCTGCGTCGCATGGCCGATCTCTTTGATCAGCGACGTCACCTGTAACACATTGCCAATCATCGCCGTAAGGTGGGTTTCGGTCTGTTCGACCATTGCCACACCGGCGTTGACGCTGGCGACGTTCTTCTCGATCAGCGTTTTGATCTCTTTCGCCGCCGAGGCCGAGTGCTGCGCCAGGTTGCGCACTTCGGCGGCCACGACCGCAAAACCACGGCCCGCTTCACCCGCGCGCGCCGCTTCTACGGCGGCGTTGAGCGCCAGAATATTGGTCTGGAAGGCGATTCGGTCGATCACACCAATAATATCGACAATCTGGCTGTTATCCTTCGACACCGACTGCATCATGCCGATGGTCTGCTTCATGGCGGTTTCGCCGCTGTGGGCGCTGCTGCTGGTGCGGTCGGCCATATGGATTGCTTCCCCGGCGGTTTGCGCGGTTTGCTCTACGGCGCTGGCGATCTCCTCCACGGCGGCAGCGGTTTGCTGCAAATCATCAGCCGTCTCTTCAGAGCGCGCCTGTAACGCAGCACCTTCTTTTGCCACCTGCTGGCTGATGGTGCTGATCCCGGCAATTTGCGTTCCGACGTCATCGACCAGAGAATTTAAATTCAGCCCCGACTGATTGACCAGGCGCATCATCATGCCCACGTCATCGACACGATCAAAATGAAAATAAGCGGGTTTTCGCCCGGAAACGACCTGTTGCATCTGGCGGACAATCTTTTTAAGAGGGCGGCAAACCTGCGCATTCAGATATAACCCCAGCACAATAAAGAGCGCCATCAGCCCGGCGATTTGCATAACACCTTTTGGTAATAAAAGGGATACCAGTAACGAAAGCAGAGCGGTAACGGCAATACCGTAATTGACTCTTTTTGCCGTGCTCATTTTTTTAAAGAGTGAAAGAAAAGAGAATAACCCGCGACGAACCAGTAAGCCTTTATAAAAACGATGCCGGGTAAGCTGGTTATTTCTGACCCGCTGATAGAGATGTTCAGCGGCGTCTATCTCATCGCGCGGGGGGATATTTCTTACGGAAATATAACCGGTCAGCGTTTCGTTTTGATACACCGGCGTGACGTTGGCACGCACCCAGTAGTGATCGCCGTTGTGGCGGCGGTTCTTGACCAGCCCGGTCCAGCTCTGGCCCTGTTGGAGCGTAAACCACATGTCCCCAAAGGCGTCAGGCGGCATATCCGGGTGGCGAATGACATTGTGCGGCTCGCCAATAAGATGTTCTTCTTTATAGCCGCTGGCTTCAATAAACGCAGAGTTGGCATAGGTAATATGGCTCTGCGTATTGGTGGTCGACATCAGCGTCGACCCTTCGTTAAGTAAATACTCGCTTTGTGTAACAGGAGTGTTATTTCTCATGAAAAACTCCATGGTGATGTCAAAAAAACAGAAAAGCCGCCCGAAAAATATTCAGGCAAGACAAAAGTTATTGTTGTGTTTATTACGGCCTGCGCATTCTTCCACAAAACAGGGTGAACAAGAAAGCACCTGAATTAACTATTTTTTATCTATTAAACATTGCTTATGTAATGAATTTGCAAAAAAAAGAGTGCCGCCATTTTTAATGGCGAATGAAATTCTCTCCTTAAGTTAAATATTAAGTGAAATATGAATAAACCACGGAAATTGAACTCCCGAAATACCCTTTCATTAACATGGACAGAACGCGGCGGCTAATCTGTTCTGCGCGATAGGCTTATGAAGAGAAGGGGGATGCATTTCTGATTTCCGGCAAACTAAATGTAAATTAATTGTTTCTCAGAGTTGAAATCCGCCTTTAATAATGGCGACATGTTAAGTCAAACGAGAACACAACATGTCCTGGCGAATCAGCATTCTGGATAAAAGCCCTGTGGCGGTGAACGAAACGGCCGCCGACGCGCTGGCGCGTACCCTGAGTCTGGCAAAACAGGCCGAAGCGCTGGGTTTTCACCGCTTCTGGATTGCCGAACATCACAATACCGCGCAGCTGGCCTGCCCCTCGCCTGAGCTGCTCATTGCCTGGATTCTGGGACAAACCAAACACATCCGCGTCGGCTCTGGCGGCGTGATGCTGCAACATTACAGCCCGTACAAAGTGGCGGAAAACTTCAATGTGCTGGCGTCGATAGCCCCTGGCCGCGTCGATTTGGGCGTCGGGAAAGCGCCCGGCGGTCTGCCGCTCTCCACACGCGCCCTGCAACAGGGGCTGCATCAGGACGAAAAGGGGAGTTTTGCCGATCAACTGACCCAACTCGATCGCTGGCTTACCCCATCAACTGACGTGCAGGACGACAGCGTCAAAGCCACGCCATTGCCCTCTGCGCCCGCGGAGAAATTCCTGCTCGGCGCAAGCGTTGAAAGCGCGCAACTGGCGGCGAAACTCGGCTGGAACTTTGTCTTTGCCGCCCATCTCAACGGGGATGTGAATCTCCTGCGCGACGTGCTGGAAACCTGGCGCACTCACAGCGCGCTTAACGTCATCGTGGCGGTCCAGGCGATCGTCGCCCCGACTCAGGCGCAGGCCGATGCGCTGGCGGAAAAAGTGGAAGTGTGGGGCGTTGAGCTGGCGAACGGCCAGCGGGTAACGGTCGCCAGCGAAGAGCAGGCCTATGCCTTTGCGCGACAGGCCGAAAGCGAACCGCTGCGCATTGCCCGCCGCGCCCAGTCGCTGATCAAAGGCACGCCGGAATCGGTGCTCAATGAACTGGAAAACCTGCACCAGACCTGGGGCATCGACGAATTTATTATTGATACGCCCGTGGCGGACGGACTCGCCCGCACGCAATCGCTGCGCTTACTGGCGCAGGCCAAATTTGCCGGGGAGGTGCTGGTATGAGCCTCGGACAACAGCTGATCGACTGGCGCCGTGAACTGCACCGCCATCCTGAACTGTCAGGGCAGGAAGTCGAAACCACCGCCCGTCTGCGCCAGTGGCTGTCGGGGGCCGGGATCACCGTGCTGCCGTACGATCTCCAGACTGGGATCGTCGCCGAAATTGGTCAGGGCCAGAAACAGATTGCCCTGCGCGCAGACATCGACGCGCTGCCGATTGAGGAGCGCAGCGGTGTGGAATTTAGCTCGCAGAATCCGGGCGTAATGCACGCCTGCGGTCACGATATTCACACCAGCGTGATTCTGGGCGCAGCGTTGCAGCTCAAAGCCCGCGAAGCCACGTTGCCGGGGCGGGTGCGCATTCTGTTCCAGCCCGCCGAAGAGAATTTTGGCGGCGCGAAAAGCCTGGTCCGCGCCGGTGCGCTTCAGGATATCAGCGCGATTTTCGGCATGCACAACGAACCCGGTTTGCCGGTAGGGGCCTTCGCCACGCGCGGCGGGCCGTTTTACGCCAACGTCGACCGCTTTGTGATCCGCGTGACCGGTAAAGGGGCGCACGCCGCCCGTCCGCACGAAGGCTCCGACGCTATTCTGCTCGCCAGTCAGCTCGTCACCGCCCTGCAAAGTGTCGCCAGCCGTAACGTCAATACGCTGGATTCCGTGGTGCTGAGCGTGACGCGCATCGAAGGCGGCAACACCTGGAACGTACTGCCGGAGAGCGTGGAGCTGGAAGGGACGCTGCGCACCCATCGCATTGAAGTGCAGCAGAACGTCAAAGCCCGTGTAGGCGAAATCGCTGCCGGTTTTGCCAGCGCCTTTAACGCGCAGATTGATATCACCTGGTACGCCGGACCGACCGCGCTGGTGAACGATGAACGCTGGGCCGATTTCGCCACCTCCGTGGCGCGCGAAACGGGTTACGAAACGCAGCACGCAGAGCTGCACATGGGCGGTGAAGATTTTGCCGTCTATTTACAGCACATTCCCGGCGCGTTCGTCAGCATTGGCAGCAACAGTCCTTTCGGTTTGCACCATCCGGGTTTTAATCCGGACGAAGCCTTAATCGAACCCGCCGCGCACTATTTCTCGCAGCTTGCAGAAAAAGCATTACATCAAATTTAACCAGTAAGGGGTGACTATGTCTGCAACACGACAATTGCGTCTTGGGACCATATTGCATGGCGCATCGGGAAATATGTCCGCCTGGCGTCATCCGGCAGCCGTGGCTGATGCCAGCATTAATTTCAATTTCGTCAAAGAGACGGCGTTAAAAGCGGAAGAGGGGAAACTCGATTTTTTATTCGTCGCCGATGGACTTTATATTAATGAAAAGTCGATCCCGCATTTTCTGAATCGCTTTGAGCCGTTAACTGTTTTATCCGCCCTGGCGAGCATAACTTCGCGACTGGGGCTGGTCGGAACGCTGTCGACCTCTTACAGCGAGCCGTTTTCCGTCGCGCGGCAGTTTGCCAGCCTCGACCATCTGAGCAACGGGCGTGCGGGCTGGAACGTGGTGACCTCGCCCCTGGAAGGCTCAGCGAAAAACTTCTCTCGCGAAAAACACCCCGAGCACGCTCTGCGCTATCGCATCGCCGATGAGTATCTCGACGTCGTGAAAGGGCTGTGGGACTCCTGGGAAGAGGACGCCTTTGTGCGCAATAAAGCGAGCGGGCAATTCTTTAATCCGCAGAAATTACATACGCTGGATCACCACGGTGATTTCTTCCAGGTCGCCGGGCCGCTGAATATTGGCCGCACACCGCAGGGCCGCCCGATTGTGTTTCAGGCGGGGGCCTCGGAAGACGGCAAAAAACTGGCGGCGAAACATGCCGACGCCATATTTACGCATCACGAAACCTTAGACGAAGCCAAAGCTTTTTATCGTGACGTGAAATCTCAGCTGGAATTAAACGGCCGCCGCGCTGATGAACTGCATATTTTCCAGGGCGTGAGCGTGATTGTCGGAAAAGATGCCGCAGACGTGGAAGAGCAGTATCAAACCACCGCCGCGCTGGTGTCTATAAACGACGCGCTGAATTACCTCGGACGCTATTTCGAGCATCACGATTTTAGCCAGTATCCTCTCGACGAACCTTTCCCGGATATCGGCGAATTAGGGCAAAACAGTTTCCGCAGTACCACCGATGAGATCAAACGTAACGCCCGCGAGCGGAACCTGACGCTGCGCCAGGTGGCGCTGGAAGCGGCATCCCCGCGCCCGCGTTTTTCCGGCACCGCGGAAGAGGTGGCCGATGGCCTGCAGCAGTGGTTCGACGCCTACGCCGCAGACGGTTTCATTATTCAGGGCGGTACGCCAGACACCTTCCCGCGCTTTGTCGATCAGGTGGTGCCGCTCCTGCAGGCCCGCGGACTGTTCCGCACCGACTATCCGGGCACCACGCTTCGCGAAAGCCTGGGGTTAGACCAGCCAAAAAATCAGTTCACACAACAATAAGAGAAGACACGCTATGCAGAAAACCTCGCTCGTTCTGGCGCTCGCGCTGGCCTTTACCCCTGCCGTCTGGGCAGAAAATGTGAACATTAACGGCACCGGTGTGAGCATCGAGGCCAATAAAACGCCGGTGAATACCGTCAAAAACGGCGATGCCGTGGCGCTACTGCCGAAGGATTATCGCTTTGCGGTGCCGGGTAAATTCACTGTCGCCGTGGCGGGGCTGAACCAGCCGCCGCTTACCGTGTTCTCCGATGACAACAAAACTCTGCTGGGCAGCGAAGTGGACGTTGCGCGTCTGGTGGCCGACAGCCTCGGGCTGGAGCTGAACGTGGTGCCGACCTCCTGGGAGGACTGGCCGCTCGGCGTGGCATCCGGAAAATATGACGCGGCGATCAGCAACATCACGGTGACCAAAGAGCGCAAAGAGAAGTTCGATTTTGCTACCTACCGGAAAGACTCCCTCGGTTTCTACGTCAAATCGACCAGCCCGATTAAATCCCTTGAGAAGGCTGAAGACATCGCCGGGCTGCGCATTATTGTCGGCTCCGGTACCAATCAGGAAGCGATCCTGCTGGCGTGGAACGCGGAAAACCTCAAAAAAGGGCTGAAGCCGTTTACCCCGGTCTACACCAAAGACGACGCGGCGCAAACGCTGGCGTTGCAGTCCGGGCGGGCTGATGCGTTCTTCGGGCCGAATGTGATTGGCGCGTGGAAAGCGGCCCTGACCGGCAAAACCAAACTGGTGGGCAGCGTGGATGGCGGCTGGCCGAAAGCGGCGCACATCGCCGTGACGCTGAAAAAAGGCTCCGGGCTGGTAGAACCGGTGCAAACGGCGCTCAACGGTGTGATTAAAAACGGGGATTACGACAAGGTGCTCAACCGCTGGGGCGAAGGTGTCGAGCGTATTCCGAGCTCAGAAGTGAACCCGGCCGGGCTGGGCGACTAAGGAGGTCACATGAGCGATCTTTTTCGCGACGTTTCGCCGGAAGATGCCGATCTTCAGCCCATTATTGACGGGCTGTTCGGAGAGTACGCCGCCCGTTACGGCGACTACTTTTCCAAAGACGCGGAAATCGAACTGACCGAGTGGTATCTGCCGCCGCAGGGGCTGTTTATCGTGCTGGAGCGCGACGGCGAGATCATCGCCACCGGTGCGTACAAACCCTTTGACGCGCACACCGCCGAGATCAAACGCATCTGGACGAACAAAACGCTGCGCCAGCAGGGGCTGGCCGCGCGCGTGGTGCAGGAGCTGGAGCGCAGGGCGGTGCTGGCGGGGTACAGCGGTATCTATCTCACTACCGGTTTTCGTCAGCCGGAAGCGGTGAGGCTCTATCTGAGCCAGGGCTACGCGCCGCAATTCGATCTCGATCGCGATCCGGAAGAGTACAGCCAGCCACCCTTTGACGGGCGTCTGCGCTTCACCAAAACGCTGGTTAGCGAAGCGTTCAGTAAATCCGCATTAGGAACGACGATGAACAACAACGTTGAAACCATCAAAGTGGTCCCGGCGCGCTATCCCTGGCGCACCGTCGGAGCGATTGCCGCGCTGTTTGTGCTGGCGGTCGTCGTTCAGTCGGTGGCCTTTAATCCGCGCTGGGAGTGGGGCGTGTTTGCACGCTGGTTCTTCGATCCGGTGATTCTGGAAGGGGTCGGGCAAACGCTGCTGCTGACCTTAATTGGCACGGCGTTAAGCGTGGTGCTGGGCGGCATGTTAGCGCTGGCGCGACTCTCTTCGTCGTGGCTGTTAAGCACCCTGGCGTTTGGCTACATCTGGCTGTTCCGCTCGCTGCCGCTGATTGTGGTGCTGATTATTCTCTACAACTTCTCGTATCTGTACGACACGCTCTCCCTCGGCGTGCCTTTTACTCAGATAACCTGGGGCAAATTTGAGACCATCAACGTGCTGGGGCAGTTTTCTACCGCCGTGGTTGGCCTGACGCTGGTGCAGAGCGCTTACACCGCCGAAATCATTCGCGGCGGCTTTTTAGGCGTCGATCACGGTCAGTACGAAGCGGCTGCCGCGCTGGGTCTACCGGCCTGGCGTCGCACGGTGCGCATTATATTGCCGCAGGCGCTGCGCACCATTTTGCCGTCCGGGTTTAATGAGATTATCAGCCTCGCCAAAGGCACCGCCATGGTGTACGTCCTGGCCATGCCGGAGCTGTTCTACACCATTCAGATGATCTACAACCGCACGCAGGAGGTGATCCCGCTGCTGATGGTTGGCGCGGCCTGGTATCTGGTGATCACCACCGTGCTGTCGGTCATTCAGCATGTGGTGGAGCGCGGTCTTGCCCGCAGCGAACGCCGCTCGGCGGTAAATCAGTCTCGCGCCAGTCAGCGCACCCGTTCCGTTACCCCATCACAGGAGCCTATCCATGCCAGCCTCTCCTGAAGGACATATTTCGATTACCGGCGTCAGTAAATTCTTTGGTCGCCATAAGGCGCTGGATAACGTGTCGCTGGAGATTCCGCCAGGTTCGGTGACGGTGATCCTCGGCCCGTCCGGCTCCGGTAAATCGACGCTGCTGCGCACCATTAACCACCTGGAGCGCGTCGATGAAGGCTTTATCCAGATCGACGGGGATTACATCGGCTATCGCCGTCAGGGCGACAAACTCTATGAGCTGAAAGAGAAAGAGATCCTCAAGCAGCGCGTCAACGTCGGCTACGTGTTCCAGAACTTTAATCTCTTCCCGCATCTCACGGTGCTGGAAAACCTGATTGAAGCGCCGATTGCGCATAAGCAACTGAGCCGTAAAGCGGCGGTAGAGCGGGCGTACGGCCTGCTGGATGTGGTCGGGCTTCGTGAAAAAGCCGACGCCTGGTCGCGTCATCTTTCTGGCGGCCAGCAGCAGCGCATCGCCATTGCCCGTGCGCTGGCCCTGCGTCCGCGGGTGATGCTGTTTGATGAGCCAACGTCGGCTCTCGACCCGGAACTGGTGGGCGAAGTGCTGGACGTGATCAAAAAACTGGCCCGATCCGGCACTACGCTGGTGGTGGTGACGCATGAGATCGGTTTTGCCCGCGAAGTGGCCGATCAGGTGGTGTTCATGGTCGATGGCAAAATAGTCGAGCAGGGCAGTAGCGACGAGGTATTAAACCGTCCGTCCCACGCCCGAACGCGTCAGTTCCTGTCGAAAGTGCTGTAAGGAGAGGGTATGAAATACGGATTGCTGGCGCTGCTGGGCGTCGTTTCAGTGAGCCAGGCCAGCATTGATTTAAAGGCTAACGAACAGCCGCTGCCGGTGACAGTGGATCAGGCGGCGATCGCGAAGATCCCGCAGGGCTATAAATTTGTTGAGCCGGGTACGCTGACGGTCGCCATTTCTGCCCTTAATTCGCCGCCGCTGGCGCTCCTCGCCAGCGATAACCGCACCCGCATTGGCAGCGATCCGGATATCGCCCGGCTGCTGGCGGGGAGTCTCGGGTTAAAACTGAAACTGGTACCGACCGCCTGGGAAGACTGGCCGCTCGGGATCAGCTCCGGGCGTTACGATGTAGCGCTGGTGAACATTGCAGTGACCGAGCAGCGTAAAGAGAAGTTTGATTTTGCCACCTATCGCGTCGATTCACTGGCGTTTTCGGTGAAATCCACCAGCGACGTGCAGACAATTAAAAATGCCGAAGATCTGGCGGGTAAAAAGGTGATTGTCGGCTCCGGCACTAATCAGGAGCGCATTCTTCTCGGCTGGAACGAGGAGAACAAAAAGGCCGGGCGCGAGGCGGCGCTGCCGGTCTATCTGACGGATGACGCTTCCGGCAATTTGTATATTCAGTCCGGGCGCGCGGATGTGTTTTTCGGCCCGCAGTCGGTTTCCGCCTATAAAGCGGCGCTGACGGGCAAAACCCGGGTAGTGGGGCTTGGGCCGAAAAAAGCCTATGTTGCGACCACCACCAAAAAGGGGAATGAGCTGGTGTATGCCCTGCAGGCCGCGCTCGATGGGGCGATTCAGCGTGGGGAGTATCAGCAGGTGCTGGCGCGCTGGGGTGAGCAGGGCGAAGGCGTCGCGCGCTCCGAAGTCAATCCGCCGGGCATCACCTACTGATGTTCTACACTTAGAATTTGTTCTGAGTGGGGGCAGTATGATTAACGTGTATGGCGTACCCGGCTGGGGTTCGGCAATCAGCGAAGTGATGCTGACCCTGGCCGATATTCCCTATCGTTTTATCAACGTCGAAGGGTTTGATTCGCCCGGCCCGCAGCGCGTTCTGCTGGAGAAACTCAATCCGCTGTGCCAGGTGCCGACGCTGGAGCTGGAAAATGGCGCAGTGATGAGTGAAACGGCCGCCATCGGCCTGATGATTCTGGACCGTTGCCCGGAACTCGCCCCACCCGTGGGCCATCCCGACCGGGCACAGTTTCAGCGCCTGCTGATCTGGCTGGTGGCCAATGTCTATCCTACGTTTACCTACGCCGATTACCCTGAACGCTGGGCGCCGGACGCACCGGAACAGCTGCGCGAAAATTGTATCGCCTGGCGTAAGTCGCTCTATCTGTGGCTGGATAATCATCTTAAAGCCGCGCCCTATGCGCTTGGCGAGCAGCTCACGCTCATTGACGTCTATGTTGCGGTGATGCGCACCTGGGGCCCGCGCCACGCGTGGTTTGCCGCCAATACGCCACGTATCACCGCCATCGCCGATGCTGTCTGTCAGCGGCCAGAACTGCACAAGGTGTTAAAGGCGAACGAAATTATCTGATAAGTTGAAACGCTCACAACAACAGGAGCCTGCAATGCCACACGTTGATATCAAATGTTTTCCCCGCGATCTGAACGATGAACAAAAAACCGCCCTGGCGGCGGATATCGCGGAGGTGATTATTCGTCATTTTAACAGTAAAGACAGTTCAGTCTCTGTGGCCCTGAATCAGGTGCAGCAGGAAGACTGGAAAGCGCAGGTCTGGGATACGGAAATCGGACCGAAGCTGGATGAACTCATCAAAAAGCCTGGGTATTCGATGTAAGATTTAGGCCGGGTGGCGTCTGCGCTTACCCGGCATCAAACGCTAGCCCATCACCCGCAACAACGTATCCAGCAGCCCCGGAAAGCGGGCATCCAGATCTTCTCTTCGAAGCGAAATCATATTCTCGCGCCCCTGCGGGCGCTGCCAGATCACGCCGCTATCGCGCAGCACGCGCCAGTGGTGGGTCATGGTCGATTTGGCAATGTCTTCCGGGCGCAGGGCGTTGCAGCTCAGTTCACTGCCATCGGCGAGCAGGCGGAGGACCTCCAGTCGCAGCGGGTTACCGAGGGCTAACAGCACATTTTCCAGCGTGATTTGTTCAGGTTCGGGGTGGTTGGCGATCATAGACTTCCTGGGTTAGCGGGAAGGTGAGCTATCTTAATGATAGGCCCATCCTTAAAAAAATAGTTCGTATATACTCGTACAATAGGACTATTATAGCAGACGAACACACAGACGACCATTCCGGTCGTTCTACTCAAGTCAAAGTGACTAAGGATTTATCATGCCCCGACCCATCCCTCTTGAGCGTTATCGCAACATCGGTATCTCCGCGCATATCGATGCCGGTAAAACGACCACCACCGAGCGCATTCTGTTTTACACCGGAATGAGCCACAAATTGGGTGAAGTCCACGATGGCGCGGCAACAACTGACTGGATGGCGCAGGAGCAAGAGCGCGGGATCACCATTACGTCCGCGGCGGTGAGCTGCTTCTGGCCCGGTATGGATCGTAATTTTGAACCGCACCGGATCAACATTATCGACACCCCAGGGCACGTGGATTTCACCATTGAAGTGGAACGATCCATGCGCGTGCTCGACGGTGCGGTGATGGTTTATGACTCCGTCGGTGGCGTCCAGCCGCAGTCGGAAACCGTCTGGCGCCAGGCGAACAAATACCACGTCCCGCGCCTGGCGTTCGTCAACAAAATGGACCGTCCGGGAGCCGATTTCTTCCGCGTGGTGCAGATGATGATTGATCGCCTGAAGGCCAATCCGGTGCCGATTGTCATCCCTGTTGGCGCTGAAGAGCACTTCAGCGGGGTGGTCGATCTCATCAAAATGCGCGCCATTTTGTGGGACGACGCCACCCAGGGCATGACCTTCAGCTATGCGCCGGTCCCGGACGATTTGCTGAGCACCGCCAAAATCTGGCGGGAAAAAATGGTCTCGGCCGCCGCGGAAGCCAGCGATGCGCTGATGGATAAATACCTGGAAACGGGCGATCTGGATGAAGCGGAAATCATCGACGGGCTGCGTACACGCACGGTCAAAGGTGAAATCCAGCCGATGCTGTGCGGCAGTGCCTTTAAAAACAAAGGGGTACAGCGCATGCTCGACGCGGTGATCGAACTGATGCCGTCGCCCCTCGATGTGCCGGCTATTGATGGCGTGGATGATAAAGGGCAACCGGCGGAGCGTCACCCGAGCGACGACGAACCCTTCTCGGCGCTGGCGTTCAAGCTGATGACCGACCCGTACGTCGGCCAGCTGACCTTTATCCGTGTCTATTCTGGCGTGCTGAGAAAAGGCGATGCGGTGTATAACCCGGTGAAAGGGAAGAAAGAGCGTATCGGGCGTATTGTGCAGATGCATGCCAACGACCGTCATGAAGTCGATGAACTGCGCGCGGGCGATATCGCCGCCTGCGTGGGGCTGAAAGATGTCACGACAGGCGACACCCTGAGCGATCCGGATCACCTGATCACCCTGGAGCGTATGGAGTTCCCGGACCCGGTGATTTCTCTGGCGATTGAGCCGAAAACCAAGGCCGATCAGGAGAAAATGGGGATCGCGCTGCAGCGCCTGGCGGCAGAAGATCCGTCGTTCCGCCTGCACACGGACGAAGAATCCGGCCAGACGATTATCTCCGGGATGGGCGAGTTACACCTGGAAATTATCGTCGACCGCATGAAACGCGAGTTTGGCGTTGAAGCGAACATTGGCCGTCCACAGGTCACCTACCGCGAAACCTTGCGTAAAGCGGTGAAAGAGATCGAGGGAAAATTTGTCCGTCAGTCCGGCGGTAAAGGGCAGTACGGCCACGTCGTGCTAAGCCTTGAACCGCTTGAGCCAGGCAGCGGCTTTAAATTTGAAGACGCCACCAAAGGCGGCGTGGTGCCGCGCGAGTACATTCCGTCCGTGGAAAAAGGCTTGCGTGAAGCCATGAACAGCGGCGTGCTGGCGGGTTATCCGGTGGTAGACGTGAAAGCGACCCTGACTTTTGGTTCGTATCATGACGTCGACTCCTCGGAAATGGCCTTCCGCATGGCGGCGATCTTTGGCTTTAAAGAGGGCGCGCGCAAAGCGGACCCGGCGATTCTGGAGCCGGTGATGCACGTGGAGGTGGAAACGCCGGAAGAGTACGCCGGGAATATCATGGGCGATCTCTCTTCCCGTCGCGGGATGGTGCAGGGCATGGAAGAGCGGTTCGGCAGCCAGATTATTCGCGCTGACGTCCCACTGGCCGAGATGTTTGGTTACGCGACCACCCTGCGATCGATGTCGCAAGGGCGTGCAACCTACAGTATGGAGTTTCACCATTACGCCGAAGCGCCGCGCAACGTGGCCGATGACATTATTGCCAGTCGCGCGAAAGGCTAGCGCAGCCCGTTAAGCAGGAAAAATGCCCGGTAAACCGGGCCGACAAAATCAGCGCCGGAATTTATTCCGGCGCTTTTACGATCTTCCCGCTCGTCACAAAAGTTCCCGCCCCCAGGTGATGCAGCGTATTCAGTTTCTCCTCATCAAACTGCCAGCGTCCGGCGACAAACGCGCGTGAATCCGCTGCCGCAGCCACCACTTCGCCAAACAGCGTATCGTACTTTTCCGCCGCTGAGGTTGCAGGGAGTAAGCGACACTCCATCCATGCCAGACACCGCTCCTCTATCACCGGCAGGCCCAGCACCGGGCCGCGGACTGCCGGAATGCCATAGGCGTTGAATTTATCCTCATCGCGACCGCTGACGCTGCCCACGGCGTAGGTCCAGTTTGCGGCGGCGACGCCCGGAATGACGATACCAAACATGCCGCTGCGCTCGATCAGTTCGCGCGACCACGCGCTTTTATCCACCACAATCGCAATGCGCGGTGGTTCGAATTCGACGGGCATCGACCAGGCCGCGGCCATCACGTTGCGTCTGTCGATTTGCTCATCGCGGCTGGTGATAAGCACCGTCGGGCCGTGATTGAGAAGGCGGCTCGCATGTTTTAATTCAACGGGACGGAAATGGTTCACAGGAACTCCTCATACAGGGGCAATACGGCATTAAACGGCTGAAACGCAGGTGAAATCAAGCTGCAACATGCGTGTCATGCGTTCGTCATACAGGCTCCCTACAGTGGCGAACACGAAATCCCAAAGAGGATAACAAGATGTACAGCACTATCACGCTCAACGGCGTGTCGTACGCGTTTGGTGCGAACACCGTGTTAAATCTAGTCGATCTGCATATTGATGCGGGTAGCGTCGTCGCGCTGCTCGGTCCGTCTGGCTGTGGGAAAAGCACACTGCTGCGACTGCTCGCCGGGCTTGCACAGCCCGCACAGGGCGAAATCTTCTTTGGTGACCGACGGGTGGCGAAAGCAGGATGGTCGCTGCCGCCGGAGGTCCGTGACATTGGCATGGTCTTCCAGGATTACGCCCTCTGGCCACACATGACGGTGGCACAAAACGTGGCCTTCCCCCTGAAAATGCGCCACATCCCGCGCCGTGACATCGGCACGCGCGTGGCGCAGGCGCTGGCACGGGTTGGCTTAAGCGATTTTGCCGACCGCAAACCGGCGGGGTTATCCGGCGGCCAGCAGCAACGGGTAGCACTCGCCCGGGCGATCGTCGCCGAGCCGCGCGTGCTGCTGTTCGACGAACCGCTCTCCAATCTCGATAGCGAACTGCGCGAATCACTGTGTCATGAGATGGCAACGCTTCTGCGCCAGCTCGGGACGACGGCCATCTATGTTACCCACGACCGTCGGGAGGCAGAACTTCTGGCCGATCGCATCGTGCATTTGTCTGCAGGCAGCGTCGCTGCCGATCGTTTGATTTCATCCTCAGGGGAGTTCGCATGAAAAGGTCATTTGCCGTTACTAAAGGAGTTTTTCTCGCCATGGCGCTATCTTCCGTCATGATGTCCAGCGCCCACGCGCTGACCGTCTACACCGCAGGGCCAGGATCGCTGGCCAAGAATCTGGCAACCGGGTTTGAAAAGAAAACCGGGGTGAAAGTGGATATTTTCCAGGCGACCACCGGCAAAGTCATGGCGCGTCTGGAGGCCGAACAGGCCAACCCGCAGGCGGATATTTTGATCTCCGCGTCCTGGGATACAGCGGAAGATCTTCACCAGCGCGGCTGGCTGTTACCGTACCAGAGCGCGAACGCGCAGCACGTTCCGGCTACTCTGAAATCCACGGATTATGTCGCCCAGGGCGTGTCGGCGCTTGGCATCGTCTGGAACACCAAAAGCGGCACCCCGGAGCCAAAAGAGTGGCAGGATCTGACCACCGATGCGTTCAAAGATAAAGTCACCACGCCCGATCCGGCGCTGTCAGGCGCGTCGCTCGACCTGCTGATCGGGCTGCAAAACGGCATGGGCGACAACGCCTGGACGCTGTTTGATAAGCTGAAAAAGAACGGCATGGTGGTCAGCGGCCCGAACGCGCAGGCGGTGACGCCGGTGATGCAGGGGGCGAAAGCGGCGGTATTTGGCGCGGTTGACTATGTCTCTTACGGGAATATCAATCAGGGCGAATCGCTTAAAGTCATTTTCCCGTCCAGCGGCACGGTGATCGCGCCGCGTCCGATGATGATCCTGAAATCCACCGCCCATGCCGACGACGCCAAAGCGTTCGTCGATTACGTGTTGTCGCCAGAAGGCCAGACGATGGTGGCCGACGCCTGGCTGATGCCCGCGCGCGACGATGTTCAGGCTAAACGTCCGCTGCTCAACGAGCTAAAAATTCTGCCGACCAAAAGCGAGGGTAGCAGCGAGCGCAGCGATGTTCTCAAGCGCTTCAACACGCTTTTCTCCCTGTAATTCATTCGACGGGGGCAACCCCGTCTTCAGGATTGTCTCGTGAATCAACGATTTTTATCCGTGATGACGCTGGCGCTGCTGGTGATTCTGGTGGCGTTTCCGCTCGCGTTTATTCTCCTTCAGGCGGTATTTCCGCAGTTCAGTGCCGGATCGTTTTCCGGTGCGTTTGGCGGGGTAAAGGCGCTGTTAGCTGAGCCGCAGCTCCCCGGCATGCTCGGTGGCACGCTGCAGATTGCGCTCGGCGTGGCGCTGGTGAGCGCGCTGATCGGCTTTCCCCTCGGCGTGGCGCGCGGGCTGTTTAATCTGCCGCTGCCGCGCCTGTGGGATTTGCTGTTTCTGATCCCGTTTTTAACACCGCCCTATATCGCGGCGCTGTCGTGGATGCTGGTGCTTCAGACTAACGGCTATTTGCAGCAGCTCACCGGAATTTCCCTGAACGATCTGCTGTTCAGTAAAACCGGGATTGTGCTGGTGATGGCGCTGAATATTTTCCCGGTGGTTTACTTCGCCGTTTCGCGCAGTCTGCTCGCCAGCGGGCAGCGTCTGGCGCGGGTCGCCCGCGTTCATGGTGCCAGCGCGGGCAGGGCGTTCTGGCATATCACTCTGCCGATACTTTCCCCGTCCCTTGCAGCCGGGATGCTGCTGGCTTTTACCCTGGCGATTGAGGAGTTTGGCGTTCCGGCGGCGCTGGGAACGCGCGCGGGCGTAGTGATGCTGACCACCGATATCGAGAAAAAACTGGCCGACTGGCCAATCGATCTTTCGGGGGCATCGATGCTGTCGGTAGTATTAGTCGCCATCGCCCTGTGCGCCTGGGGAGTGCAGAAAAAGCTTACCGGTCAGCATGATGTCACCAGTATCACCGGTAAACCGACGGAAAACATGGGCGCGGAGGCGGGGCGCTGGACGCTGCCGATGGTGGCATTCATGGCGCTGGTAGGAATAATTGCGGTGATGTTGCCCGGCGCATCGATGGTGTTGTCGGGGGTTTTGGGCACGTTATCGGGCGGCGTGACGCTCTCTAACGTGACGTTGTCACACTATGCCGCGCTGTTTAGCCAGCAGGGTGACGCCCTGGCAGCGCTGGGAACCAGCCTCTCCCTGGCGTTCGGCGCGGCCTGCATCACCGGGCTGCTTGGCTTGCTGGCGTCGTGGCTGGTGGTGGTGCAGAAGATCACCGGGCGCGGCCTGATTGATGCGCTCTCTCTGATGCCTGCGGCGCTGCCCGGTGTGGTGGTCGGCGTCGGGTTGATCCTGCTGTGGAACCAGCCGTTCTGGGTGATTTCGCCCTATAACAGCTGGGCGATCCTGTTGCTCTCCTACTGCTGTTTACTTCTGCCGTGGCCGGTGCGCTATGTCGGGAGCGCACTGCGCCAGCTGGGCGGCAATCTTGAATCCGCCGCGCGCGTGCATGGTGCATCGGCGTTTCAGGCGCTGCGCTTTATCGTGCTGCCGCTGGTCTCCCCGGCGCTGCTGGCGGCGATGCTGATGGTCTTCGCCATTGCCTCTCGGGAGCTGGTAACGTCGCTGCTGCTTGCACCAGCCGGTACGCAAACCGTCTCGGTGTTTATCTGGCGTCAGTTTGAACAGGGCTCCGTGGGGCAAGGGATGGCGATGGCGACACTGACGCTAGTGACCGGGCTGGTGCTGATGCTCACGGCGCTTCGCATCATGCAGCGCGGCGCGGCCCGATAAAAAGCACTTTTGCACCAGTGGGTAGGCAAAAATAGTTTATAAACAGGGAATATCTCTACAAGGAACTTCACTATGTCCCCATTTCTGAGCGCCTATTTTGCCCGTATCGGCTGGCAGCAGCCGGTTTCCGTGGATATCGACACCCTGCGGGCGCTGCATTTGAGTCACAACTGCGCGATCCCGTTTGAAAATATTGACGTGGTCATGCCGCGCGAAATCCAGCTCGACGATCAGAGCGTGGCAGACAAACTGGTTTCGGCGCGTCGCGGCGGGTACTGCTTTGAGCAGAACGGGCTGTTCGAGCGCGTGCTGCGCGAAGTCGGTTTTGAGGTGCGCAGCGTGCTGGGCCGCGTGGTGCTGGCGAATCCGCCACAGATGCCGCCGCGCACCCACCGTCTGCTGCTGGTTGAACTCAACGGCGAGCGCTGGATTGCGGACGTCGGATTCGGTGGACAGACGCTGACGGCGCCGATTCGCCTGATTGCCGCAGAAGAGCAGGCCACGCCACACGGCGTCTATCGCCTGATGAACGAGAACAATGACTGGGTGTTGCAGTTCCGCCATCATGAGCACTGGCAGTCGATGTACCATTTTGACCTTGCGACGCAGTATTTCACCGATTACGTGATGGGCAATTTCTGGTCTGCTCACTGGCCGCAGTCGCACTTCCGCCATCACCTGCTGATGTGCCGACACCTGCCGGACGGCGGTAAATTGACACTGACCAATTACCACTTTACCCACTGGCAGGGTACGCGCGTGGCGGAGCAGATTAACCTGCCGGACGCCAAGGCGCTGTATACGCTGATGCAGGAGCGATTTGGGCTGGGCGTGGATGATCCGAAACACGGTTTTTCATTGACCGAACTGACGGCGGTGATGGCCGGGTTTGATACGCATCCCGATGCGGGGAAATAGAGTTAAAAGGGGCGAAAGCCCCTTCTGTTTTAATTGACGGCGAACGCTATTCGATCATCCAGGTAATATTTTTGTGCAGTCTATAATCCATATTTATTTTTAAATGACTTTAGTGTGTTGGATTAAAAATAAAATAAAGGTATGTCTTTTATGCCATTGCGATGCAAATAAAGCATCACCTGTGCAATTTACACTGCCGCAGAATTAAAATAATATCCCCACTCAATGCAAGGGCGTGAATTTAACGGTGATGTGACAGCCTATAGCACCATACATCCACTGCTATAATTTAACGATTATCCGTTGCTTTGCTGAGGATTCAGATGCGTCATCTGCCGAAAATTAATCAGCTAAAAAATCTTCGTGCGGTTATTCAGCACGGGAGCATACGTTCGGCAGCGGAGGCGAATCATCAGACACAGTCTGCGATGACCCGCAGCATTCAGGAGCTGGAAAAAACCTTGGGTGTGGTACTGCTGGACAGAACCGCGCGCGGCGCTTTGCTTACCGAGGCTGGCCGCATTTTTGAACCGCGAATGAACCTCGTACTCAACGAGCTGGAACGCGCCGTTGATGAGCTTCGCCAGCAGGAGAGTGCGGCCCATGGCGTGGTGATGTTTGGCTGCTCACATCTGCCAGCCTTCGGGATCATGCCGGGTATCATTGAGCGATTTCAGGCCCGTTATCCGCAGGCGACATTAACGGTGATCGAAGGGCAGCTGTCGGAGCTGTTGGCGTCGCTGCGTCTGGGGCGGATGGACTTTTTTCTCGGTATCGTCACACCGGATATTGCCCTGCAAGAGTTCAGCGAAGAGCTGCTGGGTATGGCGAAATTTTGTGTTTTTGCCCACAAGGATCATCCCTTGTCACAGGCGCGGTCGCTTGCAGAACTACGCAATGCGAAATGGTATCTCCCCATTGCCAGCGCCGGTTTTTTTAGCGCCATTGAGAGCGTGGTTTTTCCTGATGGCAAAGGCCCTGAAGCCTCTGTTCTGTATGGCGATTCCACCACTATTGCCGAACAGCTTATTTTGGGCGAGGGCTATCTTTCCGTGGGCCCGCAGGCCATGCTGGCCCTTCCGTGGCTGAAAGATAAGTTATGTCGGATAAATGTCGAGGAGATCCTGCCCGAAGGGAAATACAGTTTGATCTATCGCCAACAACAAACGCTCACACCCGTTGCAAAATTACTGATGAATGATATCCGTCACGCATTTATAAAATATTTCCCTGGTTAGCTATAATTACTTCTCCTGCTGGCGTTCTACACCAGCACACTAAAGGTCAGATTATGTTTATTTATTTTCCCCGTCCGCGGTGGGTTAATGCTGCTTCGCGCATGCCGACTCTTTTATCTTTTTCGATAAACCTGCTTCTCCTGCTTATTATTATTCCGATATCGGTTTCTGTTCAGGCGATTGATAATATTACTGAAGGGCAAGTTATTACTGTTCCTGGCGATGCAGGCTCACCGGCGACGGCGCTTAATTTTCATATTAACGGAACGTTAAATATAGGCGTGAGCGGGGGCGAAACGGGCATCGTACAAAGCTATAGCGGCTTTGTGGCGTCAACTGCGGATTCGGAAGGCCACGTGGTGGTGACGGGCGACGGTTCTCACTGGGATAACACCAGTTTCCTCTACGTCGGACATACGGGTAACGGAACCTTGCTCATTCGTGATGGCGGTTTGGTGACGAATCTCTCCACCGGATTTATCGGTTTTAATGCTTTGTCATCGGGCACGGTCGAAGTCACCGGGCCGGGCTCCACCTGGAATACCGTTAATAGCCTGGGGATTGGCCGCGACGGGGCGGGTACCTTGATCGTCGCTGATGGAGGCGTCGTCAATTCCCGCACGGTCACGCTTGGGCAAAACGCGGGGTCAAGCGGGGTGCTGATTATCGGAGGTGAGACTTCGCGCGCGCCGGGCACCGTTGTCGGGGATCGGATTACTGCCGGAGAGGGTTCCGGTAACATTATTCTTAATCATAACGCCACGGACTACGTATTCGACAGCACCCTGAATGATGGGCTGGATAATGCTGAAGGCGCGGGCACCGGGTTGGTCGGGAATATCTCGATCGACGCTGTTAACGGCAGAACGCTGTTTAATCGCGATCACGGTGATTTTACCGGGCTGCTACAGGCTCAGGAAAATGGCGTGATGAGCGTCAACGGCGATATGTCCGGTGCGACCGTGTCCCTGCTGTCGGGCGGCACGCTTGAGGGCACCGGGCGTGTCGGGAATACCACCAATGCAGGAACGATTTCGCCGGGCAACTCCATCGGCACCCTGACCATTGACGGGGATTATCACGGCGACGGCGGCAGAGTGCTGATGGAAAGTGTCCTCGGCGGCGATGATTCCCCCGCAGACCGGCTGCTTATTACCGGCAGCGCGTCGGGCAATACCACGGTTGAGATCGTGAATCTCGGTGGCGAAGGGGGATTCACGGAAAACGGTATTCCCCTGATTTTTGCCGCGCAGCAATCGGACGGCGAGGCATTTACGCTTCACGGTGATTTCACCACGACCGAGGGCGAACAGGCGGTGGTGCATGGCGCGTATGCCTACACGTTTCGCACGCTGGAGTATGGGCAGGGCCGCTGGTGGTATTTGACCTCGGATCTTGCCGATCCACAGTCACCGGTCGCGCCGGTGCCTGAAGTGCCCAATCCCGAAACCCCTGTGCCCAACCCGGTCACGCCGGGATTACCGGTGTTCCCTGTCATCCCTGAAACGCCGGATGAAAATGTGCCGCAGCGTTACCATCCCGGGGCGGCCCTCTATGAACAGTATCCGCAGATCCTCGCGGAACTGAATCGCGTTCCTACCCTGCAACAGCGCGTGGGTGATCGCTACTGGGTGGACGGCGTTGCGCCGCAAACAGAAAGTGCGCCTGGCTCCTGGGCGCGCATTGAAGGTACGCGTACGCACAGTGAGCCGGTCACATCCACGACCGACGCTCAGCGTACAACCACGCTCTGGAAACTACAGACCGGGCTGGATGTGCCAGTCCATGAAAACCCGCACGGGTTGCTGACGGGCGGCGTGAACTTTAGCTATGGCAAGGCGGATGCGGATATTCGTGCTTACTCTGGCAAAGGCAGTATCAACACCACCGGTTACGGCCCTGGGCTGACGCTGACCTGGTACGGCAATAATGGTTTTTATGTCGACGGGCAGCTGCAAATGATGTTTTTCGACAGCGATCTGGATTCCGATACGGTCGGCAAACCGCTGACATCGTCCAACAAAGGGAACGGCTATGCAGGCTCCGTCGAAACGGGCTGGCGTCTCGATTCCGACACCGGTTTTACGGTTACGCCGCAGGCGCAGCTGATCTGGTCGCGCGTGGATTTCGACAGTTTTGAAGACAGGTTCGACAGCAAGGTGTCACTCAGCGAGGGGAACAGTCTGCTTGCGCGTCTGGGTGTCAACGGCGATCGTCGTGACGAATGGCAGGCGCAGGACAAAACCCGGACACGCTCGTTGCTGCAAGTTACGCTCGATGTGTATCAGGAGCTGGGCGATGGCCGCTCAGTGGATGTCGCCGAGGTGAACTTTGCATCGCGCGATGCGCGGACGCAAATTGCGACGGGCGTTGGCGGGACACTGGCGTGGAATGACGGGCGCTATGAGGTGTACGGCAACCTGGGCGTTCAGGCGAGTCCGCATAATCCATCCGATAACTACGGGGCCGGCGGGAATATCGGGGTGCGCGTCAAATGGTAATGTCCCCGTCTGGAGTGACGGGGAGGGTTTAGTTTACTCAGCGGCGCGATCTCACCACCTGATAGCGCCGCGTAAGGTACTCCACCGGCGCGCTCCAGACGTGAACCAGCCGGGTGAACGGGAACAGCAGGAAAATGGTCATTCCAAGCACCAGATGGACGCGGAAGATGTAGGCCACGCCGTCGAGATGCGCGGAAGCACCGCCGTGGAAGGTGACGACCGCCTGCGCCCAGTCGACCAGTTTCAGCATTTCGCTGCCGTCGGGGTGTTGTGCGGAAAACGGTATCGTCGCCAGACCGAGAATACACTGCACCAGCAGCACGCAGAGGATCAGGATATCCGCCGTGGACGAGGTCGCGCGGATACGCGGATTAGTGAGGCGTCGCACCAGCAGTCCCGCGCCGCCAATCAGCGTCAGCACGCCGCAGACGCCGCCGAGGATCATCGCCATCAGCTGTTTTTGCGACATCGGCAGGAACCACGAATAGACCCAGTGCGGCGTCAGCATCCCGAAGGCGTGGCCGAAAAAGATCCCCAGAATGCCGATATGGAACAGATTCGACCACAGCACCATGCCGCGCTTATCAAGCATCTGGCTGGATGATGCGCGCCAGGTGTACTGCCCGTAGTCGTAACGCAGCCAGCTTCCCAGCAGGAACACGGTCCCGCACAGATACGGGTAGATATCGTAAAAGAAGACGTTCAGAAAGTGCATCATTTCGGGCCTCCGGCGCTGACGTCCACGTACTGAGGCGCGACGTCCTGGCTAAAGCGTCGTTGATATTGCTGCATCGGCGAGCTGTCGCACGCCGTGGCATTGTCCTCAATAAACTTCACCTGTTCCTCTTCCCACACGGCATCCAGCGCCTGGCGGGTGTCATCGCGTTGTTCTGTTGCCACCTGTTTAGTGACGCTGTCACTTGTTAGCTTGCTGGCGGCGAGCTGAAGCAGGGCGTCGAACAGCTGATACTGCGGGACATCGCGCTGTTTTAGCCGCCCGCCGATCAGGGCCAGAATAGGCGCAACGTTTTGCAGCCCCTCGCGCGCCTCATCGTCAGGAATGAGACTCAGATACTCCAGATAGAGCGGCAGATAATCCGGCAGTTCGCGGCAGTCGAGCTGTAAACCGGCTTTCTCGTACTGGCTCATCAGATCAACCATCGCCTGACCGCGATCGCGGGATTCGGCGTGAACATGCTCGAACAACAGCAGCGAGGTGGCCCGTCCGCGCTCAAACACTTCACACCACTGGGCCTGTTTATCCAGCAGCGCCGCGCCAAGATGCTGCTGCGCAAACGGCAGCAGCGGCGGGGCATCTTGTGCGATCAGAGAAAGGGCTTCATCGCGGCTCTCCCATAGCGCCTCGTCGGGGTATTCAATGAGCAGGGCAATAATTTTGAGAATTCGCATTACTCTCCCTCCCCGTGTTCACGCACCTCTGAGATATTAATGGCGTCGATGCGCTGGCTGTTAAACAGGTTGAATTTGGTGTCGGAGCCGTGACAGCCGTCGCCGAAGGTAAAGCCGCAGCCGTTTTTCTCCGGGAAGGCGTCACGCGCCATTTCACGGTGGCTGGTCGGGATCACGAAGCGGTCTTCGTAGTTGGCAATCGCCAGGTAGCGGTACATCTCTTCTACCTGTTCCACGCTCAGGCCCACTTCGTCGATAGCGCGCGTATCGGTCACCCCTTCGACGGTTTGGGATCGTTTGTAGTGGCGCATCGCCATCATGCGTTTCAGGGCGCGCAGCACCGGGCCGGTATCGCCCGCGCTCAGCATATTCGCCAGATACTGCACCGGAATACGCAGGCTCTCGACGGCAGGCAGAATGCTGTCGGTCTGGGGCAGACCCCCCGCATCGGCGTAGGACTGAATCGGCGACAGCGGCGGCACATACCAGACCATCGGCAGGGTACGGTATTCCGGGTGCAGCGGCAGGGCCAGCTTCCAGTCCATCGCCATTTTGTAGACCGGCGAGCGCTGCGCCGCGTCGATCACGTTCTGCGGAATGCCCTGTTTCAGCGCTTCCTCAATCACTGCCGGGTCGTTCGGGTTCAGGAACACGTCGCACTGACGCTCGTAAAGATCCGTTTCGTGCTCGGTGCTCGCCGCTTCTTCGATGCGGTCCGCGTCGTACAGCAGCACGCCAAGATAACGAATGCGCCCGACACAGGTTTCCGAGCACACGGTCGGCTGGCCGGATTCGATACGCGGGTAGCAGAAGATGCATTTTTCAGACTTGCCGCTCTTCCAGTTGAAATAGATTTTTTTGTACGGACAGCCGCTGATGCACATGCGCCAGCCGCGGCATTTGTCCTGGTCGATCAGGACGATGCCGTCCTCTTCGCGCTTGTAGATGGCGCCGCTCGGACAGGTGGCGACACAGCTCGGGTTGAGGCAGTGTTCGCACAGGCGCGGAAGGTACATCATGAAGGTGTTTTCGAACTGGCCGTACATCTCCTTTTGCATCTTGTCGAAGTTACGGTCGCGGGCGCGTTTCTCGAATTCGCCGCCGAGCAGCTCCTCCCAGTTCGGGCCGCCGACGATTTTGTCCATCCGTTTGCCGCTGATCAGTGAGCGCGGGCGAGCGGTAGGGAGATGATCGCCCTCCGGCGCGCGGTGCAGATCCTGATAGTCAAAGGTGAAGGGTTCGTAATAGTCGTCAATGCCCGGCAGCGACGGGTTGGCGAAGATTTTCGACAGCACGCCTACGCGTCCACCGAGGCGCGGCGTGAGCTTTCCGGTGATGCCACGCACCCAGCCGCCTTGCCACTCCTCCTGATCTTCCCAGTTTTTCGGATAGCCAACGCCCGGTTTGGTTTCGACGTTGTTAAACCACGCGTACTCCATCCCTTCGCGCCCGGTCCAGACGTTTTTGCACGTCACCGAGCAGGTATGACAGCCAATGCACTTGTCGAGATTCAGTACCATGCCGACCTGTGAGCGTATTTTCATTTTTTCGCCTCCTGTACCTGATCCCGACCTTCGCCATCCAGCCAGTTAATGTTTTTCATCTTGCGGATCATGATGAATTCGTCGCGGTTCGAGCCGACGGTGCCGTAGTAGTTAAAGCCGTAGGCCAGCTGCGCGTAGCCACCAATCATGTGCGTGGGTTTTGGGCAGACGCGGGTGACGGAGTTATGAATGCCGCCGCGACGTCCGGTCACTTCCGATCCCGGTATGTTCAGAATGCGCTCCTGGGCGTGATACATCATGGTCATCCCTGGCGGCACGCGCTGGCTCACCACCGCGCGGGCGGTGAGGGCGCCGTTGGCGTTGAAGGCTTCGATCCAGTCGTTGTCTTCAATGCCTAACTCTCTGGCGTCCGTTTCGCTGATCCAGACGATCGGCCCGCCGCGAGACAGGGTCTGCATCAGCAGATTTTCGCTGTAGGTGGAGTGGATGCCCCATTTCTGGTGCGGCGTCAGGAAGTTCAGCGCTTTTTCCGGGAAGCCGTTTGGCGGAATTTCTCGCATGTGGGTCACGCTACGGGTATCAATCGGCGGACGGTAGGCCACCAGGCTTTCACCAAAGGCGCGCATCCACTGATGGTCCTGATACAGCTGCTGGCGACCAGATAGGGTGCGCCACGGGATCAGCTCGTGAACGTTGGTGTACCCGGCATTGTAGGAGACGTGTTCGCTCTCAATGCCAGACCAGGTGGGGCTGGAGATGATTTTGCGCGGCTGGGCCTGGATATCGCGGAAACGAATTTTCTCGTCCTCTTTGTTGATCGCCAGATGAGTGTGAGTGCGCCCGGTAAATTCGCCGAGGGCTTTCCAGGCTTTCACCGCCACATGGCCGTTGGTTTCCGGGGCCAGCGCGAGGATCACCTCCGAGGCATCAATGGCCGTATCAATCAGCGGTCGCCCTTTGGCCGGGCCGTCGAGTTTGACGTAGTTCAGCTTGCCGAGGAAATCGACTTCATCCTGAGTGTTCCACGAAATGCCTTTTCCACCGTTGCCGAGTTTGTCCATCAATGGCCCCAGCGACGTAAAACGCTCGTAGGTTTCCGGATAGTTGCGCTCAATAACGGCGATATTCGGCGCCGTTTTGCCGGGAATCAAATCGCATTCGCCTTTGCGCCAGTCCTGAATATCAAAGGGCTGGGACAGCTCCGCCGGGGAGTCGTGCTGCAGAGGCTGCAACACCACGTCGGTTTCGGTGCCCAGATGCCCGACGCAGACGTCGGAAAAGACTTTGGCGATCCCTTTGTAGATTTCCCAGTCGCTGCGGGACTCCCACGCCGGATCGACGGCGGCAGAAAGTGGATGAATAAACGGATGCATATCCGACGTATTCATGTCGTCTTTTTCATACCAGGTGGCGGTCGGCAGGACGATATCCGAGAAAAGACAGGTGCTGGACATCCGGAAATCGAGGGTCACCAGCAGGTCGAGCTTGCCTTCGATGGCGGCCGTTTGCCACTCCACCTCCTCCGGTTTAACGTCGTCCGTGGAGCCAAGATCGTCGCCCTGAATCCCGCTTTCCGTGCCGAGCAGGTACTTGAGCATGTACTCGTGGCCTTTCCCGGAGGAGCCGAGCAGGTTCGAGCGCCAGACAAACAAATTGCGTGGATGATTTTTACCGTTGTCCGGCTGTTCGCAGGCAAAGCGCAGATCGCCCGATTTCAGCGCCTGAACGGTGTAATCCTGCGCCGACATCCCGGCGGCATCGGCGCGCGCTTTGATGTGCAGCGGGTTAAGCGAAAGCTGCGGCGCAGAGGGCAGCCAGCCCATCCGTTCGGCGCGCACGTTAAAGTCGATCAGGTGACCGGTGAATTTGGCGCTATCCGCCAGCGGCGAGAGCAGCTCCTGAGCGGTGAGTTTTTCATAGCGCCACTGGCTGGCGTGGTTGTAGAAGAAGGAAGTGCTGTTCATCTGGCGCGGCGGGCGGTTCCAGTCGAGGGCAAACGCCAGCGGCAGCCAGCCGGTTTGCGGACGCAGCTTCTCCTGGCCGACATAGTGCGACCAGCCGCCGCCGCTTTTGCCGACACAGCCGCAGAAGACCAGCATATTGATCATCCCACGGTAGTTCATGTCCATGTGATACCAGTGGTTCACGCCCGCACCGAGAATGATCATCGACCGTCCATGGGTTTTATGAGCGGTATCGGCGAATTCACGGGCGATCTGTTCAATATGGCGACGCGGTACGCCGGTGATCTGCTCGCCCCAGGCCGGGGAGTAGGCTTTGATTTCGGCGTAATCTTTTACGGCGTTGTCATCTTCCAGACCGCGATCCAGGCCGTAGTTCGCCAGGATCAGATCGTAAACGCTGGCGACCTGTTGCTGACGGCCATCGGCGAGGGTGAGGGTTTTCGATGGCACTTTGCGGATCAGCACCGGGTCCTGCTTCACGCTGCGAAAGTGCGGGTTTTCATTGCCGCCGAAATAGGGGAACGCCACATTCGCGACCTGATCGTGGGTGATGAGCAGCGAGAGCGTCAGCTCAGTCTCCTGACCGGCAGCCAGCGGCTCCAGGTTCCATTTGCCTTTTTCACCCCAGCGGAAACCAATCGAGCCGTTTGGCGCTACCAGGCCACCGGCGATATCAAAGGCGACGGTTTTCCATTCCGGGTTATTTTCCTCACCCAGCCCGTCGGCCAGATCCGAGGCGCGCAGCATCCGCCCCGGGACCAGGCTGCCGTCGTCCCGCGCATCCAGCATCACCAGCATCGGCATGTCGGTGTAGCGGCGGCAGTAGTTGAGGAAATATTCGCTCGGGTTATCGAGGTGGAACTCTTTGAGGATCACATGGCCCATCGCCATTGCCAGAGCGCTGTCGGTGCCTTGCTTCGGCGCCAGCCACTGATCGCTCAGCTTAGCGACTTCCGAGAAATCCGGGGTAATGGCGATGGTTTTGGTGCCTTTGTAACGCACTTCGGTGAAGAAGTGAGCGTCCGGTGTGCGCGTCTGCGGCACGTTCGAGCCCCAGGCGATGATGTAGCTGGAGTTGTACCAGTCGGCCGACTCCGGCACATCGGTCTGCTCGCCCCAGGTCATTGGCGAGGCGGGCGGCAAATCGCAGTACCAGTCGTAAAAACTCAGGCAGGTGCCGCCGAGGAGTGAGAGATAGCGCGTACCGGCGGCGTAAGAGACCATCGACATCGCCGGGATCGGCGAGAATCCGGCGACGCGATCCGGGCCGTAATGTTTGATTGTCCAGACGTTCGCGGCGGCGATCAGCTGGTTGAGTTCTTTCCAGTTAGAGCGGATAAATCCGCCGTGGCCGCGCGCTTTTTTGTAGCTGCTGGTCTTTTGCGGATCGCTCATGATGGCATTCCACGCCAGCACCGGGTCGCTGTGCTGGCCGAGCGCTTCGCGCCACAGTTCGATCAATTTCCTCCGCACCAGCGGGTATTTCAGGCGGTTAGCGCTGTAGAGATACCAGGAGTAACTCGCGCCGCGCGGGCAGCCGCGGGGTTCATGATTGGGCAGGTCAGGGCGGGTGCGGGGGTAGTCGGTCTGCTGCGTTTCCCAGGTCACCAGGCCGTTTTTGACATAGATTTTCCAGCTGCAGGAGCCGGTACAGTTAACGCCGTGGGTGGATCGCACGATTTTGTCGAATTGCCAGCGCTGGCGATAGCTGTCCTCCCAGTCGCGGTTGGTGTGCATCACCTGCCCATGGCCGTCGGCGAAGGTGTCGCCTTTTTGTTTGAAATAACGAAAGCGATCCAACAATTTACTCATGACGTTTCTCCTGACGGGGCGACGCCCACCCCGTGGTTACACTGCTCACAAAAGTGTTGAACGGAATAGTTATGATTTGACGTGTTTCTGCCGACGGCCATACACCAGCCAGGTGACAAACACGCAGACGATATAGAACACCAAAAAGACCTTCATTGCGCCGACGGGGGAACCGGTCATCGCCAGCGAGGTACCGAAGGCTTTAGGAATGAAAAAGCCGCCGACCGCGCCGATGGCGGAGATAAACCCGAGCGCCGCCGCGGTATCAGACACCGCTTCCTGCTGGGCTTGCTCTTCCGTGCCGCCGCGCAATTTGACGTTATAAATCGTGATCTGGCGGAAGATCACCGCGATCATCTGGAAGGTGGAGCCGCTGCCTAAACCGGCGGTCAGGAACAGGCCCATAAACACCAGATAGAAGGCGGTGAAATTGCCGGAACCGGAGCCGGGGAGCGTCAGGAACAGCAGGGCGCTGAAGGCGGCCATCAGGATAAAGTTCACCAGCGTTACGCGCACACCACCGAGTTTGTCCGACACCACGCCACCCGCCGAGCGCGCCAGCGCTCCGATCAACGGGCCGAAGAAGGCGAGGTGGAGAATGTTCACATCAGGAAACTGGGTTTTGGCGAGCATCGCAAAGCCTGCGGAAAAACCAATAAAAGAGCCAAACGTCGCCAGATAGAGCAGGCTTAGCAACCACAGATGCGGCTGTTTCAGCACCGGCAACTGGCTGGCAATCGAGGCTTTCGAGCTGGCAATATCGTTCATGCCGAAAAAGGCGGCGAGAGTGGCAATAATCAGTAGCGGCACCCAGATCCACGCGGCGTTAGCCAGCGACAGCACAGAACCGTCATCCTGCGGTACGCCATGGACGCCGAGAAACGCAAACATCGGCAGGAAGATCACCGCCGGAGCCACCATCTGCATCACGCTGACGCCGAGATTACCCAGCCCGCCGTTAATGCCCAGCGCGCTGCCTTGTTTTGCTTTCGGGAAGAAAAAGCTGATGTTGCCCATGCTGGAGGCAAAGTTCGCACCGGCAAATCCGCACAGCAGGGCGATGATGATAAACACCCAGTAGGGCGTGGCGCTATTCTGCACGGCGATCCCCAGCCACACGCAGGGAATAATCAGAATAACGGTGCTTAATATTGTCCAGTAACGTCCGCCAAATATCGGCACCATAAAGGAATAGGGCACGCGTAATATTGCGCCAGAAAGAGAAGGTAATGCGGTTAACATGAAAAGCTGATCGGTGGTGAAATTAAAGCCGTCTTTATTGAGATTGACCGCAACCGCGCTGAATAACATCCACACGCAGAAGGCCAGTAGCAGACAAGCGACGGATATACAAAGATTTCGTCGCGCGATGTGTTTTCCTTTATTCTCCCAAAATGCCGCGTTTTCCGGTTTCCAGTTATTTAAAAGATAATGATTATTCTTCTCACTTTTTTGTGACATATCGCCCTCGTACTTACCCGTAAAAAACAGAAAAGAGAAGTGAAAACAGTCAGATGGCTGACGTTATACGATTAAGGTTTTTGGAATTTTTCAGATGCTTCTGAAAGGATAGATAAGAAAGCGAATCCCTGAGTTTGCGAGAGGAGAGATGATTCGCTTTATGTGTTACTAATTGTAAAAAATCGCGGTTTTAAATACTCAATTAGGAGTATTAAAACAATTCCAGAGAGATTAATTTATCAAGATGTTTATTAAATGCGTCGTCATCCATTTCGGGCATATTTAACACGTAGATACCGTCCAGTCCGCAGACTAAACCTATCAATCGCCATGCGATATTTTCGGGGCGGTCTGAGAGTGTAAATACCTTTTCTTCGGCGCCCTGACGGATAATGGCGACGGTATCCTGATGCCACATTTCCATGGTCATCACATAGGCGCTTTTAATGTCCGGATCGCGGCTCGCGAGGATCTGCGCTTCCCGCCACAGACGAATATAAGGCTCGAACAGACCCTCATCGCTGCCGAGCATGGCGCGCAGACGATGGCGACAGTCGCCCACCACCTCGGCATCGAGCAGTTCGCGGATCAGACGCACGAAGGCCAATGCTTTCAGCTCGCCGGCGCTGGCGAAATGGTGATGTACCTGGCCGGAGGCAATACTCGCTTCGCCCGCAATGCGCCGCACCGTCATGGCGCTGAACCCTTCGTTTAAGGCGACGCGCATCGCGGCCTGCAGGATATCTTCCCGTCGTTCATCCTTGCTCAAATAGCTCATGTTCTCTCACTCTCAATGGCGACGAAACGAGTGTAACAAAAAGCTGGACACGCGTTCAACTTTCCGTAGGATCGCATCCTGGACACGTGTCCAGATTAGTGTGAAAGGGAAATTTATGTTTCAAAGGTGGTTAGCGTTAGTGATTATCGTGCTGGTGTATATTCCGGTCGCGATTGACGCAACGGTACTGCATGTGGCCGCGCCAACGCTGAGTATGACGCTCGGGGCCAGCGGTAACGAATTGCTGTGGATTATTGATATTTACTCGCTGGTGATGGCGGGCATGGTGCTGCCGATGGGCGCGCTCGGGGATCGTATCGGCTTTAAAAAGCTGCTGATGCTCGGCAGTATCCTGTTCGGACTGTCGTCACTGGCGGCTGCGTTTGCCCCGTCCGCGGCCTGGCTGATTGCCGCCCGCGCGACGCTGGCGATTGGTGCGGCGATGATTATCCCGGCGACGCTTGCGGGGATTCGCACGCTGTTTGTCGAAGCGCGTCATCGTAATATCGCGTTAGGTGTCTGGGCTGCGGTCGGTTCCGGCGGAGCGGCTTTTGGCCCGTTGGTGGGCGGCCTGCTGCTGGAGCACTTCTACTGGGGATCGGTATTTTTGATCAACGTGCCGATCGTGGTGGTCGTGGTGGCACTGGCGGCGCGTTTTGTGCCGAAACAGCAGGGACGCCCGGAGCAGACGCTGAACATTTCGCACGCGTTAATGCTGATCGTGGCAATTCTGCTGCTGGTCTACAGCGCGAAAACGGCGCTGAAAGGGACACTTTCACCGGCTATCGTGGCGACAACGTTGCTCACCGGCGCGGTGATGTTGTTCATCTTCGTGCGTATTCAGCTGCGAGCCAGCAAACCGATGATCGACATGCGCCTTTTCTGCCATCGCATTATTTTGAGCGGCGTGGTGATGGCGATGACCGCAATGATCGCGCTGGTGGGCTTTGAACTGCTGATGGCGCAGGAGCTGCAGTTTGTGCACGGTTTTACGCCGTTTGAGGCGGGCATGTTTATGCTGCCGCTGATGGTCGCCAGCGGTTTCAGCGGGCCGATTGCGGGCGTGCTGGTTGGAAAGCTTGGGTTGCGGCTGGTCGCGGCAGGCGGCATGGGGCTAAGCGCGGTGAGCTTTATTGGTCTGTCGATGCTCGATTTCAGCACTCAGCAGTGGCAGGCATGGAGTCTGATGGTGCTGCTCGGTTTCAGCGCCGCGAGTGCGCTGCTGGCATCGACTTCCGCGATCATGGCCGCCGCGCCGAAGGAAAAAGCGGCCGCGGCAGGGGCCATCGAAACGATGTCCTACGAGTTAGGCGCGGGTCTTGGGATCGCGATTTTTGGCCTGATGCTTACCCGCAGCTTCTCGGCCTCTATCGAGCTGCCGCAGGGGCTGAGCGCCACGCTTGCCGACAAAGCCTCTTCGTCGATTGGTGAAGCGGTCAAAGTTGCGCAAGAACTCACGCCGACGCTGGCAGACGCGACGATTGAAGCCGCTAAAGCCGCGTTTATCACCTCTCACAGCGTCGCGCTTGGTAGCGCCGGTGCCATGCTGATGATACTGGCGTGCGGCATATGGTTTAGTCTGGCGAGGGTGGAGCAGAAGTAACATTAAACCCGGTAACAGAGTTACCGGGTTTTTCTGTGTTAGATATTTTATATTAACTTAAATCATGATTTACGATGGTCTTGCAGATAGCGGGATCGGTTGCAAAATAGTGGGATAACATTGGAGGCTCCTTACATATTTGATAAGGAGTGAAAAAGGAAATGTACAAATAAATCAATAGTGACAATATATTAAATAGAACCAAGAGCATTATCGACACCAAAGCAAGCAGATTGCCTGAATAATTGAAAGCCATAGGTACCTTATTATCTTTAGTAAATGGAACACATGAAATCATTATAATGGCATATATCAGGCACGGAGTGCATGATATCATTGCCAGATGTCGCCCATCAAACCAAAAAAAATCGCTATTGCTAAAAAACAACATGAAGTCATGATAGGGTATATTAATAGAGAAATGAAAAAGGAAGCTTAGTATTATAATAAGAAGAATTGAAATTATAGTAAATGCTATTTTATTTAATATTTTAACGATCATGAGAAGCCTATTTAATAATTCATAAAATGTTAATAGTCTTAATCTTTATTAAGGTATAGATCACTACATCCAATCATTGGTGGTTGACTCCAGCAATTCTTCTATTTGCGGGAAGGTAAGTAGTGATACAAGGATGATAGGGGAGCAACTGGCTAATGGGCAATTGTCCCCATTGCAGTTCTCCTACGAAGCCAGACCATGTAGTGTCTCGTGATGAATCGTAATTGTTCATATTTATTCCCCCGGTATTTTTCATGCCACAAAAAGTTATTACTGACTATCGCAAAAGGATGCGCTATGTCATATAATGCATCCTTATCCATTCACAAGATCTATATATTTTTAGTTAATAATATTTCTGCTATCCCACCTTGGGATTATTCATTATGAGTTTTTATTTGGCAATATTAATGAATCTAAAGTATATAATATAATAAATATTCCGCATTAATCATCAAAGAGATTTTTTGTTGAGGTTATACAAGTTATAGATGGATCGAATTAAACACTTAGCCTGGTTTCTAATCATCACTTCCCTTGCGCGTATTTAGTCTCGGCAGAGTAATACTGGTGATAAATGTGTCCGGTATAGTTCTCGCTAGTGAGTGCACAGGCAAGACTACACCCGGTAACAGGATTGCCAGGTGTAGTCTATGTAATAAAAATCTGTTAATTTAACTCACGGTTTACGATGGTTTTGCAGATTGCTGGATCTTTGGCAAAGTAATGAGAATACGTGGATGGTTCCTTACATAACTGGTAAGGAGTGAAATAGCCAATATAAAAATAAGTCATCAATGATAATATGCTAAACAACATAAATATTACGAGTGAGATTAGTCCCAGTACATTTCCCCAATAATAAAACGATTTTGGTATCTGGTTATCCTTCGTGAATGGAACTGTAGCCATCATTATACTAAGGTAAATAAAAGCTGGTATGGAAGATATGAGTGAAAGGTGCCGCCCATCGAACCAAAAGTAATTACTCCTCCCGAAAAATAGCATAAAATCATGAAAAGGTATGTCAGTAGAGTATGAAATGATAACGACAGATATCGCGAAAACAATAATACATCTTATAATAGACCATGCTTTAATTAAAATATTAACCATTGTTGATACCATTTTAATAATTAAAACTACCCGGTGGTAACATCCCCGTGCTCGTATGGATATTATTCCACTCATTGATACGTTGTTCTTCGTAAAATGCTTCCTTAATCCTATTTTTTAACTCAACAGACCATCCATGTAGTTCGTCGTATTTATTAAGAGTAGAGTTAGTCGCTAAGCCAATAATGATAAGTGCAATTGTGGTTAAGATAACAGGTGCACCAAGCAATATTAACCCAGCAACACCCGCCACAACAATTGAGATCAAAGTCTTAGCAGCATCTGCAATAATATCACCAAAGAAATCCACCAGCGTATATTCGTTTTTGAATATTAACTCTATTGCCCTAAAAGCCAGGGAAAAGTAAACACAAAACTTAGCACCCTGATACAAGTTATACCCTAAACCTCGCCAACCAATACTCAGTTCCAGCAGTTGCAGATTATTCGCGCGATAGCGGGTACCGTTCAGGATGCGACGCAGGCTCGGGTACCCACTGATTTTTATATAGGTAACTCCACCGTATCGACAGGTTTTAGCCGTGATCCCTATACTCTTGAGATTAAAGCGCAACTGGTTAGCTTCATTCAGATAAGTTGAGAATCTACTGCTACTGAATGCTCCGTCCCAGATGTCTTTGAAATTGCCAGCACCGATTTTATATGAAAGAAAATTATCCGTCTGACCTATAAGGTCGCTCAATACACCTCGCGCTTCCTCTATGGTCAGCAACATGAAGTATTGGGTGTTTTTCTCCAGCAACTTTTCCATTTGGGGTAGAGTATCAATATAGGGATGAGTCGGGATCAACTGATTAATGGGCTGTTGCCCCCGCAGCAGTTCTCCCACATAGCCAGACCAGCCGGTATCTCTTGATGAATCGAAACTGTTCATATAACTGCTATCCCTAGAATATATTTTCTTCCCATAGGCTGTACGTACTGGTCCCAGCATTGATATGTTCCCAGCCAATAGACTTATAGCTAAATGAGATTGTCTCCTGGGCTTCTTTTTCGCTCTGAGTGACTGAGTGGGGGATATGTAAGTCCAGCTCAGTTATGCGCGCATCTGTCAGCTTTAACTGGTAATAACACTCCATACGGCCTGCTTTATCGGTACGGTAAAAATCGAATACACAGCTGAGAGACTCATTATCCGTGATGGCTTTGGCCAGCAGTGGCGAGGATTTATCAAGTGGTTTAACGATACTGACATGATGATGATTAACGTTTCTTTCACGAGAAAGGGCATGGGAGAGAGAATAAACAAGAATTTGATCGCTGTGCGCAACTTGCGCTTTATTACCGACAGATGCATGACTCAAACATCCTGAAGAAATCAATCCCTGCATTTCGCCGACAAGCGACAGATAAACTAATCCGGCCATATGATTCATCCCTTTATATTCATTCCATTTATAGATGTTTCACTACGTATATTTTAGTGAAGCGTTGAGCAATTATTCACCGTTCATTATTGGCAGGCAATCTAAAATAAGAATAAATGAGAGGGGAGTTTTACCTACCGCATTCATAATCAAAAGCGACCGTTATGGGGCGTTTCGCTGGAATAGAGAAGAAGAGGGTGAGCAGGCATAAAAAACGCCCGGTAGCGTTGCGCTTACCGGGCCGTTTTTTCACGAATCATTTCTCCTGTGCCGCACTCAGTACACTGTGCAACAGGACGTTCGCCCCTTTCTCAGACCACTCCGGCAGAACGTTTTCCGCTTCGTTGTGGCTGATGCCTTTTTCGCAGGGAATAAAGATCATGCTGGCCGGGGTGATTTTGCTGATATAGCAGGTGTCGTGCCCGGCGCCGGAGACCATCGCTTTTGATGAATAGCCGAGGGCTTCGACCGCTTTTTCACTGCGCATAAGACACTGCTCGTCGAAGGCGATAGGCGCGTAGTCGAAGATTCGTTCGACCTTTGCCGTAACCCCTCGTGTGGCCAGTCCTTGCGCCGCCTCACGCAGCGCGGCTTCCATCGCTTCAAGCACGTCGCTTTGCGGATGGCGGAACTCCACGCTGCACACCACGCGCGACGGGACGACGTTGCGTGAATTTGGGGTTATCTGCGCCATGCCGATGGTCGCGCGGCCGTCCGGTTTGTGCTGATAGCCAATCTCTTCGACCATCAGCGCCAGTTCAGCGAAGGCGGTTAACGCATCGCGACGGCTGTGCATTGGCGTCGTCCCTGCGTGCGCGGCAAAACCGTCCAGCGTCAGGGTAAACCAGCGCTGGCCCATCGCGGCGCGCACCAGTCCGATATCGATAGCCTCATCTTCCAGAATCGGACCCTGTTCGATATGCAGCTCGTAGCAGGCGTGAACCGGAAACGCGCGCGCAGGCACGGTGCCGCGATAGCCGATAGCCTCCAGCGCTTCGCCTACGGTTATGCCTGCGTTATCCGTACGGACGAGGGCGTATTCTTCGCTAAATTGCCCGGACCAGACGCCGGATGCCAGCATCGCTGGGGCGAAGCGCGCCCCTTCTTCGTTCGTCCAGTTCACCAGCACGATGTCGCGCTCGGTTTCCACGTGATGATCGTTGAGGGTGCGCAGAACTTCCAGCCCGGCCAGCACGCCGTAGATCCCGTCGTAATTTCCGCCCAGCGGCTGGGAATCCACATGCGAGCCGGTCATCACCGGTGGCAGGGCGCGGTTTTTCCCGGCGCGGCGAATAAACATGTTGCCCATGCTGTCGACGTCGCAGGTAAAACCCGCTTCCCGCGCCCAGTCGCGAAGCAGGTTGCGGGCAATGCGATCTTCGTCGCTCAGCGCCAGACGCGTTACGCCACCGGCGGGCGTGCCGCCGATCTGCGCCATCATCCCGAGCGTGGACCAAAGCCGCTGCGCATCGATGTGGATCATGCTTTGTCCTTTTTCGTGTGGTAGCGGAAATCACAGCATTTTCCGCCCTGCATGATGGTGGTGGTGCGTGTCAGTTCGACGTCTGGCGCGTAGCCGACGATGAATTTCTCATCGCGGGCGCACGACAGCAGGTGACCGATCTCGCCCAGCCCCATTTCGTGATACATCTCGGCATACCGACAGCGGGTGACGTTATAGTTGTACTGCTGGTCGTCGGCGTCGATCACTTTCACGTCCAGCGCGTTGTCTTTCTCCCAGAGATATTGCAGGGCGATAAAACTCTTCACATCCGCGCCGTTCGGCTCCTGACGGGCAAAATGTGCCCCTGCGTCAATCGCCGCCTGTTCGATGGCTTCCCCAATTACCGCCTGGGCGCGGGCTTTCCCTATCTCGCGCACCAGGATTTCGTAAATAGGTTTAATAATTTCTGCTTCTATTTTGCGGCGGGCGAGAATGCCCAGCTCATTGTTATCACTCATCACATTGCCTCACTGCGTTACTTCGTTTTTGCGCCGCCCAGAACGGTTAGCGGCTGCCATTTGCCATCGACCACTTTGTAGACGGTAAAGGACGGGGATTTCAGGTTGCCCTGTGCGTCAAAGGCGATCTGTCCGGTGACGCCGGAATAGCTGATGGCACGCAGGGCGGGCAGATATTCAGCCGGATCGACAGAGTTAGCTTTTTCCATGGCGGCAACCAGCACGCGGGTGGCGTCATAGGCGAACGGCGCATGCAGTTCGATATGGGTGTGGTAGCGCGACTGATACGCCTGCTCAAAGGCTTTACCGCCCGGCATCTGATCGACCGGCAGACCCGGCTCCAGCGCGACAACACCTTCGCCTTCTTTCTGTGCCAGCTGCAGGAACGTCTGGCTGACAAAACCGCCTGCGCCCATTAGCGTGGCGTTCATGCCCAGCTGTTTGATACGACGCGCCAGCGGAGCGGCCTGGCTATCAACGCCGCCGAAGAACACCAGATCGGCGTTTTTGCTGCGAATGGCGGTTAAGACGGCGCTAAAGTCCACGGTTTTGTCGTCAACGTACTGGCGGTCGACGATCTTCACGCCCTGCGCGTCCAGCGATTTGATAAATTCATCCGCCAGCCCCTGGCCGAACGCGGTACGGTCGTCGATCACCGCGATGCGCTTGGCTTTGAGCGTTTTCACTGCGTATTCGCCGGCGAACTGACCACCGTCATCGTCGTGGCCCATCACGCGGAAACTGGTGTCAAAACCCTGTTTGGTATAGGCGTGACCGGTGGCGACGGGCGCTACCTGGGCGATACCGGCATCGTGATACACACGCGCTGCGGGAATACTGGTGCCGGTATTCCAGTGGCCGACTACGCCCGCGACGCCGCTATCGACCAGACGCTGAGCGACAGCCACCGCGGTGCGCGGATCGGACTGGTCATCTTCGGACTGCAGTTTGAAGGTCACTGCTTTGCCGCCGATGGTCGGGTGCTGTTTGTTGATATCGTCAATCGCCAGCTGCGCGCCGTTCTCCAGATCTTTACCGATACGTGCCGACGGGCCGGTGAGCGGGCCTGCAAGGCCGATGACCACGGTTTCGCTTTCCGCCGCCCATGACGCGGAAGAGGCAAAACCACTGAGCAGAAGAGCGGCGCTGAGCGCACTGATTTTTACGGTTTTCATTATATTTCCCTGGTGTTGGTTGGTGTGTTAAACGGGCATTTCACCCAAATAAATCTGTGCAATCTGATCGTCATTGAGCATCGCTTTCGAGTCGCCGTGATGCACAATGCTGCCGCTGTCCATCACCCAGGCGCTATCCGTCACTTCCAGCGCCAGCCGGGCGTTTTGTTCGATCAGCAGCAGGGCCACGCCGCGCTCACGCAGCCCTTTAATAACCTGAAAAATGTTTTCGACCATCTTCGGCGCCAGCCCCATGGACGGCTCATCGAGAATCAGCAGGCGCGGCTGGCTGAGCAGGGCGCGGTTCAGCGCCAGCAGCTGCTGTTCACCGCCCGAAAGCAGCCCGGCGAGCTGATGTTGACGCTCACCGAGGCGCGGGAAACGGTCGAAAATCTCGTCCATTTCGGCTTTCACATTGGCCGTGTCGCGCCGCAGCCAGGCCCCCATCTGTAAATTCTCCAGCACCGTCATGCGCGCAAAGATGCCGCGACCTTCCGGAACCATCACCAGCCCGTCTCGAAGCAGTGCTTCGGCTTTGCGTTTACGCACCGGCTGGCCGTTAAACGCAATAGCGCCGCCGAAATTTTCCAGCCCGGTGATGGCGCGTACGGTTGAGCTTTTTCCCGCGCCGTTAGCGCCAATCAGCGTCGCCTGTTCGCCTTCTTGCAGAGTGAACGACACATCGCGTACCGCCTGAATCCCGCCGTAATGCACGTCCAGACGTTCGACTTTCAGTAACTCAGACATGGGCGTTGCCTCCAAGCCAGGCGGCGATCACCGCCGGGTCACGCCGAACGGTGTCGGGTGTGCCGACGGCCAGCGTTTTGCCGTAATCAAGCACCGTCAGGCGATCGCAGATCCCCATCACCAGCTTCACGTCGTGCTCAATCATCAGCAGGGTTTTGCCATCGTCACGAATGCGGATGAGCAGTTCGCCGAGGGCGTTTTTCTCAGCCGCATTCATGCCAGCAGCCGGTTCGTCGAGGGCCAGCAGCAGTGGATCGGTCGCCAGCGCGCGGGCGATTTCCAGCCGGCGCTGATGCCCGTAGGCCAGATCGCAGGCGCGATAATGGGCGAATCTGGCGATGCCGGTATACTCCAGCCAGTGCCAGGCCAGCTCGCGGGTTTGCGCTTCTTCGGCGCGTGCCCGTTTGTGATGCGAAAGCGCTGCCCACAAGCCGTTGCGGGTGCGCACATGGCGCCCGACCATCACGTTTTCCAGTACCGACATCTCATTAAACAGGCGCACGTTCTGGAAAGTGCGGGCGATCCCGGCAGCCGTTACTTTGTCGATCTGCTTCGGAAAATAGGGCTTGTCGGCAATCGAAAACTCGCCGCTGTCCGCCGGATACAGACCGGTAATGAGGTTAAAACAGGTGGTTTTCCCTGCGCCGTTAGGGCCAATCAAACCGTAGATTTCGCCCTGATTGATGGAGAGCGAAACATCGTCCACGGCGGTCAGGCCCCCAAAGCGTTTAGACATATTGCGAACGGTGAGCAGGCTCATGCTTTAACCTCCTTGTGGCGAACCGGCCAGATCCCGGACGGGCGCAGCAGCATCACCAGCACCAGCGCCAGGCCGTAGAACAGCTGACGCAGGATTTCCGGGTCGATCAGTACGGTGCCGAACAGCGCCTGCTGTACGGGCGCGGCCTGGCTGCGCAGGATCTCCGGCAGGGCGGTGAGCAGCACTGCGCCGAGGATCACGCCTGGGATGTGGCCCATCCCGCCGAGCACCACCATCGCCAGCACCGCAATGGATTCCTGAAGGGTGAAGGATTCCGGCGACACGAAGCCCTGGAATGCGCCAAATAGCGCACCCGCCACGCCGCCAAAAGAGGCACCCATCGCAAAGGCCAGCAGCTTATAGTTGCGCACGTTGATGCCCATCGCGCGGGCCACGTCTTCGTCTTCGCGAATGGCGTGCCATGCGCGGCCAATGCGCGAATGCTGCAGGCGCAGGCAGACAAAAATAATCAGCACGATCACCAGCATCAGCAGGTAATACCACAGCCACAGGGCCGGGACTTTCATGCCGAACCAGTGGTATATGCCGCTGAACTTCAGGCCAAACAGATTGAGCGTATCGACGCCGGTAATGCCTTTTGCGCCGTTGGTGATGTTCACCGGGCGGTCAAGGTTACGCATCAGAATACGGATGATCTCCCCAAAACCGAGGGTGACAATCGCCAGATAATCGCCGCGCAGTTTGAGCGTGGGCGCGCCCAGAATAATCCCGCACACCGCCGCGACCAGCGCCGCCAGCGGAATAATCAGCAGATAAGAGGTGTGCATCCCATCCGGGAACCAGACGGCGAGAAGGGGGAACGTCTCCAGCAGATGCGGGGACGCCAGCAGCGCCGCAAGATAGGCGCCGACGGCATAAAACGCGATGAAGCCCATATCCAGCAGGCCGGTGTAGCCCACGACGATGTTCAGCCCGAGCGCCAGCATGATGTACAGCAGAGCGAAGTCGATCACGCGCACCCAGTAGTTGCCGCCGAGCTGGCTTGCCACCACGGGGGCGATCAGCAGGGCAAGGACGAACAGGGTCATGCCGGACCAGAAGCGGCGCTGCGAGGCGGGTGCCTGTAATGATGTTGTTGTCATAGTTTTCCCTACGCCCTGTGCGCCACGCGTTCGCCCAGCAGACCCGCCGGGCGGAACACCAGCACCAGAATCAGCACGATGAACGCAAAGACGTCCTGGTAGTTACTGCCAAACACGCCGTGGGTGAGTTCACCCAGATAGCCCGCGCCCAGCGATTCAATGATCCCAAGCAGGATCCCGCCGATCATTGCGCCGCGAATATTGCCGATTCCGCCCAGAACAGCGGCGGTGAACGCTTTAATGCCGGGCAAAAAGCCCATCGAGAAACTGGCGTTGCCGTAGTTACTCGCCATCATTACACCTGCGAGCGCGGCGAAGATGCCGCCGATGGCGAAAGTCAGCGTGATAATGGCGTTGGGATTGACCCCCATCAGCGTGGCCACGCGCGGGTTTTCCGCCACCGCGCGCATTCCGCGCCCGAGACGGGTGTATTCCACAAGTAGCCACAGGCCGATCATCACCGCCAGTGCCAGCGATACCGTGACAATGCCGGTGACGGTAATGATCGCCGGGGGATGGTTCACACTGCCGGAGGTGACGGCAATCGCGTCCATCGGCAGAATTTGCGGGAACATCAGCGGGTTGCGGCTCCAGATAATCATCGCCACGGTTTGCAGCAACACCGAAACGCCGATCCCGGAGATCAGCGGCGCCAGACGCGGCGCGTTGCGCAGGCGTCGATAGGCGAAGCGTTCAACGGCCATCGCCAGCAGGGCGCAGACCGCCATGGCGACAACCAGCGCGAAGCCGAGCTGTAGCAGCTGAGGCATATGCGGGAAGGTGCTGTTCAGCGCGTTCAGGGCCGACAGCGTGGTAAGCGCGCCGACCATCAAAATGTCGCCGTGGGCAAAGTTAATAATGCGCAAAATGCCATACACCATGGTATAGCCCAGCGCGATCAGCGCGTAGATGCTGCCCAGCATCACGCCATTAATCAGTTGTTGTATCAGTGTGTCCAACGTTATTACCCGACAGATTGCTCTTTCAGCGGGTAACATCCAATAATTGAATTAAATTGTAAAATACGCATATATTATTTCTTATGATAATTCGAGATTGATTTATCGCGATGATTTTAAAGAGAATAGTGAGACGTCATCTGAGCGAAATTACGGCCCTAAAATCAACATATGAATAAAACAGAACAATCACTACAGCTGCCTGCTTATGCCGAAAGCCGTCTGGCGAACGATCCGCCCCTGCGTGCCGTGCGCGCCTTTGAGGCGATTGCCCGGCTGGGGAGCGTGACGCTGGCCGCGCAGGAGATGGCGATCTCGCCGTCTGCCGTTAGCCATCAGCTCAAGGTGCTGGAAGGGTATCTGCAAATGCCGCTCACAGAGCGCCATGGGCGCAGGCTGGTCCTGAGCCAGCAGGGACGCGACTATTACCGCTCTATTCGCGCGGCGTTTAATGTGCTGCGCCAGGCGACGGAGCACCTGGTGGAGCAGGCCCAGACCCGTCAGGTGACCATCAGCCTGATTCCGCTGTTCGGTATGGGCTGGTTTATTCCGCGCCTGCCTGCGTTCATGCGCGCCAATCCGCAGACGGAAATTAACGTGGTGTATGCCAACCATCGCAATTATCTGAGCGATGCGTCGGATATGTCGATTCGCTTTGGTAACGGCCAGTGGGCGGGGTATCAGAGTGAAAAACTGATTTCAGGCCAGATGGTGCCGGTGTGCAGCCGGGCGTTTTTACGCGTCCACGGCCATATGGATACGCCGGAACAGCTGCTACAAATGCCCCTATTGCACGATGAAGAGCGCAGTACCTGGCAGCAGTGGTTTATCCAGCAGGGCGTTAAACGGCCTGCGCGCAAGAGCGGCCCGCTGTTTGAGGATGGCTTACTGACGCTGGCGGGTGTGCAGGCCGGTCTGGGCTGCGCGTTGATGCGCGAGCCGCTGATCGCGCCCTATCTGGAGAGCGGCGAGCTGGTGAAAATCTTTGATGCGCCAATCGATGACGGGCGCGATTATTATCTGTGCGTCCGTCAGGATTCGGATATGACCGAAGATGGCAAATTGCTGCAAGCCTGGCTCAGGCGCGCGGCGGTTAGCGCTACGGTGTAAACGAGCAGTTTTTGTCCAGCGCTTCGATCTCGGTGCCACTGAATCGGGCGTATTGTCCGGTGAGACGCCAGAACGCGGGCTGCGTTTCGGTGTAGATCTCGGCGGCCAGAACCAGGCGACGGCGTTCATCTTCACTCAGCTCAAGCAGCGTCCAGGGGACAAAATAGCGGCCAGTGGGAGTAAGCTCAAACCACAGCGGGCAGCCGCAGCCGGGGCAGAACCAGCGTTCGCCGCGCACAGACGACGAGAAGTGCGAAGGGGAGATCGAACCGTCTTCCACGATGGGGTCGCCCTGAGTTTCCAGATACATCGCGATGCCGCCCGACCATTTCTGACACATCGTACAGTGACAGGCATAGACGTCGAGGGCCTCGATGTTGACGCTAAAGTGGCTCATTCCACACAGGCAGCGTCCGGTATAGAGTTGCATGGCGTACTCCTTTATCACGCCAGTGGACTGCGATAAAAAAAGCCAGCCACGAGGGCTGGCTTTTTTAACAGACAAACACTTAGAACTGGTAAGTCAGACCCAGTGCAACGATGTTGTCAGTGCTCACACCAGCAGCTTTGGTGAAGGCATTGTCGTCAACCAGGTTGATTTTGTAGTCAACGTAGGTGGACATGTTTTTGTTGAAGTAGTAAACGGTACCCACTTCAATGTATTTCACCAGATCCTGGTCACCGTAAGAACCGATGTCCTTACCTTTGGACTGCAGGTATGCCAGGGAAGGACGCAGACCGAAGTCGAACTGGTACTGAGCAACCGCTTCGAAGTTCTGAGTTTTGTTAGCAATGTAACCGTCACCGAAGTTGGTCATGTTGCGGGTTTCAGAGTAGGTGGTTGCCAGGTAGATGTTGTTCGCATCGTATTTCAGGCCAGCAGCCCAAACTTCTGCGTTTTCGCCGCCTGCGTTCAGGTTGCTTGCAGCGCGAACCTGGTTGTCAGTACGGTCAGATTTCGCATAGGTCGCACCCACGCCGAAACCGTCGATTTCATAGGTAGAAGACAGACCCCAGCCATCGCCGTTCGCGGTGGTGATATCACGGTCGTCGTTTTTACCCTGGTACTGTGCAGCAAAGTTCAGACCATCAACCAGACCGAAGAAGTCTGCGTTACGGTAGGTTGCAACACCGGTAGTACGACCGGTCATGAAGCCGTCAGTCTGAGTCCAGGTGTCTCCGCCGTATTCTGGCAGAACGTCGGTCCATGCGCCGATGTCGTAGGCTACGCCGTAGTTACGACCGTAGTCGAAAGAACCAAATTCGTTGAATTTCAGGCCCGCGAACGCCAGACGAGTTTTGTTGCCTTTGTCGCCGTTGGATTCGTCGTTGTTGCCTTTGAACTCATATTCCCACTGACCGTAACCGGTCATCTGGTCGTTGATCTGAGTTTCGCCTTTAAAGCCCAGACGCACGTAAGTTTTGTCGCCGTCGTTGCCAGCGTCGTCAGAGAAGTAGTGCAGACCTGTTACTTTACCGTACAGATCCAGTTTGTTACCGTCTTTGTTAAAGACTTCAGCCGCGTTTACCGCGCCTGCTGCCAACAGAGTAGTCACTGCCACTGCAACTAATTTAAGTTTCATTTTAATAATCCTTATAATTTTCTTTTGGGCATTTCCTGAGCCATTAATAAACGATTTCTAAACGAGGTCGTTCGTCAATGGCATGCTATTTTTAGAAATGTTGTAGCCGCATTTCAATAATAAGTTTCAATTTATTGCTGATAATTTCAATTAGTGTGACCGGTGTCTGATAAAACGGCCAATATTCCGCAGATTTGATTATTTATTATTCGGTAATTGAGTATTTTCTAATATTTATAGTTATTGCCAATATAATTATCGATGGTTTTAATTTCATTGCGAAATTAACCGTAATTATAGATGAATTACCGCAATTTAATGAAGGGTGGTAACGAAGAATCAAATAGTTATGAGTCATTTGCTGTGAGAACAGGCGAGCACTACTGAAATATTCAGTCATAAACTATTGCGTGTTCGGCTATATCCATGGCGATTAATAGGCGTTTATTAATCCCAGAGGGGTGTCAGTTTATGTCAATAAGAATGTAAGAAGACGTTACGAGCGCGGGGAATATAAACAGAGTTTAAATGTAAACACTATGTGAAATATAGATAATCTGATGCAGGATCACATTTTATTTATGCAGATAAAACAGAAGGGGGAGATTTCCCCCTGAGTGGAATTATTTTCGGGTGGCGTACCAGCACAGCAGCGAGCCTGCGCAGACCATCAGCGCCCCTTGCCAGAAGGAAAATGAGAGCGGGGCGTTAAGCAGAACAGCCGCCAGTGCCGCGGACAGTACCGGGGTGAAATAAGAGACGGTGGCGAGCACAGAAACATTGCCATGCAGAATGCCGATATTCCACGCCGCATAGCCAAAGCCGAGGGCAATTCCGCACATGAGCAGTTTGATCACCACCGGCACGCTGAATATCATTTCCGGCTGATCGCTGAACAGATATTTCAGCCACAGCGCCAGCGCGGTGAGTAACACGAACAGCGTAATGCCGTTCTGTCCTTTAGCGTATTTGCTGGTGACAGTGCAGTATGCCGCCCAGATAAACGCGCCGGCAAACGCCAGCCCATAGCTCAGCGGGTTGGAGATCACATTGGCGGTTATTTCGTCGATATGCAGACCCTTCTCACCGCCTAATACCCAGCAGACACCGAACAAGGCCAGCGATAATCCGGGTACAATCCACAGAGTCGATTTCTGCCCATTGAACAAAATGGCAAACACAATCGTCAGGCTCGGCCAGAGATAATTCACCATCCCCACTTCGATAGCCTGATGACGGGTACTGGCGTACCCCAGCGAAAGGGCAAGACATATTTCATAGCTCACAAACAGCACGCTGCCGGCAATAAGATAGCGCGGTGAGAAGCGTCTGATAGTCGGGAATCCCACGGTGACTAAACAGAGTAAACCGCTGAGGGTGTAGATCATTGCCGCACCACCGACTGGCCCCAGTCCTTCGCTCACGCCGCGAATTAATCCCACCATGGTGCTCCACAGCACAATCGCGGCCAGCCCAATCAATGTTGCTCTTTTTCTGTCCATTGCTTTCCCAAACGCCAACGAAATTCAGGGGCAAATTTATAGCACTCTTTCCCGCGTTTTCGCGAATCAATCTACAAACCGCTAATCCCAAAGGGTTAAGCAAAGCCGCCAGAGCGGACTATTTAGGGGGCGAAGATCGAGGAGATTGATTTGACGCAAAAAAATCAGGGGCTTTGCTGCTAGTTTGCGGCGCGAAGTCTCCTACAGATAACGAGGACAGCAATGGACGTCAGCCGCAGAAAGTTTTTTAAAATCTGCGCGGGCGGTATGGCCGGAACAACAGCTGCTGCGTTGGGCTTTATGCCTAAACTCGCGCTGGCTCAGTCGCGTAACTATAAACTGCTGCGCGCCAAAGAGATCCGTAACACCTGCACATACTGCTCCGTGGGATGCGGGCTATTGATGTATAGCCTGGGCGATGGCGCGAAAAACGCCAAAGAAGCGATTTACCATATTGAAGGGGATCCGGATCATCCGGTGAGCCGTGGGGCACTTTGCCCGAAAGGCGCAGGCCTGCTGGATTATGTCCACAGCGACAACCGCCTACGTTACCCGGAATACCGCGCGCCTGGCTCTGATAAATGGCAGCGCATCTCCTGGGACGATGCCTTTACCCGCATCGCCAAATTAATGAAAGACGACCGTGACGCCAATTTCGTTGAAAAGAACGAGCAGGGCGTCACCGTGAACCGCTGGCTTTCCACCGGGATGCTCTGCGCATCTGCGGCAAGTAATGAAACCGGCATGCTGACGCAAAAATTTGTGCGCTCGCTTGGCATGCTGGCAGTCGATAACCAGGCGCGCGTCTGACACGGACCAACGGTAGCAAGTCTTGCTCCAACATTTGGTCGCGGTGCGATGACCAACCACTGGGTTGATATCAAAAACGCCAACGTCGTGGTGGTGATGGGCGGTAACGCCGCTGAAGCCCATCCAGTGGGATTCCGCTGGGCGATGGAAGCGAAAAATAACAATGATGCGACGCTGATCGTCGTCGATCCGCGCTTTACGCGTACGGCATCGGTGGCGGATATCTATGCTCCGATTCGTTCCGGTACGGACATCACGTTCCTGTCTGGCGTGCTGCTGTATCTGATTGAAAACAACAAGATCAACGCCGAATACGTTAAACACTACACCAACGCGAATCTGCTGGTGCGGGACGATTTTGCCTTTGATGACGGGCTTTTCAGCGGCTATGACGCAGAAAAACGTCAGTACGACAAATCCTCCTGGAACTATCAGTTCGATGAAAACGGTTTTGCGAAACGCGATGAAACCCTGACCGATCCGCGCTGCGTGTGGAACTTGCTGAAACAGCACGTTTCTCGCTACACGCCGGACGTGGTGGAAAATATCTGCGGAACGCCGAAAGCGGACTTCCTGAAAGTGTGCGAAGTGCTGGCCTCGACCAGTGCGGCCGATCGCACCACCACGTTCCTGTATGCGCTGGGCTGGACGCAGCACACCGTTGGTGCGCAGAACATCCGTACCATGGCGATGATCCAGCTGTTGCTCGGCAACATGGGGATGGCGGGTGGTGGCGTGAATGCCTTGCGCGGACACTCCAATATTCAGGGGTTAACGGATCTGGGGCTGCTCTCCACAAGCCTGAGCGGCTATCTGACGCTGCCGTCGGAAAAACAGACCGATCTGCAGACCTATCTCGCGGCGAACACGCCAAAAGCGACACTGCCGGAGCAGGTGAACTACTGGAGCAACTATCCGAAGTTCTTCGTCAGCCTGATGAAGTCTTTCTACGGCGATGCGGCGCAGAAAGAGAACGACTGGGGCTTTGAGTGGTTGCCGAAATGGGACCAGGCCTACGACGTCATCAAGTATTTCAACATGATGGATAAGGGCAACGTCACAGGCTACATCTGCCAGGGCTTTAACCCGGTGGCCTCTTTCCCGGATAAAAACAAGGTTGTGCGCAGCCTCAGTAAGCTGAAGTACATGGTGGTGATCGATCCGCTGGTAACGGAAACCTCCAACTTCTGGCAGAACCACGGCGAGATGAACGACGTTGATACCGCGTCGATTCAGACCGAAGTCTTCCGCCTGCCGTCGACCTGTTTCGCGGAAGAAGATGGCTCCATCGCCAACTCTGGCCGCTGGCTGCAGTGGCACTGGAAAGGCCAGGATGCACCGGGCGAAGCGCGTAATGACGGAGAAATTCTGGCCGGTATTTACCATCGTCTGCGCGAGATGTACGCCCAGTCAGGTGGTAAAGGGGCGATACCGCTGCTGAAAATGCGCTGGGATTACAAGCAGCCGGATCACCCGGAATCGGAAGAGGTGGCGAAAGAGAACAACGGCTATGCGCTGGAAGATCTGTATGACGCCAACGGCAATCTGCTGGCGAAAAAAGGTCAGCTGCTGAACAGCTTTGCGCTGCTGCGCGATGACGGTTCAACGGCCTCCTCCTGCTGGATCTACACAGGAAGCTGGACCGAGCAGGGCAACCAGATGGCCAACCGCGATAACGCCGATCCGTCAGGACTGGGCAATACGCTCGGCTGGGCCTGGGCGTGGCCGCTCAACCGTCGCGTGCTCTACAACCGTGCATCGGCGGATATCAACGGCAAACCGTGGGATCCGAAACGCAAACTGATCGCGTGGAACGGCACGAAGTGGGCGGGGAACGATATCCCGGACTTCAACACCGCGCCGCCGGGCAGTGCGACCGGGCCGTTTATCATGCAGCCAGAAGGGCTGGGGCGTCTGTTTGCGCTCGATAAGCTGGCAGAAGGGCCGTTCCCGGAGCACTACGAGCCGATGGAAACGCCGCTCGGCACCAACCCGCTGCATCCGAACGTGGTTTCCAGCCCGGTGGTTCGCCTGTATGAAGACGACGCGCTGCGCCTGGGTAAGAAAGATAAGTTCCCGTACGTCGGCACTACCTATCGTCTGACCGAGCATTTCCACACCTGGACCAAACACGCGCGGCTCAACGCCATCGCGCAGCCGGAACAGTTTGTCGAAATCAGTGAAACCCTGGCGCGCTCGAAAGGCATCACCAACGGCGATCGCGTGAAGGTGAGCAGCAAACGCGGCTTTATTCGCGCGGTGGCGGTGGTTACGCGTCGTCTGCAGACGTTGCACGTCAACGGCCAGCAGGTCGAGACCGTGGGCATTCCGCTGCACTGGGGCTTTGAAGGGGTGGCGCAAAAAGGCTATCTCGCCAATACCCTGACGCCAAACGTCGGCGATTCCAACTCGCAAACGCCGGAATATAAAGCGTTTCTGGTCAACATCGAGAAAGCGTAAGGAGCGATTCAATGGCTATGGAAACACAAGACATTATCAAACGCTCCGCGACCAACGGCATGACTCCCGCGCCCCGTGCGCGGGACTATAAAGCGGAAGTCGCCAAGCTGATTGATGTCTCTTCCTGCGTGGGCTGCAAAGCCTGCCAGGTGGCCTGTTCGGAGTGGAACGACATCCGCGATGACGTCGGGCACTGCGTGGGCGTTTACGATAATCCGGCGGATCTCAGCGCCAAATCCTGGACGGTAATGCGTTTTAGCGAAACCGATCAGAACGGCAAGCTGGAGTGGTTGATTCGCAAAGACGGCTGTATGCACTGCGAAGATCCGGGCTGCCTGAAGGCATGCCCGTCCGCCGGGGCGATTATTCAGTACGCCAACGGGATCGTCGATTTTCAGCAGGATAACTGCATCGGCTGCGGCTACTGTATCGCCGGCTGTCCGTTCAACGTGCCGCGTCTGAACAAAGAGGATAACCGGGTATACAAATGCACCCTCTGCGTGGATCGGGTCAGCGTCGGGCAGGAGCCTGCCTGCGTGAAAACCTGTCCAACCGGGGCAATTCATTTCGGTACCAAGAAAGAGATGCTCGAGGTGGCGCAGGAACGCGTCGATAAGCTTAAAGCGCGCGGATATGACCACGCGGGCATTTATAACCCGCAGGGCGTCGGCGGGACACATGTGATGTACGTTCTGCATCACAACGACCAGCCAGAGCTGTATCACAATCTGCCTAAAGATCCGGCGATTGATACCTCCATCAACCTGTGGAAAGGGGCGCTCAAACCGCTCGCGGCGGCCGGATTTATCGCCACCTTTGCCGGTTTGATTTATCACTACATCGGTATCGGGCCAAACAAAGAGGTGGATGACGACGAGGATGAACATCATGAGTAAGTCGAAGATGATTGTGCGCACCAAGTTTGTCGACCGCGCCTGTCACTGGACGGTGGTCATTTGCTTCTTTCTGGTGGCGGTGTCCGGGATCTCTTTCTTCTTCCCGACGCTGCAGTGGCTGACGGAAACCTTCGGGACGCCGCAGATGGGCCGAATTCTGCACCCGTTCTTTGGCGTGCTGATTTTCGTGGTGCTGATGTTTATGTTCGTGCGCTTTGTGCATCACAACATCCCAGATAAGCAGGATATTCCGTGGGTGAAAGGGATTGTCGAAGTGCTGAAAGGCAACGAGCACAAAGTCGCGAAAGTGGGCAAGTACAACGCCGGACAGAAAATGATGTTCTGGACCATCATGAGCATGATTTTTGTGCTGCTGGTGACCGGGGTGATTATCTGGCGTCCCTATTTTGCCCATTATTTTCCGATTCAGGTGATTCGCTACAGCCTGCTGATCCATGCGACCGTCGCCATCATTCTGATCCATGCCATCCTGATTCATATGTATATGGCTTTCTGGGTGAAAGGATCGATTAAAGGGATGATCGAAGGGAAGGTAAGCCGCCGCTGGGCGCAAAAACACCATCCGCGCTGGTATCGTGATGTCGAAAGACTGGAAGCGAAAAAAGAGAGCACGGAAGGGATGAAGTAACCTCATGCGCCGTCGGAATTTGCCGGCGGCGCTGGGTTTGTGCCGTCCTGGGGCAGGTGTTTTATTGGCTGCCCCTGGCGCTTTTCAGAACCGCTCCGCAATATAGCGGAACGGATAATCCGTCGGTTTTACTTTACCCACTTTACGCTTCGGCAGTTTTACCGGCTCGACGGGCAGGGTTTTGTAGGGGATTTGCGACAACAGATGCGAGATGACATTCAGTCGCACCCGTTTTTTATCCTCGGATCGAGCGACAAACCACGGCGCCCAGGCGGTATCGGTGGCAGCAAACATCGCATCGCGCGCTTCGGTGTATTTATCCCACAGTCTGAACGATTTGATGTCCATCGGTGACAGCTTCCAGGTTTTGCGCCCGTCATCAATACGATCCCGCAGGCGGCGCTCCTGCTCTTTGGGCGTCACTTCGAGCCAGTATTTGATCAGAATGATCCCTGCATCCACCATCGCCCGTTCCATGGTCGGCGTGCCATCCAGAAACTTTTGCACCTGTTCAGGCGTACAAAAGCCCATGACGCGTTCAACGCCCGCACGGTTGTACCAGCTGCGATCGAAAATCACGATTTCTCCCGCCGAGGGCAGATGCGGCACGTAGCGCTGGAAATAGAGCTGACTTTTCTCTTTCTCTGTCGGCGCGGGCAGCGCAACGACACGGAACACCCGGGGGCTGACGCGCTCGGTGATGGCTTTAATCGTTCCACCTTTGCCTGCACCGTCGCGGCCTTCAAACACCACGCAGACTTTTAGCCCTTTACTGACAACCCACTGCTGAAGCTTGACCAGCTCAACGTGCAGACGCCGCAACTCCTTTTCGTATGCCTTCTCTTTCAGCGGTTCGCGTTTCACATTTTCCGCCGGGCTTTTCGCTTTCTTGATGTTTCCCATGGCAATCCTCTTCAACAGAAGGGAGGGTAAGAACACTTTGAAGTGTAATCGTGCTCGCAAATCCTCGCGGGAATTATTTACACAACGCCATGGGATCGGGTTAGAATACGGCGTTACTGTATATAAACACAGGTGGTCGTGAAATGCTGACGCTGGACGGGGTAAGAATTGGCAAAAACCAGTTTACGGGCGAGAAAATTGAGAACGGGACATTTCGCCACTGCGACTTTTCTGGCGTCGATCTGACCGGCACGGAATTTATCGGCTGTCAGTTTTACGATCGCGAAAGCCAGCAGGGCGGGAATTTCTCCCGCGCCACGCTGAAAGACGCCATTTTCAAAAATTGCGATTTAACGATGGCAGACTTCAGGAACGCCAGCGCGCTGGGGATTGAAATCCGTGAGTGCCGCGCGCAGGGCGCAGACTTTCGCGGCACCAGCTTTATGAACATGATCACCTCCCGCAGCTGGTTTTGCAGCGCGTACATCACCAAAAGCAACCTCAGCTACGCCAACTTTTCCAAAGTGGTGCTCGAAAAATGCGAGCTGTGGGAAAACCGCTGGAACGGCGCGCAGATCCTCGGCGCAACGTTTAGCGGCTCCGATCTGTCGGGTGGGGAGTTTTCGTCATTCGACTGGCGGGCGGTTAACGTCACCCACTGCGATCTGACCAATTCTGAACTCGGCGATCTGGACGTGCGCGGCGTCGATTTGCAGGGGGTGAAGCTCGACAGCTATCAGGTTGCGCAAATTATGGAACGCCTGGGCGTCGCGATTATCGGTTAAGGATATTCACAAGCCAGACCGAATGAATGGATTAACGTGTCAGAGCGCCAATTCGAACTGGCTCACCATACCAGTTTGTTCAATAATGGCTGTTGCAAATTTTTAACAAATGGCTGTGGTATGAAAAAAACCGTTTTTTCACTGGCGCTGGGTACTTTTGGACTGGGCATGGCCGAGTTTGGCATCATGGGCGTGCTGACCGAGCTGGCGCACGATACCGGCATTTCGATCCCCTCTGCCGGGAGCATGATTTCGTACTACGCCTTTGGCGTGGTCATTGGTGCGCCGATCATCGCGCTGTTTTCAAATAAGTTCTCGTTAAAAACGGTTCTGCTTTTTCTGGTCGCCCTGTGCGTGGTCGGAAACGCCATTTTTACCTTCTCAACGTCCTATTTCTGGCTGGCTATCGGGCGGCTGGTGTCCGGCTTTCCTCACGGGGCCTTCTTCGGCGTCGGGGCGATTATCCTTTCAAAGATAGCGCCGCCGGGAAAAGTCACTCTCGCCGTATCGGGGATGATTGCCGGAATGACGGTCGCCAACCTGGTGGGCGTTCCGCTCGGCACCTGGCTGGGGCATGAATATAACTGGCGCTACACCTTCTTTCTGATTGCGGCGTTTGACGCGCTGGTGATCCTCTCGGTCATTTTCTGGGTGCCGACCCTGTACGATAAAACCGAAACCCGGCTCACGGAGCAGTTTCACTTTTTGAAGAAACCGGAACCCTGGCTGATTTTTGCCGCGACGATGTTCGGTAATGCCGGAGTCTTCGCATGGTTCAGCTTTGTGAAGCCGTTTATGGTCAACGTCTCCGGATTCTCCGCCGGGTTTATGACCGTTATCATGATGCTGATGGGGCTGGGCATGGTGCTCGGTAATCTGCTCAGCGGCAAACTTTCCGGTCGTTACAGCCCGCTGCGCATTGCGGCGACCACCGATCTGGTGATCGTGGTGTCGCTGTTGATGCTGTTTGCCTTCGGTGAAAATCAGGCTGCGTCTCTGGTGATGGGCTTTATCTGCTGCGCGGGGCTGTTCGCGCTGTCGGCACCGCTGCAAATTATGCTGCTGCAAAATGCGCAGGGCGGTGAGCTGTTGGGCGCGGCGGGCGGGCAGGTGGCCTTTAATCTTGGCAGTGCGATTGGGGCGTATTTCGGCGGGATGATGATCGTTCTTGGCTACAGCTGGAGCTATGTGACGTTACCGGCGGCGCTCCTCTCATTCGCCGCCATGTCATCGCTGCTGCTGTATGGCCGTCAGAAAGCCAAACGGGCGGAGGCTAACGCCAGCGCGTTAGCCTGATTTACGTTACGGAAGGTAAGGTTCGCCTAGGGTCAGCATTAAGCGGTTGGCCCAGGCGAAGAACGCCGCAGATTGCACCAGATCCAGCTGTTCAAGCGAGTCCAGAGACTGCTTCTCCAGTGCCGCAAGATGCGCGGGTGTCACAGCGGGTGGCGTCACGGACAGCGCCGCCGCAAAATCAATTTCCGCCTGCCAGCGCGCCGATTGCCCCTCGCTCAGGGACTGCCCCGGCCGCACGGCCAGTAGCGCGTCTACAGCATTATCGTCCTTCGACAGTTGGCTCGCCTTACGCGCATGGACAGATGCGCAGTAAATGCAGCCGTTGATCTTGCTGGTCACCGTCGCCGCCAGTTCACGCTCCGCGCGCGGCAGGCCGCCAGGCGTGTAAAAAATCCCTTTATCGGTCAGCGTGCGCTGTTCCAGAACCGGCAAATTGCGCCCCAGCAGGCGGAAATAGTCTGAGTCCGTATGGCCAAATTTCGCAAGAATAGCCTGCTCGTCGGCGTTGAACTCTGCCAGCGGTTTTGACGCCAGCCACGGCTCCCAGCCAAGCTCCTGCTGCGTGAACTGTACCGGCGCCGGTTTGCCGCTTTTTGTCTCAGGCGTGCTGTGCCAGATCCCCGCCACCACCGGCGTGTCGCTTGCCGCCACGGTTTTGTCATTCAGCAGGCGCAACCCGGCGACGAGACGGCTCTGAAAACTCACGAACGCGATTAGCTGAGCCAGCGTCACAATGGCTTCTTTGCTCCATCCAGCCTGCGTCAGCGCGCTTAATGCGCCGGGCGTGGCTTCGACCGGGGAAAACGTCAGCAGACGCGCAAAGGTCAGCGCGGGCGTCAGGCGTGCGGAAGTCGGATCAGCCAGCCCGAAACCGGCGTAGTGGGCGGCCAGCGCATCGACGCGGTGCCATTTTGCCACTTTAGCAGCCACCGCCGCGCGTTCATCAAGCGGGAACGCCGCATCCTGCTGGCTAAAAAGTGTTTCATAGCTGCCCTGGGCATGACGGGTGGCGGCATCGCGCGTGGCGCGAGCCGTTGCCAGCGGCGAACCGGGGGCGATCTCCGCTAATTCGGCAACAATATCCTGACTTAAAGACATAGGGACTCCTTAAAGAATATGAGGGGCGATATGTTCAGCAATAAGCTCAATCGAACGTAAGGTGTCCCGATGGGACGGCTCAACGGAATGGACCTGGAATGAAATATCCGTCGCCCGTTTGAGGACGGAATCCTGAGCGAGTGATTCCAGCACGGTGCGCGGCGCGCCGATATGGGCGTCGAACTGGCGAATATAATCTGTGACACTGTCACCGGTTACGGTATGACCCGCCGCCCTGTGCGCCTCTGCCTGCCGGGTTAACCCGGGCGTTGCGACGTTCAGAGCATACGCATCGCTGTCGGCCACAAACGCCGTGCGCGAGGCCAGAATTCGCGGCGCCACTCCCGAGGGCAGCGCGGCGAGATAGGCATCCACAATCGGGTTCTGGATCTGGTCGAGAGTGAGCCCTGGCTGGTCAGCCGGGCGAGGCTGAGTGCGGGAGAGCATCAGCCCGTGCCCGGCCCGGGCGGCGCGCACGGCGCCTTCAACGGAAAAGGTCGCAATCCACACCCGCTCTGCCAGCTGCGGCGCAGGTGGATAGAGATGGTTATCCGGATGCGTCAGGGAATCACCGCGCCAGGCACTCTGAATCAGGTGCAGATGGTCGGCAAACGTCGCGCCGCGCTCGTCGAACGTCAGGCCGAAAGGCAGAAATGAGGTCGGCGTGCCGCCGGAGCCAAAACCGACTTCAAGGCGACCGTCCGCCAGCAGATCGAGGACCGCCGCGTCTTCCGCCACGCGCAGCGGGTTTTCCATCGGCAGGGTAATAATCGCTGTACCCAGACGGATGCTTTGGGTCTGGGCCGCAACGTGAGCGAGGAACACCAGCGGCGACGGCAGGCCGCCTTCGCGCTCGTGGAAATGGTGCTGAGCAATCCAGGCCGTATGAAAACCGTGGCGCTCGGCATGGCGGATCTGTTCTGTTGCCAGACGATAACGCTCTTTCGCAGGCGCGTCGTCGAGCAGGCGGGTAAAGAATCCCAGGCGTTTACGCGTCATGCGTACTCCTTCGTAACGGGTGAAAAATGGGGGATGGCGTCGATCAGCTCGCGGGTATAGCTGCTCTGTGGCGAGGAGAAGAGCGCCTCCACCGTGCCATGTTCAACAACCTGACCGCTGCGCAGCACTGTGACGCTGTGCGCAATACGGCGAACGGTCGCCAGATCGTGGGTGATAAACAGATAGGTCAGCCCCAGCTGCTGCTGGAGTTGTTGCAGCAGGGCGAGGATTTGCGCCTGCACCGTGACATCCAGCGCCGAGGTCGCCTCGTCCAGTACCAGAATGGTTGGCTCCAGAATCAGCGCACGTGCGATGGCCACGCGTTGACGCTGACCGCCAGAAAGCTCGCGGGCGGTACGACTCAGCAGCTCAAGCGGCAGGGCCACGCGGGTGGTCACCGCCTCGACGCGGGATTTGCGCTCCGCTCGGGCGAGCTTATTGAAGTTTTTCAGCGGCTCTTCGATGATCTCAAACAGCGTTTGCCGTGGGTCGAGGGAGGCAAACGGATTCTGGTAGACGAACTGAATTTTCTGCCGCAGCTGGCGGCGTGCCTCCACGCTGAGCTGGGTCGCATCAATATCATCGAGGGTAACGCGCCCGCTGTCCGCCTGCTCAAACCCCAGTAATATGCGGGCCAGAGTGGTTTTCCCCGATCCCGACTCCCCGACCAGCGCGTGCGTGCTGCCGCGCTGCACATCAAAACTGACGTTATCCAGCGCCTGTAAAGTGTGGCCTTTACTGAGAGTGAACTGCTTGCTGATGGCCTGAGCGCGAATGGCAGGAGAGGCCAGCCGAAGGCCTGAGACGGGCGCAATGGTCAAGCGCGAACCCTGCAAATCGCTCAGCAACTGGCGGGTATAGGCGTGCTGCGGGGCGCGCACCACGTCGGCAGTTGCCCCCTGTTCCTGAACTTCACCGTGCCGAAAGACCAGTAAGCGATCGGCACGCTGAGCGGCCAGGGCCAGATCGTGGGTGACGAACAGCACCGCCGTTCCCGATTCGCGGCGCAGGATATCCAGCAGATCGAGAATGCGTTTTTGTACCGTCACATCCAGCGCACTGGTTGGTTCATCGGCGATGATCACATCCGGGCGCAACGCGATGGCGATGGCGATCAGCACCCGCTGTTTCATCCCGCCGGAAAGCTGATGCGGATATTGCTTCATCCGCTGTGCCGGGTGGCTTAGCCCGACTTTAGTCAGCAGCGCCAGCACCTGATTTTCTAGCTCGGTCTTTGTGATTTTCTGGTGAATATTCAGCACTTCGCCCACCTGGGCGCCGATGGTTTTGACCGGATTCAGGGAGTTGCCAGGGTCCTGCGGCACCAGGCTGATACGCGCTCCGCGCAGGCTGTTGAGTCGTTTTGCTGACCACTGGCTGATCTCTTCGCCGTTCAGCACAATTTTGCCGCTGTCGCGACGGGCGTTGTCCGCCAGCAAGCCGATAATTGCCTGCGCGGTGGTGGTTTTCCCGGAGCCAGACTCGCCTACAAAGGCCAGCATTTCCCCGCGTTTCAGGGTGAAACTGACGTTGTGGACCACTTCACGCCACTGGCGACCGATGCGGTAGCTTAAAGCCAGATTTTCCACGGACAGAACGGTCATGAGCGGCCTCCGCTTAACTGTTGGCTGATACGGTTGGTGGCAAGCACCACGGCGATCACCACGATGCCGGGGAAGGTGGTCAGCCACCAGGCGGTGGAGAGATAGTTACGCCCTTCGGCAATCAGCAGTCCCCATTCCGGGACGGGCGGCGGGGTGCCGTAACCGAGGAAACTTAACGTCGAGAGGGCGAGGATTGCCTGACCAAACTGCAGGGTCGCGAAGGCCAGCACCGCCGTTAGGGAGTTCGGTAAAATGTGACGCCACAGCACTGCCCAGAAGGTGCCGCCGCTGCCGTAGGCCGCTTCGACATAATCTGCGTGACGAATACGCACCACTTCGCCGCGCGCCAGGCGGGCAAAACTGGCAATCGACGCCACACCGACGGCAATAGCCGCGTTAACCGTGCCGAAACCGAGCAAAATAATCACCGTCAGGGAGAGCAGCAGCGAGGGAATCGACAGCAGCACATCGACAAAACGCATCAGCACCGACTCCACGCGCCCGGCGAAGGCCCCGGCGATAACCCCAATTGCCGTGCCAGCCACTAATCCCATCGCCACGGCCGCCAGGGCGGCGCTGAGTGAGTGGGATGCGCCATAGACAATGCGCGCGTAGACGTCACGACCAAGTTGATCGGTTCCCAGCCAGTGTCCCGCCTGGGGAGCTAAGCGCTGTGCGCCCGCGATCCCTTCAATCGGGCTGTAGTGGGTAAGCAAACCCGGCGCCAGTGCGGCCAGAGCGGCAACGATAATCACGCCCCACGCCAGCCATAACCCGGGCTGAATGTCGACGGTGCTAAGGGCCGGGACGCGTTTTCGCGCCGCGGCGGCATAGTCCACCAGACTCATGATGCACCTCCGGTGACGGTTTGCAGACGAGGATCAAACAGTGGCATCAGCAGATCCACCAGCAGGTTAATCAGCACAAACCCCAGGGCCGAGATCATCACCACCGCCTGTAATACGGCGATATCCTGGTTGTTGACGGCCTGCTGCGTCAGCTGGCCCAGACCGCTGCGGCCGAATACGGTTTCGGTAATCAGCGCCCCGGCAATCAGTTCGCCGAGCAAAATCCCGGCGATATTCAGCACCGGCAGCAGCGCATTGCCCGTGACGTGACGCCACAGCACGCCGGTTTCGCTCAGCCCTTTGGCGCGCGCGACGGCGACGAACGGCTGAGCGGACACCTGATCGAGACTGCGCATCAGAATTTGCGCCAGCGGGGCGGAGATCGGAATGGCGACAGTAACGATCGGCAGGATCAACCCCTGCAATAGCGACGGGTTAATCACCGGAATCAGCCGTAGCTGGAAGGAGAACAGCTGGATGAGCGCGATGCCGAGCCAGAAGGTCGGCAGCGAGATAAACAGTACCGGCACGGACTGAATGGCGTTACTCACCCAGCGCAGCCCCGGCAGACGTGCGGCAAACGCCAGCACGAAGGACAGTATTACGGCAAGCAGGAACGCAGGCAGGGCGAGACTCAGGGTGTCCGGCAGATTGCTCGCGATCAGTTCGCTCACCGGCACGCCCGCCTGCAATGAAAAACCAAAATCGCCGCGCAGCATGGCAAACAGTGTGTGGAAATACTGCAGCCAGAGCGGGCTGTCTGCACCGTAGGCGACACGCATCTCTTCAATTTGCGCCGGGCTTAAGCCCAGATCCGGGTTCTGAAATTTAATCAGCACCGCATCCCCCGGCAGCACCTGAAGCAGCACGAAGGAGAGGGTAAAGGCGGCCCACAGGACCAGCAGCCCCATTCCGGCCCGTCGCAGCAGATAATGGCTCATCATCGCCCCCTTAGTGTTTCTCGATCCACGCGCCGTAGAACGACGGACGTCCTACCGCTTCGAAGTTCACCCCTTTCAGCCATGGCGCACCGGCGAAGACCTGCGGCTCTTCAAAAATAGGGATTACATAGGCGTTATCCAGCAGATAGCGCTGGGCGTCGCCCGTCAGCTGCAGGCGTTTTTGCGGATCGACTTCGGCGGAGATGTTCACCAGCAGTTCGTTGAGTTTGTCGTCGCGGAAGCTTTTCACCTTGTCGCTGGAGCCACCTTTTTGTAGCAGCGCGTCGCGGTTGGCCGGATAGAACATGCTTTTCACTACATCCGGATCGGCGCGGCCGACTTCCGACACCGTCAGCGGCGTTTTCAGCGGATCGAGGTTATCCAGCGTGCGACTGCCCGCATCACCCGCCTTGACGCTCAGCGCCACGCCGACCTGACGCCACTGTTGGGCCACCAGTTGCAGCACCTCTTTGTTTTGCGGCTGCGGCAGGGATTCATAGACCGTCAGCGCCAGTTGCTGTCCGTCTTTGGCACGGATACCGTCGCCGCCGGTTTTCCAGCCCGCATCATCGAGCAACGCGTTGGCTTTCGCCGCGTCAAAGGTCAGCTTGTCGCTGAGATCGACAAAGCCGGCGGCAGAATCGGCAATCACCGATTTCGCCTGCGGGTAATTTGGTGAGAAGAGGGTTTCAACGACCTGTTTCGCATTGGTGGCATGGAGCAGCGCCTGACGTACGCGAAGGTCAGACACTAGCGGGTTATCCGGGCGGAAGCTGATACTGTCGTTCACGCCGCGCGTTGGGGCAGCGTAGATTTTATAGCCCTGTTCGGTGGCCTGTTTTTCGTCGTAGGCTTGCACCTGACGGATAAAGTCAGCCTGGCCCGCCAGCAGCGCGCCGACGCGTACGCTGTCTTCCGGTGTGACGATAAATTTAATGCCATCCAGATTTGCCGGGCCTTGCTGGGCGAGATTTTTCGGGCCCCACTGGTACGCTTTTCGCGCCTCAAGGGTCACTTCCCGGCCCAGTTTTTCATCTTTCACCACGAACGGGCCGGAGCCGATGATGTGGCGCGCGTCGCCCAGCTCCTCAAAGTTGCGCTTCAGGGTGCTGAGTGACACCAGCCCAGAACCAATAGTGGCGGTGCCCTGTAAGAATCCTGGCGACGGTTTTTTGAAGTAGAACTTCACCGTCTGCGGATCGATCACTTCGCTGCGATCGTAGTTGTTGATCACCTCGGAAACCGGCAGGCGCTGGGCTTTGTTGCCCAATCCGTAAGTGTCGAAGTTTTTGGCCACCGCGTTGGCGTCGAGCGGCGTGCCGTCGGAGAACGTCACCCCAGGGCGGATTTTAAAGGTGTATTCGGTTTTGTCGGCGTTGGTGGACCAGCTTTCGGCGATCCACGGCTCCACCTCCAGCGTTTTCGGGTTCTGCCAGGTGAGCTTGTCGGTGATCTGATTCAGAATGCCGCCGTTCGGGTAGAAGCCGCCCGCGGGGGGATAAAGATTGGTGTGCGCCTGTTGTTCCAGATAGACAAGCGTGCCGCCTTTAACCGGAGTGTCGGCGGCGTGAGCAGCCGTCGCCGCGAGGATCAGCGCCGTCAGCAGCGGCAGGCGAAAAGGGGTTTGCATGGTGAATTCCTTTGTTATCTTCGTTTTAGCGTCGGATTCATCATCGGGCGCGGCTGAAAACAAAGGAACAAAGGAATTGAGATAAGGATTGCCGGAAATCGGAAATATATAAGCCGCCCCCGGTCAGGAGCGGATGAACTCTTTACACAAATTTCGCCAGCGGATCCGCTGCTGCAAAGGCAACTGCGCGATTGGCCGCTGGTGGATAGATCAGTTCGTTGGTGATGGCAATTTTGAGTTTTTTCGCCTCTTCACGGACCAGTTTCACCTCTTGCTCCCAGCCCTCGGTGTACACCGCGCCCCAGGCACCGAGATCGAGGCAGGTGACGTAATTGACCTGGCGGTACGGGTAGGGCTCGACGTTCAGCAGGCTGGCAGCGGCGTTGTGTCCGGCAAATTTTCCGAGCTGGATCGCATGCTGACAGGTCATCAGCGCCGTATTCCCCACATCATCCGTTTTCGCATGGGCGGTATCGCCGGTGGCGAAGACGTCCGGGTGCGCAGGGATTTGCAGCAGTTCGTTCACCCGCAGACGCGCCTGAGCGTCACGCTCGCCGTCAATCTGAGTCGTCAACGGATGAGCCTCCACGCCAGCCGTCCAGACCACGGTGGACGCGTCAATGCGTTCGCCACTCTTGAGAATGACGCCTTGCGCATCGACCGCTTCGATTTCGCTGTTCAGACGCCACTCCACGCCCAGTTCTTTGCTGGCATTCGCAATCACATCGCGCAACGCTTCACTGTAACGACCACCGATAACCGCGCCGCGCTCAACTACGATGACTTTAGTCTGCGTATCTACACCAAAACGGGCACGCAAACGCGCCGGTAATTCGGTTGCCAGCTCAATGCCGGTAAACCCGCCACCACAGACCACCACGGTGTTACGCGCCGGGGTAGAGGGCTGATGAACCAGGGCATCGAGGTGTTTTTCGAACACCTGAGCAGATTCAAGCTGATCGATATCAAAAGCAAATTCAGTCAGACCGGCCACCGCCGGGCGTTTGGCCTGGCTGCCGGTGGCCAGTACCAGGCGGTCATACGTTATGAGGGAAGTGTTGCCCTGGCTGTCACGATACCACACGGCTTTCTCTTTGGTATCAATGCGTTCTGCGCTTCCCTGAATGTACTCAATGCCAAGTTCGGCGAACAGTTCCGTCAGAGGAGCCACCAGTCCGGCGACGTTCTCTTCATAGAAACGCGGGCGAACGCGCAGCTCAGGTTGCGGAGCCAGCACGCTAATGCGCAGATCGGTGCTCCCGTTCAGCGCCGCCAGGCGCGCTGCGCTCACCGCTGCCCACATACCGGAAAAACCACTGCCCACAATTAAAATATGCTTTTTCATTTTCGATCCTTTTGCTCATCAGGCTTTGTGTCTGACCTGACTGCAACTATACTGGTCGGAGTTAACTCCGACAACTTTTTTCTGAGTTAACTGGCGAACATATGTAAGATGAGCTGAAAATCAGAGAGTTAACTGGCGAGGGAGTCATGGGCTGTTTTTCTGCTTACGAACGCGGCTATAATAACCACGAATAATGAGAGCGGAGTTAATCATGGCCTTTTACAGTTCCGGTGTGGAGTACGCCATTCATAGTCTGATGTGCATGGTGGATGCCAAAGGCAACGAGCGAGAATTGAGCGTCCGGGAGATGGCGGAACTGCAGGGTGTACCTTACGACTATCTGGGCAAAATCTTCACCCGTCTTTCGCGGGCGGGGCTGGTCAACAGCACGGAAGGCAAGGGCGGCGGGTTTAAACTCGCGCGTCCGGCAGAACTCATTTCAGTGCTGGATGTAGTGCATGCCATTGATGGCGAGAAGAATATGTTTGAGTGTCGGGAAGTGCGCCAGCGGTTGGCGGTGTTTGATGAAGCTCCGCCTGCGTGGGTTTGCGACGGGCCATGCGGCGTGCGTTCGGTGATGGACAGCGCCCAGCAGCGGATGGAAGAAGAACTGGCGCGCCACACCATTCTCGATCTGGCGCGCAAAATGTACCGTAAAGCACCCGATACATTCCTGATTGAGGTACAGGACTGGATCACGGACCGCCGCAGCCCGTCCTGAATCCATTAAGAACGGAAATCAATCACCATACGGCCACGGATCTGGCCTTGTTCCATCTCTTTGAAAATCGCGTTGATGTCGCCCAGCGGGCGCATCGTGACTTTCGGTACCACTTTGCCTTCGGCGGCAAACTGGAAGGCTTCGACCAGATCCTGACGAGTCCCCACCAGCGAACCGACCACCTGAATTCCATCCAGTACCAGACGTGGAATATCCAGGCTCATGGCTTCTGGTGGCAGACCGACAGCCACCACACGGCCACCGGCACGTACCGCATCGACCGCAGAGTTAAACGCGGCTTTCGCCACCGCGGTGACGACCGCAGAATGCGCTCCGCCGGTTTTTTCCTGAATCACTTTCGCCGCATCTTCGTTGCGGGAGTTGATCGTCAGATCGGCACCCATGTCGGCGGCCAGTTTCAGCTGCGCATCATTCACGTCGATGGCAATGACTTTGGCATTAAAGACGTTTTTCGCGTATTGCAGCGCCAGGTTGCCCAGCCCACCCAGACCGTAGATCGCAATCCACTGGCCCGGTTTGATGTGGGAAATTTTTACCGCTTTATAGGTGGTGACGCCAGCGCAGGTGATGCTGCTGGCCGCTGCGGATTCCAGGCCGTCCGGCACTTTTACCGCATAATCGGCGGTTACGATGCACTCTTCAGCCATCCCACCATCAACGGAATACCCGGCGTTTTTCACGTCGCGACACAGGGTTTCGTTGCCAGAGTTACAGTATTCGCAGTGACCGCAGCCCTGGAAGAACCAGGCCACGCTTGCGCGATCGCCCACTTTCAGTGAGGTGACGCCAGGACCGATTTCTTTGACGATGCCAATCCCTTCATGGCCGAGGATCACCCCGGTTTTATCGCCAAAATCGCCGTTCTTCACGTGAAGATCCGTGTGGCAGACGCCACAGCATTCCATCTTCAGCAGCGCTTCGCCGTGTTGCAGCGCGCGCAGGGTTTTATCGGTGACATTAACCTGATGATCTTGAGTAACGACAGCAGCCTTCATATGTATCTCCATGTTCATGTTCGGTATCTGCATAGCCAGTAAGAAAGATGAGAATCGTTCTTACTCCTTAAGGATTAATGCTTTGGCGGTTTTATACAAGGGCGGGGCAACATAATGTAATAATTTCGTTGTCATTCAGGCGATTAAAGCATCAATAAACCATTCAAGCCCTGAATACAGGTGGGGATGAGAAACTGACAGAAAAACGTCATGGTTCTGTCATCTTGAAAACGTAACGTGTTGGCTTCCCAATAACCGAAGAGTTAAAAGACATGAAGCTGTTCAAAACCTTACTGGCCGTTAGCGTTCTTATTTCCGCCTCTGTGCAGGCGCAAAATATCCTGGAATTCCCACAGCCGGAAAATAATCCGGAAGAGTTTTATGCCGTCACCGAAATTCCGGCGGGCGGTATCATCAAATATGAAACCGATGCCAAAACCGGTTTTATTATTGCCGATCGTTTCCAGTCGATGCCGGTGGCTTATCCGGCAAACTATGGTTCCCTCACGCAGTCCCTTGCGGGCGATGGCGATCCGCTGGACGTGATTTTCTACACCCGCGCGCCGATGGCACCGGGTACGCTCATTAAACTGCGTGCGATTGGCGTGCTGAAGATGGTGGATGGCGGGGATAAAGACGACAAAATTGTGGCTGTCCCAGCGAGCAAAATCGACCCGACTTATGATGACATTAAGGAGCTGAGCGATCTGCCGAAAATCGAAGTGCAGCGCCTCGAATCCTTTTTCCGCGTCTATAAAGAGCTGCCGGAAGGGCGTAAAAAAGTGGAGCTGAATGGCTTTAACGATGCCGCGACCGCGAAGCAGGAAATCAAACAGGCGTGGGACGCCTGGAAAGCGAAAACACCGCAATAATAAACTGGCCCGGCTGAACGTGCAGCCGGGCGCAGGGTTACAGCTGTGCTTCTAGCCGGGCAATCTCCTCGCGCCACTGTTGCTGAAGCTGAGGTTTTTGATGCTTCGACTTACGCGCCATATCCTCAGCCAGCAGCGTCTCAAGCGTCACCAGTCTTTCGAGCAGATCGTCAAACTCTGTCGGCGCTGATTGCGCTGTATTGGCTGACACGTCAGATGGGGTTAATCCGCTGCTTTCCCGCAGACGCGCAAACACTGCTTCGGCGTCATGCCATTCGCTGAGCCTGCCGTCCTCAATCAGCCAGAAGCGGTTACAGCTCTGGCTGATGAGCTGTCTGTCGTGACTCACAAGCAGCACGCCGCCTTCGAACTGTTGCAGCGTTTCGGCCAGCGCCTCTTTGCCTTCCATATCCAGGTGGTTGGTTGGCTCATCAAGCATCAGCAGGCTGTAACGGGCGAGCGTCAGGCCGACAAACAGCAGGCGAGAACGTTCGCCGCCGCTGAGAGTACTGACTTTCTGCCCGTGGCGCACCCACGGAAAACCGGCGCTGATGAGTGCCATTTTGCGCACCTGCGGGTCTGGCGCGAACGGCTCCAGCGCCTCCAGCAGCGGGGCATCGTCCGACAGCTGATGCAACGTCTGGTCGTAGTAGCCCAGGGTCAGGCGGGGATGGATTTTCAGTTCATCCGTCGACTGTTCTGTGACAAATTGCCGCCAGATAAGCTTCATCAGCGAGGATTTCCCGCAGCCGTTACGGCCCATAATCGCCACGCGGTCGCCGCTCTTAAGCCTCGCGATATCCACGTCAAACAGCGCGGGCAAGCCGGGCACCGGAGGGACGGGAAGATGCGTCATCTCCAGCAACCGGTCGGCACGCAGCGCATCGCCACGCAGTGTTAACGTCCACGGACTGCCCGCCGTGAGATCGGTCTGGCTCTCTTTCAGGCGTTCGACCTGTTTTTCCATCTGTTTCGCTTTGCGGGCGAGATCTTCGTTGTCGTAGACCTTGCCCCAGGTCGCCAGCCGTTTGGCGCTGGCCGCAACGCGGTCGATCTCTTTTTGCTCGGCCTTGTGCCGCAGGGCATCGCTTTCATCTTTTGCCGCCAGCGCCTGACGGGCGGCGGAGCAAGGGAGGGCGAAACTGTGCAGCGTTTTATCGCGCAAAATCCAGCTGCCGTTGGTGACGGCATCGAGCAGCTGTTGGTCATGGGACACCAGCACAAAGCTGCCGGACCAGTTCTGTAAAAACTGCTCCAGCCAGAGCATGGTTGGCAGATCGAGGTGGTTGCTGGGTTCATCCAGTAGCAACAGATCGGGATCGCTGATCAACGCCCGCGCCAGCAGCAGCCGTGTGTGCTGCCCGCCGCTCAGGGTCGACGACTGTAAGGCCATATCCTGTGAGGTAAACCCCATACCGCCAAGCAACGTTTCGGCGCGCCAGCGCAGGCTGTCGCGTTCCGCTGCGGGCAGTTGCGCCAGCACGGCGTCGAGCATCGACAGAGAATAAATCGATTCCGGCAGATGCTGTTCCACGCGCGCCATCAGGCAGTGGCCGGCGAGCGCCACCGTGCCGACAGAAGGGGACTCGGTGCCATCGAGGATCTTCAGCAGGGTACTTTTGCCGCAGCCGTTATCGCCCAGCAGACCAATGCGGTCGCCTTTTTTCAGGGTAAAGGAGAGCGAGTCGAAAAGGGTGTTAAACGCTGTTTCAACGCGGAGAGATTGTGCAGTTAGTAATGTGCTCATTGTTGCTTACTCAAGTGTTACAGGCATGGAGATGCCTCGTCAAACATCGCTGACGATAACTCAGTAAGCCCGAGGGAAGGGATTCAGGTGTGGGTGTCTTCGCTCAAGCAGAAGTTATCGCAGCACGATACCGATAACGCTTGAGCTGGTGCGATCACCAAATGTATGTGAAACATTGAAAATTTCACTATACAGCATAATTAGCCTCCTTATTTATTCAGTGGGTTTATGGATGAAGGGAGTGTAGCGGGGTTTTACAGGCCCGGCAAGCAGAGTGCCACCGGGCCTGGCGTTTGCCGGGTGGCGTTGTGCTACCCGGCGACTTACAGAGGGAAGGTTTAAATCGAGGTACGACGATAGTTCCGGTATTCCGGCATCCAGAAGTTGTCGTCGATGGCCTGCTGCAATGCATCGGCGGAGGTTTTCACCGCCACACCCTGTTGCTGCGCCATTTTGCCGACCGCAAAGGCAATCGCCCGCGATACGGTATGGATATCCTTCAGTTCTGGCAGCACAAGACCTTCGCCGTTGGTAACCAGCGGAGAGTGCTTGGCCAGAGTTTCGCTGGCAGACATCAGCATTTCGTCCGTGATGCGCGACGCACCGGATGCGATCACACCCAGACCAATTCCCGGGAAGATATAGGAGTTGTTGCACTGCGCGATGGGGTAGATTTTGTCCTTCCACACTACCGGATCAAACGGGCTGCCGGTCGCGACCAGCGCATTGCCTTCCGTCCAGGCGATGATGTCCTGCGGCGTGGCTTCGACGCGAGAGGTCGGGTTCGAGAGCGGCATCACGATAGGACGCGGGCAGTGTTTGTGCATTTCGCGGATGATCTCTTCCGTGAACAGCCCGGTTTGCCCCGAAACGCCGATCAGAATATCCGGCTTCACGTTGCGCACCACGTCCAGCAGGGAGAGCACTTCGTTATCCGTATCCCAGTTTTTCAGGTTTTCGCGTTTCTGCACCAGTTTGGTCTGGAACGGCAGCAGGTTTGGCATTCCATCGGTCAGCAGACCGAAGCGATCGACCATAAACACCCGCGACCGGGCCAGCTCTTCGCTTAAGCCTTCGCGCTGGGTTTGCGCGATGATCTGTTCTGCGATCCCACAGCCGGCAGAGCCTGCACCGAGGAAAACAATTTTCTGGTAGCTCAGCTGGCTGCCTGCCGCGCGGCTGGCGGCGATCAGCGTGCCGACGGTCACCGCTGCGGTGCCCTGAATGTCATCGTTGAAAGAGCAGATCTCATCGCGATAGCGGTTGAGCAGCGGCATGGCGTTTTTCTGCGCGAAGTCTTCGAACTGCAGCAGCACGTCTGGCCAGCGGTGTTTTACGGCCTGGATGAAGTCGTCGACGAACTGATAATACTCATCGTCCGTTACGCGCGGATGGCGCCAGCCCATATACAGCGGATCGTTCAGCAGCTGTTGGTTATTGGTGCCGACATCCAGTACCACCGGCAGCGTGTACGCCGGGCTGATGCCCCCGCAGGCGGTATAGAGCGAAAGTTTGCCGATAGGAATACCCATCCCGCCGATACCCTGGTCGCCGAGGCCCAGAATACGCTCGCCGTCCGTCACCACGATCACTTTGATGTTGTGGTTCGGCACATTTTGCAGAATGTCATCCATGTTGTGGCGGTTCTGGTAGGAGATAAACACGCCGCGCGAACGACGGTAGATCTCGGAGAAGCGCTCACAGGCCGCCCCGACGGTCGGGGTGTAAATCACCGGCATCATCTCTTCGAGGTGATTTTGCACGAGACGGTAGAAAAGGGTTTCGTTGGTGTCCTGGATGTTGCGCAGGTAGATGTGTTTGTCGATTTCGGTTTTGAAGCCCTGGTACTGGATCCAGGCGCGTTCGGCTTGCTCTTCGATGGTTTCGACCACTTCCGGCAGCAGGCCAAGCAGGTTAAAACTGCTGCGCTCTTCCGCGCTGAAGGCGCTGCCTTTATTCAGCAGCGGGAACTCCAGCAGAACCGGCCCCGCGTAGGGGATATAAAGGGAACGATGATGTTTTGCTTTGTTGTCCATGTCACTCACTCGATTTTTTGAATATCCGTCCCTGGCACTGCGTATTGTCATCTTTCTGGCTTGCTGGCAGGGCGACGTCGACTGGCATTATAAAGGAGCTAAATGTTAATTACCGCAACACACAAACAAAAACACCATCGGTTTTGCCGATGGTGTCGTGATTCAGTGACGTGAATTATTTGTCTGCGTGGCGTTTTCTGCCGTGCGTGTGGGTGACTACCGTTTCGTTGCTGCCCTCGATCACCACTTTACGTTGGTTAGACAGCTTGTAGTTCAGTCCCAGAATGTGACGTGCCTGACGGTTCGATTTCATGTTAACTCCTCAATCCTGTTGATAGTTTTAAGGACCAGTTTGCTCTCGCAAACGAAATGTAACCCCTTAGGTTGCAGATCCAGCATAGCAGGTATTTTACAGGGGGCGATGTTGACCACTCACAACGTAGTTAATGGTCTGCTGGTAGATATCACTGAGGATGTCATTATCTGAGGCCTCGACCCAGCGGGTGAGTTCCATCAAAATGTCATCTTCAGTGACCGCGCCATGCTCGGCGCGCAGGCCCTGTTCAATCGCATTCACCAGGGCCGGTTGTGCGGAATGAGTATTTGCTGAGTAATGTGTAAACATGCTGCCTCCGTGTCGTTATCTGTTTAATAATCCGGTACGCAATTCATAATTCACATTCAGAATGGCAAATATTCTTCCCGCTGTGGTTCAGATTCATCCTGGAAATAAAAATATCATATTTAACGTTTTTTTCGTTAACTCAGGGTTTCCAGCGACGCAGATTCGTATATTTTTCGTAGGGCATCGGGGACGGCCATGATATCAATTCAACCACGCTTCCCCAGGGGGTTTTGCCGTAGCAAAAGGCATTGCCTTCGCCACATTCAGCGGGGAATGAAAGGGGTTTTGGCTCGGTAAACATCTCGCCGCCCGCGGCGGTAAAGCATGCTATGGCACGTGCAAAATCATCGACATAGACAGCGAAGTGTTGCAGGCCAAAATCACTGGGACGGGCAGCAGATTGCTGTTCTGGGCCGTGCATTTCAAACAGTTCAATGCCTGGGCCATGAGGCATTGCCAGCATCCTGATAGCGCGGACTTTGGTCCCTGGAAATAGTCTTAAGGTATTTTCCTGGGCTTCGTCATCAATATTTTCACTGCCAGGATCTGCTGAACGATATATCACTTTTGCTGCGAACGCTTTCTCAAAAAATAACGTGGCTTGTTCAATGTCAGGAACCGTAATACCAATGTGGTCAATTCCTCTTACTGAGGGTTGCATAATCATCTCCTGCTATAAAAAGAATAAATATAGCAGGAGACCGTTAGCCTGTTACCACTTCATTTCGCCGGTATTGACCTTCGCGCTCAATTCCAGGGAGCTGACTTCGGCAAGGTCCGGCCACTGTTTTTTCATGGTATCGATCACGCCAGTTGACGCTTTATGCGCCGCGAGAGCCTGCTCAAACTGCTGCAGGTAGGTGCGGGTAAAATCGATGGCGGCGGTACCGGCTGGCGGGGTACCGAGATAATGGCCCGGGATAACGCGCTCGGGTTTGTGCGCGGCCATTTCATCCAGGGTGGACAACCACTGCTGGCGGCTGGCTTTGGTTTGCGTGTCTGCCGTCCAGAGGTGAATGCCGGACGAAACGCCCGTACCGCCGAGAATGGCTTTGGCCGACGGGATCCACACGTAGGCGGCATAGCTGTCTGCCTGCTCGATATCGATTTTCTCACCGTCCACCATAAAGGTGGTTGAGGCAATCACCTGCGGGACAATCAGTTCCGACGGCGCGCCGTCCTTCATCTGCGGCCCCCAGAAGGCCAGTTTGGCATCTTTGGTGGCCTTGATGTGATCCACCACCGCCTGGGTCGCCACCACTTTGGCATTCGGGAAGGCTTTCACCAGTGGCTGAAGGCCGAAGTAAAAATCCGGATCGCCGGAGGTGATCACAATCTTGCTGAGGGTTTTACCGCTGCGGCGCACTTTCTCGACCAGCTGCTCGCCATCTTTGACGCTGAACTGCGCATCGAACAGCACGGCCTCTTTCGGCCCGGAAACCAGCGTCGAAGAGACGGCGAAGATACCTTTCTCCTGTGGGTTATAGGTATCCAGCGTTAAGGACGCGGCAAAAACAGCGGGTGTGAACAGGGCGCACAGTAGGGCAAGGCGATTGAGCTTCATCATTTTGTCTCGGTAGTGTCGGAAAGTCTCTATTGTACGGATCTCTCGATTTGCCAGAATTCCTGAAACAAGACATGCTTAGTTTCATAAATCGAGCAGATGGAGTCATAACAATGGATCGCGTGATTGCCGCCCAGGTCTATAACCGTATTTGCGAGCTGGGGAGTCTCAGCGCGGCGGCCCGCGCGCTGGGCATTTCTCGCCCGATGGTGAGCCGTTATCTGGAGCAGATGGAGAAATGGGCCGGAACGCGGCTGGTGCACCGCTCCACGCGTAAGCTGACGCTGACGCCCGCAGGGGAAAAGGTGCTGCAGAAAACCCGCAATCTCACACGGCTGTCGCAGGAGATTGAGGATCAGTCCTCCCGCGAAACGCCGTCCGGCACGCTGCGCGTAGCCTGCGCCCACTTCACGGCGATGCAGATTGTCGCCCCGATGCTGCCAGATTTTCTGACGCGTCATGCCAAAGTGCGCGTCGAGATGGACGTTAATAATCATCCCGTCAGCCTGGTGGGTGAGCGCATCGACGTGGCGATCCGCATTACCGACAACCCGGAACCTGGAATGATCGCCCGCCGTCTGGGTGAGTGCCGCTCGGTGCTTTGCGCCTCACCAGAGTATCTGGCTAACCACGGCGCGCCGCTAAGCCTTGAGGATCTCGCGCAACACAACTGCCTGCATTACAGCTTTTTTGCCGGACAGTCATGGAATTTTCTCACCGACGCGGGAGAGGTCGTTTCCGTTGCGGTGAGCGGCAATCTTAGCGCCAGTATTTCGTCGCTGCTGATGGAGGCCGCCATCCAGCACTGCGGGATCGCAATGCTGCCGGCGTGGGAAGCGCAGCCCGCGCTGGAGTGCGGCAAGCTGGTTCCCGTCCTCAGCGCATTCACGCCGAAACCGATCGGCATTTTTGGGATCTATCAGTCCAGGGATTATCAGCCTGCGGCCCAGCGCTTATTCCTGGATGCATTGAGCGAGTCGTTGATGACGAAGTGAGCAAACGCCTAAGAGTGTTCCGTGTTCCTCTCACATTGGTGTTGACGTTCTATACTTAATCCTTTGTAAGCCAAAAGGAGAGCAATAATGACGATTCATAAGCACGGTTCGGCACACTGGTCTGGCGATATTAAACGCGGCAAAGGAACGGTTTCTACGGAAAGCGGCGTCCTGAATCAACAACCTTACGGCTTTAATACCCGTTTCGAAGGTGAAAAAGGGACCAACCCGGAAGAGCTGATTGGCGCAGCGCATGCCGCCTGTTTCTCAATGGCGCTGTCACTGATGCTGGGAGAGGCGGGTTACACCGCGGATTCCATTGATACCACGGCAGATGTGTCGCTGGATAAAACTGACGGCGGCTTTGCGATCACCAAAATCGCGCTGCAAAGCAAGGTAACGGTACCTGGCATTGAGCCGCAGCAGTTTGACGGCATTATCCAGAAGGCGAAAGCCGGATGTCCGGTCTCTCAGGTTCTTAAAGCGGAAATCACGCTGGATTATAAACTGAACTAATCTCTGCAAAGCCGGGCGCCGCCCGGCTATTGTGCGTAGATGAGCGTTAACTGACCGCCGAGACGGCGGTTTTTTATTGGGCGCAGTCCGTCTCTTCGCGCAAGCGTGACGCTGTCACATGTCGTCAGGTCACAATACGGCTCTAACCACTCATCGTGGGTATCGTGCGTCAGGACATACCCCGCGAGCCTTTTGAGTGCGCCACGGTTTTGCTGGGTGATATCCACCTTATTAGCTTTCGCAAAGCTTGCGATCATGACCAGCGGCTGAAGGGCATAGTGGTGATAGGCTACGGCACGCGGGCCGCGCTTTTGCTCGTTGGGTAATATGCCGTTCGCGGTAATCTGGCTTGCTGCGATGCGGTACTCTTTTAACGACCAGTCGAAGAGATCCCGGCGATCGAGCGCGACCGACGCCGCCATCACTGACCATGCGGCCCAGTAGCTGTGATTATTGGTTTTAGAAAGGGGCAGACCGTCCCAGTCCTCTCTCACCTGATCGGCAAGCAAAGACAGCCAACGCGTCGTCGCACCATCGTCTTTTGCCGGTGCGTTCAGTTCAATCCAACTGGTGGCGAGCGTCGCCAGCGCCCATTTACGCATCGACCGCCCGGTGTGGTTGGTTTGCGTCGAGGTTAACGCCCCGGCGTTTGCCCAGCTCGTAAAGCCATTCAGAACACACTCCCGCGTTTTCTCATCGCCGCTCTGTTTATAGCGCCAGACCATTTCGGCAATCCCGCGTTCAAAATCGGTTATGGCCTTTGTCTGGGTGCGAAAGTCGCTTTCCGCCTGCGGGTTTAGCGTCGCGCGAGCGCTGTCAGACCCGTCGTATTTGCTGCGAAACACAAGATTGCCGGTGTACGGCGCGGGGAGAGGAACACATTTGCCTTGCAGTCTGTGCGGCTGGGCTTTGACAAAACCGGGGGGCGGCACGAGCGGCGCCGAAAAAACAGACATGGGCAGAAGCAGCAGAATAAGTGTCAGACGCATCAAATGACTGTACGCCAGGATTGCACTTTTGGCATCGTGCGTTATCTCTTTTAAGATAGGTCCTTATTTTTTACAGAAAGAGAGACGGGAATGGCTAATCTGCCGTGGCGGATACGGGTGCGTGTGTGGGCATTGATGAAACGTGCCGCTATGGTGCTGGGAATTGTGCTGATCGTGCTGCTGGCGGTGCGGGTCTATAAGACCGAAACCGGCCCGGCGCTGCATCCCTGGCATACCTGGACGGCGCACGAGATGTCTGTGAAGGAGGTTGATCGCGCCAGTTTCAGTGATTATCTGACGCGCGAAACGGCGATTTTCCACGATCTGCAAACAGAGGTGACGGACAAACTGGATAAAGCGGATCAGACGCCGCTGAACCGTTATTATCGTCACAGCCCTATGTGGCCGGGGCAGTTTCCCGATGACGGCAATCGTTCGTTTGTGCTGATGCCGGAAGGTAAACCGCAAGGCGCCGTTGTGCTGTTGCACGGGCTGACGGATTCGCCCTATAGCGTACGCAGTATCGCCGTTGATTATCAACAGCGCGGGTTTGTGGCCGTTGCGCCACGCTTGCCCGGACACGGTACGGCACCGGGTGCGCTAACGAATGTCGACTGGGAAGCGTGGCTGGCCGTGGCGCGTATGGCGGTTCGCGAAGCCACGCGTCTTGCGGGCAGCGATGTGCCTCTGCATCTGGTGGGCTATTCCAACGGCGGGGCGCTGGCGATGAAATATGCCCTCGACGCCAATGACGATCCCCGTCTTCGCAAACCGCAACAGCTGATCCTGCTGTCTCCGATGATCCGCGTCCACGCATTTGCGCGTTTTGCCGGTCTGGCGGGGTTACCCGCGCTGTTGCCGTCGTTTGCCAAAGCGGCGTGGCTCAGCGTTCTGCCCGAATATAATCCGTTTAAATACAACTCCTTTCCGGTGAATGCTGCGCGCCAGTCCTGGCAGTTAACCCAGGCTTTGCAAAAGCAGCTTAACAATCAGGTGCGCCAGAACAAACTGACCTCGTTCCCGCCGGTGCTGGCATTCCAGTCGGTGATGGATTCCACCGTCAGCACGCGCGGGGTGGTCGATTCGCTCTTTAATCTGCTGCCGGAGAACGGAAGCGAGCTGGTCATATTCGATATCAACCAGGCGAGCACGCTGCGCCCGCTGTTCAGGCCGGGTTCGTATGTGGCGGTGAATGGGCTGCTGCCGACTGCGCCGCGCCGCTTCGCGATCACGGTGGTGAGCAATGCCTCGGCGCAGACGTTAAACACTGAAGCCCGCACCACGGCGCCCGGGGCGGTAAATGATAACGTTCAACCACTCACGACGCCGTATCCGCGCGATCTCTACTCCTTATCGCATGTGGCGATTCCGTTCCCGCCAACGGACGATCTGTACGGCAGCGAGCCTGTGAATCCGCACCATTACGGTATCAACCTGGGAAATATTGCCCTGCGCGGCGAAACCTCGGTGCTGGTGGTAGGGATGGATTCGCTGATGCGCGTGACCTCGAATCCTTTTTATAGCTACATGCTGGAGCGGATTAATCAGCGAATTATCCCCGCAAAGGGATAAACGGCAAATATCCCCTTGCGGGGATAAAAGAGGGCGAAGTAACAATTACTACATTTGGGCTGGTTATGTTTGCACTAAAAAATCTGAAAATGATTTGTTGAGGCAATATTATTAGTCGGCGGCTATAAATTATGATAAACAATCGCTTAAAGGCGAAATTATCATGGCGAGACTGACTTACCGTGCTGACTACACTCATTTATCGAAGCCAGTTAAATTCATCCTGTGAACCATTCGAGCTCATTTCACTGGTCGAAAAAGCAAAACAGCGTAATGCCGGGCTAAACATTACCGGCATTCTGCTGTTTAACGGCGCGGAGTTTCTGCAAATCCTTGAGGGGAAAGAAGAGAACGTCGTTGCGCTTTTCCAGAAAATCCGGGCTGACAAACGGCATAACGGCGTTGTGGAGCTGATGCGCGACTACGGGCCACGCCGCCGCTTCGAAAACGTTGGCATGCTGCTGTTCGACCTGCAGGTAGATACGCCAAAATCCGTGCTGCAATCGGTGCTGCGCTACAGCAAACTCGAAAGCTACCTCACTTCTGAAGATCGGGTATTTAAATTCATTCAGCGTTTTATCACGCATAAAAAGCAGCCTGGTGCGAACGATGCATTTCGCCCCGAAAGCTGGAAACTGGAATCAGAACTGGCGCCTTTTGGACGAGGCGTCGAGGGGTTAATGACAAACCAGATATGCCAGTTTGCTTTCCAGCCGATTGTTGAGCCTTCCGAGGGGAAAATCACCTCCCTGGAGGCGCTGATTCGCGGCAATGACGGGGGAAGTCCGGAGCGATTCTTTAACGCCATTCATCCTGACAAACTCTATGAAATCGATCTTCAGACCAAAGCCTATGTCTTTGCGCTGGCAGAAAAAATCGGTATTGGCAGTCATAAGATCGCCATCAATCTGCTGCCTGGCTCACTAATCAATGTGCCCGATGCGGTGAGTTTCCTGCTGGAAAATATAGCGAAACACCACCTTCTGCCTGAGCAAGTGGTGGTGGAAGTGACGGAAAACGAGATGATTTCCGGCTTTAAACAGTTCAATAGCGCCATCAAACAACTGCGGGCGGCGGGGATCGGTCTGGCTATTGACGATTTCGGTTCGGGGTATGCCGGGCTGTCGCTGCTCACCAAATTCCAGCCGGATAAGATCAAAATTGATCGGGAAATTGTCAGCGATATTCACCTCAGCGGCCCGAAGCAGGCGATCGTGAAATCGATTGTCAGCTGCTGTACCGATCTGGAAATTACGCTGGTGGCAGAAGGTATCGAGAAGATGGAAGAGTGGTGCTGGCTGGAATCGGCCGGGATCAGACGTTTCCAGGGCTTCCTGTTCTCCCGTCCGCAGCTCAACGGTGTCGGGGATATTCACTGGCCACTGATGACGCATTAACGCTTTCTACCCGAAAGGTGAAATTTTTCTCTCCGCGCATATAAACGCCTGGTTGTGAGAAGGGGACTGGCGCTTATTGGTTCAGGAAAAAAGTGACAAAGACAAAACCTTACACACCAGGTAAGGGGATATCCATCGTTATGGTCTATTATCGGTGCGTCTTCTTTTTACAGGTGTGTTATGCGCAATCTTCTTCTTATGACCACATGGTTTATTCCCGCGCTGGCCATGGCAGCCAGCGATATTCCGCCGATTGTGAAGCAGTTTGGCGAGCAGCAGGGCATTCATAATATCAAAGAAATTGATGCTCCCGGCGGAGTAAAAAGCTGGATCGGGCAGTATCAGGACATGGGAGTCACGCTGTTTATGACGCCTGACGGGAAACATATTATCTCTGGTTATCTTTATGATGATAAAGGAAAAAACATCAGCGAAGCCTATTTCCAGAAAGAGATTTACATCCCGTTAGGCCGTCAGATGTGGGATACGCTCAACAAAACGCAGCCGTTGAAAGAGGGCGCACAGACGGCTCCCCGGAAGGTGTATGTTTTTGCCGATCCGTTCTGCCCGTACTGCAAAAAATTCTGGGCCGAAGCCCAGCCGTGGGTAAAAGCCGGGAAAGTGCAGTTAAATACGCTGCTGGTGGCGTTTTTGAATCCGAAAAGTGGCCCAAATGCAACAGCCATTCTGAATGCAGCCGATCCGGTCGCGGCATGGAAAGAGTATGAACTCTCCGGCGGTAAAATTCTGCCGGAGCTGAAAGGCACCTCATCGCGAGAGACCTTTAATTTGCTCCAGCAGCACCAGAAATTGATGGATGAGCTAGGCGCAAACGCTACGCCCGCAATCTATTACATGAATGACCGAAACGAGTTGCAGCAGGTGGTCGGGATGCCCGATCAAAAGCAATTACTGGAAATGTTCGGTCCAAAACCCGACTAGCCGGGGTTCACGAACCCCAGCGAGTTTTGATGTAGCTGACCGCTTCCTGCGCCTGCGGCTGGTTGAGATAGTCCTCTCTGAACAGAATCGTACCGTCGATGTGCGGTACCGATTCGTTCAAATCGAGCTGTTTTTTCAGCTCCGGCACACCGCCATTAACGGTCCAGTCTGGTTCATTTTTAGATCGTTCACCCACTTTATACAGCGCGACACCAATATAAAGGCGCGTGTTGGTCGGCTTTACGACGTCTGCCCACCATTTTGCCAGCACATCATAACGCGCGGCTTTGCGTGAGAAGGGCCAGTAAACCTGAGGGGCAATATAATCCAGGAGACCTTGCTTCACCCAAAGACGGGTATCGGCAAAGGCTTCGTCATAGGCTGCTGCACCGGACGTTTCGGATCCTAACGGATCGTGGGAGCGATTACGCCAGACGCCCGCAGGGCTGACGCCAAATTCGACGCCGGGATTCAGCTGCTTGATCGAGCGCGAAACTTGTTCAATTAGCTGCTGGGTGTTGTGTCGGCGCCAGTCGGCTTTGGACGCAAACCCGGCACCATATTTCTGGAACGTCTGGTAGTCATTGAGCGTCGAGCCTGGCGTTTCGGTGTAGAAATAGTCATCGAACTGCACACCATCGACCGGATAACGTGAAACGACTTCGGCCACAATACTGGTGATCCAGTCGCGGGCTTCAGGAATACCCGGGTCGAGCACGTAGCGATCGCTGGCGGTGCGGATCCAGTCGCGATGCAGAACAAACACGCTGGCCGGATTGAGCGAAATCGTGCGATTCAGTTCCGCAACCGTGCTCGGTTTAGTATTGGTCGTGACCCGGTAAGGGTTAAACCAGGCGTGAACTTTCATACCGCGCTTGTGCGCCTCGTCGAGCATAAACATCAACGGGTCGTAGCCTGGATCTTGTCCGACGTGTCCGGTGAGCGTGTCAGACCAGGGTAAAATCTTTGACGGCCACAGCGCCGTGCCATCCGGTTTGACCTGGAAAAATACCGTGTTGATACCGAGGCTTTTCAGTTTATCGAGCTTATCGGTCAGCGCTTTTTGCTGCACGCTGTTGCGGGTGGCCGGGTTGCTGATATTGACGGAGGAGACCGGCGGCCAGTCGAGACGAGACACGGTAGCAAGCCAAATGCCGCGCATCGGGCCATGGTCACGTGATTTATCAGGCAGTGGATGTTTGGTCACCGGCGGAAGCGGGGTGACTAAGGAAACCGGCGGTTTGGATGAGCAGCTGGCGAGCAGCAGCGCGAGAAGAATAAGTGCGCCAGAACGTTTAACGTGTAAGGGCATCTGATGTTAACTCTTTTTCAGTCGGCTGTTAGCCCAAGGGTCATCATGAAGCGAGTCAGATTCTTCAGGTGCCGCATCGTCCAGCGAGTCCAGATACAGGGCTTCAACTTCAGCACGTGCCCAGGGAGTACGACGCAAAAACTTCAGACTCGATTTAACGCTAGGGTCGCTTTTAAAACAGTTAATGTTGATCAGTTTGCCCAACTGAACCCAACCGTAACGGGCAACCAGTGCGTTGACTTGCATTTCAAGCGTTACGCCATGCAAAGGATCTTTGGAAATATGAGCTGCCATAGTGAAGTCCGGTTTCTGCTGTGAGTCGTCAAGGAGTGCAAGGGAAGGGTACAAGAAAGTCCGGTTATCGGCAAACAATCCAGGGGCTTTTCGCATTGGCAAAGCCGACGATTATGTTCGTTATCGCGTCTCGCGTTAAGACGCAATGACCTGTTTTTGTATCACACTGTATCAACGTCTCTGATACATACACAGGCTTGCAATAAAGGCCCATTCGCACATACCCGTTATACAAACCGATGTTGTTATATCCCCGTGAATCGTACTCAATCGGAGATAACAACATGTTCAGCAAACTCGCATACTCAACTCTGGCGTTAACCGTTTCTCTTGGTACCGTCATATCCTGTCAGGCCGAAGCAACCGGTACTGATTTCGCGACGGCTTTTGATCATCCTCAGCAGATTAACGCCGGCGACCTTAACGTCGGTTATGTCGACATCGGGCCGAAAAATGGTCAACCGATCATTTTATTACACGGCTGGCCCTACGATATTCATAGTTATGCGCAAGTCGCTCCCACGCTTGCAGCCAAAGGATATCGGGTGATTGTGCCGTCTCTACGTGGCTACGGAACTACCCGTTTCCTCTCAGATAAAACGCCGCGTAACGGCCAGCCTTCGGCCATGGCGAAAGACGTTGTGAATCTGATGGATGCCCTGAACATTAAGCAGGCCGTTTTTGCAGGATACGACTGGGGTGCCCGTACGGCGGACATCGTCGCGGCGCTGTGGCCAGAACGCGTTAAATCGCTGGTCTCCGTCAGTGGATACCTGATCAGTAGCCAGCAGATTGGCAAACAACCCTTACCGCCGAAAGCAGAAGTACAATGGTGGTATCAGTTCTATTTCGCTACTGAACGTGGCGCTGAGGGCTATGCCAAAAACACCCATGACTTCGCCCGTTTGATCTGGTCTCAGGCATCACCTGACTGGAAATTTAGCGATGCAACGTTTGACGCCAGTGCAAAATCCCTTGATAACCCGGACCATGTCGCGGTGACGCTCAGTAACTATCGCTGGCGTTTAGGGCTGGAAAAAGGGGAGCGCAAATACGACAGCTATGAGCAAAAACTGGCAACGCTTCCGAATATTACCGTCCCGACGATCACCATCGAAGGCGGAAACAACGGGGCGCCGCATCCTGCTCCACAGGCCTACGCTGGGAAATTCACCGGTAAATATGAACACCGTACCTTTGGCAAAACCGTAGGTCACAATCCACCGCAGGAAGATCCGCAGGATTTCGTTAACGCAGTTGTTGACGCAGATAACCTCTGAAACGTGCTATTTTCAATACGTTACCCTTCAGTCTGGAGATTACTGTGGAGCATATTGATCATATCCTTGTCGTCGATGACGACAGGGATATTCGTGAGCTGATTGTCGACTACCTCGTCAAGTCCGGATATCGCGCCTCTGGCGCGGCAAATGGCAAAGAGATGCGAGTTGTGCTTGATAAACAGCATATTGATCTTGTGGTGCTGGATGTCATGATGCCCGGCGATGACGGATTAACGTTGTGTCGCCAGCTCCGAAGCGGTAAACATAAAGACTTGCCCATTCTGATGCTCACGGCGCGTAACGAAGAAACAGACCGGATCCTGGGGCTAGAGATGGGCGCAGACGATTACGTCGTGAAGCCTTTTGTTGCACGCGAGTTACTCGCGCGGATAAAAGCCATTTTACGTCGTTTCCGCACAATGCCCCCCAATTTACAGGTGACAGAGGCCGGGCGACTGGTCACGTTCGGTGAATGGCAGCTGGACACCGTGGCCCGTCATTTAATCGACAGTGAAGGGATGGTGGTGGCGCTCAGCGGGGCGGAATATCGTTTGCTGCGCGTGTTCCTCGATCACCCTCAGCGCGTCCTGACCCGGGATCAACTGCTCAATCTGACCCAGGGGCGCGATGCCGAGCTTTTTGAACGATCGATTGATCTGCTGGTGAGCCGGGTTCGTCAGCGTCTGAATGAAGATGCCCGCACGCCGGCCTATATAAAGACCGTACGCAGTGAAGGCTATGTTTTTACAATGCCGGTGACCATAAAAGAGGCCAATGAATGACGCTTTGGCCACGCTCGTTGTTGTCCCGGCTGTTGGTCATTGTGCTGGCTGGACTCTTACTGGCCAATACCCTCAGCCTGACGCTGGTGATGGTTGAACGCATGCACAGCGCCCGCACCGTAATGCTGGGTAATCTGGAAAACGATGTTGCCACCAGCGTGGCCATTCTTGACAGGCTTCCCGTTCAGGAGCGGGAAGCCTGGCTGCCGCGGCTTGAGCGCGGTAACTATCGCTATATTCTTGGGCCAGGAGAACCGGGCGCACCGCCTGAGGATAAGCGTTCACGCGATGCCATTCGAACGCTAAAAGAGACCCTTGCGGCTGATCATCCGCTCACGTTTACCGCCGTTCCCGGTCCCATTTCCCATATTCAGGCGCATCTCACCTTACGCGATGGCGCACCGTTAACCATCGATCTGACACCACGCATGCCACCAGTCGCCAGCTGGTTACCTGTCGTGCTGGTATTGCAGCTGCTGCTGCTTGCGGCCTGCGCCTTGATCGCCGTTCGTCAGGTGATTCGACCTTTTTCACAGTTTACCCGCGCGGTTGAAGCGCTTGACCCGGCGGCACACACACCAATGAAGGAGAAGGGGCCGGTAGAAGTGCAAAGAGCCGCGCATGCCTTTAACGCGATGCAGGCGCGCATTCAATCCTATCTCCGCGAACGCGCGCAGATCCTGGCATCTATTTCTCACGATCTGCAGACGCCCATCACGCGCATGAAATTGCGCGTTGAGATGACCGATCAACCCGAGTTACGCGACAAGTTATTGAACGACCTCGATAACATGACCCGTCTGGTGCGGGAGGGGATTGCCTATGCCCGGTCATCAGAATCTCTGAAGGAAACCTCACTAAAGCTGGAGCTGAATGCCTGGGTAAACAGCATTGCCTGTGATTATCAGGACATTGGTAAAAACGTGCAGTTTCAGGCAAACGACACCCGCCTGCCGATAGTGACTCGGCCGCAGGCACTTCGCCGGGTGATGACCAACCTCCTGGATAACGCGCTTAAGTTTGGTGGCTATGCCGTTATTGAGATTGATGATTCTTCTGCCGGATACATTGCTATCCAGATTCTGGATGGCGGGCCAGGGATACCCGATGCTGAACTCGACGCGGTATTACAGCCTTTTTATCGGGTAGAAACATCGCGTAACCGTGATACCGGCGGAACCGGCCTGGGGCTGGCGATTGCCGCACAGCTGACCGCGCAGCTTGACGGGAAACTGCGGCTGGCAAACCGGCCTGAAGGCGGGCTGAAGGTCACGGTAACACTACCGCGTCGCTAATTGTACGGTTTTGTATCCGGTTGCGTTAGCGATACGAGAGCAGACAAATCGCCCCTTTTTGCACACATCCCAAACACATCCGTACGATGAAATACCCTCACTGCAGCGTCGCAGGCCATCTGTAATGTGAGGTTTTTATGTTTTTGATAATCGCTTTTCTGGGCGGGATGATAAGCCTGCTCAGTCCATGTACACTCCCGGTGATTCCTCTTCTGTTTGCCGGTTTTCAGGGGCAGCGAAGACATATTCTGGCTCTGTTGGCAGGGATGATCGTGATGTTTACCGTGGTGGCGATGGTTGTCACTGTTGCCAGCGAATGGATCACGGATGCCACGATAATAGGGCGCTGGCTGGCACTCATTATTCTGGGTACGGCCGCGATGGCCTTAATTTTCCCGTCATTCGCCCAGCGTATAGCCGGGCCTGCGGTCAACGCGGGCAATATCCTCAACACCCGCAGCGGACAAACGCGTGGAATGTTTTCCGCTTTCCTGGCCGGACTTGCCGTCGGTCTGCTCTGGTCTCCCTGTGCCGGACCGATCCTCGGGGCTATTTTCAGTATCAATATTGCGGGTCATTCGACCATCACCACCGGCGCGCTGTTGGCGGCGTATGGCAGCGGATGTGCGCTTATGCTGAGCCTGCTTATGGCCGGTGGTCGAAAATTGATGGCACCGCTGCGGGCCAAATCAGCGCTGATGGAGAGATTGCGCAAGGGGGCGGGTGTGGTGATGTTAGCGGCTGTTGCGTTCAACGCCACGGGGATGAACTCGGTGCTGAAAGGTGCAAATGGAGTGGCAGACCGTCTTGAAACGACGCTTCTGACCCTGGCTAAGCCCGCCACTGCCCCAGTAAAACTGCGGCCGGTGGTAATGACCGAACCCATGAGTCAGTTGCCTTCGTTAAGTGGAGGAACCGGGTGGATTAATGGTGACCCTGTCACGTCTGAATCATTGCGGGGTAAAGTAGTACTGATTGATTTCTGGACCTGGGACTGTATCAACTGCCAGCATACGCTCCCGCATGTCCGCGACTGGGCCACACGATATCAGTCCCAGGGTCTGGTGGTAATCGGCGTGCATACGCCTGAATATCCGTGGGAAAAACCGCTCTCGTCAGTGAAAAAGGCGGTGAAGAAATGGAAACTGCTGTATCGGGTCGTGACGGATGATAACTACCAGATCTGGAACGCCTTCGGAAATCAGTACTGGCCAGCACATTACTATTTCGATGCCAAAGGGCAGTTACGTTATACCTCTTTTGGCGAAGGTAACTATGAACAGCAGGAAAAAGTTATCCAGCAACTGCTTAAAGAGGCCCGGTCATAACGTTGCTCAGGGCTGGCGTTGAGCAATGACACGTCATCCAGAGGAATTCTGGCGAGCAATTCAGCGGCGGGGTCGAATACGTTCGGCTCCGCGTCGCAGGTGAAGGGAAGGGTTCCAGTCGGCCATCTTTGCATCTCCGTTGTGCATGCTTAACACCCGCAGACACCTGCACTGCGGCAGGTATCTGTCCTAAGGCATTTACAGAATACCTTTAAGGGCAACATGATAAAGCAGCATGATGGTTTTCCCGTCGACAATCCTGCCCGTTTCAATGCCGCGCAGTGCCTCTTCCAGCGTCATTTCCAGTACGTCGATATCCTCACCCTCCGCTTTGAGTCCACCGCCTTCACTGGTTTTGTCTTTCAGCTGGTATTCGGCGAGATAAAAATAGAGTTTTTCAGTGACGGAACCTGGGCTCATGTAAGCTTCAAAAATTTTCTCAACGCGGGAAACGCTATAGCCGGTCTCTTCCTCCGCTTCTGCTTTAATCCGGCTTTCCGGATCCATGTTATCGAGCAAGCCCGCAGCAGCTTCAATAAGGTCATCTTCGTGCCCGTTAATAAAGACAGGGAAGCGGAACTGGCGGGTCAGGATCACTGTCTTTTTATCCCGGTTATAAAGCAGGATGGTGGCTCCGTTTCCCCGGTCGTAAACTTCGCGATTTTGCCGCTGCCATTCACCATCGCGCCGCTGCAGATCAAAGGTATATTTTTTCAGGATGTACCAGTTATCTGACAGTGTCTCACTTTCTATGATGCGTACATCTGCACGTTTTGATTGCACGTTTGTTCCTCCTTACGTAGAGTAATTATCATAAACAGCATTGTCGTGCAGCTTCAAGATTAATCGTGCAATATCAGGAATTCCTTATGCTCACAACACAGCGAAAACAATTGATCCTTGAAAAGCTCGAGGCTGAAGGTCAGGTCCAGTCGAAAGCGCTCAGCATGCTCTTCGCGGTGTCTGAAGACACCATTCGGCGTGATTTACGCGAGCTGGCGGCAGAAGGGCGTTTACAGCGAGTTCACGGCGGAGCGCTGCCGTCATCCTCGGCCATTGCTCCGTTTGCTGAGCGTAAATCGGTAAAGATGGATGCCAAGAAAAATGTCGCCCGTAAAGGTGCGCAGCTGATTTCTGACGGCCAGGTGGTGATCATTGACGGGGGCACGACCACTTCAGAGCTGATAAGGTTTTTACCTCCTGATTTGAAGATAACCGTGGTCACGCACAGCCCAGGCATTGCGCTGGGACTTGTCGAACATCCCTCCATTGAGGTTATCCTGATCGGTGGTCGTCTGTATAAACACTCTATTGTTACGGTCGGCGCGGCTGCTATCGAAGGCATCGAAAAAATCCATGCGGACCTGTTCTTTATGGGAGTGACCGGCATCCATCCTGATGCGGGCCTGACGACCGGTGATTTTGAAGAGGCGAGCATCAAACGTGCATTTTCCGGCAGAGCCGCCGAAACGGTTGTGCTGGCTTCCCCCGAAAAAATCAATACCGCGTCATCTTTTGTGATTGGCGATCTTTCGCTGGTGAACACTATTGTCGTTGAAGACGATACCGATAGAGCCTGGATTAACGCGGTAAAAGAAAAGGGGATTTCCGTGGTGATGACCTCTGAACGGGAAGAGGCATAACCCACGCGAAAAGCCTTTATGGTCCGGCCTGTCGATACGCCGACAGGCCAGCAGGCAACATCAAACCTGTGGGATATCCTCAAGCGCAGTGTAAATCTTAAGCCCCAGCGTTTGCGCCACCTCTATGTCCATATCGGCACCTTTGGACGCGCCGGCAATCCTGTAGATAGCATCACATTTTGCAATGAGTCGGTGCGCGACGGGATACAACATGGCTTCACTGATTTCATCATCCATCGATTTCGAGCCAGCCATTTTTGCCAACGGTAAGGCCAGCCATTCGCCAATAACCGGAACGTGGCCACGTTGATAGACGGCTAACGCCGCGTTTTCAAGACGGGCAAGGTTTTCATCAATGCGCGCCTGCACGCCATCGGTGCCGCTACGATAGGGGCCGGCGATTAAAATCAACTGTTGTGTCATATCAACCTCAGTAAATAAGAGTGCATGAGTTTGCACGTTTGTGCGTTTTTTGTTTCGAGGTTTATATTAATCGGCAGCTTCGTGTGATTTCAAGTAATATTGTGCATTGGAGAGGTTTTAAGACAGTTGCAGAAGTGTAGAGCTGGTCTGGTAATGCGTTTGTTTTATTAAATCTCGCATTTAACATAATATACATTATGCGCACCAACCAAATAACTACTCAAATCTGCCACTCACATCAGGCTGATTATGTACAACCGGAGTTCATTCACTCCGGTCTTTTCCGCATCCCTCTGAAATCTGTTCTCAGATTTTTGCCTGATTCACTCGCGCCGACAGCGCCTGGTGATTCTCTTTTCTTTCGCTGTACCGGTCGGACAGATAACCTGCGTGTTTTTTAAGAATCAGCGTGATTTTATATAGCTCTTCTGTGACATCCACAATTCGATCGTACCAGGCTGACGGTTTCATCCGTCCTTCTTCATCGAACTCCTGCCACGCCTTCGGCACTGACGACTGATTTGGAATGGTGAACATTCGCATCCAGCGGCCAAGGATTCGCATCTGGTTGACGGTATTGAATGATTGCGAGCCTCCGCAAACCTGCATCACGGCCAGTGTTTTTCCCTGGGACGGCCGAACCGCGCCTTCACTCAGCGGTATCCAGTCAATCTGCGCTTTCATCACCGAACTCATTGCGCCATGCCTTTCGGGAGAACTCCAGACCATCCCGTCACACCATCTGACCAGTTCCCGCAGCTCGAGCACTTTCGGATGGGTTTCCGGTGCGTCGTCCGGCAATGGCAGACCCGATGGATTAAACATCTTCACGTCGGCGCCCATTTCGGTCAATAACCGCCCCGCTTCTTCTGCGGCAAATCGGCTGTAGGAACGCTCCCGAATAGATCCGTAGAGAATCAGAATGCGTGGCGGCGTTGTTGGGTCACTGCCTGAAATTTTGCTGGTGACCGTATCATCAAAGAATTGTGGTTCGATGGCGGGTAGATGTTTCATGAAATGGCTCCGTTCTTAAACGCTGTACTTTTAAAGTTATCATATATGGATTAACATATGTGTTGTCAAATCTTATCGAGGTGCAACATGCTACAGCCTGTTCAGCTTTTTAAATTACTCTCTGATGAAACCCGTTCAACGATCGTGATGTTGCTCAGGGAGTCCGGAGAGCTTTGCGTATGCGATATCTGTGCGGCAACGGCAGAGTCTCAGCCCAAAATTTCCCGCCATATGGCGTTATTACGTGAGGCCGGGCTGGTTTCCGATCGTCGTGAAGGGAAATGGGTGCACTATCGCCTTTCGCCACATATGCCCGCGTGGGCGGCGGCAATTATTAACTCAGCCTGGAACTGTGAGCGTGAAAACATTCGCAACACGCTCAACAACGCTTCACCTGCTGCATGCTGAAATGCGTTTACATATTCGTCTGAATAGATATGAATGGAGTGACTGATGTTATTGGCCGGTGCAATTTTTCTGCTTACCCTCGTTCTGGTTATCTGGCAACCACGGGGTCTGGGCATTGGCTGGAGCGCCATGCTGGGTGCAGGTCTGGCTTTACTGACGGGGGTCGTTCATCCCGAAGATATCCCGGTAGTCTGGCAAATCGTCTGGAACGCCACCGCCACGTTTATCGCCGTGATCATCATCAGTCTTCTTCTTGATGAGTCCGGGTTCTTTGAATGGGCCGCGCTGCATGTTGCCCGCTGGGGCAATGGCCGTGGCCGCCTGCTGTTCACCTGGATTATCCTGCTGGGTGCGATGGTGGCCGCGCTGTTCGCCAACGACGGTGCCGCGCTGATTTTGACCCCGATTGTAATCGCGATGCTCCTCGCGCTGGGTTTCAGCAAAGGCGCCACACTGGCCTTTGTCATGGCGGCCGGATTTATCGCCGATACGGCCAGCCTGCCGCTGATCGTGTCAAACCTGGTGAATATCGTATCGGCAGATTTCTTTAAACTGGGCTTTGCGGAATATGCCGCAGTGATGGTCCCGGTCAACCTCGCGGCGATTGCTACAACATTGGTCATGCTCCATGTGTTCTTTCGCAAAGAGATCCCTGCCGTTTATGACGTCTCTCTGTTGAAGCAACCGAAAATGGCCATCCGGGATGGCGCGACCTTTAAAATGGGCTGGCTGGTTCTGGTGCTGCTGTTAGTCGGATTCTTTGGTCTCGAGCCGCTCGGCGTGCCGGTGAGCCTGGTTGCTGCCGTCGGTGCGCTGCTTCTGTTTGCCGTCGCGAAAAAAGGGCATGCCATTAATACCGGCAACGTGCTGCGTGGCGCGCCCTGGCAGATTGTGATCTTTTCGCTGGGCATGTACCTCGTGGTTTACGGTTTACGCAATGCGGGTCTGACGCACGCCCTCTCTGCTCTGCTCAACCAACTGGCCGATCACGGTTTGTGGGCTGCGACACTCGGAACCGGATTCCTGACGGCGTTTCTCTCCTCCGTGATGAACAATATGCCAACCGTTCTGGTGGGTGCGCTGTCGATCGATGGCAGTACCGCGACCGGCGTCATCAAAGAGGCGATGATCTATGCCAACGTTATCGGTAGCGATCTGGGCCCTAAAATCACCCCGATTGGTAGCCTGGCGACACTGCTGTGGCTACACGTTCTGGCGCAGAAAAATATGACCATCACCTGGGGATATTACTTCCGGGTCGGGATCGTCATGACCATCCCGGTGCTATTTGTGACGCTGGTCGCGCTGGCGCTTCGCCTGTCTTTCACTGTGTAATGAGGTACTGATATGAGCAACATCACTATTTACCACAACCCAGCCTGCGGCACGTCGCGAAATACCCTTGAAATGATCCGCAACAGCGGGACGGAACCCAAGATTATCCTCTATCTGGATACCCCGCCCACGCGGGAAGAGCTGGTGAAACTGATTGCAGATATGGGGATCAGGGTTCGGGCGCTGTTACGCAAAAATGTCGAACCCTATGACCAATTAGGGTTGGCAGACGACTCTTTCAGCGATGACCAGTTGATTGATTTCATGTTACAGCACCCTATTCTCATCAACCGGCCCATTGTCGTTACCCCTCAGGGGACGCGTTTATGCAGGCCATCAGAGGTGGTGCTGGATATTTTGACGGAAGAGCAGCGCGGTGCGTTCACGAAAGAAGATGGTGAACCTGTTGTGGATGAACACGGAAAACAGATCAAGAAATAACGACTGTTCAAGGGAGCACTCAGTGCTTCTTTGATTTTTCAGGCCCGTACAGAATAACCTGAGCAACCTTCGCTTTTCACCGTCAGCCGTCTTATCAGGAAATACTCAATTTTTTGTGATAATCATTCTGACCTGTTGTTTACACTACACTTAACTCCCGGTTACTAAAAAAAAAGGAGTTCGCATGAAACTATGGCCTGTGATGACGGGTATCGCTGTGGCGCTCACGCTGGTTGCATGTAAATCACCGACCCCACCAAAGGGCGTGAAACCTGTCAGCGACTTTAACGCCAGCCGTTACCTCGGTAAATGGTATGAAATCGCGCGCCTGGAAAACCGCTTTGAAAAAGGGATGGAACAGGTTACAGCGACGTACGGTCTGCGTAGCGACGGGGGGATTACCGTACTCAACCGTGGATATGATCCGATTAAGAACAGGTGGAAAGAAAGTGAAGGGAAAGCGTACTTCACCGGAGCGCCCACCACTGCAGCGTTGAAGGTCTCGTTCTTTGGCCCGTTTTACGGCGGCTATAACGTGATTAAACTGGATAAGGATTACCAGCACGCACTGGTCAGCGGCCCGAATCGCGACTATTTATGGATACTTTCTCGCTCAACAACCCTTCCAGAGGCGGTCAAGCAGGACTTCCTCGCGACGGCGCGTGAGCTGGGCTTCCCGGTGGAACAGCTGGTCTGGGTCAAGCATTAAGGATTAGCTGATAGCGGGCGACAGAGAAAACAGCGCATAAAAAAAGCCCCTGCAATGATGCAGGGGAAACACATGTCAGAGCTTATCGTTATTTTTTAGTTAAACACCATTCCGCCGTCAATCAGCAAAGACTGACCGGTCATGTAGTTAGAATCAGGCCCTGCGAGGTAAGAGACGCAGGCGGCGACATCTTCCGGTTCGGACAAGCGGCCAAGCGTGATGCGTTTGGCGAAGGTTTCTGTGCCGTAGCCCGCCGGTTTGCCTGCGGCATCGGAAATCTGACGGTCAATCTCTTCCCACATCGGCGTTTTCACAATACCCGGGCAGTAGGCGTTAACGGTGATGCCGAGCGGAGCCAGATCTCGCGCGGCGGTCTGCGTTAAGCCGCGTACGGCGAATTTGCTGGAACTGTAGACCGCCAGTTCAGGATTTCCCGTATGGCCCGCCTGGGAGCAGGCGTTGATGATCTTACCGCCGTGCCCCTCTTTGCGAAAAGCGTCGATCGCGGCCTGAATCCCCCAGATCACCCCTTTCACGTTGATGTTATAAACCCTGTCGACAATCTCAGGCGTGATCGACTCGATAGGCGTAGACGGCGCAATCCCGGCGTTATTAACGATCACATCGAAGCCACCCAGCGCCGTCCGGGCTTTCTCTACCGCCGCAAACACCTGCTCGCGGTTCGATACATCTACCTTCACGGCAACGGCTTTGCCACCGTTACGGGTGATTTCATCGGCGACGGCTTTTGCCGTGTCGGCGTTGTAATCGGCAATAGCAACCGCAAAACCATCTTTTACCAGGCGAAGCGCAATCGCTTTACCAATTCCCTGACCGGAGCCTGTTACGAGAGCAACTTTATGCATGTCTTTGTCCTTAAGTAGTTCACAAAATCTGACTGAGATGGAGCTGGCCCATCAGCAGCGGGTTGTCGCTATAGTCGACGGGAATGGCCACCACGGCAGGGCCGTCGACCTCCATCGCCGCACGTAGCGTGGGTTCCAGCGCGTCGGCACTCTCCACGGCAAAGCCTTTCGCGCCAAAGGCATCGGCATAGGCTTTGAAATCCACCGGGCCGAAGGTTACGCCAGAAAGGCGCTGGTATTTTTTCTCTTCCTGGATAGCCACCATGTTGTAGCCGTTATCAACCCAGATGATGTGCAGAATGTTGGCTTTGAGGCGCACGGCGGTTTCCAGCTCCATGCTCGACTGCAGGAATCCCCCGTCACCGGACACCGAGACGACTTTGCGGCCAGGGTTGACCAGCCAGGCGCCAATCGCCCACGGCAGCGCAACGCCCATGGTCTGCTGACCGTTTGAAATCATCACCTGACGCGCGCGGAAGCTGTAGAGATAGCGGGCAATCCAGATGTGGAAACTGCCCATGTCGACGGTGAGCGTCACGTCGTTGTTAACGATGTCCTGCATGGCACGCACGATGCGCAGCGGATGCAGGGCAAACTGGTTAAGCGATGCGCCACGTCTGTCGAGCAAGTCACGCTGATGTCGGCGATCGAGGAGAACTTCAGTGGCGCGCGGGCTCAGCTCCAGCGTATGGCTGATCCGGCTGGCGAGCCGGTTTAGCGTACCGGCAATATCCCCGACCAGTTCGAGGTCCGGGACGTAGTTGCGCTCTTCATAGGCCGGAAGCACATCAATATGCACCAGGGTGGCGTCGCCGCTATTCCACATAGACGGCTCGTATTCCACCGGGCTGTATCCCACGCAAATAATCAGATCCGCCAGATGTAATAGCCTGTCGCCCGCCTGATTATTAAACAGGCCGACGCGTCCGGCGAAGCGGGTGAAGTGCTGTTGATTCACGGCTCCGGCGGCCTGATAGGTGCTGGTGACCGGAATACCGCTTTTCTCCAGCAGCGTATGCAGCGCCGCGCTGTTCGCGGGCTGGCTGGCCATCAGGCCGAGCAAAATGACCGGATTTTTGGCATTTTCGATGAGCTTCGCGACGTCATTAATCGCCGCGTCTGGGGCCGGGCCCATGAGTGCGGATGTGCTGGCGGGCAAAATAGCGCCAGTGGCCGGCAGATCGACAATATCTTGCGGCAGGCTTACAAACGCCCCGCCCGGTCTGCCCTGCTCAGCGGCGCGAAAGGCGTTGGATACCACCTCGGCAATGGCATCCGAAGAACTCACCTCCACGGCGTATTTGGTGACCGGGCTGAACATGCTGACGGTGTCCATGCTCTGATGGACCAGTTTGGCTTTATCTGCCCGCTTCACGGCCCCGCCCAGGGCAACAACGGGGTCGCCTTCGCTGTTGGCCGTGGCGATACCGGTGATCAGGTTCGAACAGCCCGGACCGGAGGTGACAAGTGCCACACCGGCTTTACCGGTCAATCGCCCTACCGCTGCCGCCATAAACGCCGCATTCGCCTCGTGACGCACGGGAATGATGTTGATGGAAGAATCCAGCAGTGAATCAAAGACTTTATCGATTTTTGCGCCGGGAATACCAAAAACCTGTTTCACGCCCTGCGCTTCCAGCTGGCCGACGATCATATCGGCACCATGCGCCCACTGACGAGCCTGTTTATCACTGTTCACGATGATTCTCCTGTTAGTTTTCGACGGAACGGATCGCTGCATCGAGGTCGCTCGGGTGGAGATTAGCCTGCAAAAATGCGCTGTCGGCAGGCAGGTCAATCATCAGCTTGTGAATTTCACCGAACGTGAGTACGCCCTGCTCGAGCTGGTAATCGAGCAGATGCCCGCCGCCCTGACGATCGTCAGTGATGAAATGTTCGTGATAACCCGCCACGTTAATGCCCTGCATATGCTGCGGGGTACGGAATCCGACCAGAACCCCCTTGCGCTGGTTAAAACGGAACACCGGCTGGTCGTCGAGCACGTCGGTCATCGCGCGATAAGGCGGCGTCTGACGAGGAACAGTACGGGTGTGTGCGTGGCGGAAGTTGCCGTCGATACGCAGGGCGCAAAACAGATTATCCGATGGAATTTGCTGGTCTATCACGTCATGGATCTGCTGACGGCTGACCGGTTCATCAAATGTTTTCTTATATTGCGGCTGGAACCAGGTCATCACGGCAAACGGCGTTTTTTGCTCCGGCTTTGCCGCGCGGGCGCTACCATCGGCGCGCAGCTGGTAGACCTGGCTGCTAAAGGCAATCATTTCGCCATCCAGTTCGTTGAACGTGCCGAGGCCAAAATCGCCGTGCGTGAGCAGGCTGGCGATGGTGGTCTCCCCTTCATACACGCCGCTCAACAGGGCGCTCATTAGCGATGTCTGATAGATCACGTTGTCAGGGTGTTGCGCCGAGAATCCTCTAAGGGTTTCGCACAAACTCGCCTCACAATCGCATGCAGATGAATGCGTCATCATGCGTTTCCTCTTCAACTTTATTTATAAAGGTTAAATAAATGTTGACCCGATTCAGCAGAGAGTTCCAATATAGAAAGCATGCGGGTTTGAGACGTTTTTGATATGGAACTTCGTTATCTACGGTATTTCGTCGCGGTTGCGCGCGAACGACACTTCACCAAAGCGGCTAAAGCACTGGGGATGTCACAGCCTCCCCTGAGCCAGCAGATCAAGCGGCTTGAGGAGGAAGTGGGCACCCCACTGTTCAGGCGCTTGACGCGGGGCGTGGAACTCACCGAGGCGGGAGAAGCGTTCTATGAGGACGCCTGCAAAATCCTCGCGATGAGCGATGCTGCGCTGGAGAAAGCCAGGGGCATTGCGCGTGGGCTTAGCGGGAATTTGTCAATTGGGATCACCAGTTCTGATGCGTTTCATCCGCAGATCTTTGCGCTAATTCATCAGTATCAGCTTCAGAACCCGGCGGTGACGGTTCACCAGGTCGAAGCCAATATGTCCTCGCTGATGACGATGCTGGCGGAGGGGGAACTGGATATCGCCTTTGTGCGTTTACCGTGCGAGAGCAGCAAGCAATTTGAGCTGAAATTACTCGATCGGGAACCGATGGTGGTGGCGTTACACCGTACGCATCCCCTTTCGGCGTGCGACGCGCTGGCGCTGGACCAGCTGCGGGATACGCCAATGATTTTATTCCCGCAGGAGGTTGCGCCAGCCCTTTTCGAGCGCGTTTACGGCTGCTGCGAGCGGGCCGGAATTGATATGCACCATACGCTGCAATCCTCCCAGCTTTCGTCATCCCTGAGCATGGTCGCCGCAGGGGGCGGGTTCGCCCTGGTGCCACAGTCGATGGCAGCCATTTCGCCGACCGATGTGACCTATCATGCCCTGACCACACCGGAACTCTTTACGGATATCGCCCTCTGCTGGCGTCGTTTCGAACGCTCGCGGACGGTGAAACGTTTGTTAGCGATGATGAAAGTGGATTGAGTTCCGGTCTTCTGTTCAGCGGCTTTGCTCTAACGCTATCGCTTCACGCACCTTGACCAGTGCGGTGCGTAGATGATCAATCGACACCGACCCCAGCGCGATGCGGATGGCCTGAGGGATGGTCTGCGCCGTACAGAACGGCTCTGCCGTTGAAACGGAGATATGGTTGTCCATCAGATCTTTTACCACCCGGTCGGCGCGCGCCTCTTCAGCCAGGGGAAGCCAGGCGAAATAGGAATTTGGATGAGTAATGCACGCAAGCTCGCCTAAAGACTCCCTGAGTACCGCCTGCCGTTCGCGCGCATCGCGTCTTTTCAGCGTTTCAAAACGCGACACCGTACCGTCCTGAATCCAGTTACACACCAAAGTTGTCATGATGGATGGCGTATTCCAGCTGGTCGCCCGAACCGCGCGTTCCAGGGACTGACGGTACGATTCAGGGCAGATCACCGCGCCCACCCGTAGCCCGGTCGCCACGTTCTTTGAAAATCCGGTGACGTAAACCGTGCGTTCCGGTGCATAAACCGCGACCGGCGGCGGTGGCCTGCCAATCAAATAGGCATACGCCGTATCTTCAATAATGATGAGATCGTGGGCGCGGGCGATCCCGGCCAGCACTTTTCGCTGCTCGCGATTCATCACCCAGCCCAAAGGGTTGTGCAACGTGGGCATGGTGTACACCGCCCGAACAGGGCGTTTTTGGCAAATCTGCTGTAACGCGTTCAGGTCGGGGCCGTCAGCCCGCGACGGGACAGGGATCAGCTCCAGATGATATAACGTGGCCAGCGCTTTAAAACCGGAATAGGTCAGCGCGTCCACGGCCACCACATCGCCGGGGCGCAGCAGCCCCATCACCGTGACGGTCAATCCGTGCTGGGCGCCATTGACGATGACGACATTGTCCGGCGCAGGGCGAAATCCCTGACAGGAGAAATGCCCGGCAATAATCTCGCGATCGGTCAGCCTCCCGGCATGGGGCTGATAACGTAAGTGCGATTCGATATCACCGGCGTTCGACACCTGGCGTAACGCCTCGCGCAGCAGCTCTCCCTGCCCCGCTAACGCGGGATAGTTAAAGTTCAAATCCAGCACATCAGATGCCACGGCCTGTTGATCGACCCCGTGGCCGTAAGGTACAGAAATCTCGCGAACAAACGTCCCTCGCCCGGTTTCGCCGCTCACCAGCCCCATCGCCTCCAGCTCCGTATAGACGCGGGTCGCCGTCGCCAGGGAGATTTTTTCACGCTGTGACAGGTGGCGGTGGGTCGGCAGCCGGGTGCCAGGCGTGAGCGTCCCCGCCCGAATCAACGCTGCGAAGGTATCCACTATCGCTTTATACCGGGCTTTCATCGAATGTATCCATGACAATTTTTTGATTGTATCGGATTCATGAGACTACCATCGGCTTCACAGATGCTCAAGCCTGCGGGCGTGATGAAAATAAAGAGGTGTTCGTGGTCAATTCCGTAGTGCATAAAACGGATTCCAACGCGATGTCCGGCTGGCTGAACGGGCTGCTGGGCGTCATCATTTTCAGCGGTTCGCTACCCGCCACTCGTGTGGCGGTGCTGGATATGAATCCTTTTTTCCTAACGTTCCTGCGGGCATCCATTGCCGGTCTTTTCGCCATGATGCTGATCGTCGGGTTTAAGGAAAAACGCCCGCAGTTGTCGCACTTTTTGCCGCTCGTCGTGGTCGCGCTTGGGGTGGTGATCGGTTTTCCGCTGCTGACGGCGCTGGCGCTTCAGCATGTCACCTCGGCGCACTCGATTGTTTTTCTCGGCCTGCTGCCGCTTAGCACCGCGATTTTCGGCGTGCTGCGCGGCGGTGAACGGCCCAAAAAAGCCTTCTGGATGTTCTCTGTGCTGGGCAGCGTTCTGGTGATGGGCTTTGCCCTCTCACAAAGCGCGGCAGTCTCCCTTGTTGGCGATCTGCTGATGCTCGCTGCGGTGATCGTCTGCGGCCTGGGTTACGCCGAAGGCGCCAGACTGACACGTGTACTCGGAGGCTGGCAGGTCATCAGCTGGGCGCTGTTGATTTCTCTGCCCTTTATGCTGACAGCCACGGTGATGACCCAGCCGGCCTCCTTCAGCCACATCGGATATTCCGCCTGGCTGGCGCTGGGATACGTCTCTCTTTTCAGCATGCTGATTGGCTTTATTTTCTGGTACAAAGGCCTTGCGCAGGGCGGGATCGCCGCCGTCGGTCAGCTGCAGTTGTTACAGCCGTTCTTCGGCCTGGGGCTGTCGGCGACGCTCCTGCACGAAAGCGTCAGTCCGTTGATGATCGTTATCACCGCAGGCGTCATTCTGTGCGTCATCGGTTCGCGGAAATGGGGCAAATAACGCGATTCAGAATGTCCATGATGGAGGCATGGGACAGATCAACGAGCCGCGCCCTGTGCCGCTAACGACAGAAATGCGTTCACCGCGCCGCTTGTCTCCGTGTCACGGCTAATCAGCAGCAAATTGGCCGTTAACGCCGGGGCATTCAGACGGCGATAAACCAGGCCGGGAATGTTCACCTGCTGCAGCGGTGCGGGAACCAGCGCAAGCCCCATCCCGGCGGCAGCGTGGGCCAGGACGCTCAGGGTGCTGTCAGAACGGTGTGCGATCTGCAGCCTGTTTTGCAGCTGCTGGCTCAGCATGAGATACAGATGTTCATGCATATCATGGGCGTCGTAGAGGATCAGCGGCTGCCCGGCAAGCATCTCGACGGTGAATAGCGGACGCTCAGCCAGCGGGTGTTCGTCCGATAATGCCACCAGAATGTCCCAGTCCCCTATCCTCTGCACTCTGATTCCGGCGGTCAGGGTTTTGCTGTGATCCGGCGTGTAGCCGATATCCTGCCGCCCGGCGAGAATGGCTTCCACCTGCTGCTGCGCCGGGACCTCCTGCAAAATCATCTCAACATCCGGATAGCGTTGGCGAAAATGACGCAAATCACGCATCAGTTTCCCGCTGAATACGGCATTCCCGGCAAACCCGATTCGCACCGTGCCGGTCTCTCCGCGCAGGGAACGCGCAACGGCGTGTCGGGCAAACTCGGCCTGCTCCAGCGTGCGTCGTGCCTCGGTCTGGAACAGTTTTCCCGCTTCGGTCAGCTCGACGCTTCGGCTGGTCCGAACCAACAACGCGCCGCCGAGTTCCTCCTCCAGCGCACGGATCTGCATACTCAACGCTGGCTGGACAATGTTCAGGCTCTGAGCGGCGCGGCCAAAATGCTTCTCTTCCGCCACGGCCAGAAAATAGCGTAACTGGCGTAAATCCATGTCGCACCTCCAGCAATCATTAAATCTGATTAATCTGTCATTTTATAGTATTGGATGTTATCGAACGCAGGGTGAATACTCCATGCATCTTTCATTAGCGGAGCACGAAAAATGGAAAACAGAACTGAAGATCGCCTGCAGATTACCGACCTGATCAACGGCTGGATCCACCGGGATTTGAACGAATGGGAGCAGCTGCGTTCACTCTTTCACCCTGACGGCACGATCGAAGTCACCTGGTTTGAAGGGCTTTTCGGTGATTTTGTGACGGGTTCAGAGCGTATGGGCACATCGGATATCCGCACCAAACATCTGATGGGCAGCCCGATTATTACTTTTAAGGGTGACAAAGCGATCGTGGAAACGAACGCCATTATTATCGCCGAAAACGTCAAACTGAACGTGGGCTGCAACGGACATAACCGTTTCTACGACCTGATGGAGAAACGCGACGGCGTCTGGAAACTGTTCCATCGGCAGAGCATTTACGACATGGGCACCTTTACGTTCCCGATGGGCGTGGTGGAGATAGACGCGGCGACTGCCGAGAAATACCCGCGTGAATACGCCGCTCTCGCCTACGTGCTGGAAAAGAGCGGATTCCCGGTTAAACGTGTTTTTGCCACGCGCGGCAGTGAATTAGAGCGAAAAATGAAAGCTGACGGCCAGGCCTGGTTAAACGCCTGAACATAACCATCGCCAATCATCTACACTTGCTGAAACCCGCAAACTGGAGATGCGATGATGGCCGACTGGAACCCTTCTTTATATCTGCAATACGGCGCGGAACGCACTCGTCCCGCCGCCGAACTGCTGGCAAGAGTGGCGCTGAATGAGGTGACGGATGTGCTGGATTTGGGCTGTGGCCCGGCAAACAGCACCGCACTTTTGCATCAGCGCTGGCCATCGGCACGCATTGTTGGCGTGGATAATTCACCGGCCATGCTGGAACAGGCGCGGGTTGCGTTGCCCGAATGCCAGTTTATTGAAGCCAATATTCAAACCTATCGCCCGGCGCATTCGGTTGATCTTGTCTATGCCAACGCGTCGCTGCAGTGGATTTCCGATCACTACGAGCTGCTCCCGCACCTGGTTTCTCTGCTCAAAATGAACGGCGTGCTGGCGATTCAGATGCCAGATAATCGTGATGAGCCATCGCACGTTTTGATGCGTGAAGTGGCTTACGAGCAAGGTTTCCCGGACCGCAGCCGCGATCCGCTGCCCGGCGTTCATGCCTATTTTGATATTTTGACGGACGCGGGGTGCGACGTGGATATCTGGCGCACCACCTACTATCACAAAATGAGTTCGCATCAGGCGATCGTTGACTGGGTGAGTGCCACCGGATTGCGCCCCTGGTTGCAGGAGCTGAGCGAACACGAGCAGCGGAACTATCTGGATCGCTATCTTGAACTTCTGGAGCAGCAGTATCCGCTGCAGGAAAACGGGCAGATTTTGCTGGCTTTCCCGCGCCTGTTTATCGTTGCCCGTCGTGAACCTTAAAAGAACTTAAAGCGACAGGCGATAACGTACAAAATCGTCCGCTTCACTAAACTTGTCATACAGTTTTCGCGCAGGGTTGTTTTGACGCGTCACCCAGTACAGCGTTGACCACCCTTCGCGCTTTCCTTCCGCCTGGAGGGCCTCTATCAGCGCCTTTCCGGCACCGCTCCCACGCACATTTGCATCGACAAACAGATCTTCCAGATAGCATACGGGCGCGGTTGAAAATGTCCCTTCATGCAGTACACACAGGGCGAAACCCACGACTTTCCCGTCCATTTCCGCGACCCGACAGAGCAGCGCAGAATGCGGGCTCAGCGCCCTTTCCCATGTCGACGCGGTCACGGACTCATCGAGTTTGCATTCGTAAAACGCGGTGTATCCATCCCACAGCGGCCGCCAGTCGGCATAATCCTCTGCACGCAACGCCCTTACGATTATCGTCATAGGGTCTCCTCGCCGGTTAAATCGATCGTCATGTGAATACAACGCAGCTGGGCGTCGGCCATTCTTGAATAATGAAATCCCTCGCTAACCGTTACAAAGCCTTGTTTCTGATAGAAGGTCTGCGCGTTGGGCGTTGAGGAGAGCGTTAATTGCGAAATGCCGCGTGCGCGTGCCTCTGCTTTAATCGCCGCGATGATCCGCCCCGCCAGCCCTTTTCCGGCTGCTTCGGGGACGGTAAAGATCGCTTCCACGCTGCTGGCGGCCAGATCGAGATAGCCGCTTGCCACGATTTCTCCCTTCTCATCGTCGACCACGTAAAAGGGATTATCGATTATCACCTGACGGTAACTTTCCGGCATTGCCTCCGGCGTCCAGCGGGCGATCACGTCACTATCATAGCTACTCTGGCAGCCTGCACGGATGGCCAGATTGCGAACGAGCCAGAGTCTTTCGGCCTCTTCCGGTGCGGCCAGTCTTAACGTCATATTTTCCTCGGCTATTCAGTCACAGCAGAATGTGGTAATCATGAAAATAGCAGAAGGCAAACAAAAACATAACGACAAATAATGGAGATCCGAATCGTGAAAACGCCCACGTTAACCACTGAACGTCTGTTACTCAAACCGCTGGAAGCGGAAGATGCGCTGCAAATCCAGACATTATATCCGCGCTGGGAGATCGTTCGTTATATGGTGGCGAGCGTACCCTGGCCCTATCCGTCCGATGGCGCAGAAACATACGTGAACAACGTTGCCCTGCCGGATGTGGAAAATGGCGTGGCGTGGTTCTGGACGATTCGTTGCAAAGATAATCCCGATCAACTGATTGGCCTGATCTGCCTGTACGACGTCGAGGATAATAATCGGGGATTCTGGCTGGCGCCCGAATGGCAGGGTCAGGGCTATATGCGCGAAGCGAGCATTGCCGCGACGGACTTCTGGTTTAATACGCTGAACAAACCGCTTCTGCGTGCGCCAAAAGCCGCCGTCAACCAGCGCTCACAGCGGATCTCTACCAGCAGTGGAATGCGCCTGGTGAGAACCGAAAAGAAAGCCTACGTCAGCGGCGAGCTGGACTCGGAGTTATGGGAAATCACCCGCGAAGAGTGGAACGCCTTGCAGCGTTCCTGAATGTTCATTACGTGAGCTGGTAATGCTTGTCCGGTAAGACGCGGGCGGGGATTTCCGGCTCATCGTTCATTTGCAGCAGATCGATCTCCATCGCATTGCAGATGGCATCCAGCGGCAGGTCGTTATTTTCCACGCCGAAGGGTTCTTCCAGCTCTTCAGCCAGCGCATCGAGGGAGATAAAGGTGTAAGAGATCAGCACCGAGACAAACGGCGTCATGTAGTGCAGATCGACCACCAGGGCGAACGGCAGCATGATGCAGAACAGATAGACCGTGCGGTGCAGAATCAGGGTGTAGGCAAACGGCACCGGCGTATTGGCAATCCGCTCGCATCCGGCTAACACCACGGACATGTCGTTCAGACGATTGTTGAGGCTGTGGAACAGAATATCTGACAGCTGCCCTTCCCGACGGCGCACCGCCAGCCACTCGCCCATGATCAGCAAAATACGGTTCGACGGCGAGTTTGAATCCATCACCGCGCGTAAATGTGACGCAGAAAGATAGCGTGAAAGCTGCTCCGCCTGCGGCTGGCGTCTGAGCGTCATGCGCAGGCAATGGGCGAAGGCGATCTGCAGACGCACGAACTCGCTGAGATGCGGATCGTCCGGGAGCGTGTTTTTCACCTCGCGAAATAGCGAGCGTGACGCTATCATCAGTTGCCCCCAAAGCTGGCGAGCCTCAACGTAGCGCGAATAGCAGGCGTTATTGCGAAACCCGAGGAAGATAGCGATCGCCACGCCGAGAATGCTGAACGGCGCAACGGTCAGTTTGATCCCAAGGGAAGAGTACCAGGGTAACATCACGATAACAGCGATGGATAACAGGAAGTTAAGGAACAACCGGGTAAAGATTTTAGACAGGACGGAGCCGTGCCAGACAAAAATCAGGCGCAGCCAGTGCTGTTGAGGACGAACAATCATAGTCAGCTTCAGGTCAATAAAGAGCGCGACTATTAAACGTGATCGCCGTCACGGTTGCAAGCTTGTTACAGGATTGCTGCCCCTTTTTAACTGCTAGACAAAAAGCGCACGATGCCGAAGTGTGTTATAAAAAAACGAAGCACACAGTATGTTGTAACTAATGATGCTTTAAATAAAACCCGGCCGGAGCCGGGCGAGAGGATTAGCACAGCGGTTTGACGGCCGCGCGCATCCCTTTCAGAAGAATCGCATCCAGATCGAGCGTAACCTGTTCTACCAATCCGCTCACTTTCGTCAGATCCTGCTCCCAGTGATCGCTCACGCTGAGAACCGCTTTTACCAGTTCGCTGGTGCTGATCTGCTTGTCATGATGCTGTGCCCACAGCTGCTGATAGCGCTCCAGCCAGTGCAGATCGTCCTGCACCGGATAGTTTTCACCCTCACGCTCTGCACGATAAAACGCGATCACCGCGGCCAGCGCAAAGGTGAGACGCGCAGGTAATTTCCCGGTCGCCTTCTGCCCTGCCAGCAGCTGCGGCAGGATACGGGTGCGGTATTTTGTCATTCCGTTCAGGGCAATCGACAGCAGCTGGTGTTTGATGTACGGGTTACGGAAACGCCCTGTCACCGCGCTGGCGAAGGATTCCAGCTCATCTTTTGGTAAATCCAGCACCGGGATGATCTCCTGGTAGATGGCCTTTTCCACAAATGCGCAGATTTCTGCGTCGTTCATCGCGTCGCCGACGGTGTCCAGCCCCGCCTGGAAGGCCACCGGGACCAGTGCCGTGTGCGCGCCGTTAAGGATTGCGACCTTGCGCTCTTTGTACGGTTTGATGTCGTCCACAATCAGCACGTTAAGCGGGAATTTATCGAGGCGCAGTTCGGCGGCCAGAGATTTAGGGCCCTGAATCACAAACAGATAGAAGTGTTCAGCGGTATCGAGGAAACCATCGTGGTAGCCCAGTTCCGTTTCGAGCGCGGCCACTTCGTCACGCGGGTAGCCGGTGACAATGCGGTCCACGAGGGTGGAGCAGAAACTGTTGGCATCAACCAGCCACTGGGTGAATGCCGCTGGCAGCGCCCACTCCTGGGCATATTTCAGCACCAGTTCACGCAGCGCATCGCCGTTATAATCAATCAGTTCGCACGGAATAATCACCCAGCCTTTGTCGGCCGCACCGTTGAAATGGCTGAAACGCTCGAACAGTAAACGGGTGAGTTTTGCCGGATAGCTCACGGCAGGCGCATCGTCGAATTTGTCATCAGCGTGATAGCTGATGCCCGCTTCGGTAGTGTTGGAGAACACGAAGCGCATATCCGGATTGTGTGCGAGTTTAAGGAATTCGTCGTACTGGCTGTAAACACTGATTTCACGATTCACGGAGCGGATCAGACGCGCGTCACTCACAGCCTCGCCCTTCTCATTCAGGCCGCGAATGATCGTGGTGTACAGACCATCCTGAGTGCTCAGTGAAGGTGGGAAATCGCTCTGGATAGGACGAACAATCACCACCCCGGAATTCAGATCGGTGTGCTCATTCAGCAGGTCGATCTGCCAGTCGATGAACGCACGTAAAAAGTTACCTTCACCAAACTGGATGATACGTTCAGGATAGAGAGCACCGGGAAAATCACGACGATTGAGTGTGTTCACAAGGGGTTCCTTTTTTAATTAGTCATACAGCCCGATAAGATTGGTCCAATAACTTATCAAACTTTTCGACCATGAAACCCTGTTTTGATCAATTCATAAAGCAATTGTGAAAAATATTATAAAAACTTATAGAACACTGATGTCGCCGTCATTTCGCCGTCCGGCATCAGGGCGTAGCGCGGGATCTCACCGACCTTTTGCCAGCCCGCACGCTGATAGAACGTCTCAGCGCCGCTGCCCGAAGCCGTATCCAGTACCAGCACGGTTTTACCCTCCTCCACTGCCACCGCTTCCAGGGCTTCCATTAAGCGCATCGCCACACCGCGACGGCGGGCTTTTTCGTGGACCAGCAGCTTGGCTACATCCGCGCGGTGCGGCTGGTTCTCCGGTTGATCGGTGATGAGCTGAACGGTACCCAAAAATTCGCCACCTTCGTCTCGACAGGCCAGCACGGTGCGCTCCCGGCGGGCCACGCTTTCCGCCACGCCGAGCCAGAACTGACGCGCTTTTTCAGCCGCAAAAGGCAGCATAAAACTCACCGACGCCCCACCGTTAACGCAGTTTTCGAGGATGTCAGCCAGTGAGTCGAGATGCGAGAGAATATCGTCACGTGAAAGGGTGTGAATGTGCAGAGAGGCGGTCATGGGATTTCCTTGTGAAGAGACCGCCTCAGATTGCCTTTAACAATTATTTAACGCAAGCACGCCATTCATAGGCTTTTATTATGCCCGCTGTCTGCACTGTATCGCTGTTTCATGGCGAGGATTTTGTCATGAGCGGTCTGTAGCCAGCGCTGCAAATCATCCTGCTGATGGTCGAATTCACAGATTCCCCAGGAGAATGTCAGGCTCCAGGGATGCAGCCCACGCTGGTTGTATTCCGCGACCTGCTCATTGAGATACTGCATCGCAATCCAGGCCCCCTGCTCATCCGTATCGGCAAACAGAACCGCGAATTCATCGCTACCGTAACGCACCAGCAGATCGGCCTCACGGAATGAGGTGCGCATCAGCTCGGTCATGGCTTTCAGCGCCGCATCGCCTTCTGCCTGCCCGTAGCGTTCGTTAATCTGTCTGAAGCGGTCCAGATCCATCCAGGCGAGCGTCAGTGGCTCTGCACGACGCCGGGCGCCGGATAAGGCAAACGCCGCTAACTGATTAAATCCACGTCGGTTAAACAGCCCGGTCAGCTCATCCGTCGTCGCCGCACAGGCAGCAGCGAACTCGTCTTCCGCCAGCGCTGCCAGGTCGCTCAGGGCGTTAAGATCGGCCGCAACAAAATCGCGGGGGACATAGTCCATCAAACACAGCGTGCCGACGATAGCGCCGTCGGGCAGACGCAGCGGATACCCGGCGTAAAAACGTACGCCAGGCTGGCCTTTTACCAGCGGATTATCGGCAAAACGGGGATCATGTCGCGGGTCAGACACCACCAGCGGTGCGTTATTAAACAGCGTATGCCCGCAGAAAGAGAGATTGCGCGGCAGAACGGCGGCCATGGCATTGTCTAAAGAGAGCGCCACCAGCGAGCGTTCGTCGATCAGGTTCACCCTCGCCATCGGCACGGCAAACAGGCGTTTTGCCAGCCGGGTGATGCGATCGTAGGGTTGATGGTTGTTCGACTCCAAAAGCCTGGAATCACGCAGGGACAGCAGACGGTCTGATTCATTGGCAGGGATCGCGGGCGCTTTCATGATGTCTCCTGACACGCAGCTTTTTAATAGCTTAGCCTAAAGAAACGACTTGTCAGTGCGCAAAAATTCGATTTTTACCGCCGCGCTTAGCCTGGTAAAGCGCAGTGTCTGCCGCCTGCAGCCAGTCCGTTACGTTTGACATCTCGCGGGTCGCCCCCGCGATGCCAATACTGAGGGTGCAATTGACGGTTTCATGCGCCACATCTTGCATAATGGCGGCGGCCTCCATGATCCGCGACGCCACCACGTGCGCCTCATCGATGCTGGTATCCGGAAGCAGGATCACAAACTCATCGCCGCCCAACCGCGCCGGGGTGTCTGTCTGACGCGTGGCAATGTGTAAAATCTCCGAGACCGAGGCGAGCAACGCATCCCCGACTTTATGCCCGAAACGATCGTTCACTTCTTTAAAATTATCGATATCAATGAACATCAGCGCCGATTCCCGGCAGGCCTGCTGAAGTTTATTCAGCTCGTGTTCGATGCGCTTTTCCAGCAGGCGCCGGTTCGCGATATCCAGCAGCGGATCCATCATCGCGATCCGCTCCAGCTCGCGGGATTTGATCCGCAGACGAATGGCAATACTGTCCGTCAGCACGCTAAGCGCAATGATGTAGATCGCAATCAGGGGCAAGGTGGCAAACATGGTCTGCTGCGAAACGGTGATAATAATCGCCATACCCTGCAACAGCCAGGCGGCGAGAAACACCGCCAGCATGGCTATCGCCGCGCGCTTCATTAGCACAAAACCACCTGCGGACAGACGATCGGCCAGCAGGATGGTGGCAATCACCACCGAGGGCAGCGGATTTACGGCCATCATCGCGATCCAGAACCCTCCTGCCCCTGCATCAATCACCAGATTTTGATGTTCTGCGGACAGCGGCGTAGAAGAGCGGCTGGCGCGCAGCCAGGCGACGGTCGGCCAGACAAACGCGTTTAGCGCCAGCAAAAGCATTAGCCATACTGAACGTTGATGTTCAATCAGGACAGAAAGAATAGGAATAAAACAGAGAAAGGTGCCCAGTATACGCATCAGATACATACGTTTAACAAAACGACTCCCTGGTAAGCGATGGTTTTTACTCAGTTTATCAGTTCCGTTCATTACGCGATTTTTCCGATGTGTTATCACCGGTATCTTATTGAGCTTAAAAATACGTAGCAAGCAATTTATCAGCAAAGTGATAACATCAGGGCCGCATTCTGCCTGGGATGGATACGTTTACATCTGTTCCGTACTTTTTTGCGGTTCGACGACGCGCAGATCGTCTGGATGACGCGCACTGGTACGATTTCGCCCAGCTTTTTTCGAACGATAGAGATACTCGTCGGCTTCGGCTAACAGCTTATTAAAGACCTCCGTGAGCTGCCAGGATTCTGCTTTCGCACTCCCAAGACCAATACTCACCGTCAAAAACAGCGTGTGCTGACCCCAGTTGAAGGGATGCGAAGCAACAGATTCTCTGATACGTTCTGCCAGCTCAACGCCCTGACGGGCATCAACGGTATTGGCCACGACCGCAAACTCTTCCCCGCCCATGCGCGCCACCAGCCCGTCCTCGCCCACCACTTGCTGCACCTGCCCGGCGAAAGAGGCCAGCACCCGGTCGCCACACTCATGACCATAGTTGTCATTAATGCTTTTGAAGTAGTCGATATCGAGCAGCATCACGGTCAGAAAACGGGGATGACGATGGGACTCCTCGTGTTTCAGCGCTTCATACAAACCTGAGCGCGAATAGACGCGCGTCAGGAAGTCATAATCGGCGCGCAATGACACCTGATGAATCAGAGAGTTAATCGCCGCCACGCTCACGGAGACCATCACCGGGCAAATTGCCATGGTAGCGATGCCCAGACGCGCAGAGAACATCATCGGCGTCGAAAGCGGCGTCGCCACGGCAATATTTATAATCGAGTTCGCCACCAGGATGATCTCCACCCCGCCGGTGACAAAGGTCAGCAGACAGGTCGCGGGAAGCGAATAACGCACCGCACACCAGATCAGCGCCGGCAGCGGAAACGCCAGGCTGCCCGCCCCGCCGATCACCACCGAGGCCAGGACAGAGACGATCAGTGCCACCACGGGCATAAAGTGTTCTACCCGCACCGGGTTCTTGATCTCAGGGATTTTAACGGTCAACAGACACGGCAGGATCAGCACGCCGGTCGAGAACTGCTCGCTAAACCAGTCGGCAAACAGCGGCCAGAAAGTTTGACTGTCGATCCCAACGGAACCCATCGCCCCCACCAGCGCGCACAGCAGCGCGGCGATAAGGCAAAAGTTAAACAGGCGTAAGGCATTGATCGGGTCCGGAACCGTGCGGCCCCGACGTCTGTCCCGCGTCACCAGCAGCGCCACGGTCACGATAAACACCATATTGGAGAGGTTGATCACCACCGAGGCCATCCCCCAGTTGGTGGTCACCGCGTCGTACATCAGCATCGCGACATAGGACACCGCGTAATAGTGCAGGCGATTGAGATATGCGTAACGGGCAAACACCCCGGCCATTACGCCATTCAGCGGCCAGAACAGTGAGAGCGCTTCCACCAGACGCAGTTCCGCGCCAATAAAATAGAACAGCGTGGTCAGAATAAAAATACTGACCGCATTGCGAAGCGGATTATCGGGCAGAAAAGGCTTAACGGATGTCAAAGAAGAAGGCATCAAATATCAATCCATATAATTGCTTAGCGCAATTATTTCGCGGTCATCAGCAGAATAATAAAAGATTAGCACGTATCTATAACATACATAGCCGGCATGCATAACCCATCAAGGTTGGGCGTTCATTTGCAGCACCAGCCAGTGGTGGATGACCGTCACAATGTAACGCTGCTGATCGGCATTTAACGCCTCGCCCTGGGGAATATGGTGCCATTTAGCGAGACAACCGCGACAGCAGGTTGCCGTAGCATGCTGGGCGATAAAGACCGGATGCCCGCGCATTGGGGTCTGCTTGCCGTCGTTGACGGGCATGGCCGCCGCCAGACGACGGGCAACAAAATCCGCGGCGTGTTGATCGATAGTTTCCGCCCCTTTGTCCCAGCAGTACTGCCGCTCTTTCGTGCCCAGTTTGAAGCGAGAACGAAAGGTTGAACGTGCCAGCCGGGCAAACAGATCGTCAAGGGTGTTCATCAGTAGACGGACCGCCCCAGCCGCTGGGTGAGTTTCTCCAGCACCGCCACGCCTGCCAGCGAGTTCCCGGCGTCATCCAGCTCCGGGCTCCAGACCGCAATCGCCATTTCGTGCGGCACAATCGCCACCACCCCGCCGCCGACGCCTGATTTAGCGGGCAGCCCGACGCGCCAGGCAAATTCCCCGGCGTTCTGATACATCCCGCTTGTCGCCATCAGCGCATTGACCTGACGCGCCTGCATCGGCGTGACAACTGCCTGATTATGCAGCGAGGAGAAGCCCTGGTCGGCCAGAAACAGGAAAGTACGCGCGAGTTCCACGCAGCTCATTTTCAGCGCGCAGTAGTGGAAATAGTTTTGCAGTACTGTAGCCACATCGTTATGGAAATTACCGAAAGACTTCATCAGCCAGGCGATGGCGGCGTTTCGCGCCGAATGTTCAAACTCAGAGCGAGCAACGTTAGCGTCGTAACTCAGATCCGAAACGCCGCTCAGCTGGCGCACAATCTCCAGCATCCGCTGACGCGGCGCGCTAAGACGGCTTTGCAGCATGTCGCAGACCACCAGCGCACCGGCGTTGATAAAAGGATTGCGCGGTTTACCCTGTTCGATTTCCAGCTGGAGCAACGAGTTAAACGGCTGACCGGAAGGATCTTTCCCTACCCGCTGCCAGATCTCGTCTTCGTCATACTGACGCATCGCCGCAACCAGGCTTAACACTTTGGAGATCGACTGAATCGAAAAGCGCTCGGCGGCATCGCCGGCCTGATAAAGCTCACCTTTCACGGTGCAAATGGCGATACCCAGCTTATTGCCACTGACGCACGCCAGCGCCGGAATGTAATCGGCAACCTTTCCCTGCCCGATTAATGGACGAACCTGCGCCAGAATCTCTTCCAGCATCTGATTATCGATGACCGCAGCCACATGTTGCTCCTTGCCTGGAGGCCAAAAACGGGCTGCGAGTATAACAGAGGCGAATGTGTCGCGTCAGGCGGGAAGACGAAAACGCGAAACCGCCTGCATCAGTAAATACGACTCATCGTGTAAGCGACGCGACGCCTGGGAGGCGGTGGTCACCAGTACATCCGTCTGTTGCGACACCTGATTCAGCGCCTGCAGCTGGCGGGTCATCTGATGAATACTCTCCCCCTGACTCATCGTGGCAGCAGAAATATCGTCAAGCAGACCGCTCAGATTTGCCACCAGCCCGGTTACCTGTTGCAGGTTGTTCTCAAGCTTCACCACCGCTTTCGATCCGTCTTCAATTCCCTGTAACGAGTGATTAATCAGCTCCTGAATGGTTTGCGTCGAATGACTGCTTTTTCTCGCCAGCAGCCCTACTTCACGCGCGACAACCGCAAAACCGCGCCCCTGATTACCCGCATGGGCGGCTTCAATAGCGGCGTTCAGCGCCAGAATGTTGGTCTGAAACGCCACGCTGTCGATCATCGAGACGATCCCGCGCATCTCTGACGATCGTTCTACGATCGCCTGCATGGAGGCATTAACGGTCGACATCATGATATCACCCCCCGCCGCCGTCTTACGCGCTTCATCCGCACGCGAGCTGGCGAGCTTCGCGTACCCCGTATTGCCCTCAACGTGGTTTTCCAGCGTGGCGATGTGCGCCGTCACGTCGCTCAGCTCCTGGGCCTGCCGCACAGACTGCTGATACAGCTTCTGGTTGCCTTCCGCCAGTTCGCCGATGTTTTCTACCATTGCGGTTGTGGCTTCACTCACCTGCGTCACCAGCTGCTGTAATCCGCGCTGCATGGTGCTAATACTGGCGCTCAACTGCCCGATTTCGCGGTTAAAACTGTTTACAGCCGGCGCGGCACCCGAGAGATCTCCGGCGGCAAGCTGGTTGATATGAGCGATAAGCCTGCGCAGCGGGGCAATCACCCAGCGCGACATGCCAAACCACACCGCCACCGCAATCAGTAGCAGGACCACTGGCGCCAGCAGGAACAGCGACTGCAAATCAGCGAGGCGATGCATTAGCGACTGGCGCCCTTCTCCTGCCCGTTGTTCGCTCAACTGCTGATAGCGCGCGTAGTTATCATTAAAGTCGGTCTGAAACGCCTGGGCGGGAACGGCAAAAAAAGCGTCAATGGAATGGGTCTTTACCAGCCCTTCCGCCTGCTCATTGATGGCGCCGTAGAATAACTGATAGCTATTAATCAGCGCCTCATCTTTGAGCGGATTCAGCGCCAGCCAGCCCTTCCAGGCCTCCTGGGAAGCATTAAGCGCCTTTTGCGCTTCATCCATCAGGCTGTTCCAGCTCCCTTCAGAGCCGGTCTCTTTATCCTGCATAAAATAGACGCCCGAGCGATTGAGCAGATCGCTTGCCGCCAGCAGGGAGACATGCGCCAGATCCAGTTTGCTTTGCTGCTGTTGCGCCAGCTGATTTTGTTGTTCATTGCGCTGGGCATCACGAAGCGAGGCGGTCAGGAGAATTGAGGAGGAGAGCTGCAGGGCGGAGAAAAGCCCGATAATACAAAAGATGCCCGCCAGCAGACCAAACTGACGCTTCGCAATACGGCTGAAAATTTGCGTTAGGTTCATAATATTCTTCTGTAACAGTACGTTAGACGCGTGGGAGTCTACGAAACGCAAATGACAGAACCATGACAGAAAAATGACAAAGGCCTTCGCGGTGAAGGCCTTTTAAGCAAGTTTAACAAGACCTACACGCGGTCTTTCCATACGGTCTGGATATTGCAGAACTCATGCAAACCGAAGTGAGATAACTCACGGCCAAAGCCGCTCTTCTTCACGCCGCCAAAGGCCACGCGCGCATCGCTGGCGCTGAAGCCATTGATGAACACCCCGCCGCACTCCAGCTGGCGAGCAAACGCCTCGGCACGTTGCGCATCGGCGGTAAACACCGTCGCCGACAGACCAAAATCACTGTCGTTTGCAAGCATCAGGGCATGTTCCGCGTCTTTCGCCACGGTGATCGCGGCGACCGGCCCGAACAGCTCCTGACGAAACGCGGTCATCTCTGGGGTGACGTTGCCTAATACGGTCGCCGGATAATAATTCCCCGCACCGGCCACTTTCTCTCCGCCAAGTAAAAGCGTTGCGCCCTCGTTAAGCGTCGCCTGCACCTGCTGGTGCAGTTCATCACGCAGATCGAACCGCGCCATCGGCCCCAGATAGTTCTCTTCGTTATCGGGCGCGCCCATCTTCAGGGCCGCAGCAGCCGCGACAAAGCGTTCGGTAAACTGCTCTGCGATCCCCTCTTCGACGATAAAGCGTTTGGCAGCCGCACACACCTGTCCGGTATTCTGATAGCGCCCGGCGACGGCCGCTTTCACGGCCAGATCCAGATCAGCATCGTTCAGCACAATAAAGGGATCGGACCCACCCAGCTCCAGCACGCATTTTTTGAGGACCGCAGCCGCCTGTGCGCCAATTGCCGCCCCGGCACGTACGCTCCCGGTGACGGTAATCGAAGCGATGCGACAATCGTTAATCGCCTGGCTGACGCCGTCGTTCGTGGCGTTGACCCAGCCAAACACCCCTGGCGCAAAACCGGCATCCGCGAACATATCGCCGATAAGCGTCGCCGACCCCAGAACGTTCGGCGCGTGTTTCAGCAGATAGCTGTTACCGGCGAGCAGAATCGGTACCGCCCCGCGCAGCACCTGCCACAGCGGGAAGTTCCACGGCATCACTGCCAGCACCGGTCCCAGCGGGCGATACTCGATCACCGCTTTTTGATTTTCAACCTGCGTCGGTTCCGCAGCCAGCATCGCCGGGCCGTGCTCGGCGTACCAGTCGCACAGACCGGCAGATTTCGTCACTTCGGCGCGTGCCTGCAAAATAGGTTTACCCATCTCACGGGACATCATTTGCGCCATCTCTTCTGCGCGCGCCCGCAGTGCGCTAGCAAGATCGCGCAGTTTCTGCGCCCGGTGAGTAACGCTTTCATTGCGCCACTGACGGAAACCGCGATCCGCCCGCGCGATCGCCTGCTCTACCTCGGCGGCGGTGGCCCACGGATAGGCCGCGAGGGTTTCGCCGTTAGCCGGATTAATTGACAGCGCATGGGTAGCCGGTGAATGAGTCATAGTCTTCTCCACGTAATAAGGGTTGATTGATTGTGGCTCACTCTGCTATTTCTTAAAAATGAATAATACTGACTCACTTATTCACGAAAAGAGAATGCTATGGATTTAACTCAGCTCGAAATGTTTAATGCCGTCGCCCAGACCGGGAGCATCACCCAGGCGGCGCAAAAGGTGCATCGTGTGCCGTCCAACCTTACCACCCGAATCCGTCAACTGGAGGCGGATCTTGGCGTTGAGCTGTTTATCCGTGAAAACCAGCGTTTGCGCCTCTCTCCCGCCGGGCATAACTTTCTGCGCTACAGCAAGCAGATCCTCGCTCTGGTCGACGAGGCGCGGATGGTGGTCGCCGGGGATGAACCGCAGGGGCTGTTCGCTCTGGGGGCGCTGGAGAGCACCGCCGCGGTGCGCATTCCTGAATCCCTGGCGCAGTTTAACCAGCGCTATCCGCGCATTCAGTTCGCCCTGTCCACCGGACCTTCCGGCACGATGATCGATGGCGTGCTGGAGGGCACGTTGAGCGCGGCATTTGTCGACGGGCCGCTCTCGCATCCGGAGCTGGACGGGATGCCGGTCTATCAGGAAGAGATGATGCTGGTTGCCGCCGCCGGGCATGAAAAGGTGTCGCGCGCCACGCAGGTGAGCGGTCGGGACGTGTACGCGTTTCGCGCCAACTGCTCCTACAGACGGCATCTGGAGAGCTGGTTTCACGCAGATCGCGCCACGCCGGGGCGGATCCATGAGATGGAGTCGTACCACGGTATGCTGGCCTGTGTGATTGCGGGCGCAGGTATTGCGCTGATGCCCCGCTCGATGCTGGAGAGCATGCCGGGGCATCTTCAGGTGGAGGCGTGGCCGCTGGCAGAAAACTGGCGCTGGCTCACGACCTGGCTGGTATGGCGACGCGGCGCAATGACGCGTCAGCTGGAAGCGTTTATAGCACTGCTAAACGAACGTCAGCCACCAGCACCTTCTCCATAAACAGGCTAAGCGGATCTTCGTCGTAGGGCGGAAACGCCGGGCGCGCCTGATAACCGCAGCGCTCATACAGCTGGATAGCCGCGTGCTGCTTGATACCGGTTTCGAGGCGCAACGTGTGGCAGTGGCGGCTCAGGGCTTCGTCCTCCAGCGCCGCCAACAGTTTTTCCCCAAGCCTTTGTCCGCGATGGGTGGGATCGATATACACCCGTTTCATCTCCCCGCTGCCGTCGCCGTTGAGCACGATCGCCCCGCAGCCCACGGCATTCAGCTGGTTATCACGGATCACCATCATTAAAAGCGACCCCGCCGCCAGCTGGGTGAGATCGACCAGATGGTTGCTTTCCGCCGGGTAAAGCTCAGTTTGATAGCTGTCCAGGGCGGCGATCAGCGCCAGAATATCCGGATGAGTGGCAGATTCAGAGGTAATGGAATACATGGCAGGCTCCTTTTGTTGTTTGTTATCAACATAGCTGCCACCTCGGTTCAGGTGTTCATACTTTTAACTTATCTCTGTACCTCGTTTGAGGATTACCTGATAAAAGGTGCCAAAAATGCGGGGCACTGTAATTATATACAGTCATTGTGTTTAAACCGCGATAACATCTCCCCCTACTGGCAGCATGCCCGCAGGCTGCGGGCATGTAGACGTAAAAGCGGAGACTACTGGCGCAGGAAGATTTTTCCTTTGAGATACAGCGTGGCTTGCCCGCCAATCAGCACCCGGTCGCCCTGTAGCTCACAGCGCAGATCCCCGCCTCTGGCCGACACCTGGCGCGCCTGCATCTGCGTTTTGCCGAGCTTTTCGCTCCAGTAGGGAATCAGCATACTGTGGGTGGAGCCTGTCACCGGATCTTCTGGCACGCCTTCGCCTGGGCAGAAGAAGCGGCTGACGAAATCCGCTTCGTCGCCAGGCGCCGTAATACAGACCATTTTGTCGAGCGGGATCATGGATGAGATATCCGGGCTGATGGACTCAACCTGCTGCTGGTTTTCCAGCACTACCATATAGTCTCGCGCCACGCGAACCTCTTTCGCGCTGGTGATCCCAAGGGAGTAAAACAGCAGCGCCGGAGGATTATCGACGGCCTCACTCGCCCATGCCGGGAAGTTGAGCGTCAGCCAGTCGCCGTTGCGCTTCACGGTCAGTTTGCCGACAAAACGGGTAGTGAAGGTAATTTCCGTATGCGGATAGTCGAGATATTCGAAGATCACATGAGACGCCGCCAGCGTGGCATGCCCACAGAGGTCAATCTCATCAAGTGTCGTAAACCAGCGCAGCTCAAAACCCTCGTCCGTACGCACGAAGAACGCCGTCTCCGACTGATTATGTTGCTTCGCCATGCTGAGCAACGTCTCGTCCGGAAGCCACTCCTCCAGCGGACACACTGCGGCGGCGTTGCCACCAAAGGCTTTATCGCTGAAGGCATCCACCAGATAAAAATCAATTTCTTGCATCGTCTTACCGCCTGTTTTTATTGTGCTGTTCTTTATATTCAAGGAAAACAACGCCCTTCGCTACAGGACGTATAAGCAAAATATTGAGATCTGCATCACATAATGATTGTCTTTTAGCCAGTTAAGGCTTTAAGATCGCCCTCTCATCTTTTCAGCAACGAACCCCAAATCTTATGCCTTCGAACACAGTTTCACGCAAGGTCGCGTGGCTACGTGTGGTCACGCTTGCCATTGCCGCGTTTATATTCAATACCACGGAATTTGTTCCCGTGGGTCTGCTTTCCGATATCGCTCAAAGTTTCCAGATGGAAACTGCGCAGGTCGGGATCATGCTGACCATCTACGCGTGGGTGGTGGCGCTGATGTCTCTGCCGTTTATGCTGCTGACCAGCCAGATGGAGCGACGCAAGCTGTTGATTGGCCTGTTTGTGCTATTTATCGCCAGCCATGTGCTGTCGTTCCTCGCCTGGAACTTTACCGTGCTGGTGATAAGCCGCATCGGTATTGCGTTCGCTCACGCCATTTTCTGGTCGATTACCGCCTCGCTGGCCATTCGTCTGGCACCTGCAGGTAAACGCGCACAGGCGCTGAGCCTGCTGGCGACCGGCACCGCGCTGGCGATGGTGCTCGGCCTGCCTATCGGGCGCATCGTCGGGCAGTATTTCGGCTGGAGAACCACCTTCTTTGCTATCGGTATGGGCGCATTGATTACCCTGCTGTGCCTGATCAAGCTCCTGCCGAAATTACCGAGTGAACACTCCGGCTCGCTTAAAAGCCTGCCGGTGCTGTTCCGCCGCCCGGCGCTGATGAGTATTTATCTGCTGACGGTCATTGTCGTTACCGCCCACTACACGGCCTACAGCTATATTGAACCTTTTGTGAAGGTTGTCGCGGGCTTTAGCGCTAATTTTGCAACGGTGCTGCTGCTCCTCCTCGGCGGGGCTGGCATTATCGGCAGTATCCTGTTTGGCAAACTGGGCAATCAGCACGCGTCGCTGCTGGTGAGCGGCGCTATCGGTGCCCTGATGCTGTGTCTGGTGTTGCTAATGCCGGCGGCAGGCAGCGAAACAAATTTGGCGATACTGAGTATTTGCTGGGGCGTGGCGATGATGATTATCGGCCTCGGTATGCAGGTGAAAGTCCTGGCGCTGGCACCAGATGCCACCGATGTGGCGATGTCACTTTTCTCCGGGATCTTCAATTTAGGCATCGGTGCGGGTGCGCTGGTGGGAAATCAGATCAGCCTGCATTTTTCTATGTCAGCGATTGGTTATCTGGGGGCGATTCCGGCGCTGGCGGCGTTAATTTGGTCGATTCTGATCTTCCGCAAGTGGCCGGTGGCGCTAGAAGAGCAGACACATCATGGGTGATGTCTGCCAAAGAAAGTAGCAATTGCCCGGGCCTACAGATTGTGTAGGCCCGGCTGTGTTAGTGATAGGTCTTAATAATTTCCAGTACGCCGTTAATAATAAACTGCACACCCATACAGACCAGCAGGAAGCCCATCAGACGGGAAATCGCCTCGATACCGCCTTTGCCCACCCAACGCATGATCGCGCCGGAACTGCGCAAACATCCCCACAAAATGACGCCGATAATGGCAAAGATCAGCGGTGGCGCCACCATGACGACCCACGCGGAGAAGGTTGTGCCATCACGTACCGTTGACGCGGAGCTGATGATCATCGCTATCGTCCCTGGCCCTGCCGTGCTTGGCATGGCGAGCGGTACAAATGCGATATTAGCGGAAGGCTCAGACTCCATCTCTTCCGATTTGCTTTTCGCTTCCGGCGATTCATGGGCTTTATGCGCCGGGAACAGCATGCGGAAACCGATAAAGGCGACGATTAAGCCCCCTGCAATTCGTAACCCGGGAATCGAAATCCCGAAGGTATTCATCACCACCTGTCCGGCGTAATAGGCCACCATCATAATGATGAAAACATACACCGACGCCATCAACGACTGGTGGTTACGTTCGGCGCTGTTCATGTTGCCCGCCAGCCCTAAAAACAACGCCACGGTTGTTAACGGGTTCGCCAGCGGCAGCAGCACCACCAGCCCAAGTCCTATTGCCTGAATTAATTCCACCATAGTGCGTCGTCGTCCTTATCCATAATCAACACTGACAGTATACGGTGAAATGGCCTGACACAGCCACGCAGACAACGTAAGCAGTGTTTTCCGCTGAATTACGATAACCCTGCGTTATGTTTATGATTTAAAAGGACTCAAAAAAAGTTCATGAAACGTTTTAGCAAATCGTGGCATCGGCGGATACATTCGGTTGACTTATACTTGCCTGAGCAATAATATCTGCCGTGATTAAACTACTTGCCAGGGCAACCATTGTGAAAAGCACCAGTGATCTCTTTAACGAAATTATTCCACTGGGCCGTCTTATTCATATGGTGAACCAGAAAAAAGATCGCCTGCTCAACGACTATCTGTCTCCGATGGACATCACTGCGACCCAGTTCAAAGTGCTGTGCTCCATTCGCTGCGAAGTGTGCATCACCCCGGTTGAGCTGAAAAAGGTGCTCTCTGTCGACCTTGGCGCGCTCACGCGCATGCTCGATCGTCTTGTCTGCAAAGGATGGATTGAAAGGCGACCTAACCCCAATGACAAGCGCGGCGTACTGGTGCAGCTCACCAGCGATGGTGCGGCCATGTGCGAGCGCTGTCATGAGTTAGTAGGACAAACACTGCACCAGGAACTAACAAAAAACTTAACGGCGGATGAAGTGGTCACTCTTGAGCATTTGCTGAAGAAAATCCTGCCGTAAACAGAAGAGGTATGACGATGTCCAGACGCAATAATGACGCCATCACTATTCATAGCATTTTGGACTGGATCGAAGATAACCTGGAATCGCCGCTCTCACTTGAGAAGGTGTCTGAGCGTTCAGGTTACTCAAAATGGCACCTGCAACGGATGTTCAAAAAAGAGACCGGTCATTCTTTAGGGCAATACATCCGCAGCCGTAAGCTGACGGAAATTGCGCAGAAGCTGAAAGAGAGCAACGAGCCGATTCTGTATCTGGCTGAGCGTTATGGGTTTGAATCGCAACAAACCCTGACCCGCACGTTCAAGAACTATTTCGACGTGCCGCCGCACAAGTACCGAATCACCAGTATGCCCGGCGAATCCCGCTATCTGCATCCGCTAACACATTGTAATTGCTAATCGCCTGTAATAAGACGTAACCGAGGAAATCATGAAACGTATCGCCTCCGCCGCCCTCACCTTACTGGTGCTGGTCTCCGGCCAGACTTTTGCGGAGCAAACCACTCACGCTAATCAGCAGAACAGCCGCACTACGATGGTTCTGCCTACCGCACACGATCAATCACCTTTTGATTTCAATCATATGGGTGCGGGTAGCGACAAATCCGACGAATTAGGCGTGCCGTATTACAATCAGCACGACCTCTGATTCGTTTTTGCCCCGCGTTTGCGGGGCTTTTTTCATCCCCTGATGCGCGTCGCCCGACGCAGCCGCAATCCAAAGACATTGATGTACAGCCCGGCCATGATCAGCACCGCGCCGATCAGTTGCAGCATCGTCAGTTTTTCGCCCAGCAGAACTGCCGCACTCGCCAGCCCCACCACCGGCACCAGCAGTGACAACGGCGCCACGCGCCAGGTTTCATAACGCCCGAGCAGCGTACCCCAGATGCCATACCCGACAATCGTCGCGACGAAAGCCAGATACACCAGCGACAAAATGGTGGTGAGATCGATCTCAATCAGGCTTTTCAGCATCAGCGCCGGGCCGTCAAACATCAGCGATGCCACCATAAACGGGATGACCGGGATAAGCGCGCTCCAGACAACCAGCGACATCACCGCCGGGCGCGCCTCGTGCTGCATGATCAGCTTGTTGAAGATATTCCCGCACGCCCAGCTCAGCCCTGCGGCCAGTGTGAGCATAAAGCCCAGCATCGCCACGTGCTGACCGTTCAGACTCGCTTCGGCGAGCACCAGCACGCCAAATACCGCAAGCGTAATCCCCGCCAGCTGTTTGCCCTGTAAACGCTCACCAAAGACAAACGCGCCAAGAATGATGGTGAAGAAAGCCTGCGCCTGTAACACCAGCGACGCCAGCCCGGCTGGCATCCCAAACTTGATGGCGCAGAAGAGAAAAGCAAACTGACCAAAGCTGATGGTCAGGCCGTAGCCGAGCAGCAGACGAAACGGGATCTTTGGACGGGCGACAAAAAACAGCGCCGGGAAGGCCACCAGTAAAAAGCGCAAACCGGCGAGCATCAGCGGAGGCATATTGTGCAGCCCCACTTTAATCACCACAAAATTCAGTCCCCATACCACGACCACCAGCAACGCCAGCAGTCCGTCTTTGCGCGTCATACCCTGCCCCTGATTTATTAAATTTTTGTAAACAGATTCAAGGTAACGAAAAAAGCGAGTGAGGAAAAGATCATTAATTCTGGCAGTCAGACAAAGCACTTACGGAAAAATTGGGTGGTATACAACTCCCCTTATAGCGTGATAATCATTGAGACATAAAAAAAGCATAAGCATATGTCGGGCAGGAAAATGAAATCATCACTCAGGCGCTCAACCGCAGCGTTGTTGGCATCGTCATTACTGTTAACCATCGGTCGGGGGGCCACGCTGCCCTTTATGACCATCTACCTCACACGCGTTTACCAGATGAGCGTCGCGAATATCGGCTATGCCCTGACCATCGCCCTGACCATTGGCGTGGTGTTCAGCATGGGGTTTGGCATCCTGGCGGATAAGTTCGATAAAAAGCGCTATATGCTGCTGTCGATTCTGGCGTTTATCGCCGGTTTCGTGGCCATTCCGCTGGTGAATAATGTCACCCTGGTGGTGCTGTTCTTCGCGGTGATTAACTGCGCGTACTCTGTGTTCTCAACCGTACTCAAAGCCTGGTTTGCAGATGTACTGACGCCGGGAGAGAAAGCGCGCGTCTTCTCTCTCAACTACAGTTTTCTGAATATCGGCTGGACGGTCGGGCCGCCGATTGGCACGCTGCTGGTGATGTACAGCCTGCAACTGCCGTTCTGGCTGGCGGCCTTCTGCGCCGCACTGCCGCTGGTGTTTATTCAAGTGTATGTGCAAAAGAGCATTGCGGCAGACAGTGACAACGTCACCGTTCCGTGGCAACCCTCGGTGCTGCTTCGCGACCGGGCGCTGTTCTGGTATACGCTCTCTGGTCTGCTGGCCTCTTACGTCGGTGGCTCATTCGCCAGCTGTATCTCCCAGTATGTGCTGGCGGCGGATTACACCAGTGAATTCGCAGAAAAAGTGGTCGCCGTGGTGCTGCCTGCCAACGCCGCGATGGTGGTCTCTCTGCAATATTTTATCGGTCGCAGGCTGAAGGCCAGCAATATTCGTCCGCTGATGGCGCTCGGGACACTCTTCTTCCTGCTCGGGCTGGGCGGGTTTATGCTCTCGGGCACCAATTTGATCTACTGGGGAATTGCCTCGGCGGTGTTTACCATCGGCGAGATTATCTATGCACCGGGTGAATATCTGCTGATCGATAACATCGCGCCGCCGGGGATGAAAGCGAGCTATTTCTCGGCGCAGGCGCTGGGCTGGCTGGGCGCGGCGGCGAACCCGATGATTACCGGGCTTATTCTGACCCACCTGCCGCACTGGTCGCTGTTTGTGATTATGATGGTCGCGATTGTGGTGGCCTGGCTGATGATCCTGCGCGGGATGAGCGTGAAGCCCTGGGCTGAGCGAGTGGAAACGGCGTAGCGTGTTGCCGGGCAGCGTTTTGCGTGCCCGGCGTTTAACAACATAACTTGCGGGAACCTTAGTGGTGCAACATCTCCTCCACCACCTGCTTTTTAAACATCTCGTTCGGATAATAGGTCGGCCAGTTATCCATCTCTTTCAGCAGCGCCTCATGGGAGGTATTACCCATAAAGAGATGGAAATGCGCCGAGGCACGCGGGCCGATAGTGTGGTCGCTGAACTGCACAAATTTTGGTGCTTTAGAGCTGGCGTCTTTACACTCAAACAGGTAACGCACGCCCTTCTTGCCTGACGCGTAGGTCAGGATCTTGAACCCGCTGTAGTCATAATGACAACTCGCCACCGTTTTGCCGGTGTGGAACTCCATCACGTTATTTTCAATGCCGATGGTGTCTACGTCCGTGGCGTATCCCTTGCGGTAGTAGGCTTTCACCTCGTCAAAGGATTTGCTTCCCTCTTTTTCCGCTTTCTTTTTAAAAACCGGATCCAGTGAACCGTCCAACAGGAAAGGATAAACGGACTGCCAGGTACCGTCCCAGTCGGAGAGCTTGCGGTCTTTAACGTCTTTATTCTCGAATACCCCGTTCGCCGCTTGTTGTTCCGCTTCGGTCATCTGGTGACCGTGCGAGTGGGCAAACAGATGGCCGCTGACCAGCAGCGCCCCCAGAGTCATTGCAAATTTTCCAATATGTGCTGCCAAAACGCGATCCTCACTCCATGTTATGAGAATGCGAATGTTATAATATAACATTTCAAAAAACAATAACCCTCAGATCGCCACTAAGCCGCGAACGCCCTCCTGCTCCATGTTCTCACCGCGCCCGCGCTGAATGATGCTTCCGCGCGACATCAGCAGATAGTTATCCGCCAGTTCCGCGGCAAAATCATAGAACTGCTCCACCAGTAAAATCGCCATATCGCCCCGGCTGGCGAGCTGGCGGATCACCACGCCAATCTCTTTAATCACTGACGGCTGAATACCTTCTGTTGGCTCATCGAGGATCAGCAGCTGCGGACGGCTTGCCAGCGCGCGGCCAATTGCCAGCTGCTGCTGTTGCCCGCCAGAAAGATCGCCCCCGCGACGGTGCTTCATCTCTTTGAGCACCGGAAACAGCTGCCAGATATCCTCCGGGACGCTTTTCGCCTCTCGCGCGGAGAAACGCGACATGCCCAGCAGCAGGTTTTCTTCCACCGTCAGACGCGGAAAAATCTCACGCCCCTGCGGCACGTACGCCACGCCAGACTGCACGCGATGGTGCGGCCTGGCGTGAGTGATGGTTTTGCCCTGCCAGACAATCTCCCCGCTGCGCGCCGGAATCAGCCCCATCAGGCATTTGAGTAAGGTTGTTTTTCCCACGCCGTTGCGCCCGAGCAAGCAAGTGACCTCCCCGCCGGGCGCATCAAAACTCACGCCGCGTAAAATGTGGCTGCCGCCGTAATATTGATTCAGTTCGTTAACCTGTAGCATGACGGCTCCTTTAGCGTCCCAGATAGACTTCAATCACCTGCTCGTTGGCCTGCACCTCACGCAGCGAGCCTTCCGCCAGCACTCGCCCCTGATGCAGAACGGTGACGTGATCGGCGATGGTTTCAACAAAGCCCATGTCGTGCTCGACCACCATCAGGGAGTGTTTCCCGGCAAGCGTGCGAAACAGCTCTGCCGAATATTCGGTTTCCGCATCGGTCATCCCGGCGGCAGGCTCATCGAGCAGCAGCAAATGCGGCTCCTGCACCAGCAGCATGCCGATTTCCAGAAACTGCTTTTGCCCGTGAGAGAGCATCCCGGCGCGCCGGTCGCGCTCGGCGCTCAGGCGCAGCAGCGTTAACATCTCGTGGATACGATCGCTCTGCTCTGACGTCAAACGCGCGCGCAGGCTGGCCCACACGGATTTGTCGCCTTTCATTGCCAGCTCCAGGTTTTCCCACACCGTCAGGGCTTCGAACACGGTCGGTTTCTGGAATTTGCGCCCGATCCCCTGACGTGCAATCGCCGCCGGATCGAGACCCGTTAAATCTATCGACTGATCGTAAATCGCCCGCCCGCTTTGTGGCCGCGTTTTGCCTGTAATCACGTCCATCAGCGTGGTTTTCCCCGCGCCGTTAGGCCCAATGACGCAACGCAATTCACCCACGCCAATGTTGAGCGACAAATCCGTCAGCGCCTGAAAACCGTCGAAATTGACGTTAATCGACTCCAGCTGGAGCACCGGGTCGGTCTGATCGCGAAAGCGGTCGCCGGGCAACTGCCGGGTAAAGAGTCCTTCGGCTGGCTGCATTATTTCTCTCCCTTACGAAAAAGCCCGTAGACGCCGCGCGGTACAAAGAGCGTGACGGCGATAAAAATTCCGCCGAGAAACAGCTGCCAGTATTCCGGCATCGCCACGGTGAAATAGCTTTTCGCACCGTTGACCAGCGCCGCGCCAATCACCGGGCCAACCAGCGTTCCTCGCCCACCGAGAGCCACCCAAATCGCGGCTTCAATGGAGTTCGTTGGCGACATTTCGCCGGGATTGATAATCCCCACCTGTGGGACGTACAGCGCCCCGGCAAGCCCACACAGCACCGCCGAAAGCGTCCAGACCAGCAGTTTGAAACCACGCGGATCGTAGCCGCAAAACGTCAGGCGATTTTCCGCATCGCGCACCGCCGTCAGGATGCGGCCAAATTTGCTCTTCGCCAGCGCAAAACCGATGGCAAGCGAGGCCACCAGCAGGACAACGGTCGCCAGGAACAGGGCGATACGCGTGGTTGTTGCCGTTACCGAGAAGCCCAGCAGCGTGGTAAACCCGGTAAAGCCGTTGTTGCCGCCAAAGCCGGTTTCATTGCGAAAGAACAGCAGCATGCCCGCGTAGGTCAGCGCCTGGGTCATGATCGAAAAATAGACCCCTTTGATTTTTGAGCGAAAGGCAAACCAGCCGAAGATCAGCGCCAGCAGGCCGGGGATCATCACCACCAGCAGCATTGCCCAGGCAAAATGCTGTGTGCCCCACCAGAACCACGGCAGTTCGCTCCAGGAGAGAAACGACATAAACGCCGGGAGGCTTTCGCCCGACGCCTGACGCATCAGGTACATCCCCATCGCATACCCGCCGAGAGCAAAGAAAATACCGTGCCCCAGAGAGAGCATTCCGGCATAACCCCAGACCAGGTCGAGGGCGACGGCAACGATCGCATAGCAGAGGATCTTCCCGACAAGCGTCAGCATCCAGGTGGAAACCGCCAGCGGATGGCTGGCCGGCAGCAGCGCCAGAAACGGAAGAACCAGCAAAATGGCAAGCATCAGGCTGCCAAAAAGCGGGATAAAGCGTGGCGCTTTTCGCGCCAGGGTTAACGTCAGCGGCTGGCTCATCAGTCTGTCACCCTCCCTTTAAGTGCAAACAACCCCTGAGGACGTTTCTGAATAAACAGAATGATCGCCACCAGAATCAGGATTTTGCCGAGCACGGCACCCATTTGCGGTTCAAGAATTTTGTTGAAGATCCCGAGGCCAAATGCCGCCGCCACGCTGCCTGCCAGCTGGCCGACACCGCCCAGCACCACCACGAGGAACGAATCGATGATGTAACCCTGTCCGAGTTCCGGCCCGACGTTACCGAGCTGCGACAGCGCCACGCCTCCCAATCCCGCGATCCCCGATCCCAGACCAAACGCCAGCATATCGACGCGCCCGGTCGGCACCCCGCAGCAGGCAGCCATACTGCGGTTTTGCGTCACCGCCCGTACGTTTAGCCCCAGGCGGGTTTTGTTGAGGATAAGCCAGGTGAAGAACAGGACCAGCAGTACAAATCCCAGCACTATCAGACGGTTCCACGGCAGGATCAGATTGGCAAACACCTGCACGCCCCCCGACAGCCACGCCGGGTTAGCCACTTCCAGGTTCTGCGCGCCGAAGGTCATGCGCACAATCTGGATAATCATCAGGCTGATACCCCAGGTCGCGAGCAGCGTTTCCAGCGGTCGACCGTAGAGATGGCGAATAATCGTGCGCTCCAGCGCCATACCGATCCCGGCAGTCACCAGGAAGGCTACCGGCAGCGCCACCACCGGGTAAAATGCCAGCCACTGGGGCATAAACTGCGCCATCATTTGCTGAACCATCCACGTGCAGTAGGCGCCCAGCATCAACATTTCGCCGTGCGCCATATTGATCACCCCCAGCAAGCCGTAGGTGATCGCAAGTCCCAGCGCCGCCAGCAACAGTACCGACCCCAGCGACAACCCCATAAAGGCCTGCCCCAGCAGATCGCTTATCAGCAGACGATGCTGGATTTTGCTCAGGCTGTTTTGCGCCGCCTCGCGCACGCGAGCGTCGGGTTCCATTTGGGGCTGGGTATAAGGCAACAGACGGGTCTGGGTTTCCGGATCTGCTGAGTGCCCCAGCAGCTCAACCGCCTGCAAACGCACCTCCGCCTGTGGGCTGACCAGCTGGAGATTTGCCAGCGCCACTTCCAGCGCCTGATGCACGCCGTCATCCTTCTCGACGAGCAGACGTTGCTGCAACATATTCAGCATGTCCGGCGTGGCATCGCGCTGCAACTGAAGCGCGGCACGCGCCCTTTGCGTGACGTTGTCACTGGCGAGCAGGTGCGTGGACAGCGCCGTCGAGGCCAACACCCGCAGGCGGTTGGTCAGACGGACCGCTTTCGGCTCGCCCGATACCGTCGACGCATCACCCAGCGCGACCATCTCGCCGTTGACGCGAGCAAAAGCGTGCTTCTGCCCGTCAGCAAACAGGTTCTCTTTTTGCAGGGCCTGCAACAGCGGCAGGCGTTTGACATCCGGCGCGACGGCCCAATGTTCCAGCAATGCGGTTTGCTGGCTGCGGCTTGCGACGACAAAGTTGTCTGCATCCGACGCCTGCGCCATCCCTGGCAGCAGACCGGCAAGCCAGACTATTGCGACGAACATTCGCATTACGCTCATGGCTTTTCTCCGTGCGATTAGGCTTAGTTACTGGCGGTTTTCATCGGCTGGTCGGGCTTTTTATCATTGCCCTGAATGAACGGGCTCCACGGCTGAGCACGGACGGTTTTATCGGTCTGCCAGACCACGTTGAACTGGCCATCGCCTTCGATTTCGCCAATCATCACCGGCTTATGCAGATGGTGGTTGGTTTCATCCATGGTCAGCGTAAAGCCTGACGGCGCTTTGAAGGATTGTCCGGCCATGGCGGCACGCACTTTGTCCACGTCGGTGGTACCGGCTTTCTCTACCGCCTGCGCCCACATATGAATGCCCACGTAGGTGGCTTCCATCGGATCGTTAGTCACTACCGTATCGGCGTTCGGCAGTTTGTGCGCTTTGGCGTAGGCTTTATACGCGGCGACGAACGTCTGGTTGGTCGGGTTATCGACAGACTCGAAGTAGTTCCAGGCGGCGAGGTTGCCGACCAGCGGTTTAGCGTCGATGCCGCGCAGTTCCTCTTCACCCACGGAGAACGCCACCACCGGCACATCCGTCGCTTTCACGCCCTGGTTTGCCAGCTCTTTATAGAATGGAACGTTAGAGTCGCCGTTGATGGTGGAGACCACCGCCGTTTTGCCCCCAGCGGAGAATTTCTTGATATTGGCGACGATAGTCTGGTAATCGCTGTGACCAAACGGGGTGTAGACCTCTTCAATGTCTTTATCCTGAACCCCTTTGGAATGCAGGAAAGCGCGCAGGATTTTGTTGGTGGTGCGTGGGTAAACGTAGTCGGTCCCCAGCAGGAAGAAGCGTTTCGCACTCCCGCCATCCTCACCCATCAGATACTCGACCGCCGGAATGGCCTGCTGGTTGGGTGCCGCGCCGGTATAAAACACGTTTGGCGACATTTCTTCGCCCTCATACTGCACCGGATAGAACAGCAGCCCGTTCAGCTCCTCGAAGACCGGTAATACCGATTTGCGCGATACAGAAGTCCAGCAGCCAAAGACCGCTGCGACTTTATCCTGGCTTAACAGCTGACGCGCTTTTTCCGCAAACAGCGGCCAGTTAGAGGCCGGGTCTACCACCACCGGTTCGAGCTTTTTACCCAGCACGCCGCCTTTGGCGTTGATTTCATCAATGGTCATCAGCGCCACGTCTTTCAGCGGCGTCTCAGAGATCGCCATCGTGCCGGAGAGCGAGTGCATGATCCCGATTTTAATCGTATCGGCAGCCTGCACGCCGAAACTCATCCCCATTGCGACCACGGAAGCAGACAGTGCGAAAGCTTTGATTAAGGTACGACGGTGCATATTTTCACTCCTGAAAAACAAGCTGTGCGAAAACGTCCGGTACTATCTGGACGCAGAATCAAACGTGTCATTTTCAGGAGAGCAAAAAGGATGCCAGGATGGAAAATCGCGGAATTTCAGGGGAGTAAAGGCAGTAAACGGCGGGAAACGACTCAGAATGGCACAGCGCTGCATTAATAAAGTGCAATGCTGTGCCCGAAGAATTACCAGACTTCGTCAGCGATCTGCGTCACCAGACGCACTTTGTCCCACTGCTGGGTTTCCGTCAGGGTGTTGCCCTCTTCGGTCGAGGCAAAACCGCACTGCGGGCTGAGGCAAATCTGCTCTTTTGCCACGTATTGCGCCGCCTCTTCCAGGCGCGCTTTCACCCCTTCCGGGTTTTCCAGTTCGCCATTTTTGGTGGTGATCAGGCCCAGCACCACCTGCTGTTTGCCGGGACGAACAAAGCGTAACGGCGCGAAATCACCGCTGCGGTCGTTGTCATATTCGAGGAAGAACGCGTCCACGTTGACCGAACCAAACAGCACTTCGGCCACCGGCTCATAACCGCCTTCGGAGATCCAGGTGGAGCGGAAATTGCCGCGACAGACATGCAGACCGATGGTCAGATCGTCTGGTTTGCCTTCCAGCGCTTTGTTCAGCACGCGGGCATAGGTACGGGCCAGCTGATCCGCATCGTCCCCGCGCGCTTTGATCTGGCGGCGTTGATCGTCAGAACAGAGATAGGCCCAGACCGTGTCGTCCAGCTGCAGATACCGGCAGCCCGCTTCATAAAATGCATGGATCGCATCACGCCAGGTGGTCGCCAGATCGTCGAAATAGGCGTCCAGTTCCGGGTAAACCGTCGCGTCGATATCTTTACGCCCGCCACGGAAATGCAGCACACTCGGGCTTGGAATGGTCATTTTCGGCTGGGCGTTTCCACTGATGCTTTTCAGATAGCGGAAATCTTCCAGCATCGGATGGTCGCCAAAGCCCAGTTTGCCGGTAACACGCACGCCGTGGGCCTTGGTCTGCACGCCGTTAAACTGGATACCCTGGTTCGAATCGTAGCGTTCCACGCCCTGTAAACCGTCGAAGAAATCAAAGTGCCACCAGGCGCGACGAAACTCACCGTCCGTCACCACGTGCAGGCCGCAGGCGCACTGCTGCTCTACCACCTGACGGATGGCGTCGTTTTCAACGGCACGCAGCTGACCGGCGTCAATCTCACCGCTGGCGAATTTCGCTCGCGCCTCTTTAATCGCATCGGGACGTAAAAAACTGCCTACCACATCTGCACGGTACGGGGCGTGTTGTCGTTGCATGATTCTCTCCTTTGCTGCTGGCATTTGATTGCCAACAGTGATAATTCATTAATTGAAGTTTTAGACTTCTGGATGGCTATATGTCCAAAAGATGTCATAACCCCTGCGTTGCAGCAAACGAGAAAATTTCATGGCAGATGAATTTTTTTCATCTTCGGGTCAGTCATCCGTGGCAAAGGCGAAGTTTTCATCTTCCCAACCTGTAATGCCGCCGATCATGATTTTGACCGGCAAGCCGAGACGGGAAAGCTTCAGCGCCGCCCGGTCTGCGCCGTTGCAGTGCGGTCCGGCGCAGTACACCACAAACAGGGTATCCTGCGGCCACTGCGCCATGGTTTCGGCGTTCATCGCCGACCAGGGCAAATGGATCGCCCCCGGCAAATGACGGCGGGCAAATTGCTCCGGGCGGCCCACGACGTGCAGCAGTACAAAATCCTGCTGATGATTGGCAATGGCGTGGTGCACGTCGGCGCAGTCCGTTTCCACGCTCAGACGGCGCAGAAAATGGGCGACAGACTCTTGTGGGTCGGCGGCGGGAAACTCAGTGACATAACTCATGGTACTTTCTCCTGTATGGCGTTTGTGTTAACAGTACGTTATCCAAAAATTGAGTCAGTGAATGCCTGCGGTTATGCCAGAAAACAGCAAAATGATGACAAACTTACGACAGGTCCCGCGCCCGCGGGTGGTTGCCCTGGCGTACGACGGTCTGTGTACTTTCGAGTTCGGTGTGGCGGTCGAGATTTTCGGCCTGCCGCGCCCGGAAATGGGCGATGACTGGTATCGGTTTAGCGTGGCCTCCGTGGAGCAAGGCGAGCTGCGGGCGACGGGCGGGATCAGAATGGTGGCAGACGGTGATTTAACACTTCTGGAACAGGCCGACCTGATTATCGTTCCCGGCTGGCGCGGTGTGGAGGAAACCGTTCCGCCCGCACTGTGCGAGGCGCTTCGCCGTGCCCACGCGTGCGGCTGCCATTTGCTCTCAATCTGTTCCGGCGTGTTCGTGCTGGCCGCAGCGGGCGTGCTTGACGGGCGAAAAGCCACCACGCACTGGCGCTATACAGAGACACTGAAAACGCGCTTTCCGGCAATTGAGGTGATTGAAGATGTGCTTTATCAGGATGAAGGGACAATTCTCACCTCGGCGGGCAGCGCCGCCGGAATCGATCTGTGCCTGCACGTCGTCCGGCGTGATTATGGGATGGACGCAGCGAACCGCGTGGCGCACCGTCTGGTGATTCAGCCGCATCGCGATGGCGCACAAACGCAGCAGGTGAGCCGTCCGGTCGCGGTATTGCGAGAGAGCCAGCGATTCGGGCAACTGTTTGATTTTCTGCATCAGCAGCTGACGGTGAACCACAGCGTGAGTTCGCTGGCGCGTCGTGTGGGAATGAGTGAGCGAACCTTTCTGCGCCGTTTTGCGAATGCCACGGGAACCACGCCCGCGCGCTGGCTACTGAACGAACGGCTGCTGCGGGCAAAGGAGTTTCTGGAAAATAGCCGCTTAAGTATCGACAGCATCGCAGAACAAACCGGGTTCGGCCATTCCGCTACCCTGCGCCACCATTTTCGCCAGCAGTATGATCTTTCGCCTGCGCAATACCGAAAAGAGTATTTATCCCGTCAGTGTCATGCCGATATTCGCTGAATTTAACGCAAAAAAAACCGCCATAATCTGGCGGTAAATGCTTGCATGGATAGATTTGTATTTTGGTATCTACGTCCGGTATTCCATAACCGGTAGCGGATCGCATAATAAACTACCATTCATTTCATAAACGAATATTAAACAAACGCCATCCGGCATTATCACGACTGGACATTATTCGCTGCTGTACTGATTTGCAGATATTTCATCAGCCCCTGACTGGCGCTTTGAATGGCGTTATCGTTAACCGCTTCAAGGTAAAATGCGCGTGATACGGCATATGGCGCCTCTTCAGCAGGATAGACGTCATATTCGAAGTTTTTGCTTTTCGCCAAGTTGTGGCACTCAAGATGCCACTGCTGGCCCTTCACCTGCGTGCTGTTGCAGGATACGCGGCCATAATCGCTGGTGAGATAAGAGCTGACTCGGGTTTCAGCGGCTTGCAGATAATCGGGTTTATCGTGGAAGTGCGCGTAACCCATATAGGCAGCGCCAACAATTGCGACAGCAATACCGATGGCGGAAAGAGAGGATGCTTTTGTCATTTGATCGACCTGGTCCATAGTCAAAAGCTTATTATATCGGAATCCTCCCAATCTTCTAGCGCCTATTATTTGCAGGTTCTTCAACACGCTGAAATTCCCTTAAAAATGCTGGGTCCATTATTGGACTTGATTCAAATTTGGCGCTAAAAAACTGACAAATTCTTTTCGTTAGTTTGAATATCCGAATAATAACCCGACGCAACTATTGGCATAGTAGCCGCAAATATTACGCGGCGGTGATGAAATGGTTAAAACGTGTTTATCAATCGTACTGCTGACCTGCGCGTTGTTTTCGGGTCAGTTAATGGCGGGGCATAAAGGGCATGAATATCTGTTGGTACAGAATGCCGACCATCAGTTGCGTCATAGCGCGGACAGCGACGAACTGCGGTATGTGGCGGAGGAGTCGGCGGAGGGTTTGCGCGAGCACCATCACTGGCTAAAATCGCGCAAACCGGAGACCCATTTTCGCTGATTAAACCCCTTTACGCTTTGGCAGGGTTTTCATCAGATCTTCCGGGCTGACAGATGCCACCACGCTACCCGGCTGTGGCATCTTAAAGATGTGATTTTTCATCTTACCAATGACGTGCATTTCACACGGACGGCAGTCAAATTTCAGCGTTAACACTTCGTCTCCGTTCACCAGCTGCATTGGCGTTGCTTTCCAGCTTTTGATGCTGCCTTTCGCCTGTTTCGGACACAGGTTAAAGGCGAAGCGCAGGCAGTGTTTGGTGATCATCACCGGCACATCGCCCTTCTCTTCATGCGCTTCATAGGCCGCGTCGATCAGCTGCACGCCATAGCGATGGTAGAACGCCCGCGCTTTGTGGTTGTAGACGTTAGCAAGGAACGACAGGTGGGTGTCCGGATAGACCGGCGCAGGCACAGAAACCGCTTTACGGCTGCCGCGCGGATAGTTTGCCAGACGCGCGTCATCCAGCATCTCTGCCGTTTCGCGACGGAATGCGTTCAACAGGCTGTTCGGAACAAACAGCGCGGAGGGCAGGTTCACCTGAATATCGCGCGCGTAGTAGATTGTCTGCCCGAGCTTCGCCACGCCCTCTTTCAGGCTGTTCAACGCTTTTTCGGCGTTATTCGCCTCTTCAAACTGACCGTCCAAAGTATGAGTCACGCTCACGCCATCTTCGCTGGTCATGGTCAGGATCAACTGCTCTACCCAGCCGCCCAGTTCGATATCCACGGCGATGCGACGTTCGCTGGAGGTTTTCAGCAGCGCCTGCTGCCAGTTGTGGTCCAGGTTGCGATTGAGCGCCGCATTCGGACGCGCTTTATAGAGATCGGCAGGCATTTCATTTGGCCAGATGCGATACTGATTTTCGCCGGTTTTCTCCACTGTATTAGCGCGGAAACCGACAATTTCACGTTTGATCATCACATTCAGACCGTCGCCATTGGCGAGCGTCTCGGTCACTTTCACGTCGAGATGGTCTTTCGCGACCTTCAGCACTTCTCCCACCGGCAGACCGATAAATTTCGGTGAATCGAACGCGCCGATATCGCCTTTTCGCGCATTCACAAAGTAGTCGGTGCTGCCACGGTGGAAGGTTTTATCCGTCGACGGAATAAAGAAATGCTCGGTACGCCCGGCAGACGCGCGCGCCAGATCGCCGCGATCGTCAATGATGGCATCCAGCATCTGGCGGTAGTGCGCGGTGATGTTTTTCACGTAGCTCATGTCTTTATAGCGCCCTTCAATTTTGAAGGAGCGCACGCCTGCGTCGATCAGCGCCGCCAGGTTGGCGGTCTGGTCGTTGTCTTTCATCGACAGGAGGTGTTTTTCGAACGCCACAACGCGGCCCTGATCGTCTTTCAGGGTGTACGGCAGACGGCACGCCTGAGAGCAGTCGCCGCGGTTCGCGCTGCGCCCGGTCTGCGCGTGGGAAATGTTGCACTGGCCGGAATAGGCCACGCACAGCGCGCCGTGAATGAAGAATTCAATGGTGGCGTCGGTCGCCTGGTGGATATCGCGGATCTGGTTCAGATTCAGCTCGCGCGCCAGCACGATCTGGGTAAAACCGACGTCAGAGAGAAACTTCGCTTTTTCAACCGTGCGGATATCGCATTGAGTGCTGGCATGCAATTCAATCGGCGGTATGTCCAGCTCAAGCACGCCCATGTCCTGCACGATCAGGGCATCAACGCCGGTCTGGTACAGATCGGTAATCAGACGCTGGGCAGGCTCAAGTTCATCATCATGAAGAATGGTGTTCAGGGTCACGAACACTTTGGCACCGAAACGGTGGGCAAACGGCACCAGCTCGGCGATATCGCGCAGGCTGTTGCTGGCATTATGGCGAGCGCCAAAGCCCGGGCCGCCGATATAGACCGCGTCCGCACCGTGCAGGATCGCCTCACGCGCGATGGAGGCGTCACGGGCCGGGCTTAAGAGTTCAAGATGATGGGATTGCAGGCGCATACTTCGTCGTTATCCGTTATGGTCAAAATGGCGGCTATTGTAGTCAGAAGTCTACGACAGCGAAACCGTTTTGCGTACCTTTAGCGGGGATAATGTATCAACGAATGAAAGTGCACGGTCTGCCCGCTGCTGTTGCGGTAGGCATGGGGTTTATCGCCCACAAAACGCACGCCGGAATCGGGCAAAATCGTGCGCCAGACGCCGTCGAGACACATCTCCAGTTCGCCACTGATCACCACCACATGTTCAATTACACCCGCTTCGTGCGGCGTCGATTCACTGAGTGCGCCCGGCGCCAGGGTAATCGAAAAGTGGTCAAACTTTAGCGTTTCGTCCCACGGGAAAAGCGGCTTGACCACCATCGCCTGCTGCTGCGGGTCAAAGACGGGCTGCGGGTGCGTTTCCGGTGTAATAAAGGCGGAGAAAGGGACGTTCAGACCGGTGGCGATTTTCCACAGGGTCGAAACCGTCGGGCTGGACTCGTTGCGCTCGATTTGCCCGAGCATCGCTTTCGACACGCCTGTCTCGTCCGCCAGCTTCGACAGACTCCAGCCACGCGCCTGACGCTCGTTTTTCAGCGTTGACGCCAGATGTTGAGTGATATTCATAGATCCTCCCGTTGCCGGGAGTGTACCACTTGTACGCTATAGCGCACAGTGCTACATTCCCACGGACGCTATAACGCACAACGGAGTCTTTATGCGCCCTTCCTCCTCACTTTTTCCGGCGGCGCTGGCCGGATTCGTCGCCGTGCTGGTGGGCTACGCTAGCTCTGCCGCCATCATCTGGCAGGCTGCGGCCGCAGCGGGCGCCACGCCGCAACAGATTGCAGGCTGGATGACCGCGCTCGGCATCGGGATGGGGGTAAGCACGCTCGCCCTCTCCCTGTGGTACAAATCGCCGGTGCTTACCGCCTGGTCCACGCCTGGCGCGGCGCTGCTGGCGACCAGCCTGCAGGGCGTCACCCTTGCCGAAACCATCGGCATTTTTATCTTCGCTAATACGCTAATTCTGCTGTGCGGCGTGACGGGTCTGTTCGCCCGGCTGATGAAAATTATCCCACATACTCTCGCAGCAGCGATGCTCGCCGGTGTGCTGCTGCGCTTTGGCCTGCAGGCGTTCAGTCATCTTGAGGGCCATTTTCTGCTGTGTGGAAGCATGCTGCTGGCGTGGCTTGTCGCAAAAGCCTTCGCGCCGCGCTATGCCATTGTCGCTACACTGCTGGTCGGAAGTGTGGCTGCCTGGGCGGGAGGTGACGTTGTCACGGATAATCTTGCTTTTCGCGTGGTGCTTCCGGAATTTATCGCGCCGAAGTTTACCTTCACCACGCTCGTTAGCATCGGCCTGCCTTTCTTTCTCGTGACCATGGCGTCGCAAAACGCGCCGGGTTTCGCCACCATGAAAGCCTCCGGATATCCGGTCGCGGTTTCGCCGCTGATCATTTTCACCGGCGCACTGGCCCTGCTGTTCTCGCCGTTTGGCGTCTTTTCCATCTGCATCGCGGCGATCACCGCCGCCATTTGTCAAAGCCCGGACGCGCATCCTGACGCCAACAAGCGCTGGCTGGCCGCGGCGGCAGCAGGCGTGTTTTATCTGCTGGCAGGCATTTTCGGCGGATCGATTACCGCGCTGATGGCGGCGCTGCCGCTCAGCTGGATCCAGACGCTGGCCGGGCTGGCGTTGCTGGGCACCATCAGTGGCAGTCTGTATCAGGCGTTACAGCATGAGGCGGAGCGCGATGCGGCCATCGTCACTTTTCTGGTGACTGCCAGCGGTGTAACACTGCTCGGGATTGGGTCGGCGTTCTGGGGGCTTATCGCGGGTGGGATCTGTTTTGTCGTGTTATCACGCTTTCGCCGCGCGTAGCTGCGAGGGGGTTAATCCGAGGGTCGCTTTAAAGCGATTGCTGAAATGGCTGGCCGAGCTAAACCCGCAGGCCAGCGCGATGTCGGTCAAAGGTTGCTGAGTGAACTGCACCAGATTCTTCGCCTTTTCCATACGCTGCTGCATGACGTACTGATGCGGCGCCATATTCATCGACTGGCGGAACATGCGGGCAAAGTGGTATTCGCTCAACGCCGCTACCGCAGCCAGCTCAGCCAGCGTTAACGCCTGGGAGAGATGGTTATTCACATACTCCAGTACGTTGCGCAGCACGTACGGCGACAGGCAGCCAGTGACGACGGGCAGCTTCCACTGCACGCTGGAATAGTTCTGGATCAGGTGGGTCAGCAGCAACGTGCTGGCGGTGCTGAGCGTCAGCTGGTTGGCCTGCTGCTGCCAGTCGCAGCCGAGCAAAAACTGGCGATAAAGCATCGCGATTTTAGGATCGCTGGCGAAGGTTTTTTCATCCAGCGCAATCGCCGCCGGGCTTTTATCCCAGATCTTCTCACCCAGTTCGCGCAGGTGCTCGTCAGTGCAGTAGAGGTGCACAAAGGATAAATCGTCGCGGATGTCCCAGCTCGACTCGCTCTCTTTTGGCATCAGGCAAAAACGGTCCGGCCCGCCGCCGTTTTTCCAGCCGCTGGCCGTTTTGTGGTAACTCTCGTAGCCGTCCGCCACATACAGGCTCAGGGTATGGTGGTTACTTTTTACCGTCACCGTATCGTGCTTGTTGTACCACGCCGCCAGCTGGATGCCCGAATTGAGGGCGACCGTCTCCCGCAGCACGGCGTTCTGTTGGCGAAGGGTTTCAAAGGTGTCGTAAGCGTGAGACATAACCGTAACTGACAAGTAAACAGATCGACAGTCTAAGAAGTGTTGCCCCGCGATACCAGTCATGGGGAAACAAAAAAGCGCAAGAATTTGCAAGTGAGCCGCAAGTGGCTGAAAGCGCGCCGGTTCAGTTCCGGTCACACTTCACTTTTACCCTTTGATAAGAGAGAACGATGAACGCACTTCTGTATGGGCTGGTGGTGGTGATCTGGGGGACGACCTGGATTGCGATTTTCCTGCAACAAGGACCGGTTGCCGCGCCGGTGTCCATTTTCTGGCGCTTTGCCGTGGCGAGCGCCGCGATGATGCTGGTCCTGCTGGCGCTGGGGCGTCTGCGTAAACTGGCAGTGCGCGATCATCTGTTCTGTATGGTTCAGGGCTGCTGCGTGTTTTGCTTCAACTTCTGGTGCTTTTACACGGCGGCGAAGTTTATCAATACCGGGCTGGAGTCGGTCATTTTTTCGATGGCGGTGCTGTATAACGCCATTAACAGCTTTATTTTCTTCGGCCAGCGTCCACCGGCGCGCTTCTGGGCCGCCGCGATCCTCGGGCTGCTCGGCATCATCACCCTTTTCTGGGACGATTTGCTGGCCAGCGGCTGGAGCCACGAACTGCTGCTGGGTATCGGCCTGTCAGCGCTTGGGACTTACGGTTTCTCGCTGGGCAATATGATCAGCCTTCGCCATCAGCGTAACGGTCTGGAAACCATGACCACCAACGCCTGGGCGATGACCTACGGTACGCTGGTGATGGGTGCGATTGCGCTGGTGCGCGGCGACAGCTTTGTCCCCGAGTGGACCATGAGCTACATCGGTGCGCTGCTGTATCTGGCGATCTTCGGATCTGTGATTGCCTTTGGCGCGTACTTCACCCTCGTCGGTCGCATTGGTGCAGGCAAAGCGGCCTACAGCACCCTGCTGTTCCCGCTGGTCGCGCTGTCGATTTCTACGGTGTATGAGGGCTACGTCTGGCACATGAACGCGGTGGCGGGATTACTGCTGATACTGACGGGGAACCTGGTGATGTTCACCCGACCAGAAACCTGGTTCAGGCGTCTGCGGATGGCATAAAAAAACCGGCGGTGTGAGGCCGCCGGTTTCAGATTATTTTTTGGTATTGTTCACATCAAACATGGTGGCATCCGTCGCCATGTCATCCACGACCTGTTTCAGCGTCGCCACGGTCATTGGTGCATTTTCGTTATTCAGCTCTTTCCCTTCGCCTTTACGAACCACTTTGATCACCGGTTTGCCCGTTGAGGCGTCGATCAACTCACCTTCAAAGAAGAGATGGGTGTCCATCGTGCGGTGTCCTGTCGCCATTTGCGTACCCGCTACCACCAGCGCAACCGGCACCACTTCATAGAACTGCAGCCCTTCGCTCTTCGAACTCACACCCGTTACCGCGCCGCGGAAGATCAGACTACGTGGCCCTGGTGTTGTCACCAGCGGTTTCGTCTGGCCAATGGCCGCTTTCATTTTGGTATTGGTGTAGGCCAGCAGATCGTCCAGTAACTTTTGCCCTACCTGAGTAGTTGGTTTAGGCACCGGATAATAGGTGATTGGATTCCAGACGATATTATCGTAATTAGACGGTTTGTAGGATGGATCTACCCAGCGCAGCGTCGGTTTGCCCGTTGCTGACGTTGTCTGCTGCAAGCCTGAATAATCTTTCAAAAAGCCCGAATATTGATCGGGTTGCGCCACTTTGGACGCGCAGCCCGCTAAAACCAGCAGGCCAGAGAGCGCTGCAACTTTAAAAAAAGTCTGAGTACGCATGGTTGTGAATCCCTGTTATGTGCAGATATGCATATGAAGTTATAGCAAAAGAATCAGGGGTTTGTTGTGACAAAAAGGGTGCTGGCGGCACAATTCAAAAAACAAACTGCCCGGAATAGTCACGGGCAGTGATTTATGGTTATTTAATATCCACTTGCCAGAAGAGGTGTTTACCAAACGGATCGATTTCGTAACCCGTCACCTCTTTTCTCACCGGTTCGAAAATGGTGGAGTGCGCAATCATCACCGCAGGCATTTGATCGTGCATCATCTGCTGCGCCTCTTTATATAGCGCCACGCGTTTGTCGTGATCGGTTATCGATTTCGCCTCGTTGATGATCTTATCAAACGGCTGATAGCACCATTTCGCCGAATTCGAGCCGCCGTTGGCGGACGTACAGGTAAACAGCGGGCCGAAGAAGTTATCCGGGTCGCCCGTCGCCGTGGTCCAGCCCATCAGCGCCGCCTGGTGCTCACCGCCCTTCACACGCTTAAGATATTCGCCCCACTCATAGGTGACGATTTTGGCCTGCACGCCGATTTTCGCCCAGTCAGCCTGAATCATTTCGGCCATCCGTCTGGCGTTCGGGTTATACGGGCGCTGCACCGGCATCGCCCACAGTTCGATACTCACGCCGTTGGCAAATCCCGCCTCTTTCAGCAGCGCTTTGGCCTTATCGGGGCTGTAGTCGTAATCCTTCAGCTCGCTGTCGGCGCTCCAGACGCCGGGCGGCAACAGGTTTTTCGCTGCGGTTCCCGTGCCATGGAACACCGCGTCAATGATCGCCGGTTTGTTGATCGCCATCGCCAGCGCCTGTCGCACTTTCACGTTATCCAGCGGCGGCTTTTGGGTGTTAAACGCCAGGAATCCGGTGTTCAGCCCCGCTTTGCTCATCAGGTTGATATCACTGTTGGCCTTCATGCGCGGCAGATCGGCAGGATTCGGGAATGGCATCACCTGGCATTCGTTTTTTTCGATTTTAGCAAAACGCACGGAGGCGTCCGGCGTGATGCTAAACACCAGTCGGTCGAGTTTTGATTTGCCCTGCCAGTAGTCCGGGAACGCGGTGAAGAGGATGCGCGAATCTTTCTGGTACTGCGTCAGTTTAAACGGCCCGGTGCCTATCGGGTCCATATCCACTTTTTCCGGCGTACCCGCTTTGAGCATCGCGTCGGCGTATTCCGCAGAGAGAATCGAGGCAAAATACCAGGCCAGATCGGCGACAAACGGCGCTTCCGGATGCGCCAGGGTAAAGCGTACGGTGTGGTCGTCCACTTTGTCGATAGCGGTAATCAGGCTGCCGAACTCCAGACTTTCAAAGTTGGAATAGCTGCCGTTAGAGACGTTGTGGTACGGGTGGTTAACGTCTTTCTGCCGCATGAAGGAGAAAATCACATCATCGGCGTTAAAATCGCGCGTCGGTTTATAGAATTTATTGCTCTGGAATTTAACGCCCTTGCGCAGGTGGAAGGTGTAAACCTTGCCGTCTTCGCTGACATCCCAGCTTTCGGCCAGGCTTGGCACCAGCTCCGTCGTGCCGGGTTTAAAATCGACCAGTCGGTTATAGACCGGTACGGCACTGGCATCCACGCTGGTGCCAGAGGTGTATAACTGGGGATTAAAATTCTCCGGAGATCCTTCGGAGCAATACACCAGTGTCTTTGCCGCCACGGCGGAACTTACCGTTAATGCAGCAATTGCCAGGGTTAAGGTTGTCAGTTTGCTATTCATCGCATTTTCCTGTCTTTTTAATTCGACGGCTAATTAATTCTTTTGCCATTGCATAAATACCATTAAAGTGACAATGCAAACACCTGATAATACAAATAAAGAGAGAATCACTATGACGAATTCGCTTTCCAGTCAATTAACCCAACGCTTTTATCGCTACCTGGCCATCACCAGCCAGAGCGATCCGAAAAGCGCAACCCTCCCTTCCACACCGGGCCAGCACGAGATGGCGCGGGTGCTGGCAGAAGAGCTGAAATCACTGGGGTTGAGCGACATCGTGATCGACGAATTTGCCACGGTGACCGCCGTCAAAAAAGGCAATGTCAGCGGCGCTCCGCGCATTGGTTTTATTACCCATATTGATACGGTAGACGTGGGATTATCACCGGATATTCATCCACAAATATTAACTTTTGCAGGAGAAGACCTCTGTCTGAATAAAGAGAAACAGATCTGGTTACGGGTGAATGAGCATCCAGAAATACTGGCTTATCCTGGCGAAGAGATTATTTTCAGCGACGGAACCAGCGTATTAGGCGCAGATAATAAAGCCGCAGTAACAGTGGTAATGACGGTTCTGGAAAACCTGACGGCAGAGGATCAGCACGGCGATATCGTGGTGGCGTTTGTGCCCGATGAAGAGATTGGCTTATGCGGAGCGAAAGCGCTGGATCTAAAACGTTTTGACGTTGATTTTGCCTGGACTATCGACTGCTGCGAAATCGGCGAGATTGTTTACGAGAACTTTAACGCGGCAGCGGCAGAAATCCGCTTTACCGGCGTAACCGCTCACCCCATGTCGGCGAAAGGCGTGCTGGTGAACCCGCTACTGATGGCGATGGACTACATCAGCCATTTCGATCGTCAGCAGACGCCGGAATGCACCGAGGGCCGCGAGGGGTATATCTGGTTTAACGGCATTCAGGCCGGGCAAAGCGAGGCGGTACTGAAAGCCAATATCCGTGATTTCGACACAGCGAGTTTTGCCGCGCGCAAACAGCAAATCGCTGACGTTGCCGGTAAAATCGCCGCGCAACACCCTACTGCCCGCGTCGAGCATCACATTGAAGACACCTACAGCAATATCAGCAATGCGATTGGGGAAGATCGTCGTGCTATCGACCTGATGTTTGAGGCGATGACGTCGCTCGGCATCACGCCAAAACCGACGCCGATGCGCGGAGGCACCGACGGTGCGGCCCTGTCGGCGAAAGGACTGTTGACCCCGAACTTCTTCACCGGCGCGCATAACTTCCACTCAAAGTTTGAGTTTTTGCCGCTGTCGTCGTTCGAGGCCTCTTACAAAACGGCCCTGCAACTCTGCCTGCTGGCGGCGCGTTAGACCGGTTTGCGGGCAAGCAGTGTGGCGAAACGCAGTTTGATGCGGTTGCCATTGGCGTCGGTACGGTGTAATTCACCGACGTCTTCATTATATTTCAGCAGCTCCCAGCCTTCGTAGTAGCGGCTCAGCTCGCCGCTTTTAAAGGCGAACGGGAAACCAACGGTGCACGGATAATCTTCCGTATCCATCGCCGCCACAATCAGGTTGTAACCGCCAGGCACGGTGCAGCGCTGCATGTTCGCAATCAGTCCTGGAATGGTTTTGGCTTCCAGAAACATCATCACCACGGTCGAGAGAATAAAATCGTACTCACCGTCAAAGCTCAGGCTGTTCAGATCCTGCACGGAAGCCTGCAGATTGGCGATCCCTTCTTCAGCCTGGATGCGCGCGATGTTATCGATGCTCATCGGGTTTTTATCCCAGGCGGTTACGTCATAACCCTTCGCGGCCAGATACAGACTGTTGCGACCATTGCCGCAGCCCAGATCCAGAGTTTTGCCGGGTTTGACGATCCCGGCGCTGTAAACCACATCCGAGTGGGTGCGGGTCAGGCCATATTTTTCCGTAAAATAGTTTTCATCAAAGTGAGTCATCTCTTTTCCTCAGCGTGCATAAGCGTGGCTTTATCTGAACGAACTAATAGCTTTCCCTGCACCAGTAAAATGAAGGTGCGCACCAGTAAGAGCGCAATGATGCAGTTGGTAAAAATAAACAGCGGTACCGCAATGGCGTGGAAAAAGCCCGATGGACTGCTCTGCCCCAGATGCAGCCCGGTGGTAGCGAGCGCAGAAACGCCGAACGAGAAGCTCCAGAAGGAGGCGTTGAACGGCTGGGAGAGATACCAGGGCATCAGGCGCAGCATAAACAGCAGCTGCAACAGCCCGTAGCCAAACAGCATTTTGGCGAAGGTATCTGCCTCGCCGCCGTTGACGCTAAACCAGGCGCTGCAGGCCACCAGCGCAGGCGCCAGCTGGATACCCAGAGAGGTGCGCAGCGCCGTCGGTAGCTCGCCAGAACTGCGCAGACGCTGCAATATCACTGGCTCAAGGCTCAACCAGGAGAAAATCCCTGCACCCAAAAATACCAGCCCGGCATCGTGGAAACCGAGCACGCCGCAGGCCATCGCACTGATGAAATTATTGGCGACCGTCGGGAGATACAGGCCCGGCGTGGTGGCCTCTTCGGGGTGTTTTCCCCGCCACAGACCGGCGCTTTGCCAGGCGGCATAGCTCAGCTGCACCACAACGCCGATACCAAACAGCACCAGCGAAACGGGTCGACACCAGGGGACAAACCCTATGGCCACCAGCAGTGTGGTGGCCGGAAACAGACTCACAAAACTGCTCATCAGCGGATGGCGCATCTCCGCAAGAACACTATGCGGGAAGCGTACGGCGCGGGTAAGCATTGCCAGGGTCAGCAAAAACCAGATGAGGATCGCCACCAGCACCAGAATCTCACCCGGCCAACGGGAAACCGGCCCGATCGTGCTGGCATAGCGCCACGCGAAACCCATGCCAATAGTCCCTAATACCATGCCAAAGTAACCGAACGGTAAGTTAAGAACCTGTTGGGATTTGTGTCTATTATGCATTCATTTTAAAGTATAAATTATATTTGAAATGCTAGTTTAAGGGGTTTCAGACGCGGTTGCCAGCACTTCAGAAGGCGTAAAGTTTGCTACGGTTAGTAAAGACCCTTAGCCGAGATCATGAGATGCAAAAATACCGACTCAGCGACGAAACCCGCCTCCACCACTGGCAGAACGGCGAGACAAAAGCAGCCGTAAAGCTCCGGCAAATCATCGCCACGCGAGATTTCGGCGATGTGACCGCCGGGACAAAAGGCGGCTGGCTTGAGGATGAAAGCGCCCTGTCCCATGACGGAAACTGCTGGGTTTATGATGAAAACAGCGTGGTTTTCGCACAGGCGCAAATTTATGATAACGCGCGAATCACCCAGCATTGTGTGATCAGCCACGGCGCGAAAATCGCTGATAACAGTTGGGTCGACGGTTCACACATCAGCCATGGCGCACAGTTAAGTGACAACGTCACCGTTCAGTCTTCCGAAGTGCGCGGTATCTGCCATCTTTACGGCAATGCACGGATTCTGCATCAAAGCACTGTTATTGCAGCCCTTGGCCTGACGCCGGATCGTGAACAGGTTCTGAAAATTTACGATAACGCCACCGTCAGCCAGTCCAGAATTGTCCATCAGGCGCAGATTTACGGGGAGGCGATGGTCAATTTCGCCTTTATCGAGCATCGGGCCGAAGTGTTCGAGAATGCGCTCATCGAAGGCAACGATCTGAATAACGTTTGGGTCTGCGACTGCGCAAAAGTGTATGGCAATGCCCGGCTGGTTGCCGGCCGTGAAGACGATGCGATTCCGACGTTGCGCTACAGTTCGCAGGTGGCAGAAAACGCCGTGGTCGAGGGGAACGTGATCATCAAACATCATGTACTGATCGGCGGCCAGGCCTGGCTGCGCGGTGGCCCAATTCTGATTGATGACAAAGTGGTGATTCAGGGACGGGCGAGAATCAGCGGCGATGTGCTTATCGAACATCGTATTGAAATCACCGACGATGCGGTGATTGAGGCATTCGGTGGCGATAACATCCATTTGCGCGGTGAGAAGGTGATCAACGGAAAACAGCGCATCACCCGCACCCCGCTGCTCGGCGCGCTATAGACGAATGATTTTGGCGTAGCTGTTTACATCCTGGAACTCGCCGTTTAAAAATTCGGCTTCTTTCAGGCAGCCTTCCAGCTCAAAACCATTGCGCACGGCTACGCTGTTGCTTTGCGCATTCGCCACGCGACATTTGATGACGAAACGGCGGACTTCCCCGCGTTCAGCGTAATAGCGCATAAACGCCTGCAACGCGTTTGACAAAATACCCTGCCCCTGGCTGCCTTTATCCAGCCAGTAGCCGATGTAACCCGTCTTATTCGTCGGCTCAATCGAGTTGAATGACAGCACACCTTTCAGGGTCTGATCCTGAAAAATCAGGAACATTTTCGCATAACCACGCTGATGCAGCATGTGATTGCTGAGCACATTTTTGCGCGTGTCGTCTTCCGTTCCCACATACTGCGCCCAGTCAAAGGCGGTTTGTAGCCAGCTTTTGTTTTTGACCACCAGATTGTGCAGCTCAGCGGTATAGCGCTCGTCGATGGCCCGCAGTTCGATGCGGTCGGTAACAGGAATGATTTCAGGGGTGTTAGCCGTCATGGGTCCTCACTTTCCCTCTCCCGTCGGGAGAGGGAATTCAGCGTTAGCGCATCACGCGATCGTCAACGTAGTTGCGTTTATCAGGCGCAGGCGGGAAATACTGATACAACCAGGTTTCACTGATCGCATCCCCCTGACAGCGCAGGAACATGCGCATTTCGACCGGATCGGTGGAATCGTCCGTTGGGTACCAGTCAAACAAAATACGGTAGCCGTCGAACGGTTCGACGTAGAGGATTTCGACCTGTTTCGCTTCGCCGTTAGAGAGCGTAATCACCGGCTCGATGCCTTTCGGCGCAGCGGCTTTCAGATCGCCTCCCACGAAGTCGATAGCAAAGCGACGCGCCCAGACTTTCGGGTAGTTTTCGCCTGGTGCCCAGCCTTCCGGGAAGCCGCCCATACCGGTGCGGGTGGCATAGACGTTCGCCAGCGGCGAGCGAACCGGCGGCTGCGCGCTCCAGTAGAGACGGTATTTGAAGTCCAGCTCATCGCCAGCTTTAACCGGTTTTTCCGGCTGCCAGAAGCAGACGACGTTATCCAGCGTTTCACCGGTGGTAGGGATCTCCATCAGACCGACGCTGCCTTTGCCCCACTGATTGCGCGGCTCAACCCACAGGCTCGGACGCTTGTTGTACCAGCCCATGATGTCCTGGTAGTGGGAGAAATCGCGATCCAGCTGCAGCAGGCCAAAGCCTTTCGGGTTTTTATCCTGGAAGGCATTGAACTGCAGTTTTTGCGGGTTGTTCAGCGGACGACAGATCCACTCGCCGTTGCCCCGCCACATCGCCAGACGATCGGAGTCGTGGATTTGCGGATGGATAGTGTCACACATGCGGCGCTCGTTGTTCCCGCAGCTGAACATGCTGGTCATCGGCGAAATGCCGAGCTGCTTGATATCTTTACGGGCATACAGGTGGTTATCCACCTCCATGATCACCTGGCTCTTCTCGCAGTGGATCACGAACTTATAGGCGCCGGTGATACTTGGGCTGTCGAGCAGCGCATAGACGGTAAACGTGGTGTCGTTCGGCTTGACGGTTTCAAACCAGAATGAGGTGAAGTCCGGGAACTCTTCCGGCGTATCGGTAAAGGTGTCTATCGCCAGACCGCGCGCAGACAGGCCGTACTGATAGGTATCATCCACGGCACGGAAATAACTCGCGCCCAGGAAGGAGACGATATCGCGACGCGCCAGTTCCGGCGCTTTAAAGGCGCGGAAACCGGCAAAGCCTAAATCGCTCTGCCCCTGCAGCTGTTGGGTGTCGACATCCGTATCGTTATAGCTAAACAGCTCCGGGCGGAAGTGAATTTCACGCGCCTGGGATGTCGCAGAATCAAGCGAGAACATACGTACACGCCGGCGGAATCCCATTCCCATATGGAAGAACTGCACGTCGAGCTGGCGATCTTCAATATTGTTCCACAGTGACTGTTTCTCGTCGTATTTGATGGCGTTGTACGCCTGCGGCGTCATGGTCGCCAGCGTATTGGGCAGCGGACGCGGCGCACCGCCCCACGCAGTTTGCGCCAGATCGTGCGCCATGGATTGCAGTACAGAGAAGTCAAAACGACGACTCTGACCGTCGGCAATATCCGATTCCGCGGCAAATGCCGCACGGGAAAAGAGCGATGAGAGTCCAGCGGTACCGCTCAGCGCAGCCATTGCCAGCGAGCCTTGTAAAAAACGTCTGCGATTCATGCCTGAGAAAACGTCCTTATGGTCGTGTGAATGAGTTTCGCGGGCAGCGAAACGACGGCAAGAAAGAACGCACAGCCTAAACAAAAACGGTTAGAAATCCAATTGTTGAGCGGCGATATTCTGAGCAAAGCGAGAAATATTTTCTGTCGAGGGGAAAGGACTGAATTGACGGTAAAGTTATGTATAAATCAAAAATAAAAAGCCTCTGATGGACATCTGCATCAGAGGCGAAGAGGCGCAATATTATTATTTTACGCTGACATCAATGCCCGGGAAGTATTTCTTCGCAAGCTGGTCGATGGTGCCGTCAGCGCGGACTTTTTCGATAGCCGCATCGAGCTGTTTTTTGGTGGCCTCGTCACCTTTGCGCAGCCCGAAACCAATCCCGCTGCCGAGGATAGTGTCATCCGACACCGGTTTGCCAATAAAGCCAAAACCTTTCCCCTGCGGCTTACTCAGGAAACCAGCCTGCCCGGCCGCGGACATCACCAGCGAGGCATCAATACGGCCATTCAGCAAATCACCCCAGGCCATATTCTGATCTTTATAAGACACCACGGTGACACCGTGCTTCTCCCAGTGCTCTTTCGCATAGGTTTCCTGAATGGAACCTTGCAGTACACCGATGGTTTTGCCTTTCAAACCTTCCGGCGTCGCGTCGACGCCACTCCCTTCTTTCCCGACCAACTGGGAAGGAATACGGTAGATCGGCTGGGTGAAATCAATGCTCTGACGACGCTGATCCGTAATGTTCATGGCCGAGTTGATGGCATCGAATTTCTTCGCCATTAATCCAGGGATCAACGCATCAAATGAGGTCTCGACCCAACTGCACTTTAGCTCAGCGGCTTTGCAAATCGCTTTGCCCAGATCGATATCAAAACCTTCCAGTTCACCCGTCGCATTACGGCTTTCAAACGGCGGATATTCCGCTTCCAGGCCATAGCGCAGCTCGGTTGCAGCGAAGGAAGAAAAAGAACACAGCAATCCCATGCCGACAACTAACGCGTTAAATTTCATCTCAACACTCCTTAGCGTGGTTTAACCCGACACAGGGCCTGCGCACCTGCCCGTAATGTTGCCTCGTCTTTCGCAAAAGAGAGGCGGATCAATTTGTTATCTGTACCGTCTGTGTAAAACGCCGACAGAGGAATGGTCGCGACACCGGATTCAACGATCAGCCGTTTGACCATCTCACTGTCGCTTTCGTCGCTGAAGTGGCTGTAATCGGCCAGCAGGAAGAACGAACCTGCGCTCGGCAGCAAACGGAACGGCGACTCCGCCAGTAGATTTTGCAGTAAATCGCGTTTGCGTTGATAGAACGCCGACAGCGACAGCCAGGTCTGAGGATCGGCCATATGCTCTGCAAAGGCGTACTGCATAGGAGTATCGGCAGAAAACATCAGGAATTGATGCACTTTGCAGATTTCGTCCATCAGTTCAGCGGGAGCCACACAATACCCTACTCGCCAGCCGGTGACATGATAGGTTTTTCCAAATGATGAAATGATCACGCTACGCTCCGCCAGCTGCGGGTGCGTTGCCATGCCGTGATGCGGCTGGCCGTCAAACACGACGTGTTCATACACTTCATCAGACAAAATAATGATATCCGTCTGGCGGGTAATCGCCGCCAGCTGTTCGAGGTCGTTCGCCGAGAAGACCTGACCGCTCGGGTTGTGCGGGGTATTGATGATGATCATGCGTGTGCGCGACGTCACCGCGGCGCGGACTTCATCCCAGTCGACGGCAAAATCGGGCACCGTCAGCTTAATCGCCACCGGCGTGGCGCCTTGTAAGCGCACAATCGGCGCGTAGCTGTCGAACGACGGCTCAAAATAGATCACCTCGTCGCCAGGATGCACCAGACCGCTGATCGCCGAGTACAGCCCTTCGCTGGCACTGGCGGTAATCAGCACTTCGCTGCTGGCGTCATAACGGGTGCCATAGAGTGTGGCAATTTTATCGACGATGCGTTCTTTCAGCGGCTGCAGGCCGGTCATAGCCGCATACTGATTGTGCCCCGCCTCCATGGCGCGGGTTACGCCCGCAATGAGCTTAGGATCGCAGGAGAAGTTAGGTGCCCCCTGAGAAAGATTGATGGCGTTATGTTGAGCAGAAAGCTGCCCAATCACCGTAAAGATAGTCGTGCCAACGTCAGGCAGTTTCGAGCGGGTGTGCACGGGAGTACGCAGAGTCATCATCAATCCTTTCTCGTGGATATTGCATAACTATTCAACGCGAAGGGAGCTTTGGCGACAACCGAATTGTTGTCATAGTAGCCATGATGAAAACGCATGGCTGGCCCATTTCGCCGGGCGCAACTCTGGCAAAAACAGAGTTTTTATTTTTCCATTAAAAACTCATGCAGCGCTCACAATTATTAAATTACACTGGCGAAAACTTGATAAACAAGACGAAATTTGCAGCACTGTTAATTAGTAATTAATAATTCACATCAATAAATAATAGCAACTCATAACTCAATATAATTGAGGTTTCATTCCGTTACGGCGGAATTAATTCTTAACATTTTATAAGCGCATACTGTTTGCCGCCCTATTAAAAACAATATTAGGATTCGGGTGATTCTTGTAATGGGCAAAAGTTCATTTCAAATCATAATAAAAACCTTTTTAAGGAATGAAAAAATGAATAGAAAAGTATTGGCACTTGTTATCCCGGCGCTTCTGGCAGCCGGTGCTGCTCACGCAGCAGAGATTTATAACAAAGACGGTAACAAACTGGATCTGTACGGTAAAGTTGATGGCCTGCACTATTTCTCTGATGATTCTGGTGTGGATGGCGATCAGAGCTATGTGCGTATTGGCTTCAAAGGCGAAACGCAGATCAACGACCAGTTGACCGGTTTTGGCCAGTGGGAATACAACGTTCAGGCGAACAACACTGAAGGTTCGTCTAACCAGTCCTGGACCCGTCTGGGCTTCGCAGGCTTGAAATTCGGTGACTACGGTTCATTCGACTACGGTCGTAACTACGGCGTGCTGTACGACGTAGAAGGCTGGACCGATATGCTGCCTGAGTTCGGTGGCGATACCTGGGCACAGTCTGATGTCTACATGACCAGCCGCGCAAACGGCGTTGCAACCTACCGTAACAGCAACTTCTTCGGTGCAGTTGATGGCCTGAACTTTGCTCTGCAGTATCAGGGTAACAACGAAGGTGACGGCAACGGTAACGAAGGCACCAACAACAGCAATGGCCGCGATCCTCGTCATGAAAATGGCGACGGCTATGGTATGTCCACTACCTATGATTTCGGCATGGGCTTCAGCGCAGGTGCTGCATACGCCTCTTCCGACCGTACCAACGATCAGGTTAATCATGGTGGCACCTACGCTGGTGGCGATAGAGCCGATGCATGGACTGTCGGTCTGAAATATGACGATCACGATATTTACCTGGCGACCATGTATTCTGAAACCCGTAATATGACCATTTACGGTAACAGCGATGATGGCGGTATTGCGAATAAAACGCAGAACTTCGAAATTACTGCTCAGTACCAGTTCGATTTCGGTCTGCGCCCATCTATTTCCTACCTGCAGTCTAAAGGTAAGGACCTGAGCTATAACGGCAACACCGATAAAGATCTGGTTAAATACGCTGATATTGGCGCGACCTATTACTTTAACAAAAATATGTCCACCTACGTTGACTATAAAATCAACCTGCTGGATGAAGATGATCAGTTCTATAAAGATTCTGGCATCTCTACTGATGATATCGTAGCCCTGGGTCTGGTTTACCAGTTCTAATTCTGCGCATAATCCCAAAACCCGCCATCCGGCGGGTATTTTTTCGCCGATTGACAGGCACCTTAAGGTCAGGTGTTATGGACGACATGATGAAAACGCATACCTGGAGTGTTTATGTCGCGCCGTTCATTTCCGCACAATGCTGTGGACGCCTTTCTGGTCACCGCTCGTCATCTGAATCTCACCCACGCCGCGAAAGAGTTGTGTCTCACTCAGGGTGCCGTCAGTCGTAAAATTGCCACGCTGGAGTCCTGGTTCGGCTTTTCTCTTTTTGAACGTCATGCGCGCGGGCTGCGGCTTTCATCTCAGGGCAGCGCCCTGCTTCCTGATCTACAGGCCGCCTTCGAACATCTGCTGACCGTCGCGGAACAGGCGCGCGCGCAGCAAACGGTGGTGCGTCTGAAAGTCCCGACCTGCGCCATGCGCTGGCTGGTTCCACGCCTGCTTGAAGTGGAACGCGATCAGCCTGAGCTGCAAATTGCCCTCACCACCACCACCGATCACACGGTGAATTTCAAAACCGAGTCCTATGATGCGGCTATCGTCTTCGGAACGCATCTCAGCGCAGGCGATCTGCTGTTTGAAGAGGCGCTCACGCCGGTGATGAGTCCACTACGAATGAGCGCCCCTCTGGAGTCGCTGACATTCCTGCACCCCACGCGAGATAAAACCGACTGGTCGCTGTGGCTGTCCAGGCAGGAAGAGCTCGCGCTGACAATGCAGCGAAATCAACACTTCGACACCATGGATTTGGCGATAACCGCCGCGATGCAGGGGCTGGGCGTGGCGATTGCTGACGAAACGCTGGTGAGAGAAGATATTCGCGCCGGGCGCCTGGCACGCCCCTTCAATACCAGCGTGAAAACCGGCGCCAGCTATCGGCTGGTGTTACGGGAGTCACGCGCAAAAGCCGCCGGGCTTGCCGCGTTTCGCGCGTGTCTGCTCAATCCAGGCTCACGTGATGCTTCATCACCCGTTTAAACAGGCTCATTCTGGCGCGCATAAAGCGGTTTTCCAGGCGAAATCCTGCATGTTTATTCAAACCAATGCGTAACAGCACATCACGCCCTTTCCGGCAGGCGGGCCAGCGCGTCGGGCCATGTAGCGCATCACAGGTTCGGCTCGCGAAACGCGCAAAATTGACCCAATAATCTGCCACCTGCGCGGCAAAGGCCAAATCGCGCTCGTTCACATACTGGCTGGCAGGTTCCACCTTTCCGAGTGTGTCAAAGACATAGGGCACTTCGTTGCCGTGCCACGCGCCGTTCTGATAGGTTTCGTGTTCCGCTTCCGCAACGTAATCAAACCAGTAGCGCCAGCAGGGTTCGCCGACCCGCTGCTGAGCTTGCATCACCACAAATCCCATGGTCGTAAAAGCCATGTCACGACACACCTGCCGCCCCAGCTCTTCATCCCCCTTCACACCGGGATAAAGCAGCTTGATCAGCCCCAGGCCAAACCGACGTTCACGACGCAGCTTCTGAATTTGCCCGGCGAGATCGATGCCAAACACCGCCATCACGCTGGCTTCGTCACTGTTGGAACCAATCATCACCGGAACCGGGTGCTGGCGGGCCGAGAAAAACACATCCAGCATTGCTTCCGGCAGCACGCAGTCGCCGACAATCGGCGTCGGGGCAATATTGAGGGGAGCCGTCAGTGACCAGAACGCATCGGCGGGGATCGCCCTCAGCTGTTCAGCCGTCGCATTCTCAATGCCAAAATGCGCCGCCAGCGCCTCACCTTTTTGCAGTGCCTGCTCGCGCGGGGTATCAGGAAGCGTGTAACCGCTCTGCACGATCGCCTTGTGAAACAACCCTTTTGCCAGCGGCGAAGCCAGCAGTGACAGCACGCTTCGCGCCCCGGCGGATTCGCCAAACACGGTCACGTTATCAGCATCGCCGCCAAACGCAGCAATATTGTCCTGTACCCAGTGAAGCGCCGCGATTTGATCGTACAGCGCAAAATTATGCACCACATCGGCTTCCTCACCGGCGAGCGCCGGGTGAGCGAAAAAGCCGAGATGGCCCAGACGATAGTTAATGGTGACAACAATGACGTCACGTTGAGCCAGCGCTTTCCCCTGGTAAGGCGGTAATCCGCCCGCGCCAATGGTATACCCGCCGCCATGCAGCCAGACCATCACGGGAAGTGGCTCGGTCAGTTTTGCGGGAGCCCAGACGTTGAGATAGAGACAATCTTCCGAGAATCGCCCTGGGTCGCCCCCGCCCAGTTCCCGGCAGTAGTCGATGTTTTGCCAGCTGGATGCCGAGAACATATTGGCCGGACGGATACCTTCCCAGGAGACGGGTGGTTGCGGCGAGCGCCAGCGCAGCGCGCCAACGGGCGGCGCGGCATACGGAATACCGCACCAGACGTGCACATCATTATCAATAAAACCGCTTAACGCTCCCTGGCGGGTAGTCACTACTGGGGTCGTGGAATTTTCCATACTTGCCTTCTTTTTCCATCACACCCCAGCAGAGTAGCGATTTCAGAGCAAACCGCAACGCCGTTTACTGCGGTCTTCGGCCTGCTGATACAGCGCAAACTCGTCGTTTACCGGGCATCCCAGTGCGGCTTCGAACGCTTCACGACTCGAATTTCCACGGCTGCGCGCCTGGGTTTCATTCCCCAGATTGGACTGGAAAATCCCTGCCGCACTCACCGGCAGAAAATCCTCATAAATAATCGGCTGCGCCACTACCCAGCCACGCTCAATGAGCGGCTGAGGATCGTCGCCCGGGCGGAACGCCTGTCGGTGCGCTTCGCCCGCAGGGGTCAGACGATAGCGGAAATAGGCCAGCTCCTGACGGCGCAGGAACATTTCGCTGTCCGGGAAAGTCTGGAACACCTCCCGCAGATGCAGTTGATGCGTCAAATTATCCTTGCCGGTTCCGGCTTGATTCAGCAGACGGTCATACAGTTCGCGGCCTTTTGGCGTGAGCGCAACTCCGCGCTGTTCGATTTCGCCAAAGCGCGCCGTATGGGTGCCTTTATGCTCTCCGGCAAAAAACACCGGTTCCTCCAGCGCTTTAAAACTGGTCTGGCGCAGTAAAATCGGCACTTCACGACGCGGCGGCCCCTCGATCAGAATCTTCGGCTCAATGCCATATTTCGGCATCAGCTCCTGCACCCGGTCGATATCCAGGGTGCGCGGCGTAAGATGGTTGATATGACATCCCGGGAAACAGACCACATCGGCAATCAGACGGTGCTCATCGTGCAGCGCCTGATAGGTCTCCTGATCGACGGTGGCGTGGCGATGCCAGCGGAACGTCTCCAGTGCTTCTTGAACAAACTCGCGCGCTTGCGTTTCAGTAAACTGCCCTTCTGACTCATGCAGCGCAATCAGTTCCAGGCAGCGCGGAGTAAAAATAGTACGTTGGGCGAGGATCTCAGCCGCGCGTTCGCGCAGGGCGACATTTTCGATAAGCTCCATGCGCAGCAACGAGGTAAACACGCGGAACGGGTTGCGCGACAGCGCGGCGTCATCAATGGGACGAAACGCCGTAGAATGCACCGGGACGCCCGCCTGGGAGAGATCGTAATAGCTGACAGGATACATGCCCATAATGGCAAACATCCTGCGCAAGGTGGACAGCTCCTGAGCGCTCCCCACGCGAATCGCCCCGTGGCGTTCGACGTTTAACCGCGCCAGCTCATCGGCGTTGGCCAGCTGTTCATGTAAGTGCGGATTGTTTTCCAGTACCGCCAGATTCACGTCCGCTACCAGTTCCAGCAGCGTGCCGTACTGCGGAACTTCCTGCTGGTACATCGCTGACATAGCCTGCGAAAAGTGTTCCCGAATATCATCAGCCGTGATGGTGTTCGCCATGATGTCATGCCTCCAGTGAATATTACCTGGAGTGTAGAGAAGGCCGCTGTCGTTGGGGGGAAGAATTTGCGATTTGTGATCCTGACAGACAAGTGGTTATTCCCTGCGCTTTTTCTCTTTCTGCGCGAAGAAAAAACCTCATGAGAATCACCTCATCCACGGGTGAAAAAATTCTTGTAACTCAAATAGATCAAATGTTAATAATATTTTGCTATCAAGTTATCAAAATTAAACATCTTCCCTTGTCACTCGCACGGCTCTGTTCTTAACATCGCATCATGGAAAAAAATGGTTTGTTTAGTCAGCGCATACGCTTGCGCCATCTGCACACTTTTGTGGCCGTCGCTCAACAGGGAACGCTGGGGCGTGCGGCTGAAACTCTTAATCTTAGCCAGCCAGCCCTCTCGAAAACCCTGAACGAACTGGAACAACTCACCGGCGCACGCCTGTTCGATCGCGGGCGTCTTGGCGCGCAGCTCACCTTAGTCGGCGAACAGTTTCTCACCCACGCCGTCAAAGTGCTGGATGCGCTCAATACCGCCGGTCAGGCGCTGAATCGTAAGGACGATCAGATCTCGGATGTGGTCCGCGTTGGCGCACTGCCCACGGCGGCGCTCGGCATTCTGCCTTCGGCGATTGGTCAGTTTCATAAGCAGCAAAAAAACACCACGCTGCAGGTCGCCACGATGAATAACACCATGCTGCTGGCCGGGTTAAAGTCTGGCGAGCTGGATCTGGGCATTGGGCGAATGTCCGATCCAGAGTTGATGGGCGGTCTGAATTACGAGCTGCTGTTCCTGGAATCGCTGAAGCTGGTGGTTCGCCCGAATCACCCGCTGCTGCATGATACGGTCACCCTGAGCCGGGTCATGGAATGGCCGGTGGTGGTGTCACCAAAAGGCACTGTTCCTCGCCATAACGCCGAAGTGATGCTGCAAATGCAGGGCTGCAAGCTGCCATCGGGGTGTATCGAAACCCTCTCGGCCTCCCTGTCGCGCCAGCTGACGGTAGATTATGACTATGTCTGGTTCGTGCCGTCCGGGGCGGTAAAAGAAGATCTTCGCCAGGGCACCCTGACCGCGCTGCCTGTCGCGTCGCCGGGCGCCGGTGAGCCAATTGGTATCCTGACCCGCGTAGACACCCCGCTCTCATCGGGGGCGCAAGCGTTGCTGAGCGCCATCCGCAAGTCGATGCCGATTTAACCGTCTCCCTCCGCTTTCCAGCTGACCCGTTGTGATGACGGGTTTTTTATCGCTTTTAATCAAATAATGCGAAATTTTTTATTAACAATTGCAACAAACAATTTAACAGACTTATCATAGCCACGAATTCACCAAATGGTTCACACCCTATTTCATTCGGTGGGTTTCAAAGCCGTATAAACGGTATTCATCGTATAAATCATCATTAAACCCGTATTCTGTTACCCATTTGGTACAGGCTCTGCGCCCGTGCCACCGGAGGAAAACGAGGTCTTTAAGGAGATAGACATGGCATTTGGCAGCGCGCCACGCGGGGTTCCGAGACTCCTGCAGTGGCTCCTGGTCGTCCTGATGGCAATCATCGGACTGGCGGTCGGCGGGCTGGGCTTTAAGCTCGCCACCGTAGGCGGAAGCTGGTACTTCCTGATCATTGGCGTGGTGATGGTTATCTCCGCCGTTTTAATCCTCATGAATCGCACCAGCGGCATCATTCTGTATGCCATCGCGTTTATCGCGTCGTTATTCTGGGCCGTCAGTGACGCAGGCTGGGATTTCTGGCCGCTCTTCTCGCGCCTGTTTACCCTCGCCGTGCTGGCCTTTTTATGTGCCATTGTCTGGCCGTTCCTGCGCGCAGCAAACGGCAACCAGGCTGTAAATAAAATCCCGGCATTTACCCTTGCCGCCGTGCTCGCCGTAGCGATGCTGGTGAGCTTCGGCTGGATGTTTAAGCCGCAAACGCTGGTCAAGGCTAACGAAGCGGTACCGGTGAAACCCGTCGCCCCAGGCGAGCAGCAGAAAAACTGGGAACACTGGGGTAACACCACCCACGGCGACCGTTTTGCCGCACTGGATCAGATTAACAAGCAAAACATTGGCGAGCTGAAAGTGGCCTGGACCGCGCACACGGGTGATATCCCGGTGAGCAACGGTTCTGGGGCAGAAGATCAGAACACGCCACTGCAGGTGGGCGACACCCTATTTGTCTGCACGCCATACAGCAAAGTACTGGCGCTGGACGTGGATTCCGGTAAAGAAAAATGGCGCTACGATTCCAAAGCCACCGCGCCAAACTGGCAGCGCTGTCGTGGCCTGGGCTTCTTTGAAGACCACAGCGTCGTGACAACGTCACAAACAGATACGCAACCGGCCGCCTGTGCCCGTCGTCTGTTCCTGCCAACCACCGATGCGCGCCTGATTGCCATCAACGCCGATACGGGCAAAGTCTGCGAAGACTTTGGCGATCACGGTATTGTTGACCTCAGCGTTGGCATGGGTGAAATCAAACCGGGCTACTATCAGCAAACCTCTACCCCGCTGGTGGCCGGTAATGTGGTGGTCGTCGGTGGCCGCGTGGCGGATAACTTCTCGACTGGCGAACCGCCGGGTGTGGTTCGCGCCTATGACGTGCACACCGGCAAACTGGCATGGGCCTGGGACCCCGGAAATCCGGAACTGACCGGTCTGCCGCCAGAAGGCCAGACCTATACGCGCGGTACGCCGAACGTCTGGTCTGCCATGTCTTACGACGCAAAACTGAACCTGATCTATCTGCCAACCGGCAACGCAACGCCCGATTTCTATGCTGGCGAACGTACCGCGCTGGACGATAAATACAGTTCGTCAATTGTGGCGGTAGACGCGACTACCGGTCAGGTGCGCTGGCATTTCCAGACCACACACCACGACCTGTGGGACTTCGACCTGCCGTCGCAGCCGCTGCTGTACGATCTCCCTGACGGTAAAGGCGGCACCACGCCGGTGCTGGTGCAGACCAGCAAACAGGGCATGATCTTTATGCTCAACCGCGAAACCGGCAAGCCAGTAGCCAAAGTGGAAGAGCGTCCGGTTCCGGCAGGTAATATTGAAGGCGAACGTTACTCCCCAACGCAGCCGTATTCCGTTGGCATGCCGATGATTGGCAACCAGACGCTGACCGAATCCGACATGTGGGGCGCAACGCCGGTCGATCTGCTGCTGTGCCGCATTCAGTTTAAAGAGATGCGTCACCAGGGCGTCTTTACCCCACCGGGTCTTGACCGCTCGCTGCAGTTCCCAGGCTCCCTCGGCGGGATGAACTGGGGCAGCGTCTCCGTTGATCCGAATAACGGTCTGATGTTCGTCAACGATATGCGTCTGGGTCTCGCGAACTATATGGTGCCGCGCGCGAATGTTGCCAAAAACGCCAGCGGGATCGAGATGGGTATTGTGCCGATGGACGGTACGCCGTTTGGTGCAATGCGCGAGCGTTTCCTCTCTCCGCTGGGCATTCCGTGCCAGAAACCCCCGTTCGGCACCATGTCCGCCGTGGATCTGAAAAGCGGCAAGCTGGTGTGGCAGGTTCCGGTTGGTACCGTTGAAGATACCGGTCCGCTGGGTATTCGTATGCACATGCCGATCCCAATCGGGATGCCGACGCTGGGCGCATCACTTTCCACCCAGTCTGGTCTGCTGTTCTTCGCGGGCACTCAGGATTTCTACCTGCGCGCGTTTGATACCGCAACCGGGAAAGAGATCTGGAAAGACCGTCTGCCAGTGGGCAGCCAGTCAGGCCCGATGACCTACGTGTCGCCGAAAACCGGCAAACAGTACATCATCATTAACGCAGGTGGCGCGCGTCAGTCACCGGACCGTGGTGATTACATTATTGCGTACGCCCTGCCAGATAAAGCGTAAAAGCAGTAATGAAAAAGGGGCCGATTGGCCCCTTTTTTTATCGCCCGGCGACGTTTCACGTTTACGGACGTATGATGTTATCGATGGGGAAAGACATAGCAGCCCATCGATATGTCACCCACTCAGAACGTTTCCCAGTTATCCCCACCGTCAACCACCGCCTGACGCAATGGCGCAGGCTGCGTGGCTGGTGCCGCTTTATTCCCGCGACTGGCGGTTGTGCCGTTAAGACGGAACGCGCCCACGGCTTCGGTCAGACGAGCACCCTGTTCTTCCAGCGATGCCGCCGCCGCAGAAGCTTCCTCCACCAGCGAGGCGTTCTGCTGGGTTACTTTATCCATCTCAGAGATCGCCTGGCTCACCTGCACGATACCCCGGCTCTGCTCGTCGGAGGCTGCGGCGATCTCCAGCATGATATCGGTGACGCGTTTCACGGCTTCAACGATTTCATTCATGGTATTCCCCGCAGCAACCACTTCGCCGGAACCCTGGTCGATCAGCGTGACGGATTCATTAATCAGGCCTTCAATCTCTTTTGCCGCATTGGCGCTGCGGCTTGCCAGCGTACGCACTTCGCTGGCGACCACGGCAAATCCGCGCCCCTGCTCACCCGCACGGGCCGCTTCCACGGCAGCGTTAAGAGCCAGGATGTTGGTCTGGAAGGCGATGCTGTTGATCACCGCCGTGATTTCCGAGATTTTCTTCGAGCTGGTAGAGATATTGCTCATGGTTTTCACCACGCCAGAGACCATCTGGCCGCCACGGCTGGCTTTCCCGGAAGCGTCTTCCGCCAGTTTGCTCGCATGATGGGCATTATCGGCGTTCTGTTTCACCGTCGCCGTCAGCTCTTCCATGCTGGCAGCGGTCTGTTCGATGGCCGCCGCCTGTTGTTCGGTGCGGGAGGAGAGATCGGTGTTACCGGCAGAAATCTCGCTGGTGCCACGGTAAATCTGCTCTGCGCCCTGGCGAACCGTTCCGACGGTATTCACCAGCGAGTGCTGCATGGTTTGCAAATCGCGGGTTAAACGCCCGATCTCGCTGCGACCGGTCAGGTCGTCCGCCATGGTCAAATCCCCCTTCGCAATCTGTTCGATGCGGCGGGCAGCGCGTTGCAGCGGATGAATCACCGTGCGGCGCAGTACCACGAAGGTCATCGCGGTCAGCACCAGCGCCAGCGCAAAGGCGCCGACCATAAACATCAGGCCAAGCTGAGTACGCTTGTGAGCGTCGGTTGTGAGGGCATTCGCGCGATCGGTACGGATCTTAATCGCCTTCAGCAGGATTTCGTTGTAGCCATCGTCCAGCGGGCGCGCAGACTCATTTTCGTGATTAATGATGGCTTCAAACATGCCGTTTTTGGCGTATTTCAGCATCGGCTGCAGGCCGGTAATATAGGCATCAAAGCGAGTTTTCAGCTCACCATCCAGCGCTTCGTCCGCAGGCGTGCGCACGGCACGATTCATATAGGCGGCGAAGCTCTCCTGCGACTGCTTAATACGCGTCTCGGCTTCAGCGATGTTTTGCTTCATCGCGTCCATCTCAGCGATACGGCTGGCCGCACCGGCATGGATCATATTGATGCGCGCCGTGCGTAAATGGTTCGAGCTATTCGACAGCCCCGTACGTACCTGGATTTCAGACGTGACATCCTGCAAATCCGTGTCAGCCTGCAGCAGGAAATACCCCGCCAGAGCCGAACTCAATGCGAATAACAAAATGATGCCACCGAGAATTGAGGAAAACAGCGGAACCAGCCGGATATGATGCAGGAAGCTCAGCGTTTGCGGGCTGCGCATCGTTTTTGTGTTGTCCATGACCGTCGACTCTCTTTATAGGTAAATGCGTGAAAAACACGCCTGTAAAATAGTCATCGGCACGGCAGGAAATTTGCTTATGGCTAAAAGCGCCAGACAGGTCACACTTTAGAAAAGAATATGCAGGAAGGGCCAGCGGCAAAAAACCGCTGGCAGAATAATTAGTTGCTGCCGAAATGTATGACGGTGCGGATCGACTTTCCTTCGTGCATCAGATCGAAGGCTTCGTTGATCTGCTCAAGCGGCAGACGGTGGGTAATGAACGGGTCGAGATTGATTTTCCCGGCCATCGCATCCTCGACCATCCCCGGCAACTGGGTGCGACCTTTTACGCCGCCAAATGCGGAGCCGCGCCAGACGCGCCCGGTCACCAGCTGGAATGGACGGGTTTTGATCTCCTGACCCGCCCCTGCCACACCGATGATGATGCTCTCGCCCCAGCCCTTGTGGCAGCATTCCAGCGCAGAGCGCATGACATTCACGTTGCCGATACATTCAAAGCTGAAATCCACGCCGCCGTCGGTCAGTTCAACAATCACATCCTGAACCGGTTTGTCGTAGTCTTTCGGGTTGATGAAATCCGTTGCGCCCATTTCACCGGCCAGTTTGAATTTCTCCGGGTTGGTATCGACTGCGAGGATGCGCCCGGCTTTCGCCTGTACCGCGCCCTGAATCACCGCCAGACCGATCCCGCCGAGACCAAACACCGCCACAGTGTCGCCCTCTTTCACTTTCGCCGTGTTGTGTACCGCGCCGATACCGGTGGTCACGCCGCAGCCCAGCAGGCAGACTTTATCCAGCGGGGCCTGTGGATTTACTTTCGCCAGGGAAATCTCCGCACAAACGGTGTATTCGCTGAAGGTACTGGTGCCCATGTAGTGATAAATCGGCTCACCGTTGTAAGAGAAACGCGTGGTGCCATCAGGCATCAGGCCTTTGCCCTGCGTGGCGCGAACGGCCTGACAGAGGTTGGTTTTACCGGATTTACAGAACTTACACTCGCCACATTCGGCGGTGTACAGAGGAATAACGTGATCGCCCGGCTTCAGGCTGGTGACGCCTTCACCAACTTCCACTACCACGCCACCGCCTTCATGGCCTAATACCGCCGGGAAGACGCCTTCCGGATCGTCACCCGACAGGGTAAAGGCATCGGTGTGGCACACGCCCGTATGGGTGATTTTGATCAGCACTTCGCCCTTCTTCGGCGGCGCAACGTCAATTTCGACGATCTTCAACGGCTGGCCGGGGCCAAATGCGACAGCTGCACGTGATTTCATATTTCTTTCCTTTATGTGATGCCAGTGTTTTATTTTAGATAAGAGCGTAGCAAATGACCGACTTCCGCCATGCGAACCGCACGCTGGTCGGCGGTGGTTTCGCCCGTCACCAGCTCATCTTTAAGGTGAATTTCGACCATCTCGCCCATCAAACCGTTCGCCGCACCGCGAACCGCCGCGATTTGCTGCAGGATGGCAAGGCAGGGTTCGCCGGACTCCAGCGCACGCTCAAGGGCATCAACCTGCCCCCGAATGCGTCGCACGCGAGTCAGAACGCGTTTTTTGTCTTCGGGTGAATGAGGCATACGCCCTCCTCATTGATACTGTAGGGGGGTATAGTAACTACATTCATTCTCTCAAGCAAATGATCAACGGGCCTTGTCTAACAACGCAGACCTAAACGGAATTTTATGACGCGGATAGCAATGGTTGGCGACGAGTGAGCAAAGGGTTGTGGAGGGAGACGTTTAGGAAGTGTATTCACGCAGCCTTGAGGAAAATCCGGGAACCTGCCGACATCGGTCAGGTCCCGTAAACACACAGCACTGCAGATTTGGATACACCCTGTCCGTGGTGGATAGTGCATTTATAATCGTTCACCCTGTGTTTGTCATGGATATATTCATGACTGAAATACAACAGACTTAAAGCAAATCATCGGGTTAAAGCTCACCTTAAGAACGAATGTTTATTCGCTTAACTGGAATGGATCTTTTTATTGATTGATGTCGGAAATAAATACAAAAAACCCGCTGACGAGAGCGGGTTTAGGACAGCCTGGAAAGATTATCAGGAACGCTTTTTCGGCATCATGCGCAGCAGCGTGTTGTCCTTCCAGTAATAGTGATGCAGCAGCGCCGCAAAAGCGTGAATGCCGATGACGAAATAGCCAATGTTCGCGAGCGTGACGTGCCACGCCTTCAGGCTGTCCACCAGATCGAAATTCGCTTCTGCCGCATGGGGCATCACCAGGCCGAAGGCCAGCCACGGATTACCGCGGTTGTACATCATCACCAGGCCAATCAATGGCAAAGCAATAAACAGCAGATACACCACCAGATGCCCCAGATGTGACATCCCGGTGATCATCGGTTTTGGCTTAGGCTGAATAGGCGGTGCCGGGAATTTCAGGCGTACCAGCAGACGCGCCACCATCAATACCAGGATCGAAATCCCGCAGGAAACATGAATCATATTAATTACCGGACGCGCGCTGCGGGGGAAGAATCCTCGCAGCTCCATCGCCGCGTAAGCCACGATAACCAGAAGAAACACCAGCCAGTGAATGCCAATTTGCAGGCCAGTATATTTATTACGCATATGATTTCCTGGAAAAGGTCGAACAAAGGGTCAACATAACGGGCTTTCCTTAAAAATTCATTAACTTTTCTTTATGGGTTTTCAAAAACTTCGCCTGCTCATGAATCATCTTCAATTGCCTCACCCGCCGACATGGTCTAAGCCTGGAGGAGTTTTCAAACTGTCGCATCGTTCAGTTCATACAGGAGTCAACCATGAGTAAAATTGGCATTAATGGTTTTGGTCGCATCGGACGCCTCGTCCTGCGCCGTCTGCTTGAAACTCAGGACAGCAACACCGTCGTCGCCATTAACGACCTCACCTCCCCCAAGGTGCTGGCGTATCTGCTAAAGCATGACTCGAATTACGGTCCCTTCCCCTGGAGCGTCGATTTCACCGAAGATTCCCTGATTGTTGATGGCAAATCGATCTCCGTCTACGCCGAAAAAGAGGCCAAACACATTCCATGGACCACGGCGGGCGTCGATCTGGTGGTTGAATGTACCGGTTTTTATACCTCGGAAGAAAAGTCCAAAGCCCACCTGGACGCCGGGGCGAAAAAAGTGCTCATCTCCGCTCCCGCAGGCGAGATGAAAACCATCGTCTTTAACGTCAACGACGACACGATTGACGCCAGCGACACCATTATCTCGGTCGCCTCCTGCACCACCAACTGCCTGGCGCCGATGGCGAAAGCACTGCACGACGCCTTTGGGATTAAAGTCGGGACCATGACCACCATCCATGCCTATACCGGCACCCAGGCACTGGTCGACGGGCCGCGCGGGAAAGATCTGCGCGCCTCACGCGCGGCGGCGGAGAACATTATTCCGCACACCACCGGGGCGGCAAAAGCGATTGGGCTGGTGATCCCGGCGCTCAGCGGCAAGCTCAAAGGCCACGCCCAGCGCGTACCGGTGAAAACCGGATCGGTGACAGAACTGGTGTCGATTCTGGAGAAAAAAGTGACGGTCGATGAGATTCACGCCGCGCTGAAAAAAGCGACCGAAGGCAACGACTCTTTTGGCTATACGGACGAAGAGATCGTCTCTTCCGATGTGATCGGTTCCCACTTTGGCTCGATCTTTGATGCCACTCAGACAGAGGTGTCCGAGGCGGGCGACCTGCAGTTGGTAAAAACCGTCGCCTGGTATGACAACGAATACGGCTTCGTCACCCAGCTGGTGCGCACGCTGGATAAGTTCGCCGCACTCTGATTTACAGCGGGCAGCCAGGCTGCCCGCGTATCGCAAATTACGACTGCAGATACACTACCTGGGTTTGCAGATATTCGTGCAGACCGTGTTTCCCGTCTGCCCCGCCGATACCCGATTTCCGCCAGCCCGCATGGAAGCCCTGCATCGCTTCAAAGTTCTCGCGGTTGATGTAGGTCTCGCCGAACTTCAGCCCTTTGATCGCTTGCATCGCCACATTCAGATTTTGCGTGTAAATGGACGAGGTGAGGCCATACTCACTGTCGTTAGCCATCGCCAGCGCCTCATCCAGAGAATCAAACGCCACCACCGGCAGCACCGGCCCAAAGGTCTCTTCATGCATAATGGTCATCTCCTGGCGCACATCCAGCAGCAGCGTCGGCGGATAGAAATAGCCTTTGCCTTCCACCGCTTTGCCGCCCAGTGCAACTCTGGCCCCTTCCTGTACCGCACGCGCCACTTTTTGTTCCACGCGCTCAAGGGCAGCGGCGTTAATCAGCGGGCCCATCGCAATATCATTCCGCTCGGCCGGATTGCCAAACTGCACCGCTTTCATCGCTTCACCCAGACGGTTCACAAAGCGGTCGTAAATGCCTTTTTGCACATACACGCGCTCGGCGCAATTACAGACCTGCCCGGTGTTAATGACGCGCGAATCGACAATCGCTTTCACCGCCAGCTCAAGATCCGCGTCATCCATCACGATAGCAGGCGCTTTGCCGCCCAGCTCCAGGCACACTTTGGTGATGTTTTTCGCCGCTGCGGTCATGATTTTCTCCCCGGCGGTGACGCTGCCGGTCATGCTTACCATCGCCACTTTCGGGTTGCCCGCCAGCTCCTGCCCGACGGTTTCGCCGCGCCCAAGCACCAGGTTAAAGACCCCTTTTGGAAGTCCGATGTCATCGACGATTTTGGCAAACGCAATCGCATTATTTGGCGTGAATTCGCTCGGCTTGATGACGATGGTGTTGCCCGTCAGCAGCGCAGGTGCCAGCTTGCGGGCAATCAGGAAGAACGGGAAATTCCACGGCAGAATGCCGGTCGTTACGCCCAGCGCACGTTTAAACACCAGAATGTTCTCGCCCGGACGGTCGCTCTGAAGAATTTCCCCTTCGTAGCGGCGCGCCCATTCAGCCATATAGTCGATGTAATCGGCGGTGAAACTGACCTCCACGTCGGCCAGTTGCTGAATTTTGCCACCTTCGGCCACGATCAGGGCGCTGATCTCACTGGCGCGCTCGCGAATACCGGCGGAAATTTTGCGCAGCCAGTTGGCGCGTTCAATCGCCGGGAGGGCTTCCCAGCCGGCCTGCGCGTGTTCGGCGGCCTCTATCGCTTTGCGGGCGTCTTCGGCACGCCCATCGGGAATACGGGAAATGACCTCTTCGGTGGCGGGATTGGTTACATCAATCCAGGTTTCACCTTGCCAGGCAACAAACTGTCCATCGATATACATAGGATGTTGTACGGGTACTGTCATGACCTGCTCCTGTAATTGCACTGTTTTTAACAAGTAAAATTAATGTTAAAAATTACAATCAGGCGTCAGGTTGCCTATCGTATCGCGCTGTTTTTGTGAGATATCTCAAAAAAGAAACGGGTCAGCAAAACAATGACATTACAGACTGGCAACATAAAATGCCCGTTTGCGACACAGGGTGCGCAAACGGGCATCACTTACAGCAGAGAGCGACTGACCAGCGCGTCGGTGAGAGTGGTATCGTGGCGCAAAATCTGCCACGCGGCTTCCACATCAGGCGGGATCTCGACATGAGCGATAAAGTCCCGCCCCACCGGGCCGTAGCCGTTCGCGTCGTCCCGCAGGCGCGGGAGTTCACCCAGCACCAGCGACAGATAACGCTCAACCGGCCAAAGCCCCTCACCGCCGCCACTAAACACCAGGCCGTTTTCGCTGTTTTGTAGATGCGGAGTGATCCCAGGATGGCTGATAAAGTGCGGCGACTGGCGCTCGTCGCGGCACACTCTGGCAAAGGTCGCCATCGTGCGCCGCTGCATGGTCGGGTCCTGTACCACGAGAATGCGTTGCGGGATGGGTGCGTGCTGCTTCAGCAGGTTCCAGCTAAAGCGTGCGTTTTCACCACAGTTGGTGGACTGGTCGTCAATCAGAATACGGTCGTCAGGAATGTGCCAGAACTGACGTGCGATATCCGCCAGAATCGCCGCCTCGGCGCGTCCGGTGGTCGGCACCGTGTTATAGCGCGGGTGGCGCGCCGTCGCCGCATACAGAAACGTCGTCGAGTGGCCGATACCGCCGCTAATTAGCAATGGGATCGCCTGTTCAGACGCGACCCGACAGGCGGCGTCTATCGTCGGGATCACCGCATTCCCGGCAAGGATCACTGCGTCAAACGGCTGGTCGCGCGGGTTATCGTCCTGCGCCAGCCAGTTACCCACCGTGTTAACCGCCGCCAGCGTGGTCTCGGGCAGGCAGGGAAAAAGTGTCAGCGTCATCGTTACCTCCTTACATCAGGTTACTTTCAGGGTAGCGCGTATAAGGTTGTGAAACAGAGGATCTCTCCGAAAGCCGCCCGCACGATACCGCAGTTGAGGGCAATCATATTTGATTTAATGAACTATTTCATATTCACTTGAATTATGATTTCTGCCACAGGTAGAATCCTTAGCCCACTAACTATTCAACTATTCCAAAGGTAACCGACGTTATGCGCCTGCCTCAACGCGATCCTTATGCTCCTCGCGAGTGGCAGCCACATGAAAAACCCGCCCTGCTGGGGTCCCCTTCTACACCGCTGCACAGCACACCGAAAAGAGTGGCCTACGGCGTGGTCGGTTTACTGGTTTGCCTGACGGGAGCGCTTGGCAACGCGATGGTAGCCGCCAACCTGCAAAATCTGCAGGGGACATTCGCCGTCTGGTCGACGGAGATCGCCTGGCTCCCTGCCGTTTACGTGATGACCAACGTCTCGATTAACCTGCTGCTGGTGAAGTTTCGCCAGCAGTACGGGCTGCGCGCGTTTACGGAAGGGTTTCTGGTGCTGTATGTGCTGGTGACCTTTTTCCACCTGTTCGTTAACGATCTCAGTTCGGCGCTGATGGTGCGCGCGGCCCACGGCATGGTGGCCGCCGCCTTGAGTTCACTGGGGATTTACTATCAGATTCAGGCCTGGCCGGCGAAACATCGCCTGAAAGCGCTGACCATTGGCATCACCGGGTCGTCGCTGGCGATCCCCATTGCGCGACTGTTCTCGACGGAGTTACTCCAGCTCGATGAATGGCGCGGGCTGTACTTCTTTGAACTCGGTCTGGCGCTGATTTCGCTCGGCTGCGTGATTGCGCTGAAACTCCCGCCGGGCGACCGCCGTAAAGTGTTCGAAAAGAAAGATTTCATCACCTTCTTCCTGCTGGCACCCGGTATGGCGCTGCTGTGCGCGGTGCTCTCCCTCGGGCGGCTCGACTGGTGGTTTGAAGCGCCGTGGATTGGCTGGTCGCTGGCTCTGTCGCTGGTGCTGATCCTCTCGGCCATTGTTTTCGAGCATAACCGCAGCAACCCCCTGCTCAATACCCGCTGGCTCTCTAGCGGCAGTATTCTGCGCCTGGGATTGATTATGCTGCTCATCCGCATCGTGCTGGCAGAGCAAAACACCGGGGTGATCGGCTGGCTACAGTATGTCGGCCTGCAGAATGAACAGATGACGCATCTGGCCTGGTCGATCCTCGCCGGGATTGTCTGCGGCATAGTCGCCAGTTGCCTGACCATCAAACCCACCAGACTGGCCTGGCCGATAGTCACCTCGCTGGTGCTGATGATTGTCGCGTCGCTGCTGGACAGCCAGTCGAACAATCTGACGCGCCCGGACCAGCTGATGCTGAGCCAGTTTTTGCTCGGCTTTGGCAGCGCATTTTTCCTCGCCCCGGCGATGCTGGCGGGTATTGGCGGTGTGATTGCCGATCCGCGCAATCTGGTCAGCTTCTCGGTGCTGTTTGGCATGAGCCAGAACGTCGGCGGCCTGCTGGGTTCCGCCATCCTCGGCACCTTTCAGACCTGGCGCGAGAAATACCATTCGAACTTACTGGCCGATCAACTCACCACGCTCAATCCGCTGGTCAACGAGCGGCTACAGATTTACACCCAGATGTATCAGAACCTTATTGGCGACAGCGCCCTGCTTAACACCCAGGCCGTCACGCAACTGCAATCTGTCACGACGCTGGAAGCCAATATTCTGGCCTATAACGACACTTATCTGCTGACCGCAGGTATTGCCACCGCCACGCTGGTGTGGATTTTGTGGCGCCTGCTGCGCCTGAGAATCACCGCCCGTCTGGCGCTAAAACACGCCACGGGCACCAAATAATGGAAGAAAACCGAGAATGAACAGCGCATTACCTCCGGAGAGATTATGAGTCAGCAGGATGCCGCCAAAGAGCAGGCCACTACCCGCAATAATTTGCGCATTGTTTCCATTTTTACCGCAGCGGCGATAGGGATTGTCGGGGTGCTGGTGATCCTCTACGCCTGGCAACTGCCGCCCTTTACCCGCCACAGTCAGTTCACGGATAACGCCTATGTGCGCGGGCAGACCACCTTTATCAGCCCGCAGGTTAACGGCTATATCACCGAGGTAAAGGTGCAGGATTTCGTGCAGGTCAAAAAAGGCGATCTGCTGCTGCAAATTGATGACCGCATCTATCGCCAGCGCGTACATCAGGCGCAGGCGCAGCTGGCAATGAAAATGGCAGCGCTGAACAATAATCTGCAACAGCGCAAAAGCGCCGAAGCGGTGATTGCTCGTAACGATGCGGCGCTAATAAACGCGCGCGCCCAGAGTGTGAAAACGCAGGCGGATTTAAAGCGCGTTAAAGATCTGACCGCCGACGGCTCCCTGTCGATTCGCGAACGCGATGCAGCGCTCGCCAGCGCTGCTCAGGGCAGCGCTGATATTGAGCAGGCCAAAGCGACGCTTGAGATGTCGCGTCAGGACCTGCAGACGGTCATCGTCAATCGCGGCTCGCTGGAGGCTGACGTCGAGAGCGCGAAAGCCGCGCTGGAACTGGCGCAAATTGATTTGCAAAACACGCGGATTGTCGCCCCGCGCGACGGTCAGCTCGGACAAATTGCCGTGCGACTCGGCGCCTACGTCACCGCCGGAACCCATCTCACTACCCTGGTGCCGCCGCAGCACTGGGTGATCGCCAATATTAAAGAGACGCAGCTCGCGGATCTGCGCGTCGGACAGCCCGTCTCCTTTACCGTCGACGCCCTGAACGGTAAACGCTATCAGGGCCGCGTGCAGAGTATCTCTCCGGCGACCGGCGTCGAGTTCAGCGCCATCACGCCGGATAACGCCACGGGTAACTTTGTGAAAATTGCCCAGCGTATCCCGGTGCGCATCGAAGTGCTCGGCAAGCCCGAAGAGTCCGCCCTGCTGCGCCCTGGCATGTCCGTTCAGGTGAACATCGACACGCGGGAGGCGAAACAATGACGCTTCGCCCCGTCGTCTGCATGTTGGGTGCGCTGTGGCTGGCAGGCTGTCAGTCGGTGGATGTCGCGCCGGCCAAAAGCACGCTGCACATCCCCGCCGAGTGGCGCGAAAACCGTGGCCCTACCAGCCCAGCGGAGCAGCTGTGGTGGCGCAATTTTCACGATAATCATCTCAATCGCTACGTGGATCAGGCGCTGCAAAATAACAGCGACGTGCTGATCGCCCGCGAGCGGATCAACGAGTATCAGGCGCAGGTCTATGCCGCCGACAGCAGCCTGTTCCCCTCCCTGGATGCGGGTGTAAGCGGTACCCGCGCCCGTGCCCAGTCGGCTGCGACCGGCCTGCCTGTCTACAGCACTTTGTATAAGGGAAGTCTCACGGCCAGCTACGATGTGGATATCTGGGGCGTCAATCGCAGCACCGCGAATGCCGCCGAGGCAACGCTGGAGGCGCAAAAAGCCGCGGCTGCCGCGGCGGATCTGACGGTCGCCTCGTCGGTGGCCTCGGGCTATGTCACCCTGCTTTCTCTTGATGAGCAGTTGCGCGTCACTCAGTCCACCGTGAAATCACGGGAAGATGCGCTGGCGCTGGCCAAACGCCAGTTCGAGACAGGCTACAGCTCGCGCCTGGAGCTCATGCAGTCGGATTCCGAGCTGCGTTCGACGCGCGCGCAGATCCCGCTGCTCCAGCATCAGATCGCCATGCAGGAAAACGCGCTCAGCCAGCTTCTGGGTGCGAATCCCGGTGCAGTGGCGCGCAGCAACAGTTTCAGCGTGCTTACGCCGCTGCCATTGCCGTCGCAGCTGCCGTCGACGCTGCTCAATCGCCGCCCGGACATTGTGCAGGCGGAACGCCAACTGATCGCCGCCGATGCCACGCTCGCCGCCTCCCGCGCCAGCCTGCTGCCGTCGATCAACCTCACCGCCACAGGATCGATACAGGATCGCACGCTGCCCGGTTTGCTCGACAATCCGCTGCAGCTCTGGAGTCTCGGCGGCAGCATTCTGGCACCGCTGCTGAACCGCCAGGCGCTGAACGCGCAGGTGGATATCTCCCAGTCCCAGCGTAATCAGGCGCTGTACAGCTATGAAAAGACCGTGCGCAATGCATTCCGGGAAGTGAACGACAGTCTGGATGCGATCACGCGCTATCAGGAGCAGCTGACGGAGTTAATGGCGCAGCAGGATGTGGCCCAGGAGACGCTGCGCATCGCGCAAAACCGTTATCGCAACGGCTACTCCTCCTATCTGGACGTGCTGGACGCCCAGCGCACGCTGTTCTCGGTGCAAACGAATGTGGTACAGGTGAAAAATAACCTGCTGCTGGCGCAGATTGATTTGTATAAGGCGCTGGGCGGCGGGTGGTCTGAGAAAAACTAAAGGGTCAGTCTATGCAACAAACGTGGTCTGCAGTAGATAACTATATGATTTCTTCTCTTATTCCCCAGGATACCGTGCTGCAAAGCGTTCTGGATAATAACAAACGAGCCGGTCTGCCGGAGCATGACGTCGCGGCAAATCAGGGGCAATTACTGGCTTTATTTGTCCAGATGACGCAGGCAAAGCGCATCCTGGAGATCGGCACTCTGGGCGCTTACAGTACGATCTGGATGGCGCGTGCGTTACAGCCTGGTGGCAAAATTATCACCCTTGAGGCCGACCCTGTTCATGCCGAAACCGCCCGGCAGAATATCCGCCTTGCCGGGTTGCAGGCGAAGATTGAGCTTATCGAGGGACCAGGATTGCAATCGCTGGAAGGTTTCAGCGACATCCCCCCTTTTGACCTGATCTTCATCGATGCCGATAAGCCGAATAATCCGGGCTATCTGGAGTGGGCGCTGCGCTACTCCCGCCCTGGCACCGTGATCATCGGGGATAACGTGGTGCGTGACGGCGAGGTGATCAATGAGCAAAGCAATGATGAGCGCGTACAGGGCGTACGGCGTTTTATCGATATGATCGGGGAAAACCCTCGCCTCACGGCCACCGCGCTGCAAACCGTGGGGGTAAAGGGTTGGGATGGATTTACCCTGGCAATGGTGAATAGCTGAACCGTGTTTAGCGCCCGGTTAGCATTGCGCCACCGGGCGTTAATCACACACGTCTTACGACCCGCCGGGTGGCGGCGACGCCTAACCCGGCCTGCAAACTACGCCGTAATCTGCTCCATCGCCTGCAAAATACGCTTGTCGGAGATCGGATACGGCGTACCGAGCTGCTGCGCGAAGAAACTTACGCGCAGCTCCTCGATCATCCAGCGGATCTCCCGCACATCTTCGTCCTCACGACGCGCCGGCGGCAGTTTGTTTAACCACTGCTGCCACGCCTGCTGAACACTCTCCACTTTCAGCATTTGCGCACGATCGCGATGTGGATCGACGGCCAGCTTCTCAAGGCGTTTTTCAATCGCATTCAGATAACGCAGGGTGTCGCCGAGGCGCTTGAAACCGTTGCCGGTAACAAATCCGCGATACACCAGCCCGCCCATCTGCGCTTTCACGTCCGACAGCGCCAGCGCCATGGTCATATCCACGCGCCCTTTCAGGCGTTTGTTGATATTAAACACCGCCGTCAGGATCTGTTCGACCTGTTTGGCGATGGTCACCACGGTGTCGTTCAGCCCGGCGCGCACTTTGTCGTGCAGGGCCGCAAAGCCCTCTTCCGTCCAGACCGGACCGCCCGCCTCGTCTATCAGCTTATCGACCCCACAGGAGATGCAGTCGTCGATCAGATCCAGCACCTTGCCGTACGGGTTGAAGTACAGTCCAAGCTTGGCTTTGTTCGGCAGTTTTTCATGCAGATATTTGATCGGCGACGGAATGTTCAGCAGCAGAAGACGGCGCAGACCACGCCACATGGCCTGCTGTTGTTCCAGCGGATTATCAAACAGCTTGATCGCCACGCTGTCACGCTCATCCACCAGCGCCGGCCACGCCTTCACTCTGTAGTTGCCGCGCTTCTGCTCGTAGTGATTCGGCAGATTGCCGAAACTCCAGATATGCAGCCCGCTCTGCTCGATACCGTCATCGGCAACCGCCGAGAGCGTCTCCTGCACTTTGCCTTTCAGCGCCTCTTTCAGCTCCGTCAGCGAACGGCCTTCGTTGAGCTTTTTGTTTTTATCATCCACCACCCGGAAGGTGATTTTCAGGTGATCGGGTACCTGATCCCAGTGCCAGGATTCGCGGTCAATGGTCACACCTGTCATGCGTCTAAGCTCTTTCTCAAGCGCATCCAGCAGCGGCAATTCCAGCGGCGTGACGCGGCCTAAAAAAGCTTCCGCGTAGTTCGGGGCCGGAACAAAATTACGGCGCACCGGTTTCGGTAGAGATTTGATCAGCGCAATCACCAGTTCGCGGCGCAGCCCGGGGATTTGCCACTCAAAGCCGCTCTCATCCACCTGATTCAACAGCGGCAGCGGAATGTGCACCGTCACGCCGTCGGCGTCTGCCCCCGGTTCAAACTGGTAGGTCAGACGCAGCTTGAGGTTGCCCTGATGCCAGAAGTTCGGATAGTCGAGCTTGCTGACCTGCTCCGCGCCCTCTTTAATCAGCATGCTCTTTTCAAAGTTGAGCAGGTCCGGTGACTCTTTGCTGGCCTTTTTCCACCAGCTGTCGAAGTGACGCGCAGACACCACGTCATGGCTGATGCGCTGGTCGTAGAACTCAAACAGCGCTTCGTCGTCCACGAGGATGTCGCGACGACGGGATTTGTGCTCCAGCTCTTCCACTTCGGCGCGCAGCTTGAGGTTTTCGCGGAAGAAGGCGTGGCGAGTCTGCCAGTCGCCTTCCACCAGCGCATGGCGGATAAACAGCTCGCGGGAGAGCGCCGGATCGATCAGGCTGTAGTTCACCTTACGCGCCGCCACGACCGGCAGGCCGTAAACGGTCACTTTTTCCGTCGCCATTACCGCGCCCTGCGCGCGCTCCCAGTGCGGTTCACTGTACGAGCGTTTCAGCAGGTGCTGCGCGACAGGTTCGACCCACTCAGGATCGATACGCGCCGCAATGCGTCCCCACAGACGGCTGGTTTCGACCAGCTCCGCCACGATAGTCCATTTCGGCGGTTTCTTGAACAAACCGGAACCTGGGAAAATCGAAAAGCGGGCGTTGCGCGCGCCGGTATATTCCTGCTTATCGGCATCTTTCATGCCGATGTGCGACAACAGCCCGGTCAGCAGCGCCATGTGAATCTCGCGGTACTCCGCAGGCTCACTGTTCACCGGAATGCCCAGCTCTTTCACCACCTGCCGCAGCTGGGTATAGATATCCTGCCATTCGCGTACGCGCAGGTAGTTCAGATACTCGACCTTACACTGGCGGCGGAACTGGTTCGACGACAGCGCTTTTTGCTGCTCACCGAGATAATTCCACAGATTCACAAAAGCGAGGAAATCAGACTCTTTATCGTGGAAGCGCTGATGCTTTTCATCGGACGCCTGCTTTTTGTCCATTGGCCGTTCGCGCGGGTCCTGAATCGACAGCGCCGAGGTAATGATCATCGCCTCGCGTACGCAGCCATGTTTCTGCGCTTCGAGCACCATGCGCGCCAGACGCGGGTCCACCGGCAGCTGGCTGAGCTGGCGGCCCAGCGGCGTCAGCTTATAGGCGTTCGCCTGTTCGTCGGTGGTGATTGCCCCCAGCTCTTCGAGCAGGCGCACGCCGTCCTGAATATTGCGTTTATCCGGCGCTTCGACAAACGGGAACGCTGCAATATCGCCAAGCCCAAGGGCGGTCATTTGCAGGATAACGGACGCCAGGTTGGTTCGCAGAATTTCGGGATCGGTAAATTCCGGGCGCGACAGGAAATCGTCTTCGGAGTAGAGGCGAATACAGATCCCTTCCGACACACGTCCGCAGCGGCCTTTACGCTGATTCGCCGACGCCTGTGAAACCGGCTCAATCGGCAGGCGCTGCACCTTGGTGCGATAGCTGTAGCGGCTGATGCGCGCCGTACCCGGATCGATCACATACTTAATGCCCGGCACGGTGAGTGAGGTTTCGGCAACGTTGGTCGCCAGCACAATCCGGCGGCCGCTGTGGGCCTGAAACACGCGGTTCTGCTCGCTGTTAGACAAGCGGGCATACAGCGGAAGGATCTCCGTGTGGCGCAGATCGCGCTTGCTCAGCGCATCGGCGGTGTCGCGGATTTCGCGTTCACCGCTCATAAAGATCAGAATATCGCCGGGGCTTTCGCGGCCCAGCTCGTCAACGGCATCAAAAATGGCCTGCAGCTGGTCGCGATCCGTGTCGTCCGCCTCTTCCACGATCGGGCGATAGCGCACTTCCACCGGATAGGTGCGGCCAGAGACTTCAATGATTGGCGCGTTGTTGAAGTGGCGCGAGAAGCGCTCCGGATCGATCGTCGCGGAGGTAATGATGATTTTCAGGTCAGGGCGGCGTGGCAGCAGCTCGCGCAGATACCCGAGCAGGAAATCAATATTCAGACTGCGCTCGTGGGCTTCATCGATAATGATGGTGTCGTACTGCATCAGCAGCCGGTCCTGCTGGATTTCAGCCAGCAGAATACCGTCGGTCATCAGTTTGACCATGGTGTTGTCACTGACGTGATCGCTGAAGCGCACCTTGTACCCGATGCAGCCACCCGGCTCGGTTTGCAGCTCTTCGGCGATGCGGTTCGCCACCGTGCGCGCCGCCAGACGACGCGGCTGGGTATGACCGATCAGGCCCTTGATCCCACGACCCAGCTCCATACAGATTTTTGGCAGCTGAGTGGTTTTGCCGGAGCCGGTCTCCCCGGCGACAATCACCACCTGGTGATCGCGCACGGCTTCGAGAATTTCCTGTTTTTTCTGACTGACAGGCAGGTTTTCCGGATATTCAATCGCTGGTCGCGCCGCTTCGCGCAGCACGACTTTCCCTGCTGCCTGTTCAATCTCTTTCGCCATCTCCTGGTAAATGGCCTGTTGTGCATCAGGATTTTTAACCTTTTTAACGCCGTGCAGGCGACGCGCAAAGCGCTGCTTATCTCGCAGCATCAGCGTATCGAGCTGTTGCATCAGCTTCGGGAAGGTTAATTTTAGTTGTTCTGTCATAGTGTTAGGGGGCAGTGCTCTGCCAGGCTAAATCTCACTTGAATGATTGCTATAGAGTACCACACCGCCGCTTTGACTGCCTTATTCAAAAAAATCGAACATAGAATTCGATATATTGCGCTATCTCTGCGACAGGATTGTGAATAAAGTGTCAGCAAGCAACGGGGAAACCCCCAATCCAATACAATTTAAGGAATCACCCATGAGCAAAGTATTAGTTCTCAAATCCAGTATTCTGGCAGGGTACTCTCAGTCTGGTCAGCTGTCTGATTATTTCGTTGAACAGTGGCGTGAACAGCATAGCGCTGACGAAATCACCGTTCGCGATCTGGCTGCAAACCCGATTCCGGTACTGGATGGTGAGCTGGTTGGCGCGCTGCGTCCGAGCGATGCCCCACTGACCCCACGTCAGCAGGAAGCGCTGGCGCTGTCTGATGAGCTGATTGCCGAGCTGCAGGCGCACGACGTGATCGTGATCAACGCCCCGATGTACAACTTCAACATCCCGACGCAGCTGAAAAACTACTTCGACCTGGTGGCGCGTGCTGGCGTAACCTTCCGTTACACCGAAAACGGTCCGGAAGGTCTGGTGAAAGGCAAACGCGCAATCGTGCTCTCCAGCCGTGGCGGTATCCACAAAGATACCCCAACTGACCTGGTTGCACCGTACCTGACCCTGTTCCTGGGCTTCATCGGTATCACCGACGTGAACTTTGTCTTCGCCGAAGGCATCGCTTACGGTCCGGAAGTGGCAACCAAAGCACAGACCGACGCGAAATCCGCTATCGACAGCCTGGTCGCTGCATAAGATTTTCCCCTCTCACCGCCTGGTGGGAGGGTTTTTCCTCTCGCTTTATCCGCACCCTATTTCCAACACGCCATGACGCGCCCGCAAATAATAATACGGAATTATTCTGAAATATTTTCGGCAGGATTTTGATGCAAAGAGAAGTTAATTTTTTACAGCAGAAATGAATGCGAGCTATTTGAGGATGATACGTGTATGGTAGCAGGCCAATTACACAGGAAATGCCTATGTCCGATCGCAAAGATGGAAAAGCCCGCCGTAACTTTCTGATTAAATGCCCTTGCCCAAACTGCACTAAAGACTCTGAACACAGCTATACGCGCGTTCAAAAAGGGTCACTGCTCGTTTGCCCTTACTGCAGCACAATGTTCAAATCCAACCAAAAAGTCTGATTTGTTGATCCTCTGCGATTCTGACTACTGAGGCTTTCGCCGTCATCGTGGTTGCAGACTCGCAGAGATCAAAACAGGTTAGTCGCGCAGAACCACGTTAGCGGCAGCCGGGCCTTTCGCGCCAGCGCCCATCACGAACTCCACTTTCTGACCTTCAAACAGTGTGTTGAAATTATCGCCCTGCAACGCAGATAAATTGACAGAAACATCTTTGCTGCCGTCTACCGGAGAAATAAAGCCAAAGCCTTTATCTTCGTTAAACCACTTTACTAAACCAATAATTTTTGCAGACATATAAGGCTCCTTTATTCTGGCCTTTCGGCTGGCAAATTTGTTTAAATCGTAAACGCTGGGCATTAATGCACGGCAGGGCATAATAAGCAATGTTTATTTTAACCGTGCATCAATGTTATCCCTGAAAAGGCCGACGAAAATAATTTTGCCCTGACATAAACAGACAAATTTTATTTCGTTTGCGAGGATTTTGGGCGCAGGTTTTCATCAAAGACCAGACGCGTTCTGCCCGGCTCCACTTCCCGCAGCGGTTCTACCTGATGCAGGGTCATTTTGCAGCGCTCAACCAGCACCTGATATTCACGCGTCCCCTGCTTTTTCCATTCGAGCTCCTGATCGCTCAGCTGACGAATGGCTTTTGCCGGGCTGCCGATAATCAAATAGTTGGCGGGCATTTCGGCTTTGGCTTTCACAAACGCCGCCGCGCCGACGATGCTGTTTTCGCCGATCACCGCGCCGTCCATCACCACCGCGTTCATGCCGACCAGCGCATTTTTACGGATCACGCAGCCGTGCAAAATGGCGCTGTGACCGATATGTCCGTGCTCTTCCACCACCGTATCTTGCTCAGGGAAGCCGTGCATTACACAGTTATCCTGAATATTTGCACCGTCTTTTACCACAATCCGGCCAAAGTCGCCGCGCAGGCTGGCATTCGGCCCGACATAGACGCCTTTGCCCAAAATGACATCGCCAATCAGCACGGCGGTAGGATGAACGTAGCTCTCATCAGGCACGACAGGTGTAAGACCATCTATTTGATATACAGGCATTCTTCCTCCGTTATGGAATATTCAGGCCACCAAAGCGCTGGAAATAGAGCGCCCCCGGAACCGGCAGCTCCCCGACCGAGGTTTCCCCTTTTTCACTGACAAACGCCAGGGCACCCGGTGCCACGCGCTGGTAGATGTTAATGCACAGCTGGCGGGCAGTTTGCCCGGCCCAGTGCGCGGGGAGTAGCTCCTCCGGCAACAGCGGATCTTTCAGCACCACGCGGCGATAAAAATGGATCAACAACAGCTGGATCTGGAAACAGCGCTCCGGCGTTAGCTCATCGGCTCTCGCCTCTTTCAGCAGAGGAAGTAAAGGCCGGAACGAGTCGATAAAGGTTTCGTACATCACGTTTTGTTCCGTGAGCTGCCAGCACTCTTCCACGCGAGAGCGCAGCGCCGCACGCGACAACGCCAGCGGAGAGTGCGCTTCAAAGCAGATCACGTTCTCGGCCACACCCGCTTCATGCAGCAGGGATTGCACATCGGCCATTTTCTGCGACGGTGAGGCCATCAGGCTGGAGGCCAGCGTGCCGAACCCCTGCCAGATGAGCTGTTTTTTCACATCGGCGAGGGTATTTTTATCCAGCCCTTCCGAGAGCAATAACAGCCATTTTCCGTCCCACGCCGGTAGTTCAGCGCGGTAAATTTTGTTCTCTGCGCGACGGGTTAACCGCAGCCCCTTGTCGCTCAGACGATAAAAACTGCGCCTGCCAATTCGGGAGACATCCAGCCAGCCCTCTTTATTCAGGCGAAACAGCGCGGTACGCACAAAGCGCTCGCCAAATCCCATCCCTTCCAGCAGCGCAGCCAGGCTCCCGAGCCAGATTTCACCGCCACGGTGCGAGAGCGAATCGCCATATAAGGATGAAATCAGCGACGTTCCGCTGATGGGCACAGAGCTGACGGCGTGCTGAATAAAAGTATCGAGTTTACTCATCTGATTCATTCTGTTGTGATTTTTGTCCTGGATGAATCATAGCACACAGATACCGCGCAGCGCTGCGCTTGCCCGGCCTACGATAGTTTATAGGCCGGGCGGAGGGTTAACCGTTAGCCGCCACCTTGCGCAGATCAAACACCCGGCAGGCTTTGCCTTCGGAGCGCGGGATACTGCCGCAGTTGACAATCGTCACGTCCGTGGAGATCCCGACCATCGATTTAATGCGATGACGCAGCTGATGACACACCTGGCAGCGCTGCTCGTGGCTCAGCACCAGGCTGCTCTCTTTCAGCTCGACTTTTACCGAAAGTGAATCAAGATGCCCGCGACGGTTCACTTCCAGCTGGTAATGCGGCGACAGATGCTCGAACTTGACGATCTCCTCCTCCAGCTGTGACGGGAAGACGTTCACCCCGCGAATAATCAGCATGTCATCGCTGCGCCCGCTGATACGATCCATGCGGCGCATGGTGCGCGCCGTCCCCGGCAGCAGTCGCGTCAGGTCGCGGGTGCGATAGCGGATCACCGGCAGCGCCTCTTTGGTCAGGGTGGTAAACAGCAGTTCGCCCTGCTCGCCGTCGGCCAGAGGTGTGCCGTCGTTCGGGTTGACGATCTCCGGATAGAAGTGATCCTCCCAGATGGTCGGGCCGTCGGCAGTGTCGATGCACTCCATCGCCACGCCCGGGCCCATCACCTCTGACAGGCCGTAAATATCCAGTGCGGTAATCCCCAGACGTCGCTCAATTTCATGGCGCATCGCCATCGTCCATGGCTCTGCGCCAAACACGCCGACGCGCAGGGAACATTGGCTGGCGTCGCCGCCCATCTGACGCTCCAGCTCTTCAATCAGGTTCAGGCAGTAGGACGGCGTGACCATGATCATATCCGGCTGGAAATCGCGGATCAGCTGCGCCTGTTTCTCCGTCTGCCCGCCGGACATCGGGATCACCGTCGCGCCTAACCGTTCAGCGCCGTAATGCGCACCCAGCCCGCCGGTAAATAAACCGTAACCATACGCCACGTGAATTTTGTCTTTCGCGGTGCCACCGGCCGCGCGTAGGGAACGGGCCACGATATTGGCCCAGTTATCGATATCGTTTTGGGTATAGCCCACCACCGTCGGTTTACCGGTGGTGCCGGACGAGGCGTGAATGCGCACCACCTGCTCCATCGGCACCGCGAAGGTATCGAACGGGTAGTTATCCCGCAGATCCTGTTTGGTCGTGCAGGGAAATTTATTGAGATCGGACAGCTCTTTGAAATCGTCAGGATGCACGCCCGCAGCGTCGAATTTGCGTTTGTACATGGGTACATTGTTATAAGCATGCTTCAGCGTCCACTTCAGGCGTTCAGTTTGCAGCGCCTGTAATTCGTCCACCGAGGCTGTTTCAATGGCATCAAGTTGTGTTGTTGTCGTTGTCATTTTGTAGGGTACTCGCAGGTAGTTTTGCTCAAACACGCTCCAGGATCAGGGCAATGCCCTGGCCCACACCGATGCACATCGTACAAAGCGCGTAGCGCCCGTTGCGTCGATGCAATTCATTACTGGCCGCCAGCACCAGTCGTGCGCCGCTCATCCCCAGCGGATGGCCCAGGGCAATCGCGCCGCCGTTCGGGTTTACGTGCGCGGCATCATCCGCTAACCCCAGCTGGCGCAACACGCCCAGAGCCTGCGATGCAAACGCTTCGTTCAGCTCAATCACGTCCATATCGTTAATGCTCAGACCCGCGCGCTCCAGCACTTTGCGTGTGGCCGGAACCGGGCCAAGCCCCATCAGTCGCGGTTCGACGCCGGCACTGGCCATCGCCACGATGCGCGCACGCGGGGTTAACCCCTGCTGCTGCGCCATCTCACGGCTGGCAATAATCAGCGCTGCCGCACCGTCGTTCACCCCCGATGCGTTCCCGGCCGTCACGACGCCGTTTTTACGAAACGGGGTTTTGAGTGCGGAAAGCTGCGCTAAGGTGGTGTCGGCGCGGGGATGTTCATCCACCCGCACTTCGGTGATAACGCCCTTTTTGCCCGCCACGCTCACCGGCACGATCTCCTGCGCCAGAATGCCGTTCTGCTGGGCCTGCGCGGTACGCTGTTGGCTGCGCAGCGCAAACGCGTCCTGATCGGCGCGGCTAATATTTAACAATTCAGCTACATTCTCTGCCGTTTCGGGCATGCTGTCAGTTCCGAATTGCTGATGCATGAGCGGATTCACAAATCGCCAGCCAATGGTGGTGTCGTACATCTCTGCCTGACGCTGGAAGGCTGTGGTGGCTTTGCCCATCACAAACGGCGCACGGGACATGGACTCAACGCCACCGGCGATCAGCAGATCCGCATCGCCCGCTTTAATTGCGCGCGCCGCAAACCCCACGGCGTCCAGCCCGGAGCCGCACAGACGGTTGATGGTCGTGCCCGACACCGTCTGCGGAAAGCCCGCCAGCAACGCGGCCATGCGCGCCACGTTGCGGTTATCTTCCCCGGCCTGGTTCGCGCAGCCGAAAATCACATCGTCAATACGTTCTGCATCCAGGTGCGGATAACGCGCCAGCAGCGCGCGCAGCGGGACGGCCGCCAGATCGTCTGCACGCACGCCGGACAACGCACCGCCATAACGCCCCACCGGGGTACGAACACCATCACAGATAAATGCATCACGCATCAGGCTTCTCCTGTCACACTGCCGCCAATGCGGTGCGATTTACCGCGGAACAGGGCGACTGTTTTTTGTTGTTGGTTAGTAATTTCGATGTCGTACACGCCGGTCAGTTTGCCCTGATGTTTCACGCGGGCGCTGGCGGTCAGCTTGTCTCCGGCAAACCCTGGGCGCAGAAAATCAATGGAGCAGGCCGAGGCCACCGCCGCCAGCCCCTGGCTGTTGCAGGCGTAGGCGAACGCCGTATCCGCCAGCGAGAACAGCTGGCCACCGTGGCAGGTTTTGTGGCCGTTGAGCATCTGCGGCGTGATGGTCATGGTCAGCACCGCGTAGCCCTCGTCCATCTCGATAATGTCGATCCCTAGCGCCTGGGCGCAGGCATCGTTTTCATACATGGCGCGGGCGTTGTGCCAGGCGTTATGACTCATAGCTACTCTCCAGAAGCGCACGCTGGCGCAGCAGTGAACAGGGGCGATAACGTTCTTCGCCGTAGTGGCGTTGCAGGTTTTCCAGCAGAATCAGCAGGCGCTGCCAGCCCAGACGTTCCCCCCAGGCAATAGGCCCGACGGGATAGTTCACGCCGAGGCGCATGGCGGTGTCGATATCCTGCTCGCTGGCCACCCCTTTCTGCAGGGCATCCAGCGCTTCGTTGATGATCATCGCCACGGTGCGCCAGATCAGCAGACCGGGATAATCCGCACTTTGCAGAACGCGTTTTCCCTGCTGCTGCAGGTGATAAATCGCTTTTTGCGTGGCGGAGTGCGGATTACTGGCCGCTGCGGCAATCACCACGGCGTCGCCGTCCATTCGATCGACCACCACCACCGGTGAATTAAGGCGCAGGGCGAGGCTTTGCGCGGTTTCGCCGGTAGTTTCCACCAGCAGCACTTCGTCGATTTCCGTGACACCGTCACTTCTTTTAGCGATGGTCGTCGGGCTAAAGGTCGCGCCGACCGGTTCCAGCCACTGGGCGGCTGGCCGCTCGCTGTGCCAGTCGTAAACCCCCTGCCCGGTTTTCTTACCGAAACGTCCGCCAAGCACCAGCTCCTGCTGAACCAGCGACGGCAGAAAACGGCGCTCCTGCCAGAAAGCGTTAAATACCGAGCAGGTCACGGCAAAGTTCACGTCCTGCCCGATCAAATCCGTCAGCTCCAGCGGCCCCATCGGGAAACCGCCGCCTTCGCGCAGCGCGGCGTCGATGTCCTGCGCCGGGGCGACATTCTCTTCCAGCGCGCGCCAGGCTTCGGAGTAGAACGGGCGCGCCACGCGGTTGACGATAAACCCAGGCGTGGACTGGCAGCGCACCGGCTGTTTGCCCCAGTTCAGCGCCAGCTCGCACAGCAGATCCGCCACTTCGGTTGACGTCCCCAGCCCGCTCACCACTTCCACCAGCTTCATCACCGGCGCCGGGTTAAAGAAATGCAGCCCGGCGACGCGTTCCGGATGGCGCACCTCGGCAGCCACCGCGGTGATTGAAATCGACGAGGTGTTACTGGTGAGCAGCGTCTGCGGCGGGCAGATATCGCCCAGCTGTTTGAACAGCGCTTTTTTCACCTCAAGGCGCTCGGAGGCCGCTTCAATCACCAGATCGGCGGCGGCGAGCGCCTGGATATCGTTAACGGGGAGCAGACGCGCGACGATTTTTTCGCTGGCCTCGGAGGACAATTTTCCGCGCGCGACGCGGGATTCCAGCCGCGTGCGGATGCCCTCGATGGCGCGAACCACGGCGTCTGAAGCGATGTCGTACACCAGTACCTGATGTCCGTTGCTGGCGGCCACTTCCGCGATCCCGGCCCCCATGGTGCCGCTACCGATCACGGCGACGGTGTGAATTCTCATCGTCATCTTATTTCCCCGTGAAATTCGGCGGGCGTTTGGCGAGAAACGCGCTCACGCCTTCGCGATAGTCGTCGCTGCGCCCGGCCAGTCGCTGATAATCACGCTCCAGATCGAGCTGTTCGTCCAGGGTGTTGGTTTCGGCGGCGTTCATCGCCTGTTTGATCAGCCCCAGACCCAAGGTCGGCTGAGAGGCAAAATGGATCGCCAGTTTCTGCGCGGTGGATGACAGTTCTTCATCGTCAACCACCTGCCAGATCATCCCCCAGGCGTGCGCCTGCTCTGCGCTCAGCTTATCGCCCAGCAGCGCCAGCCCCATGGCCCGCGCACGTCCGGCGACGCGCGGCAGCAGCCAGGTGCCGCCGCAATCCGGCACCAGCCCGAGTTTGCTAAACGCCATCATGAAGTTCACGGAACGCGCGGCGATCACCATGTCGCAGCCCAGCGCCAGCGTCGCGCCTGCTCCCGCTGCCACACCGTTCACCGCCGCGATCACCGGTTTCGGCAGTTTTGCCAGGCGGCGTACCAGCGGGTTGTAGAAAGTTTCCACGGAGTAGCCGAGATCCGGCGCGGGGCCGTTCGGATCGACGTTGCGATCATTCAGATCCTGCCCGGCGCAAAAACCGCGTCCGGCACCGGTAATCAACAGGCAGCGGATAGTGTCATCCCGTTCGGCCTGCTTCAGGCACTCGGAAAGCTGCTGATGCATGACATCGTTAAAGCTGTTCAGACGCTCCGGGCGGTTCAGCGTAATGGTCATCACGCCCTGCTCAACATGACTCAGAATAAATTCCACAATTAGCGTCCTTTAAAGTCGGGGGTGCGTTTTTGTAAGAAAGCGGCGATGCCTTCCCGGCGGTCTTCCGTGGCAGACAGCAGCGTAAACAGCTGACGCTCCTGAGCCAGGCCGGCCTGTAGCGGCACTTCCTGCGACTGGCGCAGCGCCTGTTTCGCGGCCTGCAACGCCAGCGGAGAATGACGCGCCATCAGTGCGGCCTGCTTCAGGGCATATTCCAGCACCAGCGCCGACGGGAATACGTCGCTCACCAGCCCCGCCAACTGCGCCTGCTGCGCGCTAATACTTTCGCCCGTCAGCACCATTTTGCTGGCGAGGGACTTGCCGACGCTGCGGATCAGACGCTGGGTGCCGCCCGCGCCCGGCATAATGCCAAGTGTGATTTCCGGCAAACCAAAACGGGCGTTGTCTCCGGCGATCACCACGTCACACAGCAGTGCCAATTCGCAGCCTGCGCCGAGCGCAAAACCGTTTACGGCGGCAATCAGCGGTTTGTTAAAAGCGTTAATGCGCGCCCAGATCAGCGGGCGAACGTCGTTCAGCGTGGCGGGCAGATCTTTCTCCGCCATCTCGTTGAGATCGGCCCCGGCGGCAAAGCAGCGTTCGTTGCCATAAATGACACAGGCGGAGATCTCGCCATCAACCGCAGCGGCTTCCAGCTCGTCCGCCAGTTGCGAAAGCAGCGCGTTGTTCAGGGCGTTGCGCGCCGCCGGACGGTTCAGCGTCAGCTGCAGCACGCGACCATGACGGGTGACAATCAGCTCGCTCATGCCATCCCCTTCGCGTCAAAATCGACCACCACGTCGGCGGTCAGCGGCAGCGCCTGGCAGCTCAAGACATATCCCGCCGCCAGCTCGTCCGGCTCCAGGCTGTAGTTGGTCGCCATATCGACTTTTCCGCGCAGCACCTTGCATTTGCAGGTGGCGCAGACGCCACCCTTGCAGGCGTACGGCAGATCTGCGCCCTGACGCAGGGCCGCATCGAGAATGCTTTCGTCGTCAGCGGTGAGCGTGATTTCGCGGTCGCGGCCATCCTGACGAACGGTCACTTTCTGCCCCTGCGCCTGAATCGTCGTCGCGCGTTTCACGGCGCTCCCCGGCGTATTAAAGCGCTCAAGGTGTATAGTTTTCTCCGGCATCCCCAGCGCTTTCAGCGCCAGCTCGGCGTCGTCCATCATCGCCGAAGGGCCGCAGATAAAGGCTTCGTCGAACAGGCTGAAATCGATCAGCGTTTTTCCCAGCTGCTGCAATTTTTCGCCGTCGATACGCCCGTGCAGCAGTTCACTGTCGAGGGTCTCCTGACTGAAAATATTCACCAGCTGCAGGCGCTGCGGCCAGGTGTCTTTCAGATCCGCCAGCGCCTGGCGGAACATCATGCTCTGGCTGCTGCGGTTACCGTAGATCAGGGTGAAATGGCTCTGCGGCTCGACCTGCAGGGTGCTGGAGATAATCGCCAGCATCGGCGTGATCCCTGAACCGGCGGCAATCGCCAGATAGCGCCCGGCGCGTTCCGCCTGCGGCTGATAGCCAAAGTGACCCTGAGGGACCATCACCTCCAGCGCCATACCCTGTTTGATCTCATCGCGGGCATAGCGAGAAAAACGCCCGCCGTCGATGGCTTTCACCGCCACGCTGATTTCGCCCGGCGTTACGCTGCGACAAATGGAGTAGCAGCGGCGTAACTCTTCGCCTGCCAGCTGCGCTTTGAGCGTCAAATGCTGACCGGGGCGGAAACGGTAGGCGTCCTGCAAAGTCTGTGGGATCGCGAAAGTAATGGTCACCGCATCGCGGGTTTCGGGTTCCACTTTTGCCACCGTTAAGGAATGAAACGTTGTCATGGCAACCTCAGATACATTTGAAATAGTCGAAAGGTTCACGGCAGGTGTTACAGCGATAGAGCGCTTTACAGGCCGTTGAACCAAATTCACTGATAACCGACGTGTCGGTGCTCGCGCAGCGCGGGCAGGCCACCTCGGCAGGGGCATGCGCATGGCAGCTATGGCCTACCGGCGGGCTGATGCCGTATTCACGCAGTCGCGCGCGGGCGTCGTCGGTCATCCAGTCGGTTGTCCAGGCCGGGTCAAGCTGCAGGACGATATGCACCGGCGTAAAACCGTGGGCGGTCATCGTCTCGCGAATGGCGCCGAGCAGATGCTCCGTCGCCGGACAGCCCGAATAGGTTGGCGTAAAGCCAATCACCCAGCCGCCCGCCTGTGCGCAGACGCTGCGCACCATGCCTAAGTCGGTGATGGTGAGTACCGGCACTTCCGGGTCCGGGATCTGGCTTAACAGCGACCAGATTTGCGGGATTTCCGCCGGGGCGATCTCAGCGAGACGTTGCATAGCGACCTCCTCTTACCACTGCTGACCGGGATACATGCGCTGGAGATACTGCATCTCCGCCAGCATCGGTCCCAGATGTTCGGTGTGCAGCCCTTTTTTGCCGCCGGTGCGATACGCCGCCTCTTCCGGAATGTTCAGGCTGGCCTGCTGGAAACCGGCAAACACTTCCGCTTCCCACTCGGCGCGGAGTTCGCGCGGGTCGACGGCGATCCCCTCGGCAATAAGCTGCTCTTCCAGCGCATCGGCTTCGAACAGTTCGGCGGTAAAGCGCCACAGGGAATCGATCGCCTGCTGCATTTTTTGCGCCGACACCTCCGTGCCGTTGCCCAGACGCTCCAGCCAGCCGCGGCTAAAGCGCAGGTGGTAGCGCGCCTCTTTGATCGCTTTCGCGGCAATCGCGGCCAGCTGCGCGTCGCGGCTTTGGGTCAGACGGGTAAAGAGCGCCACGTGCCAGGCGTCGATGAAATACTGACGCACCAGGGTGTCGGCGAAGTTACCGTTCGGCTGCTCCACCAGCAGCAGATTGCTGAACTGACGCTCATCGCGGCCAAAGGCCAGCGTGTCTTCGTCGCCCTGTCCTTCCAGTTCGGCGGCGTAGGTTAAGAAATTGCGCGCCTGTCCGAGTAAATCCAGGCCGATATTGGCCAGCGCCAGATCGATCTCCAGCTCCGGCGCATGGCCGCACCACGCGCCGAGACGCTGCGACAGGACCAGACAGTTATCACCCAGACGCAGGGCATATTGCGTTGTTGCTTTCATATTCATCCTCACATGTGCTCGATGCCATCAGGGAGGGTGTAAAAGGTCGGATGACGGTAGACCTTGCTCTCTGCGGGGTCGAAAAATTCTCCGCGCTCTTCCGGCTGCGAGGCGACAATTTCGCTCGCTTTCACCACCCAGATCGAACAGCCTTCGCTGCGACGGGTGTAGGCATCGCGCGCATTTTCCAGCGCCATGCGGTCATCGGCGGCGTGCAGGCTGCCAACGTGACGGTGGGATAACCCCTGTTTGCTGCGAACAAACACTTCATATAACGGCCAGTAGACATTGCTCATGGTTAATTCCTCTTACGCGGCGGTGCGGGCATGTTGTTTTTCTGCGTGCGCCAGTGCGGCTTCGCGCACCCACGCTCCTTCTTCCCAGGCTTTACGTTTCGCGGCGAGGCGCTCGTGGTTGCAGATGCCGCGTCCGTTAATCACTTCCTCAAATTCATGCCAGTCGATTTCGCCAAAGCGGTAGTGGCCGCTCGCTTCATCGAACTGCAGATCCGCATCCGGCACGGTCATGCCCAGCATCTCGACCTGTGCGACGGTATTGTCGACAAAGCGCTGGCGCAGTTCGTCATTGCCGAAGCGTTTGATTTTCCAGGCCAGGCTGCGGGCGCTGTTGGGGGAGTTGTCGTCGTTCGGTCCGAACATCATCAGCGCGGGCCACCAGAAACGGTTGATGGCGTCCTGCAGCATCTGGCGCTGAGATTCGCTGCCCTGCGCGAGTGCCATACAGGCTTCAAACCCCTGGCGCTGGTGGAAGCTCTCTTCTTTACAGATTTTCACCATTGCGCGGGCATATGGCCCGTAAGAGGTGCGGCACAGGGCCACCTGGTTAACGATGGCCGCGCCATCGACCAGCCAGCCAATCACGCCGATGTCGGCCCAGCTCAGGGTTGGGTAGTTGAAGATCGAGGAGTATTTCATCTTGCCGTCGAGCATCTTCTGGTAGATGTCTTCCCGCGCACAGCCCAGGGTCTCCGCCGCGCTGTAGAGATACAGCCCGTGCCCCGCCTCATCCTGCACTTTCGCCAGCAGAATCGCTTTGCGGCGCAGTGTCGGCGCGCGGGTGATCCAGTTTCCTTCCGGCAGCATGCCGACAATTTCGGAGTGCGCATGCTGACCAATCTGGCGGATCAGGGTTTTGCGGTAGGCGTCCGGCATCCAGTCTTGCGGCTCGATGGCTGTCTCCTGTGCGATGCGCTGTTCAAAGCGTTGTTCTTCCGTCACGTCGTCACCTTTATGATTCGTTAAATAGCCAATCATCGTTTAATGATGAATCACTTCGTTTCTTAAAAGTTACACAAAGGTTAAATATAACCCCAAGGAGTGTTTGTCTATTTTGTGATGTCGCTCGCAAGGCTTTTACTGCAAGCCGCTTATGGCGGGCGCTGTTCGCCTGAAGATTCATCCGACAAGATCACATTGTTAACAAATCATTAAAACATCACTTGCTTTTTATGATTCATAATCAAACTATCTATAGTGAAATTACGTAACATTTGGAGAAGAGAGATGCAGCAGTTAGCCAGCTTCTTGTCCGGCACCTGGCAGTCTGGCCGGGGCCGTGAGCGCAACATTCATCACGCCATCAGCGGCGAAGCCCTGTGGAGTGTGACCAGCGAAGGTCTGGATATGGCGGCAGCGCGTCGCTTTGCCATCGAACGCGGCGGTGAATCACTTCGCGCGATGACCTTTATCGAACGTGCGGCGATGCTGAAAGCAGTCGCCAAACATTTGCTGAGCCAGAAAGATCATTTTTATGCCCTGTCGGCAGAGACCGGCGCGACCCGCGCGGACAGCTGGGTGGATATCGAAGGCGGCATCGGCACGATGTTCACCTACGCCAGCCTCGGCAGCCGTGAACTGCCCGATGACACCCTGTGGCCAGAAGACGAGCTGATCCCCCTGTCGAAGGAAGGCGGTTTTGCCGCGCGCCATGTGCTGACGTCCAAATCCGGCGTGGCGGTGCATATCAACGCCTTCAACTTTCCCTGCTGGGGGATGCTGGAAAAACTGGCGCCGACCTGGCTTGCCGGGATGCCCGCAATCATTAAACCGGCTACCGCTACCGCGCAGGTCACCCAGGCGATGGTCAAATCCATCGTCGACAGTGGCCTGGTCCCGGAGGGGGCGATTAGCCTGATCTGCGGCGGTGCGGGCGATCTGCTGAATCATCTCGATTTCCAGGACGTAGTGACGTTTACCGGCTCCGCCTCCACCGGGCAGATGCTGCGTGTGCACCCGAATATCGTTGGCAAATCCATTCCGTTCACCATGGAAGCAGACTCGCTGAACTGCTGCGTGCTGGGGGAAGACGTGACGCCGGAGCAGCCGGAATTTGCGCTGTTTATCCGTGAAGTGGTGCGTGAGATGACCGCCAAAGCCGGGCAAAAATGTACCGCCATTCGCCGCATTATTGTTCCGCAAGGGCAGACTGAAGCGGTCAGCCAGGCGCTGATCGCCCGTCTCGAAAAAGTGGTGGTTGGCGATCCGGCGCAGGAAGGGGTCAAAATGGGGGCGCTGGTCAACGCGGATCAGCGTGCCGATGTGCAGGAAAAAGTCGATCTGCTGGTGTCTGCGGGCTGCCAGATCCGTCTCGGCGGTAAAGCCGATCTACACGCTGCGGGCGCATTCTTCCCGCCGACGCTGCTCTTCTGTCCGCAGCCTGACGAGTCCCCTGCCGTTCACGCGACGGAAGCCTTTGGTCCGGTCGCCACGCTGATGCCGTATCGTGACGCAGACCACGCCATGACTCTGGCGCGTGCCGGTGAAGGCAGCCTTGCCGGAACGCTGGTAACGGCGAATGCAAATATCGCCCGCCAGTTTATTTCCGGCGCGGCGCGGGCGCATGGGCGTATCCAGATCCTTAACAACGAGTCAGCGAAAGAGTCTACCGGCCACGGCTCTCCGTTGCCGCAATTGGTTCACGGCGGCCCGGGGCGCGCGGGCGGCGGTGAAGAGCTGGGCGGGCTGCGTGCGGTGAAGCACTATCTGCAACGTACCGCGATTCAGGGCAGTCCGTCGATGCTCGCCGCCGTCAGCCAACAGTGGGTGCGCGGTGCACAGGTACAGGAAGATCGCGTACACCCGTTCCGCAAATACTTCGAAGAGCTGCAGCCGGGCGACAGCCTGCTGACTCCGCGCCGCACCCTGACCGAAACGGACATCGTCAATTTTGCCTGTCTGAGCGGCGATCATTTCTACGCCCACATGGACAAAATTGGCGCGGCGGAGTCTATCTTCGGCGAGCGCGTGGTACACGGTTACTTTGTGATTTCTGCGGCGGCGGGTCTGTTCGTTGATGCGGGTGTCGGGCCGGTCATCGCCAACTACGGCATGGAAAATCTGCGCTTTATCGAGCCGGTCAAACCGGGCGATACCATTCAGGTGCGTCTGACCTGTAAGCGCAAAACCCTGAAGAAACAGCGCACCGCAGACGAAAAACCGACCGGCGTGGTGGAATGGGCCGTCGAGGTCTTTAACCAGCACCAGCAGCCTGTCGCGCTTTACTCCATTCTGACTCTCGTGGCTCGCCAGCAGGGCGATTTCACCGACTGATGTGTCTTTTTACCGGGAAGGCCCCTTCCCGGTTTTTAATTTGGCAAGAGTGACAAATAACCTGGCAGGTGCAGGCAAACACTTTGCGCCCGCGCCTGCCAGGATAACGCTGCACAACACCAATAACACAATAATGATGAGGTCAACGATGGGAAGCCCTTCTTCTTTTTCTGCCCGTAAGACGGCACTGGCCGTGGCTGTCGCGTTGTTATGCGCCTGGCAATCTCCCGCGTTCGCCCATGGCGGCGAAGCGCATATGGTTCCGATGGATAAAACCCTGGCCGATTTTGGCGCCGATGTGCAATGGGACGATTACGCCCAGATGTTTACCATTGCCAAAGACGGTGCCTTTGTGAAGGTCAAACCGGGCGCGAATACCGCCATCGTCAACGGCAAGCCGCTAAAACTGCAGGTGCCGGTGGTGATGAAAGACAACAAGGCGTTTATCTCCGACACCTTCATCAACGATGTTTTCCAGTCGGGACTTGATCAGACTTTCCAGGTGGAAAAACGCCCGCATCCGCTCAACGCACTGACCGCAGACGAAATTAAACAGGCCGTCGAGATCGTGAAAACTGCGGCGGAGTTCAAACCTAATACCCGCTTCACCCAGATTGCGCTGGCCGAACCCGACAAAGCCAAAGTGTGGGATTTTGTCCTGAACGGCACGGCTGTCGATGCTCCGCGTCAGGCGAATGTCACCATGCTGGATGGTAAACACGTCATTGAAAGCGTCGTTGATCTGAAGGACAAAAAAGTCCTGAGCTGGACGCCGGTCAACGACGCCCACGGCATGGTGCTGCTGGATGATTTCACCGCCGTACAGCAGATCATCATGAGCAGCCCGGAATATGCGCAAGCGCTGAAAAAACACGGCGTGGACGACCCGCAGAAAGTGATCGGTACCCCGCTGACCGTCGGCTATTTTGACGGGAAAGACGGTCTGAAACAGGAAGAGCGCCTGCTGAAAGTGGTCAGCTATCTCGACACCGGCGACGGTAACTACTGGGCACACCCGATTGAAAACCTGGTAGCCGTGGTCGATCTCGAGCAGAAAAAAATCCTTAAAATTGAAGAAGGCCCGGTGGTGCCGGTGCCAATGAATCCGCGTCCGTATGATGGTCGTGACCGTATCGCCACCGTCAAAAAACCGCTGGAGATTGTCGAGCCAGAGGGCAAGAACTACACCATTACGGGCGATATGATCCACTGGCAGAACTGGGACTTCCACCTGAGTCTCGACTCCCGCGTCGGGCCTGTCATCTCGACTGTGACCTATAACGACAACGGCAAAAAACGCCAGGTGATGTATCAGGGCTCGCTCGGCGGGATGATTGTCCCTTATGGCGACCCGGACGTGGGCTGGTACTTTAAAGCCTATCTCGATTCCGGTGATTACGGCATGGGCACCCTGACCTCGCCGCTGGTGCGCGGCAAAGATGCGCCGTCGAACGCGGTGATGCTCAACGAAACCATTCCGGATTACACCGGCACGCCGATGGAGATCCCCCGCGCGATTGCCGTGTTTGAACGCTACGCCGGGCCGGAATTTAAGCATCAGGAGATGGGCAAACCGAACGTCAGCACCGAACGCCGTGAACTGGTGGTGCGCTGGATCAGTACCGTCGGTAACTACGACTATATCTTTGACTGGATCTTCCACGAAAACGGCACCATCGGCATCGATGCTGGCGCAACGGGTATCGAAGCGGTAAAAGGTGTGCAGGCTAAAACCATGCATGACCCGAGCGCCAAAGACGATACCAAATATGGCACCCTGATCGACCACAACATCGTCGGAACTACCCACCAGCACATCTACAACTTCCGTCTGGATATGGACGTGGATGGCACCAACAACCGTCTGGTGGCGATGGACCCGGAGGTGAAACCGAACACCGCCGGTGGCCCGCGCACCAGCACCATGCAGGTGAATCAGTACAATATTGATACGGAGCAGCAGGCGGCGCAGAAGTTCGACCCCGGCACCATTCGACTCCTGAGCAACACCAGCAAAGAGAACCGCATGGGCAACCCGGTGTCGTACCAGATTATCCCTTACGCGGGCGGCACTCACCCGGTCGCGAGCGGCGCGAAATTCGCGCCAGACGAGTGGATCTACCATCGCCTGAGCTTTATGGATAAGCAGCTGTGGGTCACGCGCTACCATGCGAATGAGCGCTATCCGGAAGGCAAATTCCCGAACCGTTCGATTCACGACAGCGGTCTGGGGCAGTACAGCAAAGATAACGAATCCATCGATAATCAGGACGATGTGGTGTGGATGACCACCGGCACCACGCACGTGGCGCGCGCCGAGGAGTGGCCGATCATGCCGACAGAGTGGGTTCATACCCTGCTCAAACCGTGGAATTTCTTCGACGAGACACCCACGCTCGGCAAGAAGAAAGACGAGAAGTAGCAAATCTGGCCGGGCAAATGCCCGGCTTTTTTTAATGAGATACCACATTGCCCCCGCAAATTCGATCCCGCGCGCTGCAGGTGATACGGGTAGCTTCGGCGTTATATCGGCTGAAAAATGGTGGGCGGAATAGACAGGTACGGTGAGGGTTTTGTGAGTGGCGGCATCGCCTGGACGACAATAAAGAAGTATGTGAACTGCAGCCCTCTCACCCAGAGGCTGAGGGCTTTACGTTTGTAGGTCGGGCAGCGTTGCCGCCACCCGACAAGGGCAATTAATACCGCACACACACCGACTTCGTTTCACACCAGCCATCCAGCCAGTCAGGACCAAAATCGCGGCCTGTGCCGGACTGTTTCATGCCGCCAAACGGCAGGTTGGCGTCGATCAGCGTATGGCTGTTCACCCACACGGTTCCCGCCTGTAAACGGTCCGTGTACTCCAGCGCTTTGCTGATATTTTGCGTCCAGACGCTGGCCGTCAGGCCATACTCCGTGTCGTTCGCCAGCTGGAGTGCCTCTTCCCCATCGGCCACTCGCACCAGATTTACCACCGGGCCAAACACCTCTTCGCGGGTCAGGCGCAGGCTGGCATCGGGGTTTACAACCAGCGTTGGCGCAACGTAATAGCCCTGTTTATCCGGGCCGCTGTTGCCGGTAATCAGCTCGGCATGGCTGAGCTGCGCCTCGTTGAGGAAGGTTTGCACTTTGTCGCAATGGGCGCGGGAGACCAGCGGGTTGATGTGTGCCGTGGGCGACATGCCTGGCCCGACGCTCAGGGATTTCACCGCCTGCTCAAAGTGGCTCACCAGGGTATCAAACAGCGGTGCTTCAATGTAAATGCGCGAACTGGCGGCACATACCTGCCCCTGGTTGAGGAAGCTGCCGGTCATGAGTCCTTCCACCACCCACGCCGGGTCGGCATCTTTCAGCACGATAGCCGGGTTTTTGCCGCCCAGCTCCAGGGTTACGCCCGTTAAGGTATCGGCGGCGGTGCGTGCGATCTGTTTGCCGGTGGCCGTTGAGCCGGTAAAACTCACTTTGGCGATATGGGGGTGCGAAGTTAATGCCGCGCCGCACACGGCACCGCTACCGGTGACGACGTTAAATACGCCATCGGGAACGCCCGCCTCGCTTGCCAGTTCGGCCACGCGCAGCAGGGTCAGTGGCGTGGTTTCCGACGGTTTGATCACGATAGAGCAGCCCGCGGCCAGCGCAGGCATCACCTTCCACATGCCAATCATCAGCGGGAAGTTCCAGGGGACAATTCCGGCCACCACGCCGACCGGCTCTTTACGGGTCCACGCCTGATAGCGCGCCCCTTGCGGCAGCGGAATAGAGAGATCGAGCGTTTTGCCCGCAATTTTGGTGGTCAGCCCGGCGGTGTAGCGCATCCAGTTCAGGGTGCAGCCCACTTCAAACGCGCGGGAGATGTTAATCGATTTGCCCTGCTCCAGGGTTTCGAGCTGCGCCAGCTCTTCCGTATGCTGCTCCACCAGATCGGCAAAACGCAGCAAAATGCGCTCGCGCTCGGCAGGCAGTTTCCCGGCCCAGCTGCGGGAGACAAAGGCGCGCCAGCCGGACATCACCGCGCGATCCACGTCGTCCACACTCGCATCTGCCGTGGAGGCAATCACTTCACCCGTCGCCGGATTGAATATGTTCAGGCGCTTTTCACTTTCAGAGGCAGACGGGCGGCCCTCGATCCACAGGCCATGATGACGGTCTAAAAACTGTTGCACGCTTTGCAGGACGGCGGTCTGTGACTCAGACATAGGGTGCTCCTTCATTATTATTCGCAGGGTGTCATCGCAGTCTAAGATGGGTTGGCAAAACGCGCTTTTATCTCTGTGACATTCGTTTTGCCACCTGTGACAGCCCCCGCAAATCATGATAATTCCGGCTTATAACACTGTTATCAGCGAGTGTTCTTTCCTATAGTCAGCCCTGACCTCTGACAAAATGCAACACAAATGCAACAATGCAAAAACATTGACAGTGCAGCGAGATGAAAGATGGCGTGTGCAAGTGAGCAGGAAAAATATCAGCAATGGCTGGCGCAAATTAACCAGGTGTGTGGCAGCTTTGCCGCGCGCCCGTTGCCGGGCCAGTTCATCGGTGAACTGGAAACCAGCTATGCCAGAAGCCTGAAGCTCAGCACCGTCACCGCCGCAGGCGTTAACCTGTTTCGCACCCGTCAGGAGATCAAAACCAGCAACGACGCCTGGTTTTACACCGTGTTTCAGCTCGAAGGTCAGGCTACGCTGGAGCAGGATGATAAGCAGATCGTGATCGACGCGGGCGACATTACGCTGATTGACGCCTCACGCCCCTGCTCGATCTACTGGCACGACAAATCGCGCCAGATTTCCCTCTTACTGCCGCGCCAGATACTGGAACAGCAGTGCCGTTTCCAGGAGGTGAGCTGCGCCCATAAGCTGTCGCGCACGCTGCCCACCGTGCAGCTGAGCTATCGGCTGTTGCAGGAGAGTATGGATAATGCGCAGCTGAGCGATATGGAGAGCGAAGCGGCGCTGGAAGCGATGGTGTGTCTGTTGCGCCCGGCGTTTCAGCAGCGCGAATCTGCGCCGCCGCGTAAAGAGCGTCAGTTCCAGAATGTGCTGTCGCTGATCGATTCCCATATTCAGTCGGAAGCGCTGCGACCGGAGTGGATTGCCACCGAGAGCGGGATGTCGGTGCGCAGCCTGTATCGCATGTTTGCCGATAAAGGGCTGGTGGTGGCGCAGTACATCAAAAACCGGCGGCTGGACCTGTGCGCGCAGGTGCTACGCGCCACAGGCGATGATGAAAAACTGGCGGGCATTGGCTATAGCTGGGGCTTTGCCGACCATAGCCATTTCTCTACGGCCTTTAAGCAGCGCTTTGGCGTGTCGCCAGGCGAGTATCGCAAGCGCTACCGCTGATCACTTCCTCAGCCACTTTCCGTTGATACCCTTCACGTATTCGCCGGGCTGCGCGCGGGCCACCAGCTTTTGCCCGGCCATTTTCGCCACTTCATCCACCGGAATATTGTTGCTGTCCGCCAGTTTCTGGTAGCTTTCGGTGCGCGCCGCGTTGATCTCGTTCACCAGCGCCAGCGTTTGCTTATCCTGGCGCAGCGGCGCGATGTAGCCGCTGAGCGTCTCGCCCACCAGCCCCTGTGCGCGCGCTTCGTTTAAGGTGATGGCCTGCGCCTGAACGCTCATGCCCAGCGCCAGCAGACCGATTGCAAGAAGTCGTTTCATGGCATCCTCAGAACAGATCGCTGCGCGATTTCAGCAGGGTTTCGACGTCTTTATCCACTTTGATGTGGATTTCATGTTCGATTTTGACGTTCATATTGATGGTGATCGGCTCTTTCGGTGCCGCCACTTCGATTCGGGGCGTACAGCCTGATAGCATTGCGACCATGACCACGCCGAGCGCGCCTGTCAGCTTTTTCATTGTTGTTCCTCACATTCCTTGCCTGCCTGACAGCGGGCATCCGGTAACGCCGCGTGTTGCTCAAGCCATGCCTGTAAATTATCCCCATAGCGCAGGCTGCGCCACAGGGTAAAAAGATTCTCTTCGTGAGTGTAATTGAGGTTCACGGTGTTGCTTTTACCGTCGACGCGGCTGGTGCCGCTGATCGCCGCCTGCATGGTCAACACACCCAGATTATCTACATTGATTTTCGTCCACGAGCGAGAAATTTCCATATAGCGAAGCCAGTTAATCGCCACGCCCGCCGCCATGTTGTCTTTAACGATGGCGTCTGCCGTGTCTTTATCCAGACGCAGCGTCATCGGGCCGGGGTTAGTCAGCCAGCCGTCTTTGATGATCCATTTTTCGTTCTCCAGCCAGAACGGCAGCGCCCCGCTCACAGGGCCGGACAGGGTAAACTGTTTCGGATTGACGGCACTGATAAGCTCGCTGGAGGAGATATTCTGCACCCTCAGCAGCGCCGGATCGTGCTGCGGCATCCGCAGCTGTTGGAGGGTGATTTTTCCGCCCAGTACGTCGGTGCTGACGTTGGTCAACAGCAGCGGGTGAGATTCACTCCACGGGTAATCGCCCTGCAAATCGGCGGTAATATTGCGTGCGGTGACCTGGTTTATCACTTCGGCGATGCGCAGCGTGACCGGTCCGCGCGTGCCCAGAGACCAGGTGCCTTCGCTGAAGCGGAACGGCAGTACAAAATCGACACCGTTGATCTGGTTGTCGGGCATCCAGACGCTGCCGCTTTTCACCACGCCATGACCACCCGCTTCGAATCCTTGCCCAGCGGCCGCCGAAAACGCCACCTGAGCGTACAGCTCGCCGTCGCGCAGAGTCATTTTCCAGTCGGGCGGCACCAGCGGCTGGAAGACCGTCAGGGACTGTTTTGGCCACCAGGCCTGCCCGCGCAGACGCTCCCCGTCCCAGCGACCGTTCAGCTGGACCGGGCCAATCGCCCCGGCGTGCAGATCGCCTTTAAACTGGAAGAACGTTGGATCGGTGCCGTCGACGCTGAACTTGAGGGTCGACGGCGGTAACACGCTGCCGCCGGAGAACGACGTCTGCTCCGCATCCAGGGAGAGCGCGCCGCTAAAGTGCGGATTGTTTTCGCCACGCAGCCAGCGCACCGGCTGATCCAGCACCAGACGCGGCTTGCTCACCAGCATGGTGCCGTACTGCAGTTTATCAAAACCGGTCGAGAGCGCCGTCAGTTCGATGGCACTGTCGCGCCACTCGCCCTTCCCGGCCACATCCCAGCGGGCATTCATCGGCGTGAAGTGCCCATCGCCCCAGTAGCGCCACTGCCACAGGCCGCTGTCCGGCAGGAAGTCATTGGCCTGTCCGTCGAGATGCAGCACGAAATCGCCCATGTCGTTTTCATGGGCTTTCAGAATCGCTTGCAGACGGCCATCCACCCCTTTTTGCGAGAGTTTAACGCCCGCCAGCGGCCAGCGGATTTCATCGATATTGAGCGAGTCGATAAGCCGCCCGCGCGAACGCAGCAGTGCGCCCGGTTCAAAGACGAGCTGCGGATCGGCGAGGCTGCCCGTCAGTTGGGCTGGCAGAATCGCGTACAGAATCAGGTCGCCCTGCTTGGCTTCGCCCGTCACCTGCAGCGGCATAGCGCTGTTTTCCATGCTCAGCTTGCCCGGTCCGAGGCTCAGCACGGCGTTACCTTTCCCGGCATCGCCCTGAGTCAGCACGTTCAGACGACCGCTGAAGGTGGCGTTTTCCAGCCCCTGCTGCCAGTTGTCGACTTTCACGCCCACGCGCCCGCTCAGAGGTAGCCCCTCCAGATCCCAGTGCCAGCGTCCGTCGCTGACTATTAGCTGTTCAGCAGTGAGCTGCCACGGCAAATCCAGCAGCGGATCGGGGTTATCGCGGGCGGTCAGCACCAGCTGACCACGGTTCTCTTCCCAGTCGAGTTCAGCGTCTACCGGTGATGACAGCGGCGGCACCGTCAGAGTGGCCTCCGCATGGCCTTTCACCGGCACGCCGTCCGGCACCAGCGGCAGGGTAAACTCCCCTGCCAGCCTGATCGGCTGCGGGTAATCCGGCAGATGGACTTCAAACTCGCTGATGGTCAGGTTTTGCCCGCGAAGTTTGCCGCGCACCTTGACCTGTTCGCCCTGGTAGGTCACGTCCTGAACGGAGGGGGTTAAAGAGATGTCGAGTTTGCCCTGCCACTGCTGCCACGGAGAGAGCGTTAAGCGATCAATCGTCAGCCAGGTGTTCGGCAGCATCGACTGCCATTCGGCAAGGGTTTTGGGCGCGGTGTTAGCCTGTTCCGCCTGCGGCAGTTTGCTCAGGCAGGCGGTATTGAGATCGAGTGCGCCGATATCCAGTTTCCAGCGGCTGGGGTGCGACAGCGTGGCGTTTTCCACGCGAGCGATTTCGCAGTCCTCCACCAGATAGCGAAGATCGGGGATAATAATTTGATTGCGGGTCAGACGCGGGCTTTTCTCGAAAGCAATGCGCGTTCCGACGGGGAGCCAGATCCCGGCAAGGGTTGGCACCCACTGGGCGAGCGTCATCAGCAGCGTCAGCGGCAGAAGAATGAACAACAGCAATAGCGCAATTGCGGCTTTGTATTTACCCCTCATGGGCAGTTAATATCCTGATTTAGCGAAAAAATAAGCCGACAGTGCCCGTCATTGTGGCATGTTTAGCCAGTCAGTTGAAGTCAACGCCATTTTTAAGGATAGTTGCTCTAGAATTATTCATAGAACTTATTGAATTCAATAATATTTTATAAATTGTAAGATTATTTTAATCATGCTAACGTGATGGTAAAATCACTGGAGAAAGTCTTATGAAACTCGCGGTATATAGCACAAAACAGTACGATAAAAAGTATCTGCAACATGTTAACGAGACTTACGGATTCGAACTCGAATTTTTTGACTTTCTGCTGACTGAAAAAACCGCCAAAACGGCGAACGGATGCGAAGCGGTGTGTATTTTCGTCAACGACGATGGCAGCCGTCCGGTGCTGGAAGAGCTGAAAAAGCACGGCGTGAAGTTTATCGCGCTGCGCTGCGCGGGCTTTAACAACGTCGATCTGGATGCGGCGAAAGAGCTGGGGTTAAAAGTGGTGCGCGTGCCGGCCTACTCCCCGGAAGCTGTGGCTGAACATGCCATCGGTATGATGATGTCTCTGAACCGACGTATTCACCGTGCTTATCAGCGCACCCGTGATGCCAACTTCTCTCTCGAAGGTCTGACGGGCTTTACCATGCACGGTAAAACCGCAGGCGTCATCGGCACCGGTAAAATCGGCGTGGCGACGCTGCGTATTCTGAAAGGTTTCGGGATGCGTCTGCTGGCGTTCGATCCGTATCCAAGTGCTGCCGCGCTGGAGCTGGGCGTGGAGTATGTCGATCTGCCGACGCTGCTCTCTCAGTCGGACGTGATCTCTCTGCACTGTCCGCTGACCCCCGAGAACTATCACCTGCTCAATCAGAGCGCGTTTGACCAGATGAAAGACGGGGTGATGATTATCAACACCAGCCGTGGCGGTCTGATTGACTCTCAGGCGGCGATCGAAGCCCTCAAAACGCAGAAAATTGGCGCGCTGGGGATGGACGTGTATGAGAACGAACGCGATCTGTTCTTCGAAGACAAGTCTAACGATGTCATCCAGGACGACGTGTTCCGCCGCCTCTCCGCCTGCCACAACGTGCTGTTTACCGGGCACCAGGCGTTCCTGACCGCCGAAGCGCTGATCAGCATTTCAGAAACCACGCTGGGTAACCTGAAACAGCTGGAAAACGGCGAAGACTGTCCGAACGAAGTGGCCTGATGTTCCAGGCCGGGTGGCGTTGATGCGTACCCGGCCTCTATAAATCCCGCAGCATAAACACCGCCAAAAAGATGTGCGAATCAGGTTCTTCTTAGTCCCTCAGTTGGTAATAGATTTACTCATATTGATACCCGTCACCCCAAATCCGCTGGCTTCATAAATATGCTGAGCGCGAGCATTGTCCCCTGCGACACGCAATTTGATCTCTTTAATACCCTCAATCCGTAAATACGCTTCAAAAGCAGCCAGCGACTGTTTACCCAATCCCATTCCCTGGCAGGCAGTGAGAATATGGAAATCGTAGATAAAAGCCGTACGCATAGCCGAGTCGGGTTTGTACCAGAGATAACCGACATGGGCCGACTGCGCGATAATACACAACAGCACCTGGCCTGCGGTATTTACACCCTCGGGAAGCAATGCCGATAATTCCTGTTTCGCTCTTGCCAGAGAATCCGGTTGCGATACGCGATAGTTTGATTCGATTTCATTGGCATAATCCTGAACAAAATATTCAAGATAAGCGGGATATTCATCTTCCGTCATTGCGCGGAACGTAATCACTTTTAACCTCTCAGGCCTAACCTTCTGATAGATAGCATAATAGTGATAAGCCCGTCGGCTTCACTCGTCAATGGAATTCACTGTTAACTACTGATTTGGGTGAGTTGGTTACGTAAAATGCGTTTTGATGATCTGCACCGGATACGGTGGGGATAATGTGTAAGGTTCTGGAGATGCTTTGAGCAAAAAACAGACGATGCTATCTTTGTCATTCTCTGAGCGTTGATAAGGTATCGACTGATATGGATTTGAAACTGTCTGGCGGATGTTTGTGCGGGTTTATCAGATTCACAGCGATTAACCCGGTTTCCACTCATTCCTGCTCCTGTGATATTTGCCAGAAGCATTCAGGTTGTCAGACCGCAGTATGGCTTGAATTCCACTCGGCGGATGTTGAATGGACGGGTGAAGGAGGCACACCTTCTTTATATCGCTCATCTAAAACCTCATCCAGAGCATTCTGCGCCAGGTGTGGCAGTTCATTAGGTGCGATTGATGACGCGCCGGTGACGGCTTTACTCAGCGGTATTTTTGACCACAATGAAGCCGTCATTTTTTCGCCCCACTCCCACTCTTTTCAGGATATGAAACCTGACTGGTGGAGAAAAATCATGCCCGATACCGCTGGATAAAAAAGGACGTTTTGGGCAGTTTCTCAATATTTATCTTAGTTATTCGAAGCATTCGTTCTGCCTGAAGATGCGGACCGCTGAAGTAGCGCGAGGTCTGCTATGAGCGAGAAGGGGTCATCAGAACCTGATACCATGGGAATGTGCGTCATTATTCATTGGTTCTTAAGGGTGTATAACAGCCTGCTACTTATGCCAAAATGATTCAAATTTAGTGATTAGCAGAGACCTACTGAAATGGCTGTTGTATTCATCCCGTCACTTGTTGCGTTGCTTGAAGCAAAAGAGAAAGAGGCCAGCCGCGAACTGCTCAAGTCTGAGGTCGAGGCGATACGAGATAATGCTATCGCTATTGAATTACCAACAGAAATTGCCAGAGACATGACTAAAAGCCGTGGCTATCAAGATATTGATGCGGAGGATGTCTGGAACGAATGGTTAACTATCAAAAACAATAAATCATGAAAAATATCGAAGAGTTACGCGCAGAACTTCTCAAAATCGGTGAAAGAATTGGAGGGGGGATAAGACCCAATTATTACTTCATCATCCCTGACAGACCTGATGGTATGGCGACTCCATATCTGGAAATTCATGGCAAAGAATATCATTTCGTTGTCAATGAAAGAGGTACCGAAATAGCGCGTAAAGTTACCCTGAGTGATGATGATATTCTTTATTGGTTTGTTGAGTGTGGTGTGGTTGGTCTGGCTACAGAGTATGCAGCCATGAATAGCTTAGCTGGAACGGAATTCAGGTATGTTTATTTTCGAAAACAATATAGTTTAATGCTCTCCATCAAACCTGAATGGGCAACAAGGAAGCGCAGAGAATTTACAGAAATCCTTAGCGGACAGGTTTAAAAAGGTCACAGAATTTTTCAGAAATGTCGTTATCATCAGTTTGTTTCGAGCATCACTGCTCCCACCACTCAGCATCCAACTTCCGCTCCTTGGCACCAGACGGTCTGTAAAACGCTTAAACTTCCAGTGCACGCTTATAGTCGATCCTCAGCAAAGCCCCTGAATACGGCATCTTCTCTAAAAGCGTTTCCGAAAGCCCAAGACGCGCTGTGGTGACATACAGAAAACGATCGTCATCTGCAAAGGCACAGCTTGTCGGTCGCTGCACGGGGAGCTTAAGCCATCGCTCGATTTCTCCTTCCGGGGATATCCGCGCAATGGCAGCACCATCAAAGAGTACACTCAGGAGAAACCCGTCCTGATCAACGATCAGTCCGTCAGGCTTACCTTTTTTGGGATTAATGCTGACAACCACCCTTCGATGACTGACTTCGCCTGAGCAAGGATCGTTATCATATCCGTAAATTACGCCACGCCGGGAATCAGTGACGTAAAGTGTTTTGCAGTCGGGACTCCAGCTGATTCCATTGATAAGCGTGAAACCAAAATCGACGGTGTGCCACTTACCGTCTGGATCGAGACGATACAAATAGCCTGAACCCTCTTTCAATTCTTCATCTATCAGCCCAACCCACAGGCGGCCTGAGGAGTCCAGGCTCGCATCGTTGAGACGAAAGCCCTCCTGTACGTGTGGCGCAGTGCCGATCCTTCGTCTCTTACCGGCTCTGTCAATTAGCTCAACATGGCATCCTATGCCAATGATTAACTCACCCGTATTTTTCTCAACGACAAAGCCCAGCGACCCGGGCATGGCATGTTCTACATTCCGGCCCGTTTTGGGATCAAAATAATTGAGAGAAGCCCCAAGGGTATCAACCCACAAAAGCCTGGCTCTTGACCAGCTCCAGATGGGTGACTCTCCCAGTACCGCCTTGCCTGGAAATACCGCCGAAATGCCATTCACTGTCGCGGTTCCACATCAGGAATAGCGATCGATTGCCAGTTCTCCGCAACCTCCTGAGCAGTTGATGCCTTAATAGCGCGAAGATTTCGCGGATAGTCCACATTTGCGGCCTCCCTCATTTTGGTTGCATGGAACTGCCCGTTCGCGGCACGAAGTATCCATCCCCCATCAGTGCATTCTGCTGAGGCAAGATAGGCCACTCCCGGTGCCACTTCCGAAGGATGGAGTTCGGCAGGTTCCCCCTTAATCCCCCACATACGTGTCTGGGCAACGGGAGAAATGGCATTGACGATAATTCCATCTTTTTTGCCTTCACTGGCAAGGACGTTCGTAAGCCCTATCACGGCCATCTTGGCTGCCGCGTAGGAGGCAAGACCGTTGTGAACATACTGCGGATAGATCGCCCGGCAAGAGGTCGTCATAATGATGCGGCCATATCCAGCCGCTTTCATGGCAGGCCAGGCCGCCTGTGACAACCAGAGAGGAGCCTTGGCAGCAATGGCCATCATATGGTCAAAAGAACTTTCTTCTATCGACTCGATATTCTCGTAAGCCACCCAACCCGCATTATGGACTAAGGCATCCAGCCGCCCCGCGACTTGAAGGGCGTCTCTACACAAATTGTGACAGCTCTCGCGTGAGGCCAGCTCCCCCGGTATCGCGTGTACATTCAGCCCTTCCAATCGAAGTGTCTCTGCCGCCAGTTCTGCAATATGAGGATCGATGCCGTCCCCGTCAGAATTGGCACCGATATCCTGAATCAAAACCATTGCGCCAAGCTGACCCATACACCGGGCATAGGCGAATCCCAATCCGCGCCCCGCACCGGTGATAAGTACTACCCGACCGTTAAAGTCCACCATGCCACCCTCGCCGTTTTCACTAAGTGATTGAGAAAACAACATAGAGTGATACCTTTGATATATAAAATACTATTTATATGGCTTCTTAATACTTTAATTGTATCGTGGGAAGATTGACTCACAAACAAGAGGAACGGCGGGATATGACGACAGAGAGTCGGGCACGGATCACTTTACGAAGAATGGAGCAATTCATTGCCGTCGCTGAGGAGTTGCATTTTCACCGGGCCGCTGAACGCCTTAACATGTCGCAGCCTCCGCTGACCAGTGCCATACAGAAACTGGAGGAAGATCTCGGCGTCGCTCTTATTGAGCGTGGTAATCGCGTGGTTAGGCTGACGCCTGCGGGAGAAAAGTTTGTCAGTGAGGCACGCAAAACCCTCCGCCAGGCTGAAAAAACCCTTGTTTCTACGGTAGATGTGGCTGAAGGACGAACGGGTCTTTTACGCCTGGGTTATGTAGGAAGCGCACTTTATGGCCGGTTGCCCGATATTATTCGTGAATTCAGGGCAAGTCATCCGAAGGTACGAATTGAATTGCGAGAAGCAACAACCGCTGCACAGATTGCTGCTCTGCGCGACGGGACGTTAGACATCGGGGTACTGATCCCCCCTCTTGAAAAGGCTGATGACATCGAACAGGTCAATTTCGACAGTGATCGTCTGTGTATCGCTATCCCAAAAGATCATCCTTTCAGTAATCGGTCAGACCTTACGCTTGCCGATCTTGCAGGTGAATCCTTTACTTTGTGGCCAATCCCTGAGGGGCGGAGCTTTCATCTGCAGGTTATCCGCCTTTGTGCTAAAGCTGGCTTTGTGCCGATGATTACTCAGGAAGCACATGGAATGCATGCCGTCTTGTCATTGGTGTCTGTGGGAGGTGGTGTATCTGTCGTTCCTCAAAGTATGAGTGGCTTTCGAGGTGACCGGATTAGTTATCATCCCTTATCAGGTACTGAAACTGAGTTCGATCTCGTCATCGGCTATCGCCACTTATCTCCATCAGCACATGCCTTCGTTCTTTCGGCCGCAGATAAGCAGCAGGGTTTATCACGTTCACTATGAAAATTTTCCAGCGGTCGGAGTGATCATCTTTTAAAGGTGGTAGTAGTAAAGGAGTGTCTGTTTCTGGCACTCACCAGCCCACTAAGTTAGAAAATGGTGGCTATGAGTGAGAAGTGAAAGCTGAATCCATTTTTATGCCTGCTCATGTAGATCCCTCTAAATAACTCTCGTGTTTATAGGGATATTGTTTTTGTATTAAAAACGCATGAATTGAGTAAATTTTCCAGGTCTGTGCTCTGCTTCTGAAATCAAAAGAATGCTAATCGGCTTTGACGAAGAAAAATACTACTAATTCGCGAACATGGGTAATTGATCTCCCCTAATACTTAGTAAAATTATCAGACACGGTGATATGACTTTTTAAGAACAGAGACAAACGGCCAAGTCAAGACAAATTCTAGTAGTATCCTGTTGCCCCTTTCATTGACAGGTAATGTTGACAGAGATAAATACGTGAAATATATTTAACAATTTGTTAATAATGTCAATTAAAGTAAACAAGACATTAAATATTGTAAGGATTACAATGAAAAAGTTGTTATTGTGTGGACTTGTGTTGGCTTCTACTTCATGTGCTGATTTCCCGAAAAACATTGGTGATCAGATGAAAGCGGTGAATGAGGCATTAACGCCTAAATCGACAAACTCGGTGCAAACAGCATCTGTGAATAAGGCTGGGGCTATTACCAATGACCAATGCAAGAATAGCATCGGGAAAACGAGAAATTATTTCGAGCAACTCATTGGTTTTAAGCTTAATGAGACTAACTCATCCGGCTACACTTCCTTCTCTGAGACTTACAACCTTAAAATATCCGACCGCAAAGATCGTTTTGGCGGTAACTTAGCTATTTGTATCATTTCCATCGACCCGCAAACCAATAAAGTCACGTCATTCTCAATGCCTACATAACCTGGTGTAGATATGTTGAATAACCGGGGCATTAAATACCCCGGTTATTACACAGAAGATCTTAAATGCACGGGAGACAGGTCACTTTCTCTGAAGTGAGGCGTGTTTATTTCCAGTGATGTTTAATACACGCTTCTGGCACAGAGCGACAAGCCATCTGAGTTTAAGAGCCGCTGCGAGCGAGGAGCGGCCTGTCAGTGCGGAACTGTCACCGGTACCTTCCAAAGCCTTTGTTTCCATCCCTGAATGATAATATCTTTTAAAATAAACCCTTCTGTCACCTTACTCCTGTTTATCAGGATAAATTACAAGGACTAAACTCATGCCCACCCCAAATATTCGAGCCACAATCGTAGGGGTTATTTTATTTATGTCAGCTTTAGTCTCAGCGTCCGCAAATCAGTCTATACCCATACCTTCAGAGCATCCGAACTCGCAGCGTATTTCTGTACAGACACAAGGCTCAGGACCGGATGTCATATTGATTCCGGGGCTGGCATCGTCTCGCGAAGTTTGGGCCGATTTAGCATCAACTTTACGTATGAATCACCGTATTCATCTTGTTGAACTTGCAGGTTTTGCAAGTACGCCTGCCATTTCCAATCCAGAGGGAAAGGTCATCGATCCGGCAGTTGACGCCATCGCTGATTACATTCAAACCCAGCACCTCGAAGCACCGGCGATCATTGGCCATTCGCTTGGGGGGGAGATTGCATTGATACTGGGGGCCCGTCATCCCGACCAGGTCGGTCGTTTGATGATCGTCGATGCCTTGCCTTTCTATACGTTGATGATTGACCCTGCTGCGACCACCGAAACTGCTGCCCGACAAGCCACAGCTATGCGGGATTGGCTACTGGTGCAATCGCCGGAACAAATCAAAGAGTTTCAGAAAACATCCATAACCCGCTTAGCTAAGACCAAGGCGGTGAGGCCAGCTTTGGTGACTGCGGGAATTAATTCTGATCGAAAAACTGTTGCGGATGCCGTGTATGAATTGATGACTACGGATCTGCGTCCAGAGCTCGCCCGCATCAAAGCGCCGATTGAGATCGTCTACGCGTATGACGCCTTATTCGGGGTGCCTGCGGCCAGAATGGATGCGATGTACCGTCAATCCTATGCTTCTGCTCCCGATGTTCATTTCACGCGGATCGATGACAGTTTTCACTTTGTCATGCTTGATCAGCCAGAGCGGTTTTCCAGCGCGGTAGAGTTATTCTTAAATCAATAAAGGATGCTTTTGCACATCAGGTTGACGTTGCAGGAGTATCTAAAGTCCGGCCAGCAGATCGAGCTGGCCTAAACATCAGTTCAGTAATCTAGATAATCTGACATAGCTGAGTCTTTGTAATGTCCGCTTCTGGCACACACCAGCCGTCCATTGAAAAACCGTCGCCTCGGAGGATTTGACGGTGTGATATCAGATTTAAATCTGCGCCATACCACCGTCAACAAACAGCTCTATGGCATTGATAAAACTGGCGGCATCAGACGCCAGAAACGCAACGGCTTTGCCGACTTCCGCTGGCTCACCAATCCGGCCCAACGGAACCTGCGCTGCCAGCGCATCAAACAGGCCCTGACGCTGATCCTCGGCAACCAGCCCCTCTAATCCAGGTGTTTTGACCGGTCCCGGACTCACGACATTCACCCGAATACCCCGCCCCTGCAAGTCCAGCGCCCATGAGCGAGCAAAGTTTCTCACTGCGGCTTTACTGGCGCTATACACGCTAAAGTTAGCCGTCCCTTTTACCGAAACGGTGGAAGCGGTGAGGATAATGGATGAACCGGCACCAAGCAGTGGCAGTGCTTTCTGGACGGTGAATAATACTCCGCGAACATTGGTCCCGAAAATCCGGTCATAATGTTCTTCCGTTATTTCACCCAGCGCCAGCATATCTCCACCACCGGCGTTAGCAAACAGAATGTCCAGACGCCCCGACTCTTCTGCAATTTGTGCGTAAACATTATCCAGATCGCTAAGACGGGAGATATCGGCCCGAATCCCCTTAGCCGACGGGCCGATCAACGCTATGGCCGCATCCAGTTCCTGCTGACGTCGTCCGGTGATGTAGACTTTTGCCCCCTGCGCCGCCAGTTCCTGCGCACTGGCAAGACCGATTCCTGTGCTGCCGCCCGTGACCAGGGCAATTTTGTCTGAAAGTGGTTTACTCATTATCCATATCCTCGGTTGTGGGTTCGAATGGGCCGTCATTCAGCCTGTGAACTCACTCTAGCCGCAGAGAAATTATTGATAAATTAGCAAAAGTAGAAAACACTCTTTCTACAGGTGAATAATCAACTCCATCACGGAGAAACAGAACGTGGATCAGTTAATGGCTATGCGTGCGTTTACGCGGGTGGTGGAAACGGGCAGTTTTACGCGGGCAGCGGATTCACTGAATCTGCCGAATGCCACATTAAGTAAGCTGGTTAAATCACTGGAGGCCCATCTCGGCGTGCGTCTTTTACATCGTACGACCCGGCGCGTCGTCGCAACACCAGAGGGTCAGGACTATTATGAAAAAGCCTCGCGGGTGCTCATTGACATTGAGGAGATAGACACGTCGTTTAGCGCCTTGCAGAGCAGACCTAAAGGGTATCTGCGTATTGATGTCGGTGGCTCTACCGCACGTGAAGTCCTGATCCCGGCGTTACCAGATTTTTTGCAGCGCTATCCGGAAATCAAAATCGATTTAGGCGTTTCCGACAGGCCGGTGGATCTTATTAGCGGAAATGTGGACTGTGTAATTCGCGGTGGCGCTCTCAATGACTCCTCGTTGATCGCCCGCCACATTGGTGATGCCCCAATGGTGACCTGCGCTACGCCGGGATACCTGAAAGCCGCTGGTGTACCTGCGTATCCGGAAGAATTAAGAAAAGGACATAAGCTGGTGAGCTATTTGTCTCCGCTCACGGGCAGAGCCTTTCCTTTTCGCTTTATCGTAGAAGGTGAAGAGCGGGAGATGAAGACGCAGCATCACATCGGGGTTAATGAAAGTAATGCGCATTTGGCTGCGGCCTTGGCGGGAATGGGAATCATCCAGACCTTTTGCTATGCGGCGAAAGATGAACTGAACAACGGCACACTGGTTGAGATCCTACAAGAATGGCGTCCCGCGAGTTATCCTTTTTATGTCGTCTATCCCCAGAACAGGCACATGACGCACCGGTTACGCGTGTTTATTGACTGGCTAACCGAGGTATTCCCAGCGGCACTACGCAGTTACCGGTAATCACACCTCTAACGATCCTGAAGGGCGCAAAAGTTTCACCGATTCATCTTCTCTTGAGCCCTTCTCTAATGCCTGCCCTTGGGGTGATCTGCGCTGAGCGAGGAGCAGACCTCGGCTTATTAAAACGAATGTCTGCGCTTCCACTCATTTACAACATCACCCAAAGTTTTTGGATCATCATTACGTATCCACATCATAAATTCACGATCGAATCGAAAATCTTCGCCACACTCCTTAATCATGAAACGACGAACGTTTTGTGTATTTTTGTAGTTTTTATCAATGCTAGTGGCACTGGTCAGTAATGAGCTATGCCAATCAATTTTCAATTTACTCACACCTATGATGAAGAGGTTGATTAGAAATTAGGATACTAACTAGCATCAAATTCCGAAATTTTGCAACGTCCGCTCCTGGCACAAAGCAGACTCCTATTTGGCTCACACTCTGCTCTGAGCAAAAATGGGTAGTTCGAACATGCTTCCGCATTGGACGATGCAGGCGGCTCGTCGCAGACATGTCAGGTTTTTTCTATTACGGAATAGGACCATTTCCCCTCGCCGGATCGCTTGTCAGCAAGTACGCATGTCTCCGTTCAGATCTGGTGCTCAGACGAGAGTGCCAACGCAGAGTAGTTCTTGTGTCATTCCCCCTGCCGCGCCGGGTAAATTTACGGCTCACTATAAAATCCGTCATCTACATTGCTAACGGATTTATAACGTTAAAAATCCGGAAGGGACAAAATTATCTACTATCCTTAGTTCGTGGAATGCATTCCCAGTCTGATTTTTAAGTTTTCGTTTTTTAAGGTTTTACAGCTTTCCCTTTTATCTATGGCATTACCAGGCTCCTCAAGAGCCTTAATGTTGAAGGTGATAATGTTTCCTGTTTTTTCAATCAGTTCCTGGTTCCGAACGCAAAGATTAATCAAAGGACAACAGCTATGACTCACATTCACGAACACGCCTCCGTTAACACGACGTATCCTGATACGCGCCTGCCCGTGCCCGCCGCGAGCAGTAGCGCCGTCTCATGGGGCGCCATCTTTGCCGGTGCCGCAGCCGCAGCATCCCTCTCTTTGATATTGCTGATTCTGGGCGCAGGCCTGGGGCTTACGTCCGTGTCACCATGGGAAAGCCGCGGGCTTGACGCGGGTACGGTGGGGATCGCTGCCATCGCCTGGCTGACGTTCACGCAAATTGTTGCGTCGGGTATGGGCGGCTATCTAGCCGGACGACTGCGCTCGAAGTGGGTCGATACCCACACCGATGAAGTTTACTTTCGCGACACTGCACACGGGTTTTTAGCCTGGGCTGTGGCAGCGCTGGTCTCCGCAGCACTGTTAACGAGCACGATGAGTGCCATCGTTGGCGGGGGCGCTAAAGTGGTGGGTACCGTTGCCGGAGGAGCTGCGGTGGCCACGGCGACGGGTGCAGCAAGTATGGCGAACGGATCGTCTGCTGTAGAGGGTTCATCAATGAACTATTTCGTTAACTCTCTGTTCAGGGCGAATAATCCTGCCACACCGGCAGCAAACGGCGCAGCCGATCCCGCCTCTCCTGCCGCAGCGCCTGCTCCTGCAGCGCCCTCTCAGCAACACGTTTCTCCTGCACAGTTAGGTGAAGTGACCGGCATATTTGCCAATAGCATAACCACCGGCGCTTTACCTCAGGAAGATCGTCAGTATGTCGCCCAGCTGATTGCTCAAAACACGGGTATCACTCAGCAAGAGGCTGAACAGCGGGTACAGAGCACCTATGACAAAGCACAAGCTAAATTAAAAGAAGCGAAGGAGAAAGCGCAGCAAGCTGCTGATACCGCACGCAAAACCACGAGCTATCTCATGCTGTGGACATTTATTTCTCTGCTGGCCGGTGCCTTTGTCGCCAGCCTGTGTGCGACCTTCGGTGGCCGTCAACGTGATTTATAATCTTTAATTAAGCGAGAGGTCTACAATGCGCTCATTATTATTGTTCTTCTTAGGTGTTCCTATTCCCATCATTATTCTGATTGCGCTGTTTTTCCATTAATGCGCTGGAGTAACAGACTGGCTGTTTAATCAGTAATATCAGAATAGTTTCCTGTAAAACATAAATGCCCGTAAGGGCATTTATGTTTTCGACTTTCCCTGATGCTTAGATTTTAAGTGCCGCAACAATGGCGGCCTCCATTTTCTCCGGGGTGGAGATAGGTGCAAAACGCTTAAGCGGCTTGCCGTCGCGCCCGATCAGGAACTTCGTGAAGTTCCACTTGATCCGCCCACCCAGCACGCCGGGCAAGGCTTCTTTAAGGTAACGAAACACCGGGTGCGCCGCGTCGCCGTTGACCTCTACTTTCTCGAACATCGGGAAACTCACCCCATAGTTGATACGGCAAGTCTGGGTAATTTCTTCAGCGCCGCCAGGCTCCTGCTTACCAAACTGGTTGCAGGGAAAACCAAGCACCACCAGCCCCTGGTCCGCGTACTTTTTGTAGAGCATTTCCAGGCCTGCGTACTGCGGCGTGAAGCCACAATGGCTGGCAGTATTTACCACCAGAACCAGCTTCCCCGCATAGTCGGCCATAGAGATTAGCTGGCCTTGCAGGCTGGTGGCATTAAGTTGATGAAAAGTCGTCATGCGAAAACCTCATTCACTCAATCCACGGTTCAGGAGCATCGCTTCAATCTTTGGATCGTGCCCGCGCCATTGACGATAAAGTTCAGCTAAATCGCTGCTGTTCCCACGCGACAAAATCGCTTCACGGAATTTCTGCCCGTTTTCACGCGTTAATCCGCCCTCCTCGACAAACCACTGATAGCCATCGTCTGCCAGCATTTGTGTCCACAGATAGGCGTAATAGCCCGCCGCATAACCGCCGCCAAAAATATGGGCAAAATAACTGCTGCGATAGCGCGGGGGTACGGCGGGCAGATCCAGCCCCTCTTTTTTCAGCGCGGCGGTTTCAAACGCCTCAACATCGCTGACCGTTTCCTGCGCCCCGATGCCGTGCCAGTTCATGTCCAGCAGCGCCGCGCTCAGCAGCTCGGTCATATCGTAGCCTTTGTTGAACTGCGTCGCGCTGAGCATTTTCTCGCGCAAAGCGTCCGGCATCGGCTCGCCGGTCTGATAGTGACGGGCATAGTTAGCAAACACCTGCGGATGGCTGGCCCAGTGTTCGTTAATTTGCGAAGGGAATTCCACAAAATCGCGCGGCGTGTTGGTGCCGGATAGCGTGGCAAAGCGCTGATCGGCAAACAGACCGTGCAGCGTGTGACCGAACTCGTGGAACAAGGTGATCACATCATCCCAGGAGAGCAGCGCCGCCTGGCCAGCGGCCGGTTTCTGGTAATTACAGACGTTGTAAATCACCGGGCGGGCGGAGAATTCATGGGATTGCTCAACGAAATTGCCCATCCACGCCCCGCCGCCTTTGGAATCACGTGCGAAGAAATCGCCGTAGAACAGCGCCATCCCTTCGCCGGTATGGTCGAAGATTTCCCACACGCGGACGTCCGGGTGATAGACAGGAATATCGAAACGTTCGACAAAACGAATGCCAAACAGCTGGCTGGCCGCCCAGAACACGCCATCGCGCAGGGCGTTATCAAGAGCGAAATAGGGTTTAATCTGCGATTCATCGAGGGCGTATTTTTCAAGGCGCACGCGCTCTGCGTAATAGGCCCAGTCCCAGGCCTGCACGCTGAAATGCCCCCGCTCACCATCGATCACTTTCTGGATATCCGCCTGCTCGCGTTCGGCGCGCTCTCGCGCGGCTGGGACGATCCCGCGCATAAATTTCAGCGCTGCGTCAGGCGTTTTCGCCATCTGATCGGCAATGCTCCAGCTGGCATAGCTGTCGAACCCTAGCAGTTGCGCGCGGCGCGCGCGCAACTGTGCCAGGCGCAGCACGATCTCACGGGTGTCGTTTTCATCGCCTTTTTGCGTGCGCGTCCAGCCCGCCCTGAACAGTTTTTCCCGCGTCTGACGGTCGTGGAGCGCCGCAAGCGCCGGTTGTTGGGTGGTGTTGAGCAACGGAATCAGCCAGCGGTCGGCCAGCCCTTTCTCCGCAGCGGCACGCGCGGCCGTCGCGATCTCCTCGGCGCTCAGCCCCTCAAGCAGGTGAACATCATCCACCACCAGCCCACCGGCTTTATCCGCCGCCAGAAGATGCTGATTAAACTGGCTGGTGAGGGACGCGGCCTCGGTATTCAGCGCTTTTAACTCGGCTTTTTGCTCGTCGGTTAGCTGCGCACCGGCCAAAATAAAGTGCTGATACGTCTCTTCCACCAGGCGACGGGACTCGGCATCCAGCGACGCGGCCCCTTCCCGCACCGCCGCGACGCGTGAAAATAGCGTGTTATCCAGCCAGATATCGTTAGCCAGTCCGGCCAGTTCGGTGGAAAAGGCTTCGTCCAGTTCCTGTAAAAAATCATTGGTATGCGCCGAGGTCATCGCGAAAAAGACGCTGCTGACGCGGGAAAGCATCGCGCCGCTTTTTTCCAGCGCCAGAATGGTGTTGGTGAAATCGGGTGCGGCGGTGTTAGCAATGATGGCATCAATATCTGCGCGCTTCTGGCGCATCGCCTCGTCAAATGCCGGGCGGTAGTGGCTGTCTTCGATTACGTCGAATCGAGGCGCCTGGTAAGGCAATACGCTGACTTCAAAAAACGGATTGGAAACCGACATCGTTGACTCCTGGGCACATAATTATCCTCCCAGAGTAGGACAGGCAGCAGTGAGCTGCAATCCCCATTAACGGCAGACTAATTGCTGCAAGATACTCTGTTTCCGGGATGATTAAGAAGCCCAGTAAGACCCGGTTTTGAATTCCAGGCGGTGTAAATGTATCGCTGTTATTTACTGATGACGTGACCTTTGTTGATGGAAAAGTCGGTCATTTAGCGATACAAAAGTTGCCTTAACGGTGTGCCGGATGCCGTGCTATGGTTGTACAACACAAAAAGCGTTGAGGAACAGTGAGATGATCGTATTAGTTACCGGGGCAACGGCGGGTTTTGGTGAAAGCATTACGCGTCGCTTCGTCGCCAATGGGCATAAAGTGATTGCAACAGGCCGTCGTCAGGAGCGTTTACAGGAGCTGAAAGATGAGCTTGGCGATAGCATTCTGACGGCGCAGCTAGACGTGCGTAATCGCGCCGCCATTGAAGAGATGCTTGCGAACCTGCCTGCCGAATGGCGTGCCATTGATATTCTGGTGAACAACGCCGGTCTGGCGCTGGGTCTGGAGCCTGCGCACAAAGCCAGCGTAGAAGACTGGGAAAACATGATCGACACCAACAATAAAGGTCTGGTGTATATGACCCGCGCGGTGCTGCCTGGCATGGTCGAGCGCAACCGTGGGCATGTGATCAACATCGGCTCTACCGCCGGGAGCTGGCCTTACGCGGGCGGCAACGTGTACGGCGCAACCAAAGCCTTTGTGCGTCAGTTCAGCCTGAACCTGCGCACCGACCTTCACGGTACGGCAATCCGCGTGACGGATATCGAGCCAGGTCTGGTGGGCGGCACGGAATTTTCCAACGTGCGTTTTAAAGGTGATGATGCGAAAGCCGGCAAAACCTATGAGAACACCGAAGCCCTGACGCCGGAAGATGTGACCGAAACCGTCTGGTGGGTCGCGACGTTGCCAAAACACGTAAATATCAATACCGTCGAAATGATGCCTGTTAGCCAGAGTTTTGCGGGTTTAAGCGTGCATCGCGGCTGATACTTCCCTGCCCGGCCTGCGGGTCGGGTATGGGATGCGCGGCAAAAGAATGGTAGTATTGAAGCGTTAACTCTCTGAGAAACCACATCCAATGGCCGCCGAATCGCAACTTAATCCTACCCAACCTGTTAATCAGCAAATCTACCGCATTTTGCGACGAGATATCGTCCATTGCCTGATTCCGCCTGGCACTCCGCTCTCTGAAAAAGAGGTATCGGTACGCTTTGACGTGTCCCGCCAGCCGGTTCGCGAAGCTTTTATTAAGCTTGCGGAAAACGGGTTGATTCAGATTCGCCCGCAGCGCGGCAGCTACGTCAATAAGATCTCCCTCTCGCAGGTGCGCAACGGCTGTTTCGTCCGTCAGGCGATTGAGTGCGCGGTTGTGCGTCGAGCGGCGTCGCTGGTCGACGAGCATCAGTGTTACCTTCTGGAACAAAACCTCCACCAGCAGCGCATTGCGATTGAACGCACGCAGATCAATGATTTTTTCCAGCTTGACGATGAGTTTCACCAGAAGCTGGCGCAAATTGCCGACTGTCAGCTGGCGTGGGATACCATTGAGAATATTAAAGCGACGATGGACCGCGTGCGCTATATGAGTCTCGATCACGTCTCCCCGCCGGAAATGCTGCTGCGTCAGCATCACGATATTTTTGCCGCACTGGAAAAACGCGACGGTGACGCCATCGTCAAAGCGATGACCGTGCATTTGCAGGAAATTGGCGAGTCGGTTCAGCTTATTCGCCAGGAAAACAGCGACTGGTTTACGGAAGATTAATGATAACCGCATCCCAGGTAAATTTAGGGATGCGGTTAAGGATTTAGCGTACCACTAATACCGGTATTTTGGCGTAGCGAATAACAGATTCCGCGTTCGAGCCAAGCAGATGGCTGGATAAACCGGGCGTCTTAGAGCCGATAACAATCACCTCATAATCGTCTTTATTGCTCATACTGATGATCTCATCGCGAACATTGCCAAAACGTACTTCGGTGTGAATATTCTCCGGCGCGATATCAAACAAGCGTTTTAATTCATTCATCTTTTTCTCTGACTCGCTGACCATATAAGCCTCGAATTTTTTGATGTCAGAGTTAAAGCCGCGCAGCAGCGAGCGGCTGCTGATGGGCAAGATGTTCAGCAGCGTGATGGTGGCGTTATCCGCCTTCGCCAGGAACTCGGCGTGGCGTACTGCTTTATCGCTCAGATTCATTTCAAATACGTCCACAGGCATCAATATTTTCTTGTACATAAGCCCTTCCTTATCCAAATAAAAATAATTACTTATCTGTCTTCAGAGTGACATGCCTATTTGAAACGAAGGCTAAACCGTTCACGGAGGGAACTATCAATAAACGAAAACAATTGTCCGTTTTGTCAATTTGCGTCTGAGCGGGGCCATGCGGATAAAATGCTGACAAAAAAGTGTGACCTTGATCAAAAACAAAAAAATGTTGCCGCAAGAGGCGTATTTATATTCTCCCGTCAGCGGCTGGAACTGTAATCGCCGTGATGTGTTGAGAAGAGGAGAAATAACCATGATGACTTACGACCGCAACCGCAACGCTATTACCACTGGCAGCCGTGTAATGATTAACGGCACTGGCCATATTGGGGTTATCCGCGCAATTCACGCCGAGGGGCTGGATGCGACCCAGGTACGCCGCAACAAAACGGTAGAAGTGGAAGGTTGTGAAGGCAAGTTCGAACCGATTGAACTGATTCGTCTGGGAATGCACTAACAGGTGCAATGACATGCCGCCGCACGCGGCGGCATGAGTTGAGATTATTTCTGAGAGACAGTCTGCGCCACGGTTGCTTTCGCCCCCTGCTCCAGCAACATTTTATATGCGTGCATTACCGCATCCACAAAACGTGCTTCAAGCGGCAGTTCATTGCCGAAAATCGCCTCAATTCCCAGCAGCGCCTTCACGCGGCTTTCGCCTTCGGCACTGCCCTTCACCGCAGCCTGAATCGTTGTCAGCAAAGGATCGCAGACTTCAATCGCGTTTCCGCTTTCATCCACACCACCGACATAACGCATCCAGCCTGCCACGCCCAGCGCCAGCAGCGGGAAGCTCTGCTGATGCGCCAGATGCCAGCGTACGGAATCGAGCATACGCTGCGGTAACTTCTGACTGCCGTCCATCGCGATTTGCCAGGTACGGTGACGCAGCGCCGGGTTACTGTAGCGCGCAATCAGCAGGTCAGCGTAGCGCGCCAGGTCGACCCCTTTTACCTTCAGAGTCGGTGCCTGTTCGTTGAGCATCAACGCATGGGCTGCACGGCGATAGTTTTCGTCTTCCATACAGTCGTTGATGTGCTGGTAGCCCGCCAGATAGCCGAGATAGGCAAGGAAAGAGTGGCTGCCGTTAAGCATACGCAGTTTCATCTCTTCGAACGGAATCACATCAGACACCAGCTCTGCGCCTGCTTTTTCCCACTCAGGACGCCCGGCGACAAAGTTGTCTTCAATTACCCACTGGCGGAAAGGTTCACAGGCCACGCCTGCCGGATCGCGAACGCCGGTAATCTGTTCGATTTTATCCAGCGTCTCTGCCGTCACGGCCGGAACAATGCGATCGACCATCGTCGATGGGAACGTTACATTTGCTTCAATCCAGTCTGCCAACTCAGCGTTAACAGCACGCGCATACGCACAGGTGACGTTACGCATCACATGGCCGTTTTCCGGCATATTGTCGCAGGACATCACGCTGAACGCCGGTAAACCCGCAGCTTTGCGGCGTGCCAGCGCTTCGACCACCACGCCCGGCGCGGATTTTGGCTGCTGCGGGTTTTGCAGATCGGCGGCAATCAGCGGGTGATCGAGCATCAGTTGCCCGGTCGCAGGCGCGTGGCAGTAGCCTTTTTCGGTGATAGTGAGTGAAACAATCGCCACCTGCGGCTCGCACATGGCAGCCAGCACGGTTTCCAGACTATCTACCTGCGCGTGAAGCGCGTTTTTCACCACGCCGACGACGCGAGCGGTCCAGGCATCGGCGGACATTTCCGCCACGGTGTAGAGATTATCCTGGGCTTTGAGATCGGCAATCTGCTGTTCGCCGCCAATCAGGTTGACTTCGGTGTAGCCCCAGTCGCTATGGTGCTCAGCCGCCAGGATATCGGTGTAAACGGCCTGATGGGCGCGGTGAAACGCACCGAAACCCAGGTGCACGATACGTGGTACCAGTATGTTACGGTCATAAGCAGGAAGTGTCGCTTTGGCATTCAACAATTTATTATTCATGAGAAGGCTCATTTAGGTGAGAGGTCGTCGAATCTGAGGATGTAGACCATCTCACGCAATTGGTATGACATCTTTGATTTTCATCAACTACCATACAAGAAGAGAAGAAAAGGCGGGATCACGCTCCCGCCCCATCAGATTACTGATTCACCGTATGCCCGAGAGGCACTGCCGAACCCGATTTTTCAGCGGCATCTTCCGCGAGGCTCAGATCGCGGTCGCGCACTTCCGGCATCAGGAAAGCAGACACCAGGCCAATCAGGGAGTAGACCACCATCATCGCCACAATCGGCCACCATGAGCCGGTCATGTTGCAGAAAATCCCCGCCAGCACCGGGCCAAAACCGACCGCCACCAGACCACCGGCCTCTTTTGAAATCGCCATCCGTGTGAAACGGTTACGCGAGCCAAACATCTCCGCCATGGTGATGTTTTCCAGCGCAAACAGCCCCAGCACCGCAAAGTTATGGATGATGATGATCGACAGCATGATCACCCCTGGGCTGTAGCTTTTATCGACGATAATCGACAGCATCGGGTAGGCCAGAATAATGGCGGAAATATTGAGCAGAATGTACGGCAGACGACGCCCGACCTTATCGGAGAGCCAGCCCAGCAGCGGGATCGTGATAAACCCGAGAATGGAGCTGATCATCAGCGCGTCGGTCGGAATGCTTTTATTGAACAGCAGCGTCTGCACCAGATAGCCCGCGAGGAACGTCTGAATCAGACCGGAGTTCCCCGCCTGACCAAAGCGCAGGCCGGTTGCCAGCCAAAAGGATTTGCTTTTGAACATCGCACCCAGAGAGGTCTCTTCTGCCGTCACCACTGGGCTGCTCTCATCGTTGACCTTCTCAAACACCGGGCTTTCTTTGAGGTTCATTCGCAGCCAGATGGCGAAGATCATCACCACAACGCTGGCGAGGAAAGGTACGCGCCAGCCCCAGGCGACCAGCTCTTCACGGTCAAGGGCGAAGAACATTACCGCCCATATCGCCGTGGCGCTTAAGGTCCCGCAGTTGGTCCCCATTGCGACCAGCGATGAGATAATCCCGCGTTTCCCTTTCGGCGCGTATTCCGCAAGCATTGTTCCCGCGCCCGAAATTTCCGCCCCGGCACCCAGCCCCTGGATAATACGCAGTGTCACCAGCAGAACCGGTGCAAAAATCCCGATCTGCGCGTAGGTTGGCAGAACGCCAATCAGCGTGGTACAGATCCCCATCATGGTGATGGTGATAAACAGCACCTTTTTACGCCCGATCCGGTCGCCCATTTTGCCGAAGATAAACGCCCCGACGATGCGCGCGATATAGCCCGCGCCGTAGGTCCCCATCGCCAGAATCAACGCCATCGCAGCGGACTGCTCCGGGAAGAATATTTCATGAAAGACCAGCGCCGCACCCAGCGAATAGAGCTGGAAATCCATGAATTCCAGCGCGGTGCCAAGCCAGCCGGACACCGCCGCTTTCACCAGATCCGACGTCGTTCTTTGAGGTTGTGTCTGAGTCATAATGGCTATCTCTGAATGTAGGTAAGATGCGTACCACTTAACCGCGTGTGTTGTTATTGGCCGAACGTCAGCAAGACTTTGCAGCACTGCCGCTGGTCTTTCTCAAACAGTTCGATGGCGTCTGTCACGTGGTGATAGTCAAAAGTGTGGGTAATCAGTTTTTCCGGGTCGATCAGCCCCTTTTCCAGCCAGTCGATGACCACCGGGAATTTGTTGGCATTCAGGCGAGATGAGAATATCGACAGCTCTTTGCCGGTAATACCCTGCTGTGTTACCTGGCTCGGGTCGCTGGAGAAGCCCATCAATACAATGCGACCGCCAGGTGACGCGAGGGTGACCGCCTCCTGCAATATCGTCGGGTGACAGGCGGCATCGATGATTAACGTTGGTTTTATCCCCTTCTCATCCAGCGCCGCCTGCAGAGACTGCTCCGCGTTGTTGAACACCCAGTCCGCGCCGCTGCGTTTAGCCATTTCAAGCCGTTCATCGATGCGATCGACGACGATCACCTGTTTCACGTTATAGACGCCTTTGAGCGCCTGAACGGTCACCAGTCCCATCGGACCGGCACCGTAAATCAGCGCGATGTCCTTGTCCGTCGGCTGAGCGTGCCCGGTGACGTTGGCCGCAATGGTGAAAGGCTCCACCATTACCGCGTGGCGATCGGAAATCGTATCCGGGATGGTCCACGCATTTTTCGCCGGAACCACGGCATATTCGCTGAATCCGCCGTCACGATGCACACCCAAAACCACCAGCGACGTGCAAACATTCGGTTTGCCGACTGAGCAAGGCCAACACTCTCCGCAGCTGATCACCGGGTCCACGGATACGCGCTGCCCGAGACGCGCTTTTTCAACGCCCTCTCCGACTGCGTCAATCACGCCAAAGAATTCGTGGCCAATGACACGCGGGTATTTCGCAAACGGATTGTGACCGCGATAAATATGGCTGTCGGAGCCGCAAATCCCGGCTAAGGTGATTTTGACGCGGACTTCGCCCGGTGCCGGAACGGGCAACGGACGCTCTTCGATCAACAGCTCATTCGGTTTTTGAATAACGATGCTTTTCATGGTTGCTCCTGACCGATCCCTTTCTTACATAACGCGTTGTTATTAAGAAATTAATCAATCCTGTGTTTAACAATAAAGAGATAACACATCGCCCCAACAAAGGTGACGCAGGCCGCGACCACCAGGGCGAGATTAAAGGAATGCGTTTTATCGACGATCCAGCCGGTCACGACCGGCGCGAACGAGGCAAAAACAAAGCTGCCGAAGTTCTGGATGGCGGCAACGGAGGCGACTTTGCTTTCAGCGACCATCACCTGTACCAGGCCCCACGCGGAGGTTCCGGCAAAGTGGACGCAAAACAGGGCTAACGAAATAAAGGTGACGGCTTCCGCCGGGGACGACGATTGCACGACCAGCAAAGTGCCTAAAGCCGACAGAATCAATCCCACCACAATCGCCGTTTTGCGCGTTTTGGCGAGGTCATAGCCTTTTTTGGCAAGTGCATCGACCACCAGTCCGTTGACCCACATCCCGACGGCTGCCGCCAGGAACGGGATCGCCGAAACCCAGCCGGTCTTTGCCAGGCTAAAGCCCTGCTGGGCCTGCAGATAGCCGGGCAGCCAGGCGATATACAACCAGCCGGTGTAGTTCACGCCAGAGAACCCTAAAATCATTCCCCAGGTGGTGCGGCGTTTGAACAACGCACTCCATTCGCTAAAACGTAACGTTGGGCGCGGTTTTACCGGCGCGGAAAGGTATTCACGTTCTTCCGGCTGGAAAGCGAACTGCGCGCGGTTGCGATACCAGGCGTACCAGCAGACGCCGACTATCACACCCAGCAGACCAATGATCACGAACATGGCCCGCCAGCCCCAGAGGATTTGCATTGTCACCAGGATCGGTGGCGCAATGGCCTGGCCCAGGACGGTGGATGAGTTAAAAATCCCCAGCGCGGTCCCCCGCTCTTTTTGCACATACCAGTCGGTGATGGATTTCACCCCGGCAGGCATAAAGGGCGCTTCGCCAATCCCTAAGCCAATGCGCAACAGGATAAAATGGCTAAAGGAGTTCACCATGCCCGTCAGGGCCTGCATCAATGACCAGAAGATCACGCCTGCGCCCAACACCAGTCGTGGGCCGTAACGATCGAGCAATATGCCGGAAGGCAGTTGCGCCAGTCCGTACGAAAGTGAAAATGCGGAAAGCAAAAAGCCAAATTCTGTTGCCGACAGCCCCATGTCACCGCGAATGGCTTCACCGGCCACGCTCAGTGAGGAGCGGTCCAGAAAATTGACAATCCCTGCCAGGAATAACAGCACCAGAGTGAGGGTCTGGATTTTTTTAATCCGCGCAGGCTTGGTTAAACTTTCTGTATTGATAGTTTCAGTTGTCATACGGACTCCCGATCTCAATTTACCAGTTCCACAAGGTGCCATCTTCCAGGCGGGCGACCGGCAGATACGCCGGGTCGTACGGGTATTTGGCGGCCAGTTTTTCATCAAACTCAATGCCGAGACCCGGCTTATCGCCTGGATGCATATAGCCGTTATCGAAGCTCCAGCTGTGCGGGAAAACCTCCAGCATTTGCTCGGAATAGCCCATGTACTCCTGAACGCCAAAGTTCGGCACCCACAGGTCGAAATGCAGCGCGGCGGCGTGGCAAATCGGCGACAGATCCGACGGGCCGTGCGAGCCGGTGCGCACCTGATAAAGCGAGGCGAAATCCGCAATCCGGCGCATCCCGGTGATCCCGCCCGCGTGGGTAATGGTGGTGCGGATATAATCGATCAGCTGCTCTTCGATCAGCTGTTTGCAGTCCCAGATACTGTTGAACACCTCCCCGACGGCAATCGGTGTGACCGTGTGCTGGCGGATAAGGCGGAAGCACTCCTGGTTTTCGGCGGGCGTCGGATCTTCCATCCAGAACATGCGGTATTGTTCGATGCTCTTGCCGAAACGGGCCGCCTCGATGGGGGTCAGGCGGTGATGCATGTCATGCAGAAGATGCTCGTTAAAGCCGAACTGGTTGCGCACAGCGTCGAACAGTTTAGGGGTGAAATCGAGGTATTTTTCCGTGGACCACAGCTGCTCTTCAGGCCAGTCGCCTTTGGTCGCCGGTTCGTAGGCCAGCCCTTTCCCTTTCGCCATGCCGTAGGTGGTTTTCATGCCCGGAACGCCGCACTGCACGCGGATCGCCTTGAAACCCATCTCTTTGTGACGCGCGTAATCTTCCAGCACATCATCGATGGTGTGCCCGGTGGTGTGGCAATAAACCATGACTCCTTCGCGCGACGCACCACCCAGCAGCTGATACAGCGGCATACCGGCGGCTTTGGCTTTGATATCCCACAGGGCCATATCGACAGCGGAAATCGCCGACATGGTGACTGGCCCGCGCCGCCAGTAGGCACCTTTATAGAAGAACTGCCAGATATCTTCGATGCGGTGCGCATCGCGGCCAATCAGCTGCGGGCAAAGGTGATCTTTCAGATAGGAGGCAACAGAAAGCTCCCGTCCATTTAAGGTGGCATCACCCAGGCCGACGATCCCATCGTCCGTGGTGATTTTAAGGGTGACAAAATTACGACCCGGGCAGGTGACAAAGACTTCGGCCCCGACAATTTTCATGATCCAGTTCCTTACATCGCTCAGTGTGATGCAAGGAACTTACTTAATTACGCAACTACCATACAAGTATAGTGATCAAAAAATCTTCCACAGATCACAAAACAAAGGCGCTTATGCACGCCCCCAGCCTGCCACGATGATCAACATCCCACACAGTGCAATCAGCGCGCCTGCCCAGTCGTAGGCGCTGAGCTTCACGCCATCGACCACCCGCAGCCAGACAAGCGCCGTGCAGACATAAACACCGCCGTAAGCGGCATATACGCGCCCGCTGGCCGCCGGGTGTAACGTCAATAGCCAGACAAACAGCGCCAGCGCGATCCCCGCCGGAAGTAATAGCAATACCGATGCCCCACGTTTCAGCCACAGGTACGGCAGGAAGCAGCCGAGGATTTCGCACAGCGCGGTCGCAAAGAAAAGTAAGGTTGTTTTAATCATTTTGACGAGTGAGTGAGAATAGGTTTAACCATGATACGCGATAATGGCGCGACCATTACCCTGCCTGCCGCGTGGGTATGCCACCTTTTCAGATTGGTGTAGAATTGACCCTGGGTAAACCCACTACAAGGAACATGCAATGAGTACATTACGCAAACGCTTCTGTCTGGCGGCCATGCTCTCCCTGACGGCGTTCGCCTTTACGGCCCCCGCCTCCGCCAACACCAGCAAACTGATCATTGAGTCGGGTGACAGCGCGCAGAGCCGTCAGAATGCCGCAATGGATAAAGAACAATGGAATGACACCCGCAGCCTTCGCCAGAAAGTTAACAAACGCGTTGAAAAAGAGTGGGACAAAGATGATGTCGCTTTTGATATGCGTGATAAATGCCAGCAAAGCGCGAACGTGAATGCTTACTGGGAACCGAATACCCTGCGCTGCCTGGATCGTCGTACCGGTCGTTCGGTCGCGCCTTAATTTCGACAGCCAGAAAGGATGATTATGGCCAGCCCGTTAACGGTAAAACTCAGACCGCTGGAGCGCGAGGATTTGCGCTTCGTTCACCAGCTCGATAATAACGCCAGCGTCATGCGTTACTGGTTCGAAGAGCCTTACGAGGCGTTTGTTGAGCTGTCGGATCTGTACGATAAACATATTCACGACCAGAGCGAGCGCCGTTTCGTTGTCGAGTGCGACGGAGAAAAAGCCGGTCTGGTCGAACTGGTTGAGATTAACCACGTCCACCGCCGGGCGGAGTTTCAGATCATTATTTCGCCGGAATACCAGGGGAAAGGCCTTGCCACCCGGGCGGCGAAACTGGCGATGGATTACGGATTTACGGTGCTCAACCTGTATAAGCTTTATCTGATCGTCGATAAAGAGAATGAAAAAGCCATCCATATTTACCGTAAACTCGGGTTTATGGTTGAAGGCGAACTGATTCACGAGTTCTTTATCAACGGTGAGTACCGCAACACCATTCGCATGTGTATTTTCCAGGACCGCTACCTGGCAGAACACAGAGCGACCGGAAGCCAGCTTCTGAAACCCACCGCACAGTGACGCGTTTTTACGCCGGGTAGCGGCTTCGCCCCACCCGGCTTACAAAACCTGCCAGTCAGTAATATTCAATACTGTTTTTAATGGTGTACTTGTGCGCCACCGCCGGTTTCACGCTGTCATCCACAATATGTAACTCGCAACTTACCGGGTTATTGTGGCGATCGTAATCACAGCTCTGTTTCACCGACCCTAGCGGTTTGTCGTTAAGCAGGCTGACGGCAGAGTAATCGAGCTTTTTGCGCTTATCGTTCGACGGGGTGGCCGACACCGACAGATGCTGATCGCCTGACACCGTGGTTTTACCCAGCGGATAGCCATCAGCGTCGTAGCGGTACTTCACTTCCATCGCCTTGCCGTGTGCCGTGACGATAAATCCGTTATCGTCCGTATCCCATGTCACGCCCGCCGAGGGCAGCTCAGCCAGCTGGCATTTCCCCTGCAGCTTTATTTTTTGCTGCTGGGTTTCTGCATCCAGATAAAAATTGGCGTCCAGCACCAGCGCCACGCCGGTGTTCGCGTCCAGATCGTGCAACTCCAGGGTATCGAAACACCCCTCCTGCGAGAGCGATCCTGTGACGCGTTTACTCACTTCCCCTTTCTCATTGAACAGCGTCTGGGTGAAGTCTTTTACCGGCCCGCGCAGGGGATCAAAATCAAATTCGTTCGAAAAGCTGGCCATCTCCGGCGTAAACGACAGCGGCGCGGAGGCGTTATCACACCCCGCCAGCACACCTGTCAGCGCAATCATTACTGCTAGTTTCTTCACATTCTCACCGATGCGTGAACATTATTACCTCACATATTAGCAAATACAAAGGGTTACTTTTTAGCGAAACACAGCAGCAATGATGACATTTGTGAACCCGGCGACGCGTCAGGCCGGTACCGCCTCCACAATGGATAAATAGGACGGTGTGTGGATCACCCGGTTTATCTTCAGCCCGGCGTGACCTAACAAGTCTGCATACTCTTTCTCGGTGCGAGCACGTCCGCCGTCGAAACCCGACAGCAAGAGAAGATCAATTTCATACCTTCCCTGCTCGTTATCTTGCTCTTTGATCAGCGGCTCCAGAATTAATAAGCGGGAACTGGCTTTCATCGCTTTACGACAGGTTTGTAATATCTGGCTGGCTTTTTCGTCTGGCCAGTCCATCAAAATATATTTCAGCATATAAATATCCGCCACCGGGCAGGCTTCGAAAAAACTCCCTGCTATGGTTTCCCAGCGGGATGTATTGCCTAATAAATGCAAACTGTTTTCGCTAACTACGTTGTGGCGATCAAATAGAATACCGTGCAGAGTGGGATTGCGTCGCAAAACCGTCAATAAAAGATTCCCCAGCCCACCGGCTATATCAACGACCGTGGCATTTTCCGGGAAATGATAATTATCGGCCAGCATGTCGTTTTCGACGCTCGACATCGAGGCCATCCCGGCATGAAAACCGTCGTCGCCTGACGGTGTTTTTTTCGTTCCCCAGTACTCATAAAACGGCATACCAAATAATTCGTTAAAGACCGGCCTGCCTTTCACGATATCCGTCATCTCCCCGGCGGGCTGCCAGAGGGTTTTATCCGTTAACATCAGCACGGCTTCGCGCAAGGAGTACGGGGTGTCAGACCGCAAAAACTGTGCGGCGGGGGTCAGGGTAAACAGACCATCGTCAGTCATGCTAAACACTTCGCGAGAGGCCAGGGTTCGCATGACCCGATACAGATAGCCGGCATCGACATTCAGCTCCTGCGCGAGCTGCTCAGCGGTTTTATCTTCGTCTTTAAGATGATCCGCGACCCGTAATAACGCAGCGGTACGCAGGGCAGCCTGCCAGACAAATCCCATGCACTGCTCTAACACATACATTCCATCCTGACGCTCTTTTTCCGTCAAACTTTTTTGGCTTAACATTTTATTTCTCCTGTTCCGTAAAATTTAAAAGCACAGAATTAAAATGAAACGTCAGCCAATAAGCCTAACGGGCATAATTAAATAAGCCACTCGCTCAATTTTATTTTCATCGACGACGCTGGAAATTAAAATCCACATTCAAAATAAATAATGTACAGGAATATGGCCAACGAATGGATTTATTAGAAGGCTACTCATCGCTCGCTTAAATAATCACATCGCGCACTTAACCAGAATTAAATTCGCTCTCGGATTTTTCAGAAAATTTCGCGGCAATACAACTATTTACATTATGCCTGCTAAAATAAGACTTACACACAGAGAAAAGGAGCCACACATGAAACGGTTACCCTGGATTACCGCGCTGCTGTTAGCAGGCATTTCCCCTGCTGTTCTGGCCGCCCCCGACTCGTGCGAGCGCGTGAAAAGTGATATTCAGCAACGCATTATCAATAACGGCGTGCCTGAATCCGGTTTTAGCCTGAACATTGTGCCAAACGATCAGGCCGACCAGGCGGATGCGCAGGTGGTGGGACATTGCGCGAACGATACCTTTAAAATTCTCTACACCCGTACCGGCAGCAGCAGCGCACCTGCGGGTGGCGCGGGGACGCAAGACAATGCGCCGAACGAACCGCAGTAATTTATCTGCGGGAATTCCCTTAGCTTGATAAGGATTAATGTTTATTACCCCTGAATAGGTAAAACTCACTCCATCATTACCCCGGTTCTTATCGCGGGTAAAACCCTACGCAATGACAAAGATGGAGTGAGTCATGTCCGATATCGAACATCACGGCGGGATCAGCCGTCGAACTCTCGTTAAATCCACTGCAATTGGCTCTCTGGCGCTCGCTGCCGGAGGGATTTCACTACCCTTCGGTCTGAAAAGTGCCGCTGCTGCCGTACAACAGGCGGTACAGCCTGCCGCGGATAAAGTGGTCTGGGGCGCCTGCTCAGTGAACTGTGGCAGCCGCTGCGCCCTGCGACTACACGTCCGCGACGACGAAGTTTACTGGGTTGAAACCGACAACACCGGCGAGGATATCTACGGCAATCATCAGGTGCGCGCCTGTTTACGTGGCCGCTCGATCCGTCGCAGAATCAACCATCCCGACCGTCTTAACTACCCGATGAAGCGCGTCGGCAAGCGCGGTGAAGGCAAGTTTGAGCGTATCAGCTGGGATGAAGCCCTTGAAACGATCACCCGCAGCCTTAAAGGCGTGGTGGAGAAATACGGCAACGAAGCCGTGTATATCAACTACTCTTCCGGCATCGTCGGCGGCAACATTACCCGCTCCTCGCCGTATGCCTCGCTGGTGGCGCGGCTGATGAACTGCTACGGCGGATTTCTCAGCCACTACGGCACCTACAGCACCGCGCAAATCGCCTGCGCCATGCCTTACACCTACGGCTCCAATGACGGCAACAGCACCTCGGATATCGAAAACACCAAACTGGTGGTGATGTTTGGCAACAATCCGGCGGAAACACGTATGAGCGGCGGCGGGATCACCTATTTTCTGGAACAGGCGCGTGAACGCTCAAATGCGCGCATGATCGTCATCGATCCGCGCTACACCGATACCGCCGCAGGACGCGAAGATGAGTGGATTCCAATCCGCCCAGGCACCGACGCCGCGCTGGTCGCGGGTATTGCCTGGGTATTAATCGACGAAAACCTGGTCGATCAGCCCTTCCTCGACACCTATTGCGTCGGCTACGACGAAAAAACGCTGCCCGCCGATGCGCCCGCAAACGGCCACTACAAAGCCTATATTCTCGGCCAGGGCGAAGACGGTACGGCCAAAACGCCGCAATGGGCGTCACGCATCACCGGTATTCCCGCTGACAGAATCATCAAACTCGCCCGGGAAATCGGTAGCACAAAACCGGCGTATATTTGCCAGGGATGGGGACCACAGCGTCAGGCCAACGGCGAACTGACATCCCGCGCCATCGCCATGCTGCCCATTCTGACCGGCAACGTCGGGATCAACGGCGGCAACAGCGGTGCCCGTGAATCCACCTACACCATCACCATTGAGCGGATGCCGCTCCCGGATAACCCGGTCAAAACCCAGATCTCCTGCTTCAGCTGGACCGATGCCATTGTGCGTGGCCCGGAGATGACCGCCACCCGCGACGGTGTGCGCGGCAAAGATAAGCTGGATGTGCCGATTAAATTCATCTGGAACTATGCCGGTAACACCATCACTAACCAGCATTCCGATATCAACAAAACCCACGATATTTTGCAGGACGAAAGCCTGTGCGAAACCATTGTGGTGATCGATAACTTTATGACCTCGTCGGCGAAATACGCCGATATTCTGTTGCCCGATCTGATGACCGTCGAACAGGAAGATATTATTCCTAACGACTACGCGGGTAACATGGGCTATCTGATTTTCCTCCAGCCCGTCACCGCGCCGAAATTTGAGCGTAAACCGATCTACTGGATCATGAGCGAAGTGGCGAAGCGCCTGGGGCCGGAAGTCTATCAGCAGTTCACCGAAGGGCGTACACAGGAAGAGTGGTTAAAACTGCTGTACGCGAAAATGCTTGAGAAAGATCCACAGCTGCCCTCCTACGACGCCCTCAAAGAGATGGGCATTTACAAGCGCAAAGATCCGAACGGCCACTTTGTGGCGTACAAGCAATTCCGCGACGACCCGCAGGCCAATCCGCTGAAAACGCCGTCGGGCAAAATTGAGATCTACTCCAGCCAGCTGGCGAAAATTGCCAGCAGCTGGGAGCTGGAAAAAGACGAAACCATCAGTCCGCTGCCGGTGTACGCCTCAACCTTTGACGGCTGGGACGCACCGGAGCGCAGCAAGTTCCCGCTGCAGTTGTTTGGTTTCCACTTTAAGGCTCGCACCCACTCCAGCTACGGTAATATTGATATCTTACAGGCCGCCTGCCGTCAGGAAGTGTGGCTTAACCCGGTTGATGCCGATCAGCGTGGCATTAAAAATGGCGATCTGGTGCGGGTGTTTAACGCCCGTGGCGAGGTGCGTATTCCGGTAAAAGTGACGCCGCGCATCATGCCTGGCGTCAGCGCGATGGGCCAGGGCGCATGGCACGATGCTAATATGAGCGGTGATCGTGTCGATCACGGTTCGTGCATCAACACCCTGACCACACACCGCCCGTCGCCGCTGGCGAAAGGCAACCCGCAGCACACCAACCTGGTGCAGATCGAGAAGGTTTAAAGGAACGTTGTTATGAATGAAGTGTTACCGCGCGAATCTTTCGCACTGAGTGCCCGGGTGTTGGGAGCCTTGTTTTATTTTTCACCCGACAGCGAGCAGGCCGCTCCACTGGTGGCAGCGTTGACCACCAGCGACTGGCACCTGGACTGGCCGCTGACGCAGGACGATTTACGGCCCGTCGCTGAGACCTTGCGCACCACCACCGATGAACCGCTGGCAGATGCCTGGCAGCGTCTGTTCATCGGCCCGTGGGCGTTGCCTGCACCGCCGTGGGGTTCCGTGTGGCTCGATCGTGAATCGGTGCTGTTTGGCGATTCGACGCTGGCCCTGCGCCAGTGGATGCGGGAAAACGCCATCGCTTTCGAGGTACAGCAAAACGAGCCGGAAGACCATTTCGGCACGCTGCTGATGCTGGCCGCCTGGCTTGCCGAAAATGGACGCGACGCCGAGCGCGATCAACTCCTGGCATGGCATTTGCTGCCGTGGAGCCAGCGCTTTTTGACGGTATTCATTGAAGAAGCCGGTCATCCGTTTTATGTCGGCCTTGCTCAGCTTGCCCGCCAGTCGCTGGCCAGCTGGCAATCTTCCCTGCTGATCCCGGTCGCCGACAAACCGTTGTATCGCTAATTGTCTCTTCGCACGGCACTTCCTTTGCCGTGCGAACCTCCTCACTTGTGACGGTGTCACTTATTAAGTTTTACCTTTAGGACTATTCTGCCCGCATCCTCTGAGGCCTTACTCCATAAGGCGTAACACCCTGTTTACATTGCCATCTTCCCTGAACTGATTTTCTATGCCGCTGGAACCCTTCCCAATCGCTTGCTATAGGTCATGTACCCCTGCCGAAACATGGCATAACAACAGGCAATCAATGGGTTGCTATAACGCATGCGCACAGGGAGACACACCGCAATGCACTCATCATTACTGACACGTACGCTGCTTTTCATCGGCGCGATTATTGCAGTTCTCGCTCTCCTCGCCTGGGGAATTGGGCTGGATACGATCAAAGCGCGCCAGGTTGACCTGCTGTATCTCGGTCAGCAGCACCTGATTTTAGTTTTCTCTTCCATGTTCTTTGCCCTGTTAGTCGGGATCCCGAGCGGAATATTACTGAGCCGCCCGGCCGCGCGTGGCACCGCCGAATACGTGATGCAAATCTTTAACGTCGGCAACACCCTGCCACCGCTGGCGGTTCTGGCCCTGGCGATGGTGGTACTCGGCATCGGTGACAAACCGGCGATTATCGCGCTGTTCCTGGCGTCGCTGCTGCCGATTGTGCGTAACACCTATGCCGGATTGTGCTCGGTTCCCGCCTCACTGCTCGAAGCCGCTAACGGTATCGGGATGACCAAATGGCAGCGCCTGCGTCAGGTGGAGATCCCTAACGCCTGGCCGGTGATGCTCTCCGGGATCCGCATCGCCACGGCGATCAACGTCGGTACCGCACCGCTGGCCTTCCTGATCGGTGCCAGCAGCTACGGCGAGCTGATTTTCCCCGGCATCTATCTGAATGATTTCCCGACCCTGATTCTGGGTGCGGCGGCCACGGCGCTCTTTGCGCTGATTCTGGATACGCTTTTGGCTGCACTGGGCCGTCTGATGAGCCCACATATCGCACGATAACAATAACAAGGAGCAAGTATGAGACTGTCTTCACGCCTGGCGGCCCTGTTTACCGCCGCGCTGTTGGTCAGCCAGGCCCAGGCCGCACCGCTGATTCTGGCGACCAAGAGCTTTACCGAGCAGCATATTTTATCTGCCATGACCGTACAGTATCTGCAAAAGAAAGGGTTTCAGGTTCAGCCGCAAACCAATATAGCGACGGTCATTTCCCGGAATGCAATGATCAACAAGCAGATTGATATGACGTGGGAGTACACCGGGACGTCGCTGATTATCTTTAACCACATCAACAAACGCATGTCGCCGCAGGAGTCCTACGACACGGTGAAACGCCTGGACGCGAAACACGGTCTGGTGTGGCTCAAACCGGCGGACATGAACAACACCTACGCGTTCGCCATGCAACGTAAACGCGCCGAAGCCGAGCACATCAACACGATGTCTGAGATGGTGGCCAAAATTGAGCAGATCCGCAAAACCGATCCGGACAACAACTGGCTGCTGGGCTTAGACCTGGAATTCGCCGGGCGCAGCGATGGCATGAAGCCGCTGCAGGAAGCCTATCAGATGGAACTGGACCGTCCGCAAATCCGCCAGATGGACCCTGGCCTTGTGTATAACGCCGTGCGCGACGGTTTTGTCGATGCGGGCCTGATCTACACCACCGACGGGCGCGTGAAAGGCTTCGATTTGAAAGTGCTGGAAGATGATAAAGGCTTCTTCCCGAGCTATGCGGTCACGCCGGTGGTGCGCAAAGACACCCTCGCGGCCAACCCCGGTCTGGAAGAGGCGCTCAATACCCTTTCCGGCCAGCTTAATAACGACGTTATCACCGAGCTGAATAAAAAGGTTGATATCGACCATCAGTCACCGCAGCAGGTCGCCCGTGATTTCCTGCGTAGCAAGCAGCTGCTGTAAGGAGGCGCTATGGAGACCATTCACTACATTATTGATAACTGGGATTATTTATTAACCCTCACCTTTCAGCACCTGTGGCTGGTGGCATTAGCCGTCGGACTGGCGATTGTGACCGGCGTGCCGCTGGGCATTTTAATCGTGCGCCATAAATGGCTGGCGACGCCGGTGCTGGGCATCGCGACCATTGTTCTGACCATTCCGTCGATTGCCCTTTTCGGCCTGATGATTCCGCTCTTTTCGCTGATCGGTCAGGGTATTGGCGCCCTGCCCGCCGTTACCGCCGTATTCCTTTACTCGCTGCTGCCGATTGTGCGTAACACCCACACCGCGCTCGACAGCCTGCCGCCCGGTCTGCGTGAAGCCGGACGCGGAATCGGCATGACCTTCTGGCAGCGCCTGCGTTGGGTGGAGATCCCAATGGCCCTGCCGGTGATTTTCGGCGGCATTCGTACTGCCGTGGTGATGAATATCGGCGTCATGGCTATCGCCGCCGTGATTGGCGCGGGTGGTCTGGGGCTGCTGTTGCTGAACGGTATCGGCGGAAGCGACATTCGCATGTTGATTGCCGGTGCCTTAATGATTTGTCTTTTAGCTATTGTGCTCGACTGGCTGCTCCATCGCCTGCAGGTCGTGCTGACTCCGAAGGGGATTCGATAATGATAAAACTGGAAAACCTCACCAAACAATTTTCACAGAAAAATGGCCAGACCTTTAAGGCCGTCGACAACGTTAACCTGAACGTTCCTGAAGGGGAAATGTGCGTCCTGCTGGGGCCGTCAGGATGCGGTAAAACCACCACGCTGAAGATGATTAACCGCCTGATTACCCCAAGCAGCGGCGCTATTCTGATTAACGGCGAAAATACTAACGAGATGGATACCGTCACCCTGCGCCGCAATATCGGCTACGTGATCCAGCAGATTGGTCTGTTCCCGAACATGACCATCGAAGAGAACATCACCGTGGTGCCGCGCATGCTGGGCTGGGATAAGGCACGCAGCAAAGCGCGTGCTGAAGAGCTGATGGATATGGTGGCGATGGACCCGCATAAATTCCTCAACCGCTATCCGCGCGAAATGTCCGGCGGCCAGCAGCAGCGTATCGGCGTGATTCGCGCCCTGGCGGCGGATCCTCCGGTACTGCTGATGGATGAACCTTTCGGTGCGGTAGACCCGATCAACCGCGAGGTGATCCAGAACCAGTTCCTGGAGATGCAGCGCAAACTGAAAAAGACGGTGATGCTGGTCAGCCACGATATTGACGAAGCGCTGAAGCTCGGCGACCGTATTGCCGTGTTCCGTCAGGGCCGTATCGTGCAGTGCGCCAGCCCCGATGAACTGCTGGCAAAACCGGCGAATGAATTTGTTGGCTCTTTCGTCGGCCAGGACCGCACCCTGAAACGCCTACTGCTGGTGTCGGCGGGTGACGTTACGGATCAACAGCCGACGATCACCGTGCGCGAATCCACCCCCCTGCCGGAGGCGTTTGCCACCATGGATGACAACGACATCCGCGCCATCACCGTGGTGGATGGCAACGGCAAACCGCTGGGCTTTGTGAAGCGCCGCGAAGCGCGTCACGCCACTGGCTCTTGCGCAGATATGCTGCATCCGTTCCGTATGACGGGCAAAGCGGAAGACAACCTGCGCGTTGTTCTGTCGCGTCTGTATGAGAGCAACACCAGCTGGATGCCGATCGTAGATGAAGAGGGTCGTTACAACGGTGAGATTTCGCAGGATTATATTGCGGAGTATCTGAGTTCAGGGCGAACCCGTCGTGCGCTGAATATTCACAGCGACACGTAAAATACTGCGGATAATAGCCGGGCAGTCAGGACTGCTGCCCGGTTTCGACGTTAAGCGACGACCTTCTCAACGGAAAAGGTGCTGTCCAGCATCGACAGATCGATGTAACGCGCCAGATCGCGCTGCTCAGCGCGGGGCAGATACGGCAGTTCACCCACCAGCGGCCCCTGCAGTTTTTTGCTCAACACGTCGATGATTTCGGCGTAATGGGCAAGACCGGGGTTGATGCGGTTAGCGACCCAACCAATCAGCGGCAAACCATCGTTAGCAATGGCCTGCGCGGTCAGCAACGCGTGGTTAATGCACCCTTCCTGAATACCGACAACCATCAGCACCGGCAATTGTTCCTGCACCACCCACTCCGATAACGGACGCAGATCGTTCATCAGACTGCGCCAGCCGCCGGTGCCTTCGATCACCACGTGATCGACGCTATCGCTGAGATTCGCCAGCCCGTTGGACAACAGGGAATAATTGATAAGACCGCTGTGTGCGACGCTACTTTCGTCTTCACTCAGCGCGATCGGGTTGATGGCCTGATAAGGCAGTTCAAGGCTTGAGACACTTTGCAGCACCAGCGCATCTTTATTGCGTAGTCCTTCTGGCGTCTCTTTACTTCCTTTCGCGACCGGTTTATACCCTGCCACACTCTTACCGCCTGCCGCCAGGGCCTGCAGCAAAGCGCGGGACACCACCGTCTTACCGACAGAAGTATCAGTACCCGTTACAAAGAAACGCTTAAGCATCACTCACTCCACCTTTTGGGCATATGCTTTGAAAATATAAACTAAGTAAATAATTCAGTGGAGTGAGTCTAAGGTATGCGCCGTCGGTCCAGATTGAGATAGCGCAATTTTTATGAGATCAGCGAAAAAGAGTTATCCCTGCAGCAGGCGGATCAATAGCGAACCGTTATACATGGCATCTTTCACCAGCGCGGCCCCGGCCATGGTGCCTTGATTGGAAAACTGCGTGCTCTCGACCACCATATTTTTACTGTAGGCCGGGAGGGATTGCTGACGAATGCAGTCAGAAATCGCCGGGAACAGGATCTCGGCAGCCTGATTCAGGGGCGAGCCAATCAGGATTTTTTGCGGATTAAAGAGATTCACCATAATCGCCAGAATACGCCCGACGTTATTGCCCACACCGGTAATGATGTCCTTCGCCAGCAAATCGCCCTGTCGCGCCGCGCCGCACAAAGACTCGACGGTCAGCGGCTGGCCGTGCAGCGACGAACTCATCGACTGGCTAAGACGCAGCTGCGCCAGCTCCATCACGCTTTCGACGCTGGCGATGGTTTCGAGGCAGCCGTGATTGCCGCAGTAGCAACGCTTGCCGTAGGGATCGACCTGCGTGTGACCAATTTCCACCAGGCTGCTGCTCCCGGCATGTAACAGGCGGCCATCGGTAATCACGCCCGCCCCGACGTTATGATCAATCACCACCTGAATCACGTCACGCGCGCCGCGAGAGGCACCAAACAGCGCCTCGGCCATCGTCCAGGCGCTGATGTCATGCTGAATGTAGACCGGTACGCCGGTGTGATTCTCCAGCACTTCACCCAGCGGCATGTCTTTGACGTCGTCATAAAACGGCATGCGATGGACGATTCCATTTTCCGTATCAATAATTCCCGGCAGGGTGATCGCAATGGACGTCAACCGCTCCAGCTTTTGCTGATGGCGAATAAAAAACTGATCGATATGGGCAATGATGCGTTCAAGCAAGGTTTGCTCTGACTGGAGCGGCAGTTCGAGACGGTCCTCGACCACCAGCTTACTGCTCAGATCGCGCAGGGCAAGAATCACTTCCGCGCGGCTGATGCGAATCGACAAGTAGTGCCAGGCTTCGGTTTCCACCACCAGCCCCACCGCCGGACGGCCACGGCTGCCCGGCTCCTGGATTTCCGTCTCCTGAACCAGATGCGCTTCCAGCATTTCACGCACTATTTTGGTAATACTGGCTGGCGCCAACTGCGCCAGTCGGGAAAGATCGATACGCGAGACCGGGCCAAGCTGATCAATCAGGCGATACACCGCACCCGCGTTGGTCTGCTTAATTTGATCAATATGTCCTGGCTGACTATCAGCAACCACCTCTTACATCCTTATTTTCGCGCTTCGAAATAAACTTTGGGCTATGGTGAAGCACTTCGCAGGCAATCGTCAAATTTAAACTTAGCCATGTGATTTGCCGCACATTTTTCGCCCTTTTTCAGGCCATTATTGGCCGCTTTGAGGCTGCAATCAGCTGGTTTTTGAAACGCTGTGCCGCATGGCTCTGTTCATGGTGTTTTGGCCATACCAGCCACATCTCAGAGACGGCATCCTCTTCGGCAATCGCCACCCAGCGCATTTCGCTAAGCTGCACGCGTTTAAATGACGCCGGAAGAATCGATACCCCCAGCCCCGCCGCGACTAAACCGATTATCGTCATCGCCTCGCCCACCTCCTGGGTGATCACCGGCGCCTGCCCATAGCGGCGCATCAGGCCAAGAATGTCGTCGTACAACCCGGTCCCGACATGAGGGTCGAAAAAGACAAAGGGTTCCTGCGCCAGCTGGGCAAGCGTTACCGAGTCCAGTTCGGCCAGCGGGTGATCGCGAGGAATCATCGCCAGCAGCGGCTCGCGCAGGATTACTTCCCAGGCCAGGGTATCGGGCAGATGGGTGTTGCGCATCAGCCCCAGATCCAGCGAACCTTCATTCAACGGGACAATCTGCTCCCGCGTATTGATCTCGCGCGTCTGGATGTGCACATCGGGATAATGGCGGCGAAACGACGACAGGGTATCCGACACCGCGCTGATAAACGGCGCCGACGAGGTAAATCCGATGCGCAGTTCGCCCGTTTCGCCCAGATGCAGACGTTCGGCGCGCGCGGCAGCGTCATCGACCAGACTCAGTATTTGTCGGCTGTCGGCCAGAAACTGCCTTCCCGCCTCCGTCAGGCTGACGCTGCGGTTGGTGCGGGCCAGCAAACGTGCGCCAACCTGCTGCTCAAGGATTTGGATCTGCTGGCTCAGGGGCGGCTGGGAGATGTTCAGCCGCGCGGCCGCCCGGCCAAAATGGAGTTCTTCAGCAACAGCGATAAAGTAGCGTAAATGGCGCAGCTCGATATTCATATGTTTAACGTATCATTTGAGATTATTAATATATTAGACAGAATATTTACAATTTCCTACTCTGATCTTGTGGTCATACCCGTCACCAGAAATCACGGGGATGTTTAAGCAAGGAATGAGTGTGAGTCGTACATCTACCGTTGATATCGCCCCGGCAAGCGACATTGATGATTTACCCGCAGCACCCGCGCCGGACCAGTTTATCAAACGTGGTACTTCCCAATTTATGCGCGTCACGCTGGCGCTGTTTTCCGCCGGTCTCGCGACCTTCGCCCTGCTGTACTGCGTGCAGCCGATCCTGCCGGTTCTCTCTCATGAGTTTGGCGTCTCGCCCGCCAGCAGCAGTATTTCCCTGTCGATCTCAACCGGGATGCTGGCGGTCGGATTGCTGTTTACCGGCCCGCTCTCCGACGCCATCGGACGCAAACCGGTGATGGTGACCGCGCTGCTGCTCGCGTCGGTGTGTACCCTGCTTTCGACAATGATGACCAGCTGGCACGGGATTCTGGTGATGCGCGCTCTGATTGGGCTGTCCCTGAGCGGCGTGGCGGCGGTCGGAATGACCTATCTCAGCGAAGAGATCCACCCGAGTTTTGTTGCCTTCTCGATGGGGTTGTACATCAGCGGGAACTCGATTGGCGGCATGAGCGGACGTCTGCTGAGCGGGGTGTTCACGGATCTGTTTAACTGGCGCATCGCGCTTGCGGTAATTGGCTGCTTTGCCCTGGCATCAGCGCTGATGTTCTGGCGTATCTTGCCAGCGTCACGCCATTTTCGCCCTACTTCCCTGCGGCCAAAAACGCTGTTTATCAACTTCCGCCTGCACTGGCGCGATCAGGGCCTGCCGCGTCTCTTCCTGATGGGCTTCCTGCTGATGGGGTCGTTCGTCACCCTGTTTAACTATATCGGTTATCGCCTGATGCTCTCGCCATGGCATCTTAGCCAGGCCTTTGTCGGCCTGCTCTCCGTGGCCTATCTCACCGGCACCTGGAGCTCGCCGAAAGCAGGCGCGATGACCGCACGCTTCGGTCGAGGCCCGGTGATGCTGGTTTCAACAGGGGTAATGCTCGCGGGTCTGCTGCTGACACTGCTCTCTTCCCTGTGGGTCATTTTCGCCGGAATGCTGCTCTTCTCCGCTGGTTTCTTCGCCGCGCACTCTGTCGCCAGCAGCTGGATCGGCCCGCGCGCCCGTCGCGCCAAAGGCCAGGCGTCATCCCTGTATCTGTTTAGTTACTACCTGGGCTCCAGCATCGCCGGGACTCTCGGCGGCGTGTTCTGGCACAACTATGGCTGGAATGGTGTCGGAGGATTTATTGCGTTGATGCTGTGCGCCGCGCTGCTGGTCGGGGCGAGCCTGCATAAACGTCTGCATTGACGGATATCCTTCAAACTAGCGCGAAATGGGAAAGCTGGTACATCGCCACCAGCGCTGAGATATTCACAATCACACTGATGATGAACCTGGTTTTGAATGGCTGCTTTTGCGTTTTATGGCGGAAGAGTTGTTGGCCCGCCATCGCGCGGGCCATCCTCCCACAAGGCCAAACACCAGCAATGTGGATTCCGGCACTCTGCGCCAGCCCTTGCGCGCCGCCGTTTTATCCACGCCATAGATCACCAGCGTAAGCACATTGGCGAGCAAGAGCCAGCTGACAATGGGATGGGCGGTAAACGTGCTTCCGATCGCTGAAACGATGAGGAGCAAGTAACAGAAGCGATTGAGATTCATAGGCGCGGTCACGGTCGTTATTACGGTAAGTTGTGCGGCATTATACGGGGTCGCGCTGTCAGGGCGAAACGGATGTCATAAACCTGGAGCGGGCTGTTTAGCATCTTCTATAAAAGCCACGTCAATCCTTACACCCGGCATCATTTCTTCAAGACCGTCTGTCAGCATCTTCCCGGCTTCATGAAGCTTCTCCAGGGGCATCTGCGGCAGACTCTCCAGAATGAACCACATTTGTTGCGCGTCCGCACTGAGGCGGGTTCTTATCCCCTGTCGCCAGTTCCAGCGGCGGCAGGTCACTCCGGCATCATCGCACCAGATAACTTCTCCCTGCGAAGGGTATTCAACTGCGGGTTCACCCTCTTTGACGGTATCAAAAGGTTCTGTGCCTTTTGCCACAACCAGCCGTGGCACCCCCTGATAGGCAGCGATATTTTCTCCCCCAACCGGAACGGCATACTTCAGACTGACGGCGTTATAGAGATCCACGACCGGATCAAGAGCGGGCATTGCGCCGTCGCGAAGAACGCGTTTACGCAGAGCATCAGCTGAGCACGGCGTGCGTTTTGGCCTGGCACCAAATCCCTGAAACACTTCTGCCCACGCGGCCAAATGTGCTTCAGTCCAGTCAGGATTTCCAGTCAGAACGGCTTCGCAGGCTTGTTTCAGAGCGGTTTCACCAACGCGCGGGTTACGTACCGGGGCGGCCTGTACACAGATACTCAGAGCCCGGAAACCGGGGGCGATACCATAAACCTCTGGGGCAATTGACGGAGAGACAATGAACACGTGATAATCCTGTAATGACCAATTTATTCCATGATAATGACCAATGACCAAAAAAGTCAATTTAATGACCGATGCAAATGCGATTGTGAATACCGTTAACGAAGCCGTATCGCAGCGGATTAAGCTGTACCGTAAGCAAAAGAAAATATCACTCGATGAGCTGTCCGGCCGGGCGGGCGTCAGCAAGGGCGCTCTGGTTGAGATTGAGGGGTGCAGGGCAAATCCCAGCATCGCCCTGCTATGCCGCCTGGCTGCTGCGATGGGCGTTTCAGTAGCGGATTTTGTTGATGTCAGTTCCAAACCGACCGTGCATCTCATCGCTGAAGATGAGATCCCTGAGCTTTGGAATGGTGAAAAAGGAGGAAGAGCACGGCTGCTCGCAGGATCCGGCGGCCCTGATATGACAGAGCTGTGGATGTGGGAAATGCAGCCGGGGGAAAAATTTGCTTCACCCGGTCACCCGCAGGGAACGCTTGAACTGTTTTATGTACAACAGGGGACGCTTACGCTTGGCGTACAGGAGCACCTGTATTCGGTGAATACCGGCTGTTCAGCAACGGCCAGAACCGACGTCCCGCATTTCTATGAGAACCGGGGTGAGAGTTCACTCACATTCATCATGACAGTAAATGAAAAAGCATCCTGAGTGCTGCTCTTAGCACAGAGTAGACTTTACTGTTCCGCGTCTAAACATTCTTCGGCTCCGGGGTTCCCTGATGAAAAACTAACTTCCATTGCCCATTATCAGAACGCGCCCAGCACGATGAACGAAGGGAAACGCGACTACCATACGGATGAAACGTCCTGTAATGCAAGATGGCGAAATCCTCGCGAATGCTGATGAGCCGAAAGTCGTTGCTGAGAATGGCCGGGACACATTCTTCACCCATCAGAGACGCTATCGTCTCCTCACGAGTCACCAGGACGCCCGAGCGTGTAATTTCCTTGAACTCAGGATGAAGTATGTGCTCAAGCCATTCAAGGTCGTTCCGTTTGATCCCATGAAGAGTGCATTCAAGTGCTTTCAGCTTTTCCAGCAGCATGGCGTTCATCCTCGTTGAAATTCCTGTCACCTGGTATTAAAGCAGCCAGAGATAACCAGGGCGATAACCTGATATCAGCAATCTGATAGTGCTCGTTGTTAAACATTTTTCAACCACTGACATCATTCTAACTTATTTATTAAGCACTTAGTCCAGTTATAGTTAACTCTCGCTAATACCAATGCTCCCGAAACGTCGCCGAAATCAACCGCCTGATGCCGGACAAAAAACTCGCGCAGTTGCGTGGGTAAAAACGCTGCGTTATATCGCATCAGCGTGCTGTGCCAGAACGGTGCGGGCAAAGGGCTGCCCGTATGGCGCAGCAGCAGCTCATCTTTCCATTGGGAATTTAAAACGCTCTCGCAGAATGACTGGCGCAGGGCAATGGCGGGATCATCGGGGATACCTGCCAGCAGCAATTGACTGGGCAGTGCCACCAGCCTTAGATGCCGGATCACAATGTGCTTTCCCTGATATTCACGCCAGATATCGGTCAACTGCCCTGTTTTTTCCGGCAGCGGCTCATTCTCTTCATACAGCGGCAGAGTCAGGGGCAGAAAGGTAAAATGGACGCTACTGACAGGGAGAACATCGGCCAGTCGATCGCCCTCCGTGCGTTGCTCCAGTTCGCGAATGAGGCATACCACAGGCTCGGGCAATACCGGCTGTATGCCCGTTGCAAGCGCCAGTTTGTCAGGATCGTAGTAATGCTGTTTCCTGATTTCCCCGATAGCGGGGTTTTCCCGCCAGGGCGCGAGGGTTTTCTCATTCGTCGCGCTGTACGCATTTTGCAGACGGGTGGCGTTCATAGCAGATCTGCCAGGGCGAGAGAGGTGAGTTCCCTTCACTTTACCCTCCTCTCTTCAGGCCGTCACAGGATCTAACAGAGAGGTGCCATAGGAATTATCGATTGTACACAGCCAACGCTCCCCCGCTTCCTGCCTGAAAACATAGGTCGCACGACGTGTCGTTTCGACCGTTCCCCCCTTGCCATCAGGGAAGCGAAGTACGGTTTCCATAATAACGAGCGCATTGCCGCCCCCTTCGATAACCTGCATCTCTCCCTGCTCAACAATAAGTTGATCCTGAAAATAATCAGAGATGGCGATAAACGCTTTACGGATATTCTCTTTACCTGTGACGGTTAATCCCGGCTTCACCACCAGAGCAGCATCTTCAGCGTAATTCTCCATCAGAGAATCAAAGTCTTTAGCGGAAATCGCTCTGTCACAAGATTCAATAATCTGACGTAACGGATGTGAGTGCATAATGATTATCCTGTAAAGTGTCCCACCTGTATTACCTGGTAACTCAGTGTATATGTATAGCTACTATATTTTATGAGTTGTTGGGATTAACACGTTATTTCAGGAGGCTTTGTGCGCACTCGCCCGTCATCCCGGTTAATCGTTATTTCGCCTGAGAATCGCGTTTTGCTCTTTTGCTTCTGTCATAACGATGACGCTCTGCGTGGAAAGACCTACTGGGCAACGCCTGGTGGAGGGCTTGAGCACAATGAATCTTTCGAACAGGCTGCGTTGCGCGAATTACGTGAAGAGACGGGCCTGACAAGAGACTCAGCAGGTCCGCAGAAAGCCTCCAGAACCTTCGAAATGATGCTGCCGAGTGGCGAGACTGTTCTCGCCGAAGAGCGTTTTTTTATTATTCATGCAGATCAATCAGATATCGACCGCTCAGGATGGAGCAGCAATGAAAAGAACGTCATTCGCGAGCACTACTGGTGGACAATCGAAGAGCTCAGACAGACCACTGAAATCATCTTTCCAGCCGAATTGATCATTGAAATACTTGAAGGTTCAGCTGTGTTTACTGCTGCAAAATGACGCTGATATCCGCGCCTGGCACCCGCAGCCAGGTCTGCGAAAAGTAAAATGCATGAAGTTATAAATGAAAAGCAGAGACAGATGACAACCTGGGATTATCCGTTTCGGCGTACTACATTCTCCCGCGTAGGTCCCTGAAAATAGAGGGTACTCACATGGCAGCTTCGGGGTTGTAACAATACAAAACGTACCGCTTCCCAGATTGAACGCCCGTTCAACAACGCCTCACCCATTTTAACCGTGCCATTCGGCAGTTCATTTAAATCGGTCATTTCAAAATCGGGTGGATACAGACCGGTGACGCGAATATTCTCCTTCGCAAGCTGGTGTGACAGCGTCTGCGTAAACCCACTCAGACCATGCTTACTCGCAAAAAATGCCGGATGTGCAATTGAATCTGTAAAGCCAGGAATACCACATGCAGAGATGATGGAAATAATATCTGCCGAGCTGGAACGTCTTAAGCAGGGAAGTAAAGCCTGAGTGAGTAAAATCGAGCCTGTAAGACCAGAGCTAATGGTAGTAATGCATTCTGATGCGGGTTGATCCTCTAATTCCCCGGACAACCATTGTGCGGCGTTGAGAATAAGGATATCGACCGGTGCATCTGAATTTGTTATTAGCTCTGCGAACTCTTCTATGGATGCCACATGGGTTAAATCACAGACATAGCCCCTTGCCTTCCCGCCTTCTGCTGAGACGATACCGCAGGTTGTCTGAATATCTTCTGGCCGCCGCGCGCAAAATTCCACGTCAACCCCTTCGCGAGCCAGCCAGACAACCAATGCCTGACCAAATCCACTGCCACCTCCGGTGACAACCGCTCTTTTACCTCGCAACATTCAACCTGCTCCTGTATTGGCGTTCCATGAAACGTTGACGGAGATAGTGCAGGTTAGTACAGCGAGACGTCTTCCCGTTTGTGCCATTCGGTTCAGATTAAGCAAAAAAGTAGACTGTTCTCTTTCAGTCCGTTTTTTCGCTTAATTTCTCGCGCAGAAATTCAATGAATACCTGAGTTTTTGCAGGTAACAGACGCGTCTCAGTCAGCGCATAAATGGTGACCTCTTCTGCTTGCCAGTCAGGCAAAACCCGAGTCAGTTTATTATCGATAACCTCTTCCTCGACAATTTTGTCCGGCAGGATTGCAATGCCAGCGCCCATCTCGGCAAAACGACGCATCATACCAATGCTGTTCATCTGAAAACGCCCGGTCGGCGTGATGCTGATTTCGTCTTCTTTACGCTGTAATAACCAGTGGCCGGGCTTATCCTGGCGCATAGCAATACATTCATGATGTGTCAGTTCATCAGGATTGTCGGGCGTGCCGTTGCGACGTAAATACGCCGGGGAGGCATAGAGGCTTCGAGGGAGCGAGCCGAGCTTTCGCGCAATAAGACCGGAATCAGGCAAACTTCCCATGCGAATAGCCAGATCATAGGGTTCCGAAACTAAATCGACATTTCTCGGTGTTAAATCAAAATCGAAGCTTATCCCCGGATGGCAGTCCGAAAACGCTTTGATGAGCGGTGCGAGAATAACTACCGCAAAATCGGCCGGCAAAGAGACCCGCAACATGCCCTGTGGCTGAGCCAGGAGAGAACCGAGCTGCTCATGTGCCAGACGCGCTTCATCAATAATGCGCCGGCTTCGTTCGTAATAGATCTGCCCCGCTTCAGTCAGCTCAATCTTGCGCGTCGTCCGGTGTAACAGCCTGAGGCCGATAAACTTTTCAAGCTCATTTATTTTGCGGGACAGGGTGGAGTTCGGCATGCCGAGAGCCTGAGCTGCGCCACGAAAACTGCGCGCTTTGACGACCTCGACAAAGTAGGACATGTGGTTAAGAAGTTCCATATTCATTGTGCCATTGATGGAATATTCAATTCTTATTTTAGCTATTTATCCCAAAAATTAACAGAACTATACTTTAGTCATTCGCAGGAGATACCTGCACAAACTCTGATAAATACTAGCTATCTCAATCAGTTAACCACAAAAGAGGATTACCTATATGAGCTTTGAAAAATTCACCGCTGACAATGCCGCCATGCTGTTGATTGACCATCAGGTCGGTACGATGGGCTGGGCTAAATCGATGGCGTTTGACGAACTTAAACGCAATGCACTGATGCTGGCTAAATCTGCCGCCATTCTGGATATGCCGGTGGTGCTTACCTCCAGCATGGAAGAATATGCGCAGGGGCCGCTGCTTGAAGAACTGAAATCCATTCTGCCAGAAGAATTTGAAGCACGAATCAAACGCATGGGCATTGTGAATGCCATGGACGATGAGAACTTTGCCGCCGCCGTTCACGCAACCGGCAGAAAAAAACTGATTATTGCGGGCGTAACTAACGACGTCTGTACGGTATACCCTGCTCTGTCGCTGGTTGCAGCCGGATTTGACGTACAGGTTGTTGCAGACGCCGGTGCTTCTCCAACCAAAATGGCCGACGACATCGCCCTGCGCCGTATGGATAAGAATGGCATCACGCTTACCACAACGAACCAGCTGATTGCTGAGCTGGCAGGAAGCTGGGCGACACCGCAGGGTGAAAAACTGGTTCAGGTATTAATGGAATCTTTCCAGTAAACACTGAGCTTTTGGCCACTGACCCGGCAGCAAAATCTTTCTGTGGTGGAATGAACAGTGGAAATATACGTCAGCGTATATCATCCCCACAGAAAGCGCCGTGATACTCTTATATTTTTTTGATGTTCACCCTTTATCCGTTGAGCGTTATTACCTTTACGTTTCCCCTCAGCATGCCGGGCTGCTGAATTAATTTCTTTTTATTATCTCAGGGAATTTACCGCCTTTATTTTTCAGCCTACAGGAAAAGAAAAATGAATAAAATATTTACCCCATTCACACTCGGGAAATTAACCCTTAACAACCGCCTGGCTATGGCCCCCATGACTCGCAGCCGTGCTGAATATGATGGCACGCCGGGTGCTCTTGCGGTTGAATATTACGCACAGCGCGCCGGTGTGGGTCTTATCATTGCAGAAGGGACACAGCCCAGCGATGACGGACAGGGATATTTGATGACGCCGGGTATTTACACCGACGCTCACGTGGCCGGCTGGAAAACTATCACTTCAGCCGTTCACCGTCAGGGTGGACATATGTTCATTCAGCTTATGCATGTCGGGCGCATGAATCATCCTGACAACACCCCGCACCATCGTCAGGGCGTTGCGCCGTCCGCCATTGCTCCCGGTGTACAGATGTTTACAGCAACCGGGATGCAGGATATTCCGGTGCCACGAGAACTGACAACGGCAGAAATCGCCAGCACCGTGACTGATTTTCGTTACGCAGCCAGACGCGCGATTGAAGCTGGCGCAGACGGCGTGGAAATCCACGGTGCTAATGCCTATTTGATACATCAATTTTTGGCACCGAGCGCTAACCAGCGCACAGATGAATATGGCGGTTCCATTGAGAACCGAGCCCGATTTGCGCTGGAGGTGGCTGCAGCCATCGCAGATGAGATTGGTGCAGATAAAACGGCAATCCGTCTGTCGCCGGGCAGCAAGATCTGGGGTATTGATGAAGGTGAAGAAGGCCCGACGCTTTATCGTTATCTGGTGGCTGAGCTCAATAAACTCGGACTGAGCTACCTGCATATTATGCATATGGGCAATGAGGAATTGCTTAGCGAGCTGCGGACATTGTGGTCGCAGTCGCTGATACTGAATCGCCCGGGCAAAAGCAGAGAAGCCATCGGCGATGATGTCGAGTCCGGATTTGCTGAACTGGAATCCTATGGTCAAATGATTTTGGCTAATCCAGACTTTACCCGCCGTATTAAAACAGGGGCACCGCTAAACAACGCCGATCCGGCAACGTTCTATGGTGGTGGTGCCGAAGGATATACGGATTATCCTGCAATGCAGTAATTTCTCGCACGAAGAGAGAGGATGGGCATTTATACTCATCCTTTTTTTATTACGCCGCACTGAGTCTGAAAATTGCGGTGAGTTTTAGTCATATTACAGGTCACGAAAAGCCCCGCCCCCGTCAGGATATATATTCCACAATTCAGCGCTGAAATTCATGAATACGCCATGAGATGAATATTCACTGTTGATTAACTCACCGTCGTGTCAGAAACGCGCATATCTGTTACATTGCCAGAACCATCGCCCGATTCCGACACGAGGACCTCATGAATAACAACAACTACCAACAACTCACCCGCACGTTCCAGCGTCTCTCCCGTTTCTCCCATCTCTCCTCCATCGCCAGCTGGGACATGTTCGCCATGATGCCGCCGGGCGGGAGCCAGGCGCGTGGGGAAGCACTGGCGGAAATGAGCGTGTTACAGCATCAAATCCTGACGGATAAAAAAGTGGGCGACTGGCTGGCCGCTGCCGAAAGTGAAGATCTTAATGACGTTGAACGCGCCAACCTGCGCGAGATGACGCGCCATTTCCAGCAGGCCTCCCTGCTGCCGGAATCGCTGGTGGAAGCCAAGTCACTGGCCGGGAGCAAATGTGAACACGCCTGGCGCACCCAGCGTCCGGCTAACGACTGGCAGGGTTTTTCAGCCAACCTGAAAGAGGTGGTGAAGTTCAGCCGTGAAGAGGCGCGTCTGCGTGCCGAAGCCAAGGGCTGCACCCCTTACGACGCCCTGCTTGATATCTTCGAGCCAGACATGACCAGCGCCCGCCTCGACGTGCTGTTTGGCGATCTGAAATCCTGGCTGCCCGATCTGCTGTCACAAGTGGTAGAGAAGCAGTCACAAAAATCATTCGTTCCGCCACAAGGCCCTTTCCCGACCGCCGTTCAACGTGAGCTGGGGCTGGAAGCGATGAAAATGCTGGGCTTTGATTTTAACGCCGGGCGTCTCGACGTCAGCGCCCATCCGTTCTGCGGCGGCGTGCCGGAAGATGTGCGCATCACCACGCGTTACGATGAAGACGAGCTGCTGAGCGCTCTGTTTGGCGTGGTGCACGAAACCGGCCATGCGCGCTATGAGCAAAATCTGCCGCGCAACTGGCTCGGCCAGCCCGTCGCTCTGGCGCGCTCCACCGCCATCCATGAATCGCAAAGTCTGTTCTTTGAGATGCAGCTAGGCCGCAGCAATGCATTCCTGAAACATCTGCTCCCGGCGGTACATGCCCGCTTTGGCAGTCAGGCGGCGTTTAGTGAAGAGAACTTCATCGCCTGGAACCAGCGCGTGAAACCGGGCTATATCCGTGTTGATGCGGATGAAGTGAGCTATCCGGCGCACGTGGTATTGCGTTACGAAATTGAACGCGCGCTGATCAACGGTGAAATCGAAGTGGACGACATCCCGGCCCTGTGGGACGAGAAAATGCAGGCGTGGCTTGGGTTGTCGACAAAAGATAACTACCGCAACGGCTGTATGCAGGATATCCACTGGACCGACGGCGGCTTTGGCTACTTCCCGTCATATACGCTGGGGGCGATGTATGCCGCACAGCTGTTCAGCGCGGCGAAAACGGCGCTGCCGGGGCTGGAGTCTTCTGTTGCGGAGGGTGATTTCTCGGCGCTGTTTGACTGGCTGAACCAGAACATCTGGCAGCACGGCAGCCGCTTCACCACTTCGCAGCTGATTACCCAGGCCACGGGGGAAGATCTTAACAGCCGCTACTTCCGCGACCACCTCACCTCCCGCTACCTGTAATCCCCCGCGCCGGGGCGTGTACCCGGCGCTGTACATTCCGTTACACGCCGATACCAATGACTCACGGAAGCCTCGAATTCATAAGGATATAGTTATTTCAACGGCCCCGCAGTGGGGTTAAATGAGAAACCAAATTCGAGGGTATGAGAATGAAAAAAGTATTAGCTCTGGTTGTTGCCGCTGCTATGGGTCTGTCTTCTGCTGCGTTTGCTGCTGATGCTGCAACGTCTGCTACCCCAGCTCCGGCTGCTGCTGCGACCACGAAAGCGGCGCCAGCAAAAACTGTACACCACAAAAAACACAAGAAAGCCGCTGTAGAGCAGAAAGCTCAGGCCGCTAAAAAGCACCACAAAAAAGCAGCAACCAAACCAGCTGCCACCACCACTACGGCTGCGCCAACTGAGCAGAAAGCCCAGGCGGCTAAAAAACACCACAAGAAAGCCGCTGCTAAACCTGCTGTAGAGCAGAAAGCTCAGGCTGCTCAAAAGCATCACAAAAAAGCAGTAAAACACGAAGCGGCTAAACCAGCTGCACAGCCTGCTGCGTAATCGCACTCGCTAAACCGTGCCCCTCGCGGGCACGTTGCTAAACCGGCGCTGAGCTGTATTTATCGGCGCCGTTTTTTTATCCGGAGGGCGTATGCTGCGGCGCTATCGGTTTGAGTTCATTCTTATCACGCTTATTTTATGCGCGATTATCGCCAGCATGTTTTATCTTTCCTGATTGTAGCACGCTGATTTTACTCCCACTTTAACGCCGTCCCGTCTATAGTATTTTCATAGGGTTCAACTTTTTATAATCATAATTACCCCACCAGAGTGTGATATGCGGAAAACTGTTGTGTTGTTACTGGGAACGTTCTGTCTCTTTTCAGGCCTGGCACATGCAGACGATGGCGATGATAGCGCCATGGCTGCCAAAGAGATCAAAACGCTGTTCTTTGGTCATGATGACCGCACGCGTGTCACCGATCCGACCGGGGCGCCCTGGGATGCCATCGGGCAGCTGGAAACCGCCAGCGGCAACCTGTGTACCGCAACCCTGATCTCACCTCATCTGGCCCTGACCGCCGGGCACTGTTTACTGATCCCACCGAAAGGCAAGCCGGACAAAGCCGTTGCGCTGCGTTTTATCTCCCAAAAAGGTCTCTGGCGCTATGAGATCCACGGCATCGAAGGTCGTGTCGATCCGTCGTTAGGCAAACGCTTAAAGCCAGACGGCGACGGCTGGATTGTGCCGCCGGCGGCAGCCGAGTGGGATTTTGGTCTGATTGTTCTGCGCTATCCGCCCTCGGGGATCACTCCTCTACCGCTGTTTGATGGCGACAAAGCGGCGCTGACGGCAGCCTTAAAAGCCGCCGACCGTAAAGTCACGCAGTCGGGTTATCCGGTCGATCACCTGGATTCGCTCTACACCCACACGGACTGCATCGTCACCGGCTGGGCGCAAAACAGCGTCTTATCCCACCAGTGCGATACGCTGCCGGGCGATAGCGGCTCTCCGCTGATGCTGAAAACCGACGGCGGCTGGCAGTTGATTGGCGTACAAAGTTCAGCGCCTGCCGCCAAAGACCGCTGGCGCGCCGATAACCGGGCGTTATCCGTGACCGGTTTTCGGGAAAAACTGGAAGCGCTGGCGCAGGAATAGCTCAGCCATATTTGATTTCACGTAATTCCATAATCGCCTCGATGGGCATCGGCTGGCTGAACCAGAACCCTTGCAACTGGTCGCAGCCCGCGAGGCGCAGCAGTTTCATCTGCTTTTCGTTTTCCACGCCTTCGGCCACCACCGCCATCCCCAGTGCACTGGCAATCCGCACGGTGCCGCTCACCAGCGCCGCCGCCTGTTCGTCGTTATCCACCAGCCCGGCCAGTGATTTGTCGATCTTGATGGTGTCAAAATTAAAACGGCGTAAATAACCGATGCTGGAGTAGCCCGTACCGAAATCATCCAGCGCGACGGCGATGCCCAGCGCTTTAAGATTCGAGATCGCGGCCCTGGCGCGCTCCGGGTTTTCCAGCACGTAGGTTTCCGTCACTTCCAGCTGCAGACGCGTGGCCGGGAAACGCGTCATTTCAATGATTCGCGCCACTTTGTCCTCAAATTCGGGATCGCGAAACTGCGCCGGAGAGATATTTACCGACAGCTTCAAATCACCGAAAGGCTCCAGATCCTGACAGGCGCGGCGCAGGACAAACTGCCCTAAACCATAAATCAGGCCGCTGGTCTCGGCGATACTGATAAACACATCCGGCCCCAATTCCCCCGCCGGACGCCGTGGCCAGCGCAGCAGCGCCTCGACGCTGGTCATTTTCTGGCTACGCGCATCGATAATCGGCTGATACCAGATGTCGAACTCGTCGCGTTCCATGCCGCTGCGGATCTCATTTTCAATCGCCAGCTGCTGCTCGCGCACGCTGTTCAGTTCAGCGTCATACTGAGTGACGCGGCCCTTGCCGGTAATTTTCGAGTGATACATGGCGATATCGGCCCGGCGGAACAGCTCCGAGCTGGTGCATTCGATCAGCGTGCCGCTGGCAATTCCGATGCTGGCACTGATGTGAATGGTGCGCTCACCGAGGCGCAGGGGCGCACTCAGGAATTCGAGCACGTTATCGGCAAACGCCGCCGCCTGCGCCTGTGAATGGTCGCCGCCAATCAACATCGCAAATTCATCGCCTCCCATGCGGGCCAGCATGCCCCCTTCCGGCACCCGTTCACGCAGGGCGCCGGCCATCATGATGATCAGGTCGTCGCCCACGTCGTGACCGTAAATATCATTCACATCTTTAAAACCATCAAGATCGATAAAGACCACGCTTTTGACATCAATATCGCCGCGCAAACTCACCCGTTCCAGCTCCTCAATCAGGGCGCGGCGATTGGGCAGATGGCTCAGCCAGTCCGTCCGCGCCACCCGCCGGGCCTGATTTTCTCCGCGCGCCAGTTTGTACAGCCCGACGCTGCTCAGCAGAATAAACAGCAGGATCAGCCCCGCCGCCAGGATCACAATTTGCGTGATGTCGTTCGACGCGGCGCTGGCCGCCTGCGCACCGGGCAGTCGCGGCTGCCAGTTGAGATAGCCCAGCAGCTCGCCCGCCGAGCTTTTCAGCGGAACGCTGGCGATGCTGGTGTGATTGACGGTGAAATTGAGATCTTCAATCTGAAAGGTATTGCCCAGATCGCTCAGAATTTGCGGATTCAGGTGGCGGGTGATCACCAGGTAACGGCGCACATCGTTGTGCACCTGCAGGCGGCCAATCATCGGGCGGATTAGTCCAATGCCGACAAACGCTACCCCCTGGCGCGTGCGGGTGATCCCGGCGTAGATATTTTTCTCAGCGCGCAGCGCGTCGGCGTTATCGCGAATCAGCGCCTTCAGGCCATTGCCAAAAAAATCGAGGTTTTTCTCGTGGAAGGCTTTGCTCTGAAACGACCCCCACAGCACGTTGAAATGCTCGTCCAGCACGAAGGTGCCGTCGTACAAATTATTAATTTTAAAGCCTGCTCCCCAGGTATTGTACAGCCACTCGGTGTTCAGCACCGGGGGATATACCTCACGAACGGCATCATCCCAGACGGCATTATCAATCACCAGCGACCAGACGCGGTTGGCCGACGTCTGAATCGCCCCTTGTACGGAGAGCGCCGAACGGTGTTCATCTATTTCGTTGGTTTTACTGCTGATGAGGTGCAGGGAAAGGTAGAGCAGCGCAATGATGGAAACGATCAGGCCGATCCCGGCCATAAAAATCATGACAAACAGGGTTTTCGCGGTGGGAATATTGCGCCAGCTTAATGGGTTATACATTCGCCGCCCTCTCAAAAGCACTTCTTTCTAAGAGTAATACAGGTAGCGAATTTCGCTGCCCGTAAATACAGGCAGCGATCACATCAGGCCAGTTTTATCATGATCATGCCGGCGAGCAGCAGGACCAGGCCAATCCAGCCTTTACGGTTCAGACGTTGGCCGAACAAAATCCAGCCCGCCGCCAGCGTTGCGGCGATACCGAAACCGCCCCACAGGGCATAGGCCACGGAAAGATCGATCCCTTTCACCGCCTGGGACAGCGCGCTGAACGCCCCCAGCACTGCGGCGATTGACATCAGGCCGTAGACTTTACGGCGGAAGCCATCAGAAAATTTCAGGAATACGTTGGCGGCAATTTCCAGCACAATCGCCAGTGCCAGCCACGCCCCATGTACCCACTCAAACTGTTGCATGAGTTGGCTCCTGTGGCTGTTTTTTGCCTTTGCGGGTGCCCGATTTGATCAGCACAATGCCCGCGACCACGGTGGTCAGACCGGCAATTTTCATCGTTGACAGGGCTTCATCAAATAACATCACGCTGAACAGCGTGATTAACAGAATACCGATCCCCTCCCACAACGCATACGCCACGCCGAGGGCGATCTTTTTAACCGCGAACGACAGAAAAATATACGAAAGGGAAATCATCACCAGCATTAAAATAAATCCGGTGTTGCCATCGCTGACGCTTGCCCATTTCATCGACAAGGTTCCGGTAATTTCAGCGATAATGGCCAGGGCTAACAATATCCAGTAAAACATGGTACTTCTCCTGCATGAGAATATAAATCACTGCAGCTTGTCGAAAACGACAAACCCAAAAATATGAAATAAATCAGATAGCCAGACGCATGGCGTCAGCTCAGGCAGAAGACGGGACTATAGCGCGTTGCGCCAGTGTTGCTCACCGGACAGCAGGCAGAGGGAGGTGGAAAATACAGCGGTGTTATTTGAAAAGTACGTCCTGAACAGATTGTCCATAATATTACAATTATCCGCGGTATTGCTTCTCGTCATTGCGGATGAAAATTGTCCTCGGTAGTTAAACACGCCTGATTTGTACCATAAGCTAAGGATTTACTCAAAACATTTTCAATTCTTTACCCTGCCCGTTTTATTTTCGTTCGCATATAAAATGCGCGTTGCCGTTATTATCATTATTATAAATAAAAAGCGTCACGCGGGAACTCACATGGCTAAGCCCATCATTACACTGAACGGACTGAAAATTGTCATCATGCTCGGCATGCTGGTGATCATTCTTGCGGGGGTACGTTTTGCCGCCGACATCATTGTGCCCTTTATTCTGGCGCTGTTTATCGCCGTGATCCTCAACCCGCTGGTGCAACGTATGGTGCGCCTGCGCGTCCCGCGGGTGCTGGCGATTACGTTGCTTATCACGGTGATTATTCTGGCCATGGTGCTGCTGGTGGCGTATCTGGGCACCTCCCTGAACGAGCTGGCGCGCACCTTGCCGCAGTACCGCTCCTCGCTGGTCGTGCCGTTACAGCATCTCGAACCCTGGCTGCAGCGCGCCGGGATTGAAGTCTCCGTAGAAGAGTTGCTGAAGTACATCGACCCCAATGCCGCCATGACACTGGTGACGGCGCTGCTGTCACAGCTTTCGAGCGCGATGACCTCGATTTTCCTGCTGCTGCTGACGGTGGTGTTTATGCTGATTGAAGTGCCGCAGCTGCCCGTGAAGTTGCAGCAGATGATGTCCCGCCCGGTTGAGGGGATGGAGGCGATTCAGCGGGCGCTGGACAGTGTTTCTCGCTACTTGGTGCTGAAAACGGCCATCAGTATTGTGACGGGTCTGGTAGCGTGGGCCATGCTTGCCGCGCTGGACGTGCGCTTCGCGTTTGTCTGGGGACTGCTGGCCTTTGCACTCAACTATATTCCCAATATTGGCTCGGTGCTGGCTGCTATCCCCCCTATCGCTCAGGTGCTGGTGTTTAGCGGACTGTACGATGCCCTGATCGTGCTGGCGGGATACCTGGTGATAAATCTGGTGTTCGGCAATATTCTCGAACCGCGCATGATGGGGCGTGGGCTGGGGCTGTCCACGCTGGTGGTCTTTTTATCGTTGATCTTCTGGGGCTGGCTGCTCGGCCCGGTCGGGATGCTGCTCTCCGTGCCGCTGACCATTATCGTGAAGATTGCCCTCGAGCAGACGGTGGGCGGCCAGAGTATTGCCGTTTTGCTGAGCGACGTCAGCCATCGCTGATCGCAAACACCGGCTTCGCGATCCTGCCCGCCTCGCGGTAATACGCCAGCGCCGGACGCCACGCTGTAAGGGAAAACAGCGTGGCGTCGCCGCCGTGGCTGGCCTGCAGTTTCGGCCAGATTTCACGAAACTCCCCCTGCCACTCGGCCACGCTCATTCCCGCCAGGTAATTACGGATATGAAACCAGCGCACCTGCGGCTGTTGCCGGAACAGCTTCCCGGACAGCAGACCGTAGCTGACAAACACGCCTGCCGCAGGCAGCGTATTCAGGATCTGCTCGGCCACCTCGCCACCCGTAGCGTCGAAGACAATATCCGCGTCTTTGGCGATGGCGTGGATCGCCGCCGTGTCATGGTGTGATATTGGCGTGATCCCCCGCGCTGCCAGCCGGTCGGCGTGAACCGCTGAACGATGAATGCCGTACACGGATTCGGCCCCCGCCTGAAGCGCCCACTGTCCCAGCAGGAGCGCACAGTCCGATCCGGCGGCCGTCAGCAGCACGCGTTTTCCTCGTGGCGGAGAGTGTTTCAACATCAGCTGCGCGGCCAGCGGGTTGATGTACGCGCGCGCGGCAAGCACGGAATCGATAAAGTCGGGCACAGGAACCGCCAGATCCGCCGGGCAATCCACCACCTGCTGCCAGGTTCCCTGTCCGCGCAGCGGCAGCACCCGTTTACCGGTCCAGTCGGGCGGCCCGTCAATCACCACCCCAACCCCCTCGTAACCTGCAATCGCAGGCAGCGGCGTGCGATGGCGATAAGCCCCGGTGATGGGGATCAGATCCGAGGCGTTGACCGGCGAGAACAGCATCTGCACCCGCAGCTGGCCGGGAGCCAGCGGCCCGCAGCGGGAGGTTTCCAGTTGCAGCACCGATTCTGGCTCACCAAAACGGCGATACATTAGCGCAACGTTGTTCATCAGCGGCCCCGAGCAGAGTTAAACCGCACGAGCTTACTGTCTCGCGCGACGAGGGAAAACGACTATTTTGCCACAGGCAAATCGGCGTAGCGTGTCGTATACCCCGGCGACAGCATTTCGCGTTTCATCGCCCAGCTTTTCTGGCTGCCCTGACCGGCAAACCAGACCGTTCCACGCCCGGAGAGATTGAGCCGATCGATAGTCTGCATCAGCGCCTGGCTGTTGTTTCGCGGCTGATATTCATCAAACAAATTCAGCTGCGCGACCCCCTGGCTGAAAAAATCGCTCAGCATCACCCCCGCTTTCATATAGCGAAAACCGTCCTGCCAGATCCGCTCCAGCGCATGGCTGGCGACGCGGATGATATCGCGCGTGTCGTTCGACGGGATCGCCAGACGACCGCTGGCCTGAGGGCCATAAAACACTTCATTTTCCGCGTGCGGGCTGGTGCGCATAAACACGCTGATCACGCAGCAGAACTGCTTTTCTGCCCGCAGCTTCTCGGCGGCACGTTCAGCGTAAGCGCACACCGCCTGCTGCATCTCGCGGTACTCCGTAATACGGTGCCCAAAGGAGCGGCTACAGATGATCTGCTGTTTCGCTGGCGCAAATTCATCGATCTCCAGACAAGGCTCGCCGCGCAACTCACGCACCGTGCGCTCCAGTACCACATTGAAATGTTTACGGATCACCCAGGTTGAGCACTCCGCCAGCTGCAGCGCGTTTTCGATGCCCATCTGATTGAGTTTTTTGCCGATTCGCCGCCCCACGCCCCACACTTCACCCACCGGCACCAGCGCGAGCAGCTTTTGCTGACGATCCGGATCGGAAAGATCCACCACGCCATCGGTCTTACGCCAGGTTTTAGCCGCAAAGTTGGCCAGCTTGGCGAGGGTTTTGGTCGGCGCGATACCGACGCCGACGGTCAGCCCGGTATTTTTCAGGATCTGCTCGCGGATCTGACGGCCAAACGTCTCAAGCGCGATGCAATTCGCCACGCCGGAGACATTAATAAAGGCCTCATCGATGGAGTAGACTTCAATCGCAGGCGCCATCTCCGCCAGGATCGTCATCACGCGATGGCTCAGGTCCGCATACAGGGCGTAGTTGGAGCTAAACACCGCCACTTTTTGCCGTCGCAGTTCATCTTTGATCTTGAAGTAAGGCGCACCCATCTTGATACCAAGCTTTTTGGCTTCTGCCGAGCGGGAAATTATGCATCCGTCGTTGTTGGACACCACCACCACCGGTTTGCCCTGCAGATCGGGGCGAAACACCGTCTCACAGGAGGTGTAGAAGCTGTTGACGTCAACGAGCGCGAACATGTTTGTGCGATTTCACGGTGTGCGTTACCACGCCAAAGAGCTGCAGCTCGTCCTCTGACTGGAAAACGATGGGAGAGTAGTGCTTGTTGTGCGGCAGCAGATGGAGGTACGGGCGGGTGCGCAACTCTTTCACGGTGAACTCCCCCGCAATCGCCGCCACCACAATATCGCCATGTTCCGCCGTTAACGATCGGTCGATCACCAGCAGATCCCCGTCGCCAATCCCTGCGCCGATCATGGAATCCCCGCTCACTTTCACGAAATAGGTCGCACTGGGATGTGCGATGAGCAGTTTGTTCAGATCGAGACGATCTTCGACATAATCCTGCGCCGGACTGGGAAACCCGCACGGGACGCGCTCCAGAAAAAGCGGTAATTCGATGATTTCTTTATGTTCACATGAAAAAACAGGATTCATGATAGCCAACCTGATAATAACTGTATATAAATACAGTATTATGCATTTAGCGATCAGATCAAGTCGATTCTGGCCCGCGAAAATGAAGCCGTTGAAGTCACACGGAATTTAAAAAGGAGAGATCATGCTGAAAGTCATCGCGGAAGATTTTATTAAACCGGAAGCCATTGAGACCGTACTCCCGCTCTACCGCGCGCTGGTGGAGGCCACCAAACGGGAGCCGCTGTGCATTGCCTACGATTTATATGTGGACGAGAAAGATGCCGGGCATTTTGTTTTTATCGAAGAGTGGCCGGATCGCGCCGCGCTGGATGCGCATTGCGCGAGCGAACACTTCAGACGGCTGGTGCCGATGATTAACCAGCACCAGCGAAAAGCGCCAACCTTTATTCTGATGGGCAGTTTCAGCACTACAGTTTAAACGTGAAATCAGCGATATACCGCTCGCCGCCTTCGGCAATCGCCTTCGACAGCTTCTTGTAATAACGCTCAACGCCGTAGGCTTCGATGTGCTGGATTTGAGCGCGAACCGGCGCGCAAAACAGCTCGGGATTACCGGCCCCCACTCTTTTGCTGTTGGGCGGCAGCTCGGACGAAATCGCTTTAAACCAGGTGCGCACGGCGCTCTTCAGCGTGGCGGGCACTTTGGCGACGTCGTCGATGCCCGTCAGCACCTGCACCGTGGGAAACTGGTTGGCCTCGACCGCTTTTTTGAGACGGTTAAAGAACTGGCTGAATAATTCAAATGAGCTTAAATCAGAAATCTTCTGTTTCGTGGAGCCACGGGTTTTGCTGGCCGCTTTCGCACCGCTTCTCCCGCGTTGAGGGCTTTCTTCGAGCTGCAAATCAAACAGCAGATTGCAGTGCTCCCGACGTTTTTTCACATCGGAGAACATTTCCAGAAAGGTAGAGATAAACTGCGGCGTCATCAGATCGTGAAGCTCATGGTTCACCAGCCACTGTGAGCGCGCAAACGCGCCAGGTGTAATGAACCAGTCCGGTGTGTCGGTGAAGCGCCTTGACCGACCTTTGCTGTCAAATTCGACGAACTCAGCCCCGTTCGCAAAGGCGAAACGGCAGTTCTTCAGACTGATGATAGTGTGGTTCATGATCAACGCATCTTTGATAAATCTGGCCACCACCGCACTCATCACAAAGGCGGTGTGCTTATCATCACGGATGACATACTTCAGATCTTCGACAGACTTCACGCCGGGTTCAAGATTATCGAATTCCAAGAAAAGGTGATACATGCCGAGGACTTCCTGATAGCGCCAATCCGCAAAGGATAACACAGATTAATAATGGGGTTGTTAATTGCCAGTATCCCTTTGCAGACACAACATACACTTCACTCACACTACAATAAAAAACATAGCACACTAACAGAAATAAAAATCATCACTTCACATAAAAAATAGACACTACAAACTCACTAAAATAAAACTTTTTCAGAATTTTATGCTGTTTTTACGCCCGCTCTTGCAACCGTTCTTTGCAGAAATGTTACATCTTTCGCGCCCTCTCTCTGGCGCACTATCGGCGAAAAATGGGACTTTCCGATTTTTAAGTGCATAAAAAAGCATTTTATTGCATAGGTAAAGATCCCACGTTGAGGTGATGTTTAATTGTTTACATCCCTGTAATTCATTGAGCAGATTTATGATTAAGCCAGAAGCTCTCACGCAGGACCTCACCCCGAGAATGGAAGCGTTTACACACTATGCAAAACCGGATGATTATTTTCCGCTGTTTTGCCCACTTTCCATGCTCAAGCCTTTCCCCTTTCAAATGAAAATCGGCACAAAAACCAGGCGCGTTTTTAACGGATTTAATACAAATTAAACCGCAGTTTCAGAAAGTTGACTTGTAATCACTCTCCACGCATATTTCACAGCACGAATTAACAAGACAACGTTTGGAGGACTTGAGCAATGCCAAGCCGAGATTACCCGGACAAGCGTGTAGCACGCGGTACAGCAAAGGATGCTAACTTAAAAATGTTGAGCGCGAGGATTGAATCCACGCTGGTCGAATATGTCAGAGCCACGGCGTATGAAACGCGGCTGAGTAAGCAGGAAATTATCGCTGAGGCGCTAGAGCTTCACAGAAGAAGCCGAATGACGGAAGCGGCCACGGAATAAAGGCGTGGCCGCCGGTTTACCAGGCTGGCGGGTTATTCCGCCAGCGCGTTCAGGGCAGCCAGGGCGTCATCCGGCAGCACCAGATCGCCAGCCGCCAGGTTTTCGCGCAGATGCGCCACCGACGAAGTGCCAGGAATCAGCAGGATATTCGGCGAGCGTTTCAGCAGCCATGCCAGTGCAACCTGCATTGGCGTGGCACCCAGTGAATCAGCAACCACCTGAAGGCCGGACGATTGCAGCGGCGTGAATCCCCCCAGCGGGAAGAACGGCACATAGGCAATCCCCTGCTCCGCCAGCTCATCGATCAGCGCATCGTCGCTACGATTAACGATGTTGTAGAGATTCTGCACGCAGACAATCGGCGTGATGCTCTGCGCCTGCGCAATTTGCGTGGCAGTAACATTACTCAGCCCAATGTGTCGTACCAGCCCCTGACGCTGTAATTCCACCAGCGTAGTTAAAGGTTCTTCGATCGACCCCTCTGCAGGGCCGTGAGCGCTAAACATAATGCGTAAATTCACCACATCCAGCACATCCAGCTGCAGGTTTCGCAGGTTATCGTGCACCGCCTGCGTTAGCTCCTGAGCCGAAAAGGCCGGCAGCCAGGAGGCGTCAGTTCCGCGACGGGCGCCAATTTTCGTTACCAGCGTCAGATCGTCACGGTACGGATGCAGTGCTTCCCGAATCAGCTGATTGGTCACATGCGGGCCGTAGAAATCACTGGTATCAATATGATTCACCCCTGCCGCCACCGCTTCACGCAGCACTGCCAGCGCAGCCGCTTTGTCTTTTGGCGGACCAAATACACCGGGGCCTGCAAGCTGCATCGCGCCATAGCCGAGTCGGTTAACCGCGCGAGTCCCTAACGTATAACTGCCACTTTTCTCAATACGGGTCATATGCGTCTACCTGTCTGACTGCCAATTAAGCAGTAGTAAAATTAAAGTTTAGCCCCACTACGTCGATAACAATGATGCAACTTCTGCACATCAAATGGGCTTCCGTCATGCTGAAAAATCTGCACGTTATTACCGGGATTGTCTTTGCTCTCACTATATTCTGCCTGTTGCAAGTCGTCACGGGGGGATTGTTTTATTCCGCTGTCAGCAATGACCGTCATAACTTCCAGAACTCAGGCAACCTGAATGCACAGCAGGAGAGCCTGAGCGACAGCGTCAACACGCTGGTCAAAACTCGCGTCACGGTCACGCGCGTCGCCATTCGTTACCTCAAAAATCAGCGCGACCCGGCCTCTCTGGCGGCGATCAATAAGCTGCTCGGTAACGCCAGCGATTCCCTGACCAAAGCGGAAAACTACTACAGCACCTGGCAGGCCATGCCTCCGGTGAAGGGCCAGCGTCCGGAACTCACGGCTGAAATGCAAAAAGCCTACACCCAAATGCATGAAGTGATGCGCCTGTCGATTGAGTATCTGCGCGCGGATAACTATCAGGCGTATGGCGATCTCGACGCGCAGCAGGCGCAGGATGGAATGGAAGCCGTCTACACCCAATGGCGGGCGGAAAACAACACTCTGCTGAAAGCGGCGACCAAAGAGAACCAGAACAGCTTTACCCATATGCAGTGGACGCTGGGCACCATTTTCCTGGTGGTGGTGGCGGTACTGATTGTGTTCTGGCAGGGATTACAGCACCTGCTGCTGAAACCTCTGCGCAGCGTGATGAATCATATCCGCACCATCGCCAGCGGCGATTTAACACAAGCTATTTCCATCGACAGCCGCAACGAGATGGGCCAGCTGGCGGCCGGGCTGCATGAGATGCAGACGTCGCTGGTTACGACCGTCAGCGCGGTGCGCAGCAGTACCGATTCTATCTACACCGGCGCGGGCGAAATCGCCGCGGGCAGCAATGATCTCTCGGCCCGTACCGAGCAGCAGGCCTCTTCGCTGGAAGAGACGGCGGCAAGTATGGAAGAGCTGACGGCCACGGTGAAACAGAACTCTGATAACGCGCGCCAGGCGACTCTGCTCGCGAAAAACGCGTCGGAAACGGCGGATCGCGGCGGGCGTGTAGTGGATAACGTAATCCGCACGATGACCGAAATTGCCGACAGCTCCCAGCAAATTGCGCACATTACTAGCGTGATCGACAGCATCGCCTTCCAGACGAATATTCTGGCGCTGAACGCTGCGGTGGAAGCGGCGCGAGCCGGTGAACAAGGGCGCGGATTTGCCGTGGTCGCCGGGGAAGTTCGCACCCTGGCGAGCCGCAGCGCACAGGCGGCGAAGGAGATCAAAGCGCTGATCGAAAATTCCGTCAGCCGGGTGAATACCGGCTCCGGTCAGGTCAGTGAAGCCGGGGAAACCATGAAAGAGATCGTCGCAGCCGTCACCCGCGTAACCGATATTATGGGTGAAATTGCGTCGGCGTCCGATGAACAGAGTCGCGGTATTGAGCAGGTGAGTCTGGCGGTTTCGCAGATGGATAGCGTGACGCAGCAAAACGCCGCGCTGGTGCAGGAGTCCGCTACGGCGGCAGCGGCGCTGGAGGATCAGGCGGAACAGCTGCGCCAGGCCGTCGCCGCATTTCGTCTGAACGTGCAAACGCAGACGATCTCCCCGCGCGCGGCAAACCTGAAAACACCGCAGGTATTACGCCCGGCAGCAGCCTCCGCCGGGGATGGCAACTGGGAAACCTTTTGATGCACTTAGCGGCTGCGCTTCGCGTGCCGCTCCCGGTTATCCAGCTTAGCGTCGTCCGATTTTTGTAAGGCTACATAGCACGCACCGCTGCCGCCATGATGGGGCAGCGCAACGCAGACGGCCTGCACGGCGTCGAATTCCGCCAGCCAGCGCGCCAGGTAGCTGCGCACGATATTGGCATGCGAGCCCTCTTCCCGGCCCTTGCCGTGGATAATAATCAGATTGCGTAAACTGTCCTGCTGCGCCTGCTGAATAAATGCAAACAGCATCTGACGGCACTGCTCCACCGGCTGGCGTAATAAGTTCAGGCTGGCCTGACGCGGATATTTACCGGTGCGTAGCTTATCAATGACTCCCCGCTGAACGCCTTCGCGCTGAAACATCAGCGGTTCGGAAAGCGGCAGAACATCGAGGAAGCCGAGGGTGAGGAAGTTATCGAGCTGGGTAGTGTCGATACGCTGACGGGCACGCGGATTGCGGCTCGGCTGCCAGTTAATATCGGTGCTGCGCTTCAGCGGCTGGACATCATCCATGGCGTCAAGAAAAAGCGATTTGTCGTCAGGTTTCATGGTGCTCCTCCCGCTACATCTGAAGGCGTACTATACCTGCGCCAGGCGAGCGTCTCAATATCAGCCGAGCGCCCTGAAAAAATAATAACGCGCAGATATGTATTAAAAAAGCTAATAGATAATCGTGAAGCCGCCTTAAAATAAATTTAACAGGTGATTAAGTGTACAGTTTAAGTTAAAAATAAGTTAAATCATGCACTCTGATCACTTTATTTTTAGAGGAAAGCTGTTATAACTAAATAAACCTGCAACACGGATAATAAGCGGGACTTGCACAAGGATGCACTGCTGTGTGTACTGTAGGGTCTGTCCGATGTCGGCAGGCTCTATTTTTTTATTTCCCTTCGTTGAACATTATTCCACGTGCGTGTCTTCTGAACTGCGTTATTAATGACGCCGTCAACGGTGTTTGTCGGGAATCACGTCTTTGGATTAAATAATAAGCGGCTTTGGGTAATATTTCTTCAACCGGCAACATCACCAGACGGTGCGCCAGCAGAGGGTCACAGCCCAGCTCCTGCGGCAAAATGCTCAAAAAATCGCTCTGCGCCACCAGGCTAATACAGGATGAGAATGTTTCGCACACTACGCCAATTTGCGGTATTTGTGAGCGATAGCGGAATATGTCTTCAAGTTGTTTGTAATAACTTCCGCGCGGCGTAGGCATCGTCCAGTTATAATTCATAAGCTCACTAATGGATTTTGCGCCAATCGCCGGATGACCTTGCCGACAAAATATGGCGAAGGGTTTTTCGAACAGTTTTTCAAAGGTAAATTCGTGATCGTAAGGTCCCTGATAATAGGTATTGATGGTGAAATCCAGCTCTCCCTGGCGTAATTCATTGATCATCGACACCAGCTGCCCTTCCATAATTCGCACTTTCACCTGCGGATGCTGCTCGTGAAAACGGGTGATCACCGCAGGCATTAACGTCCGGGCCACGCTGGCTCCCATCCCGATATTGATCTGCCCGCCCTGCAACCCCTGACGCTGGCGAATATCATCCTGCGCGGCGCGCAGCTCTTCGAGGATCAGGTTGGCGTGCTGATAGAAACTCTCGCCGCATTCCGTCAGCGCCACGCCTTTACTGCGCCGCACAAACAGCTGCGCCGCCATCCCCTCTTCCAGCTCTTTGATGGATTTGGTTAACGCCGGTTGCGACAGATTCATCGCCCGGCTGGCACCGCGAATACTGCCCTGACGCGCCACTTCGACGAACGCGCGGATCTGATGAAATTTGACCTGAAATGACATAGCCCGACCGATAACCGTTGTTTATCAGAGTAAAGAAATTGTCATCTACTTTAATGGAAATGGATGTGCGAGGGTAATTCCTGAACGGTTAAAACTGTGAAAAATTGGTTAGTGATAAGTAAAAACTATCACAGCGTGAAGCAGTTCACATATTTTCATGATGACAGGAAGAGAGATGGATTCATTGACACAATCCCTTCAAAAATTAATGCCTCAGCTGACAACATGGCGTCGTGATTTTCACCAGTATGCCGAATCCGGCTGGGTGGAGTTTCGCACCGCCGCAAAAGTCGCGGAGATCCTCGATAACCTGGGCTATGCGCTGGCGATGGGCCGTGATGTGGTCGATGCCGACAGCCGAATGGGACTGCCCGACGCGGACACGCTGGCAGCGGAATTTGCCCGCGCCCGCCAGCAGGGCGCGCCAGAGAAATGGCTCAGCGCCTTTGAAGGCGGCTTCACCGGCCTTGTCGCCACGCTGAACACCGGTCGTCCCGGACCGACTCTCGCGTTTCGGGTGGACATGGATGCGCTGGATCTCAGCGAAGCCCTCGACGACAGCCATCGCCCGTTCCGCGACGGTTTTGCCTCCTGCAACCCAGGGATGATGCACGCCTGCGGCCACGACGGTCATACCACCATCGGCCTTGGGCTGGCGCATCTGCTGAAGCAGAACGAATCCCGGCTGAACGGTACCCTTAAACTTATCTTCCAGCCCGCTGAGGAAGGTACGCGCGGTGCACGCGCCATGGTGGCCGCCGGTGCGCTGGATGGCGTCGATTATTTTACCGCGATCCACATCGGCACCGGTGTCCCGACCGGAACCGTTATCTGTGGGAGCGATAATTTTATGGCGACCACCAAATTTGACGTGCGTTTCACGGGCGTTGCTGCCCACGCGGGCGGTAAACCGGAAGATGGCCGCAACGCCCTGCTCGCCGCCGCCCAGGCCGCACTGGCCCTGCACAGCATTGCGCCCCACAGCGAAGGCGCGTCACGCGTTAACGTCGGCGTCATGCAGGCGGGCAGCGGGCGTAACGTCGTTCCCGCCAGCGCGCTGTTAAAAGTGGAAACGCGCGGCGAAAGCGAGGCCATTAATCAGTACGTGTTTGAACGTGCTCAGGCGGTGATCGACGGTGCCGCAGCGCTCTACGGCGTAAAAGCTGAAATGCGCCTGATGGGAGCCGCAACTTCCAGCGCCCCGTCACCGGCATGGGTTGACTATCTGCGCGAACAGGCAAGCCTGGTACCGGGCGTGCGCCAGGCTATCGACAAAGTGAAAGCCCCGGCGGGATCAGAGGATGCCACGCTGATGATGGCGCGGGTGCAGCAGAATGGCGGGATGGCCTCCTATATGGTGTTTGGCACCGATCTGAGCGCCGGTCATCACAATGAAAAGTTTGATTTTGACGAGCAGGTCATGGCGGTGGCGATTGAAACGCTGGCCCGTACTGCGCTCAATTTTCCGTGGACGCGAGGTGTGTGATGCAGGAGATCTACCGTTTTATTGACGATGCGATTGAAACCCGATGTCAGACCTTCACCGATATCGCGGATGAAATCTGGGATCACCCGGAAACGCGCTTTGAAGAGTTCTGGTCCGCCGAACGTCTGGCGAGCGCACTCGAAGCCGAAGGTTTTGCCCTGACGCGCGAAGCGGGCGGTATTCCGAATGCCTTTATCGCCAGCTTTGGCAGCGGCAAACCTGTAGTGGCCCTGTTAGGCGAATTTGACGCGCTGGCGGGTTTAAGCCAGACCGCGCACTGCGCCACGCCGCAATCGGACACGCCCGGCGAGAACGGCCACGGCTGTGGACATAACCTGCTGGGAACAGCGGCGCTGGCGGGCGCGGTAGCCGTGAAAAGCTGGCTGGAAAAACACGGTGGCAGCGGCACGGTGCGTTTTTACGGCTGCCCGGGTGAGGAAGGCGGCTCCGGCAAAACCTTTATGGTGCGCGAGGGGCTGTTTGACGATGTGGATGCCGCCGTGACCTGGCATCCGGAAGCCTTTGCCGGGATGTTTAACGTCAGCACGCTGGCGAATATCCAGGCCTCGTGGCGCTTTCAGGGGATCGCCGCGCATGCCGCGAATTCGCCTCATCTCGGGCGTAGCGCGCTGGATGCCGTTACCCTGATGACCACCGGCACAAACTTCCTCAATGAGCACATCATCGAAAAAGCCCGCGTGCATTACGCCATCACCAACACCGGCGGGATATCGCCGAACGTGGTGCAGGCTCAGGCCGAGGTGCTGTATCTGATCCGCGCCCCGGAGATGGCTGACGCCCAGCAGATCTACGAGCGTATTGAAAAGATCGCGCAGGGCGCAGCGCTGATGACAGAAACCACCGTCGAACGCCGCTTTGATAAAGCCTGCTCCAGTTATCTGCCGAACCGCACCCTTGAAGCCGCGATGTACAGCGCGTTACAGCATTACGGCACGCCTGCGTGGACGGAAGAAGAGCGCGAATTTGCCGCTGAAATTCGTAAAACCCTCACGCCAAACGATCTGCAAAACAGCCTGAAAAATATCGCCGCTACGGGCGCTGAAGAGGGTAAAGCCTTTGCCCGTCGACATCATGAGACGCTGCTGGTGGATGAGGTCGCGCCCTACGCCATCACCGATAATGTGCTGGCGGGTTCCACTGACGTGGGCGACGTGAGCTGGAAAATGCCGGTAGCGCAGTGCTTCAGCCCCTGCTTTACCGTCGGCACGCCGCTGCACACCTGGCAGCTGGTGGCGCAGGGTCGCACCTCTATTGCCCATAAAGGTATGCTGCTGGCGGGAAAAGTGATGGGCGCTACGGTGCTGAATCTGCTGCAGGACGCATCGCTTCTGCAATCCTGCCGGAATGAGTTTGAACAACAGATAAAAGAACGACCGTACGAGTGTCCGATCCCACATAACGTGACACCGTCACCTTTAAAATAATAAAACACGCAAACAACAACACAACAGTCCCGAGGAACGCCCATGAGTATGTCTTCCATACCTTCGCATTCCCCATCCGGTAAGGTCTATGGCTGGGTTGAAAGGATCGGCAATAAAGTGCCGCACCCTTTCCTGCTTTTTATCTATTTGATTGTGATTCTGATGATCGCCACCGCCGTGCTGTCGGCTTTTGACGTTAGCGTGCGCAGCCCGGCGGATGGCAGCATGGTGGCGGTGAAAAACCTGCTCAGCGTCGAAGGGCTGCACTGGTTTTTGCCGAATGTGATTAAAAACTTCAGCGGTTTTGCGCCGCTGGGGGCGATTCTGGCGCTGGTGCTGGGCGCGGGTCTGGCTGAACGCGTGGGGTTGTTACCGGCGCTGATGGTCAAAATGGCGTCGGTGGTGAACGCACGCTACGCCAGCTATATGGTGCTGTTTATCGCCTTTTTCAGCCATATCTCCTCTGACGCGGCGCTGGTGATTATGCCGCCGATGGGTGCACTGATTTTCCTCGCCGTGGGCCGTCACCCGGTGGCGGGTTTGCTCGCGGCCATCGCGGGCGTCGGGTGCGGCTTTACCGCCAATCTGCTGATCGTCACCACCGATGTGTTGCTCTCGGGGATCAGCACCGAAGCGGCGAAAACCATTGATACCGCTATGCACGTCAGCGTGATCGACAACTGGTACTTTATGGCAAGCTCGGTGATTGTGCTGACGATTGTGGGCGGCCTGATCACCGATAAGATCGTCGAACCGCGTCTGGGTCAATGGGAAGGCAGCCGTGATGAAAAGCTGGAGACACTGAGCAAGGAACAGCGCCATGGCCTGCGCGTCGCCGGCGTCGTCTCGCTGCTGTTTATCGCGGCAATAGCGCTGATGGTGGTGCCTGAAAACGGTGTCCTGCGCGATCCGGTAAAACACACGGTCCTGCCGTCGCCGTTTATTCAGGGCATTGTGCCGCTGATTATTCTGTTCTTCTTTATCGTTTCTCTCGCTTACGGCATCGCCACCGGCAAAATTCGCCGCCAGGGCGATCTGCCCCAGCTGATGATCGAGCCGATGAAAGAGATGGCGGGTTTTATCGTGATGGTGTTCCCGCTGGCACAGTTTGTGGCGATGTTTAACTGGAGCAACATGGGCAAGTTTATGGCCGTTGGCCTGACAGATGTCCTGGAGTCCGCCGGACTGAGCGGCGTACCGGCGTTTGTCGGGCTGGCGCTGCTGTCATCCCTGCTGTGTATGTTTATCGCCAGCGGGTCCGCCATCTGGTCGATTCTGGCGCCGATCTTTGTGCCGATGTTTATGCTGCTCGGCTTTCATCCGGCGTTCGCCCAGATCCTGTTCCGCGTGGCCGATTCGTCGGTAATCCCTCTCGCACCAGTGTCGCCGTTTGTGCCACTGTTCTTAGGCTTCCTGCAACGCTATAAGCCCGAGGCGAAACTGGGTACCTACTATTCGCTGGTGTTGCCGTATCCGCTTATCTTTTTAGGGGTATGGCTGGTGATGTTAATCGCATGGTATCTTGTGGGGCTGCCAATTGGACCGGGGATTTACCCACGGCTTAATTAAGGGACAAAGGATGCTGAGATTACTCGAAGATAAGATTGCCACGCCGCTTGGCCCGCTGTGGATCATTGCCGATGAGCAGTTCAACCTGCGCGCGGTGGAGTGGGAAGAGCACAGCGACCGAATGGTGGAACTGCTGAATATCCACTATCGCGACGGCTATGAGCGCATCAGCGCAACGAACCCTGGCGGGTTGAGCGCGAAAATGGCGGACTACTTCGAGGGCGATCTCGGCATCATTGATACCTTACCGACCGCCACGGCAGGCACGCCTTTCCAGCGCGAAGTGTGGCAGGCGTTGCGCACCATTCCCTGCGGAAAGATTATGCATTACGGTCAGCTCGCCGAGCAGTTAGGCCGCGCGGGTGCCGCGCGTGCCGTCGGTGCAGCCAACGGCTCAAACCCGGTCAGCATTGTGGTGCCCTGCCATCGCGTGATTGGCCGTAACGGCACCATGACCGGCTATGCCGGTGGTGTGCAGCGTAAAGAGTGGTTATTGCGCCACGAAGGCTATTTGCTGTTGTAGAAATCCAGGCTTTTAGTGCTTAATTTTCTATGATTTAGGTCATTATTCCACAATCAAGCTGTGGAATTTCAAGAAGATGGCGACACAATGTCGCCACTTGCCGCTATTGATGGTTTCCCAGGCTTACGCACACTCCAAAAAGATGTTAAAATTGACCAATATCAATTAAGGCTTGAGCAGACCTATGATCCCGGAAAAGCGAATTATACGACGCATTCAGTCTGGCGGTTGTGCTATCCATTGCCAGGATTGCAGCATTAGCCAGCTCTGTATCCCGTTTACCCTGAATGAGCATGAACTCGATCAGCTTGATAATATCATCGAGCGCAAAAAGCCTATTCAGAAAGGGCAAACGCTGTTTAAAGCGGGAGACGAACTGAAATCGCTCTATGCGATCCGCTCTGGCACCATTAAGAGCTACACCATCACCGAGCAAGGTGATGAGCAGATCACAGGCTTCCATCTGGCGGGCGATTTAGTGGGCTTTGACGCTATCGGCACCGGCCATCACCCGAGCTTCGCTCAGGCGCTGGAAACCTCCATGGTTTGCGAAATCCCATTTGAAACGCTGGACGATCTGTCAGGCAAAATGCCTAATCTGCGTCAGCAGATGATGCGTCTGATGAGCGGTGAGATAAAAGGCGATCAGGACATGATCCTGCTGCTTTCCAAAAAGAATGCGGAAGAGCGTCTGGCAGCCTTTATCTATAACCTGTCGCGTCGCTTTGCTGAACGTGGTTTCTCCCCGCGTGAATTCCGCCTCACCATGACCCGTGGCGACATCGGTAACTACCTGGGCCTGACCGTTGAAACCATCAGCCGCCTGCTGGGTCGTTTCCAGAAAAGTGGCATGCTGGCGGTGAAAGGCAAATATATCACCATCGAAAACGGTGAAGCACTGGCGGTTCTCGCCGGTCACTCCCGCAACGTCGCTTAAGCCTCGCTTCTCTTCTGCCGGATCGATAAATTTTCGTGATTTATTGATCTGGCAAAACCTTATCCCCTGTTTCATTCAACATATATAGGTTACTCTTTTAATTACAGACTGTGGTGACAGTAGTAAGGAGACCTGTATGGCAAAGTATCAAAACATGCTGGTGGCCATCGATCCTAATCAGGACGATCAACCGGCGTTACGGCGAGCTGTCTATTTACATCAACGGATTGGCGGCAAAATCAAAGCGTTTTTGCCGATCTATGACTTCTCATATGAGATGACCACCCTTCTGTCGCCTGACGAGCGCACTGCTATGCGTCAGGGAGTGATCAGCCAGCGGACCGCGTGGATCCGCGAGCAGGCTAAATATTACATTGATGCGGGGATCCCCATCGACATCAAAGTCGTGTGGCATAACCGTCCTTTCGAAGCCATTATCCAGGAAGTGATCAGCGAAAAACACGACCTGCTGCTGAAAATGGCGCACCAGCACGACAAGCTGGAAGCGGTGATTTTTACCCCAACCGACTGGCACTTGCTGCGTAAATGCCCTTGCCCGGTGTGGATGGTGAAAGACCAGCCGTGGCCAGAAGGCGGTAAGGCGCTGGTGGCCGTAAACCTTGCCAGCGAAGAGAATTATCACAACGCGCTGAACGAAAAACTGGTTAAAGAGACAATCCAGCTTGCCGAACAGGTTAACCATACGGAAGTCCATCTGGTCGGTGCGTATCCGGTTACCCCTATCAATATCGCCATCGAACTGCCTGAATTTGACCCGAGCGTTTATAACGACGCTATTCGCGGTCAGCACCTGCTGGCCATGAAATCCCTGCGCCAGAAATTCAGTATCGACGAGAAAATGACGCACGTAGAAAAAGGGCTGCCTGAAGAGGTGATCCCGGATCTGTCGGAGCATTTGCAGGCGGGGATTGTGGTGCTTGGCACCGTTGGGCGCACCGGTATTTCCGCAGCGTTCCTCGGTAATACGGCGGAACAGGTGATCGACCATCTGCGCTGCGATCTGTTGGTCATCAAACCGGATCAGTATCAAACCCCGGTGGAACTGGATGACGAAGAAGACGATTGAGAATTGCTAAATAGAAAAAGCCGCCAACTTAGGCGGCTTTTTTATGCCGGTTTGTCCGGCACTGAGGTTCGTCAAAGGCCCGGCAGCTAGCGCCGCCGGGCAATAGCACCATTACAGCGCTTTCAGAATCGCATCCACGCTGGCTTTCGCATCGCCAAACAGCATGTGGGTGTTCTCTTTGAAGAACAGCGGGTTTTGTACGCCAGCGTAACCGGTGTTCATCGAGCGTTTGAAGACGATTACGTTCTGCGCCTTCCACACTTCCAGAACCGGCATACCGGCAATCGGGCTGCCTGGATCATCCTGCGCCGCCGGGTTCACCGTATCGTTGGCGCCAATCACCAGTACCGTGTCGGTGTCGGCGAAATCATCGTTGATCTCGTCCATTTCCAGCACCACGTCATAAGGCACCTTGGCTTCCGCCAATAGCACGTTCATGTGACCAGGCAAGCGCCCTGCCACCGGGTGAATACCGAAACGCACTTTGATCCCACGCGCACGCAGCTTTTCAGTGATTTCTGCCACCGGATACTGCGCCTGTGCCACCGCCATGCCGTAGCCTGGGGTGATGATCACAGAATGGGAGTTTTTCAGCATATCCGCCGTGTCTTCCGCCGTGATTTCACGGTGCTCACCCACTTCTTCGTCACCGCTGGATGACGCGCCGTCCGTACCAAAACCACCGGCAATAACGCTGAAGAACGAACGGTTCATCGCCTTACACATAATGTAAGACAGAATCGCACCCGACGAGCCCACCAGTGCGCCGGTAACGATCAGCAGGTCGTTGCTGAGCATAAAGCCCGCTGCCGCCGCTGCCCAACCGGAGTAGGAGTTCAGCATCGATACCACGACAGGCATATCCGCCCCGCCGATAGAGGCCACCAGATGCCAGCCAAACGCAAGCGCGATGACGGTCATCACCAGCAGCGCCAGCACCTGCATGCCGGTGCTTTCGGTACGCACGAACACCACCAGCAGCAGGAAAGAGACCACCAGCGCCGCGAGGTTCATTTTGTGACGGTTTGCCAGCATCAGCGGCTTAGACGAGATTTTGCCGCGCAGTTTGCCAAAGGCCACGATTGAGCCAGTAAAGGTCACCGCACCGATGAAGATCCCGAGGAACACTTCGGTCAGATGGATATTGACCAGAATCGGTTCCATGCCCGGTTCGTGGTACAGATAGCTGTTAAAGCCGACCAGCACCGCCGCCAGACCGACAAAGCTGTGCAGAATCGCCACCAGCTCTGGCATTTCGGTCATTTCGACGCGTTTTGCCAGGCGAATACCAATCGCCCCACCGATAATCATCGCTACCAGGATCCACGCGACGTTGCCGGTATCCGGCCCGAAGATGGTGGCAATCAGCGCAATCGCCATCCCCGCGATACCGAAGTGGTTCCCGCGCTGCGACGTTTCGTGCTTGGAAAGCCCCGCCAGACTGCAAATAAACAGGATTGCGGCAACAATGTATGCAGCTGTTACTAATCCTCCAGACATATGCTACCCCTTAGCCTTTACGAAACATTTTCAGCATGCGCTGAGTCACGGTGAAACCACCGAAAATATTGATACTGGCGATAAGCACCGCGATGAAGCTCAGGAAGCTGATCCAGCCGCCGTGACCAATCTGCAGTAACGCCCCCACCACGATGATCCCTGAAATGGCGTTCGTTACCGACATTAAAGGCGTGTGCAGTGCGTGAGAGACGTTCCACACCACGTAGTAACCGACAACACAGGAGAGCGCGAACACGGTGAAGTGGCCGAGGAACTCTTTCGGTGCCACGTCAGCGAGCCAGCCGAACAGAATAATCACCAGCGCCATCAGCGCGTATTTACGCCATGGAGAGACCGGTTTCGGTGGCTCTTTGGGTGCCGGTGCGGCTTTCTGCGCCGCCTGAGGCTGCGCGGAAACCTGAATTGGCGGAGCCGGCCAGGTGATTTCGCCGTCACGAATCACCGTCACGCCGCGCACTACCACATCGTCAAAATCAACGACCACGTTGCCGTCTTTCTCTTTACACAGCAGCTTTAGCAGGTTCACAAGGTTCGTGCCGTACAGCTGGGAAGACTGCGTTGGCAGGCGACCTGGCAGATCGGTGTAACCGATGATTTTCACACCGTTTGCGGTGGTCATCACTTCGTTCGGTACGGTGTATTCACAGTTGCCGCCGTTCTGCGAGGCCAGATCGACAATCACGCTCCCGGCTTTCATGGAATCGACCATTTCACGAGTGATCAGCTTCGGCGCGGGTTTGCCAGGGATCAGCGCCGTGGTGACGATAATATCGACATCTTTCGCCTGCGCCGCGAAGAGTTCCATTTCCGCTTTGATGAACGCTTCGGACATCACCTTAGCGTAGCCATCTCCGCTGCCCGCCTCTTCCTTGAAGTCCAGCTCAAGGAACTCGGCGCCCATACTCTGCACCTGCTCTTTCACTTCAGGACGCGTATCAAACGCACGTACGATCGCACCGAGGCTGTTCGCCGCACCGATCGCCGCAAGACCCGCGACACCCGCACCAATCACCATCACTTTAGCCGGTGGGACTTTCCCTGCCGCCGTGATTTGACCGGTAAAGAAGCGACCAAATTCATGGGCAGCCTCAACGATGGCACGATAGCCGGCGATATTCGCCATGGAACTCAACGCATCCAGCGACTGTGCGCGGGAGATACGCGGCACGGAATCCATCGCCATGACGGTGACGCCACGCGCGGCCAGTTTCTCCATCAGCTCCGGATTTTGCGCAGGCCAGACGAAGCTCACAAGCGTGGTGCCCGGATTTAACAGGGCGATTTCGCTCTCGGTTGGCGCATTCACCTTCAGGATTACCGGTGCCTGCCAGATCTCAGACCCGCTCACCACCTCAGCGCCCGCCTGAATAAATGCCTCGTCATCGAAGCTCGCCAGTTTGCCCGCGCCGCTTTCAACCGCGACGGTAAAACCCAGTTTAAGCAGCTGCTCGACCGTTTTCGGCGTGGCAGCAACGCGGGTTTCATTGGCTAACCGTTCTTTTGGTACCCCAATACGCATAGTTTTCCCTTCCATCGGTTCTTGATGATGGTTTGTCGATAAATGACCGCGATTTGCATAAGCGTCGCCAGGGAGAGCCCTGACGGGTAAATAACCACGGAAAATAAAACAGTAACAAACTTTCTATAACCTACTGAAAATACCGCTTGTGATCTACAGCAAGAAAACACTATTTCTGACTTTATCTGTGAAAAATAAGTGATCGCGGTCTCTGACAGCGATATTTACCTTATTTTCATCGCCAGGGCCGATAAATAGCTCAAGCGAAGCGGTAAAACATGATATAGCGCCGTATTAGAACAACCCATTAACATTAAATTAACTTGTAAAAGTCATATGCTTAATCAGTTTTACTGCTCAAACGCTTGTTTACTCGACATATCAGTAAATGTTATCGAATTTGATCCTGTCGTGAGCACAGGGAGTGAAAAATCGCGCAGACAGCGACGGGTTTTAAATGCCATAATCGGCGACGAATTCAAATTAACAACAACACCAGTACCTGGTTTGCGCAAGGCGAAGGATTATTTTTATGAAGCTTAAGAACACTCTCCTGGCGTCCGCACTCCTTTCTGCGATCGCCCTGTCCGCTAACGCCGCGACAGAGTTAACGCCGGAGCAAGCGGCAGCGTTGAAACCTTATGATCGTGTGACGGTTACCGGTCGTTTTAACGCCATTAGCGATGCAGTGCGAGCAGCGTCACTTCGCGCTGATAAAGAGGGTGCCGCCTCTTTTTATGTCGTTGATACATCTGATTACGGTAGTGGCGGCAACCTGCGCGTCGTGGTCGATCTCTACAAGCAAGATGCGAAAAAAGCGGATGCGCCGAAAAACCGCGTTATTAATGGCGTGATGGAGTTGCCAAAGGATCAGGCGATTGCGCTTGAGCCGTATGACACCGTGACCGTCCAGGGCTTCTACCGCAGCCAGCCTGAAGTGAACGATGCCATCACCAAAGCCGCGAAGGCGAAAGGGGCTGCCTCTTTCTATATCGTGCGCCAGATTGACGCTAACCAGGGCGGCAACCAGCGTATCACCGCTTTCCTGTACAAAGCCGATGCCAAAAAACGCGTTCTGCAAAGCCCGGATGTGATCCCGGCGGATTCTGAAGCCGGTCGCGCAGCGCTGGCGAAAGGCGGCGAAGAAGCGAAGAAAGTGGAAATCCCGGGCGTGGCAACCACCGCGACCCCAAGTGCTGACGTCGGTCGTTTCTTTGAAACTCAGACCACCAAGGGCGGCCGTTACACTGTCACCCTGCCGGACGGCACCAAAATTGAAGAGCTGAACAAAGCCACTGCCGCGCAGATGGTGCCTTTCGATAGCGTCAAATTCACCGGTAACTACGGCAACATGACCGAAGTCTCCTACCAGGTGGCGAAGCGTGCAGCGAAGAAAGGTGCGAAGTATTACCACATCACCCGCCAGTGGCAGGAACGTGGTAACAACGTGACCATCAGCGCAGACCTGTACAAGTAAATCAGCAGGTGTGAAAAGGCGGCGCAATGCCGCCTTTTTTGTAACTTTTCTCTAATTTCTGCCTCACATCATTGCATGCCTGCAAGACACTCCGTAAAATCCCGCGCCTTAGTGTGATCCACCATTTTTATGCGCTTGTGCGAAATAATTATTCTGGATTTGGACCTTTCATAACAGGAAGCCAATGGAAAAGAAACTTGGCCTGAGCGCTTTAACTGCGCTCGTTTTAAGCTCCATGCTGGGTGCAGGCGTATTCAGTTTGCCGCAGAATATGGCGGAAGTCGCCAGTCCCGCGGCGTTGCTCATCGGCTGGGGGATCACCGGTGTCGGGATCCTGCTGCTGGCCTTTGCCATGTTATTGCTCACGCGCATCCGCCCGGATCTGGACGGCGGAATATTCACCTACGCCCGCGAGGGGTTCGGCGAGCTGATCGGCTTCTGCTCGGCCTGGGGCTACTGGCTCTGCGCGGTGATCGCCAATGTCTCCTATCTGGTGATCGTCTTCTCGGCCCTGAGTTTCTTTACCGATACGCCTGAACTGCGCTTCTTTGGCGACGGCAATACCTGGCAATCGATCGTCGGGGCGTCGGTGCTGCTGTGGTTAGTTCACTGGCTGGTGCTGCGCGGCGTGCAGACGGCGGCGAGCATTAACCTGGTGGCGACGCTGGCTAAGCTGGTTCCACTGGGCCTGTTTATCGTGCTGGCGTTTATCGCGTTTCGTCTTGATGTTTTCAGCCTCGATTTCAGCGGTGTCGCGCTTGGCGTACCGGTCTGGGAGCAGGTGAAAAACACCATGCTTATCACCCTGTGGGTGTTTATCGGCGTCGAAGGCGCGGTGGTGGTCTCCGCGCGCGCCCGTAATAAGCGCGACGTAGGCCGTGCCACGCTGCTGGCGGTACTGGCTGCGCTGAGCGTCTATCTGCTGGTGACGCTGCTCTCTATCGGCGTGGTGGCGCGCCCTGAGCTGGCTGAGATGCGTAACCCGTCGATGGCGGGTCTGATGGTCAGAATGATGGGGTCCTGGGGTGACGTGGTGATTGCGGCTGGGCTGATTGTTTCGGTCTGCGGCGCTTACCTGAGCTGGACCATTATGGCGGCAGAAGTGCCCTTCCTGGCCGCGACGCATAAGGCTTTCCCGCGCCTGTTTGCGCGTCAGAACAAAAACAGCGCACCCTCGGCATCCCTGTGGCTGACCAACATCAGCGTGCAGGTCTGTCTGGTGCTGATCTGGCTCACAGGTTCTGACTATAACACCCTGCTGACCATTGCCTCCGAGATGATTCTGGTACCCTATTTCTTAGTCGGGGCTTATCTGTTAAAAATAGCCAGCCGCCCGGCACATTACATGGTCGGTGTTGGCGCTTGTCTCTACGGATTATGGTTACTCTATGCCTCAGGCCCTATGCATCTGCTGCTCTCTGTGGTGCTGTATGCGCCGGGCCTGCTGGTGTTTATCTACGCTCGCCGCACGCATCAGTTAGGTCACGCGCTTAAGCGTCGTGAAATGGCGTTGATTGGCATGTTACTGGTTGCTGCCGTACCGGCAACGTGGATGTTGATGGGATAAGCGCGATTTTTCCCATCGTTGAACTCTCAAGGAAAATACGATGGGAAATGCACCGCAACGCCCGATTCTGATTACTGGCGCTGGCCGACGCATCGGCCTCGCCCTTGCTCACCATTTTCTTAGCCAGCATCAGCCGGTGATCGTCAGTTACCGAACAGAATACGACGCTATTGAAGGATTGAGAAAAGCCGGTGCTGTCTGCATCCAGGCAGATTTTGCCACCGACGATGGGATTCTGGCGTTTGCCGACAAGGTAAAATCAACCACCGACGGTCTGCGCGCCATCGTGCATAACGCCAGCGCCTGGCTGGCGGAAACCCCGGAAACCTCGCTGAGCGAAACCCTCGCGGCGATGATGCAGATCCACGTCCACGCCCCCTATTTGCTCAACCACGCCCTGCAGGATTTGCTGTGCGGGCACGGTCACGCCGCGAGCGATATTATTCATTTCACCGACTATGTGGTGGAGCGCGGAAGCGACAAACATATCGCCTATGCGGCGAGTAAAGCGGCGCTGGACAACATGACGCGCTCGTTCGCCCGCAAGCTCGCGCCAGAGGTCAAGGTGAATGCTATCGCCCCGTCGCTGATTATGTTTAACGACCATGATGATGCGGAATACCGCCAAAAAGCGCTCAATAAATCACTGATGAAAATCGCGCCGGGCGAGAAAGAGGTGATCGATCTTATCGACTATCTGCTGACCAGCCGCTACGTCACAGGGCGCTCTTTTGGCGTAGATGGCGGCCGCCCGCTGAATTAGTGAAAACGGCTCCAGAAGAAGATCAACACCCAGGCGCTGAGGCTCCAGCATACTACCGCCCCGCCCAGCGCCAGGGGTAAGCGCATCATGGCCGTGAAATACCACAGCGACAGAAGATAGATAAAATAGGGAATGATGGACCACATGCCAAAAACGATGGTGGTGCGCAGCGCGTCAATGCCACGCTCTGACGCCACGATATAGTGGGCAATGAGCGCAAAGGTCGGGAATAACGGAATCAGCCCGGCGATATAGTAATTTTTCGTCTTCGCTAAAATGCCAATCAGCACCACGACCAACGCACCCAGCGCGGCTTTGATTAAGAGCGCCATTCTTTTCCCTTAACAATCAACTAACAATACCGGTCAGAATAACGGAACTCGGGTTAATTTAGAAAGATTAATGGAAGGTTAAGGTTACGCGGTGTATGTTGGCTTTTTTCACGAAAACAGACGTTGTATGAATAAGATCGTTTTTGTTGAGGACGAACCCGAAGTCGGCCAGCTGATTGCCGCCTATCTGGGAAAACACGATATGGACGTTATCGTTGAGCCGCGTGGTGACCGCGCTGAAGAGGTGGTGCTGCGCGAGAAACCGGACCTGGTCCTGCTCGACATCATGCTGCCCGGCAAAGACGGGATGACCGTGTGCCGCGATCTGCGCGCGCAATGGGACGGCCCGATAGTGCTGCTCACCTCCCTCGACAGCGACATGAACCATATTCTGTCGCTTGAGATGGGCGCGAACGATTATATTCTCAAAACCACGCCGCCTGCGGTGCTGCTGGCCCGTCTGCGCCTGCATCTACGCCAGCGCGTTGCGACGGAAAACCAGACAGCCTCTGCCGCACTCACGCCCCACAAAGCCATGCGCTTTGGCACCCTTTCGATCGATCCCGTTAACCGCCAGGTGCTGCTTTCCGGGGTAGATATCGCGCTGTCGACCGCCGATTTTGACCTGCTATGGGAACTGGCCACCCATGCCGGGCAAATTATGGACCGTGATGCGCTGCTGAAAAACCTGCGCGGCGTCAGTTACAACGGTATGGACCGCAGCGTCGACGTCGCCATCTCACGGCTGCGTAAAAAGCTGCTGGATAACGCCACCGAGCCGTACCGCATCAAAACTGTGCGTAACAAAGGCTATTTGTTTGCGCCGCATGCCTGGGAAACCTGATAACCCGACACACCCCGTTCGAGCGCTGAAATATCCCCGGACGACAACAGCGGCTGCAGTTCCATCAGCGTCTCTTCCGGCAGCTGATACAGATTCAGCGCCAGCAGCCGCGCAATATCCTCTTCCGGTAGTCGATATTTCAGTATTTTTGCCGGATTGCCACCGACCACGGCGTACGGCGGCACGTCCTTGGTCACAACGGCTCCCGCCGCGACCACAGCCCCTTCGCCGATGGTGACGCCAGGCATGATCATGGCCCGCATTCCCAGCCAGCATCCATCCTGCAGCACCGTATCCCCACGCGGCTGATAGGCCTCTTTGATGGACTCCATAAACGGATAAAGGCTGAGCCAGTCCAGACGATGAGTGCTGTTCCCGCCCATCAGAATCACACACTCCGCACCGATACAGACAAAATTACCGATGAAGAGTTGGTCCAGTTCGCCGAGCGGTTCCCAGTTTCTGCTTACCTCATCGCCGAGCAGATACCGCACCACCGAGCGCTCAAAACCCTTGTCCCAGCAGTCGCTGTAATAACTGTGCGTGCCTTTGATGTGAATATTGGGGTTCGTCACCGTCTGGTGAAGATATTCCGTCCTCGACCAATGTTTATCTGACATGTTTGACATCCTTTTCTGATGATATGAATGGGCTGATTATGCGCGATGGCGCTGTAACCGACTATCAACCACCCGCTACACAACGGAAATAAAAAACCGCCCGTAGGCGGTTAGTAGCAAGCTACCTGAGCGGTGGATCAACATCATCAGGTATGATGGGGTCAACGGGGTCAGTATCACCCGGCAGAGGATCATCTACCGGTACAGGATCAACCCAATCTCGACGTTCAGTCACATTAACCTCCGACGAACGGTGTGTCAGGCACAGCCTGAGTCACTACTTTTTGCTTTTCTGCGGGCTCTTATCGTTGTCTTTCGGCGTATTATCCGGTTTTTTCGGCGTGTCTTTGTTGACTTGCGTAGAATAGTTTTTCACGGCTTACTCCAGTAGGGTATGCAGCCATTCACTGCAAACTAAGTATAGGTCGGTGACCTCAATAAGCCATGCGAAGCGGCACTTCAGGCGGGTTCTGGCCCCTTCAAAAATCCCCCGCGTGGAGGGCGTTGATAAAAAAAAGCCACCCGCCGAAAGCAAGCAGCTTAACTGTTATCTGTGATGTGATGATGCTAAAAAGCGAGGAATAGCAAAGTCATGTCGCGTGGTCATCAGAGAAGATTGATCTTTACCTCGTAACCTTCCAGACCGGTCATTGTTTCACGCTCAGTAAAATCTATGCCAGACACCTCTTTCCCGGTTTTTTTCCGAAGCTCTATGATTTTCTTTGAGATAAGTGCAGAAATCTCTTCCTCGGCTTTTCTTTTAAGATCATCAGCAGTCATAATTTCACCTCTTCTGTCCATCTACAGTGTCATAGGGTAAATATGAGGCCCATCCCTGACAGTTTCAAGTAACTCTATAAAAATTATAGACTATTCTGGTCGAGTTTTGCGCGTCATCGTATTTGGACCACGCCATGCGTTTGTATGTTGTCAGCCGGGGCAAACCCTGCTTTCATAGCCACTTACCTGGGGCATTGATGAACACAACACTGCCGCCCTAGTGCCCCAAAGGTAAAATCAGTTCGCTAACTCATTGTGTTAATGGTGTGATTTCATGAAAAAGCTGTTTGTGCAGTTTTATCTTTTGCTGTTTGTCTGTTTTCTGGTGATGACCATGCTGGTCGGGCTGGTTTACAAATTCACCGCCGAGCGCGCGGGCAGGCAGTCGCTTGATGACCTGATGAAAAGCTCGCTCTATCTGATGCGCAGCGAATTACGTGAAATCCCCCCGCACGACTGGGCGCGAACGCTGAAAGAGCTGGATCTGAATCTGTCGTTTAATATGCGCATCGAGCCGCTCAAGAACTACAATTTAGACCCCCAGACCACGCAGCGCCTGCGCGATGGCGATATCGTGGCATTAGACGATCAGTACACCTTTATTCAGCGTATTCCGCGCAGCCATTACGTGCTGGCGGTTGGCCCGGTTCCTTATCTCTATTTTTTACATCAGATGCGCCTGCTGGATATCGCGCTGCTGGCGTTCATCGCCATCTCGCTGGCCTTTCCGGTATTAATCTGGATGCGGCCCCACTGGCAGGATATGTTGCGTCTGGAAGCGGCGGCCCAGCGTTTTGGCGACGGTCACTTTACCGAGCGCATCCACTTTGACAGCACATCCAGCTTCGAGCGCCTGGGCGTGGCCTTTAACCAGATGGCCGATAACATCAATGCGCTGATCGCCAGTAAAAAAGCGCTGATTGACGGCATCGCCCACGAACTGCGCACGCCGCTGGTGCGTCTGCGTTATCGCCTGGAGATGAGCGAAAACCTGACGGAAGCGGAATCCCTGGCGCTCAATCGCGATATTGGCCAGCTGGAAGCGTTGATCGAAGAGCTGCTCACCTATGCCCGTCTGGATCGCCCGCAGAATGAGCTTAAGCTCAGCTCACCCGATCTGTCGGCGTGGATACGCAGCCATATTGACGATGTGCAGAGCGTGAATCCGCAGCGCAGTTTGCTGCTCGATAACAGCCCCGGTGATTACGGCGCGCTGGATATGCGTCTGATGGAGCGCGTGCTGGATAACCTGGTAAATAACGCCCTGCGCTACAGCGAAAGCAGGCTTCGCATCAGCCTGCATCTGAACGGCAGCGAAGCCAATTTAGCGGTGGAAGACGATGGCCCTGGTATCGCCGCCGCCGAGCGTGAACGGGTGTTTGAACCCTTTGTGCGTCTGGACCCCAGCCGCGACCGCGCCACCGGCGGCTGCGGGCTGGGGCTGGCGATTGTCCACTCTATCGCTCAGGCGATGGGCGGGCGCGTCAGCTGCGACGAAAGCGATCTCGGCGGCGCGAAATTCTGCTTTAGCTGGCCGATCTATCACCACATCACCCTGCCTGTCACGGCCTGATGGCGTTACTTCTCATCAGGTAACGCCTGTAAATGCCCATGCCGCACGCCGCGCTGGGCAATCACATCATCGGCGAAATGCTGAATGTCTCCCATATCGCCTTTTAACACCGCGATCTCCAGACAATCTTCGTGGCTAACATGGACATGCAGCGTAGCGACAGAAAGATCGTGGTGATGGTGCTGCGTCGAGACCAAACGCCGGGCCAGATCGCGTTTCTCATGCTCATACACGTAAGAAAGTACCGCGAATCCCTGCCTGCCGTGCTCCTGGGTGGTTTCCTGCGCCAGCGTGCCGCGCAAAATATCACGGATGGCCTCTGAGCGGTTATTGTAACTACGGCGCTGACTAAGACTGTCTAGCATCTCCAGCAAATCATCATCAAGCGTAATTGTGACACGTTGCATCTGATGTAACCTCAAAGTCTGGCGCGACGGCGCACGGGAAAGGCGGGAAGAACCGCGTTTTGCAGTGTTTGTCCGGCAGCGGACGCAAAGGTTAATCGCTCACCGACGGTTTGCGTCTCCACGATGTTCCCCGCGTCCATCACCATGACCCGGTCGCAAAAGCGCTCGACCAGGCGTAAATCGTGAGTGATAAACAGGCAGGCAGTACCGAACTGCTGCTGGAGTTTTTTGAGCAGGCGAATCACGTTCGCCTGCAGCACCAGATCGAGATTCGACACGGCTTCATCGAGAATCAACAGCCTTGGTTCAACGGCCAGCGCCCGTGCCAGGCATACGCGCTGAAGCTGGCCGCCGCTTAGCTGCGGCGGGCGCTGAGTGAGTAGCGTGTCATCCAGCTCGACCGCCCGCAGCAACTCACGGGCGCGGGCCATCTGCTCTGCTTTAGACAGAGACAAAAGATGGCGCATCGGTTCACGCAGAATTTCACTCACCGTTTTACGCGGATTCACCGCGCTGATGGCATCCTGAAACACCATCTGAATTTCACGGCGAAACGCTTTTTTCCGGGAGCGGTTGAGCTGCGAAAGCGGCGCGCCCTGCCAGAGCACGTCGCCCTGGCTCGGGGATTCCAGCCCTACCAGCAGGCGCGCAAGCGTACTTTTCCCGCAGCCGCTGCGGCCCAGTAGCGCCACGGTTTCTCCGGTTTTCAGACTCATGGCGACGTTGCTCAGCACCCACTCTGAGCGGGCGTATTGATGTGAAAGCGCAGAAACAGAAAGCAGTGTCATTGGGTCAACTCCATGCCATACAGGGCCAGATGCGCCGACACCAGCCCGCGCGTCACCGGATGCTGTGGCGCCCGAAACAGCGTCTCAACGTCGCCCTGCTCAACGATGACGCCGTTATCCATCACCGCCACGTCATCCGCGAGGCGCGCCACGACGCCCATATCGTGCGTCACCAGCAGCATACCGGGCGCGCGGGTGTGCATGATGTCATCCAGCAGATCCAGAATGCACGACTGGGCCACGGCATCGAGATCGGTGGTCGGCTCGTCGGCGATGATAAACGGCGCGTCACACAGCACGGCCATGGCGATCATCATCCGTTGCAACATGCCGCCGCTCATCTCGAAGGGATAGAGCTTCAGCACGCGTTCCGCCTCGTCCAGCCCGACGGCCTTTAATGCGGCGATAAGCGCGGTGTCATCGGAATTTTTACCCAGCGCCTGACAGGTCTCCCTGGCGTGGGTAGCCATGGTATGCAGCGGATTAAAGGCGCTGCGCGGGTTTTGCATAATGGTCGCGATCTTAATCCCCCGCAGGGAGGCTGGCGCTACCGTCTCGCCGTCGGCCAGAATCCGTCCTGCCGTCTGACGCACACCGGCAGGCAATACGCCGAGCGCGGCAGCACAGGTCAGGGATTTCCCGCTGCCGCTACCCCCCACCAGCGACAGCACCCGCCCGCGTTTGAGCGTCAGCGAGACGCCGTTGACTAACGTGCGATCCGCCTCGAGCACGATATTCTGCAAATCAATCTGCTTTGGCATCAGTGGGCATGCTCCGTGACCAGATGAGGATCGAGGTGATCGCGCAGGGCGTCACCCACCAGATTAAACGCCATCACGCTGATAAACAGCGCCAGCCCCGGCCAGAACATCTGCAACGGCTGCGTCCAGATATACTGACGTGCATCGTTAATCATCACACCCCACTCGGGCGTCGGGGCCGTCACGCCCAGTCCGAGAAATGACATCCCCGCGACGTGCAGCATCATATGACCGATATCAAGCGTCGCCAGCACCAGCAGTGACGGCAGCGCCGCCCCTGTCAGGTGGTCGACAAAAATACGCACATGCCCGGCCCCCGACAGGCGCGACGCAAGGACAAACTCCCGCTGACGCAGCGCGATCACCAGGCTGCGCACCATCCGCGCGTACCAGGCCCAGTGGGAAAGCGCGATGGCGATGATGACGTTAGTCAGCCCCGTCCCCAGCACACCCACGAGGAAGAACGACAAAATCGAGGTTGGAAAGGTCATGAACATATCTGCGATGCGCATGGTGAACTGATCCACGCGCCCGCCAAGCAGCCCGGCCGCCCCGCCGATGGTCATTCCCAGAATCAGCACCAGCAGCAGACAGGCCATCACCGATCCCAGAGAGACGCGCGTTGCCGCCAGCAGACGCGAAAAGATATCGCGCCCCAGATGGTCGGTGCCGAGCCAGTGCTGGCTGTCGGGTGACAGAAGCCGCGACGGCAGATCAATCGCCTGCGGATCGTACGGCAGCCACCACTGGCTGGTGAGGGCAATCGCCGCCAGCAGGGCAATCATCATCATCGCCAGCCGGACAGGCCAGCGTGCAGAACGGTAAAAATTCACGCGTGCGCTCCTTCATGACGACGAATACGCGGGTCAAGCGCTGCATTCAACACATCCACCGCCAGATTGCAGAAAACAAAAACCACCACCATGATCAGCGTAAAACACTGAATGACCGGATAGTCGCGGTTAAAAATCGCCGAGACGGCGTAACGCCCTACGCCCGGCCAGGCGAAGATGTTCTCGATGATCATCGTCCCGCCGATCAGCTCGCCGATGTGCATTCCCACCGCCGTGATCATCGGCAGTGAGGCATTGCGCAAAATATGGCGGCGCTCGGTCTGTTTATGGCTCAGGCCGCGCAGACGCGCCCAGGTGACGTGCCGCTGCCCGGCGACATCCAGCATGCTGGCGCGCAGCAGCCGGGCGTTAATCGCCAGCGACATAAAAGCTATCGACACGGCGGGCAGAATCAGATGCTGCCAGTCGCCATAGCCCATCGCCGGGAGCCATTTGAGATAAACCGAAAAGAACATCACCAGCAAAAATGCCAGCCAGAAATTGGGCATAGAGACGCCCAGGAAAGAGATCACCCGGACGATGAAATCCGGCAGCCGATCGCGATGACGCGCGGCCCAAATACCCAGAGGCACGGAGGTAAACAGGATCAGCACCAGCGCCGCACCGGCCAGCAGCAGCGTTGCGGGCAGAAAGTGCATAACGTCGTCCAGCACCGGGCGCTGGGTGGCGAAAGAGATGCCAAAATCCAGGTGCAACGCCCGCCACAGCCAGGTGCCGTACTGCACGATTAACGGCTGATCCAGGCCAAGCATCACGCGGGTAGAGGCCACCATCTCCGGCGTGGGCGGCAGATTAGAGAGACGCAGATAATCCAGCGCCGGATCGCCGGTGCCGAGTCTCAGCATCAGAAAGATAATCACCGAGGCGGCGAACACCATCGGGATCAGCAGCAGTATGCGCCGTAATATATAGCGCCACATCAGGGTTTCACCGGCTGGATAAGTTCAAATGGAATGTCGGACGCAATGGGCGCAAACGGGATCACCCCAAGTTCAGGCTTCGCCACCACCATCATCGACACATAGCTAATCGGCAGATAGACCGCGTCGTTATGCAGTCGGGTCAAAATATCGCGGTACAACGCCTGACGCTGAGGTTCATCGCGGGTGGAAAGCACTTCGCCAATCTCTTTATCAATGACGGGCTTATCTGCGAGCCCCAGCTGCGCCTGATAATCGGCGTGGGACGGCACGCGCATCGAGCTCATAAAGGCATGCGGATCGTAAGGCGCGCCCCAGGTGCGGTTGAAAATCATGCCGAATCGACCGTCGCGCTGGCGGGCGTAGATACTGCTCTCCTCTTCCCCCACCAGCGCCACATCGACGCCCACCTGACGCATATCAGCCTGAATGATTTCCGCCATCGATTTGCTCAGGGCGTCGGTGCCGATATAGGCGAGTTCTACCCGCAACGGCTGACCATTTTTCTCGCGGATGGCTTTTCCGCTCACAGTCTTCCAGCCCGCCTGTTCCAGCAGCGTTGTAGCCTGCTTTGGATCGTACTCGCGCGGCTTGAGACCGATGTTTGCATAAGGCACTGACGGTGCGAACAGCGTGTCCGCCACTTTTTGCGTACCGTACAGGGCGTTATCGATCAGGGATTTTTTGTTCACCGCATAGTTCAGCGCTTCGCGCACCGCCAGATCGTCCGTCGGCGCTTTGGAGGAGTTCAGCGCCAGCATGACCGTTTCAACGGGCTGGGAAAGCTGGGTGTGGTATTGTGGGCTTTGGCTGAAGCGGGCGAAGGTATCGAGAGGCAGCAGCCCTTCGTTACCATACAGCAGGTCAATATCACCTGTTTCAAACGCCACGGCGCGAGTCGTCGGGTCCGGAATCACCTTCACGGTGATCTGCCGGATGGCGGGCTTTTTACCCCAGTAGCGATCGTTGCGCACCAGCACGTCAACCTGGTTAAGCCTGGATTCTTTCAGCACCCACGGTCCGGTTCCGATTGGCGCGTTAATGCCGTTCATCGTTTCATTATTTTTAAACTGCGACGGGGCGATAAAGCGGAAAGGACGCGGCAGCGCGAGCTCCTGTAAGAACGGGTAATAGGCGCTTTTCAGGGTGATTTGCAGCTCAGAGTCGCTCAGGGCTTTAACATCCGTGATCTGCCGGGCCAGCTCCAGCCAGGCGTGGCGCTGGCGGTTATCGAGCACAGTGCGGAAGTTCTCGGCGGCGGCCTGCGCGTTAAAAGGTTCGCCGTTTGAAAACGTGACACCGTCACGAAGCGTGAATACCCAGGTTTTGCCATCCGCCGTGTGGGTCCAGCTTTTCGCAAGCCAGGGTATGACCGAACCATCGGCCTTATACTTCACCAGCGGTTCGTAGACCATGCTCTGAGCGAACATTTGATTGGGTGTATAAAGATGGGGATTGAGCGGTCCTACATTGACGGGCCACGCTGTTGTCAGTTCGTCGGGGGCGGCTGCCTGTACGAAGAACGACGCGCACGCCAGCAGCGCGCAGACAATACGGCCAGGTCTGGACAAGGATTGCCTCTTACCATTTAGGGGTAGATAAAACGTGTGACGATTTTAGGTTTTCATCATACTTTTTACCTGTTCTGGATCAACCGAGGGGCCGCAAGAGACGGGAAGTATACAAATTTCGTATATTTAACCCTCAATTGATAAGCATCCTTTGTCTCTGCCAGACCCATTCCGCACCGTAGCCTGACCCGGCGCACTGTGCTATATAATAAGTATGTTGTAACTACTGCGAGCATTTTATGGCGAACTACGATCTTCTCGAGCGGCTGAACTCCACCTTTCACCAGATAGAACACGAACTGATGAGCCTGAGCGAACGGCTAAAAACCTGTCGGCTGCTGGCCGCGCGGGTTTTCACCCTGCCGGACGTGGTGAAAGGCGCAGAGCACGATCCGCTGGATGTGATTGAGGTGAAGCAACATATCGGCAAGGAGGCGCTGGAACTGACGCTGGCGCACTATCGCCATCTGTTTATTCAGCAGCAGTCAGAAAACCGCAGCAGTAAAGCCGCCGTGCGCCTGCCGGGGGTGATCTGTCTTCAGTGCGACACGTCCCTGCGCGAACAGCTTGAAAGCCAGATTGCGCACATTAATACCCTCAAAGCCGCGTTTGAGAAGATCGTAACCGAAGAGTCGGGTCTGGCCCCTGCCGCGCGCTTTGAGTGGGTGCATCGCCAGTTGCCGGGCCTGATTACCCTCAATGCCTACCGCACGCTGACGCTGCTGCGTCATCCGGCGACCCTGCGCTTTGGCTGGGCGAACAAACATATCATCAAAAATTTCACCCGCAATGAGGTGCTGTCGCTGCTGGAGAAGAGCCTGAAATCGCCGCGCACCATGGCGCCCTGGTCACGCGAACAGTGGATTGAGCGGTTAGAGCAGGAGTACGAGAATATTGCCGCGCTGCCTGCCGATGCGCGCCTTAAAATCAAACGTCCGGTGAAGGTGCAGCCGATTGCACGCGTCTGGTATGCGGGAGAACAAAAGCAGGTGCAGTACGCCTGCCCGACGCCGCTGATTGCCCTGTACGATGCAGACCAGGGGGCGATGGTGCCAGACATTGGCGAACTGCTGAATTACGATGCGGACAATATTCAGCATCGTTATAAACCTCAGGCGCAGCCGCTGCGCTTGATCATTCCACGGCTGCACCTGTATGTGGCGGAGTGATTACTTCAGGCTGCCTACCATCTCTTCCGGGCGCACCCAGGTATCAAACTCCGCCTCCGTCAGATAGCCCAGCGCCAGCGCTGAGGCTTTCAGCGTCAGCCCCTCTTTGTGCGCTTTTTTGGCGATTTCAGCCGCTTTGTCGTAGCCGATATGCGTGTTGAGCGCGGTGACCAGCATCAGCGACTCATTCAGTAGCTGGCTGATACGGTCACGGTTCGGCTCGATGCCCGTCGCACAGTGCTCGTTGAAGCTCTCCATGCCGTCCGCCAGCAGGCGCACCGATTGCAGGAAGTTATGGATCACCATCGGGCGATAGACGTTCAGCTCAAAGTTGCCTGACGCCCCGCCGAGATTCACCGCGACGTCGTTGCCGATCACCTGACAGCAGAGCATGGTCATGGCTTCGCACTGAGTCGGGTTCACTTTGCCCGGCATGATGGAGCTGCCCGGCTCGTTTTCCGGAATACTGATTTCACCGATCCCGCAGCGCGGCCCGGAGGCCAGCCAGCGCACGTCGTTGGCGATTTTCATCAGCGAGGCCGCCAGCCCTTTCAGCGCACCGTGGGCGTGGACCAGCGCATCGCAGGTGCCGAGCGCTTCGAATTTATTCGGCGCGGTCACAAACGGCTGCCCGGTAATCGCGGCCAGCTCTTTCGCCACGCGCACGGCATATTCCGGATGGGTGTTCAGCCCCGTCCCCACCGCCGTACCGCCCAGCGCCAGCTCCGAGAGGTGCGGCAGACTGTGGTCGATATGCTTGAGGTTGTGTTCCAGCATCGCCACCCAGCCGGAGATCTCCTGCCCGAGGGTCAGCGGCGTGGCGTCCTGCAGATGGGTACGACCAATTTTGACGATGTCAGCGAACGCCTGCGATTTTGCCGTCAGGGTCTGGGTCAGCACTTTCAGCTGCGGAATGAGATGCTCGCGCAGGCCGATGATTGCCGCCACGTGCATCGCGGTCGGGAATACATCGTTAGAACTTTGGCTTTTATTGACGTCATCGTTCGGGTGTACTTTGCGCTCCATCCCGCGTACGCCGCCCAGCAGTTCGCTCGCGCGGTTCGCCAGCACCTCGTTCATGTTCATGTTGCTTTGGGTGCCGGAGCCGGTCTGCCAGATGGCAAGGGGGAATTCGTCCGGGTGTTTATCGGCCAGCACTTCGTCGGCGGCACTGATGATAGCGGTGGCTTTTTCAGCGGACAGCAGACCCAGATCCTGGTTGACCTTCGCGGCTGCGCGTTTGGTGAGCGCCAGGGCGTGGATCAGAGAAACGGGCATTTTCTCCGTCGAGATGCGGAAATGTTCCAGCGAGCGCTGAGTTTGCGCGCCCCATAGCTTGTCAGCCGGGACGTCGATTGCGCCCATGGAATCTTTCTCGCGGCGTTGCGTTGTCATTACTTTCTCCTTGATAACAATGAAATGGGGGACATTGCTCACATGCTGGATTAAGTATTGTTTGCTTCAGGAAAACGGTATGGCGCTTTGTGCGCTCTTGTGGTGAGTCATGCCGGGTGAAGCGAAACCGCCACCCGGCACAAAAACTACTTAACGCACGCTGAACACTGGGACGACTGGATCTGCTTGAAGAAGTCGTTGCCCTTGTCATCCACGAGGATAAACGCAGGGAAATCTTCCACTTCAATTTTCCAGATGGCTTCCATCCCCAGTTCCGGATATTCCACGCACTCCAGGCTCTTAATACTGCCCTGTGCCAGCACCGCTGCCGGGCCGCCGATGCTGCCGAGATAGAATCCGCCGTGTTTGTGGCAGGCATCCGTCACCTGCTGGCTGCGGTTGCCTTTGGCCAGCATGATCATGCTCCCGCCGTTGGCCTGCAGCTGATCCACGTAGGAGTCCATGCGCCCTGCCGTTGTCGGGCCGAGTGAACCAGAGGCATAACCTTCCGGGGTTTTCGCCGGGCCTGCGTAGTAGATCGGGTGATCTTTCACGTACTGCGGCAGACCTTCGCCCTTGTCCAGACGCTCCTGCAATTTCGCGTGAGCGATGTCACGGCCAACGATAATGGTGCCGTTCAGCGACAGACGCGTGGAGACCGGATATTGCGACAGCTGGGCCAGGATTTCGCTCATCGGACGGTTGAGATCGACATGCACCGCTTCACCTTCACCGGCCTGACGCAACTCCTGCGGAATGTATTTCCCCGGATTGTTTTCCAGTTTTTCGATCCAGATACCGTCGCGGTTGATCTTCGCTTTGATATTGCGATCTGCAGAGCAGGAGACGCCCATCCCGACCGGACAAGACGCACCGTGGCGCGGCAGACGGATGACGCGGATATCGTGAGCAAAATATTTGCCGCCGAACTGTGCGCCTAAGCCTAAGTTCTGCGCTTCTGTCAGCAATTCCTGTTCGAGCTGCACGTCACGGAATGCCTGACCGTGTTCGTTCCCTTCCGTTGGCAGGCCGTCATAGTATTTGGTCGATGCCAGTTTAACGGTTTTCAGGGTGCTCTCCGCCGACGTCCCGCCGATAACAAACGCGATGTGGTACGGCGGACAGGCTGCCGTGCCAAGTGTGCGCATCTTCTCGACCAGGTAATTTTTCAGCTTGCCCGGCGAAAGCAGCGCTTTGGTTTCCTGGTACAGATAGGTTTTGTTCGCGGAGCCGCCGCCTTTGGCGATGCACAGGAATTTGTACTCGTCGCCATCGACGCTGTAGAGGTCGATCTGCGCCGGCAGGTTAGTGCCGGTATTGACCTCTTTATACATATCCAGCGCCGCGTTTTGCGAATAACGCAGGTTATCTTCGATGTAAGTGTTGTAGACCCCGTGCGCCAGCGCCGCTTCGTCACCGCCGCCGGTCCAGACGCGCTGGCCTTTTTTACCGGTGATGATCGCCGTGCCCGTGTCCTGACAGGTCGGCAGAATGCCTTTCGCGGCAATATCGGAGTTACGCAGGAACTGCAGCGCGACATATTTGTCGTTTTCGCTGGCCTGCGGATCGCTCAGGATATCGGCAACCTGCTGCTGATGCGCGGGGCGCAGCATAAAGGAGGCATCGTGGAAGGCGTGCTGCACCAGTAAGGTCAGCGCCTGCGGGTCAACTTTGAGGATCTCCTGCCCTTCGAATTCGGAGACAGAGACGTGATCGGATGTTAACAGATAGTATTCGGTCTGATCCTTTGCCAGCGGGAAAGGATCTTGATAATGAAAGGGTTTGTTCGACATTGTTCTCTCACTTACTGCTTCGGTCTGGTTATTTAAGAGCAGATGTTCCGCTGCCCTGCTTAAAAGCGAGTTTGCTTATCCTACACAATTTTTTAACAAAAACTGAGACTAGTACGACTTTTTACATGCGCAGGTTACTTCCGGGCGGTTTATTGCTTTAATACGCGAAGATAATTCCACATTTGAAACAGGGCTTGATAATGCAAAAACTCATCAACTCAGTGCAGAACTATGCCTGGGGAAGTCAAACTGCGTTAACGGATCTCTACGGTATCGCCAATCCTGACAACCTGCCGATGGCAGAGCTGTGGATGGGCGCGCATCCGAAGAGCAGCTCAAAAATTGAAGACGCCAGCGGCCAGGTACGCGCTCTGCGCGAGGTGATCGACGCGGACAAAGCGACGCTCCTGGGCGATGCCGTCGCGCAGCGTTTCGGCGAACTGCCGTTCCTGTTCAAGGTGCTTTGCGCCGCGCAGCCGCTCTCCATTCAGGTGCACCCGAACAAGAAAGCGTCTGAAATAGGTTTTGAGAAAGAGAATAAAGCCGGTATCCCACTGGATGCCGCCGAACGTAACTACAAAGATCCGAACCATAAGCCAGAGCTGGTGTTCGCGTTAACGCCATTCCTGGCGATGAACGCCTTCCGCGAGTTCTCGGAGATTGTTTCGCTGCTGCAGCCGGTCGCGGGCGCCCATCATGCTATTGCCCATTTCCTCGAAAACCCGGACGCCGCAGGCTTAAGCCAGCTGTTTGCCAGCCTGCTGAATATGCAGGATGACGAAAAATCCCACGCGCTGGCGGTGCTGAAAGCCGCTCTCAACAACCAGCAGGGTGAACCCTGGCAGACCATTCGCCTGATTTCTGAGTTCTACCCGAACGACAGCGGCCTCTTCTCTCCGCTGCTGCTGAACGTGGTGAAACTGAATCCGGGCGAAGCGATGTTCCTGTTTGCGGAAACCCCGCATGCGTATCTGCAGGGCGTGGCGCTGGAAGTGATGGCGAACTCCGATAACGTACTTCGCGCCGGACTGACGCCAAAATATATCGATATCCCGGAACTGGTGGCGAACGTCAAATTTGTCGCCAAACCTGCCGCAGAGCTGCTGACTCAGCCGGTGAAAAACGGCGCAGAGCTGGACTTCCCGATTCCTGTCGACGACTTCGCTTTTGCGCTGCACGACCTGAGCGCGACGGGAACCGCGGTCTCACAGCAGAGTGCGGCAATCCTGTTCTGTGTTGAAGGCGAAGCGGTGCTGAGTAAAGGCGAACAGCGCCTGGTGCTCAAACCTGGTGAGTCAGCGTTTGTCGCGGCGAATGAGTCCCCGATCGCTATCAGCGGAAATGGCCGCCTGGCAAGGGTCTTCAATAAGCTATAAGTTTATCGACTCTCTTGCTAAGCTAGTGGAAGACTTAATCACCAGGCGGTTTTTACCGCCTGGTTTCATTTTATGGACAATCATGATGAAAAAATCGGTTATAGCGGTTGGTGTTGTTGTCGCATTAGGGGTGGTCTGGACGGGCGCCTCCTGGTTTACGGGCAAACAGCTGGAGAGTCGTCTGGCAGAGATGGTGGCGCAGGCTAACAGCGAAATCAAACGCACGGCGCCGGAAGCCGGGCTGGAATTAAGCTATCAGAACTATCAGCGCGGCGTCTTCAAAAGCCATATGCAACTGGTGGTTAAACCCGTTGCGGGCACCGAAAACGGCTGGCTGAAAGACGGTCACAGCGTGGTGCTGGACGAAGTTGTCGATCACGGTCCGTTCCCGCTGGCACAGCTGAAGCATTTCAATCTGATTCCGTCTATGGCGTCGGTAAAAACCACGCTGGTCAACAACGAAGCGTCTAAACCGCTGTTTGAACTGGCGAAAAATGAGTCGCCGTTTGTGGTGGATACACGCATCAGCTACGCCGGCGATACAAGCTCCGATATCGCCCTGAAAGCGCTGAATTATGAAAAAGGCGACGAGAAAGTGGCCTTCAGCGGCGGCGATTTCAAACTCGATGCGGATCGCGACGGTAACGTGTTTACCCTGAGCGGCTCGGCGGAAAGTGGCCTGGTCAACGCAGTTAACGAATACAATCAGAAGGTTCAGCTGACCTTCAATAATCTCAAAGCCGACGGTAATAGCCGTATGACCACCTTTGGCGAGCGCATGGGCGACCAGCAAATCAGCCTGGGTAAAATGGCGATTGCCGTGGAAGGCAAAGAGATGGCCGTTCTGGAAGGGATGGAATTGGTCGGTAAATCCGATCTCTCCAAAGACGGTAAGAGCGTCAACAGCCAGCTGGATTACAGCCTGAATAGCCTCAAAGTGCAGAGCCAGGATCTGGGCTCCAGCAAACTGACCCTGAAACTCGGCAATATCGACGGCCAGGCGTGGCATCAGTTCAGTCAGCAGTATCGTGCGCAAAGCCAGGCGCTGCTGGCCGATAAAGAGCTGATGACCAAAAATCCTGAGCTGTATCAGCAAAAAGCGATGGATGCCCTGTTAAGCAACCTGCCGTTGCTGCTGAAAGGCGAGCCGGTGATCACGATCGCCCCACTGAGCTGGAAAAACAGCAAAGGCGAAACCAACTTCAACCTGTCCCTGTTCCTGAAAGATCCGGCCACCGCGACCGGTGAAGCGCAGACGCTGGCGCAGGAAGTGGATCGCAGCGTGAAATCCATCGACAGCAAACTGACCATCCCGATGGATATGGCGACCGAGTTTATGACCCAGATTGCGAAGCTCGAAGGCTATAACGACGCCGATGCGGCTAAGCTCGCCAGCCAGCAGGTGAAAGGCATGGCGGCCATGGGCCAGATGTTCCGCATCACCACGCTTGAAGACAACGTGATTAGCACCAGCCTGCAGTATGCGAATGGTCAGGTGACGTTAAACGGTCAGAAAATGCCGCTGGAAGACTTTGTCGGTATGTTTGGTATGCCAACGCTTGGGATGCCGGCACCGGCTGAACCTGCGGCTCCAGCAGTACCGCAGCAGTAATACAGGTATCGCCCGGTCGTTGTTCGCCGGGCATTTGCCTATCCGCCGGGTGCGCTGTGCCACCCGGCAGTTTTACGCAGAGAAATCCACCCCTTGCTGCCAGCGGTTTTCCCAGTGCGCAAGATACTCCGCCACCAGATCCGGCGCGTTGTGAATCACAATTACGTTTTCCGAATTCTTAGACTCCGCCGTTTTGGCAAAGTTAAATGACCCGGTTTCGACCGTACTCCCGTCTACAATAATCACTTTATCGTGTTGAATACGGTAGTGATTATCCGTTCTGAGCTTAACGCCGTTGTGTGCCACATAGCGCATCGCCTGCAGGCTTTTGCCGCTGACATTGCCGTTCTGATCTATCACGATTTGCACATCGACGCCGCGCTTCTGCGCCGCCACCAGCGCGTTCATGATATCCGGGGCGCTAAACGAAAAGGCCATCATGCGGATCGATTTTGTCGCGTCATTGATGGTTTTGAGCACCAGCTCCTGGGCGCCCCCTTCCGGTGAAAAACCGACTTCTATATTGCTGGCGGCAAAGGAGATGGCGGGAACAAAGGCTAAAGCGAGCAGGGTTTTACAGAGTTGCATGGCGGTAATCGTTTTACAGAACTTAACAGGAGCGCAGAATATGCCTCGTAAGGCGGGCAAGGCTCTTGATCTGGATCACCGCCTCCTGATGCCCTCTGCCTAAAAGCGTGAAAAACAGGCGCCTGCCGGGCCGCATTTTTGTATACTGCGCGCTCTATTTTTCCTGGACGGCGGCACAGACAGCTTTTAAGAATGAACATTAAAACACCATTACTGCTTTTGTCCCTGTTGGTGTTAGCTGGCTGTGGAAACAGTACGTTATCGCAAATGGATATGCCGGAACAAAAGAGTACCCGCGTTGTGGTCGGATACTACGGTCGCGGGATCGACCCGATGATCCAGCAGTACATGCAAGAAAAAGAGGTGACCGGGATGATCGTCGCCATTATTCAGCATAACGGCCCCACCGAATTTCACAGCTACGGCGTAACCGACGCAAAAAACCAGTACCCCGTCACCCCGGATACCCTCTTTGCACTCGGCTCACTGAGCAAAGGTGTCACCGCCGAAGTCACGACCCTGCTGGTCAATGAGGGCAAACTCCGCTGGACGGATACGCTCGCGACCTTACTGCCTGACGGCACACCCTTAAGTGCTGACGCGCAAAACATCACCCTTTTGCAGCTAGTCACTCACACCTCTGGCTTACCGCGCCAGCCGATGGATCTGTTGACTCTCGAAAATCTTGTGCGCTATTTCATTACCGGCGAGAACTTCTATTCAGAACTCGACAGCGATAACGTACTCAATTACCTGCGCGATTTCTCTGCGCCTGACTCACACGAACCGCAGTATTCAAACATCGGCTATGCCCTCCTCGGCTATATTCTGCACAGAAAGACGGGGGAATCGATCGAAGCCCTGGCCCAGCGGCTGATTTTTCAGCCACTCGACATGCAAAACTCCAGCTATACGCCGGAAATACTGGCGTCATACCCGAGGCGTGCGCTCGGCCACGCAGGAGATCAACCTAAATTTATACGCCGTGGCGAACTGACGCCGGACTGGCATTTTCAGCACAACATGACCGCAGCGGCAAGCCTCTACAGTAGCGCTCGCGATCTGGCGGCCTACGCCCGGGCGCACATCAGCGCGACGCAGGATAAGGCGATCAACCAGGCTTTCATGGACGTCACCCGTACTTACTATTATCGGCACAAAGAGGCCGCCAATATCGCGTGGGTGAGTGATGAGACGGACGGCCAGAAAATGACCTATCAGGTGGGGTATATTGGCGGGTATTCCAGTTACATTGGCTTTGATAAACAGAATCAAAATGCGGTGATTGTGCTGCAAAACAGTTTCAACTGGAGTAATTACATCGGCCAGACGATTTTGACTCATCTGGCGAAAAAGCCGCAAAACCGTGCGGCACGTTGATTCACATCGTTATTTCGTCGTTACCAGTCGCGCCGACACGATTTGATGCCCGGCCTGGACGTCTGATTTCTCAATTCGCTGCATCATGCGGTCTGCCAGGGTGTAACCCATCTCGCGCGCGGGCGTTGTCGCCCAGACAATAGGCAGATCGTCCAGCGCGTTTTCCCCGACATCCGCAAAAGCACCCAGCGCCACCTGTTGGTCGAAGAAGGTCTCTACGCCACCCTCACCGCTCTGACGTCCGGCGCGGAGCAGGCCAAACCAGGCCCCCATGGCGATAATATCGTTGTAACAGATCACCGCGCTGATGGTGGGATTACTGCGCAGCAGCGCGCCCATCGCCTCGGCGGCTTTTTTCTGGCTCGATTCGCACTCAACCACCCATTCGCTGTGGAACGGCAGACCGTATTTGATCAGCGTCGAGCAGTAACCACCCACGCGTTCGGCGCGCGTAAGGGACGAACTCTTGCCGCCCAGCCAGGCGATGCGCTGATGCCCGCGACGAATCAGATGCTCGGTCAACATTTGTGCGGCCTGCATGTTATCGGGACGCAGGGTATCGGCTTCATCGAGATAGCTGGCACGTGAGGCAAACACCAGCGGAACGCCCTTCTGTGCCGCGCGCTCGCACAGCTCGCTCCCCACGCCAGACGCCCCCGCGATAATCACGCCGTCCACGCCCTGCGTCAGCAGCATATCCAGCCGGGAGAGCAGTTGATCCGCTTCGCGCCCGCCGTGGAGTAAAAAGACCATCCGCCCCTGCGCTTCCAGCGCTTCCGTTAGCCCGGCGGTGAGTTCTGCATAAAACGGCGACGTCAGATCGCGCACGATCAAGCCAATCACGCCGCTCTGCCCGCCGCGCAGAGACGCTGCCTGGCGATTACGCACAAACCCCAGTTGCTCAACCGCCTCGTTCACACGCTGGCCCGTCGCGGGAGAAATGCGCCCTTTTCCGCTTAAGACCAGCGAAACGGTGCTGACCGATACCCCGGCAGCCAGCGCAACATCATTGATGGTGATCTTCTTCGCAACAGACATGTGAACGCGCAACTCCCTGATGTGCAGTCAGATAAAACGTTTTATCAATAGGTTCTATTTATACTGCTAATTAAAGCATGAGAATGTGATTCAGCGCGCACTAAAGTTTGGTAAAACGTTTTATCTTCTCGCCACAGTGAAAACAGATAAAACCCTTTTAACCATCAAGGAGTCGTTTTATGACGGCGAAAGCAGCACAAAAAATATCGCTGTGGGAGTTTTTCCAGCAACTGGGTAAAACCTTTATGTTGCCGGTGGCTCTGCTCTCTTTTTGCGGGATCATGCTCGGGATCGGCAGCTCACTCAGCAGCCATGATGTCATTACCCTGATCCCCTTCCTCGGCAACCCGGTGCTGCAGGCGATCTTCATCTGGATGAGTAAAGTCGGCTCCTTTGCCTTTAGCTTCCTGCCCGTCATGTTCTGTATCGCTATCCCGCTGGGGCTGGCGCGCGAGAACAAAGGCGTGGCGGCGTTTGCCGGTTTTGTCGGCTACGCGGTGATGAACCTGGCGGTGAATTTCTGGCTGACCGCGAAAGGCATTCTGCCCACCACCGACGCGGCAGTGCTGAAAGCGAACAACATTCAGAGCTTGCTGGGTATTCAGTCGATCGACACCGGGATCCTCGGTGCGGTTATTGCCGGTGTGATTATCTGGATGCTGCACGAGCGCTTCCACAATATCCGTCTGCCGGACGCCCTGGCCTTCTTCGGCGGTACCCGCTTTGTGCCGATTGTCACCCTGGTGGTCATGGGTCTGTTTGGTCTGGTGATCCCATTGATCTGGCCGGTCTTCGCGATGGGGATTACGGCGATTGGCCGCATCATCAACAGCGCAGGCGATTTCGGCCCGATGATTTTCGGTACCGGTGAACGTCTGTTGCTGCCGTTCGGTTTACAGCACATTCTGGTCGCGCTGATTCGCTTTACCGAAGCGGGCGGCACGATGGACGTGTGCGGCCACGACGTGAGTGGCGCGCTGACTATCTTCCAGGCTCAGCTGAGCTGCCCGACCACCCACGGCTTCTCTGAAAGTGCGACCCGCTTCCTGTCTCAGGGTAAAATGCCGGCCTTCCTGGGCGGCCTGCCGGGTGCGGCGCTGGCAATGTACCACTGCGCACGTCCTGAAAACCGTCATAAAATTAAAGGCCTGCTGATCTCCGGCGTCATCGCCTGCGTGGTAGGCGGAACGACTGAGCCAATCGAGTTCCTGTTCCTGTTCGTTGCACCGGTGCTGTATCTCATCCACGCCGTGCTGACCGGTCTGGGCTTCACCGTGATGGCGGTGCTGGGTGTGACCATCGGTAACACCGACGGCAACGTGATTGACTTCGTGGTGTTTGGCATCCTGCACGGTCTGTCGACCAAGTGGTATCTGGTGCCGGTTGTGGCGGCTATCTGGTTTGCGGTTTACTACGGTATCTTCCGCTTCGCCATCACCCGCTTTAATCTGAAAACACCGGGCCGCGATACCGATACCGCCAGCAGCGTGGAACAAGCCGTTGTGGGTACCGTCGGTAAATCCGGCTACAACACGCCAGCGATTCTGGCGGCACTGGGCGGCGCGGATAACATCACGTCTCTCGATAACTGCATCACCCGCCTGCGTCTGTCGGTGAACGATATGTCGAAGGTGGATACCAACGCCCTGAAGGCCAACCGGGCCATCGGCGTGGTACAGTTAAATCAGCATAATTTGCAGGTGGTGATTGGGCCGCAGGTCCAGTCGGTTAAAGATGAGCTATCGACGCTGATGCGTACGGTAGAAGCCTGACACCTCACCCCCTTCTGGCGAAGGGGGTTTTGACTTTAAGGACGAGCGCTATGTTTGATTTTTCAACCGTCGTCGATCGCCACGGGACCTGGTGTACCCAATGGGATTACGTCGCCGACCGTTTCGGTGCCGACGATCTGCTGCCCTTTACCATTTCCGATATGGATTTTGCCACCGCACCGTGCATCATCGACGCACTGAATCAGCGCATCAGTCATGGCGTGTTTGGCTACAGCCGCTGGAAAAATGACGAATTTCTCGCCGCCGTTGCGCACTGGTTCCAGCAGCGTTTTCACAGCCAGATTGATACGAACACCCTGGTGTACGGTCCGTCGGTCATTTATATGGTTTCCGAGCTGATCCGCGTGTGGTCTAAACCCGGCGACGGCATCGTGGTGCATACCCCCGCCTATGATGCGTTTTACAACGCCATCCAGGGCAACGATCGCAACGTCGTTCCGGTCGCTATGCAAAAAAACACAGCCGGCTGGGAGTGCGATATGGCCAGCCTGGAAGCCGCGCTGGCGAAACCGGAAAACACGATTTTATTGCTGTGCAGCCCGCAAAATCCGACCGGTAAAGTCTGGACGCACGACGAGCTGAACACCATGGCCGAGCTGTGCGCGCGCTACGATGTGGCGGTGATCAGCGACGAAATCCACATGGATATGGTGTGGAGCGACCACCAGCATACGCCGTGGAACGAGGTGGCGCGCAGCAAATGGGCGCTGCTAACGTCAGGCTCCAAGAGCTTTAATATTCCGGCGCTTACCGGGGCATACGGGCTGATCGGCGACGATGAAAGTCGCGCACGCTATCTTAACGCCCTTAAGGGCCGCGACGGGCTTTCATCTCCGTCCGTGCTGGCACTGACGGCGCATATCGCCGCCTATCAGCAGGGCGAGCCGTGGCTGGATGCCCTTCGCGCGTATCTGGAGGCAAATTTGCGCTATGTGGCTGAGCAACTCAACGCTGCATTCCCGCAGCTGAACTGGCAGCCGCCGGAAGCGACCTATCTGGCATGGATTGATTTGAGCGCGCTCGGTATCGACGACAAAGCGCTGCAGAACGTACTCATTGAGCAGCAAAAAGTCGCGATCATGCCAGGTTACACGTACGGCGTGGAGGGTAACGGGTATGTGCGACTGAATGCCGGATGTCCACGCAGTAAACTGGAACAGGGCGTTGAGCGGCTGATTGCGGGGATTCATTCTCTGCTGTAACAGATTGCGCAATGGAATATTCCATTGCGCAAATAGCTTTTTACCCGCAAATGTTTTTATAATGTGGCGCACTTTAACCAGAAAATGAGTGCGACCATGATTGATACCCGCCTTCCCCTTACCGATATTCACCGTCACCTTGATGGCAACATTCGTGCCCAAACCATTCTCGATCTTGGCCGCCAGTTTAATTTGTCCCTGCCCGCTCAAACTATTGAGACACTTATTCCCCACGTCCAGGTCACAGCGAACGAGCCGGATCTGGTGAGCTTCCTTAGCAAACTGGACTGGGGCGTGAGAGTGCTGGCGTCGTTGGATGCCTGCCGTCGCGTGGCGTTCGAAAATATCGAAGATGCGGCGCGCAATGGCCTGCATTATGTCGAACTGCGTTTTTCCCCAGGCTATATGGCGATGACCCACAATCTGCCCGTCGACGGCGTGGTGGAAGCGGTTATCGCAGGCGTGCGCGAAGGCTGTAAGGCGTTTAACGTACAAGCGAATCTGATTGGCATTATGAGCCGTACCTTCGGTGAAGCGGCCTGTCTGCAGGAGCTGGAGGCGCTGCTGGCCCATCGCGATCAGATCACCGCCGTCGATCTGGCGGGTGATGAACTTGGCTTCCCCGGCAGCCTGTTCCTCTCTCATTTCAACCGTGCGCGCGACGCGGGCTGGCATGTTACCGTTCATGCGGGCGAAGCGGCCGGTCCGGAAAGCATCTGGCAGGCAATTCGTGAGCTGGGTGCCGAGCGTATCGGCCACGGTGTGAAAGCTGTTGAAGACCGGGCGCTGATGGATTTCCTGGTCGAGCAGCGCATCGGCATCGAATCCTGTCTGACGTCTAACATTCAGACCAGCACCGTTGCTTCGCTGGCGCAGCATCCGCTGAAGACGTTCCTCGCGCACGGCGTGCTGGCAACGCTTAACACCGACGATCCGGCAGTTCAGGGGGTCGATATTATCCATGAGTATAATGTTGCCGCGCCGCAGGCGGGACTGAGCCGCGAAGAGATTCGTCAGGCGCAGATCAACGGCCTGGAAATTGCGTTCTTGAGCGCGGCTGAAAAACAGGCCCTGCGCGATAAAGTCGCAGGCTAAGAAGTAAAAGGCCGGCAAATTTGCCGGCCTTTTTTATTACGCCAGACAGAGCGTCGAGCGGTGTTTCGCTGATTCGATGCCCAGCTCAATCAGTTCCATAATCTGAATCGCCTGGCTCGCCGGAACCGGGTTTTCACCCGTGCCGTTCAGGGCATCGCGGATCGCCGCATAGTAGGCCGGATAGTTCCCCGGCAGAGTCAGCCAGGTTTCCTGCACCTGCTCCTCCCCTTCGACACGCGTTAACACGCCGTCACGCATATCGTAGCCCCAGTCTTCCTGCGGCAGGCGTTCGCCGTTTTTCAGACGGTCTTCCTGCGGATCCAGACCAAACTTCACGTAGCTCCCGCGCGTGCCGTGCACGATATAGCGCGCAGATTCGGCCGCCGCCAGCATGGTACCGTGCAGCACCACACGACGCTGCGGATAGGTCAAAATCGCGTGGAAATAGTCCGTGGCCTGTGCGCCCGGGCGCAGCTGCGCCAGATCGACCGTCATGCTGACCGGCAGACCAAACAGATTCACCGCCTGATCCAGCAGATGCGGGGCCAGATCGTACCAGATACCGCTGCCCGGACCGGCCTGCTCGCGCCAGCGGTTACGTACCTGTGGGCGGAAACGATCGAAATGGGATTCGAAGTACGCCACTTCACCCAGCGTCCCTTCGTTCATCAGCGCCTTAAGTGTGAGGAAATCACTGTCCCAGCGACGGTTGTGGAACACCGACAGCAGACGTCCCAGACTTTTTGCCAGCACATCCAGCTCACGTGCCTGAGACAGCGTCACGGTAAAGGGCTTATCCACCACCACATGCTTACCCGCTTCCAGCGCCGCTTTCGCCAGCGGGAAGTGGGTGTCGTTTGGCGTGGGGATCACGATTAAATCGATATTCGGATCGTTAAACAGGTGCTTAGGTTCAGACACTACCGGAACCGCAGGCCAGTCAGCATGCACTTTCGACGCATCGCTGCTTGAAACCGCCGCCAGCTCCATTCCAGGCGTACCGGCAATCAGCGGTGCGTGAAACGTCTTGCTCGCATAACCATAACCAATTAATCCGACGCGGATTTTGTCACTCATGTCGTTGCCTCTCGTCTTGTCTTTCACTCATTTCACACTATCAACAAGCCTGTCACAACCGTTTTGTAATGGATTACAAAAAGTAAAACAGCACGACTGACCAGCGGTCTTTGTTACAATTATATAACCTGCTGAATTCATACATAGAAACCGTTCCCAAAGGACTTGCGATAGCGGAAATCGCGCTGTAACATTCTCAATCTGTATTTATGGATAAATCACAAACAAGAATCATGACGTCAATTATCAATCGAATCGTTGAATTAGCAGGATGGGTTGTCCTGGGTGTTTCCGTCATTTTACTCGGCGTTGCCAGCCATATAGATAACTACCAGCCACCAGAACCGGTTGCGGCGTCTCAGACCAAATAAGTTCTGCTGGCAAAAGAGTGACATATCCTGTCAGTTGCCGGTTGCCAGCCACGGTCATCAGAGTTAACCTTCTTCTGCAGGCGTCGTCCGACGCCTGAAACTTTCAAAGAAAACTCCTAATTTAGTCTTAACCCTTAAGTGGGTTGTTTACGTCTTTATTTATCCGTTTATTATTCGAGCGAATTACCCTACTGATAAAATTTACTTTTAAAAATGGAAGCTTATTAAATGACAGTTCAGGATTATTTATTAAAATTTCGCAAGATCAGTTCTCTCGAGAGCCTGGAAAAACTGTTTGATCATTTGAACTACACGCTGACCGATAATCAGGACATCATCAATATGTACCGCGCTGCCGATCATCGTCGCGCAGAGCTGGTTTCCGGCGGTCGTTTGTTCAATATCGGCGAAGTCCCTAAATCAGTTTGGCGCTACGTGCTGTAAGACGGTAGCCATCGGCGCGAAATGTTATATACTCACGCCCCGGTAAATTTGCCGGGTATCATTTCGTGCAGACTGAGGGAGATAACATGACCGCATCGCCTGGAGAAAAAATCGGAGGCTGGTTACTCGCCCCACTCGCCTGGTTACTGGTGGCTTTGTTAAGCGCATCGCTTGCGCTGCTGCTGTATACAACGGCTCTCGTGACGCCGTATGCGCTTAAGAATCTGACCTCCCAGAGCACAATGAATATTGCGCTGTGGTTTATCTCCTTCGGTTTTGCCATTGCCATGTGGTATTACACCCTTTGGCTGACCATTGCGTTCTTTAAACGCCGTCAGAAAGTGCCTAAGCACTATATTATCTGGCTGCTGATCTCTGTGCTGTTGGCGATCAAGGCCTTTGCCTTTTCACCGGTTTCGGACTTACTGGCTGTGCGCCAGCTGCTGTTCCCGCTGCTGGCCGCTGCGCTCTTCGCGCCCTACTTCAGGCGTTCCGCCCGGGTCAAAAAGACCTTCGTGAACCCGTAATAACCCTACAGTTATCCTGTTGTCGCCCGTTGTGGTTTATCCGATAATAGGCGGCTTTTTTATTTCAGGCTAAATAATGACCGATTACTTACTGCTCTTTGTCGGAACTGTGCTGGTGAATAACTTCGTGCTGGTGAAGTTCCTTGGCCTGTGCCCGTTCATGGGGGTTTCCAAAAAGCTGGAAACCGCAATGGGCATGGGACTGGCAACCACCTTCGTGATGACACTGGCCTCTATTTGCGCATGGTGGATTGATACCTGGATATTGATCCCCCTCGGCCTGATCTATCTGCGCACGCTGGCGTTTATTCTCGTGATTGCCTTTGTGGTGCAGTTTACGGAAATGGTGGTGCGCAAAACCAGCCCGGCGCTCTATCGCCTGCTCGGCATTTTCCTGCCGCTGATTACCACCAATTGCGCCGTGCTCGGCGTGGCGCTGCTCAACATCAACCTTGGGCATAATTTCCTGCAATCGGCCCTGTACGGTTTCTCCGCGGCGGTCGGTTTCTCGCTGGTCATGGTGCTGTTTGCCTCTATTCGTGAACGCATGGCCGCAGCCGATATTCCGGCGCCTTTTCGCGGTAACGCCATTGCACTGGTCACCGCGGGTTTGATGTCTCTGGCCTTTATGGGCTTCAGTGGTCTGGTGAAGTTGTAATGAATGCTATCTGGATTGCCATCGCCGCCATCAGCGTGTTGGGGCTGTTTTTTGGCATTATTCTGGGTTACGCCTCGCGCCGTTTTGCGGTTGAAGGCGATCCTGTCGTCGAAAAAATCGATGACCTCCTGCCGCAAAGCCAGTGTGGGCAATGCGGCTATCCTGGCTGCCGTCCCTATGCTGAGGCGGTAGGCAACGGTGAAAAAATTAACCGCTGTGCGCCGGGTGGCGAAGCCGTGATGTTAAAAATCGCGGCGCTGCTTAACGTTGATCCGCAGCCTGTTGATGGCGACGAGAGCGCACAAGAACCTGCGCGCGTGCTGGCGGTCATCGACGAAGAAAACTGCATCGGCTGCACCAAGTGTATTCAGGCCTGCCCGGTGGACGCCATTGTTGGCGCAACCCGCGCGATGCACACCGTGATGGCGGATCTTTGTACGGGCTGCAATCTTTGTGTGGCCCCCTGCCCGACGCAATGCATCGAGCTGCGTCCGGTCGAAACGACTCCCGACAGCTGGAAGTGGGATCTTCAAACCATTCCGGTTCGTATAATTCCTGTGGAACACCATGTTTAAGTTATTTTCTGCGTTCAGAAAAGAGAAGATTTGGGATTTCGACGGCGGGATTCATCCGCCAGAGATGAAAACCCAGTCCAGCGGCACGCCGCTGCGCCAGATCCCGTTAGCAAACCGGTTCGTCATGCCGCTGAAACAGCACATCGGTGCGGAAGGCGAGCTGTGCGTGAAAGTCGGTGACAACGTGCTGCGCGGTCAGCAACTGACCTTTGGACGCGGGCGTATGCTGCCGGTCCACGCACCGACCTCCGGGAAAGTGGTGGCGATTGCCCCCCATACGGTTCCCCACCCTTCGGCACTGGCCGAATTAAGCGTCATGATCGAGCCGGACGGTGAAGACCGCTGGATCGACCGCGACGGCTGGAGCGATTACCGCGCCCAGAGCCGCGAAGCCCTGATCGAGCGCATCCACCAGTTCGGCGTGGCCGGTCTCGGCGGCGCAGGCTTCCCGACCGGCACCAAGCTGCGCGGTGGTGGCGATAAAATTCAGACCCTGATTATCAACGCCGCAGAGTGCGAGCCTTACATCACCGCTGATGACCGCCTGATGCAGGACTGCGCCGCGCAGGTCGTCGAAGGGATTCGCATCCTTGCCCATATTTTGCAGCCGCGCGAAGTGCTGATCGGCATTGAAGATAACAAACCGCAGGCGATCTCCATGCTGCGTGCGGTGCTGGCGGGCAGCCACGACATTGGCCTGCGCGTTATTCCCACTAAATACCCGTCCGGCGGCGCAAAACAGCTGACGCAAATTCTGACTGGGAAACAGGTTCCGCACGGCGGCCGCTCTTCTGACATTGGCGTGCTGATGCAGAACGTCGGTACGGCTTACGCGGTGAAACGCGCGGTGATCGACGGGGAACCGTTGACCGAACGCGTAGTGACGCTCACCGGCGAGTCCGTTTCGCAGCCGGGTAACGTCTGGGCGCGGCTGGGTACGCCGGTGCGCCATTTGCTGGAGCAGGCCGGGTTCTGTCCGGGCAGCGATCAAATGGTCATCATGGGCGGGCCGCTGATGGGCTTTACCCTGCCCTGGCTGGACGTTCCGGTCGTCAAAATCACCAACTGTCTGCTGGCCCCTTCCGCAAGCGAGATGGGCGAAGAGCAGGAAGAAAAAGGCTGTATCCGCTGTAGCGCCTGCGCCGACGCTTGTCCGGCCGATCTGCTGCCGCAGCAGTTGTACTGGTTCAGCAAAGGCCAGCTGCACGATAAAGCCACAGCCCACAATCTGGCCGACTGCATTGAGTGCGGGGCCTGCGCCTGGGTCTGCCCAAGCAGCATTCCGCTGGTGCAGTATTTCCGTCAGGAAAAAGCCGAGATCTACGCCATTTCGCTGGAAGACAAACGTGCCGCCGAAGCCAAAGCCCGCTTTGAAGCGCGTCAGGCGCGTCTTGAGCGTGAGAAACTGGCGCGTCAGGAACGTCATAAAAAGGCTGCCGTTCAGCCAGCCGAAAAAGATCAGGATGCCATTAACGCCGCGCTGGCGCGGGTGCGTGAGAAGAAAGCCTCTGCCGCACAGCCGGTGATCATTCCGGCCGGTGAAAAACCAGACAACAGCGAAGCCATCGCCGCACGTGAAGCGCGCAAAGCGCAGGCCCGCGCCCGTCAGGCAGAAAAAGCCCAGGACGCACAGCCGAACGCTGAGAACGATCCGCGTAAAGCAGCGGTTGAAGCGGCGATTGCCCGCGCCAAAGCGCGTAAAGCGGAGCAACAGGACAAGAGCGTCGAGCAGGAACCGCCTGTCGATCCGCGCAAAGCCGCCGTTGAGGCCGCCATCGCTCGTGCGAAAGCACGTAAAGCGGAACAACAGGAAAAGAGCGTCGAGCAGGAACCGCCTGTCGATCCGCGCAAAGCCGCCGTTGAGGCCGCCATTGCTCGCGCCAAAGCGCGTAAAGCGGAGCAACAGGAAAAGAGCGTCGAGCAGGAAACCCCTGTCGATCCGCGCAAAGCGGCCGTTGAAGCCGCCATTGCTCGCGCCAAAGCGCGTAAAGCGGCCCAGCAGGACCCCGAACCCGCCGCCAATGACGACCCACGCAAAGCCGCAGTCGCCGCCGCGATTGCACGCGTTCAGGCTAAGAAAGCCGCACAGCAGGCAGTAAACGAGGATTAAATGGTTTTCAGAATCGCAAGTTCCCCTTACACCCATAACCAGCGCCAGACGTCGCGCATTATGATGCTGGTCTGCCTGGCAGCCTTACCGGGCATTGCCGTGCAGTTCTGTTTTTTTGGCTGGGGGACGCTGTTTCAGATTGTCCTCGGCTGCGTCAGTGCGCTGGCCGCCGAAGCGCTGGTGCTTAAGCTTCGAAAAATGCCTGTTCCCCGCATTCTAGCCGATAACTCAGCCCTGCTGACGGGCCTGTTACTGGCGATCAGTATTCCGCCGTTTTCCCCCTGGTGGATGGTGGTACTGGGTACCGTTTTCGCGGTCATTATTGCCAAACAGCTGTACGGCGGCCTGGGGCATAACCCGTTTAACCCGGCGATGATCGGCTATGTGGTCTTGCTGATCTCCTTCCCGGTGCAGATGACCAGCTGGCTGCCGCCGCACGAGATTGCCGCAACGGTACCGGGATTTATGGATGCGCTTCAGGTGATCTTCACCGGCCACACGGCAACGGGTGGCGACATGACCACCCTGCGTATGGGCGTGGATGGTATCAGCCAGGCGACGCCGCTCGACACCTTTAAAACGTCGTTGCATGCCGGTCACAGCGTTGAGCAGATCATGGCGTACCCAATCTACAGCGGCATGCTGGCGGGCGCTGGCTGGCAGTGGGTTAATATCGCCTATCTGTTGGGCGGCGTGTTCCTGCTGTGGAAGAAGACGATTCGCTGGCACATTCCGGTGAGCTTCCTGGTGACGCTGACGATCTGTGCCACGCTCGGCTGGATGTTCTCGTCCGAGCCGCTGCCAAGCCCGCAGATGCATCTGCTCTCCGGCGCAACCATGCTGGGCGCCTTCTTTATTCTGACCGACCCGGTGACCGCATCGACCACCAACCGTGGACGCCTGATTTTTGGCGCGCTGGCGGGGCTGCTGGTCTGGCTGATCCGCAGTTTTGGCGGCTATCCAGATGGCGTGGCGTTCGCCGTACTGCTGGCCAATATCACGGTGCCGCTTATCGACTACTACACGCGTCCTCGCGTGTATGGCCACCGCTAAGGGATTCGCCATGCTAAAAACAATGCAAAAACACGGCGTGACGCTGGCGATCTTCGCCGCTGCCCTGACGGGGCTGACCGCGCTGGTGAATGAAATGACCAAAACGACGATTGATGAACAGGCATCGAAACAGCAAAAGGCGCTGTTCGATCAGGTGATTCCGTCAGATTTCTACGATAATGACCTGCAGAAAAGCTGCTTTATCGTGCAGGCGCCGCAGTTAGGCAAAGGTGAACACCGCGTTTTCATCGCCCGTAAAGGGGATACCGCCGTGGGTGCCGTGATGGAAGCGACCGCACCGGACGGCTACTCTGGCGCGATTCAACTGCTGGTCGGCACCGACTTCTCTGGTACGGTTCTCGGCACCCGTGTGACGCAGCACCACGAAACGCCTGGTCTGGGGGATAAAATCGAGCTTCGCCTCAGCGACTGGATTTTACATTTTGCCGGAAAAGTGATTCATGATGAGAATGACACCGCCTTTGCCGTCAAAAAAGACGGCGGTGAGTTCGACCAGTTTACCGGCGCGACCATCACGCCACGCGCCGTGGTGAATGCGGTGAAACGCGCGGGGCTGTACGCCGAAACGCTGCCTGCGCAAATCAACAATCTTCCTGCCTGTGAGGAGTAATCATGAGCCAGGTTAAAGAGGTTATTGTCCAGGGTCTCTGGAAGAACAACTCCGCGCTGGTCCAGCTGCTGGGGATGTGCCCGCTGCTGGCGGTGACATCCACTGCCACGAACGCCCTCGGCCTTGGACTGGCGACCACGCTGGTGCTGACCCTGACCAACCTGTCGATCTCCGCCCTGCGTCGCTGGACACCGTCGGAGATTCGTATTCCGATTTACGTGATGATCATCGCCTCGGTGGTGAGTATCGTGCAGATGCTGATCAACGCCTACGCGTTCGGGCTTTATCAGTCGCTGGGGATTTTTATTCCGCTGATTGTGACCAACTGTATCGTCGTGGGCCGCGCAGAAGCTTTTGCGGTGAAGAACGATCCGCTGATCTCGGCGCTGGATGGCTTTGCCATCGGCATGGGTGCCACCTGCGCGATGTTTGTGCTGGGCTCGATGCGTGAGATCCTCGGTAACGGTACCCTGTTTGACGGCGCTGACGCACTGCTGGGCGGCTGGGCGAAGGCCCTGCGTATTGAGGTCTTCCACACGGATACGCCGTTCCTGCTGGCGATGCTGCCGCCGGGCGCATTTATTGGCCTTGGTATGATGCTGGCGTTAAAATACCTCATTGATGAGAAGCGTAAACGCCGCGCCGCCGAGCGTAGCGTGCAGGAAGGACTCCCTGAGAAGGCTGTATGAATAAAGAGAAACGCATCACGATCCTGACTCGTCTGCGTGATAACGACCCGCATCCGACAACGGAGCTGAATTTCAACTCCCCTTTTGAGCTGCTCATCGCGGTGCTGCTCTCCGCCCAGGCCACCGACGTGAGCGTCAACAAAGCGACGGCGAAGCTCTACCCTGTCGCCAATACGCCGCAGGCGATGCTGGAGCTGGGCGTGGACGGCGTGAAGTCGTACATCAAAACCATTGGCCTGTTTAACAGCAAGGCCGAGAACGTGATTAAAACCTGCCGTATCCTGCTGGAACAGCACGGCGGCGAAGTGCCGGAAGACAGAGCCGCGCTGGAAGCGCTGCCTGGCGTGGGGCGTAAAACCGCCAACGTGGTGCTCAATACCGCTTTCGGCTGGCCGACCATTGCCGTCGATACGCATATTTTCCGCGTCTGTAACCGCACGAATTTCGCACCGGGTAAGAATGTTGAGCAGGTTGAAGAAAAGCTGCTGAAGGTGGTGCCGGCGGAGTTTAAGGTGGATTGCCACCACTGGCTGATCCTGCACGGACGTTATACCTGTATCGCCCGTAAACCCCGCTGCGGTTCGTGTCTTATCGAAGATTTATGCGAATATAAAGAGAAAGTGTACGCCTGAATTTCCGTCACCTGCCTCCTCTGCTCAGTATATCAATCCCTTACTAAAGGAAGGTCTAACCGTAAACCTTCCTTTTGCCCATTTATTATCCGCTTCGTTCACTTTCAGACCTCTTGATTGTTCGGTTCATTAACACCCTGGCAGGTTAATTGTTTTTTCGTCAGCGAAATTTTCTATACATCTGTGATCGCGATCACTCTGATAACGTCATGTTGGATTTTTGTATATAAAAACCCACTAAGCCCTTGCGCGAACAAGCTATGACCGATCGTTGACAACAGATTAAACCAGTTGATTTTCAGATTATGGACCATATCACTGCCACAATGACCATATAGCAGAACATATCGCCATACAGCCCTTTTTTACGGGTCTCAGCAGTGAAAAAAACCACCAATTCTCATGCTGAAAGATTTAACGCTAAATAACATTTGTCTGACCCGCGTATTATACCGCGCTGGTTATATGTAACAGAGTATTACAAACACCTTGCCAGATGGGTCAGGATAGTGAACATTACCCGCCGTTTCCCCTCCCAATATAACTATAAGGCGAATGGACTCCGGTCAATTACGCTATGAACACCCCCGTTAATATGGGATGTAAAAAAAGAGGTATATGTGTCTACTGCAAACAATAAACCAACAGAAGAGAGCGTAAGTTTAAACGCTTTCAAACAGCCTAAAGCGTTCTATCTCATCTTCTCTATCGAGTTATGGGAGCGTTTTGGCTTTTACGGCCTGCAAGGGATTATGGCTGTTTACCTGGTTAAACAACTGGGTATGTCCGAAGCGGATTCCATCACGCTGTTCTCCTCTTTCAGTGCACTGGTTTACGGCCTGGTCGCCGTCGGCGGCTGGTTAGGCGATAAAGTTCTTGGCACAAAACGCGTGATCATGCTCGGCGCCATCGTTCTGGCTGTCGGCTATGCGCTGGTTGCGTGGTCCGGTCACGATGCTGCGGTTGTCTACATGGGTATGGCGACAATTGCTGTCGGTAACGGGCTGTTCAAAGCGAACCCGTCCTCCCTGCTTTCTACCTGCTACAGCAAAGATGACCCGCGTCTCGACGGTGCATTCACCATGTACTACATGTCGGTGAACATCGGTTCCTTCTTCTCTATGCTGGCAACACCGTGGCTGGCAGCGAAGTTCGGCTGGAGCGTAGCGTTCTCACTCTCCGTTGTCGGTATGCTGATCACCGTGGTTAACTTTGCCTTCTGCAAACGCTGGGTCAAAGACTACGGTTCTAAACCTGACTTCGAACCGGTTCACATGGGCAAACTGCTGGCGACTATCGTGGGCGTCGTGATCCTCGCCACCATCGCCACCTGGCTGCTGCACAACCAGGGCGTTGCTCGCGCGGTACTGGGCGTGGTTGCTCTGGGTATTATCTGCATCTTCGCGAAAGAAGCGTTCGCCATGCAGGGCGCTGCGCGTCGTAAGATGATTGTGGCCTTCATTCTGATGCTGCAGGCGATTGTCTTCTTCGTGCTGTACAGCCAGATGCCAACCTCCCTGAACTTCTTCGCCATTCGTAACGTTGAGCACGCCATTCTGGGTATCGCGTTCGAACCTGAGCAGTTCCAGGCACTGAACCCGTTCTGGATCATGATTGGTAGCCCGATTCTGGCCGCTATCTACAACAAGATGGGCGACCGTCTGCCGATGCCGCACAAATTTGCCATCGGTATGGTGCTGTGCTCTGGCGCATTCCTGGTACTGCCGCTGGGCACCAAGTTCGCGACCGACGCGGGTATCGTGTCTGTTAACTGGCTGATTCTGAGCTACGCGCTGCAGTCTATCGGTGAGCTGATGATCTCGGGTCTGGGTCTGGCAATGGTTGCACAGCTGGTTCCACAGCGTCTGATGGGCTTCATCATGGGTAGCTGGTTCCTGACTACTGCGGGTGCCGCTATCATCGCAGGTAAAATTGCAAACCTGATGGCCGTTCCGGAAAATGTCACCGACCCTCTGGTCTCCCTGGAAGTGTACGGACGCGTATTCATGCAGATCGGTATCGCCACCGCAATTATCGCCGTGCTGATGCTGCTGACTGCGCCTAAACTGAATCGTATGACCCAGGACGACGACAAAACCGCTAAAGCGACGGATACCGCTACCGCGTAATTGTCATCGGGAAACGACTGAAGAGAAGCCGCTAACTGTGCGTTAGCGGCTTTTTTTTTATTCTGCCGCGCATTACCATGACCCTAATCTCAGCAAAAAGGAGTTACCGATGAAACTGTTCTACAAACCAGGCGCATGCTCTCTTGCTTCACACATCACCCTGCGCGAGAGCGGCAAGGATTTCACGCTCGATAGCGTCGACCTGATGAAAAAGCGTCTGGAGAATGGCGAGGATTATTTCGCGATTAACCCGAAAGGACAGGTTCCGGCTCTGGCGCTGGACGACGGCACGTTGCTCACCGAAGGCGTCGCCATTATGCAGTTCCTGGCCGATTCAGTACCCGATCGCCATCTGCTGGCACCGACGGGCAGCATTTCCCGCTATAAAACCCTCGAGTGGCTGAACTACATCGCGACTGAGCTGCACAAAGGCTTCACGCCGCTGTTCCGTCCGGATACGCCTGAAGAGTACAAACCGACCGTTCGTGCCCTGCTGGAGAAAAAACTGCAGTACGTTAACGACGCTCTTAAAGACGATCAGTGGATTTGCGGCCAGCGCTTCACCATTGCTGACGCTTATCTGTTTACGGTTCTGCGCTGGGCGCGGGCAGTGAAGCTGAATATGGAAGGATTAAGCCATATTGCGTCGTATATGGAACGCATGGCGGCACGTCCGGGCGTGGCGGCGGCGCTGAAAGCGGAAGGGTTGAACTAAGATATCTCTGCATTGCCATTGCCCGGCGGCGCTGCGCGCTTGCCGGGCACTGTTTTTAAAGCTGCGTCGCGCTAAAGTAGTGCTCTGGCTTCGCAATACGCTCCTGCGCCGCCACGACCTGCAACTCATACTCATCCATCTGTTTCGTCGCGATCATGATTTCATAGACCGCTGCGGTCACATGCTCCAGCGCGTCGCGCAGGGATGCGCCCTGCAACAGTTTCACCAGCAGTAAACCACTCGTCACATCACCCACGCCCACCGGCTGGCGAGCGCCAAAGTCCACCAGCGGACGGCTGATATGCCAGGCGTCATCTTTCGTCACCAGCAGCATTTCAAAGCGGTCCGGGCTAAACCCCGCGCGCGCCAGATGTTTTACCAGCACAATCTCCGGTCCCTGAGCTATCAGCTCACGTGACGCTGTCACGGCTTCTTCTACGCTGTTCACCGGATGCTCGCAGAGAATTTCCAGTTCGATGAGATTTGGCGCGATGATATCGCTTGCCGGCATCGCATGACGCACATGAAACTCCGCCACACCCGGCGCCACGATGCACCCTTTTTCCGGATGGCCCATCACCGGATCGCAGAAAAATTTGGCTGACGGGTTTGCCGCTTTAACCTGACGTACGATACCCAGGATATGTTCGCCCTGCTCCGCCGATCCCAGATATCCGCTTAAAACGGCGTCACAGCGCTTTAGCTGATCGATATCCGCGATACCCTGCACAATCTCCGTCAAATGCGATGCAGGCAGCACGCAGCCTGTCCATTTACCGTATTGTGTGTGATTGGAGAACTGAACGGTGTTGAGCGGCCAGACGTTGGCCCCAAGGCGACGCATCGGGAACTCTGCGGCGCTATTGCCGGCATGGCCAAAAACAACGTGGGACTGAATGGCGAGGATGTTATTCATTTTTCTTATCACAACCCTGAAAAAATAAAGGGGCGTGGTTTCCCACGCCCCTCAAACACTTGTGATTACTTCCAGCAAACCAGACAGTAATTCTTCTTACCGCGACGCAGCAGGGTGTATCGCCCGTACAGACGATCGCTTTCTACGAAGGTGTATTCCGGATCGGCCTGCTTCTCACCGTTGATGGTGATGGCATTGGAGGCGATGGTCTTACGCGCCTGACCACGGGACGGCTGCAGCTCGGAATCGACCAGCGCCTGCATCAGATCGGCGCCCTTTTCCATCTCAACCATTGGCACGCCATCCTGCGCCAGCTGCTCGAAATCTTCCACACTCAGATCGCTCAGGGTGCCGTTGAACAGACTGGCAGTAATGCGTTTCGCCGCCGCCAGACCGTCTTCACCGTGAACCAGGCTGGTGACCTGATCGGCCAGCACATACTGTGCGCGAGGCGCTTTACCGCTGTTCTTGTCTTCTTCTTCCAGAGCATTGATCTCTTCAATGTCCATGAAAGTGAAGAACTTCAGGAAGCGATAAACGTCCGCATCGGCGGTGTTGATCCAGAACTGGTAGAATTTATACGGGCTGGTTTTCTTCGGATCCAGCCAGACTGCGCCGCCTTCGGTTTTACCGAACTTGGTGCCATCAGCTTTAGTGATAAGCGGAACGGTCAGACCGAATACCTGGTTCTGATGCAGACGACGCGTCAGGTCGATACCGGACGTGATGTTGCCCCACTGGTCGGAGCCACCAATCTGCAGCGCCACGCCGTGCAGTTTGTTCAGACAGGCGAAGTCATAACCCTGCAGCAGGTTGTAGGAGAACTCGGTAAAGGAGATGCCCTGATCGTCACGGTTCAGACGCTGCTTCACCGCTTCTTTGTTGATCATCTGATTAACGGAGAAGTGCTTGCCGATATCACGCAGGAAGGTCAGCACGTTCATGTTGCCAAACCAGTCGTAGTTGTTGGCAGCAATCGCAGAGTTTTCACCGCAATCGAAGTCGAGGAATGGCGCAACCTGCTTGCGAATTTTGTCCACCCACTCCTGCACGGTATCTTCCGTATTCAGTTTACGCTCGGCGGCTTTAAAGCTTGGGTCACCAATCAGACCGGTTGCACCACCCACCAGCGCCACAGGCTTGTGGCCCATCTGCTGGAAGCGTTTCAGGCATAACAATGGAACAAGATGCCCCAAGTGCAAGCTGTCAGCGGTGGGATCGAAGCCGCAATAGAGCGCGATCGGGCCTTGCGCCAGTCGCTCTGCTAACGCTACTTCGTCCGTCACCTGGGCCACCAGGCCCCGCTCTTGCAATTGTTTAATCAAGTTACTGCTTGCCATCAAATTCTCCATGTATAAACGACTGCACCTCTGTCGGTACACGACTTTTCGCCTAGCGCGAAAGAGACATAGAATAAAGCGCCAGCCCATCCAGCGCTAGCGCTTAAAACAACAAATTTCGAGGATTACGGGGCCAGTCGGTCGATTTTCCACGCGTCGTTGTCGCGCTGGTATAAAAAGCGGTCATGCAGACGATGTTCGCCCCCCTGCCAGAACTCCATCTGCTCAATGGGAACGCGAAAACCGCCCCAGAAACTTGGCAGAGGCACTTCGCCCTGCTGGAATTTTTGTTTTAGCTCGAGGAATTTGCTCTCCAGCACGCCGCGTGCCGAAATGCGGCTCGATTGTTTCGAAACCCAGGCGCCAATCTGGCTGTCGCGAGGACGGCTGTGGAAATACTTCAGCACTTCGAGCGTTGAGAGGCGTTCGACTTTCCCTGTCACCATCACCTGACGCTCCAGCATGTGCCACGGGAACAGCAGGCTGATGCGCGGATTGTTTTCCAGATGGTGAGCTTTACGGCTGCCGAGGTTGGTATAAAACACCAGCCCTTTTTCGTCGTAATGTTTCAGCAGAACGATACGCTGGTAAGGCTGGCCATTCTCATCGACGGTGGCGACGACCATCGCGGTCGGATCGGCCAGTTTGGCCTCACAGGCCTGTTTCAGCCAGCGCTCAAAAAGTACGAGGGGTTCAGCGGGAAGATCCTGGCGACGCAGGCCGCCTTTGGTGTACTCACGGCGCAGATGCGCAATTTGCTGCAATTCATCGTTATCTGACATGGCGTTAGCTGAAATTAGAATTGGGTGGCGCTATTGTGCGCCGCCCCTGTAAAAATCTCAACGCTTCGGATTTTGCAGCACACAGTTGTTGAGCACTACGCGGTCGCGTTTGTAGACGGTGGCATCGTCACCTTTGGACCAGAATACGTAGATCCCGTCCGTGTAGCGCGCACCGGAGGCGGACATGCCCTGTTTCAGGTTCAGCATTTTATTGTCATAGATGAAACTGGCTTCCTGACGCGGATTATTGAGCTTCACGGTCAGTGGTTTTTCATCACAGCGATACTCGAGGGTGTCGGTATTGAGGCGATCGACAACCTGGTTGTAGTAGCTACAGCCCGCGAGTAAGAGAGGGGCAAACGTAAGAAGAAGTTTTTTCATGAGCCTGTTCCGAAGACTATCCTGGTCATGGAGGGTGAAGTCACCCTCCTGTATTCCTTTCGATTTTAACGGCAACGGGCAGGGCTGGAATTCAGTTAACTCTGATTATGCCGTGGATTGGCCGGAAAAATCGCCCCCAGTACGCTGGCTTCGCGCGCACCGGTAACGGAAGGCAGATTCCCCGGCAGACCGGCGACCGTGCGCCAGGCAAGCCAGGCGAAGGCCAGGGCTTCCATATCGTCGCCGCTGATGCCTGCCGCATCGGTAGTGGTCACCTCGGTGCCCGGTAACAGCCCGGCGAGGCGCGCCATCACCAGCGGATTTCGGCTGCCACCGCCGCACACCAGCAGTCGCTCGCAGCCGCCGCTCAGCAAAACTTGCTCCGAAATCGAGATTGCCGTCAGCTCCACCAGCGTCGCCTGCACATCCTGCGGGGCCAGCGCCGGGAACTGCGCCAGCTGGCGCTCAAGCCAGCCGTAATTGAAATATTCGCGCCCCGTACTTTTTGGCGCAGGCGCGGCGAAATAGGGATCGCTCAGCATCGTTTGCAGCAGTGGAATAATGACTTTTCCCTCGCACGCCCACTGCGCGTCTTTGTCGTACGCTTTGCCACGCTTACGCCAGATCCAGGCGTCCATCAGCATATTGCCAGGCCCGGTATCGTAACCGCGCACCGGTCGCCCAGGAATGAGCATCGACAAATTGGCGATGCCGCCAATGTTCAGCACCATGCGACGTTCATCCGGGTGCGCCAGCAGCGCCTGGTGAAACGCAGGAACCAGCGGCGCGCCCTGCCCGCCAAGGGCGATATCGCGACGGCGGAAATCTCCCACGACCGTCACACCGGTTTTGGCGACGATCTGATTATTGTCGCCAATTTGCATCGAATGCGGCGCGTCGCCAAGCGGTTCGTGCCACACGGTTTGCCCATGACAGCCAATCGCCACGATGTCCTTTGGCTGAAGATTTTCCTGTTGCATGAGAGCCAGCACCGCATCGGCAAACAGCGATCCCAGCTGCACATCGAGCCGCCCCAGTTGCGAAAGGGTCAGCTGCTGTCCCTGGCAAATGCTCAGAATCGCTTCTTTCAGTTCAACGGGAATCGGCCAGCTCAGGCTTGCCTGCTGCGCCACCATGTTTTCATCAATTGCAGCAAGGACAACATCGACTCCGTCAAGACTGGTGCCTGACATGACACCGATATAACGACCCGATTTCATGCGCTTTCCTTAGGTTATCTGGGCTTGGGGTCACCACTCCACCATAAATGAAGGGGTATTTCTATGACCGGCTAATATTTTTTAACAATGTCCGATCTCAAGCACCCCGCCTCTTCCGTTTATGTCTCGTTAAGTCAAATTCAAGTACAATTTTCCTATTGTTAGTGCAAAGATATGATCTATGGCTCTCAATGCCATATAATTTAGCCATAACGGATGCTCAGTTTGAGCGTTGTTGGTGAACAGGAGATTCAAATGATTTTACGTGTACTGGGCGTTTCACTGATTGGTTTAACACTGGCTGGCTGCGTGAATAACGATTCCCTTTCGGGTGACGTTTACACCGCCTCCGAAGCCAAACAAGTTCAGAACGTCACTTACGGTACTGTTGTTAACGTTCGCCCGGTTCAGATCCAGGGTGGCGATGACAACAACGTGATTGGCGCGATTGGTGGTGCTGTGCTGGGTGGCTTCCTGGGTAACACCGTCGGTGGTGGCACCGGACGTTCTCTGGCGACTGCCGCAGGTGCTGTTGCGGGTGGCGTAGCGGGTCAGGGTGTTCAGGGTTCAATGAACAAAACCCAGGGCGTTGAGCTGGAAATCCGTAAAGATGACGGCAACACCATCATGGTTGTGCAGAAACAGGGTAAAACCCAGTTTGCTAGCGGCCAACGTGTGGTCCTGGCAAGCAACGGTAGCCAGGTGACTGTATCCCCACGCTAATTCCATAATGGATGTGGCCTCAGGGTCACATCCATTACTCTTGAAAACATTCCGATTAATTAATCCGCTAAAACACATTCACCGCGTGAATTAATTACTTCCCCTTCTCTTGTTCCCGCGCAAAGTATTTTATCTCTTATTACATTATCCTCCGCGCTCATCTTAATTTCTTAATAAAGTATTATCTGTCAGTTAACAACCGTATGATCGTGATAAACCGATATCTGGGAAACCGCTACGTTTCCTTCTTGCTTGCCTGTCTGGTCTCTTATGGGATATTACATACTCTTTATTTAAAAACAGAGAGTATTGTTCCAACCCTTTCGCCATTAATTTTTCCTACGCTGACGATATTTCTTTTAGTCTTTCATCTGTTTATTGCCTTTTTTATGCTGATGAAATACTGGTGCGATAAAAACCGGATTTTCCTGCTCGCCATCGCCTTTGCCTTCACGGGCTCCGCGGTGCTGATGCTGGGGACGCTGAGCAGCTTCCCGGCGTGGCTCACCTCGTTCGGCCTGCATCGCATTAATTATAACGACGCGATGATTTTCTTCATGTTCCGCAACGTGATGATGGCCTTTCTGATCACATGCGCGGCGGTACTTTATACCCTGCGCCATCATGTATTACCGCGCCGTGTACATGTAATAATTTTTATCTGTTTATTTCTGTTTACCGTTTCAATGATTACTCTGGCGTGGATATATTCGAGCCACAGCACATTACTTTCGATAGATCTGGTCAGTAATGACACCCGGCAGATGACAATATTATGGAATCAAGTGATTAATCTCATTCTGATTATTTTCTGGATTGTCACATTAATCACCATGCTGGTCATCACGCGTCTGCGTAATGAATTTTGGGTCAGCGGCAGCTTTTTGTGTGTCTGCTATATGATTACGCTTGTCACCCTGTTTGCCAGTGATTATGTGGGGGGATTTGCCTGGTACAGCTCGCGTCTGTTTGAAACGACCGCTACGTTGCTGATTATTTTTACTCTGCTGCACGATGTCTTCAGTCTCTACCGCGATTCCCATCTGAAATATCAGCAGTCTTATCAGAACTCGATTCGCGATGCCCTGACGCGTCTCTACAACCGCAGCTACTTCTACGAATCCTTGAACCATTTGCTCAGAACCACCAGCGCCAGTAAACCCATGTCGGTGATTGTCAGCGATCTCGATCGCTTCAAGCGCATCAACGACACCTACGGTCACCTGCAAGGCGACAAAGTACTGCAGTTTGTTTCCAATCTGCTGATGGATTCGGTCCGTCCTCAGGATATTGCCGCGCGCATTGGCGGCGAAGAGTTTGTCTTGCTGCTGGCGAATACCTCGTCAGAGGCGGCACGCCAGGTGGCCGAGCGGATCCGTATCCTGCTGAGCAGTTTCGATCGTGAAACCACCCACGGACAGCTTCCGGAGCCAATCACTATTAGCATGGGCGTGTATACCGCGACGTCATCTGCGGTTACAGCTGAAGAGTGCGTCGAGCGTGCGGATAAGGCGATGTATGAGGCTAAAGAGACGGGGCGCAACCGGGTGGTGGTGTACCGTTAAAAAGAAAGCCTTGCGATGCAAGGCTTTGTCATGACGTCAGTCGCGGGTTTGCAGCTCATTGATGTTTTGCTCAAGGCGAGCAATCATATCAATCAGCTGTTCCAGCTCGGCCGGTGAAATCCCTGAAAGGATCTCCCCCCGCGTTTTGCTGATCACCGCTTCCATCTCAGTGATGATAGGCGCTGCCTTTTCCGTCAGTTTAATGCGTTTAGCACGGCGATCGCTGGCGCAGGTTTGCCGGGAAATCAGCCCCTTCTCCTCCAGCTGATCGAGCGTACGCACCAGGGATGGCTGCTCAATGCCAATCGCTTTGGCCAGTTGAATTTGTGACTGATCGGGCGGCAACTGATGAATGTTATGCAGCGTGACCCAATGCGTCTGTGTCAATTCCAGAGGTTTCAGGCGATGGTCAATCAGAGCACGCCAGATGCGTACCAACCTTGCCAGATCAGAACCTAATGGCGATTCCAATTTCATCTCCTTATAATTAGCTTGCTAAGTTATTATACTGATTTTAGAATAGTGTGCAGCATTTATATTGGCAAAACAAATGCAATACTGCATTCATCAATTCCGAACGGATCATTTACACTTAATGAAGACACTTCATTGTGTTAACACTGCTCCCTCACCACTGCAAAGGATCTCTGCTCGTGAAGTTCTCTACTAGCTCCGCGGGGTTACCCCTTCAGGACCTGATTGTCGGTGCGTCTGTCTATTTTCCCCCGATTTTCAAAGCCGTTATGCTGGGCTTTCTGATCTGGCTTGTGGCTCACCGGCTGCTTCGCGACTGGATGTACTCCGGCGAAATCTGGCACCCCATGCTGATGGATCTTTCGCTGTTTACCCTTTCCGTCTGTCTCGCTCTGGCTCTGTTGATTGCGTGGTGAATATGTCGCTGAAAACCCTTAAATATTTCTCCAGCCTGTTGGTTCTGGCTTTGGCACTGGTCGCGGGCTGGTGGCTATGGAATTTTTACATGCAGTCGCCGTGGACGCGCGATGGCAAAGTCCGCGCCGAGCAGGTCAGCATTACGCCGCAGGTCTCCGGGAGCATTACGTCTTTGCTGGTTAAGGATAACCAGCGGGTGAAAGCGGGAGACGTGCTCTTTCGCATCGATGAGACACCGTTCCATATTGCAGTACTGAACGCCCAGGCGCAGCTGGCAAAAGCGCAGTCCGATCTGGCGAAAGCCAACAATGAAGCCAATCGCCGCCGCCACCTGCCGCAAAACTTTATCTCTGCTGAAGATCTTGATACCGCGAACATCAACGTCAAAGCCATGAAGGCCAGCGTTGAGGTGGCAGAAGCCACGCTGAAACAAGCCCAGTGGCAACTCACGCAAACGGTCGTTAAAGCACCCGTTGACGGATGGGTAACCAATCTTTCCACTCGCGAGGGGAACTACGCCACTCAGGGGCAGCCGGTCTTTGCGCTGGTCGACAGCCACTCGTTCTACGTTGTCGGCTATTTCGAGGAGACAAAGCTTCGTCATATTCAGGAAGGCGCACCGGCGCAGATCACGCTTTATAGCGGCTCCACCCGGTTACAGGGTCACGTCTCCAGCATTGGCCGCGCCATTTACGATCAAAGTGTCGAGACTGACTCCGGCCTTGTGCCCGACATCAAACCTAACGTGCCGTGGGTGCGCCTCGCCCAGCGCGTTCCGGTCCGCGTAGAGTTCGACAAACTCCCGGCAGACATCACGCTGGTCTCCGGCACAACCTGCACCGTCTCGATCGGAACGCGCTGATGGACCTCTCTGCTTTCTCCTGGCGCAAAATGCCGTGGTTCAAAGCAACCCCTGCGCAGTGGCGATATGCCCTGCGCAACGGCATCGCCATGTGTCTGGCCCTTTCGGTGGCTTATTATCTGAATCTGGATGAGCCTTACTGGGCGATGACCTCAGCGGCGGTGGTCAGTTTTCCTACCGTAGGAGGGGTGATCAGTAAAAGCCTCGGGCGCGTCGCGGGCAGCCTGCTGGGAGCCACGGCGGCGCTGATTATCGCCGGGCACACGCTCAACGATCCCTGGCTCTTTTTGCTGAGCATGGCCGGCTGGCTGGGCTTGTGTACCTGGGCCTGCGCCCATTTTACCAACAACGTGGCCTACGCGTTCCAGCTCGCCGGTTATACGGCGGCGATTATCGCCTTTCCGGTAGTCAATATTCTGGATACCACCGAGCTGTGGGATATCGCTCAGGCACGCGTGTGCGAAGTGATCATCGGTATCCTCTGCGGCGGCGTGATGATGATGATTCTGCCCAGCACATCGGATGGAACGACGCTTATAACCGCCCTGAAAACCATGCATGCTCGCCTGCTTGAGCACGCAAGTTTGCTCTGGCAGCCTGACTCCAGCGACGCGATCCGCCTTGCCCACGAGAAAGTCATCGGGCAGATCCTGACGATGAACCTGCTGCGTATTCAGGCGTTCTGGAGCCATTACCGCTTTCGTCGCCAGAACACGTTGCTGAACTATCTTCTTCACCAGCAATTGAGGATGACCAGCGCCCTCTCCGGCCTGCGCAGGATGTTACTCAACTGGCCAAATCCGCCGGAAAACACGCGGGAAGTGATCGACCGTCTGCTGGCGGCGCTCGCTAACCCACAAACCGATATCCTTACGGTGGCGCGAATTGTTGCCCCTCTCGCCCCGACGGATGAGTTTGACTACCGCCATCGCGCCTTCTGGCAGCGACTGCTCTATTTCTGTCGTTTATATCTGCGCAGCAGCCGCTGGATAAGAGCCGTTGAGGAAGCCACGCCAATAACCGAATTCGCGGTGCCCGGCAGCCCGGCGCTGACCCGTCATACGGATAATATCGAAGCGCTCTGGAGCGGATTTCGCACCTTTTGCGCCCTGATGCTGGTGGGCGCCTGGAGCATTATCACGCAGTGGGAATCCGGCTCGGCGGCGTTGACTCTGGCGGCAATCAGCTGCGTGCTTTACTCCGTGGCAGCTTCCCCCTTCAACTCCCTCACGCTGCTGTTGCGCACGCTGGTGCTGCTCTCGCTGTTCAGTTTCGCAGTGAAATTCGGGCTGATGGTGCAGGTCACCGATCTGTGGCAGTTCCTGCTGTTCCTGTTTCCGCTGCTCACGACCATGCAGTTGCTGAAATTGCAGATGCCAAAACTCGCCGGATTGTGGGGGCAGTTGATCGTCTTTATGGGTTCGTTTATCTCAGTCACCAATCCACCGGTGTACGATTTTGCCGACTTTCTGAATGATAATCTGGCGAAAATCCTCGGTGTTGGTCTGGCCTGGCTGGCGTTTGCGGTCCTGCGTCCTGGCTCCGATGCGCGCAAAAGCCGACGCCACATTCGCGAGTTGCGCGCGGGATTTGTCGATCAGCTCAGTCGCAAACCTCATCTGAGTGAAAATGAGTACGAGTCGCTGGTTTATCATCACGTCAGCCAGCTGAACAACAGTCAGGACGAATTATCCCGCCGCTGGCTGCTGCGCTGGGGCGTAGTGCTGCTGAACTGCTCGCATGTGGTGTGGCAGTTGCGAGCGTGGGAAACGCGCTCAGATCCGCTGTCGCAGGTGCGCGACATCTGTATCTCTCTGCTGAGAGATGTCATGAGCAAACGGGGTGTGCAGCAACGTCCGCTGGCGGTCACGCTTGCCGAGCTGCAGCGCATCAGTGAGACGCTCGCACGCCACCCCCTTCCGGCCGCGCGCGATTTAGCGTCTCTTGTCTGGCGTTTACACTGTTCTCTGTCGCAGCTGGAACAGGCCCCGCCGCCAGGGACAATCAGCGATCAGATCACGCCGCAGGCGTAGCGTGCGCCGCCACCGCCCAGCGGTTTAGGCTGATCGGACATGTTATCGCCGCCGACGTGGATCATCAGCGCCTTGCCTTTGATGTCATCAAGTTTTTTCAGACGCGGTGCCACAACGGGGTCGGTGGCTATTCCGTCGTTGTTCACCACCAGCACAGGCAGATCGCCCTCGTGGCCTAGCCCTTCCGGACCTTCGTGTTTGCCCGTCTGATGAGGGTCAAAATGGCCGCCAGCGGCTTCTGCCGCAGAGGCTTTACCCTCTTTCAGTGCAGGCTGACAGCTGCCTTTAGCGTGAACGTGAAAACCATGTTCACCAGGAGGAAGTGCTTTGAGATCGGGCGCAAATTTCAGCCCTTTGTCGGTTTCGGAAATCGTCACCGTCCCGATGGACTGGCCGATCCCTTGTGAGGTAACGAGATTCATGTCAACGGTTTCGCTGGCTGCCTGCGCACCTGCGCACACAACCAGCGTCACGACTGCCAGAGCAAAACGCTTCATATGACCTCCTCGGGTTTAATTTGCCCCTAAAGTTTAGACCAGGGGCAACATTTTCACCGGAAAGTCAGGCTAATGCGCAGTTAAGGTACGTCGTAGCCCAGCGCGGCCTTGCGGATGCGGAACCACTGCTGACGCGTCATCTGCAGCTCTTCTGCCGCAATCGCCGAGCGCACACGCTCGATTTTGCCGGAGCCAATAATCGGCAGCGGTTGCGACGGCAGGCGCAGGATCCACGCATAAACGACTTGCTCAATGCTCTCGGCGTTCAGCTCGCGGGCCACGGTTTCCAGCTCATCACGCAGCGGCTGGAAGGCCTCGTCGTTGAACAGACGTCCACCGCCAAGGCAGGACCAGGCCATCGGACGAATGCGCAGCTGTTGCAGCTGATCGAGAGTTCCGTCGAGCAGCAGCGGCTGGTGAACCGGGGAGATTTCCACCTGGTTGGTCGCGAGCGTAAACGGCAGACGGGACTGGAGCAGCGCGAACTGCGCCGGTGTGAAGTTCGACACGCCGAAGTGGCGCACTTTCCCGCTCTGATGCAGCGACAGGAACGCCTGCGCCACTTCGTCCGCATCCATCAGGGGATCGGGACGATGAATCAGCAGCAAATCCAGATGGTCGGTGGCCAGATTGACCAGCGACTGCTCGGCGCTTTTGATGATGTGATCGCTGTCGGTGATGTAATGCCCCAGGGCATTTTCGGCGCGCGCGGTGGTGGCAATACCGCATTTGGTGACAATCTCCATGCGCTCACGCAGGTGTGGCGCAAGTTTCATGGCCTCACCGAACGCCGCTTCGCACAGATAGCCGCCGTAGATATCGGCGTGATCGACAGTGGTAATCCCGAGGTCGAGATGTTCCTCAATGAAACTGACCAGCTGGCGCGGGGACATATTCCAGTCCATCAGACGCCAGTAACCCATGACAAAACGCGAAAACTCTGGGCCCTGCGGGGCAAGGGCAATACGCTGAACCATAACAATTTCCTCAAGGAAGTGATGTCATGAGTATACGCATATCCGCCGCTAAAAAAGTGAAGGCTGCTGAGGTTCTTCCGTATCGGTCGGTTTGTTTGCGCGTAATTTGCGCAATAGACGCTGTCGGCACAGGCGTATGACATCCTGTTTTTCCGCGTCGCTCATCTTTTGCCAGTTAAAACGCTCGTCGCGGCTGCGCATACAGCCGCGGCAAAAACCGCGTTCATCCGACTGACAAATTCCCCGGCACGGGCTCTGGATGGGGAAAAACTCCAGTTGCTCTGCCACACACACCTCCCGAAATCACTTAACACCTTCAGTGAAGACGCTAAACGCCGTGCCTGCAAGGGCTTTAACACAGAAATGTGTCATTAAGGTTTCTCTAATCTTCGCTCCCTATACTCGCCTCATCAATATAACAAATGGTTTCTTAATGATGTGGTCCGCGAAAAAGTTACAGTGTAACGATATTAAATTTACCCTCGGTTGCGCCCTGTTCTTTACTCTCCTCAATGCCCTGTTTATTCAGCGCAGCTGGCAGATTATAGCCCCGTCGCATCTGCACGATTTCCTGTTTGCGGCGTCCGTCCCGCTGGTTCTGTTTTGTGGCTGGGTGATTATTTTCAGCCTGCTTAATATCCCCTTTATCCGTAAACCGCTGATGATTCTGTTGACCCTGGGCTGTGCCGGGGCCACGTACTTTATGTTCACCTATGGCGCTGTCATCGATCAGAACATGATGGTGAATATTTTCGAGACCAACTCGCAGGAAGCCACCGCGCTGGTCACACCGCAAATGCTGCTGTGGATCGCGGCGATCGGGTTGATTCCCTCCATTGCACTGCTGTTTATTCGTATTCGTTCCGGGAAATGGTGGTACACGCTGCTTACGCGCGTCGCGGCCATTCTGGGTGCCCTGATGGTGATTATTCTGGTGGCCTCGGTCTTCTATAAGGATTACGCCTCGCTATTTCGCAATAACAAAAGCATCGTCAAAATGGTGACGCCTGCTAACTACGTCAGCGCCATTGCCAAATACAGCAAAAACCGCTGGTTTGCAGGCGATCAAACGCTGGTACGCATCGGCCAGGACGCCCAGAAAGGGCCAGTCATTCTGGCGCAGAAGAAAAAAACGGTGCTGGTGCTGGTGATTGGCGAAGCCTCTCGCGCGGAAAATTACTCTCTCAACGGTTACGGGCGCGACACCAACCCGCAGCTCAAAAAAGAGAACATGATTAACTTCCCACAGGCGTCATCGTGCGGAACAGAAACGGCGGTTTCAGTGCCGTGCATGTTCTCCGGTATGCCGCGCAAAAAATATGATGCCGATCTGGCGCGTCATCAGGAAGGTTTACTGGATGTGCTGGCGCATGCAGGCATTAATCTGCTCTGGCGTGAAAACGACGGCGGCTGTAAGGGCGCCTGCGATCGCATTCCGCACACGGATATGACCCAGTGGAAACTGGATCAGTTCTGCAAAGACAAATCCTGTATCGATGACGTCAACCTGCACCGTCTGGACAACGTGCTCGACGGCCTGAAGCAGGACTCGGTTCTGGTGATCCACCTGATGGGTAGCCACGGCCCGGCCTATTACCAGCGCTATCCAAAAGCGTATCGCCAGTTTACTCCGACCTGCGACACCAACCAGATTCAGGACTGCGATCACCAGGCGCTGATGAATACCTACGACAACACCATCCTCTATACGGATAGCGTGGTCAGTAAAACCATTGATGCACTGAAAGCGCGTCAGACGACGATGAACACCGCGCTGATTTATCTCTCCGATCACGGCGAATCGCTCGGCGAAAACGGGCTGTATCTGCACGGCACGCCGTACATGCTGGCGCCGACACAGCAGACGCATATTCCGTTTATGTTCTGGCTCTCGCCGGATTATGTGAACAACTACAGTATCAACGAGCCGTGCTTACGCGATCGGGCGGCAAAAACAGAGGTGTCTCAGGATAATTTGTTCTCGACTGTGCTTGGGATGATGAATGTAAAATCAGCGGTTTATCATCCGCAGATGGATCTCATCAGCACCTGTCGAAAATCGTGATACTTGCATTAGACCGATTGGTCTATTACAGTGAGCGCCATGAGCAAAAATACTGAACACGATACACGCGAACATCTTCTGGCCACCGGCGAGCGTCTCTGTATGCACCGCGGGTTTACCGGAATGGGGCTGAGCGAGTTGTTAAAAACCGCTGAGGTGCCAAAGGGTTCGTTTTATCACTACTTCCGCTCCAAAGAAGCGTTTGGCGTGGCGATGCTGGAGCGGCACTATGCCAGTTACCACCAGCGTCTCGCCGTCCATTTTGCCAGCGGCGAAGGGTGCTACCGTGATCGTGTGCTCAACTACTATCAGGAAACGCTGAACCAGTTCTGTCAGCAGGGCATTATCAGCGGTTGCCTGACCGTTAAATTGTCTGCCGAAGTGTGCGATCTGTCAGAAGATATGCGCACCGCGATGGACAAAGGGGCCAGCGGCGTTATCGCCCTGCTGGCTCAGGCGCTGGAAAAAGGTCGCGCTGAAAAAACGCTAAACTTTAGCGGCGATCCTTTAACGCAGGCCCAGGTGTTGTACGCGCTGTGGTTAGGCGCAAATTTGCAGGCCAAAATTTCCCGCAGCGCCGTGCCGCTTGAAAGCGCGCTGGCGCATGTGAAGAACAGTATTACGACGCCTGGCGTTTAACAGGCGTTTTTATTTATTCATCTACTAGTCGACCGGTCTACTCAGGAGTCATGATGTCAACTGAAAAATTATTTACCCCACTGAAAATCGGTGCGGTTACCGCACCTAATCGCGTATTAATGGCCCCTCTCACCCGTCTGCGCAGCATCGAGCCGGGCGATATCCCAACGCCGCTGATGGGTGAATACTATCGCCAGCGCGCCAGCTCCGGCCTGATCATTTCCGAAGCGACCCAGATCTCCGCTCAGGCGAAAGGTTATGCGGGCGCACCGGGCCTGCACAGCCCAGAGCAGATCGCAGCATGGAAAAAAATCACCGCAGGTGTTCATGCCGATGATGGTCGCATCGCGGTCCAGCTGTGGCATACGGGCCGTATCTCCCACAACAGCATCCAGCCTGGCGGCCAGGCACCGGTTTCCGCGTCTGCCCTGAACGCCGGAACCCGCACCTCGCTGCGTGATGAAAACGGCCATGCCATTCGCGTGGATACCTCTACCCCACGCGCGCTGGAACTCGATGAGATCCCAGGCATCGTCAATGATTTCCGTCAGGCGGTGGCGAATGCACGTGAAGCCGGTTTCGACCTGGTCGAGCTGCACTCTGCGCATGGTTACCTGCTGCACCAGTTCCTCTCCCCGTCTTCTAACCAGCGTACCGATCAGTACGGCGGCAGCGTGGAAAACCGCGCCCGTCTGGTGCTGGAAGTGGTGGATGCGGTGTGCCAGGAGTGGAGCCCGGACCGTATCGGTATCCGCGTTTCGCCAATTGGATCATTCCAGAACGTGGACAACGGCCCGAACGAAGAAGCCGACGCGCTGTATCTGATCGAAGAGCTGGCGAAACGCGGCATCGCTTATCTGCACATGTCCGAGCCGGACTGGGCGGGCGGTCAGCCGTACTCTGATGCATTCCGTGAGAAAGTGCGTGCGCGCTTCCAGGGCGTCATCATCGGTGCGGGTGCGTACACCCCAGAGAAAGCGGAAGATCTGATCGGCAAAGGTTTGATTGACGCCGTGGCCTTTGGTCGCGATTACATCGCCAACCCGGACCTGGTGGCACGTCTGCAGCGTAAAGCCGCGCTGAACCCACAGCGTCCAGAAAGCTTCTATGGCGGCGGCGCTGAAGGCTATACCGACTACCCTTCCTTGTAATTCCTCGGTTGTTCATTGATAGCGGCGATGATTCGCCGCTATACTAAAACATCGTTTCTGTTCAAAAAGATAAGCCATTGAGTTGGTCAAGAGGAAAATATGCGCCTACTTCATACCATGCTGCGCGTTGGCAACCTGCAACGTTCTATCGATTTCTACACTAACGTACTGGGCATGCAGCTGCTGCGCACCAGCGAAAACCCGGAATATAAATATTCCCTGGCGTTCGTCGGTTACGGCCCGGAAAGCGACGAAGCGGTTATCGAGCTGACCTACAACTGGGATGTCGATAGCTACGAGCTGGGCACCGCTTACGGCCACATCGCGCTGGAAGTGGATAACGCGGCAGAAGCGTGCGAGCGCATTCGCAGCAACGGCGGCAACGTGACGCGCGAAGCGGGTCCGGTCAAAGGCGGCACCACCGTGATTGCCTTCGTGGAAGATCCTGACGGTTACAAAATCGAACTGATTGAAGCCAAAGACGCGGGTCGCGGTCTGGGCAATTGATCCCTCCGGGCGCGTTCTGCGCCCGTTGTTTTACTGCATCGCCTCGCAAAATTTGTCATAATACGCACTGCTTTTTTCCCTTGTAAGAGACCCTGATGTCCGATAACGCTCAACTTACCGGTCTGTGCGACCGTTTTCGTGGTTTTTATCCTGTTGTGATTGACGTAGAAACAGCCGGATTTAACGCTAAAACCGATGCGCTGCTTGAGATTGCAGCCATTACGCTGAAAATGGATGAACAGGGCTGGCTTACACCGGACACCACGCTGCATTTCCATGTTGAACCTTTCGAAGGTGCGAACCTGCAGCCAGAAGCGCTGGCCTTTAACGGCATTGATCCTACGAACCCACTGCGTGGCGCGGTGAGTGAATATGACGCCCTGCACGCCATTTTTAAAATGGTGCGCAAAGGCATGAAGGACAGCAACTGCAATCGCGCGATCATGGTGGCGCACAATGCCACGTTCGATCACAGCTTTATGATGGCTGCCGCCGAGCGCGCGTCGCTCAAGCGTAACCCGTTCCATCCGTTCGTGACCTTCGATACCGCCGCGCTGAGCGGGCTGGCACTGGGCCAGACCGTGCTCTCCAAAGCCTGTATTACTGCGGGCATCGATTTCGACGGTACTCAGGCCCACTCGGCGCTGTACGACACAGAACGCACATCAGAACTGTTCTGTGAGATTGTAAACCGCTGGAAGCGTCTGGGCGGCTGGCCGCTGCCGATGGGCGACAGCGAGGAATAAAAAAGCGACCGAAAGGTCGCTTTTTTTTGCCTGATGCAAAAGAACTTATTCTGCGTCTGGCTCTTCGGTTTTGTACTTGGCAGCGGTTTCTTTGATCAGCTGCTGCAGTTCGCCACGCTGATACATTTCGATCAGAATGTCGCAACCGCCGACCAGCTCACCATCAACCCACAGCTGCGGGAAGGTTGGCCAGTTAGCGTATTTCGGCAGCTCAGCGCGGATGTCCGGATTCTGCAGAATATCAACGTAAGCAAAACGCTCGCCACAGGCAGACAGCGCCTGCACGGCTTGTGCAGAGAAACCGCAGTTTGGCAGCTTCGGTGAACCTTTCATGTACAGCAGAATGGGGTTTTCAGCGATCTGGCGCTGGATTTTTTCAATAGTCGTGCTCATGTCTTGCTTCCTTTAACTTCTGTTACGGCGATCGTCTGACATTGTAGCGGGTCAGAGAGACATCGGAAAATAACATTTTCGTCACCTGCTTATATCTTAACGGTTGTCGGCTAAAGTTGCATTCCAAAGATAGCTTACCCCCTCACCCGGTGTGGTTTTGTTCAGGGAGTGAACAACGCGGCAACAATCTGACTTTTTTTTTTGCACTCGCTAACGAAACAGACTTTTAGACCGATAAATGCTATTAACTTCTCGCAGATTTTTAGATTAGAATCGACGGGCTTTGTAAATCATACGTGGGTACTATTGATGACCCACATCTAATTCAGGGGAATGCTCAGTGGCGCGGATAACAAAAATCTCGATCACGCTCTGTGCTTTACTGTTTACATCACTCGTTTTCACGCCAGCGGCTAACGCCTCGGAGCAGGCGCGGCACTCTGCCGTGCAGAAGTCACATCTGGCGAAAACCACAGAACGTAAGAAAAAAACACCTACCAGCACCCGTAAAAGCGAAAAGAAAAAAACCACTACCGCACGAAAGCAGTCCACCTCCAGTAAGGCCCTCACCAGTAAAACCCGCAGCAAACCCACCCGCACTGCCGTAAAAGTTGCAAAAGTGGCTCCGGAAAAATGCACCGTCCGGAAAGGCCACAAAACGAACTGCGTGAAAGTGGGCAAAACTGCGAAGCTCTCTGAGGTGCATAAAGTGCGCGTGCAGAAAGCGCAGAAAACCGCGATGAACAAGCTGATGGGGCAGATTGGCAAACCCTATCATTGGGGCGGCACCTCCCCGCGCACCGGTTTCGACTGCAGCGGTCTGGTCTATTACGCCTATAAAGATCTGGTGAAGTTCCGCATCCCGCGTACGGCGAATGAGATGTATCACCTGCGCGATGCAGCAGCCGTGAATCGCGGTGAGCTGGAGAGCGGAGATCTGGTCTTCTTCCGCACGCAAGGCCGCGGCACCGCCGATCACGTTGGCGTTTACGTTGGCAACGGCAAGTTTATCCAGTCGCCTCGCAGCGGCCAGGATATCCAAATCACCTCCCTGAGCGAAGATTACTGGGTTCGCCATTACGTTGGCGCCCGCCGCGTAATGACCCCGAAAACCATTCGCTAATCCCTGCCCTGCCGCACCGTCGGCAGGGTAAGTTCCTCTTTTGCATACCCTTTCAATTTGCTACTCTATCCTTGCACTCAATAGGGTTATTGCAGTGCAACACTATAATAAGGAGAGAAGCAATGTCGTTCGAATTACCTGCATTACCGTATGCAAAAGACGCCCTGGCTCCGCACATTTCGGCGGAAACCCTGGAGTACCACTACGGCAAACACCATCAGACCTATGTCACTAACCTGAACAATCTGGTTAAGGGCACTGCGTTTGAAGGTAAAACACTTGAAGAGATTGTGCGCAGTTCTGACGGTGGTGTGTTCAACAACGCCGCTCAGGTCTGGAACCACACGTTCTACTGGCACTGCCTGGCACCGAACGCCGGTGGCGAACCAACCGGTGAACTGGCGGCTGCCATTAACGCCGCATTCGGCAGCTTTGCAGATTTCAAAGCGAAGTTTACTGACGCAGCAATTAAGAACTTCGGCTCTGGCTGGACGTGGCTGGTCAAAGAGGCCGACGGTAAACTGGCTATCGTCTCAACATCAAACGCGGGAACCCCACTGACCACCAGCGCGAAACCGCTGATGACCGTTGATGTGTGGGAACACGCGTATTATATCGACTACCGTAACGCTCGCCCGAACTACCTTGAGCACTTCTGGGCGCTGGTGAACTGGGAATTTGTGGCGAAGAACTTCGCGGCATAAATGAGACGCAGAAGGGGCAGCCCTTCTGCGTTTTTTGATTACTCTGTGACGCGAACAGGTTCCGGCTGTTTACGGCCCGATGTCAGGACCAGCAGCAGACCGAGCGCCGCAATAATCGCCCCCATCACCGGTACAAAAGCGTATCCCAGCCCGCCTGAAATCACCGCCCCACCGGCTGCCGCACCCAGCGCATTCCCGAGATTAAACGCCCCGATATTCACGGAAGAGGAGAGGCCCGGCGCTTCGTGCGCCACACGCATGACGCGCATCTGCAATGGCGGAACCACGGCAAAGGTTGCAGCGCCCCACACCACCATCGCAATGGCCGCCCCAAACTCGTTGCGCGCAAGCCAGGGAATCGCGAGCATAATCACAATCAGCAGCGTTAAGAAGCCTTTCAGCGTCCCGGTGACCGAGCGATCCGCCAGTTTACCGCCGAGATAGTTGCCCAGTGAGAAACCGACGCCAATCAGCACCAGCATCGCCGTCACGAACAACGGTGTGGCGTGAGTAATATCGTGCAGAACCGGTGAAATGTAGGTGTAGAGCGTAAACATCGCGCCCGCCCCAAGCACCGTGGTTAACAGAGCGGAGAGCACCTGTGGACGAACCAGCACCGACAGCTCTTTACGCACGTCCGGGCGCTCGCCCGCCTCGCCTTTCGGAAGGGAGAAGAACAGTGCAATCATCGCCACTACGCCCAGCCCTGCGGTTGCCATAAACGACATCCGCCAGCCTATGACTTCACCTAGCCAGGTCGCCGCCGGTACACCGCCAATATTGGCGATGGTTAGCCCCATAAACATGGTTGCCACCGCGCTGGCCTGCTTGTGTTTTGGCACCACGCTCGCCGCCACCACTGAGCCTAAGCCAAAGAACGCGCCGTGGTTCAGGCTGGTCAGAATGCGTGACAGCAGCAGCGTGGTGTAATCCGGTGACAGCGCAGAGAGCACATTACCGAGGGTAAAAATCGCCATCAGGAAGATCAGCGCATTGCGACGGGCACGATGCGACAACAGCAGCGTCATGAGCGGCGCGCCAATCATCACGCCAATGGCGTAGGCGCTGATCAGCATGCCTGCGGCCGGAATAGAGACATCTACCCCTTTTGCGATAACCGGCAACAGCCCCATCGGCGAAAACTCGGTGGTGCCGATGCCAAAAGCGCCAATCGCCAGGGCCAGCAGGGGAAAATTGATTTTCATTGATTAACTCCGGATGCCGTGTCGTCGCGCGACACAGGACTAAGATGTCAAAAGCATGACATCAAACACAAAAAATGAGAAGTTAACAAATTAGCAAAAGATTTTTGCCGTGCGGGTAACAATCAGGGAACAGGCAGGAGACGAGGGAGAGAACTCTCCCCCGCTTAAATCAGTGCAGCGCAGCGGTCAGACCCGCAGCGACAATCAGGGCCAGAACAATAATGGTTGTCGTCAGCGAAAACTTCAGATCGGTACTCATCAATTTTTCTCCTTTTAATCACCCCACGAAAAGTGAGCTTGCTCATTTTTACACAGTTTACCCCAAAAATCTTCCTGGATTTAGGCTGATAACCGTTTTTGCTCTTCCCCTTTTCATCAAGATAAGACAAAATTCCACGCTAAATTTATAAGCGTACCGGCCACTGACCCCCTCCTGACGTTCTGAGTCGTTTTCCCGGCGTATCGCAATTCACATTGCGAGATAAGGGTGAGAGAAGGCAAACGTTTACCTTTAAGTATTTCAGGAGTTTAAGATATGGTCTGGAGTGACATGTAATGGCAACAATTAAAGATGTGGCGAAACGCGCAAACGTTTCCACTACAACCGTATCACATGTAATTAACAAAACGCGTTTCGTTGCGGAAGAGACGCGCAACGCCGTATGGGCCGCCATCAAAGAGCTGCACTACTCCCCAAGTGCCGTGGCGCGTAGCCTGAAGGTGAACCACACCAAATCGATCGGCCTGCTGGCGACCAGCAGCGAAGCCGCCTATTTTGCGGAGATCATCGAAGCGGTTGAGAAAAACTGTTTCCAGAAGGGCTACACCCTGATTCTCGGCAACGCCTGGAACAGCCAGGAGAAACAGCGCGCTTACCTGTCGATGATGGCGCAAAAGCGCGTTGATGGCCTGCTGGTAATGTGTTCTGAATACCCGGAGTCCGTACTCTCCATGCTTGAAGAGTATCGCCACATTCCGATGGTGGTGATGGACTGGGGTGATACCCGCGCTGATTTTACCGATTCCGTCAACGATAACGCCTTTGAAGGCGGCTACATGGCAGGTCGCTACTTGATTGAGCGCGGTCACCGCGAAATCGGCGTCATTCCGGGTCCGCTGGAGCGCAACACCGGCGCAGGCCGTCTGGCAGGGTTCATGAAAGCGATGGAAGAAGCGCTGATTACGGTGCCAGAAAACTGGATCGTGCAGGGCGACTTCGAGCCGGAGTCCGGCTACCGCGCGATGCAGCAGATCGTCTCCCAGTCGCACCGCCCTACCGCGGTCTTTATCGGGGGTGACATTATGGCGATGGGCGCCCTTTGCGCAGCCGATGAGCTGGGTTTGCGCGTGCCGCAGGACATTTCAGTGATCGGGTACGATAACGTGCGCAACGCACGCTACTTCACCCCGGCGCTGACGACCATTCACCAGCCGAAAGACTCGCTGGGCGAAACGGCCTTCAATATGTTGTTGGACCGCATCGTCAGCAAGCGTGAAGAGTCGCAGTCGATTGAAGTCCACCCGCGCCTGATTGAACGTCGCTCCGTGGCCGACGGTCCGTTCCGCGACTACCGCCGTTGATCTCCCCGAGGGGCCGGTTATTCCGGCTCCCTCAGCCACTCTCTGTTCAGCGTTTCGCTATCCCCCAGATAATCCAGCAGCCACGCCAGCGCCGGTGACATATCGTTTTGCTGCCACGTCAGGCAACAGGCCGCATCCGGGAACGGGTTTTCCAGCGTCAGCGCCACCCACTCACCGCGATCAATGCGTGGACGTGCAAAATGCACCGGCACCATTCCCACGCACAGCCCCGCAGAAAGACAGGTCGCCGACGTCTCCCAGTCCGGTGCGACCACACGGCGCTGGTTATCCAGTAACCAGGTAATCCGTTTTGGCAGCGATCGTGAGGTATCTTCCAGCACCAGCGACGGCCAGTTGCGCAACGTATCATCGCTCAACGGGCCTGCAATGGCGGCCAGAGGATGATCGCGGGCGACAACGCAGGTCCAGCTCAGAGCTCCCATATCGCGAAATGCATAGCGACCACCCACCGGGATCGCCTGGGTCGCGCCGATCGCCATCTCCACCCTGCCGTCAGAGAGCGCATCCCACACGCCGTTGAACACCTCCTGCGAGACGCGCAGCTCCACATCAGAGAAGTGGCGATAGAAATCGACGACCATCTGTCGGGTGCGTTCGGGTTTGACGATGTTATCGACCGCAATGGCGAGATGCCCGCGCCAGCCGTTCGCGATCTGCTGGCACTGCTCGCGAGTGATCATCATTTTTTTGATAACAGATCGCCCTTCTTTCAAAAACCAGACGCCCGCTGGCGTCAGAACCACGTCACGGTGACGACGCTCGAACAGCGGAACCGCCAGCCACTCTTCAAGCTGACGCACCGTATAGCTCACCGCAGAGGGGACGCGGTGGAGTTCCTGGGCCGCACCACTAAAGCTGCCGTTACGCGCGACCGCATCCACCACTTCTAACGAATATTCTGACCACATTTTCTGCCTGCAAAATTTTTGAATGCAATCACCAAATATTAGCGTTTCACAAGGCAGTTTGCACTCCCTACACTTTGCGCCAGTAATTACCTGCCCTCTTTAGGAAATAAAAAATAATGCAACCCAACAAAGGATTCCTGGTCTGGCTCGGCGGTTTAAGCGTGCTGGGCTTTTTGGCGACCGACATGTACCTGCCCGCGTTTGCCGCGATGCAGGCCGATTTACAGACCCCTGCTGCCGCCATCAGCGCCAGCCTGAGCCTGTTCCTCGCCGGTTTTGCCTTCGCACAGCTGTTATGGGGCCCGCTCTCTGACCGTTACGGTCGCAAACCGATTCTGCTCCTCGGTCTGGCGATTTTCGCCGTCGGCTGCCTGGGGATGCTGTGGGTGCGTGATGCCACCTGGCTGCTGGTGCTGCGATTTATCCAGGCGTTCGGTGTGTGTGCCGCAGCCGTCACCTGGCAGGCGCTGGTGACGGACTATTATCCCGCGTCTCGCGTGAACCGCATTTTTGCCACCATTATGCCGCTGGTCGGGCTTTCTCCGGCGCTGGCTCCCCTGCTCGGTAGCTGGATCCTGGTGCATTTTGACTGGCAGGCGATTTTCGCCACCCTGTTTATCATCACGCTGGTGCTGATGTTACCGGCCTTCACGCTAAAACCTGCCCAGCCGAAACCGGCTGAAAACCACGATAATCGCGTCACTTTCCTGTCGCTGCTGCGTTCACGCGCGTATCGCGGCAACGTGCTGGTCTACGCCGCCTGTTCAGCCAGCTTCTTTGCGTGGCTGACCGGTTCGCCGTTTATTCTGCATGATATGGGCTACAGCCCGGCGGTGATCGGCCTGAGCTATGTTCCACAGACCATCGCGTTCCTGGTGGGGGGCTACGGCTGCCGCGCCGCGCTGCAAAAATGGCAGGGACAGCAGATGCTGCCATGGCTGCTGGTACTTTTCGCCGTGAGCGTCATCGGTACCTGGGCGGTTGGCTTTATTCCACACGTCGGGCTGACTGAAATTCTGATCCCATTCTGTGTGATGGCCGTGGCAAACGGCGCGATTTACCCGATTGTAGTGGCTCAGGCACTGCGTCCGTTCCCTCATGCCACGGGCCGAGCGGCGGCGCTGCAAAACACCCTGCAGCTCGGTCTGTGCTTCCTCGCAAGCCTGATTGTCTCTGCGTTAATCGCTACGCCGCTGCTGACCACGACCAGCGTGATGCTGGCTACCGTGGTTCTCGCCGCGCTGGGTTATCGCATGCAGGCGTCAGTGAAGACGCTGGCAGAGGACACTGCCGAGGCGAAATCGTCGCAGGCGTAATCGCGCGAGCAATTATGTTACATTTCAGTCATTAGGCTGCTAACAACTTTCAGTTGAATCGCTCTTTTTTGCGGCCTATACTAAATTTGGTTCATATAAATACGATAAATATTATGTGTTAACGGGAGCCGGAGTGCTCCCGTTTTACCATGGAAGGCCTTTCGGTAAGGGTTATCTCCCTTCCTCTGTTCTACGTCGGATATTAGCCTCACGGAAAAACCGTGGGATTTCTCACAAACCATAAAAAGCGGCTACGCTGTTTGAAGGTTCTGATCACACAACGTGATGGAGAAGCTATGAGTTCATCGTGTATAGAAGAAGTCAATGTTCGGGACAATAACTGGTTCCGGATCGTCAATGAATTACTGAGTCGGGCGGGCATCGCGATTAACGGGTCTGCTCCTTCAGATATTCAGGTAAAACATCCCGATTTTTTCAAACGCGTCTTGCAGGAAGGTTCGCTGGGTTTAGGCGAGAGCTACATGGACGGCTGGTGGGAATGCGAGCGGCTGGATATGTTTTTCCATAACGTTCTGCGCGCCGGGCTGGAAAATCAGCTCCCCCACCACCTGAAGGATACGCTGCGGATCGCCTCTGCACGGTTGCTGAATCTGCAAAGTAAAAAACGGGCATGGATTGTCGGGAAAGAGCATTACGATCTTGGCAACGATCTTTTCAGCCGCATGCTTGACCCGCTCATGCAATATTCTTGCGCCTACTGGAAAGAGGCCACCACGCTCGAAGATGCACAGCAGGCGAAACTGCGTTTAATCTGCGAAAAACTGCAGCTTCAGCCCGGTATGCGGGTGCTGGATATCGGCTGCGGCTGGGGTGGGCTTGCCTGGTACATGGCGAAACATTACGGCGTGAGCGTCGTGGGCGTGACCATTTCGGCTGAACAGCAGAAACTGGCGCAAGAACGCTGCGCGGGGCTGGATGTGACCATTCTTCTGCAGGATTATCGCGATCTGGACGATCAGTTCGATCGTATCGTCTCCGTGGGAATGTTCGAGCACGTCGGGCCCAAAAATTACAACACCTATTTCACGGTTGCCGATCGTAACCTGAAACCGGAAGGTCTTTTCCTGCTACACACCATCGGTTCCAAAAAGACCGATCATTCGGTCGATCCCTGGATCAATAAATATATCTTCCCGAATGGCTGTTTACCTTCGGTTCGCCAGATAGCCGATGCCAGTGAGTCGCACTTTATTGTCGAAGACTGGCACAATTTCGGTGCCGACTACGATACGACACTGATGGCCTGGCACGAACGTTTCCTGGCATCATGGCCGGAAATTGCGGATAACTATTCTGAACGCTTCAAGCGGATGTTCGTCTATTACCTGAATGCCTGTGCGGGCGCGTTTCGTGCCCGGGATATTCAGCTCTGGCAGGTCGTGTTCAGTCGTGGCGTGGAGCATGGTTTGCGGGTCGCACGATAAAAAATAAACCCCGGATAACCGGGGTTTATTTTATTCGTCTTCCGACGTCAGTTTACTCGCTAATTCTTTCGCCGCCAGCACCCGCTCTACGGTATCCACTACCGCCTGGGTCTGGGGATCAATTTCGATATTAATGCGATGGCCGAGTTTTTTCGCCCCGAGCGTCGTGCGCTGCAACGTTTCTGGAATTAAATGCACGCAGAAACGGGTTGGCGTCACTTCTCCCACCGTCAGACTAATCCCATCCACGCCAATAAATCCTTTGTACAGGATGTATTTCATTAATGACGCGTCTTGTACCTTAAACCAGATCTGACGGTTATTTTCTGAAGTCAGGATTTTCGAAATCTCGGCGGTCGTCATAATATGACCCGACATTAAATGCCCGCCAATCTCATCGCTGAACTTCGCCGCGCGCTCAACGTTAACCATGTCGCCCACCACCAGCTCTCCGAGGTTGGTAATACGCAGCGTCTCTTTCATCAGATCAAAGCTAATACGGTTGCCGTTAATTTCTGTCACTGTCAGACAGCAGCCGTTGTGTGCCACCGATGCCCCGGTCTCCAGACCGTCGAGCATATATTCCGGCAGCTCGACCACATGGGTACGGAAATTAGGTTTTTCATCTATGGACACCAGTTTTGCAGTGCCCTGCACGATACCAGTAAACATGCTTACCACTCCTGTATTATCCCAACGGTAGTGACACCGTTTAATCGCAACACAATAACAGTTGGAAAAACAGGTTGCCAGCGGAGCGCATTTTCTGGCGATTTTTTCACTAGATAAATAGAGAAACCCCGCTACAATAGCTGGCATTCCCCCTGTTTTTTCTTCTTGCTGCCAGTTTCGGCGGGTTTTTTAGTCTCTCAAATAACAACAAAACAAAAGGTGTTCACGTGCAGAAGTACATGAATGAAGCGCGTCAGTTATTAGCGCTGGCAATACCGGTGATCATCGCGCAGGTCGCTCAAACCGCAATGGGATTTGTGGATACGGTTATGGCGGGTGGTTACAGCGCCACCGATATGGCCGCCGTTGCTATCGGTACCTCTATCTGGCTTCCGGCTATTCTGTTCGGCCACGGACTGTTGCTGGCCCTTACGCCGGTTATCGCCCAGCTTAACGGCTCAGGCCGACGCGATCGTATTGCCCATCAGGTGCGTCAGGGCTTCTGGCTCGCCGGATGTGTCTCCGTTCTGATCATGATTGTGCTGTGGAACGCGGGCCATATTATTCGCTCGATGCACAATATCGACCCGGCCCTGGCCGATAAAGCCGTCGGCTATCTGCGTGCGCTGCTGTGGGGCGCGCCCGGCTACCTGTTCTTCCAGGTGGCGCGTAACCAGTGTGAAGGGCTGGCGAAAACTAAACCCGGCATGGTGATTGGCTTTATCGGGCTGCTGGTAAACATCCCGGTGAACTATGTCTTTATCTACGGTCATTTCGGCATGCCAGAGCTGGGCGGCGTGGGCTGTGGCGTCGCGACGGCGGCGGTCTACTGGGTCATGTTTGCCAGCATGCTCTCTTACGTCAAACGCGCGCGCTCAATGCGCGATATCCGCAATGAGCCGGGTTTCGGCAAGCCGGATATGAGCGTGGTGAAACGTCTGGTGCAGCTCGGTCTGCCTATCGCGTTGGCGCTGTTCTTTGAAGTGACGCTGTTTGCGGTCGTCGCCCTGCTGGTCTCCCCGCTGGGGATTGTCGACGTGGCAGGCCACCAGATTGCGCTGAACTTTAGCTCGCTGATGTTCGTACTGCCAATGTCCCTTGCGGCAGCGGTAACGATCCGCGTCGGCTATCGTCTGGGGCAGGGTTCGACGCTCGATGCACAGACGGCGGCACGTACCGGCCTGATGGTGGGCGTGTGCATGGCGGCCTGTACCGCCATCTTTACCGTGTTGCTGCGCGAGCAGATCGCCCTGCTTTATAACGACAATCCGGAAGTGGTGATCCTCGCCTCACAGCTGATGCTGCTGGCGGCGGTATACCAGATTTCCGATTCGATTCAGGTGATCGGCAGCGGTATTCTGCGTGGGTATAAAGATACGCGTTCGATCTTCTTTATCACCTTCACCGCCTACTGGGTGCTCGGGCTGCCGAGCGGTTACGTGCTGGCGCTGACGGATCTGGTGGTCGACAGAATGGGTCCGGCCGGTTTCTGGATGGGCTTTATCATCGGATTAACCTCCGCCGCGATCCTGATGATGCTGCGTATGCGCTTCCTGCAACGTCAGCCATCGAATGTGATTTTGCAACGCGCTGCGCGTTAATTACCCGCTAGCCGTCTACGGGCGGCTACTTTCTCTTCATTTTGCGCGGGAATGAAGCAATCGCGTGAAATACGGAAGAAAATTGCATTTTCCCTCTTGCCTCATCCCGTCACTGTCGCTAATATTCGACCCCGTTGTCACAGACAACATGATGCGTCCGTAGCTCAGTTGGTTAGAGCACCACCTTGACATGGTGGGGGTCGGTGGTTCGAGTCCACTCGGACGCACCATCAAAAAAATCTGTACAGTGCGTCCGTAGCTCAGTTGGTTAGAGCACCACCTTGACATGGTGGGGGTCGGTGGTTCGAGTCCACTCGGACGCACCAATTCAGATTCAATCTCTTCAGCATTCCCTCCCTTTTCAACATTCCAGAATATCCCTGATTAGCCCGTTAATAACAGGCATTGCTGCTCTCTCTCGACGACGTTTCCCGTTTTACATTTTCACCGCTTAACCCTCTGCTTCTTTGCGCGAATCCTGTTTCATCCCATGACGTAATGTATTCCACTGGCGAGATCCTGACGGATAACGGCTTTCTGATGACGTTCCCGCTTCTGCTATAGAAATAGTGACAGCGTATATACTGTTTGATGTACGGGAAATCCGGCACTAAAAGCGGTGATGACTCAGAAATGGACGAGGGCAGACGGGCGAAAGGCGTTAACGCCCGGCGAAGTCGGCGCCCGGTTGCCCTCCAGGAATCAAACAATAATAACGGGTGAGAATGGATGAAACAGATTGCGATTATCGGTGCCGGCCCCACCGGCATTTATACCCTTTTCTCTCTGCTGAAAAATCAGATGCCACTGGCCGTGGATATTTATGAGCAGGGCGACGAGGCCGGAGTTGGCATGCCGTACAGCGATGAAGACAACTCGCGGATGATGCTCGCTAACATCGCCAGCATCGAAATCCCCCCGCTCTTTTCGACCTATCTCGACTGGCTGCTTACCCAGAGCAGCGAACACCTGGCACGCTACGGTGTGCAGAAATCCTCCCTTCATGACCGCCAGTTCCTGCCACGCATTTTGTTGGGCGAGTATTATCGCGACCAGTTTTTACAGCTGGTCGCACAGGCGAAACAGCGCGGATTTACCGTCAAGGTGCAGGAGTCCTGCCAGGTTAATGACCTGGAGGTGACGCCTCAGGGCGTCAAGGTCTGGGCGGAGAACCGGGCAGAACCCGCGACGTACGATCTGGCGGTGATCGCCACCGGTCACGTCTGGCCGGACGAAGAGGAATCAACGCGCTCGTTCTTCCCCAGCCCCTGGTCGGGATTGATGGAAGCCACTATTCGCGCCTGTCGCGTTGGCATTATGGGCACCTCCCTCAGCGGGTTAGATGCGGCGATGGCGGTCGCCATTCAGCACGGTGAATTTATCGAGCCGGAAAATCAGCCCGTGGAATTCAGGCTCGACAAAGGGAGCGATGCGCTCGACATCGTGCTGATGTCCCGCTCGGGCATTCTGCCAGAAGCCGATTTTTACTGCCCTCTCCCCTACGAGCCGCTCACCCTCGTCACGGAACAGGCCATCGAAAAAGCGATCGCCGCAGGATCTGAGGGGCTGCTCGATCGCGTGTTCACTCTGATGACGCAGGAACTTGAGCTGGCCGATCCACAGTGGAGCCACGCCATTGGCCTTGAAGCGCTGAACGTCGATACCTTCCACGACGCCTATTTTGCCGAGCGCCACAAACACGATCCCTTCAGCTGGGCGCAATCCAATCTCGATGAGGTCGAGCGCAACAAACGTGATAAACGCACGGTGCCCTGGCGCTACACCATTTTGCGGATGCATGAAGTGGTGCAGGAGATCGTCCCGCATCTGACGGATAAGGACCGCAAGCGTTTTGACGCCGGGCTGTCGCGCATTTTTATCGACAACTATGCGGCCATTCCCTCCCAGTCTATTCGTCGGCTGCTGGCGCTGCGCGAGGCCGGCATTATCAGCGTGCTGGCGCTGGGTGCGGACTATAAAAGGGATGTGCAGGACGACAGGACGATCATTATGGCGAAGGGAGAGCGTTATGAATTCGATCTCTTTATTGATGCCCGCGGACAAAAACCACTGAAGACCAAAGATCTGCCGTTCCCGACGCTGCGCCAGCAGTTACAGGAAAACGGCGATGAGATCCCGGACGTCGGTGAGGATTACACCCTGCTGGCACCCGACAGCGTGCGCGGGCGCATCGCCTTTGGTGCTCTGCCGTATCTGATGCACGATCAGCCCTTTGTGCAGGGGCTGACCGTGTGTGCGGAGATTGGCGAGTCGATGGCGAAAGCGATCACCCAACGCGCATCGCGCGCGCGTCGTCGCCTGCCATTCAGCGAGGAGTAAGGCCTGGCGCGGGGCCTGGCGCGGGGCCAGGCTGCTGATTTAATCGCGCGTGCCCGAGGTGATTGCGTCAATCGCCTCAGGCCGCAGACGAATCTCCGCCGCGCGCCGGTGCCCCTGCATCCCTTCAGTGCGGCTCTGGCGTATCGCCGGTTCCGCAATCGCCGCAATGCCTTTGTCATCAATCCACTGGTGGGTACAGATTTTCACATAGGCGCCCACCCACAGCCCGCCGGTGTAGCGCGCCGCCGCCATCGTTGGCAAGGTGTGGTTGGTCCCACAACATTTGTCCGAAAACACCACGCTGGCGTTCTGGCCGATAAACAGTGAACCGTAATTGCGGATCTTCGCCGCCGTGCCGTGCGGATCGCGGGTGTGCACCTGCAGATGCTCCGTCGCCATAAAATCGGCTAACGCGATCAGCTGCTCCTCGGTGTCACACAGCACGATTTCGCCCTGACGACGCCAGGCTTCACCCGCCGTAGCCGCCGTCGGCAGCGTGGTCAGCTGACGTTCGATCTCCATCAGCGTACCTTCGGCAATGGCGCGACTGGTGGTCGCCAGCCCGACGCGGGTATGGACGTCATGCTCGGCCTGCGCCAGCAGATCCGCCGCCAGAATACGCGGATCGGCGCTGTCATCGGCGACGGTGAAGATTTCGCTTGGCCCGGCCAGGGCATCAATCCCCACTTTGCCAAACACCTGACGCTTGGCTTCGTTCACAAAGGCGTTGCCCGGCCCGACGATTTTATCCACCGCCGGAACGCTGTCGGTTCCCCAGGCCATCGCCGCAATCGCCTGCGCCCCGCCGATTTTGAAGATCCGATGTGCACCCGCCAGATGGCAGACGGCAATCATCGCCGGATGAGCGGCGGGCGGCAGACAGGCGATAATCTGCTCGCAACCCGCGACCGTTGCCGGAACAATCGACATCACCGGCGCCGAAAGGATCGGATAACGCCCCCCCGGTACGTAACAGCCGACGGTCTGCACGGGAATAATGCGGTGTCCGAGATGCACGCCCGGCATGGTTTCCACCTCCAGCGGCTGCATGGTCGCCAACTGCGCCTGGGCAAAACGGCGGACCTGCGCAATGGCGAACTCGCTGTCGCGCCGCGTCTGCGGATCCAGATCGTTCAGCGCGTTTTCAATCTCCTGCGCCGTCACTTCAAACTGCTCTGGCACCACGTTGTCGAACTGCTGTGAAAATGCCCTTAGCGCCGCATCGCCTTCCGTTTTCACGCGCTCGATGATGGCGCTGACTTTATCCGTTAATGTACGGTCGGCCTGCGCATCCTGCCCCTGCGGCCGCTTGATCCAGCTCACCTGTTCCGTAATCGCTTGTGCAGACATTACGCCTCCTCCATCTGGCCGAGTTTGATTTGCGCCAGCAGCGCCAGGTGGTCGTACACCACCCATTCATCGACGATTTTGCCGTTGACGATGTGGTAGTGGGACATGCCCATCACGAACAGACGCTCGCCCGTCGGTTTGCCCAGCGCGCCGTAGCCCAGGTGGTGGCCTTCGATAATCCAGCGCACCGCCACTTTCACCCCGCCCTCATCGCATGGATTCGAGCAGATATGCTGCGGCAGCCATGCGCCATCAGGGATCATGCCGATCAGCGCCAGCGTCTGGTGCGTCACCGCCGCCGTGCCGTACAGCTCTTTCATTAACGGGCCGTGCCACTGCACGGTCGGGGCGTACACCTCTTTGATTTTGCCCAGCATCCGACGGTTATAGATCTCATGCAGCCAGCGCAGAAGCTGCTCTTCGGTGTCCGTGTGGGCGATAGAGACGTCACAAGCCACATCCGGCGGATACTGGCCGAGCATCCGGCCGTTCTCGCCAATATCGGTGACGCGAAAACCTTTATCGAACTGCTCTTTCGCCATGTTAAAGGCGATTTCATCGGTGTTCAGCCCAAGCTGCTTCATCAGCGACATGTTGTCGCTCACCACCCACTCACGGTAAATTTTGTTTTCGTGGATCATACAGTCGGCGACGGTACGGTTCACAAAGGTGCGATTGGTCGGTTTGCCCAGATGGCTGTACTGGGTGTGACGCCCGCTGCCGGTCACCAGATGCGAGGTATAGAAACCGTCCACGTCATTGCCGTTCCAGATAACCTGGGTCGCCATGCCGCGACGCTCCGGGAACGCAATTAAGCGCTGGAGCGTATCCTGCACGACCTGCTCGCGGTTATAGAGGGTTCCCAGCGCGTTATATAACACGCAGTTGTGGGTGTAATGGGTGTAAATTAATCCGACATCACGCTCATCCCATATTTTATGGGTACAGCGGACAATATAATCGACAATATCCGTATAACAATCATCGAAGCCTCGTAATGATTGGGCACGCGGACGTTTTTCCGGAACGAGATCAATAAAGTCACGACGCTCGACCTGTAATACCGGCTCGTCTCGCGCGGGTTTGCTATTATTTTTCTCGGGTACTGCTGGAGCTTTATTGGTTGCTTCAGTTGAAGACATATGACCTCCTGCATTTCTTTTCAGACAAAAGGATCCCGCACCCGGAATGGATGGAGAAATTAACCGCAGAACCTAATACGGCGATGTAGACAGCGTTAATAAAAGAAGAATAGCGGGAGGCGAACCTCCCTTTTTTATTTCACAATCTAATTTATTTCACAATCTGCGACCAGATCGCTAACTCATCGACACCCAAGTATTCGCGAATAATTAAACCATCACGTAATTCGAGCTGGGTAATACCGGTAATTGAAATGGGTTTACGGGTGGGCGCGCCAAATTTACCGTAGCCATCGTGCCAGGTCAGCAGAGACCAGCGCAGGGAAATGCGCACCGGCTCGTTCGGATCTTTGCGCACAATCAGGTGGTGCAACTGGGTTTCACTGTCCGCAAACGACGCGCGATAGCCCGACAGCCAGGCGCCGATCTCCTGCTCGCCCGTGGCCATGCAGTGCCCCGGTCCATAGAGCGTCGCGGCAGTATGGTACAACCCCGGCACCGTGCCGCCGTTGCCCCCCGCCCACATAGTCAGATAGCGCTCGACCACACCCGCCAGCGGCCCGTCGATATCATCACCTTCCGGGCCACCCGCCCAGCGTGCGTCGAGGGTTTCGGCCGATTCCGGCTCAATGCCAAGCTGCTGCTGCGTGGCGGAAAGGCTGCGGGCGAACTCACGAATATCCAGCCCCAGTTGAGAGACAATCGCCGCCCGATCCTGGAGCAGCCACTCCTGGCGCACCGCGCCGTCGGCGCAAATGCGGTCTGCCCAGGTGCGCACCCACACATTTTTCCCGGTCGGCGCACCGAAAAAACCCTCCCCCTGATGGCGAATCGACGCCACCGTGCGCTGCGCCGCGTAATACTCCTCGCCCGGCGTGTGGCTGCACAGGATATCTTCCGTCAGCACAGAGCGTTGCGGGAAGCTGTGCATCGCCTCCAGGGTCAGGCGCATAAATTGCGACAGTTCGTTAAGCTGTTTTTCCGGCGTAATAAACACCACCGGCGTGGCGTAGAAATCCGCCAACTGACCGATATCCTTCTGCTCCCAGACCACGTGGGTCAGCGTCAGAATAAATTGCTGAATAGAGTCGAACTGGGGGCTGAAGCCCGGCAATCTGCTCATTTGACCTCCTGAGGCTGGAACAGAGATAAACCGTCTTTTTCGATGACTCCCGTGCGCGGGCGACGCGCCGAATGGCGAACCACCAGCATACCGGGCAGCGTAATTTGTTCAGGCTCGATGTTGCCGCTGTCGATCTGCTTCATCAGTAATTCCACCGTCGCTGTCACCATCGCCTCCACCGGCTGCGAGGCCGAGGTTAAGGCGTAGGACGGCCAGCCGGACGGCCCGATGTCGTCGTAGCCAATAATCGACACATCCTCCGGCACCCGCAGGCCAAATTCGTAGCGCGCCACGTCCATCACCATCACCGCCATATGATCGTTGGCGACAAAAATGGCGTCTGGCGCAGGCGTCTTAGTGAAAAGCGAATACGCCGCGCGAGTAGTTTGCTGCGCGTCATAGTTACCGTTCACCACCTCTACGTCTGTGACACCGTGCTCCGCGAGCGTGTCGAGATACCCCCGCTGGCGGGCGATATTCACCGACGAATCTGCGACGCCGCCCACGTAGGCGAAGCGCTTGTGCTCTCCGGCGAGCAAGAATTCAGCAATCTGCCGCGCGGCGGCTTCGTTGTTGCTGTTGACGCTCGACGCCATTCCGCTCTCTTCGCTGCGATTGAACAGCACCACCGGAATTCCGGCGGCCAGACACTCCTGAGAGAGATCCAGCGACAGCGTCACCGACGCCAGCACAATCCCGTCGACGCGATACTGCATAATCTGGTCGAAAATGCGATCGACGTTGCCGTCCCTGTCGCCGACAAACAGCAGCAGGTGGTAGTTAAGCGTATCCAGCTTCTGCGCCAGCGCTTCCAGCACCTGCGGATAAAACTGGTTATCAAAATAGGAGATCACCACGCCGATAATGCGCGACCGAGCCGTGTTGAGCGAACGGGCAATCGCATTCGGGCGATAGCCCAGCTCACGCGCCGCCTTGAGCACTTTTTCACGCGTGGTGGGCGAAATGCTCGCCCCCGGCGTGAAGGTGCGGGATACCGCTGACTGCGACACCCCTGCCAGCTGTGCCACCTGCTGGCTGGTCACCGCCGCAAACGTCTTACGCTTCATTACCCTGGGTTCCTTATCCTGTCACTTCCACATTCAGGCCATGTGTTTCAAAGAGATAACATACCATCTTCGATAACCACCCCGTTAAAAGCGCCTCAGGAAGTGAGTGCTTTTTAGTCTTACACCACTTTTGCATGCGTATGCAACAGCCTAAATTATTTTTTTCACAATGGTGATATTGAACCTTTACAAAATTGAAACCTTTTCGTAACTTCAATTTTTGAATACGTATGCATGTCGTCAATTGTACCGGGAAAATTGGGATGTCATCAGAGGGACTGAGCCGGTAAACGTTGTACTTGATTGGTTATAACCCATTAATTTTTAAGAGGTTCACAACCATGTTTCGAGCACTGTTGCGCCGACCGGAAGCCCGGCTGTTTTTTATCATTAGCGTATTGTTTTATATCTGTATTCACAGCATCGATGCGTTTCTGGCGCCCATGATGATCAATCAGGGCATCGAACCGCAGGTAATGGGCATCATCATGGGTGCCAGCGGTCTGGCGACGCTGATGATTCGTTTCCCGCTGGGGATCATCTCTGACGTGGTGAAGAGCCGCAAAATCTTTATCCAGATAGCGCTGGTACTGCCAGTCATCGCCTGGCCGATTGCCTGGCTTGAGCCGAACGCCATTACCCTGTATCTGGCGAAAGCCGCCGATGGCGTAACCGCCGCCACCTGGGTGCTGTATAACATTCTGTTTATTCGCTACTTTGATCGCAAAGAAGCCCCGGCGGCTGTCGCCCTGCTGGCGCTGGCTGGCCCCATCGGCGTGTTTCTCGGCAACTGCATCGGCGGCGTGCTGATTCACTATTTTGCGAACAACATCGCATTTTTCGTCTCCTGTGTGTCTGCTCTTCTCGCCCTGTTCCTGACCACCCGCATTCGCGACGTCCACGATCCGGTGCAGGCGCCGTCACTGAAAGCCTGTATCGCCGGAGCGAAACTTCAGCTCGCTGACCGCTCCGTCTGGCTGATCGGTATTCTGGCAACCATTGTGATTCTGGTTCCTTTCGCCACCCGAGACACCCTTACCCCCATCTACGCTGAACAACTCGGCGCCCGCGCCGGAATTCTGACGCTGTTGAGTAACATCCATCTGATCTTCTACGCCCTGGCGATTGCCCTGTGCAGCTCGGTGTTTTATCAGCGACTGGGGCTGGTCAAAACGGCGGTGCTGGGGATTTTGCTCCAGGTGATTTCGTCGTTTGGCATTCCGTTTACCAGCAATCTGTACCTGATTTATCTTCTGCAGGCGCTGGGCGGTTTCTCGTTTGGCATGGCGTTCGCGGCGTTCATGTCCCTGAGCGTAGTCAACACGACTTCCGATGAGCAGTCCACCCGCATGGGGTTATTCCAGACTATTTACTCCTGCGGCATGTTTGCCGGGCCGGTAATCATGGGCGTCATGATGCAGCACATTAATCTCTCGTCCGGGTATCTGTTTATTGCCGGGCTTTCGATTATTGCGGCCATCGCCACCCCGCTTTCGGTGCGTTGGGTCTATTCCCGCAAAACCCGTCAGCCGGTGGAATTATCCACCAACCGTTCCCTCGCCTCCGCGCGAGAATAATTCCCGCTCATTATGTAATAACTATCCCGGTTCGCCGGGAGGGCATCTGTCATTTCGAGTATTAAAGGAGAACATTGTGGCTTATCAACTTAAATCCAGTAAACCGGTGCAGGAACGTCAGGAAGCGCAGCGACAAATACGTGAAACCGTTGAGCTGATTCTGACGGATATTGAAAAACGCGGGAATAAAGCGATCCGTGAATTATCGATAAAATTCGATAACTACGACCGTCGGGATTATCGCCTGACGGACGCCGAAATTAATAGCTGCATGAAAAAACTCAGCCGCCAGGATATTCACGATATCGAATTCGCCCAGCAGCAGGTGTTTAATTTTGCTCGCGCACAAAAAGAGTGTCTGCGCGATCTGGAGATCGAAACGCGCCCCGGCGTTATTCTCGGCCATAAAAATATTCCGATTAACGCCGTCGGCTGTTATGTGCCGGGGGGTAAATATCCGCTGCTGGCATCGGCGCATATGTCGATAATCACCGCCAACGTCGCGGGCTGCTCGCGCATTATTAGCTGCGCCCCGCCGTTTGGCGGTGAACCGGCGCCAGCGATTGTCGCTGCGCAGAAAATGGCAGGTGCAACGGAGATCTTCGCCCTCGGCGGCATTCAGGCGATTGGCGCGATGGCGCTCGGCACCGACACCCTCGCACCGGTTGATATGTTGGTTGGGCCGGGCAACGCCTTCGTCGCCGAAGCCAAGCGCCAGCTGTTTGGCCGCGTAGGGATCGATCTGTTCGCCGGTCCAACGGAAACCCTGGTGATCGCCGACGACACCGTCGATGCAGAAATGTGCGCCACCGACCTACTGGGCCAGGCGGAGCACGGCGTTACGACACCGGCAATTCTGCTGACCAACTCGCTGACGCTGGCCAAAGAGACGCTGACGGAGATCGAACGCCTGCTGGCAAAACTCCCCACCGCTGACGTCGCCCGTCAGTCCTGGCAGGATTACGGTGAAATCATCGTCTGCGACAGCTACGACGAGATGCTGGCCGAAGCGGATCGTATCGCCTCCGAGCATGTGCAGGTGATGACGGATCGCGACGACTGGTTCCTCAATAATCTCACCAACTTCGGTGCTCTGTTCCTCGGCCCGCGCACCAACGTGGCCTATGGCGACAAGGTCATCGGCACCAACCACACCCTGCCGACGCAAAAGGCGGCGCGCTACACGGGCGGCTTGTGGGTCGGCAAGTTCATGAAAACCTGCACCTGGCAGAAAGTCCTCAGTGACGAAGCCACCGCCGAAATCGGCAGCTACTGCTCGCGTCTGTCGCTGCTGGAAGGTTTTGCCGGGCACGCGGAGCAGGCCAACATTCGCGTACGCCGCTACGGGAATACGGACGTGCCTTACGCCACGCCTGCGCCGGTTCGGGAAAAGGTGTAATCATGACCCTTCCCCACACTCCCTCTTTTCATCTTACCGGAAAACGGGCGCTGGTCACGGGCGGCTCCAGGGGGCTGGGCTTCGCCTGTGCCGTGGCGCTCGCCCAGGCGGGTGCAGAGGTGTGGATTGCCGCCCACGATCGACACACGCTGGAGCACGCCGCCGCGCTTGCGGCTGAAGGCGGGCTGACGCTGCATTCGCTGGCGCTGGATATCACCGATATCTCGCGCGTCGATGCGGCGCTCGCAGAGCTGCCCGCCTTCGACATTCTGGTCAACAGCGCCGGGCTGGCCCGTCACGAGCCTTTCCTCGCCGTCAGCGAAACCCATTTTGACGCGGTGATGACCCTGAACCTGCGCGCCACGTTTTTCCTCAGCCAGCGGGTAGCGCAGCGGATGCGCGAGCACAACATTCCGGGTTCCATCATCCATATCTCCTCGCAGATGGGCCACGTCGGCGGCCCGAATCGCAGCGTCTACTGCGCGTCAAAATTTGCACTCGAGGGGTTAAGCAAAACCATGGCGCTGGAGCTGGGCGGTGCGGGTATCAGGGTCAATACCCTGTGCCCGACCTTTATCGAAACCGAGCTGTCGCGCCAGTCCCTCGACGACCCGGATTTTCGCCGCTATGTGCTGGAGAACATCAAGCTGCGGCGTCTCGGACGCGTCGAGGATGTGATGGGGCCAGTGGTGTTTTTGGCCTCCGATGCGGCGGCGATGATCACCGGCACTGCGCTGCTGGTCGACGGCGGCTGGACTGCCACATGAGAGGCCAAATGGAAAAAACAGTGTGTGATAACACCGCGCTCCCGCTGGTGTTGATCGGCGGAACGCTCTGCACGGCGCGTCTGTGGCAGCCGCTGATAGAGCGCCTGGCGCTCTCTTCCGTGATGTGCGTGAGCCTTACCGGGGCGGATTCCGCACCGCAGGCCGCGCAGCGCCTGCTGCAAAACCTGCCGCCGCGCTTTCTGCTGGTCGGGTTTTCCCTTGGGGCTATCGTGGCGCTACAAATAGCGGCCGATGCCCCGAAGCGGCTGGCCGGTCTTGCGCTCATGTCGGTGAATCCCCTTGCCGATGCGCCGGAAAATCTCGCCGTCCGACGGGAAGCCGTTCGCGCTGCGCGTGAGCAAGGGCTGGCGAACTGGCTATCTGACACCCTGTGGCAAAAGTATGTCGCCCCCGCGCGGCGCTCTGACGCGCCACTCCACGCGCTTGTCTGCCAGATGGCGCAGGAGAGCGGCCACGACACCTTTGCCAGCCAGACGGAGATCGCCCTCTCCCGGCGGGATAACCGCCGGGCGCTGAGCGCGCTCTCCTGCCCCATTATTATCATTAACGGCGCGCACGATCCCATCTGCACGCCCCACCATCACCAACTGGCCTCGGCAAGTGCGCCCCACGCCCAGCACATAACGGTTCCAACAGCCGGGCATTTCGTGGTGCTCGAAGCGCCCGATGAGGTCGCCCCGCCGCTGCGCCAGTGGATTCAGGAGTCCCTTGATGCGACGCAATAAACTCAAACAATTGATTCAGGAACAGTCCCCCATCATCAACGGCTGGCTGGCGATCCCTTCCAGCTACAGCGCGGAGATCGTCGGTCATCAGGGCTATGACGCGGTGACGGTCGATTTACAGCACGGAATGATCGATTTCGCCAGCGCCCTGGCGATGCTTCAGGCCCTGTCAGCCACGCCCGCGGTGCCGCTGGTACGCGTCCAGCATAACGATCCGGCGCAGATCATGCGCATGCTCGACGCCGGGGCCTACGGCATTATCTGCCCGATGATTTCTACCGCCGAACAGGCCGCGCGCTTCGTCGCCGCCTGCCGCTATCCGCCGTTTGGCGTGCGTTCGTTTGGCCCGGCGCGCGGGCTGCTGTACGGCGGAGCGGATTATCCGCAGCACGCCTGCCAGGAGATCCTGACGCTGGCGATGATTGAAACCCGCGAAGGGCTGGCGAATCTCGACGCCATTCTGGCAACCGACGGGCTGGACGGCGTGTTTATCGGCCCGAACGATCTGTCGTTAACCCTCACCGGCAGCGCCAGCGCGGAATCCCAGCACCCTGAGATGCTCGCCGCCGTCGAACGGGTGGTCAGCCGCTGTCGCCAGCAGCAAAAACTGGCCGGGATTTTTTGCACCTCCGGCGACGCCGCACGCCTGCGTATCGACCAGGGTTTTCAGTTTGTCACCCCCGCCAACGACGTGATGCAGCTTGGCCGCGCCGCGCGGGAAGCTATCGCCCTGGCGCGCGGAGCCTCCGCTCCCACCACGGGCGCATCCGGTTACTAACAGGAGAAACATTATGAAAGCACAACATATCACCCCGGTGCAGGCCAAAAGCCGCGTCATCACGCCCGATGAGATGGTGTCCTGCAATCTGGCGTTTATCGACTGCAAACTGCCCGGCTCGCACCTCAAGCAGAACTACTCCTTTATCGGGCCGGGTGTCACCCAGTCATCGGCGCAGGTGGTCAATATTCCGGAACCGCACGGCTTTAATATCGGCGCAGCGGCGATGCCGAAAGGGGTGACCAATAACCTGCATCTGCACTTCACCGCTGAGGTGTTTTTGATTCATGAAGGCACCTGGCGTTTTCGCTGGGGGGCGAACGGCGAAAATGAAGCCGAGTTCAGCGCGCCGGCCATTCTGTCGATTCCGACGTGGATTTTCCGTGGATTTACCAACGTTAGCCCGCAAGAGGCCTGCGGCATGGTCTACACGGTGCTTGGCGGGAATAACACCGGGGGGATCATCTGGCATCCGTCCATTCTGGCGGCGGCCAGCGAATACGGGCTGTATCTGAGCAAAGACAATATGCTGCTCGACGTGAACGCGGGCGATACGCTGCCGGATGCCTCACAGCTGTTAACGCCGCTGCCGCCGGAAGAGATCGCCGCCCTGCGCCACTATTCTGTCGAAGAGATGCGTCAGCGTGCCGTCACTGGCGACGAACGCCGCTGGTCAGCGGACGGCCTGCTGGATTCGGTACTGCCGGGTCATGGCGGGGAGATCGCGCCGGTGATTGGTTTTGGTATGTCGCAGGACCGCCACTCGGCACCGGCGATTGTGAATCCGCACGGGTTTTCCGTCGAATGGCTGCGCCTCGCCGCTGAGCATGTGGTCGGGCGTCATCTCTGCCCGGACGTGCAGGTGATTATGGTGTTCAAAGGGTCGCTGAAGGTGACGTGGAATCAGGCGGGCGAAGAGGTGAGCGTGATCGCCCCGGAGCGCTCGGTGATTTCCGTTCCGGCCAACAGCTGGCGTCAGTATTGTGCGGTCGGGGATGATGTGGAGTGCATTCTGACCACTCAGGGCGATCAGCGTAAACGCGTCTACTGGGATAACGAGATTCTGGCGCAAGCTAAAAGCTATAACCGCTGTCTCGATCCGGACGGATATGTTGCGGCGGTTGATTTGCTGCCAGTGACGGCGCGCAAGGCGGGTGTAAAGCTGGAAGTGTTGCCGGGCTAACCGGCGATATAGGGCGGGTCTGTCCCGCCCTGAAAGCGTTATTCGAAGTAGACCTGAGGGTTGTCAGACAGGGAGATAAAGGTTTTGCTCTCTTTATCCAGCGCGAGGATCTCGCCGCTTTCGATGTCATACACCCAGCCGTGCAGGCGGATGGCGTTATTGCGCAGCCCCACTGCCACCGATGGATGGGTTTTGATGTTGCTCAACTGGGCAAACACGTTCTCCTGCACCATGCCATTCACTTTATCAGTCGGGGTGGCCCAGGTTTTCTTTTCCACCACGGCTTTGGCCGCATCGGAATAGCGAAGCCAATGGGACACCGCAGGCATCGGGTCCAGATTCGCATTGTCGGCAATCGCCTTCATCGCACCGCAGTTGGAGTGGCCGCAAATCACGATATCGGTCACGCCCAGCGCTACCACCGCATACTCAATCGTCGCAGAGACACCGCCTGGCTCAGGGCCAAACGGCGGCACAATGTTGCCAGCATTTCGAATGACAAAGAGCTGTCCAGGTTCCTGCTGCGTCACCAGTTCGGGGACCAGACGGCTGTCTGAGCAGGAGATAAAAAGCGCTTTGGGATTCTGGCTGGACGCTAAACTGCGGAAGAGTTCTTTACGTTGCGGGAAAATCTCTTTTTGAAAGCTGAGAAAACCTTCAATGATATGTTGCATAGCAATGTCTCTTTTATCTGTTTTAGTTTAGGCATGATCGCGATCACGCTTGTGAAGTTTACCCACCGCGCTTTACTTCATACAAGAAATATATTTCTGCCCTGATTGCATGACGATGTCGTGTGCGTTTTCGGTGATGTTTTGTCCTTCAAAGGCGCCGTACAGCCGCTGGAACGGGACCTCCCGCAGTCGGTCGGTTATCGCACTGACCGCCGCCCCCGGCAGGGGAAGCATATTCGGGTAACTCCACATAAACGACACCCGGTCCGCGCCGGGCGTCACCTGCAAAATATCCCCGGCGAGCAGGACGCCGCTACCGTTATCCCAGTGCAACACCGTTCCGCCCGCAAAATGGCCGCCCAGACGCAGCAGCCGGATACCAGGTAGCAGATCCTGAGTTTCTCCCTCCCAAAAGCGCAGCGCCGGGCTGTCGCGCATCACCCACTCCCGGTCGCTGGCATGGAGATAGACCGGCGCGTCAAACGCCGCCGCCCACTCCTGCATGGTGGTGTAGTAATGGGGATGGGAGATCGCAATGGCGTGCAGCCCGCCCAACGCGTTAATCAGCGTGCGGGTGGCAGGGTCCAGCGTGGCGATGCAATCCCACAGGATATTGCCGTGCGGTGTGGTCAGCAGGATCGCACGCTGGTTGATGGCAAATTTGGGTACGGTTTTAAGGCTTAGCAGGCCTGGCTCAAGCTGCTGCCATTTGTTGGTGTGGTTGGTGACAACGGTGTCAAAATCCACCCACTGTTGCCCGCCAACGGGAACATACTGGCGCTCATCTTCACAAATCGCGCAGCGCTCCACGGCGCCCGTGGTGGTGTCATAGGATGTCCCGCAGGTTTTGCACAGTGTGATCATTTCCCCTCCTCTCAGCCGTCAGAGAAAGAGTATGGCAGGGATTGGCGTTACGTGCGGTGAGGTACTTTCACCGACTTTTTTATCCTATACTCTGCCAACAGCAAAACTGAACTCAGCAGGTGCATAATGGAAATTGATCTCGATAATCTGGTGTTTAACGGTCTGGAAGAGGCGCAAGAGCGCAACGCGGAACGTCTGGAAGATGCAAACAAGAAAGCGCAGGCGGTTGTTGCCGACGATGATTGCGGCGATGCCTGCAAGATCTGACCGTCAACGCCGGGTGGCGGCTTCGCCCTACCCGGCTTTTTTAACGTCTACACCGTAGAGCGTTTGTTACTTTTTCACACTGTCCAGCGCCTGCTGTGCACAGGCTTCATCTAACTGACCGCCTGGCGCACCGCCGATACCGATTGCACCAATCACCTCGTCGCCCTCTTTCACCGGCAAACCACCTGCCAGCAGCAAGAAACCCGGAACGTCACGCATATTCTGTGCGCCCGCGTTGCTTTGTGCGGCTTCCATCACTTTGCCGGAAGCATTTTTGGTGCTGAGCGCGGTAAACGCCTTCATCTCACTGGCTTTTACCGTATGCGGACCGGCGTTATCGGTGCGCTGCGCGGCTTTCACCACGCCCGCACGATCCACTACCGTCACGCTGACCTGGTAATTTTTGGCGCTACAGGCCTGAATCGCCGCGCTCGCCAGGGCATTCGCCTGAGTGAGAGAGATATTTTTCTGCGTCAGGGTTTCTGCCTGCGCGGATACCGAAATCATTCCTGCCATCAGCGCGGCTACCGTCATTAACGTTTTCATCGCAATTCCTCGAATGTGGGAGACAACGCGATGCTATCGGGATGCGCGGTTAAGCGGTATTCGGTTGATTACGCAGCCCACCTGGTAGTTATACGGATTGCAATTTGTCGTACTCGCGGATGGCCTGCACCAGACTGCTCACGCCGAGCTTGGCAAACAGCGCCGCGCGGTGCGCTTCAACGGTTCTGGGTGATAAATTCAGGCGCGCCGCCACCTCTTTATTGCTGCGCCCCTCCATCAGTTCGCAAAGCACTTCATGCTCCCGCGCCGTCAATTGTTCAAACAGCGCTTTCACCCGCTTTACCTCCTGCCAGTGGGTCGTGCGGCGCTGACTCTCCTCAAACGCGCGAGCGAGGGTTTCGATAAGCTTATCGGCATCCAGCGGCTTGGTGAAGAACTCGAAAACCCCTTGATGAAACGCCCGACGGCAGGCATCAACGGTGCCGTGCCCGGTCATGACGATCACCGGCAGCAGCGGCCACGGCCACGCCCCCTCTTCCAGCCAGGTCAGCCCACCTTTGCCCGGCATGCGCATATCCAGCAGCAGACAGCCCGCGAGCGCCCGGTCGTTGCTATACCTCTCGGTAAACGCCTCGATGCTGGCAAAGGTTTTCACCTCCCAGTGCATGCCCGAGAGAAGAAAGGCCATTGACTCTCTGATGGCGGCGTCGTCATCAATCAAATAGACCACATTACCCATGTGCGGCTCCGTTACCCGGTTCCAGTTGCAACACGATCTGCGCCCCGCCCTCAGGCGTGTTAGCGAGCGCGATCGTGCCATTCATGCGCATCATTAGCGATTCCGTGAGCGTCATCCCGAGACCAATCCCCTTTTCTCTGCCGCTGTAGAACGGCATAAACGCCTTCTCCAGCGCCTCCGGGCTGAACCCCGCCCCGCCGTCGGTCATGATAATTTCGATGACCCTGTTTTTACGCTGGCTGGTGATGTGTACCCAGCCGCGCGCGTTCTCCTGCTGGGCCTGAATCGCATTGCTGAGCAGGTTGTGTAACACCTGCTCCAGCCAAAGCCTGTCGGCCAGCACGGTGGCGGCGTCGGCCGTGAAAGCGTGGCTGACGGTGATGTGCTCCGATTTGCGCTCATGCTCCAGCAAATTCACCACATGCTGCCAGCACTGGGCTAAATCGATCTCGCTCGGCGTGACTTTTTCCTGCACCACGTGTTCACGAAAGCGCGCCAGCAGTTCGCCGATGCGCTGAGTCTGAATCAGCGCCGCGCCGAGCGCATGGGCCACCGCCTGCGGATTCTCCTGTTCCAGCTGTCGCTGCGCCCCCTGAATCCAGGTCTGCGCCGCCGTCAGCGGCTGGTTGATTTCATGCACAATGCCGGCGGTGATCTCGCCGAGCGTATTCAGTCGCGCGTGCTGATAATACCAGGCTCGCTGCTCGGCGTTTTGCCGCTGCAAGCGTTGCCAGAGCACACCGCTCCCTGCTGCAACGATGGCTGCCCAGCCGACAAACAGCAGCGGGAATAGCGCCCAGGAGATTTGCAGCCAGTGCGGTTCAGCATCCGCCGTCAGGGTAAAGGGCTGCGTATGCTGAGGGAATGCCCGCTGCCAGTACCAGAACGCCGTCGATGAGGGATGCGCATCGGCTGCTGACAGGCTGATAGAGAGATGGGAAAAACGGTGCGTGGCGGCGAGCAGCGGACGCAGATCGATCCGCACTCGGATCTGCCGCCAAGGATTGTACAGCCAGTACTGATCGTCACGGAGCGGCTCAACGCGAGCAGCATCCAGCGCACGGCCTGCTGTTTTTTCCAGGGCCAGAATGTGGGGGAATTTTTTGCGCAGCGCCGTCAGATCTTCGTCGCCATTGAGCAGGGGCAAAACAGATTCATTTTGCGTCAGCACCGCGCTGATGGCGGAAAAGAGCGCGGTAAATTCACGATCGCGCTCCCAGAACTGGCGGCGGATCTGTTCGGCATACAGCAGGACGCTGCTCAGCAGGCAGACAATTATCCACACCACCAGGGCACGCCGGATCAATTTTTGGCTGTTCATTCAGTCTTCAGGCGAGGTGATTTTTGCCTTAGACCTTAGCAGGTTGACGGATTAAGAACAAAAAAAGCCGATACGTTCAGGTATCGGCTGCACAGCTCGTTCCAGTAGGTCATGCGCGTGTGGCGCAGCTCAGCGTGGTGTTTTGTCATGGAACCACTCCGGGTCGATATTAGCAACGTCGACGCCGTACAGACTGGCGATCGGCAGGACCGATTCAATAACACGTTGCGCGCTGTTCTCCGTCTCTGATTTGGCGACAAAAAACCGCCGTAACGTATTCACCCAGTTTTGCATGGTTCCACTCCTCTTGATGGCGTCTGAACTCAGTTAACCCCCAAACTGGACTTAACGGAAATGCCAATATCAGCTGACTATTTTCAGAATTCGCAAATACATCGCCTCTCGTCACTTACCCGTAACACGCTGTTCACTAATACCTTTTTGCATATAGCAAAGAACATTTTCTTATTTGGCGATAGATAACGCTTATGGGAGCGTATCCGGACAAAACAAAAACAACGGGATACTTGAGGGAACTATGGCTACACATAAAAAGCACTATCACACACTCGCACTGGCACTCGGTTTACTGACCACAGGCGGCCTTTTATCGACCCAGGCGCAGGCCGATCAGCTGGGAGATATCAAAGCCGCTGGCGTGGTGAAAGTTGCCACGTTTGATGCCAACCCGCCGTTCGGCTCCATCGATCCCAAAACGCACGATATCGTTGGCTATGACGTCGATTTCGCCAAAGCGCTGGCCAAAAAACTTGGCGTGAAGCTGGAGCTGGTCGCCACGAATCCGGCGAACCGCATTCCGCTGCTGCAGTCGGGGAAAGCCGATTTGATCGTCGCCGACATCACCATCACTCCGGAACGTGCTCAGGTGATTGATTTCTCCACGCCCTATTTCGTGACCGGTCAGCAGTTCCTGGTTCCGGCAAAATCGGCGGATAAACTGGATGATTACAGCAAAGCGCGCATCGGCGCAGTGAAAGGCACCACCGGCGAGCAGGCGCTGCACCAGCGTTTCCCGCAATCCCGCGTGCTCTCTTACGACGATATTCCGCTGGCGTTAACCGCCCTGCGCAACGGTAACGTGCAGGCGATTACTCAGGACAGCACCATTCTGGCCGGTTTACTGGCCCAGGCGCCGGATAAAGCCGATTTTAAAATCCTGCCGGATTTGCTCAGTAAAGAGGAGATCGGCGTGGGGGTGAAGAAAGGCGAAACCGCGCTGTTGAACGTGGTGAATGACGAGCTGGTGAATCTTGAGAAAACCGGCGACGCCGCCAAAATTTATGACGTCTGGTTCGGCCCACAAACCGCCTCACCTCAGCCTCGCGCCTTTAAAATAGAAGCCCAGTAATATGCTCTCAGCGTTTTTTTCACGCTCCGCGGCCCGTGCCGCGGATTTTTCACATCTGGAGCAGGCAAGCGTTGAGTTCCGCGATGTGGTCAAACGCTACGGCGATCATCAGGTGCTGAAAGGCATTTCACTTCGCATTGATCCGGGGGAAGTGGTGGCAATTCTGGGGCCGTCCGGTTCCGGTAAGTCAACGCTGATTCGCCTTATCAATCAGCTGGAGTCCCTCAACGGCGGCGAGATCCTGATTGACGACAAACCCACCCGCAAGCTGACCGGCCCCGCCCTGCGCCAGCTTCGCAGCCGGGTGGGATTTGTGTTCCAGCAATTTAACCTTTACGCCCATCTGACCGCCAGCCAGAACATCAGTCTGGCGCTTGAGCATGTTCACGGCTGGAAAGCGCCGCAGGCGCAGGAGCGTGCCCTGACGCTGCTGGAGAAAGTCGGGATGGTGGAGAAAGCCAGCCACTACCCGGCCGAGCTTTCCGGTGGGCAGCAGCAGCGCGTGGCCATTGCCCGAGCGCTGGCCTCATCGCCGCAAATTATCCTGTTCGATGAGCCAACGTCGGCCCTTGACCCGGAGATGATTGGTGAGGTCCTGCAGGTGATGAAGGCTCTCGCCCACAGCGGGATTACGATGATTGTGGTGACGCACGAGATGCAGTTTGCCCGAGAAATCGCCGACCGGGTGGTGTTCATCGACGGTGGACAAATTCTGGAGACCGCCCCGCCGGAGCAGTTTTTCCGTCATCCAGACCATCCTCGCGCCCGACAGTTCCTGCAAAAGGTGCTGAACCCGCTGCATCAGGAGCCATCCTGATGCCCGCCCTCGACTGGCAAGGGGTACTGACCGGACAACCCTTGCAGTGGATTTTATCCGGCTTTCTGACCACCCTGTGGGTGACGCTCGCGGGGATGATCATCGCCAGCGTCTTCGCCGTTCTGCTTTTGCTTCTCCGTCTGGCTGGCGGGAAAATGGGGAATGCTCTCGTGGCGGCGTGGGTCTCTCTGTTTCGCAACACGCCGTTACTGGTGCAACTGCTGTTCTGGTATTTCGCGGCCTGGAACGGGCTGCCGCAGGCACTTCGCAGTTTCATCAACGCCGATCACAGCTGGTCGATTCTGCCGGGGGATGTCTGGTGGTTTACACCGGAGTTTCTCTGTTCCGCGTGGGGGCTGGGCGTGTTTACCTCCGCGTTCTTAATCGAGGAGATCGCCTCGGGATTGCAGGCGGTGCCATCGGGGCAGCGACAGGCGGCGCTGGCGCAGGGGTTCTCCTCCTGGCGACTGTTCCGCTACATCCTGCTGCCTCAGGGGCTGGCAAACGCCTGGCAGCCGGTGGTCGGGCAGTATTTGAACTTAATGAAACTCTCCTCTCTTGCCAGCGGCATCGGGTTTGCCGAGCTGACCTATCAGGTGCGTCAGATTGAGAGCTATAACGCCCACGCGCTGGAAGCTTTTACCGTCGGCACCGTGCTGTATCTGCTGACGGGCGTGTTGCTGGGGCTGCTGCTGGTGAGGCTTGGGCCGTCCACTAAACGCCGCCCGCGTGCGCGTCATGCGGCTATCGACGCCGGGAGGGAACACGCATGATCGCCGGGCTGAATATCATTATCGATAACCTGGATTATCTGCTCTGGGGACGGATGTCCGCTGGTCAGCCTGGCGGGGTGTTGCTGACGCTACTGATGGCGCTGGGCGCTGCCGTGCTGGCGCTGCCGGGCGGCATTGCGCTCGCGGCGCTCGCATGGCGGTTTCCGGGCGTCGTGCACAACACGCTGTTTTTGTGGGCCGAGCTGATTCGCGGTATCCCGCTGATCTTCGTGATTTTCTGGATGTGGTATTTACTGCCGCTTTTAACGGGTGGCGATCTCCCCGGCGCGTTGACCGTAACCCTGGCGCTGGCGTGGTTTACCGCGACCGCCGTGATGCACTCCGTGCTGGCCGGGCTGAGGGCATTGCCGGACGGGCAATTTGAGGCGGCGTTGACGCAGGGATTTGGTACGCAGCAGACGCTGTGGCTGATCCTGCTGCCGCAGGTGTTGCGCAATATTCTGCCGTCTCTGCTGGGGATTTTTATCAGTCTGCTGAAAGACACGTCGCTGGCTTTTATTGTCAACGTGCCGGAACTGACCACCGTCGCCGGCCAGGTGAACAACCGGGTGCAGATTTACCCGGCGGCCATTTTTATCTTTACCGGCGTGGTCTATTACCTGCTCTGCTGCTCGCTTGAGCAGATCGCTAAACGCTGGCGTTTCACCCCGCCAGCGCTTTAACCACCGTTTCCATCGCTTGCGTTGTCAGTTCACTGCGTTTCACGCGCTGGTTCGCCAGCGCGGTACGCAGCACGCCCGCAATGACGATATGCTTAGGCTCCTGCCCTAAATCCCGCATCTCAAGAACGACCTTCCCCACTACCCGGCACATTTCCTGATAAAGCGCGTCGTCTTTGGTCACATTGCCCATTGCTACCACTCCATTGCTTTAAAGGAGCAGCTTAAATGATTAACAGAATGGATACAAAAAAAGCCCGGCGATCGCTCGCCGGGCCTGGGTCTTATATCCAGGGATTAGTTGTTTACCGGGATCACAGCGCCTTTGTATTTGGTGCGGATCCAGTCCTGAATCTCTTTGGAGTGCAGCACGTCCACCAGCGCCACGATATCTTTCTTCTTCTCGTCGCCGCGATGCACGGTGATGATGTTCGCATACGGGTTGTTCTCACCGCTCTCGACCGCGATCGGGTCGTGAACCGGGTCCAGACCTGCATCAATGGCGTAGTTGGCGTTAATCACGACCGCCGCGCCTTCGTCGTTGTTATACATCTGCGGCAGCAGAGAGGCTTCGACGTTCGGCGTGAACTGCAGTTTTTTCGGGTTTTCGACGATGTCGCTGATGCGCGCGGTCACTTTATCGATGCCTGGCTTCAGTTTGATCACGCCCTCTTTCTCGAAGATAGAGAGAATACGCCCCTCTTCGGAGACCGCATCACGCATGATGATTTTGCCGCCTTCCGGCAGATCTTTCAGGGATTTGTATTTTTTGGAGTAAATACCAATCGGCTCGATGTGAATCGCACCGGCACTGACGAAATCATAATCTTTGTCGCCGGCATGATCTTTCAGCACGCTGTTCAGGTAAGGAATGTGCTGGAAGTAGTTCGCGTCGATATCACGGCCTGCCAGCGCGGTGTTGGGCAGGATGTAGTCCTGGAAAGGTTTGATCTCCAGATCGATACCCTGTTTCGCCAGGATCGGCTTCGCCTGCTCCAGAATTTCAGCATGCGGGGTGTTGGACGCGCCTACGGTCAGCGTATCCGCCCAGGAGGCAAAGCTCAGGGCGCTCAGGGTTGCGGCGGCAATCAGTGTCAGTGTCTTTTTCATGATGTGGTTTCCTGTGTGTTTTATCGTTTATCTAACAGTGAAGTAATGACGTCGCCGCAGAACTGGATAATGAAAACGATGATCAAAATAGTCACCGTTGCCACCAGCGTGACATCACCGTGGTTGCGCTGGAATCCTTCCAGATAAGCCAGATTTCCCAAACCACCGGCGCCAATCACCCCTGCCATTGCGCTGTAGCTCACCAGTGCAATCAGCGTCACCGTAATGCCTGAGACCAGTGCAGGTGATGATTCCGGTAGTAAAACCCGAAAAATTAAAGTGCTCAGACGTGCGCCCATCGAACGCGTCGCCTCAATGACCCCTTTGTCCACTTCGCGCAGGGCGATCTCCACCAGACGCGCATAAAACGGTGCCGCGCCGACAATCAGCGCCGGGAGCGCGGCATTGGCCCCGAGAATCGTCCCGACGATGGTCTTGGTGAACGGGATCAGCAGGACAATCAAAATGATGAACGGAATCGAGCGGAAAACGTTCACCACAATCGAGATGACGCTGTAGACGGTGCGGTTGTGGAACAATCCGCCGCGCGCCGTCAGGAACAGCGCCAGCCCCAGGACAATCCCCAACACAAAGGTCGCGACGCCGGAAATCGCCGTCATGTAGAGCGTTTCCAGGGTGGCGGCCCACAGCTGGTCCCACTTCAGGTGCGGAAAAAGCGTCTCAGCCATGTTTAATTACCTCGCCATCAATATCGCTGTGCTTCAGGTCGGCGAGGATATTGTTCAGTTGCTCTTCGGATGCGACGACGTGCACCCATAATTGGCCGAAAACGCCGTGTGCCGTTTGCGTCATTTTGCCGTGCAGAATGTTAAACGGCAGGCCGTAACGCAGGGTCAGCTCCCCGACAATCGGCTTGTGGGTGCTGTGCCCGGTGAAGGTCAGGCGGATCACCGTGCCTTCCAGCTCGTTCGCCAGCTCCGGATTAAAAGCCTCTTCTTCGGTGTACTGGCTCACCTGGCGCACAAACTGCCGGGTGATCGGTTTTTGCGGATGGGTGAAAACGCCGAGGACATCGCCCTCTTCCACCACTTTGCCGTTTTCCATCACCGCCACGCGGTCACAGATTTTGCGCACCACGTGCATTTCGTGAGTGATCAGCACGATGGTGAGATTAAAACGACGGTTAATGTCGAGCAGCAGATCGAGGATCTGATCCGTCGTTTGCGGGTCGAGGGCGGAGGTCGCTTCATCACACAGCAGTACGTCCGGATTATTTGCCAGCGCACGGGCAATGCCCACGCGCTGTTTTTGCCCGCCGCTGAGCTGCGACGGATAAGCAGTCTCGCGGCCTTTCAGCCCCACCAGATCCACCAGCTCTGCAACGCGGGCGTTAATTTTGGCTTTCGGCACGCCCGCGATTTGCATTGAGAAGGCAATATTCTCCCTGACCGTGCGCGACCAGAGCAGGTTGAAGTGCTGGAACACCATGCTAATTTTCAGGCGCGCCTGGCGCAGTGCTTCGCCTTTGGCCGAAGAGATCTCCTGGCCGCTGATGGTCACGCTGCCAGAGGTCGGCTTTTCCAGCCCGTTCAGCAGGCGAATCAGCGTACTTTTTCCGGCGCCGCTGTAGCCGATAATCCCGTAAATCTGCCCCTGTTCAATCGTCAAATTGACGTTATCAACGGCGGTAAGTGCCACTTTTCCGTTGTCAAAAACCTTCGAAATATTCCTGAGAACAATCATTATTTTTCGTTATCCGTTACGCATATAGCGGTTTAGCAGTATGGATGTCCAAACGATAGTAATCAGACGTTATGATGTTTTAAATGAACAAAATCGAATGTCTTATAACGCCGAGGAATATGTGGCGTGACGACTGGGCGCAGGATGATTAGCTTAATTTCGGCAATGATTATCTGCACAATGCATATGTGGCAGCGCCTGAGGCGCAAAAACGGTCATTTTTGCCGCATTTTCTCCTAATATAGCCATCCTCACATCCAGAGCACTTTACGGCTTGCTGTCTTAACTGCCAAATCAGCCATTTATATTACTTTCCGTTCTAACAGGCAGTGAAACGTTCTTTCTTGAGGAAATTTCATAGTCCTATCATCCAGCCATGTCTCTGTTAAGGAAAAGACCATGGCGATTTATCACTCCGTGACTGAACTGATTGGCCGCACGCCGCTCATCCAGTTGCACAAGCTGGATACCGGCCTGTGCTCGCTGTTTTTAAAACTCGAAAACCAGAATCCTGGCGGCTCGATTAAGGACCGCGTGGCCCTGTCGATGATCAACGAAGCCGAGCGCAAAGGGCTGCTCGCACCGGGCGGCACCATTATTGAAGCTACGGCGGGCAATACCGGGCTGGGGCTGGCGCTGATTGCGGCACAAAAAGGCTATGCGCTGGTACTGGTGGTGCCGGACAAAATGAGCCGCGAGAAGATTTTTCATCTGCGCGCGCTGGGCGCTCAGGTGGTGCTGACGCGCTCCGACGTCAACAAAGGCCACCCGGCCTACTATCAGGACTACGCGAAGCGGCTGGCGCAGGAGATCCCCGGCAGCTTCTATATTGACCAGTTCAATAACGAGGCCAACCCGCTGGCGCACAGCACCTCTACTGCACCCGAGCTGTTTGAACAGCTGGACGGCAGGATCGATGCGATTGTGGTTGGTGTAGGGTCCGGCGGTACGCTCGGCGGGCTGCAGGCGTGGTTTGCGCAGCACTCTCCGCACACGGAGTTTGTGCTGGCCGACCCGGCGGGTTCAGTGCTGGCGGATCAGGTGGAGTCGGGCCGTCACCATGACGCGGGTTCATGGCTGGTCGAGGGGATCGGCGAAGACTTTATTCCGCCGCTGGCGCACATCGAAGGCGTGCATCAGGCCTATCGTGTCAGCGACCGCGAAGCCTTCACCACCGCCCGCGACCTGCTAAAAACCGAAGGCATTCTGGCCGGCTCCTCCAGCGGCACCCTGCTGGCGGCGGCGCTACGCTATTGCCAGGCGCAAACCACCCCGAAACGGGTGGTGACCTTTGCCTGCGACAGCGGGAATAAGTATCTGTCGAAAATGTTCAACGACGACTGGATGCGCCAGCAGGGGCTGATCTCCCGCCCGCAAACCGGCGATCTCTCTGATTATATCGCCCTGCGTCATGACGAAGGCGCGACCGTTACTGCCGCCCCGGATGACACCCTGGCGACCGTGCTGGCGCGTATGCGGCTGTACGATATCTCACAGCTGCCGGTTTTAGAGAACGGTCAGGTGGTGGGCATTGTCGACGAATGGGATCTTGTCAGCCATATCGCGGGGGACGGCGAGCGTTTCGCCCTGCCCGTCACCGAGGCAATGACCCGCAACGTCGAGGTGCTCGACAAAAATGCCTCTGAGAGCGCGCTGAAACCGATCTTTGACCGCGGTCTCGTGGCCGTGATTAACGACCGCGATCGCTTTCTGGGTCTGATAACGCGCAGCGATGTCCTCACCGTGTGGCGCAACCGTCTCCAACACTAAGGAACAATAATGATGAAAAACCTGGCAACCTTGAGCGTCCACAGCGGCGAGTTTAACGATCAGCACGGCGCGGTGATGCCGCCCATTTACGCCACCTCGACGTTTGCGCAACCGTCTCCCGGCGAACATACGGGCTACGAGTATTCCCGCAGCGGTAACCCGACGCGCCATGCGCTGGAAACGGCGATTGCCGAGCTGGAGAGCGGAACGCGCGGCTATGCCTTTGCCTCGGGTCTGGCGGCGATCTCTACCGTGCTGGAGCTGCTGGATAAAGACAGCCACATCGTCGCCATCGACGATGTGTACGGCGGCACATATCGCCTGATTGAAAACGTGCGCAAACGCAGCACGGGATTGCAGGTGAGCTGGGTGAAACCTGGCGATTTATCGGCGCTTGAAGCGGCAATCCGCCCCGATACCAAAATGATCTGGGTGGAAACCCCGACTAACCCTTTGCTGAAACTGGTGGATCTCGCGGCTATCGCAGAGATTGCGCGTCGCCATCGCATCATCAGCGTGGCGGATAATACCTTTGCCTCGCCGGTGATCCATCGTCCGCTGGAGTTGGGTTTTGATATCGTCGTCCATTCCGCGACGAAATATCTCAACGGCCACTCTGACGTGGTGGCGGGCCTGGCGGTGGTGGGCGACAACCGCGAACTCGCTGACCAGCTGGGTTATCTGCAAAACGCCGTTGGCGGCGTGCTCGACCCGTTTAGCAGCTTCCTGACCCTGCGGGGCATTCGTACCCTCGCCCTGCGGGTCGAAAAACACAGCGCCAACGCGCTGGCGATTGCGCAATGGCTGGAGCAGCACCCGGCGGTCGAAAAAGTGTGGTTTCCGTGGCTGGAATCTCACCCACATTACCAGCTGGCACGCGCGCAGATGGCCCTGCCGGGCGGGATGATTTCCGTGGTCGTCAAAGGTGATGCGCAACAGGCCACCGCAATTATCCGCAAGCTGAAACTCTTTACCCTCGCCGAGAGCCTGGGCGGCGTGGAAAGCCTGGTCAGCCAGCCCTACAGCATGACCCACGCGTCGATTCCGCTGGAACAGCGGTTAGCCAACGGCATCGTTCCGCAGCTGATTCGTTTGTCCGTCGGGATTGAAGATGCCCACGATCTGATCGCAGACCTCGAACAAGCGCTGAAAAATTAAGCGAAATGCGGCAGACGTTACCTCTGCCGCAACAAGATAGCGTTTAGCCTTAACGCGTTGATAACAATCTTTTGTGAAACTGCACAGAATCTTTTTGAAACACCGTTTCCATTTTCCTTTTATCTGAAAATCAGCGTATAATGCGCGCCTAATCCCTGGGTGAATGGTTTCAGCGCTTGGAATACAAAAAACAACGTACAACTTCTCCTCTCCTTCGTTGGGCCAAGACTCAGGCACACTTTCTTCTGCACGCTCATTTGATGTCACCTATCCTTAGTGCGTGTTATTTAAAATTTCGCTACACAGGTTTGACTCTGCGGCAGTGCGCCCCCGGAGCGAGATTTCCATATCCTTCCCAACTTAAAGACTAAGACTGTCATGAAAAAGACGAAAATTGTTTGCACCATCGGCCCGAAAACCGAATCTGAAGAGATGCTGAGCAAAATGCTGGACGCCGGCATGAACGTAATGCGTCTGAACTTCTCTCACGGCGACTATGCTGAACACGGTCAACGTATTCAGAACTTGCGCAACGTGATGAGCAAGACCGGTAAAAAAGCAGCGATCCTGCTGGATACCAAAGGCCCGGAAATCCGTACCATCAAACTGGAAGGCGGCAACGACGTCTCCCTGAAAGCGGGTCAGACCTTCACCTTCACGACCGACAAATCCGTTGTGGGTAACAACGAAATCGTCGCTGTGACGTACGAAGGTTTCACCACCGACCTGTCCGTTGGCAACACCGTGCTGGTGGATGACGGCCTGATCGGTATGGAAGTGACCGCTATCGAAGGCAAAAACGTTGTTTGTAAAGTGCTGAACAACGGTGACCTGGGCGAGAACAAAGGCGTTAACCTGCCAGGCGTTTCCATCGCACTGCCAGCCCTGGCTGAAAAAGACAAACAAGACCTGATCTTCGGTTGCGAGCAAGGCGTTGATTTCGTTGCAGCGTCCTTTATCCGTAAACGTTCCGACGTGACCGAAATCCGTGAGCACCTGAAAGCCCACGGCGGCGAGAAGATCCAGATCATCTCCAAAATCGAAAACCAGGAAGGCCTGAACAACTTCGACGAAATCCTCGAAGCGTCTGACGGCATCATGGTTGCTCGTGGCGATCTGGGCGTTGAAATCCCGGTTGAAGAAGTGATCTTCGCGCAGAAGATGATGATCGAGAAGTGTGTGCGTGCACGTAAAGTGGTTATCACTGCCACGCAGATGCTTGACTCTATGATCAAAAACCCACGCCCTACCCGCGCAGAAGCCGGTGACGTGGCGAACGCCATCCTTGACGGTACCGATGCCGTGATGCTGTCTGGCGAATCCGCGAAAGGTAAATACCCGCTGGAAGCCGTGACCATCATGGCTACCATCTGCGAGCGTACTGACCGCGTTATGACCAGCCGTCTGGATAACAGCAACGACAGCCGTAAACTGCGTATCACCGAAGCCGTTTGCCGTGGTGCCGTTGAAACCGCTGAGAAACTGGATGCACCACTGATCGTGGTGGCGACCCAGGGCGGCAAATCCGCTAAGGCCGTGCGTAAATACTTCCCGAACGCCACCATCCTGGCGCTGACCACCAACGAAACCACTGCTCGTCAGCTGGTTCTGAGCAAAGGCGTGATCCCACACCTGGTGAAAGAGATCGCGTCTACCGACGATTTCTACCGTCTGGGTAAAGAAGTGGCTCTGCAGCTGGTTGATTGTGGTCTGGCACGTAAAGGTGACGTTGTGGTGATGGTTTCTGGTGCGCTGGTACCAAGCGGAACGACCAATACAGCGTCTGTTCACGTCCTGTAATCATTATCAAACGAATTAATTTGCTAAAAAAGCGCCTTCGGGCGCTTTTTTTATTTATGGCATTAGCCATGTTTATTCAAAATGCAAATCGAGTTTTTCTATTTAAGAGCGATTTATCTAAGATGAATCCGATGAAAAATGTCTTTTTTAACATAGCTTTTTCGGCAAAAGGGGCAGATTCGTTGTTTCTTTGAGCGAACGATCAAAAATAGGTGTATTCCCATCAAAAAAATATTCTCAACATAAAAAACTTTGTGTAATACTTGTAACGCTACATGGAGATTAACTCAATCTAGAGGGTATTAATAATGAATCGTACTAAACTGGTACTGGGCGCGGTAATCCTGGCTTCTACTATGCTGGCTGGTTGTTCTAGCAATGCTAAAATCGACCAACTGTCTTCTGACGTTCAGACTCTGAACGCTAAAGTTGACCAGCTGAGCAACGACGTGAACGCAATCCGTTCTGACGTTCAGGCTGCTAAAGACGACGCAGCACGCGCTAACCAGCGTCTGGACAACCAGGCTACTAAATACCGTAAGTAATAGTACCTGTTAATAAAATGGCGCACATTGTGCGCCATTTTTTTTGCCTGTTATTCGCCCTACTGCATGACCACCTCTTTCTCGCCTTCAGACACCGCGTCTGATGCGCGACTGTTCTGCACCGACAGCACCGGATTCGCCACCGAGGCGGATGGGCCGTTTCCCGCAGAGACCGCAACCGGAATACCCGCGCGGCGCGACAGCGCTTTATCAATCAGCACTTTGTCATTACCCTCCAGCGACGCAAAGGACGCAAAGCCCGCGTTATGCACGATTGGCGTGGTTTGCGGGTTCTCCCCTTCGACCTGAGCCAGCGGGCGATGTACTTCTACATAGCGTCTGCCATCGGGTTCAACGGAGAACTTCACCGGCTCGTTGATGATCTGCACGCGGGTCCCCACGCGCGCCTGAGCGAACAGCGCTTTAATGTCCGGCGCATTCATGCGCATACAGCCGGAGCTGACGCGCAGCCCGACACTGTCCGGCGCGCTGGTGCCATGAATCAGATACTCCCCGTTGCCTATCCCCAGACGCAGCGCAAAGCGCCCCAGCGGGTTGTTAGGCCCTGCCGGGACCACAGGCGGCAATTTGATACCTTGCGCCAGAGAACGCGCTCTGATGCCCGGTGTTGGCGTCCAGGTTGGATTCGGGATTTTCTGGCTCACGCGCGTAGTGCTGACCGGCGTCTCCAGCCCCAACTGGCCAATGCCTAAAGGATAGACCTGAACGATATTCTCCCCCGGCGGGAAGTAGTAGAGCCGCAGCTCGGCCAGATTCACCACGATGCCCTCGCGCGGTGTATCCGGCAGCAACATTTGCGACGGAATGGTTATCACCGTCCCCGGCGCAGGATAGACCGGTGCAATCGTATTATTGGTTTCGAGGATCAGTTGCGCCGCGGTATTAAATCGACGGGCAATCGCCTGCAAATTTTTGTCCCCTTCCTGGATGGCGTAGGTTTGATTTTGACCAATAAGGCGGCTGCCCGCTGGCGGCAACGGATAATCCATCGCGCTGGCAGAATTAAGGCCACCGAAAGTGCTGAGCAGTAAAAGTGTAATTATCGACGCGCGCTTCATGCTGAGATTCCTTATTCACTGACAGAACGCCAGAAAGCCGAAAAACCAGCGAGGTGGGAGCCACCTCGCGTAACAGAATGAATGCAGTCTTTTTAGTTTAGCTAATGTTGGACGCTTTGGAGCGGATTGCGCGGATCATCGCTTCCAGCCCCTGGGATCGGGAGGGGGTTAAATGTTGTGCCAGTGACATTTTTTCAAACCACGGGCGCACGTCAAAGGCCACAATGTCCTGAGCGGACATCTGGTGATACAGGATAAACACGACGGCAACCAGCCCTTTCACAATGGCAGCATCGCTGTCGCCCTGCAATTCAATCACGCCGTCGTCGGTCTGGCGCATCACAATCCAGACCTGGCTCTGACAACCCTGGATAATGTTCTCCGGGCTGTGTGCTGCTTCGCTGAGCGCAGGCAAACGCTGTCCCAGCTCAATGATGTACAGGTATTTCTCTTCCCAGTTGGCGCAACGGGTAAAGTTACGCAACAGTTTGTCTCTGTCCGGCAACGCGGCCATGTCTTGCCTCTCTTAGCCCAGCAGGTGATGGATACGTTTCAGTCCTGTCACCAGCCTGTCGATCTCTTCCGTTGTGTTATACATCACCAGCGACGCGCGGCACATGGCCGGGACCTGGTAAAACGCCATCAGCGGCATCGCGCAGTGGTGCCCGGTGCGCACGGCCACGCCGTAGTTATCCAGGAAACTTCCCACGTCGTAGGCGTGATGTTGACCCAGATTAAAGGCAATAACCCCTTTGCGCGAATCCGGTCCGTAGAGCGTCAGATCCGGCACGCTGGCCAGCTCCGCCAGCGCATAGCGCATCAGCGTCTGTTCGTACTCGGCAATCGCATCCAGCCCAATCGCTGATACGTACTCCACTGCCGCGCCCAGCCCGATAATTCCGCCCGTGTTCGGCGTCCCGGCCTCAAAGCGCCACGGCGCTTTAGCGTAGGTCGTGCCCTGCGTCAGGCTGACGGTGGCGATCATCGACCCGCCCCCTTCCCACGGCGGCATCGCCTGCAGGATATCCTCTTTCACGTACAGCACGCCTATCCCGGTCGGGCCATACAGTTTATGACCGGAGAAGACGTAAAAATCGCAGTCCAGCGCCTGCACGTCGGTAGCGTGGTGCATCACCGCCTGCGCGCCATCCACCAGCACTTTCGCACCGGCCTGATGCGCTTTGGCGATGATCTCGGCCACCGGGTTTTCGGTGCCAAGCACGTTGGAAATCTGGGTAATCGCCACCAGCCGCGTACGGTCGTCGAGCAGAGTATCCAGCAGCTCCAGCTGCAACGTTCCGTCCTGATTGAGCGGGATCACGCGCAGTTGTGCCCCCACACGCTCGCAAAGCATCTGCCACGGCACGATATTGGCGTGATGCTCCATCTGGGTGATGATGATGTTGTCACCCGCATGCACCTGCGCACTGCCCCAGCTGTTGGCCACCAGGTTGATGCCTTCGGTGGTGCCGCGCACGAACACCAGCTCTTCCGGTGAACGGGCGTTGAGGAAGGTCGCAAGCTGCGTGCGCACGTTTTCCATCCGCTGCGTCGCTTCGGCGCTGAGGGTATGAATACCGCGATGCACCGCCGCATAGCCGTGGCGATAAAACTCCGCCTCGGCGTCAATCACCTGATTCGGCTTCTGCGCGCTGGCCGCGCTGTCGAGATAGGCAAGCGGCAGACCGTTCACTTCACGGGTCAGGACGGGAAAATCCGCCCGCACTTTCTCTACGGGAAAACTCATGCTTCGCCTCCTGGCAAACGCTGACCAATGCGTGCCAGCACCTGCTGTTTCAGGGTTTCATCGCGCAGCGCTTCCGTCAGCTCCGCGGCGAACGCGTAAATAATCATCTTCTGCGCCGCCTGCTTGTCGATCCCACGCGAGCGCAGATAGAACATCTGTTCATCGTCGATACGTCCAACCGTCGCCCCGTGGCTGCACTTGACGTCATCGGCATAAATTTCGAGCTGCGGCTTGGTGTCCACTTCCGCCAGACGGCCCAGCAGCAGATTGTTGTTCGTCATCTGCCCGTCGGTTTTGATGGCGTGTTGCGCCACGTTAATCAGGCCGTTAAACACCGCCCGCCCTTTGTCGTTGGCGATGACTTTATGCATCTGGCGACTGTTACAGAAGCCTTTGTTGTGCTCAAGCCAGGTACGGGTATCGCACACTTCCGACTTCACCGGCATCGCCAGGCTGTTCATGCGCAACGTGGTGTTCTCGCCGTTAAGCTGCGTGCTGGTATTGTGGCGCAGCACCGCCCCGCCGAGAAGGAAGCTGTGGCTGTACGCCGCCGCGTCCGGGCCAATCAGCATGTCGTTGTGGGCAAAGTGATGGCTCACCGGGTTTTCAAACGCCAGCTTGATGTGATGCAGCTGGGCATTGGCCGCCACGTTCATCGTCAGGCGCGCGCCGGTAAAGTGTCTGGTCTCATTCAGGCTGACGTAATGCTCGATAAGGGTCGCTTCCGCCCCCTCAGCCAGGTCGAGATGATGACGATAGTGGGCTGTATTAACCTCTTCGCCCTCCAGCCCCTGCGTGATATGCAACAGCAGCAGCGGTTTCGCCGGGCGCTGATTACGCTTCACGCGGACATGCGTCACGCCTGACGCCAGGCTTTCGGTCAGATGCAGGAACACTTCCGGCTGCACCGGCGCAGGCAGAGACTGGCGCTGGTCATTGATCTCAACGTCAAACCCACTGCCCTCAGTGCTGTCGCTCAGTTCCGGGTTATAACGCCCATCAACAAACACCAGACGTACGGCGTCAATATTCAGCGCCAGCGCATCGCGCTGGGCTGGCGTGACATCCGCCAGACGCGTGACAAACTGACTGTTGAGCAAGCCGTCCAGCGGCGTGTACTTCCAGTTTTCATGTTTGCGCGTCGGCAGACCGAGACGCAGCATCTGCTGCAGGTGCTGTTGCGCCTGTTCAGATCGCGTTTCGCCCTGGGTTTCAAACAGGCGATGCCACTGCTGCAGTGCGTTACTGCTGTTCGGTAAGCCAGCCATAGCCCTGCTCCTCCAGTTGTTTGACCAGAGTAAAATCGCCGGATTTAACGATGCGGCCCTGATACAGAACGTGGACGTAATCCGGTTTGATATAGTCAAGAATGCGCTGATAGTGAGTGACGATAATGAACGAACGTTTGCCGTCGCGCAGGGAGTTCACGCCGTCAGCAACAATTTTCAGCGCATCGATGTCCAGACCGGAGTCCGTTTCATCCAGAATACACAGCTCCGGCTCCAGCACCGCCATCTGCAGGATATCGTTACGTTTTTTCTCGCCACCGGAGAAGCCGACGTTCACAGAACGGGTCAGCAAATCTTCCGGCATTTTCAGCAGTTTGATCTTCTCTTCCATCAGATCCTGGAAGTCAAAGCGATCCAGCTCCTCTTCTCCACGGTATTTGCGCACCGCGTTGAGGGAGGTTTGCAGGAAGAACTGGTTGCTGACGCCCGGGATTTCGACCGGATACTGGAAGGCCATAAAGATGCCCTCACCGGCGCGATCTTCCGGGGAGAGTTCCAGCAGATCTTTGCCCTTAAACTCGACGGACCCGCCGACCACTTCATAATCTTCACGCCCGGCCAGCGTCGCGGAGAGCGTACTTTTCCCGGAGCCGTTTGGCCCCATAATGGCATGCACTTCACCCGGACGGACGTCAATATTCAGCCCACGCAGGATCGCTTTATCTTCCACACTGACCTGTAAATCTTTAATGCTTAACATGTTTTTTCCTTAACCGACGCTGTGCTCAAGGCTAATCGCGAGTAATTTTTGTGCTTCTACGGCAAATTCCAGCGGCAGCTCAGAGAACACGTCCTTGCAGAAGCCGTTCACAATCATCGAAATCGCATCTTCTTCGCTGATCCCGCGCTGTAGGCAGTAGAACAGCTGGTCTTCGCCGATGCGCGAAGTGGTGGCCTCGTGCTCAAGCTGGGCGCTGTTGTTGCGACACTCCACGTACGGGAAGGTGTGCGCCCCGCAGTCGGTGCCGATCAGCATCGAATCACACTGGGTGAAGTTACGGGCGTTAGTCGCTGTCGGCATGATTTTCACCAGGCCGCGATAGCTGTTCTGGCTGTGCCCGGCAGAAATGCCTTTCGAAATAATCGTCGATTTGGTGTTTTTACCGATGTGAATCATCTTGGTGCCGGTATCGGCCTGCTGATGGCCGCTGGTCAGCGCCACGGAGTAGAACTCACCGATCGAGTTATCGCCGCGCAGAATACAGCTCGGGTATTTCCAGGTGATCGCCGAACCGGTCTCGGACTGGGTCCAGGACATTTTACTGTTTTCACCTTCGCACAGGGCGCGCTTGGTCACGAAGTTCAGGATGCCGCCCGTATTACCGTCACCAGGGAACCAGTTTTGCACCGTGGAGTATTTCACTTCGGCGTCTTTGTGGATGATCACCTCTACTACCGCCGCGTGCAGCTGATAGCTGTCGCGCACGGGCGCAGAACACCCTTCGATATAGCTCACGTAGCTGCCTTCGTCGGCCACCAGAATGGTGCGCTCGAACTGGCCGGTTTTTTCCGCGTTGATACGGAAGTAAGTCGACAGCTCCATCGGACAACGCACGCCTTTCGGCACGTAGATAAAGGTGCCGTCGGAGGCGACCGCCGCGTTTAGCGCCGCAAAGAAGTTATCGTTGCTTGGCACCACGGTACCGATGTATTTCTTCACCAGTTCCGGGTGATCGTGAATGGCTTCGCCAAAGGAGCAGAAAATAATGCCCTGCTCGGCCAGCTTGCCTCGGTAGGTGGTGGCAACGGAAACGGAGTCAAAAATGGCGTCGACGGCCACTTCACGTCCTTCGCGCACCGGCACGCCGAGCTGCTCGAAAGCCTCTTCCACCTCTTTGCTCAGGAACGTGTTGGCGCCCGTCTGCTGTACGGCACCCGGCTGAGACGCGCAGGTATCATCACAGCTGCCGCAGGATGGCGCGGAGTAGTAGCTGTAGTCCTGATAGTTGAGCTTATCGTAATGTGCTTTCAGCCAGTGGGGTTCTTCCATTTCCAGCCAGGCGCGAAACGCGCTCAGGCGAAACTCGAGCATCCACTCCGGCTCATTACGTTTGGCCGAAATCGCGCGCACCACCTCTTCGTTGATGCCTTTCGCCAGTTCGTCCGTTTGCAGGTGGGTGAAAAAGCCCTCTTTATAGTTGAGGTGCCCGCCACTCCAGGTGTTCACATCGTCAGTTGCTTCAGTATTACGAGACATAGTACCGCCTATACCCCAAAGCTTTCGCCGCAGCCGCATTCATTCTGCGCTTTCGGGTTATTGAATTTGAATAACTGGTTTAAGCCTTCGCGCACGTAATCGACTTCGGTGCCATCGATAAACGGCATCGCCTGCAGTGCGACAAACAGCTTCGCCCCGTCGGTTTCGAACACCAGATCGTCTTTTTCGGGCACGCTCACCGTGTCCAGCACGTAGCCGAACCCGGCGCAGCCAGTCTGTTTAACGCCGAGACGCAAGCCCACAATATCCGGCTTCTTCGCTATCAGCTCGTGAATATGCGCCGCCGCCGTGGGCGTCAGCGTCAAACCACGCCAGGCAAAATCAGCGGGATTAAAGGTTTCTGAATGCAATTCCATAGGTCCACCTCATCTGTTAAGCCACCAGGGGCATTACACCATGTTAGTGATAACGATTATCACTTCAACCCCCTGACAGCAGGGGCTTTCGGCTAAACCGCCCTTTTTGGCTACTTTTATTAAGCATAGACCCTGCGACGCAGCTTATTAGGCTATGAAAAAATTGTTTAATGCTTTGATGTATAACGCATTTGATGGGCTAAAACCGTGAGAACAGCGCAAGGGGAAAATATGTATCGGGAATACCTATTTATTTAATCGGTTTTAGAAAATCTTCAGAATCAACCGACTACCCGAAAATCAGGGCGTTATGTGATTTACGCAAACAGGGCATTCCAGGAAAACACCGAATCATCAGCGCGTCAGGGATAAGGGACTAAACTTTATGTGACACCAAAAGGAGATAAGTATGTCATCACATGATTTTGAGAATGAAGCCGATCGCCTGGCGAAAAAAGCCCTGAATAAAGCCGATGAATTTGCAGGCGAAGCGCAGTCCCAGTTTGGCGATGCGGTTGATTCACCGAAACATCAGCTAAAAGGCGCCGCACGCAAATACGCAGCACAAGCATCAGACGTCGCTTCAGAGGTCTCTGACAGAGTTCGTGATAATCCATTGACCGGGCTGATGGCGGCAGGCGCAATCGGGCTGATCATCGGTTTATTGGTCGGCAGGAAATAAGCCGCGAATAAGCAGCAAATATGACAGGCCCGAAAGGGCCTTTTTAGTCTTGTCAGGCGATTAGCCGTTGATGAATGAGACGGAAAAACCTTGTTCGCGCCAGTGATCTAACTGCTCCTGCTGACGCATTGACGGCGCATGGCCCGTCCAGACAAATATTTTTTGCCCCGGGAACAGCTCGGGTTTCGGCGAGTCGATCGGCTCAGCCAGCACATCAATATGCCAGCCCTGCTGCGACAGGCGCCCGGCTTCCAGCCATAAACGCGTACGATCGTCCGTATCCCACCCAATCAGCAACGCTTCGTTGCCCGGTTTTTTGCGCGCTTCAGCCAGAAGCATCGCAATGAAATCGATCAGCACCCCATCCAGCAGGCTGGACATGTGTCGAGCGGTGTTGTGATCCAGGCTTAAACGCTGACGAACCGGAATGAAAATGTGATCGATGAGAACTTCTATGGCGTGGTCGCGACGGAATTCAGAAATTTTAAGTCGCAGTTTCGCGGGACTGGCAAACCGCAGCACCGTCATCATCTCTTCCTGAAGAGAGATCCAGTTGCTGTCCACCAGAGGAACGCCGACTTCCAGTAACGCCTTTACCTTGCCAACCGAAATGCCGGTTTTCATGAGGCGTTTAATCTCCTCGATGCGCTGGATATCCTCTTCGTCAAACTGACGATGGCCCCCTTCACTGCGCTGCGGCTTCAACAAACCGTAGCGTCGCTGCCAGGCGCGCAGTGTGACGGGGTTGATTCCGCATCGTTCGGCGACTTCGCCGATACTGTATAAGGCCATTAACTCCCTCATGCTTAAACGCAATACTTCCATACCAAACCTGATCAACTTTAGCAGATTGTATAACCTGATTGTATAACTAACAATTGACCAGGGTACAAGTCGATTTTGTACAAGATGACGTGTACCTGGTCTGATTTGTACAACCTTTACGACGCTATCCCTGTTTTTTCTCCGGCCACGCCACGGCTGGAATCCCGCCAAAACGCGGGCTGGCAAACAGATGTCCCTGGAACTGGGAGATCCCCGCCGACTCAAGCCACATCCACTCTTCCGCCTTTTCGACACCCACGGCACACACCAGGATTTCAAGGGATGTACAGCATTTGATGATGGCCTGAATAATCGCCTGTCGCGGGCCGCTGCGATGGACATCCGCCACCAGATCGCGATTAATCTTGATTCGGTCTGGCTGGAACTGTGCCAGCAGTAATAGCCCGGCGAAACCCGCGCCAAAGTGATCGATTGCCACGCTGATACCGGCACTTTTGAGCTGGCGGACGGCGTCTTTAAATTCATCAAAGCGCGAAATCACTTCGCTCTCGGTGAACTCGACCACAATCTGCTCCGGCACCAGACCGTTGGCTTCAATCTCATTTAACAGAAATCCCACCGCGCCGGGCACATTCACCAGCGTCATCGGCAGCAGGTTGACGGATAAGGCCTGCTCCTGAAGGCGTAACTTGCCGGCCATGGCAAACGCCACTTTCTTACTCTGCAAATCCGCCTCGTAAATCTCGTTGCCAGAGAATTTTTTGAAGTAGGCATCCGGAGAGCCGCCGTCAGCGGTGCGGATCAGGGCCTCATAGGAGACCAGTTCCCGGGCAAAGGGATCGACAATCGGCTGAAAGGCAAAGCCGCAATCAGCCGATGCGTCGAGCGTCAGGGGTTCTGCCGGTGCAACATCGTCGTCCGGGATAAAGTCCCAGCTATCGCCGTCAGGAATTTCGTAGTAGTTGGCTTTTTCCGTCGCTTCAACGAAGGTACGGAAGAACTGCAATGCGCGATCGTTGTAGGTCAGCTGGTACTTGGTCGTCCCTTTATCAAGCACCTTCTGGAGTACTTCCTGGCGATCATAAGTGCGTAAATCGAACAGCTCCATTCCTGCTTTGCCAAAGCGTCGCGACGGCGCGTAATCGCACAGCAGCTCCACCAGGTTGTAGTGGCGCGGATCTTTGCAAATGTCGGCGTAAATGCGGAAAACGCTCTCTTCCGGCCCTTCCAGCAGCTGGAAAAAGTGCGTTCCATTGAACAGTAAAATCCCGGTGACGTCGGATTCCCCGTTCTTAATGTTCGCTCCCGCGACCATCTCTTCCAGCGCTTTCACCGGAACGTTTTCGCAGAGATGGCTGCGGTAGATTATTGTCGTGAGCATAGTCGTCCTGGTGAGTAGAAGGTTACCCCCGCGGCGTGTCGCGGGGGTCAGGTCATTGTTATACCACATTCATTGATTAACAAATAATTCACATTTCAAACAGTTCAGCCGGATTCCACGGCCTCCCCGCGCGTTTGTACAGAATTTTCAGAGTGAAACATCTTGTACAATATATTCTGTACTGATATCGAATCAAACACATTGTAACTTACTGATAAAAAACAAATAGCACTTTTTGTTTAAAATTACGCTAAAAAACTGTACATCAAAAATGTACAACTTTTTAAAAAACGTATAACTTAAATCGTAACTTAGCTGACTACTTAATTTTACAGGAGTGATACATGCGTCAGAACAGCTACATTCCCGATAGCGGTAATGCGATTGTCCAGTACTTCGAGAAAGCTGCGCTACCTACTCAGCAAGAAACCCTGGGACAGATCGTAGTAGAGATCCTGAGCGATGGCCGTCATTTGAATCGCAAAAACCTGTGCACCAAGTTACTCAGCCGTCTTGATAAGGCGTCCGGTCCAGAAGAAGAGAGCCACTACCATGCATTGATTGGTTTGCTATTTGATCGCTGAGATCCAATAGCAAACCCATTTAACAGATCACCTGGTTTTTAAGTCAATTCTGACGAAGGAACGTTTCAGGCACAAAAAGACCTGGCAATCTTCAGCAGACCCCCTTAAAAGGGGATCTGACTTAATGCCGCACGGCGTGACGTCACCCTGCGGCAATCAGAGATGCAGTTATGAACAGAAGTGAAATAGAGCAATTAACAGATGAATTAATTGGAGAGGCGGTTTTATCTCTTCTGAAAGAGCACGGCCCTGTCAGCAAGCAGTCTCTCGTGCGGAGACTGCGGGACATGGAGGCGAGTGAGGCCGACCCTCGCCGTCGCGAAGCCCTCGCGGCGGTGATAGCCGAAATCAGCGCCAGCGGTACGCCGTTCGCACAACGTAAGAGAGCCCGCCCTCAGAGGGATCTGAACGGTCTAAAAAGCGAGCAAAGCGATAATGTTTTCCCGCTGTTTGGCGATGGCAAGCCCAGCGGTTCAAGAAACATACACTAACAGCAACCGATCAATAACCCTTACGGTGAGAATAAATGAGACAAAATATTCAAGTTCAACCCGCTGCGTATACTGGTTTTCATGATACCGCGCTGTCTGAATATTTCCGTAATGCAGGCGACAGACTGGCCGATGAATCCGCGCTTTTCGCCTCTGCGGTGAGCTGTATCATGGCGTCAGAAGGGCATCTGACCAACAAAGCCATTATCCTCTGGCTGATTAACGCCCTTGAAACCACCGACGATGTGGTGATGGCGGACGTGATCCGCAAAACCCTCGAAATCGTGGTTGGCTATACCATGGACGATATCTAAAAAAACGATTTCGCCCCCGAAGGCCAGAAGAGCGTCGCACCCTGCTGCGTTTTCTCACTGGCCTTTTCTTTTGTCGACACTTTTGTCGAATGTCATGTCGAGCCAGGCGCTCAAAACCAAACAACTCCTGTTAAATCAATGAAATGAAATCTGGCACAGAACCTGCTTAGCAGGAATGTCAGATGACGCACATTCAACATATTGAATCGCATGATGTATTGCGGACCTCCGCAATACCTTAATTCATTTCTTAACAGGTCTGTTATTGATGAAAAAAATCGCAAGCGTCTGCCCCTACTGTGGCGCAGGCTGTAAATTAAATCTCGTTGTAGAAAGCAACCGTATCCTCCGTGCCGAAGCCGCTGAAGGCGTCACCAACCAGGGCACCCTGTGCCTGAAAGGCTTTTACGGCTGGGACTTTCTCAACGATACCCGTCTGCTCACCCCCCGCCTCACCCAGCCGATGATCCGCTATAACAAAGGAGACAAATTCACCCCTGTCACCTGGGAAGAGGCGATCCGCTACACCGCCAGCAAACTGAAAGCCATCAAAGAGCAGCACGGCCCACGCGCGATCATGACGACCGGATCGTCACGCGGTACCGGCAACGAAACCAACTACGTGATGCAGAAGTTTGCGCGCGGTGTGCTTAACACCAATAACGTGGACTGCTGCGCCCGCGTCTGCCACGGCCCGTCAGTGGCCGGTTTGCAGGAGACGCTCGGCAACGGCGCAATGAGTAACTCCATAAACGATATCGAGAACTCAACATGTCTGCTGGTGTTCGGCTATAACTGCGCCGATTCGCACCCGATCGTCGCCCGTCGGGTGCTCAAAGCCCGACAAAACGGTGCCAAAATCATCGTCTGCGATCCGCGTCGCATTGAAACTGCGCGCATCGCCGATCAGCATTTGCAGCTCAACAACGGCAGCAATATGGCGCTGGTCAATGCCTTTGGCTACGTTCTGCTCGAAGAGGAGTTGTACGACAAAAACTACGTCGCGCGCTTCACCGATGGCCTCGACGCCTATCGTAAAATCGTTGCGGATTACGCGCCTGAGAAGGTCGAACATCTGACCGGCATCCCGGCGCGCGACGTGCGTCATGCGATGCGCACCTTCGCCGCCGCGCCGTCTGCCACGGTGATGTGGGGCATGGGCGTGACCCAGTTCGGCCAGGCCGTGGATGTGGTGAAAGGCCTGTCGAGCCTGGCGCTGCTGACCGGCAATCTCGGCCGCCCTGCCGTCGGCGTTGGTCCGGTTCGCGGGCAAAACAACGTACAGGGCGCGTGCGATATGGGCGTGCTGCCGAACATGTTCCCTGGCTATCAGGACGTGACGGATGCCGCCGTTCGCGCGAAGTTTGCTGACGCCTGGGGGATTGACGTTAACACCATGGACGATCAGGTCGGCACACGCATCACCGAAGTGCCGCACCTGGCGCTGGAAGGCAAAATCAAAGCCTACTACATCATGGGGGAAGACCCGCTCCAGACCGAAGCGGATCTGGGCCTGGTGCGTCGCGGCTTTGAGGCGCTCGATTTCGTGGTGGTGCAGGACATCTTCATGACCAAAACCGCCGAAGTCGCCGATGTACTGTTGCCGGCGACCTCCTGGGGTGAGCACGGCGGCGTGTTTACCTGTGCAGACCGCGGCTTCCAGCGCTTCGGTAAAGCAATCGAGGCCAGCGGCAACGTGAAACGCGACTGGGAGATCATCAGCCTGCTTGCCAGCGCGATGGGCTATCCAATGCATTACGACTCCAACCAGCAGATTTGGGACGAAATGCGCGAACTCTGCCCGCTGTTCTTCGGCGTCACCTACGAAAAAATGGGTGAGATGGGCCACGTGCAATGGCCATGTCCGACGCTGGATCACCCCGGCACGCCCTACCTGTACAAAGACAATCAGTTCGATACGCCCAACGGTAAAGGCCAACTGTTTGCCGCTCCGTGGCGCGCGCCTGCTGAAGTGCCGGATGCAGACTATCCGTTAGTGCTGTGTACGGTGCGCGAAGTCGGCCACTACTCCTGCCGTTCGATGACCGGCAACTGCGCCGCGCTGCAAAGCCTGGCCGATGAACCGGGACGGGTGCAGATGAATCCGGCGGATGCCGACGCGCTGGGGGTAAGAGACGGACAGCTGGTGTGGGTGCGTTCGCGTCGCGGGAAAGTGATCACCCGGGCGAACGCCAGCGAGCGCATTAATCCGGGCGCGGTGTACATGACTTACCAGTGGTGGATCGGAGCCTGTAACGAACTGACTCAGGATAATCTGGACCCGACGTCGAAAACGCCGGAAACCAAGTACTGCGCGGTTAAACTGGAGGCCATCGACGATCAGCGCTGGGCGGAAGATTATGCCGCCTCTGCCTATCAGTCGATGAAAACCCGGCTGATTGACGCGGTGAACGTTTAGCCACCCGATCGCTTAACGGATAAAAACAAAAAAGGCCGCATGAGCGGCCTTTTAAACAAGCGGGAGTATTAATGGACGTGAACGCCTAACCGCCAGGCAAAGTAGATCTCTTCTTTCAGTTCGTTTGAAGAGAGCGCGAGCAGGTCGGCAAACTCCAGTTCAAGCTGTTTCAGCTTTTTCAGGTACTGCGCCGGGGACAGGTTGCTCTTATCGCGACGTAAAAACTCTACTGCCAGTTGGGTGGGGCTCATTTCGGTATCCATAACATCCTCTCTATGTACAAAACCTGACCAGTATAGCACGTCTGACTGACCAATTTTTGACCAAAAACAATTCCTCAAGGATGTTTACCTTTATTTAAACCACCGCTGTCGTCAGACGCGACGAACAGCACAGCCTCTCCTGCTCGTCGAAAATATCGATATGCCACACCTGATGACGACCGCCCGCATGGAGCGCGCGACAGACGCCGCGCACGCGCCCGCTGCGTACGGAGCGAATGTGGTTGGCATTCACTTCCAGCCCCACCACCTTTTGCTCCCCGTCGGTACAGAGGTAACCCGCCACCGATCCCAGCGTCTCCGCCAGCACCACGGACGCGCCGCCGTGCAGCAGGCCAAACGGCTGATGCGTGCGGCTGTCCACCGGCATGGTGGCTTCAAGGATGTCTTCGCCGATACGGGTAAACTGAATATCGAGCAGCCCGACCATATTCCCTTCGCCCATGGCATTGAGCACCTCAAGCGTCACGGTACGTTTCCAGATCATCCCATAATCTCCAGTAAAGCCTGCAATGGATGGCGAACGCCGCTTCCTTCAACGCGTTTCACCTGGCTGCGACAGGAGTAACCCGTCGCCAGACAGCGATTTCGCGGCAAACGCTGCATGGCCTGATGCCATGACAATTCGTAGATCCCCAGCGAATTCGCGTGGTTTTTCACTTCGTGGCCGTAGGTCCCGGCCATCCCGCAGCAGCCGACGCTGACGTTTTCCAGCTTCGCGCCAAAGCGGGCAAAAATAGAGGCCCATTGCGCAGGCGCACCCGGCAGCGCGGTCACTTCCGTGCAGTGTCCAAAGAGATACCAGGCTTCACCACTGACCTCTTTTGTCTCGGCAGAGTGCAGCGCCGCATGCAGCCATTCATGCACCAGCATAACGCTGAAATCCCCGCGCTTGTCGCCCAGAGTCTGTTTGTACTCGTCGCGATAACAGAGCACCAGCGCCGGATCGACGCCCACCATCGGCATGCCCAGCTGCGCGATACGGTTCAAAAAGTCCGACGTTTTCTGCGCCGTTTTCGCAAAGCGCGTCAGGAACCCTTTAATGTGCTGCGCTTTACCGTTCGGCGAGAATGGCAGCACCACCGGCTGATAGCCGACGCGCTCCACCAGCCGCACGAAATCGGCCACCACCTGCGCTTCGTAGTAGCTGGTAAACGGGTCCTGCACCACCAGCACGGTTTTCGCTTTTTGCTCGTCGCTCAGGGCCTCCAGCTGTTCCAGCGTCATATTGGCCGAACGGTGGCCCACCAGCTGGCGTTGCAGAGAAGGCGTGGAGAGCAGCGGCAGATCGACCATGCCGATATGTTTTTCGGAAAGTTTGCGTACCAGCGGCTGATTGATAAAGAAGTTGAACGTCTTCGGCGCGCGCGCCATCAGCGGGGCGTAGCTTTCGACCGTCGCCACCAGGTGATCGCGCACCGGGCGCAGATAGCGGGAGTGATACAGCTGCAGGAAGCGCGAGCGGAACTCCGGCACGTCGATCTTGATCGGACATTGCGTCGAGCACGCTTTACAGGCCAGGCAGCCGGACATCGCCTCTTTCACTTCATGGGAAAAATCATACTCGCCCTTACTGGCGTGCCAGCTGTTCCTGGAACGCTCAATCAGCGTGCGCAGGCTGGCGCGTTTTTCCGGTAGATCGCTTTCGAGTTTCAGCGGGTCCACGCCGCGATCGGCCAGCAATCGCAGCCACTCGCGCACCAGCGTCGCTCGCCCTTTCGGGGAATGAATGCGGTTGCTGGTGATTTTCATCGACGGGCACATCGGGCTTTTCACGTCGAAGTTAAAGCACAGACCGTTGCCGTTACACTCCATCGCCCCGCGCCAGGAGGAACGCACCGCGATCGGGATCTGGCGGTCATACGTGCCGCGCTTCACCGCGTCGACCTGCATCATCGGATCGTCCACACCCGCAGGCGGACAGATTTTGCCTGGGTTCAGGCGGTTATTCGGGTCAAACGCCGCTTTGATTTTGCGCAGTTCGCCGTACAGCTGCTCGCCGAAGAACGCCGGGCTGTACTGGGCGCGGAAACCTTTTCCGTGCTCGCCCCACAGCAGGCCGCCGTATTTTGCCGTCAGCGCGACCACGTCGTCGGAGATCTGCTTCATCAGCATCTCCTGCTGCGGGTCGCACATATCCAGCGCCGGACGCACGTGCAGCACACCGGCATCCACGTGACCAAACATGCCATAGCTCAGGCCGTGGCTGTCGAGTAACGCGCGGAACTCCACAATGTAATCCGCCAGATGTTCCGGCGGCACGCAGGTATCTTCCGCAAACGGAATCGGTTTGGCCGCACCTTTCGCATTCCCCAGCAGGCCGACCGCTTTTTTACGCATCGCGTAAATGCGCTCAATGCCCGCGAGATCGTTGCACAACTGCCAGCCAATCACGCCGCCCTCGCCCTGCGCGATCAGTTCGTCGAGTCGGGTACAGAGCGTCTGCACCTGTGAGTCGATAAGCTCCGCATCATCGCCAGCAAATTCAACAATGTTCAGGCCCAGCATCTCTTTGTCAGGCACATCGGTGATCAGCTCGCTGACCGAGTGCCAGACGATATCTTCCCGCGCCAGATTGAGCACTTTCGAGTCGACGGTTTCCACCGACAGCGCGCGCGCCTCGACCATAAAGGGCGCGTTGCGCAGCGCCGCATCGAAGGAGTTGTATTTGACGTTCACCAGGCGGCGCACCTTCGGCAGCCGGGTGATATCCAGACGGGCTTCGGTGATAAAGGCCAGGGTGCCTTCCGAGCCGGTCAGAATACGGGTGAGATCGAACTCGCTCAGATCGTCATTAAAGACATGACGCAGATCGTAGCCCGTCAGAAAGCGGTTCAGTTTCGGGAATTTATCGACAATCAGCTGGCGGTTATCGCGACAGCTTTCGAGCACGCTGCGATAAATGCGCCCGACCGCCGTGTTGTCCTGCCCGAGGGTTTCAGCCAGCTGCACCGGAATCGCCTGGGTGTCGAGAATGTCCCCGCCCAGCAGCACCGCGCGCACGCCCAGAACGTGATCGGAGGTTTTACCGTAAACCAGTGACCCCTGGCCGGAGGCATCCGTATTGATCATCCCGCCCAGCGTGGCGCGGTTGCTGGTGGATAATTCCGGAGCAAAGAAGTAGCCGTAGGGTTTCAGGAACTGATTGAGCTGATCTTTAATCACCCCCGCTTCGACGCGCACCCAGCCCTCTTCCGGGTTGATCTCAATGATACGGTTCATATAGCGCGACATATCAATGATAATGCCCTGATTCAGGGCCTGACCATTGGTGCCTGTCCCGCCACCGCGCGGGGTGAAGACCAGCGACGCAAAACGCTCCTGCGCGGCCAGACGGGAAAGCAACGCCACATCGGCGGTGGAACGGGGGAAAACGACGGCATCGGGAAGTAACTGATAGATACTGTTGTCGGTCGCCATCGTCAGCCTGTCGGCATAGTTAGTGGCGGTATCACCTGTAAAACCCTGTTGCTCCAGTGCTTGCAAATAAGTCAGCACCAGCTGAACGACGCCCGGTGCCTGAGAAATCAATGGGATCATTACGGAAGACCCTAAATAGTGTTGTTGCCCTCTCGATAATCCGCGATGCGACAAGGCCGCAAGTGCGCGAATTATGACGGGGATAATCGTTTGCGTTGTGTTTGAATTGTTGTATCACATTTTTTTCTTATACGCCCATCAGTTTTACGGGCAGAATTCGCCTGTCAAAAATCGCTGAAATCACTAATGATTAAGGGATGCGATTTTCTGTTTCGGCCAGCCGGTCTGGTCTTCATGAAAGGTAAATTTCATTTATGGTCACTTCTCGTCAGCCCAGGGACGTTGCGCAAATACTGCTGTCGGTGCTGTTTTTAGCCATCATAATTGTTGCGTGTCTATGGATAGTTCGCCCCTTCGTCCTCGGTTTTGCGTGGGCAGGTACGGTGGTCGTTGCCACCTGGCCACTGTTATTACGTCTGCAGAAACTGTTTTTTGGTCGTCGTACTCCCGCCGTTCTGGTAATGACGCTGCTGCTGTTTCTGGTCTTTATCATTCCGATTGCGCTCCTGATTAACAGCCTTGTCGATACCAGCGGGCCGGTGATTCGTGGGATCACCAGCGGTGAGATGACCGTGCCGGATCTGGCGTGGCTTAACAGCATTCCGTTGGTCGGCGCGAAGCTCTACAGCGGCTGGCACAGTCTGCTGGAGATGGGCGGCAGCGCGATCATGGCGAAGGTTCGGCCATATGTCGGCACCACGACCACCTGGTTTATCGCCCAGGCGGCCAATATCGGCCACTTTATGATGCACTGTACCCTGATGCTGCTTTTCAGCGCCCTGCTCTACTGGCGCGGTGAACAGGTGGCACAGGGCGTACGTCATTTTGCGACCCGTCTCGCAGGGACACGCGGTGACGCGGCGGTGCTGCTGGCAGCCCAGGCGGTTCGTGCGGTGGCGTTGGGTGTGGTTGTTACGGCGCTTGTGCAGGCGCTTCTCGGCGGGATTGGTCTGGCGATAAGCGGCGTGCCGTACGCGACCATTTTAACCGTCATCATGATCCTCACCTGTCTGGTCCAGCTTGGTCCGTTGCTGGTGCTGGTCCCTTGCATTATCTGGCTCTACTGGAGCGGTGATACTACCTGGGGTACGGTACTGCTGGTGTGGAGCTGCGTGGTGGGCACCATGGATAACGTCATCCGTCCGATGCTTATTCGTATGGGCGCGGATTTGCCGTTGATTCTGATCCTCTCCGGCGTCATCGGCGGGTTGATTGCCTTTGGGATGATTGGGCTGTTTATTGGCCCTGTGCTGCTGGCTGTGACCTGGCGTCTCTTCTCCGCATGGGTGCATGAAATTCCACCGCCAGGTACCGACCCTGAAGTGGCGCTGCATAATCTCGAAGAACTTGACGGCAAGAACAACCCGTAATGTATCGTCAGGCGAGGTCACTCGCCTGACACTTAAGCATACCTAATCTTTATTAAGACTTTTCTCAGGTTCAACCCGCTACGTCTGGTCTCGCCCCGCGCTAAATCTTCATAGTTCTTAAACTATTGAGACGAATCTGATCGACGCTAAAACGTCGCATGTCCTACTATTAAGTCACGGTTATGAATCAACGCATTGATTTATAAGCATGGAAATCCCCTGAGTGAAACAACGAATTGCTGTGTGTAGTCTTTGCCCATCTCCCACGATGGGCTTTTTTTTGTCCTGCTTACGCTCGTTTTTACGCTCGTTCGATTTCACACGAACTCAGCATCCGCCACTTCTCCGGCAGTACCCGCGTCTCGCCAGTGACATTTACCGTCACCGCAGCGCGAATATCCGCTGAGGACAGCCCGACCTGCAGCTCAAACTCGCCTGGCTCTACCACTCTTTTACCGTCGCGGCGGGTGAAATTAAACATATCCACCGGCAGGCTGAAGGTGAGCGTCGCCTTTTCGCCCGGTGAGAGCGTGACGCGCTGGAAGGCTTTAAGCTCCTGCAACGGTCGCACCATCGAGGCCACGCGGTCGCGCACATAGACCTGCACCACTTCGCTGCCGCTACGCTCGCCGCTGTTTTGCACCGTCACGCTCAGCATCACCTCGCCCTCGACCGGGACAGACGTTTTCGCTAAACGCAGTGCATCGCAGGAAAATGTCGTCCAGCCGAGACCAAAACCGAAGGGATAGCGTGAGCCAAAGTGGAAGGCGAACGGCGTACCGCCGCTTTTCAGCTTGTGATTGTAATAGTACGGCATCGCACCCGCACTTTTCGGCACACTCACCACCAGCCGTCCCTGCGGTTCCGCGCGCCCGGTCAGCACATCGGCTATCGCCCAGCCGCCCTCCTGTCCTGGTGCCCAGGCCAGCAGCAGCGCCGCGACCTTATCTTCCAGCCCCTGCAGGTTGTACGGACGTCCGCCCGTCATCACCACCACGACCGGCTTACCGGTTTCCACCAGCGCTTCCAACAGTTGTTGCTGCACGCCGGGCAGGTTCAGGCTGTCGGTGTCGGAGCCTTCACCCACGGTACCGCTCTGGAATAATCCCGCCAGATCGCCCACGCAGGCGATGACGATATCGCTGTCCTGCGCCGCCCGCACCGCCTCTGGAATCAGACGGGTATCGAATGACACCGGCGATTGCTGCATCGGTTTGCCGCCACTGTCGCCAGGAAATACCGGCGCGCCCGCCATGCGGTGCTCAATGATGTGGCAGCCTTTGGCGTAACGCACCTGGGCATCGCCCAGATAGTGTTTCAGCGCGGCAAGCGGTGTGGTTACCTGCGACGTCTCTTCCACCATATCGCTGATGATCAGATGCACCGGGAAGCTGTAGCCGCTCAGCAGCGCCAGCGGATCGTCTGCGGTTGGCCCTACCACTGCCACACGCGGTTTACCCGCAAGCGGCAGTATGCCGTTGTTCTCCAGCAGCGTCAGCGAACGGGTTGCCACGTCGCGCGCCACCTGTCGGGTTTGCGCATTTTGCAGATCGATATTCTCTTCGCGCGCATACGGCTGCTCAAACAGACCGAGGCGGAATTTTTCGCTCAGCACGCGCGCGACAATTTCATCGATCTTATCCATCGAAATCAGCCCACGCTTCACGGCTTCCGCCAGATTACGGGCGCAGTCGTCTTTCGGCAGCTCGACGTCCAGCCCGGCGTTGAACGCCAGCGCCGCAGACTCCGCCGCATCGTGGGAAATGCCATGATGCTGATGCAACAGGCTGACACCGCCGTAGTCGGCCACCACAATCCCGTCGAATCCCCACTGCTCGCGCAGCACCGTGGTGAGCAAGAAGGCGTCGCTGTGGCCGGGCTGATTGTCGATATCATGATAGGCCGGCATCACGGAACCGGCGTTGGCCAGTTTGACCGCCATTTCAAACGGCAGCAGGAACGTATCATTCAGCTCGCAAAAACCGAGATGCACCGGGGCATGGTTACGCGCCCCCTCGCTGAAAGAGTGGCCGACATAGTGTTTAAGGGTCGCCAGCAGATCGCGTTTTTCGCCCTGCAATCCGTCGACATACGCGGTCGCCATGACCCCCACCAGCCACGGATCTTCACCGAAGGTCTCTTCGGTACGCCCCCAGCGCACGTCGCGAGAGACATCCAGCACCGGGGCCAGCCCCTGCTGACAGCCCACCGAGCGGGCCTCTGCGCCGATCTGCAGTGCCGCACGTTTGACCAGCGCCGGGTCCCAGGTCGAACCGTAGTTGAGGGAGGACGGAAACAGCGTCGCGTCTTTGCACAGCAGGCCGACCAGGCACTCCTCATGGAACAGCGCGGGGATACCCAGCCGGGTCTCTTCCATCATCATCCGCTGCAGACGGTTTGCCGCGCGCACGCCGGTGTGCGCATCCACAATGTGCGTCCCCAGCGGACGGGTAATTTGCCCGACGCCCAGTTTGAGCCGCTCGCTCAACGCCGCCTGTTCGCTCACGCCTGCAAATTCGTCGCTAAGATCGCTGCGCTCTCGGTGATTGCCGCCCTCATCCAGAACCAGCCAGTAGGCATGCATCTGCGCGAATTTCTCTTCCGGGGTCATACGTGCCAGCAGATCGGCGACACGCTCGTGCACGGGATATCCCGCATCCTTGTAGATGGCAGTCATGTTTTACTCCTGTGTAGCAGAATGAAATGCCGGGCTGGTCTGCCCCGCATCAGTACGCGCTTCGCGCTTGCGGGCAAGCTCTTGTGCAATGGAATCCACCAGGCGGCTGTTCAGTTTGTAAATGGCGAGCAGCACCACCATGGCGATAAACAGCACGCAGGGGATCAGAGTGAACAGCGCGTTAATCGTGGTCAGTACCTGCGGGCTTTGAATTGCCTGCCCCGGGACATAACTCACGATTCCCAGTACCCAACCAACCACCGCGCCGCCGAGGGCGAGGCCGAATTTAATGGCGAACAGCGCAGTGGAAAAGACCAGCCCGTCCAGACGGCGGCCACTGCGGTGCTCTTCGTAATCCACCACATCCGAGAACATGGTCCACTGCAGCGGCGTGGTGAGGTTCTGGATAAAGCTAAAGATGATGTTCAGGCCGAAAATCAGCCAGATTTGCGTCGGCGGCAGGAAGAAAATCATCGCGCCAAATATCACGAAGGAAATAATCGTCCACTGATAGGCACGCACCCGGTCAAATTTACCCAATAACCGTTCAGATAATAAGGCTCCGCTTAAAGAGGCCACCATTCCGGAAACGATAAAGGCAAAGACTAAATCCGGGCGCAGCAGCACATAATTGACGTAATACATCGTGGCGGAGCCGCGTGTGACGACTGCCGTCAGCAGTAAAATATTAAACACAAAAACAATGCGCCATTGGCTGTTGGCGGCCAGTAATTTTAAATCCGTGATCATCGAGCCGGAGGTATCATTACGCGGAGAATAACGCTCGCGGGTCATAAAGAAGCAGATGAAGAATAAGATAATGCCTAACAGCCCCATCAGACTCATGGCATAGAAATAGCCTTTCTGCACATTTCCCTGGCCTAAATGGGAGACCAGCGGCAGGGCGATGACCGTAACAATCAGGCCGCCAATAAAGGACAGTCCAAAACGCCAGGATTGCAGGGAATGGCGCTCACGCGGGTCCATCGTCAGGGCACCCGGCATCGCGCAGTACGGCACATTAATCGCGGAATAGATCAGGCTCAGCAAGGTGTAAGTCACGCAAGCATAGGCAATTTTCGCCGTTGGCCCGACATCGGGGACATAAAAAGTAATCAGACAGCTTACGCCAAACGGAATGGCGAACCACAGCAGCCACGGACGGAAACGCCCGTGCCGGGTCTGGGTGCGATCCACCAGCGCGCCAATGCACGGGTCGACAAAGGCATCCACCACGCGCACCACCAGAAACATGGTACCCATGATCGCGGCGGGCAGGCCAAATACATCCGTATAGAAATATGCCAGAAATAAGGTGGCCGTTTGCCAGACCAGCGCGCTGGCCATATCACCCAGGCCGTAACCTATTTTATCTTTGGTACGTAATACAGAGGAGATTGTCATTGTTAATTGCCTTTTATCGGTTAAAACGTATTTCAACCAGTTGCGCAAGATGTAGGGTAATGCGCAGTAAGGCTCAATTATTAGCAGCGCTTCGCTGGCTAACAATTGTAGAAATTAACAGACTGATTACGATATTTGGTTAATTGCGCTAAGTGTGACGGGGAGCATAGTGGGGAAAATTATGTCGCCGTCCCTTTAAGAATAAAAGGGACGGCGCGATCAATACTACTTATTCAGTTCAGCCAGGCTCAGCCAGGTTTGCACCACGGTGTCCGGGTTCAGGGACAGGCTATCGATCCCCTCTTCCATCAGCCATGCGGCAAAGTCGTCGTGGTCCGATGGACCCTGGCCACAAATCCCGACGTATTTGCCCTGTTTCTTCGCGGCGCGGATGGACATCGACAGCAGCGCTTTCACCGCTTCGTTACGTTCATCGAACAGCTCAGACACCACGCCGGAGTCGCGGTCCAGACCCAGCGTCAGCTGCGTCATATCGTTAGAGCCGATAGAGAAGCCGTCGAAGTGTTCCAGGAACTGCTCTGCCAACAGGGCGTTAGACGGGATTTCGCACATCATAATGATCTTCAGCCCGTTCTCGCCCCGCTTGAGACCCTGACGCGCCAGCTCTTCGACTACCGCTTTCGCCTGATCCACGGTACGCACGAACGGGATCATGATTTCGACGTTAGTCAGACCCATTTCGTTGCGCACGCGTTTCACCGCGTCACATTCAAGGGCGAAGCAGTCGCGGAAGCTGTCCGCCACGTAGCGACCCGCGCCACGGAAGCCGAGCATAGGGTTCTCTTCTTCCGGTTCGTAGCGCTCGCCGCCCACCAGGTTGGCGTATTCGTTGGACTTAAAGTCCGACAGACGCACGATCACCCGCTTCGGATAGAATGCCGCACCCAGGGTGGCAATACCTTCCGTCAGACGTCCGACGTAGAACTCTTTCGGTGAGTCGTAGCCCTTCATCATCTCGCGGATTTCGTTTTGCAGCTGAGGCGTCTGGTCGTCAAACTCCAGCAGTGCGCGCGGGTGCACGCCGATCATGCGGTTAATAATAAATTCCAGACGCGCCAGGCCGACGCCTTCGTTCGGCAGACAGGCGAAATCGAATGCACGATCCGGGTTGCCGACGTTCATCATGATTTTCAGCGGCAGATCCGGCATGGTATCGACGCTGGAGCTTTTCACGCTGAAGTCGAGAATATCGGCATAAACGTAGCCGGTGTCGCCTTCAGCACAGGAGACGGTGACTTTCTCATCGTCTTTCATGCGTTCGGTGGCATCACCGCAGCCGACAACCGCCGGAATGCCCAGCTCGCGGGCGATGATCGCCGCGTGGCAGGTACGGCCACCACGGTTGGTCACGATCGCCGCCGCTTTCTTCATGATCGGTTCCCAGTCCGGGTCGGTCATGTCTGTTACCAGCACATCACCCGGCTGAATACGATTCATCTCGCTGATATCGTGGATCACTTTAACCGGGCCGGCACCGATGCGGTGACCAATCGCACGCCCTTCGGCGACAATTTTGCCCTGGGCATGCAGGGTGTAACGTTCCATCACCTGGCCGCGAGAACGCACGGTTTCCGGACGCGCCTGCACGATAAACAGTTTGCCGGTGTGGCCGTCTTTCGCCCATTCGATATCCATCGGACGTGCGTAGTGCTTTTCAATCTGAACGGCCTGTTTCGCCAGCTCCTGGACTTCCGCATCGGTCAGGGAGAAGCGGTCGCGTTGCTCCTGCGGCACGTCCTCGATTTCCACCTGTTTGCCGTGTTCCTGGCTCGGGGCGTAAATCATGCGGATTTTTTTAGAGCCCATGGTGCGGCGCACAATCGACGGACGGTTGGCCGCCAGCGTCGGTTTGTGGACGTAGAATTCGTCAGGGTTAACAGCGCCCTGCACCACCATCTCACCCAGACCCCAGGCGGAGGTGATAAACACCACCTGATCGAAGCCAGATTCCGTATCGATGGAGAACATCACGCCGGAGGAGCCGATGTCGGAGCGCACCATGCGCTGCACGCCCGCAGAGAGCGCGACGCCGCGATGGTCATAGCCCTGATGCACGCGATAGGAGATCGCGCGGTCGTTGAACAGGGAAGCAAAGACATGCTTCACCGCCACCAGCACCGCGTCGTAGCCCTGAACGTTCAGGAAGGTTTCCTGCTGACCGGCAAAAGAGGCGTCCGGCATATCTTCTGCGGTGGCAGAGGAACGCACGGCGAATGAGGCCTGCGCGTCGTCAGCAGAGAGTTGGTTATAAGCATCGTGAATCGCTTTTTCCAGCTCCGGCTGGAAAGGTGTGTCGATAATCCACTGGCGGATCTGCGCACCGGCTTTGGCAAGCGCGGTTACGTCATCAATATCCGTTTGGTCCAGCAGGTCGTAAATGCGCTGGTTAACACCGCTCTGGTCTAAAAAATAGTTAAACGCGTCGGCAGTTGTGGCAAACCCGTTCGGTACGGAAACACCCATACCCGACAGATTTGTAATCATTTCACCCAGGGAGGCATTTTTGCCTCCAACTCTGTCTACATCATTCATGCCGAGTTGGTTATACCAAAGCACCAGCGGTGACGAGCCATTGTTGGACATCGAAACAATCCTTTTGTGATATTTAAACGGAGTAAGTAACGCCTGACTTCGTATTTATACTGGCATATTTATTCCCGGCAAAAAAACGGTGAATCGTGTAAGCACTTTTATTTTTCTGTTTTTCGGACACTTTCCCATCATTCGCTAACCCGATGATTCCTATAGATTCGTGCTAAAACCCTTAAAACAAAGTGACTAATTTAAAAATGAAATCCACTTTTCAGTAAAATCAAAAAAACCGTTTCATTTATAAATCAGACAAGTTCTTTGCTGTGTATTTTACTTTTTTAATTTATGCTTTCAGACAATTACGTACGATATTCAGGGTGGATAAAATGGATAATGCTGTGGATCGCCACGTTTTTTATATTTCTGATGGTACGGCGATCACCGCCGAAGTGCTGGGGCATGCGGTGATGTCGCAATTCCCCGTTGCGATTAACAGCATCACGCTGCCGTTTGTCGAAAACGAGAGCCGCGCAAAAGCGGTGAAAGAGCAGATCGATGCGATTTATCAGCAGACCGGTATTCGTCCGTTAGTTTTCTATTCCATTGTTATCCCCGAAATTCGCACCATTATTTTGCAAAGTGAAGGTTTCTGTCAGGACATCGTGCAGGCGCTGGTCGCTCCGCTGCAAAGCGAGCTAAAACTCGATCCGACACCCGTTGCCCATCGCACCCACGGCCTGAACCCCGGGAATCTGGTGAAGTATGACGCGCGTATCGCCGCCATCGATTACACCCTCGCCCACGACGACGGAATTTCGATGCGCAATCTCGATCAGGCGCAGGTGATTTTGCTCGGCGTGTCGCGCTGCGGCAAAACACCGACCAGCCTCTATCTGGCGCTCCAGTTTGGTATTCGCGCCGCGAACTACCCGTTTATCGCCGATGATATGGATAACCTCGTGCTGCCCGCCGCCCTGAAACCGCTGCAACATAAGCTGTTCGGTTTGACGATAAACCCCGAGCGTCTGGCCGCCATTCGCGAGGAGCGCCGCGAAAACAGCCGTTACGCCTCGATGCGTCAGTGCCGCATGGAGGTCTCCGAAGTGGAAGCGTTGTACCGCAAAAACCAGATCCCATGGCTGAACAGCACCAACTATTCGGTGGAAGAGATCGCCACGAAAATCCTCGACATCATGGGGTTAAACCGTCGCATGTACTAATATGCTAGTACGATGGTTTATTTTCAGTTATCATCGCGTTCACGCTTCGGGGCAGAGTGGCCCCGAACTTGAATTCAGCAGGGATTGGTTTAAGGTGATGCCCATCACTTCCCGGTAGTCTGCCGATGAAGCAAAAAATTCTGAGAACTTCCATGAACAAAACTGACGAACTTCGCACAGCGCGTATCGAAAGTCTGGTGACGCCCGCCGAACTGGCGCAGCGCCATCCTGTCTCCGCAAGCGTGGCGGAACACGTGACAGCGTCACGTCGACGCATTGAAAAAATCCTCAACGGTGAAGACCGCCGTTTACTGGTGATTATTGGTCCCTGCTCCATTCACGATCTTGATGCGGCAATGGAGTACGCTCAGCGCCTGAAAGTGCTGCGCGATAAGCACCAGGATCGCCTTGAAATCGTGATGCGCACCTATTTTGAAAAGCCGCGCACCGTGGTGGGCTGGAAAGGTCTGATCTCCGATCCTGATCTGAACGGCAGCTACCGTGTGAACCACGGTATCGAGCTGGCGCGTAAACTGCTTTTGCAGGTCAACGAGCTGGGCGTGCCGACCGCGACCGAGTTTCTGGATATGGTGACCGGGCAGTTTATCGCCGATCTCATCAGTTGGGGGGCCATCGGGGCTCGTACCACGGAGAGCCAGATCCACCGCGAGATGGCCTCGGCGCTCTCCTGCCCGGTGGGCTTTAAGAATGGCACCGATGGCAATACGCACATCGCGGTAGACGCCATTCGCGCCTCGCGCGCCAGCCATATGTTCCTCTCGCCGGATAAAAACGGCCAGATGACCATCTACCAGACCAGCGGCAACCCGTATGGCCATATCATCATGCGCGGCGGTAAAAAACCGAACTACCACGCGGAAGACATCGCGGCGGCGTGCGATACGCTGCACGAGTTTGATCTGCCTGAGCATCTGGTGGTGGATTTCAGCCACGGCAACTGTCAGAAACAGCATCGTCGCCAGCTGGACGTGTGCGATGAGATTTGCCAGCAGATCCGCAGCGGGTCGACCGCAGTGGCCGGGATTATGGCCGAGAGCTTCCTGAAAGAAGGCACACAGAAGGTGGTGGCCGGTCAGCCGACCGTTTACGGCCAGTCGATTACCGATCCGTGTCTGAGCTGGGAAGATAGCGCGTTGCTGCTGGAAAAACTGGCGGCAGCGGTCGATACCCGGTTCTGATCTCCTGCCCCATTGTGCCGGGTGGCGCTCTGCTTACCCGGCCTCATCTCGTTTCTGCATAACGTCCTCAATCCGCAAGAATTGATCTCGTCACAAAATTTTCACAAAAACGCTTGCCGTGAAATTTCACTTTGTTGATAATGATTATCATTGTTACATTGATTGTTATTTATAAACACTATGTCACGCATTACTAACAGCACGGCAACGCGCGTACAAGAAGACACACAGCCAAAACCTGCTCCCCTGGAACGTCGTATCGACAGCAAGACTCTGCTGGGCGACGAGGGACGGGTCATTATTGAGCATGACGGCCAGCACTATCTGCTGCGCCAGACACATGCCGGAAAACTGATTCTCACTAAATAAACAATGCCCAAACTATTCGCCAGCCACCCAGGTGATCCCCAGGCAGCCAGCGCTTTCGATTTCCAAATGGAGAGTTGCTATGCCATACCTGCATTCCGCGTCTTTGCGCCCCTCGCTGCTGGCGCTGGCCGTTGTCAGTGCCCTGCCGGGCGCTGCGTTTGCCGCCTCAGAAGAGATGACCGTCACCGCCACGGGTAACGCCCGTAGCACCTTTGAAGCGCCAATGATGGTCAGCGTGATCGACGCGACCTCCCCTGATAAACAGACCGCCAGCTCTGCCGCCGACCTGCTGCGCAATGTACCAGGCATTACGCTCGACGGCACAGGGCGCACTAACGGTCAGGACGTGAACCTGCGCGGGTACGATCGCCGTGGCGTGCTGGTGCTGGTAGATGGCGTGCGTCAGGGGACTGACACCGGCCACCTGAACAGCACCTTCCTCGATCCCGCGCTGATCAAACGTATCGAAGTGGTACGCGGCCCGTCCGCCCTGCTTTACGGCAGCGGCGCGATGGGCGGCGTGATCTCCTATGACACCGTCGATGCCAAAGATCTGCTCGAAAACGGTAAAAACAGCGGTTTCCGCGTCTTCGGCACCGGTGCCACGGGCGATCACAGCATTGGCATGGGCGCCAGCGCGTTTGGTCGTACCGATACGCTGGATGGCCTGGTGGCCTGGTCCAGCCGCGATCGCGGGGATTTACGTCAGAGCGACGGGTCCACCGCGCCTAACGACGAATCTATCAACAACATGCTGGCGAAAGGCAGCTGGAAAATCGACAGCGCCCAGACCCTGGGCGGTGCCCTGCGCTACTACAATAACGCCGCGCAGGAGCCTAAAAACCCGCAGACCCTCGATGCGGATGACAGCAGCAACCCGATGACCGACCGTTCCACCATCCAGCGCGACGCCCAGCTCTCATACGCTCTCGCGCCGGAGGGGAACGACTGGCTGAATGCCAACGCGAAAGTGTACTGGTCCGAGGCACGTATTAACGCCCAGAACGTCGACCGCACCGCTGAATTCCGCAAGCAGACGACCAAAGGCGGGAAAGTCGAGAACCGCACGCGCCTGTTCACCGACTCCTTCGCCTCGCATCTGCTGACCTACGGCGGAGAGTATTACCGTCAGGAGCAAAATCCAGGCGGATCTACCACCGGCTTCCCGGACGCGAAAATCGACTTCAGCTCCGGCTGGCTGCAGGACGAAATCACCTTGCGCGACCTGCCGGTGACCCTGCTCGGTGGTACACGCTATGACAACTACCGTGGCAGCAGCGACGGTTACGAAGATGTGGATGCAGATAAATGGTCATCCCGCGCGGGCTTAACCGTGACGCCTGCCGACTGGCTGATGCTGTTCGGCTCCTACGCGCAGGCGTTCCGCGCACCGACGATGGGCGAGATGTATAACGATTCCAAACACTTCTCCATCGGCAGCTTCTACACCAACTACTGGGTGCCGAACCCAAATCTGCGCCCGGAAACCAACGAAACGCAGGAGTACGGTTTTGGCCTGCGCTTTGACGACCTGATGCTTGCCAACGATGAACTGGAGTTCAAAGCCAGCTACTTCGACACCAAGGCGAAAGATTACATCTCCACCACCGTCGACTTTGCGGCTGCCACCACCATGTCCTATAACGTACCCAACGCCAAAATCTGGGGCTGGGACGTGATGGCGAAATACTCGGCTGATCTGTTCAGCCTGGATATGGCCTACAACCGCACGCGCGGGAAAGACACCGATACGGGCGAATACATCTCCAGCATTAACCCGGATACCGTCACCAGCAAACTGAACGTACCGGTGGCGCAAAGCGGCTTCTCCGTGGGCTGGATCGGTACCTTCGTCGATCGCTCCACGCACATCAGCAGCTCATACAGCAAGCAGCCTGGCTACGCGGTGAATGACTTCTACGTCAGCTATCAGGGTCAGGAGCAGTTGAAAGGCGTCACCACCACGCTGGTGCTCGGCAACGCCTTTGACAAAGAGTACTGGTCCCCGCAGGGCATCCCGCAGGATGGACGCAACGGCAAGATTTTCGTCAGTTATCAGTGGTAATCACCTTGCCCCGGCTCGCCGGGGCGCTTATCTGGAAGGAAGAGACAATGAATCACTACACACGCTGGATTGAGCTAAAAGAACAAAACCCTGGCAAATACGCCCGCGACATCGCCGCCATGATGGGCATCAGCGAAGCCGAACTGACCTCCGCACGCGTGGGCCACGACGCCTGGCGCCTGCACGGTGAAGTGCGTGAGATCCTCAGCGCGCTCGAAGCGGTAGGCGAAACCAAGTGCATTTGCCGCAACGAATACGCGGTACATGAGCAGGTCGGCAGCTTTACCAATCAGCATCTCAGCGGCCACGCCGGGCTGGTGCTGAACCCAGGTGCGCTCGATCTGCGCCTGTTCCTGAATCAGTGGGCCTACGTGTTCCACATCAGCGAAGCCACCGCGCGCGGCGAGCGTCAGAGCATTCAGTTCTTTGACCATCAGGGCGATGCGCTGCTGAAGGTCTACACCACCGACAACACCGATGTCTCTGCGTGGGGTGATGTTTTGACCCGCTTTATCTTTGCCGATAACCCGCCGCTGGCGCTGAAAGCCGCCGATACAGTGGCTCACGCCACTGAAGTGGACGGAAATACGCTGGACAGCGAATGGCGGGCGATGACCGACGTACATCAGTTCTTCAGTCTGCTGAAGCGCCATAACCTGAGCCGTCAGCAGGCGTTCCGCTTGGTCAGAGACGATCTGGCCTGCAAAGTGGAGAACAGCGCGCTGGGGCAACTGCTGGAAACTGCGCGTCAGGACGGCAACGAGATCATGGTCTTTGTCGGTAACCGTGGCTGCGTGCAGATCTTCACCGGCGCCGTGCAAAAACTGGTCCCGATGAAAGGCTGGCTGAACATCTTTAACCCGACCTTCACCCTGCATCTGCTGGAAGAGACCATCGCTGAGACCTGGGTCACGCGTAAACCGACCGCCGACGGGCACGTCACCAGTCTGGAGCTGTTTGCCGCAGATGGCACGCAAATCGCCCAGCTTTACGGCCAGCGCACCGAAGGCCAGCCGGAACAAACCCAGTGGCGCGCACAGATCGACGCCCTGGCGCCAAAAGGGCTGGCCGCATGAGAAAACTGCTTGCCCTGATTGTCGCGCTACCGCTGACGGCTTTTGCCGCTGCGCAGGAGAAAATTGTCTCGCTGGGCGGTGACGTGACGGAGATTGTCTACGCCCTGGGCGCAGAGTCATCGCTCGTCGCCCGCGACAGCACCAGCCAGTGGCCGCAACCGGCCACTGCGCTGCCGGACGTGGGCTATCTGCGTCAGTTGAACGCCGAAGGGATTCTGGCGATGCGCCCGACGCTGGTGCTGGCAAGTGCGCAGGCTCAGCCGTCGCTGGCGCTCAAACAGGTCGAGCAGAGCAACGTCCGGGTCGTCACCGTGCCGGGCAGTAACGATCTCAGCGTCATCGACGAAAAGGTGCGGGTGATTGCTGAAGCGACCCATCGCATTGAGCAGGGTGATGCTCTGCGTAAAAACCTGCGTCAGGCACTGGCGGCGCTGCCGTCGTCACCGCTTAACAAACGGGTGCTGTTCATTCTCAACCACGGCGGGATGACCGCCATGGCGGCGGGCCAGCAGACCGGCGCGGATGCGGCGATCCGCGCCGCCGGGTTAAAGAATGCGATGCAGGGTTTTGCGCGCTATCAACCGCTTTCGCATGAGGGTGTGATTGCCAGCCAGCCGGATCTGGTGGTGATTTCGCAGGACGGCGTGAGCGCGATGGGTGGCGAAGATAATCTGTGGAAGCTGCCAGGCCTGGCGCAAACCCCCGCGGGCAAAAATAAGCAGGTGTTGCAGATTGACGATATGGCGCTGCTCGGGTTTAGCGTGCGCACGCCGCAGGCTATTCAGCAGCTGCGCGACAAAGCGGAGCAACTCCCCTGATGCCTCGCCGGATCACCCTCTCCCTGTGGGGGCTAGCGTTGACGCTGGCGCTGATGACGCTGCTCGCGACCGGTTTTGGCGCGTTGCGCCTGCCGGTCACCCTGCTGTGGAACGGCACCGACGACGCGCTGCGCCAGATCTGGTTCACCATTCGCCTCCCCCGCGTGCTGCTGGCGCTGGTGATTGGCGGATCGCTGGCGCTGGCGGGCTGTGTGATGCAGGGGCTGTTTCGTAACCCGCTCGCCGATCCCGGTCTGCTGGGTATCAGCAGCGGTGCGGCCTGCGCCGTGGCGCTGTGGGTGGTATTGCCCGTCACGCTGCCAGCGCTGCTGATGCTGTACGCTCCGATGCTAGCGGCGTTTATCGGCGCGCTGGCGGCGACACTGGTCATTTTTCTGCTCAGCCAGCAGCGTGACAGCTCCCTGTCGCGCCTGCTGCTGGTGGGCATTGCCATCAACGCCCTGTGCGGTGCGGCGGTTGGTGTGTTGTCGTGGGTCAGCAATGATGCGCAGCTCCGCCAGTTGTCCCTGTGGGGGATGGGCAGTCTGGGTTCGGCACAGTGGTCGACGCTGCTGGCCGTCACCTCGCTGATGATCCCGACGGTGCTGATTATCTGGCGATTAGCGGGTGCGCTGAATTTGCTGCAGCTGGGCGACGAAGAGGCGCACTACCTGGGGGTGGATGTCCGCGTGGTGCAGCGTATTTTGCTGCTGTGCAGCGCGTTGCTGGTCGCCTCTGCGGTCGCCGTCAGCGGCGTAATCGGCTTTATCGGTCTGGTGGTTCCGCATCTGATGCGCATGTGGCTGGGATCGGATCATCGCGCGGTGATCCCCGGTTCGGTGCTGGCGGGCGCATTTTTACTGCTGATCGCCGACACTCTCGCCCGGACGGCCGTCGCCCCTGCGGAGATGCCGGTCGGCCTGCTGACCAGTCTCCTTGGCGCCCCGTGGTTCCTGTGGCTCATTTTCCGTCGCGGGGGACAGCATGACTGAACAATTTTGCGCGCGGGCATTGACCTACCGCACAGCAGACAAGACCGTGATTCGTGAGGTGTCGCTCTCGCTGGAGCCGGGTGAACTGGTGGCGCTGATCGGCCCTAACGGCGCAGGGAAATCGACGCTGCTGCGTCTGCTGACCGGCTTTCTGAAACCCGCATCGGGAGAGTGCATGCTGAACGGGAGACCGCTGGAGGCCTGGAGTACGCAGACGCTGTCCCGCCATCGCGCGGTGATGCGCCAGCAGACCCAGCTGGGCTTCGACTGGCCGGTTGAAGCGGTCATCGGCATGGGACGTGCGCCCTGGACGCCGCAGCCGGAAGGCGCAGTGATCCATCAGGTGATGCAGATAACTGGCTGTCTGCCGCTGGCGGGAAGGCGCTACGCCTCTCTGTCGGGCGGTGAGCAGCAGCGGGTGCAACTTGCCCGCGCCCTGGCGCAGTTATGGTGCGACGGCGCGCCGCGCGGCTGGCTGTTTCTCGATGAACCGACTTCGGCGCTGGACCTTTATCACCAGCAGCATTTGCTGCGACTGATGAAATCCTTAACCGCGCAGGGCGATCTGCACGTCTGCGTGGTGCTGCACGATCTCAATCTGGCCGCCCTGTGGGCCGACCGGATTGTGTTATTGCACGAAGGAGAGATTGTGTCGCAGGGGTCGCCGGAAAGCGTGTTGCGCGCCGGGGATCTGGCGCGCTGGTACGGGGCGCAGGTGCACGTGGGCCAGCATCCTGTGAATGCGGCCCCGCAGGTGTTTCTCGCGCCTTAGCTTGAACAGCTCACTTCCAGCCGCTTGCCCCAGTCCGGTGGGCGGCTGACATAATCATCGCTGCGATCCGCAAACGGCGTGCGTAGGGCGTCGTGCAGACGATGCAGCTCTGCGTAATCCCCCTGCTCTGCCTGCTCAATCGCCCGCTGCGCCAGCCAGTTGCGCAGAACCATCGCCGGATTAATGGCTTTCATCTGCGCCTGACGGGCGTCGTCCTGAATTTCCTCGCGCTGCAAGCGCTCACGGTAGGTGCTAAACCAACCGTCAAAAGCCGCTCTGTCGATAAACTCATCGCGCAGCGGCGAGGCTGCACTCTGCTGTTCCGTCTGGCTCAGCATACGGAAAGTACGGGTGTAATCACTGCCCTCTCGGGCCATCAGCGCAAACAGCGCATTCAGAATATCGTTATCGCCTTTCTCCTGCGTCGTCAGCCCCAGCTTGCGGCGCATCAGCTTGCCGTATTCCTGCATCAGAACCTCCTGATAGCGATCCAGCGCATCGTTCAGGGCTTCCACATCAATAAACGGCGACAGAGACTGGGCGAGGCGCTGCAAATTCCACAGGCCCACCGCAGGCTGGTTTTCAAAGCTGTAGCGCCCCTGATGATCTGAGTGATTGCAGATAAAATCTGGCTGATAGTCATCAAGGAAACCGTACGGGCCGTAATCCATGGTCAGGCCCAGGATCGACATGTTATCAGTGTTCATCACGCCGTGGGCAAAGCCGACTGTTTGCCAGCAGGCCATCAGTGACGCGGTGCGCGCCACGACATCACGGAACCAGAGGATGTATTTGTCCGCGTCATCCTGCCAGTGCGGCCAGTGATGACGAATGACAAAATCTGCCAGCTGGCGGACTTTTTCCGGCTCACGACGATAGTAAAAGTGTTCGAAATGGCCGAAACGGACGTGGCTTTGCGCGATACGCATCAGCATCGCGCCCGGCTCGTAGGTTTCGCGGGCAATCTGCGTATCGCTGGTCACGATGGATAAGGCGCGCGTGGTAGGAATACCAAGCGCATGCATCGCTTCTGAGGCGAGACTTTCGCGGATCGTCGAGCGCAACACCGCGCGTCCGTCGCCCATGCGGGAATATGGCGTCAGTCCGGCCCCTTTCAGGTGCCAGTCGACGGTCTGGCCGTTCGCAAGCTGCTGTTCACCCAGCAGAATGCCGCGACCGTCGCCGAGCTGACCAGCCCAGACGCCAAACTGATGACCGCTGTAGACCTGTGCCAGAGGCTGCATGCCTGGAAGCAGCGCTTCGCCGCCCCAGACGCCAGCGCCGGTCGCGGGCTGGAATAGCGATGGCGGAATGCCTAACTCGCTGGCAAGGCTGTCGTTATGCCAGATGAGCCGGGCGTTGGTCAGCGGCGTTGGATTAAGTGCGGTGTAGAAATCTGGCAGTTCATCGTGCCAGTGAGCAGTAAAAGACAGGGTCATAAGTCCTCCTGCCTCTAGTGTAGAGGGTTTACCCGTGCTTAAACACGGGCGAATGGCAGGGTTATCGTTGAACGAGCGTGGTGACCTGACTCGCGGGGACTGCGGACCACAAATTCCCTTGCATGGCACTAAAACGGAAAGGCATCACCCGTCGCAGAACCTCTTCATCATCCACTCCCGCGATCATCACCGACAGGCAGTACGGCGAGATTTGTGCAAGGATCGCGCGCATAAATGGCTCGAAGGAAAACTCCGCGACACGCTGCTGGATAAACCCTTTATCCAGCGCAACACGGGTAAACAGCCCGTCAAAAATGGCTTTATTCGACGCGGCACCGGCACCGTAGTCGGCCAGCACCATCGGAAAATGGATCGCCATTCTCGCCAGCATGAGATCATCTTTGCCGTTATTTAAACCGGGATAATTCTCATTAACCGTGAACTCAAGAAAAGGATAACGATCTAATATTGCCCCGGCATTTCTGTCCGTTAAAAGATACTCACTAATGACCGGCGTAATATTTATCCATGCAATAAGCTGATGCTGCACAAAAAAAAGTTTGCAGGAATCCAGCAGATCGAGTTTCTCTTTAAACAGCGTTAACTCGTCTTCTGCAGTGAGATGCGGCTTCACCAGCTCAGTAGGGATGCGGACGTCAGCCCCCACGCTAACAAAGTTAGCAAGGATCTCTAAACCCTGTAGCTCCCCTGCGATATTGCGCGCCGGGAGTAATAACAGTTCAGATTGATAAGGATTATTCAGGGTGACAATCATAGAGCCTGCCCCGCGTTAACGACGATATCCTGCATCCTGGAGCAACGGCTAAAACAATTCAACTTTATTGATTTTAATAGAGTTAATTTCATTCTTTCCTTTTATATTTTAAGATTTTTCCCTCAATCTAAAAATAATCTTATCCTGGATATCAAATAATATCCAGTATTCACGAATTCAGGGACTTACAGAATTAATTAATGTTACGTAATGTATCAAAACAGCAATGAGTCAGAAAACAGCGCGACTTAACCAAAATCGCGCTTAAGAAAGAAGAGAGTGCGGCTATATACGGCGCGCCTGCCAGAAGTTTTTCCGCCAGTAAACATTATCTAAGGAAGACCTCATCACACCGCGACTGGTCGAGGCGTGAATAAACTGGTTGTCGGTATCATAAATGCCAACATGTAAGCCACTTTCTCCCGAACCGGTTTTAAAGAATACCAGGTCGCCGGGAAGCAGATCGTCTTTGTCTATTTCAGTGCCAATTTTGGCCTGCGTGCGTGTATCGCGCGGGAGTTGCAGATCGAATTTATCGCGGAATGTCATCAGCACAAAGCCAGAGCAATCCACCCCGCCCCGGCTCATGCCGCCATAGCGATAGGGTGTCCCGCGCCAGTTTTGCAACTGATCGTTCAGGTTGGCTATCACGGTTATTGAATCCGATAACCGCGGATTAGGGGGTGGCGCACGATGGCTACTGCATCCTGCAAGTAATAACATGCCCACGATCAGAAACCAGAATCGCATTTCCAGACGAATCCTCTGCTTTTTTTATCCTTTCCGTAATTTAGCCTGTGATTACACAACCTTGCAAGAAACGCTTATTCCTGGACGGTAGAAATCAACATTCTGTGCCCTTCGATGTCCAGCCGCCGGAAAGGCATCCCGTATGCCGTCGCCAGATTGGGCGGTGTGAGCACGGTGTCACGCGGGCCGCTGGCGAGCAGTTTTCCGCACGCCAAAAGCCACACGCGATGGGCGTGACGCAGCGTATGGTTCAGGTCATGGCTGCTCATCACCACGGCAATGCCCCTGCCAGACAGCAGGCTGAGCTGCTTATCCAGCGCCGCCTGCTGCGCGACGTCCAGACTGCTCATCGGCTCATCCAGCAGCAGCAGACTACCGTGCGGGTTTCCCGCCGGATGGATTTGCAGGATCACCGCTGCAAGCCGCACGCGCTGCCACTCCCCGCCGGAAAGCTGGTTGACGTTGCGCGTAAGCTTATCAGTTAGCCCAAGCGCCCCGGTGAGGTCATCCAGAAGTGATGACGAGGATTTATCATGCTGATGCAGCGCCAGATAGTGCCAGACAGGCATGGCGAAGGGCGGCGTTTGCTGTTGCACCAGATAACTGCGCCGGTGCGCCAGCGACACAGGCGACCATTCATGAAGAGAATGCCCGTGTAAAATGATATCGCCCTCGCCTGACGTCAGCCCGGCCATCCGCGCGAGCAATGTGCTTTTCCCGGCACCGTTTGGCCCCACGAGGTGCACGATCTCACCCGCACGGATTTCCGCGCTGACTGGTTCCAGCCTTCCCTTCTCCGCGACGCCCGCGAGCTGCATCAGCTGAGTCATTACTTCGCCAGCGCCAGTTTAATGGACTCCATGACGATCGGATCTTCCGGCGTCATATCTGGTGCAAAGCGCTGCACCACCTGACCATCGCGGCCAATCAGGAATTTTTCGAAGTTCCACAAAATATCGTCTGGATAGAGCGGCGCGCGTCCTTTGCTCGCCATCCGCTCGTAGAAACCGCTGCCTTCCGGCGCAACGGCAGCAGGCGCTGCGGCGACCAGTTTTTCATACAGCGGATGGCGGTTTTCGCCGTTGACGTCGATTTTGCTGAACATCGGGAATGTCACGCCATAAGTGGTGCTGCAAAAGGTTTTGATCTCGTCTTCGCTGCCAGGCTCCTGGCCCAGGAACTGGTTGCAGGGGAATCCGAGGACCACAAATCCGTCTTTTTCCCAGGCTTTCTGGATGTTCTCCAGCTGTTCGTACTGCGGCGTCAGACCACATTTCGAGGCGACGTTGACCACCAGCAGAACCTTACCTTTGTAACTTTCAAGCGTGGTGTTCTCGCCATCAATGGTTGTGACTTCGGTATTCAAAATATCGTACTGCATAGCGTCCCCTTAGATTGTCTTACGGTTGGGCGGATCTAACGTCCGGCCTTTAATAGTAGCCAGATAAATACGGGCGCGCCCAGTGTTGCGGTCACGACCCCGATCGGCAGCTCGGCGGCACTCATGGCCAGGCGGGCAATAATATCGGCAATCAGCAGCGTTGCCGCGCCTGCGATGGCGGCGGCGGGCAGTAAAGTACGATGATCTGTAATCCCACCGAGGCGCAGCATATGGGGAATCACCAGGCCAATAAAACCTATGGCCCCGGCCAGCGCGACGCTGACACCAACCATCCAGCCGATAGCGACCACCAGCACATTGCGCCACAGGCCGATCGACAGGCCCAGCTGGCGGGCAGAGACCTCACCCAGCGCCAGCATGTTTAGCGGTTTCGCCTGGAAAGCGGCCCACAGGATCGCCGGAAACAGCAGTGCCATCAGCCAGCCCTGCCGCCAGTCCACGCCGCCAAAACCGCCCATCATCCAGTACATCAGCTGGCGCAGGTCGAATGAGGTGGAGAAATAGACCGCCCAGGTCATTAAAGCGCTGCAGATAATCCCCAGCGCGACGCCGGCCAGCAGCAGACGGCTGGTGGATAAATGCCGTCTGGCGAAGCGCAGTAAAATCACGGTGATAAGCAGCGCACCGGCGATGGCGCTAAGGCTCACGCCCCAGCCAGAAAGGCTTCCACTGCCCAGCATCGTTGCGGCGATAAGGCCGACACCTGCGCCATTGGAGACGCCGAGCAGCCCCGGTTCCGCCAGTGGGTTTTCAAATAAGGCCTGCATGATGGTGCCACACAGCGCCAGCGCCGCACCGACCAGCACGACGGCTACTGTGCGCGGCAGGCGAATTTGCCAGACAAACAGTTTGCCCTGATCGCTCAACCATTGTTCTGGCCCGATCCACTGCTCTCCGGCGCACAGACTCACGGCAAAAATGGCGAGCAGAATTGTCATAAGTGCCAGCAGCCAGCGCAGATCGGAACGGTGTTGTTGACGGGCAAAATCGAGCATGGGTTCGGTTTTCGTGTGAGTGATGATGTTGATTTTACGGTGGGTATGCCTTCGCGCAAAGAAAAAAGGCCGCGATTGCGGCCTTTTTGGGTTAGTTCATATTACTCTGCTTTGGGCGTTGCGTTTTCGACACGGCTTTTTAACTTCTGGCCGGGTCTGAAGGTCACCACGCGGCGGGCTGTAATGGGAATATCTTCCCCCGTCTTCGGGTTGCGACCCGGACGTTGGTTTTTGTCTCGCAAATCAAAATTGCCAAAACCGGAGAGTTTTACCTGCTCACCATTTTCCAGAGCACGACGGATCTCTTCGAAAAATAGCTCTACCAGCTCTTTGGCATCCCGTTTGCTAAGCCCAAGCTTATCAAACAGATATTCTGACATTTCAGCTTTTGTAAGCGCCATAGGTTCAATCCCTCAATGATGCCTGGAATCGCTCTTTTAATGCCTCTACACATCTGGCAACGGTAGCGGCAATCTCCTCTTCTTCGAGTGTACGGCTGGTATCCTGAAGGATAAGGCTAATAGCGAGGCTCTTAGAACCTTCTGCTACGCCCTTGCCGCGGTACACGTCAAATAAGTTTACGCCAACTACCTGATTTACGCCAACTTTCTTACATTCGGCCAAAATATCTGCTGCGGGCACATTTTCAGCGACCACGACGGCGATATCGCGGCGGTTCGCCGGGAAGCGCGAAACGTCCTGAGCCTGAGGAACCACGCGGTCTGCGACCTTGTTCCACTCCAGCTCAAACACCATGGTGCGGCCATTCAAGTCCAGTTTGCGTTCCAGCTCAGGATGAACAACACCAACGAAACCAACGCGTTCACCGTGTAAATAAATGGCAGCGCTCTGGCCCGGATGCAGGGCTGGAATGGCTTCTGCGCGGAACTCAATTTCAGAAAGTTTACCGGTCAGTTCGAGAACTGACTCCAGATCGCCTTTCACATCGTAGTAATCAACGCTGTTTTTGGTCAGATCCCAGTGCTCTTCATAGCGATTGCCGCAGATAGCGCCCGCCAGCATCAGATCCTGACGGATACCAAGATTTGCCTGGGTATCAGGCACAAAGCGCAGACCGGTTTCGAAGATACGTACGCGGCTCTGTTGACGATTCTGGTTATACACGATGGTACCAAGCAGACCGGTCCACAGGGAGAGGCGCATTGCGGACATTTCGCTGGAGATCGGGCTTGGCAGAATCAGGGCTTCCTGACCTGGGTGGATCAGCTGCTGCAGTTTCGGATCCACGAAGCTGTAGGTGATCACTTCCTGATAGCCTTTGTCATTCAGCATGGTTTTCACACGCTTCAGGGACAGGTTGGCTTCGCGATGGGTGCCCATCATCAGGCTGGCCTGTACAGGCTCGTCAGGGATGTTGTTGTAGCCGTAAATACGAGCCACTTCTTCCACCAGGTCTTCTTCGATTTCCATATCGAAACGCCAGCTTGGTGCAACGGCCTGCCACTGGTCCTGGCCTTCGGTAACCTCACAGCCCAGACGGCGCAGGATATCGCTCACCTGCGCATCCGCAATGTGATGGCCAATCAGACGATCCAGCTTGCTACGACGCAGCGTGATAGTCGCGCGCTGAGGCAGCGCTGACTCATTGGTCACATCAATCACTGGACCCGCTTCACCGCCGCAGATATCGATCAGCAGGCGAGTGGCACGTTCCATTGCTTTGTACTGCAGTGCCGGATCAACACCGCGCTCGTAGCGGTGAGAGGCGTCCGTATGCAGACCGTGGCGACGCGCGCGGCCGGTAATGGACAGCGGGCTGAAGAATGCACACTCCAGGAGAACATTTTGCGTATCGTCGTTAACGCCTGAGTGCTCGCCACCGAAGATGCCGCCCATGGCCAGCGCTTTGGTGTGGTCGGCAATGACCAGCGTATCGGCATTCAGTTTGGCTTCGCTGCCGTCCAGCAGAACCAGCGTTTCGCCCTCTTTCGCCATACGCACGACGATCCCGCCTTCGATACGATCTTTATCGAATGCGTGCATCGGCTGGCCGAGTTCAAGCAGAACGTAGTTAGTCACGTCAACCACCGCATCGATAGAACGAATTCCGCAGCGACGCAGTTTTTCTTTCATCCACAGTGGCGTTGGCGCTTTGACGTTGATGCCTTTAACCACACGGCCAAGGTAGCGCGGGCAGGCATCAGCGGCTTCGACCTGAATCGGCAGCGTGTCGGTGATGGTTGCCGCAACGGGTGCGATCTCCGGCACGTTCAGTTCGGTCTGGTTCAGCACCGCAACGTCGCGCGCCACGCCGATAATCCCTAAGCAATCGGCACGGTTTGGCGTCACGCTGATTTCGATGGTGTTGTCATCCAGCTTCAGGTATTCGCGGATGTCAGTGCCAATCGGGGCATCAACGGGCAGTTCGATAATGCCGTTGTGATCGTCGGAAATACCCAGCTCGGAGAACGAGCACAGCATGCCTTCTGACGGCTCGCCGCGCAGTTTGGCTGCTTTAATTTTGAAATCGCCCGGCAGAACCGCGCCGACAGTGGCCACAGCCACTTTCAGACCTTGTCGGCAGTTTGGTGCGCCGCAGACGATATCGAGCAGACGCTCGCCGCCAACGTTCACTTTTGTCACGCGCAGTTTGTCGGCGTTCGGGTGCTGGCCGCACTCGACCACTTCACCGACAACCACGCCGTTGAATGCGCCGGAAACCGGCTCAACGCCGTCCACTTCAAGGCCAGCCATGGTAATTTGGTTAGAGAGCGCTTCGCTGTCGAGCGTGGTCTTCACCCATTCGCGTAACCACAGTTCACTGAATTTCATTGTTCTGTCCTGCCCTTATTTAAACTGTTTGAGGAAACGCAGATCGTTTTCGAAGAATGCGCGCAAATCGGTCACGCCGTAACGCAGCATGGTCAGACGCTCCATGCCCATACCGAAGGCGAAGCCGGAATAGACTTCCGGATCGATACCCACGTTACGCAGGACGTTTGGATGCACCATGCCGCAGCCAAGCACTTCGAGCCATTTGCCGTTTTTACCCATCACGTCCACTTCAGCAGAAGGTTCGGTGAACGGGAAGTAGGACGGACGGAAACGAATCTGCAGATCTTCTTCAAAGAAGTTACGCAGGAAGTCGTGCAGCGTGCCTTTCAGGTTGGTAAAGCTGATGTTCTTATCAACGATCAAGCCTTCCATCTGATGGAACATCGGGGTATGCGTCTGGTCGTAATCGTTACGATAGACGCGGCCTGGCGCGATAATGCGGATCGGCGGCTCTTGCTCTTTCATCGTGCGGATCTGCACGCCAGAGGTCTGGGTGCGCAGCAGACGGGTGGCATCAAACCAGAAAGTGTCGTGGTCAGCGCGTGCCGGATGATGGCCAGGAATGTTCAGGGCATCGAAGTTATGGTAGTCATCTTCGATTTCCGGGCCAGTCGCCACGGTAAAGCCGAGCTCACCGAAGAAACTTTCAATGCGGTCGATGGTGCGCGTGACCGGGTGCAGACCGCCATTCTCAATGCGACGACCCGGCAGGGAGACGTCAATGGTCTCTTCGGCCAGACGGGCATTCAGCGCGGCGCTTTCTAAATCGTATTTGCGCGCATTCAGTGCCTGTTGAACCTGCTCTTTGGCTTCGTTAATCACCGCACCCGCTGCCGGGCGCTCTTCTGGCGGCAATTCACGCAGGGTGGTCATTTGCAGGGTCAGATGCCCTTTCTTGCCCAGATATTCGACGCGGACATTGTCTAATGCGGCAACATCTGAGGCCTGATTAATGGCTGCCGTTGCACTGGCAACCAGCTCTGCGAGATGTGACATGGTTTTCCTCGTTATGTGGCGATATTCATAAGCGGTAGAAACAAAAAAAGCCTCCATCAGGAGGCTTTCTGGCGCTGTTTTTCGTTTCATCTTTCACGCGCAAGCCCCCTGAATTCAGGTGCTAAAGTAAAAGAAGAAGCGGAAAATAGCAGCATTCATGCTTGCGTTACCTTGTGTGTTCATTCATCCCGAAGGGGGTGGAAATGAAAGAGGGAGCAAAGCCCCCTCTCTCAACTGGCTTATGCCAGTGCTGCTTTCGCTTTTTCGACCAGAGCGGTGAACGCTAATTTGTCGAATACTGCGATGTCAGCCAGGATCTTACGGTCGATTTCAACAGAGGCTTTTTTCAGGCCGTTGATGAATTTGCTGTAAGAAATACCGTTCTGACGTGCTGCTGCGTTGATACGCGCAATCCACAGTTGACGGAACTGACGCTTACGTTGACGACGGTCACGGTAAGCATACTGACCAGCTTTGATAACAGCCTGGAAGGCAACGCGGTATACGCGAGAACGCGCACCGTAGTAGCCTTTAGCTTGTTTCAAAATTTTCTTGTGACGTGCACGGGCAACTACACCACGTTTTACGCGAGCCATATGTGCTCTCCTGTATCTATTCTAAGTTAAAAAAGGTTAATAAACGTTTACGACTTATGCGTACGGCAGGCACGCGATTACCAGGCCCAGATCGCCTTTGGAAACCATGGCTTTAGGACGCAGGTGACGTTTACGCTTGGTAGCTTTTTTAGTCAGAATGTGACGCAGGTTAGCGTGCTTGTGCTTAAAACCACCTTTACCGGTTTTTTTGAAGCGCTTAGCAGCACCGCGTACGGTCTTAATTTTTGGCATTTTAATAACTTCCACTTCGCATTGTTAATAAACGAAACATAGGCGAACAAAACCTGCGAAGCCCGTAGGCTCCACAGGAATTGCTACTTGAAGGCCTTACTGTTTCTTCTTAGGAGCGAGCACCATGATCATCTGGCGGCCTTCGATCTTCGATGGGAAGGATTCGACCACTGCCAGTTCACTCAGATCGTCACGGACGCGATTAAGCACTTCCATACCGATCTGCTGGTGAGCCATCTCACGACCGCGGAAACGCAGCGTGATCTTAGCTTTATCACCCTCTTCCAGAAAGCGTACCAGGCTGCGGAGTTTTACCTGGTAATCGCCATCGTCGGTGCCAGGTCGGAATTTAATTTCCTTAACCTGAATAACTTTTTGCTTTTTCTTCTGTTCCTTAGAAGACTTGCTCTTTTCATAGAGGAATTTGCCGTAATCCATGATACGACAAACTGGCGGCTCGGCGTTAGGGCTGATTTCGACCAAGTCTACTCCGGATTCTTCAGCTTTTTCCAGAGCTTCTCTCAGACTCACAATACCAAGCTGCTCGCCTTCCAGACCTGTTAAGCGAACTTCTTGCGCGCGAATTTCGCTGTTGATACGATTCGGGCGCGCCGTTTGAACTCGTTTTCCGCCTTTAATACCTTATTCCTCCAGTTGTTGAAGACTGCGGCTGCGAATCTCTTGTCGCAGCTTCTCAATCACTTCACTTACGTCCAGGCTACCCAGGTCTTTACCACGGCGGGTGCGAACGGCAACTTTGCCTGCTTCCACCTCTTTATCACCACAGACCAACATGTAAGGTACCCGACGTAAAGTGTGCTCGCGGATTTTAAAGCCAATCTTCTCATTTCTCAAGTCCGCTTTTACGCGAATGCCCGCATTTTGTAGTTTCTGCGTCAATTCTTTAACGTAATCGGCCTGAGAATCGGTGATATTCATGACCACGACCTGCACCGGCGCGAGCCAGGTTGGGAAGAAGCCTGCAAACTCTTCAGTCAGAATGCCGATAAAGCGTTCGATAGACCCAAGAATTGCACGGTGAATCATTACCGGCACCTGACGCTCGTTGTCTTCGCCCACATAGGAGGCGCTTAAACGCTGCGGCAAGGAGAAGTCCAGCTGGACTGTTCCGCACTGCCATGCGCGATCGAGGCAGTCATACAGTGTAAATTCAATTTTCGGACCGTAGAATGCGCCTTCACCCACCTGATACTCAAACGGGATATTGTTCTCTTCCAGCGCAACTGCCAGATCCGCCTCTGCACGATCCCAGGTCTCGTCGCTACCGATACGTTTTTCCGGACGAGTTGAGAGTTTGACGACGATTTTCTCGAAGCCAAAGGTGCTATACATATCGTAGACCATACGAATACAGGCGTTGACTTCATCACGCACCTGATCTTCGGTACAGAAAATGTGCGCATCATCCTGAGTAAAGCCACGAACACGCATCAGACCATGCAGTGCGCCTGATGGCTCATTACGATGGCAGCTACCGAACTCCGCCATACGTAGCGGCAGATCGCGATAGGATTTCAGACCCTGGTTGAAGATCTGAACGTGGCCCGGGCAGTTCATTGGCTTGATGCAGTATTCACGGTTCTCAGAAGAGGTGGTGAACATCGCATCTTTATAGTTGTCCCAGTGGCCTGTTTTTTCCCACAGTACACGGTCCATCATGAACGGGCCTTTCACTTCCTGATACTGGTACTCTTTCAGCTTGGAGCGCACGAAAGTTTCCAGCTCACGGAAGATAGTCCAGCCGTCGTTATGCCAGAAGACCATACCCGGCGCCTCTTCCTGCATATGATACAGGTCGAGCTGCTTACCGATTTTACGGTGGTCGCGTTTTGCGGCCTCTTCCAGACGCTGCAGGTAGGCACTCAGGGCTTTCTTATCTGCCCACGCGGTACCATAAATACGCTGCAACATCTTGTTGTTGCTGTCGCCGCGCCAGTAAGCGCCAGCGGTTTTCATCAGTTTGAAGTGATGACAGAAACGCATGTTCGGCACGTGCGGTCCACGGCACATGTCGACGTATTCTTCGTGATGATACAAGCCAGGCTTGTCATCATGCGCGATGTTCTCATCAAGAATAGAAACTTTATAGTTCTCGCCGCGCTTCACGAAGGTTTCACGCGCTTCGTGCCAGCTGACTTTTTTCTTGATGACATCGTAGTTGGTCTCGGCGAGCTCGTGCATACGTTTTTCGAGCGCGTCGATATCTTCCTGGGTCAGGGTGTGGTCAAGGTCAACGTCATAATAGAAGCCGTTGTCGATCACCGGGCCGATCGCCATTTTGGTGTTTGGCCAGAGCTGTTTGATGGCATGGCCTAACAGGTGCGCACAAGAGTGACGAATGATCTCAAGACCTTCATCGTTCTTCGCGGTAATGATGGAGAGCTGAGCGTCGTTTTCAATCAGATCGGAGGCATCAACCAGTTCACCATTAACACGGCCAGCGATGGTCGCTTTTGCGAGTCCAGGACCAATGTCCAGGGCAACATCCATCGGGCTAACGGCGTGGTCGTAATGGCGTTGGCTGCCATCAGGAAGAGTAATTACAGGCATTTTATATCCTTATTTGCAGTGATGCCCCACACATAAGAGCATATACAAAGAAAATAATCGTGTTTTATCAATAGATTGCGAAACCATCTGACCAACAATCGTCAAATTGGCTCGCAGTCTGGAACAGTGACGAATCAGACAAAGGCTGATTTACGTTCTGCACCCTGATGGTAACACTAAAAAAAGGGTGAATGCACCCTCTGCGACCAGATTGATGTCTCTCATACATTTGTATGAGTTTTAGGGGGTAGCGCTCGCAATCCCATTTTGCTGAGCTAATCTTGAACTGGTCCTGACAACGTAAGGGGCGTTACATGAATGTTTCCAGTAGAACTGTAGTGGTACTGAATATTGTTTCAGCAGCGGCGCTGGTCATGATCCTGGCTGATAAGTTTCACTGGTTTTGACCCCAAGGCTGACACTGCATAACAGCTTTTGATAGACTCACGTTATCAACTGACGAGGGAACGTGTTATGCCAACAAAACGCTTTGCACAAAAACACTGGAAAATGGTGGTGGTATTAATCGCCATCTGCGGTGCGATGCTTTTATTACGCTGGGCAGCAATGATCTGGGGCGTGTAGCGTGCTGGGGTATTAATTCACGTTTATGACGTGTAGTGAGTAACATGCAGTGGTGCGGTATTTATTAATATGGCAGCAATATTGTCCATTCGCCTGTAAGCGCTGTTTCCGACATAAAATAATTTTAAGTTCGCATAATGCGAAAAACCGGTACATCATCATCCGGTTTTTTCACTGCTGGCGTGATCCAATAATATTAAGACCACTCACCCGCAACCAGTTTGTGCACATCAAAGGCGTCATTCATTGACTGACCGGTAGACTGAGAGCCCGGCGCGATGTTAGAACCCGCTTCAACATCAGAAGCGCGGGTGATACCGATTTGGTTGGTGGTGTCACTGGCAGGTTGGGTTACTGAATCAGCAGCAAATACACCAAATGACAGTGCCGAAAGCACCATTGCTGCTGCAGCATTTTTGATTTTATTCATAATGATTCTTCTCTATATCTGAATTAATGCAGTACAACGTGAGGCAATTAATGCCTGTATCCACAGTGTAGATCTGGATCACACTTTTGCCTAGTCAATTTATTTATCAAATCGTGTCAAATAAATTGAATGTATATCGCTGAGGGGAATTATGAAGAAATTATGGAGAATAACGCTGAGGTATTAATTTAAAACGCTGTTCAATATTTAATAGCACGCTTTGTTAAAATAAAAATACGGGCCGATAATATATCGGCCCGCGAATATTACATTTTATAGCCTAAAGAAACGGTCGTTCTGCGATCGGTATGTTCTGGTGCGGAAGCCGGTGGCTCCGAGTTCCAGGTCACGTTGTACGCCACTTTTAAACCAAAGTGTTCGTTGATCGCCACGTTCAGCGCGGTTTCAGAGTTCAGTGTCGTATCATCAGCACCAAACACGGAGACGCCCTGGGTAAATTTAGCGTTATCGGTGAACTGCCAGGCGTAGGTGCCGGATGCATAACCCAGCGGCTGCGTTTTGGTATCGCCGTCAGTGTACTCGTCGTAACGTACACCCGGACCGAATTCAAAACGGAAGCTGTGGACCGGGCCATTCAGGAACTGACGACCATAACCCGCAGTGAAGACGTCACGCTGGCGATAGCCATTGTAGCGGTCAGTTAACCAGCTTGCCTGGCCGAAAAGATAGTCATAATCCGTCATGTTGTAACGGCTACGGCCACCCACTGCATATTTCTCAGAGGAGCGCTCGTCATTAGATGAGGTGTTACTGGCGTTACCCCACAGGGACCAGGCGGTGGTATTGCCGTACCAGGTCATCGTGGTGTCTGCGGTCAGGGAGGAGCTTTTGGTGTTACCTGATTGCGCCAGATAGCCCGCGTTAAGGTTACCTTCAAACGGTTTCTGCGCAGTGGATGGGTCATCCATGACAGTAAAAACGGTATCGTCAGCGGCTGCGTACATCGAGGCAAACACGCCACCCGCCAGCATCAATGCGGCAGGTACTGTCTTCAAGAGCTTCATTTATAAAGGAGTCCGTACAACAAAAAAAGAGACCATCACGGTCTCGGAAACTTTCTTGAGGATCAATGACAAGGCATCCATAGAAAGGTAACAAATTATAAAAAGGCTCATATAACATAGCAATGATTTCTTATTTCATTTTTTGAATAAGAACGATCTCAAATCGTTAATTAATTCATATTAAAAACGCACAGAACGTCTAAACATTTATATTTAAAATCATACTGTTATTTACTTTCCCTTCTCGTCTTTTGTGCCATGCTTACCTGAGCCAATGCTAAAAGGAGGTCACAATGGTCAAGATTTATACACTGACGCTCTCCCCTTCCCTCGACAGCGCCACCCTCACGCCGCAGATTTATCCTGAAGGTAAACTCCGCTGTAGCACGCCCGTCTTCGAGCCTGGCGGCGGGGGGATTAATGTGGCGCGCGCCATTACCCATCTTGGTGGTCAGGCCACGGCGATCTTCCCGGCGGGCGGTGCCACCGGTGAACATCTGGTGGCGCTGCTGGCGGATGAACAGGTGGCCGTCGATACCGTCGACGCAAAAGACTGGACGCGCCAGAACCTGCATGTCCACGTCGAATCCAGCGGCGAGCAGTACCGTTTCGTCATGCCCGGCGCCATGCTGGATGACGATGAATTCCGCCAGCTGGAACAGAAAGTGCTCGCCATTGAAAGCGGTGCCCTGCTGGTGATTAGCGGCAGCCTGCCCCCTGGCGTGCAATGTGAAAAACTGACCCAGCTGATTCGCGCAGCGAAAGAGAAAGGCCTGCGCTGCATCGTCGACAGTTCGGGCGATGCACTGACTGCCGCTCTGGAATCCGGCGGTCTGGAACTGATCAAGCCGAACCAAAAAGAGTTGAGCGCGCTGGTCAAGCGCCCGTTAACGCAGCCCGATGATGTTCGCTCCGCCGCTCAGGAACTGGTGCGCAGCGGGAAAGCGCATCGCGTGGTGGTCTCATTGGGGCCGCAGGGTGCCCTCGCCGTCGATGAAACCGGTTCAGTGCAGGTCGTTCCACCGCCGATGAAAAGCCAGAGCACCGTCGGTGCCGGTGACAGTATGGTCGGTGCGATGACGTTAAAACTGGCGCAAGGCGCATCGCTGCTGGAGATGACGCGCTACGGCGTCGCGGCGGGTAGCGCGGCCACCATTAATCACGGCACGCGCCTGTGCTCCCTCGAAGACACGCAAAAAATCGTGAATTACCTTTCCCAGAGCTAAAAATGGCTTCCCTCCATAACGGAGGGAAGCGCATTAAGTCGCCAAACTGGCGCGATCGGCTATGCTAAGAAAACTTTCAAGATAACAAAGAGGTGAAATATGAGCAGTGGTGACATCACCCGCTACGTCGTAACCATCAAATTTCATGAAGACTCGCTGACAGAACTCAACGAGATCAATAACCACCTGACGCGTGGCGGCTTCCTGCTGACGCTGACGGATGACGAAGGCAACGTCCACGATCTGGGCACGAATACATTCGGGCTGATCAGTCCCCTCAGCGTTGATGAAGTGAAAGCGCTGGCAAGTGGTCTGATTGAGAGTGCGATCGGTAAACAAGCGGATATTGACGTGAAAACCTGGGAAGAGTGGCAAAAAAGAGAACAATAAATGCCCTAAAGTGATCCTGACGGCTCAGGTGTGCGTTAGCTCGTATTATTGAACAGCGTTTATGCGCTAACTTTATGATCTGGCGGACAACATGGGAGAATCATCATGTGGCAGGCTATCAGTCATCTTTTAAACGAGCAACTGGGCGACGGGGAGATCGAGCAGCGTAACGAGCTGCCAGGCGGTGAGATCCACGCTGCATGGCATCTGCGCTTCGCGGGACGCGATTTCTTCGTGAAATGTGATGAACGGGAATTGCTTCCCATCTTCACCGCCGAAGCCGATCAGCTGGAATTACTATCGCGCAGCAAAACCGTCTCCGTGCCTCAGGTCTGGGCGCTGGGCAGCGATCGCGATTACAGCTTTCTGGTGATGGATTATCTCCCTGCCCGTCCGCTGGACGCGCACAACGCCTTTTTATTAGGCCAGCAGATTGCCCGCCTGCATCAGTGGAGCGATCAGCCACAGTTTGGTCTCGATTTTGACAACGACCTGTCGACGACCCCTCAGCCCAACGCCTGGCAGCGTCGCTGGTCCACCTTCTTTGCCGAGCAGCGCATCGGCTGGCAGCTGGAGCTTGCGGCGGAGAAAGGGCTAGAGTTTGGCAATATTGATGCGATTGTAGAGCATGTCCAGCAGCGCCTGGCTTCTCACCAGCCGCAACCGTCGCTGTTACATGGCGATCTGTGGTCAGAAAACTGTGCGCTGGGGCCGAACGGGCCTTATATCTTTGATCCTGCCTGCTACTGGGGCGACCGCGAATGCGATCTGGCTATGCTGCCGCTGCATCCGGAGCAGCCTCCGCAAATCTACGACGGCTATCAGTCCGTTTCGCCTCTGCCGTCAGGCTTCCTCGAAAGACAGCCTCTTTACCAGCTCTATACCCTGTTGAACCGTGCGATATTGTTTGGCGGTGAACATCTGGTGAATGCGCAACGTGCGCTGGAGCGTGTTTTAGCAGCGTAACAGCGTATACGGGTGGCCAGGGCCACCCGCAGCGCGTTACAGAAAACCGAGTAACGAGAAGAAGAAGTAACCGCAGACGATAATAATCACCGGCAGTACGTATAGCGGGAAAATCTGCAGCAAAATGGTGTGATGCGGAACCACAATTCGCGATTCAATCTGCTCGCGGGTCAGCCCTTCAGTGCCCTTCGCCTGTTCCAGTATCAGCTGATCTTCCACCCCTTCGCGCAGAAAACGCGTCTGACGGCTCATTCGTGCGCCAGAGGCCTGCAGGGCGAGCGCGATAAAGATCAGCGCAAAGATTATCCAGAACGCGATGTTCAGGCTTTGGTGAAAATCGGGCGTCGGCGAGTTGTACCAGAAGAAGTTAAGAAATGGCGTGTTAAAGCGCATCATCTCAATCATAACATGAGCAAAATCAAGCATAACCGCATTGATACCTGCCTGCTTTTCGCTGTGCTCGTACATGAATTTCAGCACGGAGATTAGCGTGGAAATCACCGCCGGAATAAAAATTACCCATCCGGCAATACGTTTTAGCACCGCGATGCGTCCAGCTTGTTGATACGTCATCAGTTCCCCTTCAGTAAGACGCTCACTTAGAGCCTAAGTTTACCTTCTGCTTACGAATTTCGCCCGTTCTTTAAGGCCAATTATGCTAAATTGCTGCTTAACTTTAGAGTGACTTTATGCTGAAAACGTATGAATGGAGATAGCGTTATGACGACCCCGCGCCAGATTGTTGCTGCCATTTTCGATATGGATGGATTGTTAATCGATTCCGAGCCACTTTGGGATCGTGCCGAACTGGATGTTATGGCCAGCATTGGCGTGGATATTAGCCGCCGTAACGAGCTGCCGGATACGCTGGGGCTGCGCATTGATATGGTTGTTGAGCTGTGGTTTGCCCACCAGCCGTGGAATGGCCCAAGCCGTCAGGACGTCACCGACCGCATTATCACCCGCGCCATCGCCCTCGTTGAAGAGAGCCGCCCCCTGCTGCCGGGCGCACGCGAGGCCGTCGCATTGTGTAAAGCTCAGGGGCTGAAAGTGGGCCTGGCGTCCGCATCACCGCTGCACATGCTGGAAAAAGTGCTGGAGATGTTCGACCTGCGCGAAAGCTTCGACGCGCTGGCCTCGGCGGAAAAACTGCCCTACAGCAAGCCCCATCCGCAGGTTTATATGGACTGCGCTGCAAAACTGGGCGTCGACACACTCGCCTGCGTGGCGCTGGAAGATTCCGTTAACGGCATGATTGCCTCGAAAGCAGCCCGTATGCGCTCCATCGTGGTCCCAGCGGAAGAAGGCCAGCACGATCCGCGCTTTGCGCTGGCGGACGTCAAACTGGCCACCCTTGCCGATTTGACCGCAGAGCATTTGCGCGGGTAATCCCTTAGGTTCGGGCAACGCCCTGTTGCCCGAAAACATGACCACCATAATATTTTTGAAACATCATTTCATTTTTATTTGTAATTCCTGCCAGCGGCTCCTATTCTTATCTTCAGAATGACAATAACCCTACACTCTGAGGTTGATATGATACTGGATGCCTTTAATCTGGCGGGAAAAGTAGCCATCGTCACCGGCTGCGATACCGGTTTAGGCCAGGGAATGACGCTGGGACTGGCGCAGGCGGGATGTGACATCGTGGGGGTGAACCGTAAAATCCCCGAAGAGACCGCAAAAAAAGTCAAAGCCCTGGGCCGCCGCTTTATGGCGATTCAGGCCGATCTTAGCCAGAAGGACGCGATTGAAACGATTGTGACAAAAGCGGTCGCCGAAATGGGCCGTGTCGATATTCTGGTCAACAACGCCGGAACCATCCGTCGGGAAGATGCCCTGTCATTCAGCGAAAAAAACTGGGATGACGTAATGAACCTGAACCTGAAATCGGTCTTTTTCCTCTCTCAGGCGGTTGCGCGTCAGTTTATTGCTCAGGGCGAAGGCGGCAAAATTGTGAATATCGCCTCGATGCTCTCCTTCCAGGGCGGGATCCGCGTCCCGTCTTATACCGCCTCGAAAAGCGGTGTATTAGGGATTACGCGCCTGCTGGCAAACGAGTGGGCAGCGCACGGGATCAATGTCAATGCGATAGCACCGGGGTACATGGCGACCAACAATACCCAAGAGTTGCGTGACGACGACAAGCGCAGCAAAGAGATTCTGGATCGTATCCCCGCTGCGCGCTGGGGAACTCCTGAAGACCTGCAAGGCCCGGTGGTTTTCCTTGCCTCAAACGCCTCTGACTATATCAATGGCTATACGCTCGCCGTCGATGGGGGCTGGCTGGCGCGCTAACGCCAGTTTGTGACAAAGAGTTACACCGTAACCTCTTCCGCCTACTGTACAAAAACCCTATACTGTATGAATTGACAGTTTCGTGGGTTTTATCATGACGGCGGAAGGCCACCTCCTTTTTTCTATTGCCTGCGCAGTGTTTGCTAAAAACGCTGAGCTTACCCCTGTTTTGGCACAGGGCGACTGGTGGCATATTGTTCCTTCTGCGGTCCTCACCTGTTTACTGCCAGATATTGATCATCCCAAGTCGTTTCTCGGCCAGCGCCTGAAATGGATCGCCAAACCCATCGCCAGAGCCTTCGGTCATCGCGGGTTCACCCACAGCCTGCTGGCAGTCTTTATTCTGCTGACCTTTTTCTATCTTAAGATCCCTGAAAGCTGGATTGTTCCCGCCGACGCGATTCAGGGGATGGTGCTCGGCTACCTAAGCCATATCCTGGCCGATATGTTAACCCCCGCCGGCGTTCCGCTGCTTTGGCCCTGCCGCTGGCGTTTCCGTTTTCCGATTCTGGCCCCGCAAAAAGGTAACCAGCTCGAGCGCGTCTTGTGCATGGCGCTCTTCGCCTATTCCGTCTGGATGCCTCAGACGCTGCCCGAAAATGGTGCAGTTCGCTGGTCGTCACACATGATCAATTCCCTGCAATTTCAGTTCAATCGCTTTATTCATCACCAGATTGAACAATAAACAGACAAAATAGTTGCATTTGTCATAATCCATTCCATTTGGATATAAGCGCCACATCACACTTCTGATAATCTTGCGCCAACATGATCGGAATATACCGGTCGGATTATAAATCAGGAGAACGGGGATGAATTTTCCACTTATCGCGAACATTGTGGTGTTCGTTGTCTTGCTATTGCTGCTGGCGCAGACGCGTCACAAGCAGTGGAGCCTGGCAAAAAAAGTACTCGTCGGTCTGGGAATGGGTGTGGTATTTGGTCTGGCACTGCAGGCGATCTACGGCTCTGATAACCCGGTTCTGAAAGATTCTATTCAGTGGTTTAACGTGGTCGGTAACGGCTATGTACAGCTGCTGCAAATGATCGTCATGCCGCTGGTCTTCGCCTCTATTCTGAGCGCGGTTGCCCGTCTGCATAACGCCTCTCAGCTGGGTAAAATCAGCTTCCTGACTATCGGCACCCTGCTGTTCACCACGCTTATCTCCGCGCTGGTCGGTGTGCTGGTCACCAATCTGTTTGGCCTGACCGCAGAAGGTCTGGTACAGGGCACTGCGGAAACCGCGCGCCTGGCCGCTATTCAGACCAACTACGCCGGTAAAGTGGCCGATCTGAGCGTGCCTCAACTGCTGCTCTCCTTCGTGCCGAAAAACCCGTTTGCCGACCTGACAGGCGCAAACCCGACGTCCATTATTAGCGTCGTGATTTTTGCTGCCTTCCTGGGTGTGGCCGCGCTGAAACTGCTGAAAGACGATGCGCCAAAAGGCCAGCGCGTACTGACCGCCATCGACACCCTGCAGAGCTGGGTGATGAAGCTGGTGCGTCTGGTTATGCAGCTGACGCCGTACGGTGTGCTGGCTCTGATGACCAAAGTGGTTGCCGGTTCTAACCTGCAGGACATCATCAAACTGGGCAGCTTCGTGGTCGCTTCTTACCTCGGCCTGATGATCATGTTTGTCGTCCACGGCATTCTGCTGGGTGTGAACGGTGTTAGCCCGCTGAAATTCTTCCGTAAAGTGTGGCCAGTGCTGACGTTTGCCTTCACCAGCCGCTCCAGCGCCGCGTCTATTCCGCTGAACGTTGAAGCGCAGACCCGTCGTCTGGGTGTACCAGAGTCAATCGCGAGCTTCTCCGCCTCTTTCGGCGCGACCATTGGTCAGAACGGCTGTGCGGGTCTGTACCCGGCAATGCTGGCCGTCATGGTTGCTCCTACCGTTGGGATTAACCCGCTCGACCCAATGTGGATTGCGACCCTGGTCGGTATTGTCACCGTAAGCTCCGCCGGTGTGGCCGGTGTCGGCGGTGGTGCTACCTTCGCCGCGCTGATCGTGCTGCCTGCGATGGGCCTGCCGGTGACGTTGGTCGCGCTGCTGATCTCCGTCGAACCGCTGATCGACATGGGCCGTACCGCGCTCAACGTCAACGGTTCTATGACTGCCGGGACGCTCACCAGCCAGTGGCTGAAGCAGACCGACAAAGCTGTCCTCGATAGCGATGAGAACGCCGAACTGGCGCATCGTTAATCGTTTACCGCACCCAATAAAAAAACCGCCTCTGGCGGTTTTTTTTATCTCTGCGTTTACTCAATATCCCCCTCCTGGCGGATTTGCATGGCCCAGCGCTGGGCCGATTCCGGAACCGTAAACGTCGGGGAACGGCGAAAATGCTCCCCCATCAGGACAAAGGCCACGTATTTTCCCCGCAGCTGCCAGACGTCGCGAAAACCATCCACTTTCAGGGCATGGTCTGGCGGCGCTGGTTCGACGCGGGGTACGTAGCTGATGACACGACGGTTTTGTTGACGAAATGGTTTCATAAGCACTGGTTCACTAAAGCAAATTCTGGAAGCAGGAAATTCCTATCATAGCCGATTCCCCCCTGACGCGTCGCGCTTTGGATGCGGTATGCCTGCTCTCGCGATGCCTTTAACCCGAAAAGTCTCAGTCTGGCAGGTTGTTTGTCACATTGTTCTATAGTTAATGGGGCTTTTCGCCACAACGACCGTATTTCAGCAATGAAACCCAGGAGACGAGTGCAATGTCGCATCAAAAAGACAAGACCGATAAACATCATCAGTCACCGATCCACGGCGACGAAGAATCAAAACCCGGTATGGACTCGCTGGCCCCGGAAGATGGCTCCCATCGCCCTTCGCCGTCGCCGTCAGCCCCAGGAGAGCAACCTACCGCGCCGGGTAGCCTCAAATCCCCGGATACGGGCAACGAAAAACTGCATTCACTGGAGCCTCATCGCAAAGGCGGCGAGAGTTTCCCGCTCACCACCAATCAGGGCGTGCGCATCGCCGATGACCAGAACTCCCTGCGTGCAGGAAGCCGTGGCCCGACCCTACTGGAAGATTTTATCCTGCGGGAGAAAATCACCCACTTTGACCACGAACGAATCCCGGAACGTATCGTTCACGCCCGCGGTTCTGCCGCCCATGGCTATTTCCAGCCTTATAAAAACCTGAGCGATATTACCAAAGCGGATTTCCTCTCCGACCCGGATAAAGTGACTCCGGTCTTCGTGCGATTCTCCACGGTACAGGGCGGCGCCGGTTCAGCCGACACCGTGCGCGATATCCGTGGTTTCGCCACCAAGTTCTATACGGAAGAAGGTATTTTTGACCTTGTCGGCAACAATACCCCGGTGTTCTTTATTCAGGACGCCCACAAGTTCCCGGACTTCGTCCACGCGGTCAAACCTGAGCCGCACTGGGCTATTCCGCAAGGGCAAAGTGCCCACGACACCTTCTGGGACTATGTTTCGCTCCAGCCGGAAACCCTGCACAACGTGATTTGGGCGATGTCCGATCGCGGTATCCCCCGCAGCTACCGCACCATGGAAGGCTTCGGCATTCACACCTTCCGCCTGATTAACGCCGAAGGCAAAGCAACGTTCGTGCGTTTCCACTGGAAGCCGGTAGCGGGTAAAGCCTCTCTGGTGTGGGACGAAGCGCAAAAGCTGACCGGGCGCGACCCTGATTTCCATCGTCGTGAACTGTGGGAAGCCATCGAAGCGGGCGATTTCCCGGAATACGAACTGGGGCTACAGCTGATTCCGGAAGAGGATGAGTTCAAGTTTGATTTTGATCTGCTCGACCCTACCAAACTGATCCCCGAAGAATTGGTGCCCGTGCAGCTGGTGGGCAAAATGGTGCTCAACCGCAATCCGGATAACTTCTTTGCGGAAAACGAACAGGTGGCGTTCCATCCAGGGCATATCGTCCCAGGGCTGGATTTCACCAACGATCCTCTGCTGCAGGGGCGTTTGTTCTCCTATACCGATACGCAAATCAGCCGTCTCGGTGGGCCGAACTTCCACGAAATTCCGATTAACCGCCCGACCTGTCCGTACCATAACTTCCAGCGCGACGGGATGCACCGCCAGGATATCGACACCAACCCGGCGAACTATGAACCGAACTCGATCAACGATAACTGGCCGCGCGAAACCCCACCAGGGCCAAAACGCGGTGGCTTCGAGTCCTATCAGGAGCGCGTGGAAGGGACCAAAATCCGCGAGCGCAGTCCGTCGTTTGCCGAGTATTACGCCCATCCTCGCCTGTTCTGGAACAGTCAGACGCCCGTTGAGCAGGAACATATCATCGGCAGCTTTAGCTTTGAGTTAAGCAAAGTGGTGCGTGAATACATTCGTGAACGGGTGGTCGATCACCTGGCGCATATCGACATTAAGCTCGCCCAGGGCGTGGCGGATAATTTAGGGCTAACCCTCACCGATGAGCAGCGCAATACGGCGCCGCCGAAAGAGGTTAACGGCCTGAAAAAAGATGCCTCCCTGAGTCTTTATGCGGTGCCGGGCGGAACAATTAAGGGCCGCGTGGTGGCGGTACTGCTTAACGACAAACCCATCGCCAAAGATGTGCTGGCGACCCTGAAAGCGCTGAAGTCGAAAGGCGTGCACGCGAAACTGCTCTACTCCCGCATGGGCGAAGTGAAGGCTGACGATGGCTCTGTCCTGCCCATCGCCGCAACATTCGCCGGATCACCGTCCCTCACCGTGGATGCCGTGATTGTGCCGGGCGGCGATATTAAGAGCCTGCTCACCAATGGCGATGCGGCCTACTATCTGCTGGAGGCCTATAAACACCTGAAACCAGTCGCGCTGGCGGGCGATGCGCGTCAGTTTAAATCGCTGCTGAAAGTGGCAGAAAAAGGTGAAGAAGGGATTGTCGAAGGCGATAAAGTCGGCGCACCGTTTATGGATCAGCTGTTCGATCTGATGGCGGCGCACCGGGTGTGGTCACGAAGCGCTAAAATTTCAGCAATTCCGGCATAACAAACCACCGGGTAGGCTGATGCCTACCCGGCTATTCTTACAAATCGCTAAACGTCCCCAAACGATACCCACGTTCCGCAATCGCATACTTCAGCGAGGGCGACGTCAGCACGTCCAGTTCCGCCAGACGCGGCCAGCAATAGGCGCTTTTACGCACCGTATTATCGACAAACGCCGGATGCGCCATGATCTCCAGCGAACGTTCACCGCGCGAAGCCGAGCCATCCAGTACCTGCAACAGCAGCGCTTCGCTGATCGCATCGCCATAGAACTCGCTGCTGAAACCCTCGGTAGTCGGCGCACGGCCGAGCGGCAAATCGTGCAGGGCCAGCACCTGACGGTCCACACGCATCGCCACACCTTTACGCGCCGCAAATTCGGCCACCAGCGGGAAAATCGCCGGGATCATATGCACATGATGATGGCTGTCGAGGTGCGTCGGTTCGCGGCCAAAGAGATCGACGAAGCGATTGAACTGACAATCCAGTTCGCGGGCGATTTCGTCGAGCGGCAGCGCCCCCTGCTCTGCCATCTCCCAAATCCATTTCCCCAGCACCCCGTCGCGCGTTAGCCCCGGCATGGGTGAGAGCGGCACCCCGAGCGTCAGCACGAAATGCATCCCTACGCCCAGCTTCGGCAGATCGCGGCTTAACGCTGCGGCATGTTCAATCGCCTCGCCGTTGACCAGCGCGGTGGTCGATGTGACCACCCCGTGGCGACAGGCTTCGATGATGCCGTAGTTTTGCCCTTTGGAGAGTCCAAAATCATCGGCATTCACGATCAACAGATTTTCCATCTCTGTTCCTCTCAGCGTTGTTTAAGCTTCTCAGCCGTGGCCGCAAAGTTTGGCAGCCATTTTTCATGGGCGAGAATCATTTCGCGGGCCAGGGATTCTGCGTCGCGGTCGGAGTGGACCAGCGGACTCAGGTTCAGGGCCAGCAACACGTCGTTAAATTCCCCGCTCAGCGCCGCATGGCTGGCTGCGATTTCGAAACCTTTGATGGTGTGAATCAGGCCCATCACTTTGTCGTCGAAATGGGTGATGCGAGAGTGCGGTTTCGCCCCGTCCCGACCAAGAATACAGGTCATTTCAACCGCCCAGTCTGCCGGGATATTGTCGATATGCCCGTGGTGCGGCACGTTCACGTAATGCTCAGCCTGTTTGTCATTGTAGATGGCGTTAATGACTTCACAGGCCGCATCGGAGTAATACGCCCCGCCGCGCTGCTCAAGCTCTTTCGGTTTGACGTTAAGATGAGGATCTTTATACAAATCAAAGAGCTGTTTTTCGACTTTCTGCACGACCTGCGCGCGAGCCCCGCCTTTATAGTACTCGCCCATTTCGATGGCCAGCATCTCTTTCTGCTTGAAGTAGTAGAGCAGATAGGAGCACGGCAGCAAATTCAGGGAGCGAATCAGCCCTTCGCTGAACGGCAGATCGAAGATGTTTTTCACCGAGCCGGCGGTCAGTCGGCCCGAGGCCACGCCGTCCAGCAGTTCGGCAAAGCGTGACTCTCCGTTGACGATCACATCTTTGATAAAGACCATGTGGTTCAGGCCGAACAGATCGATGGAGAGATCGTCGCTGTCGGTCAATTTCAGCACATCGCGGATAAACATTTTCATGCCAATCGGAATGTTGCACACGCCGATGAAGCGTTTGAATCCGGTGTGGCGATAAACCGCTTCCGTGACCATCCCGGCCGGGTTGGTAAAGTTGATCACCCACGCCTGCGGGCAGATCTCTTCCACGTCTTTGATGATGTCAAAAATCACCGGAATGGTGCGCAGGCCTTTAAACAGACCGCCCGCACCGTTGGTTTCCTGCCCCAGATAACCGTGGCTCAGCGGAATACGCTCATCCAGTTCGCGGGCTTTCAGCTGGCCCACGCGCAGTTGGGTGGTCACGAAGTCGGCATCTTTCAGCGCCTGACGACGATCTAACGTTTTGTGTACGGTTAACGGGACACCGGCTTTCTGAACCATGCGCTGGCACAGCTCGAAAATAATATCGAGTTTTTCCTGCCCTTCTTCCACATCCACCAGCCATAATTCGCTGACCGGCAGTTCATGATAACGTTTCAGAAAACCTTCGAGCAATTCCGGGGTATAACTGCTGCCGCCGCCGATAGTTACGACTTTCAATTTCTTTTGCATAATATCTCCCTTAGCGTATCAGGTTAACCGCCTGCAAAGTATAGCGTGGCATTCCCGCTATTATGGGCAAGCGTTTAAGTCAATATTCCTGGCGAGTTAATTCGCCGTGAGTCAATTAATTATTCATTACCGTTAAATTTTTACGGTAGCTGTTAGGCGTGAATGAAGTGAATTTCTTAAAGGTTTTAATAAACAGGCTCGGGCTACTGTAACCCGACTCATAAGCAATATCGGTGACCGAATAGTTGGTTATTTCCAGCTGCTTTTTGGCGAAATTAATACGAATACCGTTAATGATTTGCACCGGTGTTTTTTGATAATAACGCTGGGTGGCGCGGGTGAGATATTCCTGCGATTTACCCGACAGGGCAATCATGTTCTCCAGCGCATTATCGCCAAACTGATGTTTGTCGTGCATTAACTCTACGGTAGTACGCAGCCACTGCGGAATATCATCGATCACCTGCTGCTCATCGCGATGGTGGCGCAGGCGGTTCATCACATAAAACGTGACCGTTTCAATAAACTCATCGAATTCGCTGTCCCGGAAGTTCAGCGAGGCGATAACCGTTTCGATCCAGGTCATAAACTCGTTTTTAATGCGATACACCTGCGATGCCACGAAGCAGAATGGCACCAGGGGTAAGTAGTGTTTCTCGAAGAAACGTCTGCTCACACCGACGTTCAGAATGCGCGTCGCCCCGAATTCATAAAAGCTCTGGTGATACGACCCCATCGGCAGAAAGACAAAGTCGCCGCGCTCCAGCAGCACGCGCTTGCCGTTGATCTCCTGGTAGTAGCGCCCGGTCAGAACAATCGTGAACTCGTAGTAGTCATGCTGATGCAGACCGCTCACGCTTTCCGTTTTGTTATAGATAACCACGTGAAAATTCTTGCCGTTAAACAGTTGCTGCTCAAGTGCGGTTTTAATTTCCATCGTGTTTACCTCCGGCGGCCTGACTTATTGCATTTTCTCGTGAAGCTCAATGAGCTCAGCAACCAGCTCGCGAGCCAGCATTGAGGTCATCAAATGATCCTGGGCGTGAACCAGCACCAGACTCACCTTCATTTTACCTTCTCCCTGGTCGCCTTCAATCAGCTTAGTTTGTACCAGGTGTGCTTCGTTCAGCGCCGTGCGCGACTGATCCATCATGCGTTTCGCTGCGGCGAAATCGCCCTGCTTGGCTTGTTTGAGTGCGCCGTACGCCAGGCTGCGTGCCTGTCCGGAGTTAATGATAAGCCCCATCACTACTTCTTCAAGATCGTTCTCAACGGCCTCGTCTGCCACGATAGTATCCAAATCAAACATCATTTCTCTCCTTTTACAGGCGCGGGTTTCCCCGCGCCGGACCTCTTAGAATTTCAGTGCGTTAGCGATGTCTTCTTCGCTTTCTTGCTCATCAATGACCGCCTGAGCCTTGTTCGACACCGCCACGAATGGCAGGTAAACCAGCGTCGATACACCCAGGTTGAACAGTGCCACGCAGAGTGCGGCGATACTGCCGTTACTGTTGAAGAAGGCGCCAAGACCGGTTGGCATCGTCCACGGTGCCAGGTTCGTTACCGGCGGGATAATACCCATCGAGTAAGCAGCCAGGGTAATGGCGGCCAGAATCGGCTGAATCAGCACGAACGGGATAAACATCACCGGGTTCATGATGATTGGCAAACCAAACAGAATCGGTTCGTTAATCTGGAAGATACCTGATGGCAGTGCCAGTTTCGCTACCTGACGATGATCCGCGCGACGTGAGCCGATGAAGATAGCGATAATCAGACCGAGCGTCGCCCCTGAACCACCCAGCAGGATGTAGGAATCCAGCATCGGTTTCGCCCAGAAGTGGAACTCTTTACCGGCAGCAATCGCCGCTTCTACGGAACCGTACTGGTTATACAGTGCGATGTTTTCCAGCGCCCATGGGGTCATGATGCCGTTATCCAGCGCGGTGAGCGCCAGTGAGCCGTGCACGCCGAAGAACCACAGCAGGGAGTTAAAGATAACGTAAGCCCAGCCCACTACGCTGCCCATTGATGCCAGCGGCGTGGAGATAGAGTCCATGATGATCTGGTGGAAGTTGCTGCCGTGGTTGGCCAGCAGCCAGGAGAGCACACCGAAAATGGACAGGATCAGGAAGCCTGGGATTAACGCCGAGAAAGAACGCGATACGGAAGACGGCACGCTATCTGGCAGGGTAATGACCCAGTTGCGACGAATCACGAAGGTGAACATTTCCGCCACGATCAGGCCAATCACCATCCCGGAAATAATGTTCTGACCGCCCAGCCAGTTTGCACCGACGGCATAGGCTTCACCGACGCTGTAAGGTGTCACAGTCATAAAGGCCGCCACCGCCAGCAGACCGGCTGCCATCGGGTCGACTTTACGCTCTTCCGCTAACGCTGAACCAATGAAAAAAGGCGCCATCAGCGACATAATGCCCAACGTACCGTTGTACACGTTGCCGCCGATGGCTTTAAAGCCATTCAGGGTTTCAATGGTGGAAGCGTCTAACCGAATGCCCATAGAATAGAAAAACGAGCCTTCGCCAAAACTTAAAAAGACGTTATTAATTAATACGAACATGGCACCGGCCAGGGTCAACGGCATTAATTTAATAAAGCCATTTTTAATCGCATTAATGTGGGGCTGCTTTCCTATTTTAACAGCAAAAGGAAGGAGTACCTTTTCAAGAGAGCTAATAACTTGACTCATAGAAATTACCCTTAAATGCCGCAACAAATATTGCGGCGTAAGTGTGTGAAATAACTCTTTGACGGGAAAAATTTAAATTTTAATTAGCGGCAGCTTTTTTAATTGAGGCGACTGCAGCTTTAAGTACACCTAAACCATCAATTTTGCCGTACAGCACAGAATCGATCACTTCTACAGGTTTGTTCGGTAATAAACGCTGGATTTCTGGCAACATATACGCAATCTGTGGACCCAGTAAAATCACGTCCGCGGCCTGACCTTTTTCGCCTGCCAGCGTTTCGGGAAACGCTTCGATAACGACAGGAACTTCATACTTTTCTGCCTGCGCACGCATTTTGGAAACCAGTAGTGACGTTGACATGCCCGCAGAGCAGAACAGGTAGATATGTTTCTTTTCCATAGCAACTTCCCTCTTGTATGACCCTCACCATCGCCCTTCAGCCCGCTGATGAGTGTTACTTTTGTTTGTCATTGAATGGAGTATACGGCAAGGCATAGGGAGCGGATAATTCAGCACGAGTCACAATTGTCTCTCCTTGACCTGTCGTTTTGACTGCCCTCACAGTTTAGGCAAATAATTCGCGCAAAGAAATAAGATTATTGCAGGCATAAAAAAACCGGCACATTGGCCGGTTTGTTACATCGCTCAGGCAAGCAGGTTATTGCGCCTTAGGTGCCTGCGGGTCGGTGTCGTACTCAGCACAGGTCTGATAACCTGAATTGATCACGTGTCCTGTATCGTCCAGAGCCACAAAGTAGGTCTCTGCTTTACCATCACGTTGACCCAGAATATAGGTCTGGCAGGTCCCACGTGCGTGGATCATAGTGACTTCGGAAGAAGGTTTGCCAGCCACCTGCGCTACCTGCGCACGGCTCATCCCTTTCTTCACATCTTTAACTACCGGCTGTGTGAACTGATCGGTTGTACGATCGTAAGCTGTACAGCCCGCCAGCATAGTCAATACCGCCGCTGCACTTAAAATTCCCGCTACATTCTTGTTCATTTTCCGTCCTCTTGTTTATCAGCGTGTTATCTAAGCATGGGATAAAAAATTCGATTCTTCAACTTTGTCTGCGAAGCGGGATGTTTTTCGGAAAATTCTAATAAAACAACGATAACCTACTAAATCGTCGCAATTTGCCGCACTCGAAACTGTGATCCTTGTCGTTTTACGCCCAAAGGGTTAGTTTTAACGGATACTCATTCTGCTTCGTTTTTGCTAATGGAGGGCGTAATGGCTCTGCAACAAGAGATTATTCATGCGCTTGGCGTAACGCCTGCGATAGATGCTCATCAAGAAATCCGCCGCAGCGTCGATTTTTTGAAATCCTATCTGAAAACGTATCCGTTCCTGAAGTCACTGGTACTTGGCATCAGCGGCGGTCAGGACTCAACCCTGACCGGCAAACTGTGCCAGCAGGCGATCTCAGAATTACGTCAGGAGACGGGTGATGACGCGCTGCAGTTTATCGCCGTGCGCCTGCCTTATGGCGTCCAGGCCGACGAGCAGGATTGCCAGGATGCAATCTCCTTTATCCAGCCCGATCGCGTGCTCACCGTGAACATCAAAGGCGCGGTATTAGCCAGCGAACAGGCGCTGCGCGAGGCCGGCATTGAGCTGAGTGATTTCATTCGCGGCAACGAAAAAGCCCGCGAGCGCATGAAAGCCCAGTACAGCATCGCCGGAATGACCAAAGGCGTGGTGGTCGGCACCGATCATGCTGCGGAAGCGGTCACCGGTTTCTTCACCAAATACGGCGACGGCGGTACCGATATCAACCCGATTTTCCGTCTCAATAAACGCCAGGGTAAGCAACTTCTTGCCGCGCTGGGCTGCCCGGAGCACCTCTATAAGAAAGCGCCGACCGCCGATCTGGAAGACGATCGCCCTTCCCTTCCGGATGAAGCGGCGCTGGGAGTGACGTACGACAATATCGACGATTATCTGGAAGGCAAAACGCTCGATGAGAGTATCGCCCGCACTATTGAAGGCTGGTATCTGAAAACCGAGCACAAGCGACGCACGCCGATTACCATCTTCGACGACTTCTGGAAACGCTGATTCCCCAAGCGCATTGCCGGGTGGCGCTACGCTTACCCGGCCTATTTTAACCCCTGCGATGACCGTAAGCCCTACGCACACAGCCCGCCAGACGAAGCCGCCTCTTTTTTAACCACTCACTCTTTGCTACACTGTATGCCTGAACAGTATCAGGAGTCTTTTGTGAGCAGGCGTCAATCTGCCCCGCGTCTTGAATTTGAAGCGGGGGCTATCTACGAATATCCCGAACATCTTCGCCCCTGGCTGGAGGCACTGCCGAAACAGCCTGGCGTCTATTTCTTTCATGGCGAAAGCGAAGCGATGCCGCTCTATATCGGTAAAAGCGTCAATATCCGCAGCCGGGTGTTATCGCATTTACGCACGCCCGACGAGGCCGCGATGCTGCGCCAGTCGCGGCGCATCACCTGGACGCAAACCGCCGGGGAGCTGGGCGCGCTGCTGCTCGAAGCCCGGTTGATCAAAGAACAGCAACCGCTGTTCAATAAACGTCTGCGCCGCAACCGCCAGCTGTGCTCGCTGCAAATCACCGACGGCAAACCGCAGGTGGTTTACGCCCGTGAGATTGATTTCTCCCACGCGCCGAATTTATACGGCCTGTTCGCCAACCGCCGCGCGGCGTTGCAGGCGCTGCAATCTCTCGCTGATGCAGAGAAACTTTGCTACGGGTTATTAGGTCTGGAGTCGCTTACGCGCGGGCGCGCCTGTTTTCGTTCCGCGCTGAAGCGCTGCGCCGGGGCGTGCTGCGGCAAAGAGAGTGTGGAAGATCATCAGATGAGGTTAAAGGCCGGGCTGGCGGCGATCAGCGTAACCTGCTGGCCGTGGCAAGGCGCCATTGCGCTGAAAGAGACCAGCAACGCCATCACGCACTACCACATTATTCACAACTGGCTGTGGCTGGGGGCCGTCGACACGTTAAACGACGCCGCGGCCCTGCTGCGCACGCCTGCCGGGTTTGATCAGGACGGCTACAAAATTCTCTGTAAGCCGCTGCTCTCCGGGCAGTATGAAATCATTGAACTTAGTGACCCGGCAGCCACGTAATCTCACTGAACAGCAGCGTTCCTTCTGATTCCAGTAAGCGCAGGGTGTGTATGCCATCCTGCCAGCTGGCGCCCTGATCGGCGGTGAGGAATTTGTCACCCAACTGCCAGGCACCGCTCAGAACGAAAACCACGCCGCCGCGCGAGGCGAAGGTGGTAAAGGTGCGATCCGCCACCCGCACGTTGGCCTTGCAGCGATCGCGTTTCGTCATGATATTGAAATCCATCGACATCTGCCCTTCCGTGAGCTTCGCCTTCACCGGATGGTCGCCCGCAAAACTAAATGGCTGGTGACGCTTCAGGGTATGACAAAAGGTCTGGCCCGCATCGAGGGTCACTTCACCGCCCTCAATCAGGGTAATCACCCGATCGACGCCGGGAAAGAGAGAGAATTCGCCGTTGCTGGCGATAGAAGCAATACTGGCGCGCCAGTGAAAATCACGGGTCGCAGTGGGAAAGCAACAAATCTCACGGGTTTCACCCGCCCCATTACGCCAGAGATTCACCGGCATTTTGCGGATATCAAAAAACTCCATCACCACTCCTGAAAGGCGCAATCGCACCAGAGCGACAATATCAATAGCGTCGCTGTCTTGATTGTTATCGTTAGGTAATCACAGACGTATTATCGGCAGCAATGCAAAGGGGCCTTAGGCTCATGGTGAAAAAAACTCTAACGCCCTGACTCTGTTAAGCATTCTCTGAACCGACTACAGGAGCATACCGTGATGGCAGCGCGAGACAAGAGGGTGTGAAAGAAAAAACCGCCGGACCTGTCCACAGCGAATGCGCTTTTGTGAACAGGTTTCCGGCGGTCTTAATATGTTGTGCTGTTATTCAGCAGGCGGAGCCATTTTACCTTCTGGCGCCGGACGTTCTGTCAGACGCTTCTCAAAATTGGCATTAAATTGCTTTTTCTGTTCCGGGGTCAGAATGTTGTAGATCTTGTTCTGAGTTTCCATGCGGGCCAGCATACCGGCTTTGTGCTGCTCGGCCATTTTGTCGATCTGCGCTTCGGCTTTCGCTTTATCGAAGCTGTCGCTGGCAATGATGTCATGCATTGCGCGGCGTTCTTCCAGCGGTGGACGTTTCATCTGGTCGCGCTGGCTTTTCATGATGTCACGTACCTGCTGTTTCTGTGCATCCGTCAGGTTCAGGTCTTTAAACATCATGTCGTGATGCATACCCGGCTTGCCTTTGTGATGCATCATCTTGCCTTCAGCAGGTGCTGCGGTCGTGGTCGCGGTATCCGCAGCGAACGCCATGCTGGTAGCGCCCAGAGCCAGGGTAGAAGCAACAAACAGTGCAGTTAATTTACGCATAATTGTTTTCCTTACTTTCAGTTATTCTTCGGCGCTATGCCGTGTTGACGAGATTAACTTTACGGGGTTTATCGTCAATTAGTCAGAGCAACGGTAAAACAATGAAAGTGTAAAAAACAATTTATAACCAAATGTGGAGGAATTAAGGATAAAGCGTGGAGAGTTGAAACAAAAATATTCAATTAGCTGATTTTAAAGAGATTGTGAAAGAGTATAGCGAACTGGAGATTAATAATAAAGCAGGTATCCAGGAATAATCTGTAAACTTTACACGATCGCCATAATAGATAATTTCCCGCCTCCCTGTCAGACGCGGGAAATTATGCCTCAACCTATTTTTTCCAGCATCAGTCCGGCCCGTAAACCAAAGGCCACAGCCGGATTGGGGAACAACACGTACTCCGTCGTTTTCTGCACCTCGTAGCGCTCATCGCCATCTTCTGCCAGCAAAATCCCCTGGCGGAACGGCGTGAAGTTTAGGGTATGCGCCGCCATGTGCAGCCGGAACGCGTCGCTGCGACGGGTGATTTGTTGCACCACCCGATAGCGCTCAACCACTTCGGCATGCGGCTCAGGCTCAACGCCCGCGAGCAGCGCCCGCAGCGCCAGGTGCGTTGGGGCAAATCGCGTCAGATCGTTATGGCCAAATGGCAGCGCTTTGCCCAGTTCCAGCGTGCAGGCCAGCGCGCCGAAATGCTCACAGGTGAAATGGGTAAAGGTTCCGCCCGGCGACTGATGGAACACCAGCGCTTCGAGTCCTGCATCGCCCAGCCATTGCAGGAACCGTTCATCCCAGGGCTGCTCGCGCTGGGGCAACACGCCAAAGCGCACGTGATACGACGCCCGAATGGCAGTGTGCAGATCCAGATGCCAGCGGTCCGGGCCGGCTGCCGCGTAGAACTCGCTGACGGCGTTTTCCAGCACCGGCACGCGTGCCGTCTCCTCACAGGGTGCAAACTGCGCCGCGCGACCGCCAAACATCCGGTTAATATCACTCTCCAGATAGCGTTTGTTGTGCGCCAGCGCCGCAGGGTTCCCGAGCACCACCAGCACACGACAGCGCAGGTGGATATCCCCGTGAAACAGCGCGCGGATCAGCAGATCGACAATCTCCACCGGTGCGGTTTCATTGCCGTGAACACCCGCCGAAAGCACCAGCGCGCGGCCGCTCTCTTCAAACGGGGTCAGTTCCAGTAGCCCGCGCCCATGCCATTTCCAGTGAAACGACGTCCCTTCCCCCTCTTTTTCAGCGGGCGTTTCATCGGCCAGCGTCAGCGCCAGTAAATTCTCCATGCTCTCTCCTTAGCGCTGGAACGGATAAACCGAACCGAGCTGCAGGATCGTGGTCAGGGCATCCAGCGCCTCGCGCCCTTCGCGCAGCAGCTGCGGATCGACCAGATCCGCCTGCGTCAGCTGGTCGCGGTAATAGCGGTCCACCCAGTTATTCAGCGTGTTAAACAGTGTGTCATTCATCATTACTGCGGGGTTTACTGCCTGCATTTCTGCCTGTGTCAGGACGACGCGCAGACGTAAACAGGCTGGTCCTCCGCCGTTAGCCATACTTTCACGCAGATCGAAAACCTTCAGCTCGCTGATGGGATTATCGGCCTTCACCAGCTCGCTCAGATAGCGCCATACTCCCTGATGGTTGTGCGACTCTTGGGGCAGCACCAGCATCATGCTGCCATCGTCACGGCTCAACAGCTGGCTGTTAAAGAGATAGGTTTCCACCGCATCCTGCACGCTCACGGCGTGCGTCGGAACCTGAATCGGCGTAAAGCCCGGAACGCGTTCCGCAAGATTTGCCAGCAATTTATCCTGCTGAGCAAACGCCTGATCATGACAGAACAGCACCTGACGGTTCGACACGGCGATCACGTCGTTGTGGAACACACCCTGATCGATCACCTGAGGATTCTGCTGGGCAAACACCACCTGCCCCGGATTCACCTGATTGAGCCGTGCCACCGCCTGGCTTGCCGCCAGCGTCTGCCGGGCCGGATAGCGCACGGGGGCATGGTGACCGCTCTCATCCCGGCCATAGATAAACAGCTGCGTTGCCGGGTCGCCATAATCGCCGCCCAGACGGTTATGGTTGGCCGCCCCTTCATCGCCAAACATGGCGACCTGCGGCAGTGCCTCGTGGACGCTAAAACGTTCCGCATCGCTGAAAATGGCGCGCAGCACGCGCTCGGTGGTCACCGCCTCCGTCGCGCGATGGAATTTGTTATTGAGGTTGGCGACGGTGAGATGCACTTTGCCATCCAGGGTATCCGCCGAGGGTGCGACGGTGGCCGCGTTCGCGACCCACATCGACGACGCCGAACTGGCCGCCGACAGCAGATGCGGCACCTGAGTACCGGCTTTTTCCACCACCTGTTCATCGCTGCCGCTAAACCCAAGCTGGCGCAGGACCTCGACGTTCGGGCGCTCCTGCGGCGGGATCACCGCCTGCGGGAAACCGGCATCGGCCAGGGCTTTCATCTTTTGCAGCCCCTGCTTCGCCGCAAGCTTTGGGTTCGACATCTGGAAGCGGTGTTTCGTCGAGGCTTCGTTACCAAACGACAGCCCGGCATAGTGGTGGGTCAGCCCCACCAGCCCATCAAAGTTGACCTCACGCGCTTTCATGGCCATCCCCTTTACTAAAATCAAGCCCCGGATTGAGGGTTTCTGGCAGAGTCAGCGCAGGAGTTTCGAGGCTCGCCATCGGCCACGCGCAGTAATCTGCCGCATACCAGGCGCTGGCGCGATGGTTGCCGGAGGCGCCCACGCCGCCAAACGGCGCAGTGCTCGCCGCACCGGTCAGGGGTTTATTCCAGTTCACAATCCCGGCGCGCGCTTCAATCAGCAGCGTGTCGAATTTCTCGCGATCCGGTGAAATCAGGCCGCTCGACAGGCCATAGCGCGTATTGTTCGCAAGCGCAATCGCGCTGTCGAAATCGTCATAGCGCCAGACGCACAGTAGCGGCCCAAAGGTCTCTTCATCCGGCACATCGCTCGCCGCGCTCATTTCCACAATCCCCGGCGTCAGAAGCGACGTGCCTGGCTGGACAAGCTTTGGCTCGAGCAGGCTTTTCCCGCCGCGCGCCACGTGATCGCGCCAGGCGTTGACCACGTTCTGCGCCGCCTGTTCGGAGATCAGGCCGCCGATAAACGGCTGCGGCTCAGCGTCCCATGCATCAGGTTTTAGCCGCGCACTCACTTCCACTAAGCGCGCCAGAAACGCATCGCCCTGCGCGCCGCGTTTAACCAGCAGACGGCGCGCACAGGTGCAGCGCTGCCCGGCGGTGACAAACGCCGACTGGATAGCCAGATGCACGGCGGCGTCGATATCATCAGGATCTTCAACGATCAGCGGATTATTGCCGCCCATTTCCAGTGCCAGAATTTTTTCCGGCTGGCCCGCCAGCTGGCGATGCAGATGATAGCCGGTCCCCGCGCTGCCGGTAAACAGCAGCCCGTCGATATCACTCAGCGCGCTCAGCGCCTGACCGGTTTCACGCCCGCCCTGCACCAGGTTCAGCACGCCCGGCGGCAGACCCGCCTGTTCCCACAGTTTGACCACCGCTTCGCCACTCCAGGGCGTCAGCTCGCTCGGTTTGAAGATCACGGCGTTTCCCGCCAGCAGCGCAGGCACAATGTGGCCATTCGGCAGATGGCCGGGGAAATTATAAGGGCCGAAGACTGCCAGCACGCCATGCGGGCGGTGGCGCAGAGTGGCTGCACCGTCGGCCATCTCCGTATGCTGCTCGCCAGTACGAGTGTGATAAGCCTTCACCGAAATCGCGATTTTGTTGATCATCGCCGTGATTTCCGTCGCCGCTTCCCAGCGCGGTTTGCCGGTTTCACGGGCGATAATGCTGGTCAGTTCGACTTTATTGGTCTCCAGCAGTGACGCGAATTTCTCAACAACCGCCTGACGCAGGCTAAACGGCTGTTTGGCCCACGCCGGGAACGCAGCGCGTGCAGCTTTGCAAGCCTGTTCCACCTGCGCGGCGCTGGCATCTGCACCCGTCCACAGCGCCTCTTTACCCACCGGGTTGGTTTTCACGCGGCGTTCGCCTTCACCCGTCACCCAGTCGCCATTAATCCATAAACTCATGCTGTTTTCTCCTCGGGGCAGAGTCGCACCAGGCGCACCGTGTCGCCTGCGCTACATTTCAGGGCATCCAGCTGGGCTGCGGTCAGCACCAGTCGTTCACATTTTGGATTCGCGTGCACCAGCATGGCGCGAAAATGATCGTATTGTTCATTCGCCACCAGGCAGGCTGGTAATTCGCCTGGCGCAGGCTGCCCTTCGGCGACCGTCACCAGACGGCTTTTACGGATGGCGCGAACGCGATCGATATCGCACTCCAGCGTCGGGCCACCGTCAAAAATATCGACATAGTTCCGATAGCGGAAACCCTCTTTCTCCAGCACCGCGCGCGCGGGTGCCGTCTGCGGATGGACTTCGCCAATCACGGCCTGCGCTTCGGGGGTGAGGAAATGGGTGTAGATCGGATGTTTCGGCATCAGCTCGGCGATAAACGCCTTCTGCCCGGTGCCGCACAGATAGTCCGCGCGGCTGAACTCCATCGAGAAGAAGCGCTCGCCGAGGCTTTCCCAGAACGGGGAGTAGCCGGTTTCGTCGATCACGCCGCGCATCTCCGCCACCACTTTTTCATTAAAGCGGTCGCGGAAGGCAGCCATAAACATAAAGCGTGATTTAGAGAGCAGATAACCGTTGCCCTCTTTGCGCCAGGCCGGGTCGAGAAACAGGGTGCAGAGTTCGCTACTGCCGGTGTGATCGTTGCTCAGTGAAAGCGTCGGCAGCGCGTTATAAATGTTCAGCTCTTTCGACGCATGAACCAGCGTCCCCACGCGGTAGTTGTACCAGGGTTCATTCAGGCCGACCGCCACTTCAATGGCGCAGATCCCGGCCACGGTTCCTGTTTCCGTCTCTTCCAGAACAAAGACGTATCCCTGTTCGCTTTTCGGCACCGTCCCTTGCCAGGTATGGATGGCGCGCTCGATGCGCGCCGACAGCGTTTTTTCGTCGGCAGGAAGCGAGGTCAGCCCGCCTCCCGTCTTACCGGCAAGCTGCATAAGCCCGGCGAGATCGCCGCGCTCAACGGGACGGATGACCATCATGATGACACCCCGGATTTCACCTGTTCACAGGCCAGCGCAAAGCGATCCAGACCGGTGGTGATCTCTTCTTCACTGACGATCAGCGCCGGGGCAAAACGCACCACGTTCGCGCCTGCGATCAGCACCATCACACCCGCTTTTGCTGCTTCCTGTGAAATAAGTTTAGCTTTTCCGGCAAATTCAGCGGTCAGTTCGCAGCCAATTAACAGCCCCAGCCCACGAATTTCTTTGAACATGCCGACCTTGCTGTTGATCGCATTCAGACGCTCAACAAACCAGTCGTGACGCTGTTTCACGCCGTTTAACACCGCTGGCGTATTGATGATATCCAGCACCTGGCCCGCCACTGCGGATGCCAGCGGGTTACCGCCGTAAGTGGTGCCGTGGGTGCCAACGATCATCACGCTGGCACATTTATCGGTGGTGAGCAGCGCGCCAATCGGGAAGCCACCGCCCAGCGCTTTCGCCGTCGACAGCACATCCGGCGTGACGCCGTAGTGCATGTAGGCGTAAAACTCGCCCGTACGGCCAACGCCCGTCTGCACTTCATCAAAAATCAGCAGCGCGTTGTGCTGATCGCACAGCTCGCGAAGCCCCTGCAGGAATGCTTTATCTGCCGGAACCACACCGCCCTCGCCCTGCATCGGCTCGACGATCACTGCACAGGTATTGTCATTAATCAGCGCTTTTGCAGACTGCAGATCGTTAAACACCGCATGGCGAATGTCCGGCGGTAACGGGGCAAAATCCTGGGAGTAAGCGGGCTGCCCACCGGCGCTGACGGTAAACAGCGTGCGCCCGTGGAAGGCATTTTTGAACGCTACGATCCCGCTTTTCTGCGCGCCGAAATGGTCGTGGGCATATTTGCGCGCCAGCTTCAGGGCCGCTTCGTTGGCCTCAGCACCGGAGTTACAGAAGAAAATTTTCTCGGCAAAGGTCGCGTCGATCAGCTTTTTCGCCAGGCGCAGCGCAGGCTCGTTGGTGTAGCCGTTACCGGTATGCCAGAACTTCGCCGCCTGATCGTTGAGGGTCTGACGCAGCGCCGGGTGTGCGTGCCCCAGCGCGTTCACGGCAATACCGCCCGCAAAATCAATATACTCTTTACCCTGCTGATCCCACAGGCGTGAGCCTTCCCCGCGTACCGGAATAAAAGCCGCCGGAGCGTAAACCGGCATCATCCATTCATCAAAATTTTCACGCGTAATTGACAGAGACATAGCGACCTCATCCGGTAAATAATAAGTTGTTTAAATGTTAAATATTTGAGTGTTTGCACTGTGAATGTAGATTGCAGAGTTCGTGCCAGCCAGCGATAAAATTGCATAAACGGGTTGCCGGGACAGAATATCAATGAGTTAGGATATGGAGTTATTCATTGTTAATGCATATTAAGTGAATATTTTTACGATAAGCGGCGGTTCGCGGGACGAAAACGAGAAATATTATTCACAAGCAAAATATAATTCTGGAATTGTGATCGCTCGCGAAATTTATTGACCGTTTACGCCCCTTTTGAGGGCAAGACGCATCGAAATGGTGCAAAAATTGCACCGTCGGCAGGATCTGTTGCAGTTATTGGTCTAACCCGGTAACAGGCGGCGCAAATTCTGCTACCATCCATGCACTATTCACCTTGCACTGGCAGCGACTATGAAATTTGTCTCTTTTAATATCAACGGCCTGCGCGCCCGCCCTCACCAACTGGAAGCCATTGTTGAACAACATCAACCTGACGTGATCGGCCTGCAGGAGACAAAAGTTCACGACGATATGTTCCCGCTGGAAGACGTTGCGAAGCTGGGTTACAACGTCTTTTATCACGGTCAGAAAGGCCATTACGGCGTGGCGCTGTTAACCAAAGAGACGCCTGTCTCGGTCCGCCGCGGCTTCCCTGGCGATGACGGTGAAGCACAGCGCCGCATTATCATGGCGGAGATCCCGTCCCCGCTGGGTAATATTACCGTTATCAATGGCTACTTCCCGCAGGGCGAAAGCCGCGACCACCCGACCAAATTCCCGGCAAAAGCGAAGTTCTATCAGGATCTGCAGGATTACCTGAACACCGAGCTGAACAAAGAGAATCCGGTATTGATCATGGGCGACGTGAATATCAGCCCGACGGACCTGGATATTGGCATTGGCGAAGACAGCCGCAAGCGCTGGCTGCGCACCGGTAAATGCTCCTTCCTGCCGGAAGAGCGTGAGTGGATGGATCGCCTGATGAGTTGGGGCCTGGTAGACACCTTCCGCACCGCCAACCCGGAGACGCAGGATCGCTTCTCATGGTTTGATTACCGCTCAAAAGGCTTCGACGATAACCGTGGCCTGCGCATCGACCTGCTGCTGGCAAGCCAGCCTCTGGCCGAGCGCTGCATCGAAACCGGGATCGACTACGATATTCGCAGCATGGAAAAACCGTCCGATCACGCGCCGGTCTGGGCGAAATTCAAGCTGTAAGTGCCGGTGAACGCGTCAAAAATCCTCTTCCTGTGCGCCCTGTTGGGCGCATTTGCTTTGCTCATCACGCAACTGCCGCCGGGCTTTCTCTCCCTGGATGCGATCCGCGCCCATCGGCTGATGCTGCTGGATAACGTCGACCGCGCCCCGGTGCAAAGTGCCGCGCTCTATTTCGCCCTGTATGTGCTGATTTCCACCTTTTCGATTCCTGGTGCGGCGCTGTTAACGCTGCTTGGCGGCGCGTTATTCAGCTTCTGGGAGGGGATGATGCTGGTCTCTTTTGCCTCGACGCTGGGGGCGACACTGGCGATGCTCGCCAGCCGCTATGTGCTGCGCGACTGGGTGCAGCGCCGCTTTGCGAAACCGATGCAGACGGTGAATGAAGGGGTGAAACGCGATGGCGCGTTTTACCTTTTTGCCCTGCGCCTGATGCCGGTGTTCCCGTTTTTTCTGGTTAATCTGCTCTGCGGGCTGACCTCTCTCAGCGTGGCGCGTTACTGGTGGGTTAGCCAGCTGGCGATGCTGCCGGCGACGGTGGTTTTCCTCAACGCCGGGCGCGAACTGGGGCAACTGACCTCTCTGCGCGATATTCTGTCGCCGGGAGTGCTGATCGCCTTTACACTGTTAGGGTTATTGCCGCTGATCGCTCGCTGGCTGTTTTCTCGCTTCACCCCTTCATCTCATTAACAGGGAGGCATTATGCGCCGTGTGCGTTATTGCGTGTTTCTGACCGGGCTGCTGCTGGCAACTCCGGTGCTCGCCGCCAGCGACTGGCAAACCGTTCAACAGGAAGCCAAAGGGCAGACCGTCTGGTTTAACGCCTGGGGTGGCGATCCGGCGGTAAATCGATATCTCGACTGGGTAAGCGATGAGATGAAAACTCACTATGCTATTACCCTCAACATTGTGCATCTGGCGGATGCCGCCGATGCGGTCAAACGTATCCAGACGGAATCCCGCGCCGGGCGAACCACCAAAGGTTCGGTCGATTTACTGTGGGTCAACGGCGAGAACTTCCGCACGCTGAAGCAGGCGAATCTGCTGCAAAGCGGCTGGGCGCAAATGCTCCCCAACTGGCGGTATGTCGATACCACCAAACCGGTGACTGAGGATTTTGCCATCGCCACCGACGGCGCCGAATCCCCGTGGGGCGCGGCGCAACTGACGTTTATCTCGCGACAGACTTTGCTGCCTGAGCCACTGCGCGATCCTTCCGCCCTGCTCGGGTACGCGAAACAGCATCCCGGTAAAGTGACCTATCCGCGCCCGCCCGATTTTACTGGCACCGCTTTTCTGGAACAGCTGTTACTGAACCTGACGGCAACACCCGATGCGTTAAAAACCGCGCCCGATCCCCAAACATTTGACACGGTAACCGCCCCTCTATGGCGCTATCTCGACCAGCTTCATCCCCTGCTCTGGCGCGAAGGGAAAGATTTCCCGCCGTCACCGGCACGAATGGATGCCCTGCTCGCCAGCGGCAATCTGAATCTCTCCCTGACCTTTAACCCGGCGCACGCCCGGCAGAAGGTGGCCAGCGGCGAGTTACCTGCTGACAGCATAAGCTTCGGCTTTGCCAGCGGAACAATTGGCAATGTCCATTTCGTGGCGATTCCTGCCAACAGCAGCGCCAGCGCCGGAGCAAAAGTGGTGGCCAATTTCCTGCTGTCACCACCCGCACAACGTCGCAAAGCCGACCCGAAAATCTGGGGCGACCCGAGCGTGCTGGACCCGCAAAAACTGCCCGCTGATCAGGCTCACGCCCTGCGCCAGTTTATCCCGGTCGGTTTACCCGTCATGCTACCTGAGCCACACGCGGCGTGGGTGAATGCTCTGGAGCAGGAATGGCTGCGTCGCTACGGCACCCGCTAGGCTGGCTGGTGTGGCTGGCAATGGCGGCCATTTACGCGCCGCTGTTTCCCGCCACCGCCATGCTCCTGTCCCCTGCATTTTCTGCCGCCGGGTGGCAATCCCTGTTTCGCGATCCGCAGCTGCCGCAGGCGCTGATCGCCACCCTGGTCTCAACGACCCTCGCCACCCTCGGTTCGCTTTTTATTGCGCTCTGTATCCTGTCTGCCCTCTGGCCCGGCAAACGCTGGCAGCAGATGAATGGCCGCCTGCCATGGTTACTCGCCGTGCCGCATGTCGCTTTCGCCACCAGCGTGCTGCTGCTTTTTGCCGAAGGCGGTGCCGTTTATCAGCTTTGTAGCGCCTGTTCGCCGCTGCTTGATCCCTATGGAATAGGCCTTGGTGCGACAATGGCGGTGAAAGAGAGTGCCTTCGTGCTGTGGGCGATTTACGCAGTGCTACCGGAAAAGACCCTGGCGCAGAAAATGGTGGTGCTGCAAAGCCTCGGTTATTCCCGCATTCAGGGGCTGTTCTGGCTGGTTCTGCCGACCATTGCCCCGGCACTGGGCGCAGTGATGCTGGCGGTGGTGGCCTGGTCTCTGTCGGTGGTGGATATCGCCATCATTCTCGGGCCGGGCAATCCGCCGACACTGGCGGTGCTGGCCTGGCAGTGGCTGAGCCAGGGCGATGCGGAGCAGCAAATCAAAGGCACGCTACTGTGTCTGGTTTTGCTGCTCCTGCTGACGCTGTTTGCCGTGGTGGGCTTTGCGCTCTGGAAAGCCTGGCGACGCACGCTGCCCGCCACGTCCGGTCACCGCCACAACGCCGGTCCGCCCGTCACGGGAACGGCGCTTGGCTGGCTGCTGCCGCTCTGTGGGCTGCTGTGTGCCGGAGCGCTGCTCCTGCTGGCGCAGTACCGCGAGTTCGATCTGGCGCCGTTTCACGCCAGCCTCTCGTTTGCTCTGCTTTCCGCGCTGATTGCGCTGGCGATTATTTTGCTCTGGCTGGAGTGGGGTCCGTCGCGCGGAACGCTCTGGCTGTGGCTGCCGCTGGCATTGCCCGCCCTGCCCCTCGTCGCCGGGCAATACCGTCTGGCACTCGCGCTGGGTTTTGACGGCGGCTTTCTGGCGGTGCTGTGGGGGCATCTACTGTGGGTACTGCCCTGGACGCTGCTGGTGCTGCAGCCGGCCTGGCGCAGGCTCGATCCGCGCCTGATCCTGATCGCTAAAACCCTCGGGCTGTCGCGCAGTCAGCTGTTTTTTAAAATCAAATGCCCGCTGCTGGTGCGCCCGATCCTGATTGCTTTTGCCACCGGGTTTTCCGTGAGCATGGCGCAGTATCTGCCAACGCTGTGGCTCGGCGCCGGGCGATTTGCCACGCTGACCACCGAAGCGGTGTCCCTTAGCAGCGGCGGTAGCAGCGCCATTCTGGCGAGCCAGGCCTTATGGCTTCTGGCGCTTACCGCCGCCGCGTTTGGGCTGGCGGCCGGTTTATCGCGGCTCGCTGGCTACTATCGACAGGGGTTACGGTAATGTTGACGGTCAAAAATCTCACCCTCGAACCGCTGCTGCGCAATGCCAGTTTCAGTATTGAGCGCGGAGAAATTCTGACGCTGATGGGCCCCTCTGGCAGCGGAAAATCGACCGTTTTTGCCTGGCTGGTGGGCGCCCTCTCCGCCGATTTTCACGCTCATGGCGAGCTGTGGCTTGACGATCAGCAGCTCGATACTCGCCCGGTTGAAAAACGCGGGATCGGCATTTTGTTCCAGGACGCGCTTTTGTTCGATCACTTTAGCGTCGGACAGAACCTGATGCTGGCGCTTCCCGCGCATATCCGCACGGCACGCCGTGAGCGGGTTGAACAGGCACTTGCCAGCGCCGGTCTGGCCGGGTTTTATGCCAGCGATCCGGCCACGCTGTCGGGCGGTGAACGCAGTCGCGTCAGTTTGCTGCGTGCCCTGCTGGCGCAGCCGCGCGCGCTGTTGCTGGATGAGCCTTTTAGTCGTCTGGATAAATCCCTGCGCGTGACGTTTCGGGAGTGGGTATTCGCAGAGGTTCGTGCCCTGAATATCCCGGTGGTGCTGGTCACGCACGATGAAGAGGACATTCCGGCGGGCGGACGCGTGATTCAGCTGTCCGACTGGCAGTAAACCCTGTGCTAACGCAAGGAATTCTGTTTAGGGGGAGACGAAAATGACGCACCTTTTATATGATGTCAGGTTTTTCGATGAAACGTGTTTCTCAACTGACCGCGCTGGCGCTCTGTCTTGCCAGTGTTTCCACTTTTGCCGCTAATATGGCCCCTTCTCTGACGCTGGCACAGCTGCAACAGCAGCACGGCGCGGTGATCGATACCCGCGCCAGCGCATTTTATAACGGCTGGCCGCAAACCCTGTCAGGCACCTCCGGGCATGAGCCCGCCGCGCTGAATCTGTCAGCCAGCTGGCTGAAGGTGATGAGCGATGAGCAGCTCAGCGACTGGGCAAAACAGCATAACCTCACCCCGACATCCGCTATCGCCCTGTACGGCAGCGATACCGACAACCAGGCCGTGAAAGCGCGCCTTACGAAAGCTGGTTATCAGCACATTTCAGTGCTTGGCGATGCGCTGCAAAGTGCCGACCGTCTGCAACGTCTTCCTCATTTCGAACAACTGGTCTATCCCGAATGGCTGCACCAGCTGATGCAGGGCAAAAAGGTCGCGGCGGCGCCTGCGGGCGATTATAAAATTATCGAAGCCGCCTGGGGCGCACCGAAATTTTATCTGCTGAATCATATTCCGGGCGCGGGCTATATCGATACCAACGACGTCGAAAGCGAGCCGCTGTGGAATAAAGTCTCCGACGACAAACTGAAAGCGCTGCTGGCAAAACAGGGCATTCGCCACGACACCACCGTGATCCTCTACGGTCGCGACGTCTATGCGGCGGCGCGCGTCGCGCAGATCATGCTCTACGCGGGTGTGAAAGATGTGCGTCTGCTGGATGGCGGCTGGAAAACCTGGTCCGACGCCGGTCTGCCGGTCGAGCGCGGATTGCCTGCGAAAGTGACGCCTGCGGATGATTTCGGCGCACCGATCCCGGGGCAGCCACAGCTGATGGTAGATATGGAACAGGCGCGCGGGATGGTGCATCGCCAGGATGCCTCGCTGGTGAGTATTCGCTCCTGGCCGGAATTTACCGGCGAAACCAGCGGCTACAGCTACATCAAGCCAAAAGGTGAAATCGCAGGCGCGCGCTGGGGCCATGCGGGCAGCGATGCGACGCATATGGAAGATTTCCACAACCCGGACGGCACCATGCGCAGCGCCGAGGATATCGCTGCGATGTGGAAAGCGTGGAACATCCTGCCGGATCAGCACGTCGCCTTTTACTGCGGCACCGGCTGGCGCGCGTCAGAAACCTTTATGTACGCCCGCGCCATGGGCTGGAAAAACGTCTCGGTTTACGACGGCGGCTGGTACGAGTGGAGCAGCCATCCACAAAATCCGATCACCACGGGTCCGCTGACGCCAGAAAGCACGCTTTAAGATTTCAGGGTTTTCAGCGTCTGATACCCGCTCCAGATGCGCGTTGTGGTGGTGAGCCAGCACAACGCGCCAAAGATCCAGGCGAACAGCGCAAAGTGCGCCGGGAACAGGCAGCAGAGCACAAACAGCGCGATGGTCTCCGTCCCCTCCGTTAATCCCCCGATGTAATAAAACGACTTATGCGCATAGCCTGGGTTGTCGATATTGTGTTTCGCGGCCAGCGCCGCAAACGCCAGAAAACTGCTCCCGGTGCCGATAAACGCAAACAGCAGCCAGGCGGCGGCGAGCGCGTTTTCCATTGGTGCCGCCAGCGCAAAGCCAAAAGGGACCAGGGCATAGAACAGAAAATCGAGGGCGATATCGAGAAAACCGCCCGCGTCCGTCAGGCCGCGACGCCGCGCCAGTGCGCCGTCCAGCCCGTCGAACAGACGGTTCAGCACAATCGCGACCAGCGCCGCTGGGTACCAGCCGAGGGCCAGAAACGGCAACGCCAGCACGCCGAGGGCAAAGCCCGCAAGCGTCACGCCATCCGGCGTGATGAATGGCTTATCGATGACCGCCACCAGGCGGTTGAGCGCAGGTTTAACGCGCGGATGCAGATGTCTGTCAAGCATGAGGCTGACCTTTGAAGGCGTCACAAAGCCCTTGTGACGGGATCTCCAGCGCAGCGTTAAAACGCGCCGAGAGATTCTGAAACGCAATCAGGGCCGTCATTTCGGTAATGGTTTCGTCGTTGTAAAAGCGCTTTAGTTCGGATTTTATCTCTTCCGTCACCTGCGGCGGCGTGGCCGTCGTCGCCTCGGCATAGTCCAGCGCGGCACGCTCTTCTGCCGTGAATAACGCGGATGTACGCCACTCGCTGACCGCCTGGACTTTATCCAGCGCGCCGCTGCGCTCGGCTAGGCGCAGGCTGTTAGCGTCGATACAAAATGCGCAGTGGCAGAGCTGCGAAATGCGGGTCATCAGCAGTGCGCGCAGGGCTGGGTTCAGGCGCGCTTTTTTTCTCTCCAGAAAACCGACAAACAGCGCCACCAGCCAGAAAAGACGCGGCATTCTTCCCCACCAGCGCGTGGGATTGAGCACCACGCCAAAATGTTTTTTCTGCATGGTGGCGATGGGTTTCAGACTGGCGGGAAGGGATTCTACGGGCTGGACCCAGGCGGATGTTTCTTTCACCGGACTCTCCTGATGGTTGGACTCTTTGAAAGGCGACGATAATATGTCGTTTTTCAACTGTAATTATTGACGACCATGCTGAAAACTCTCGATGTTGTTGCCGCTATCCTTGAAAAGGATGGCAAAATTCTTCTCGCGCAACGCCCCGCGCAGGCCGATCAAGCGGGAATGTGGGAGTTCGCCGGAGGTAAAGTCGAAGCCGGTGAAACGCAGCCCGAGGCGCTGATCCGCGAGCTGCGCGAAGAGCTGGGGATTGAGGCACTCCCTGTGCAGTATGTCGCCAGCCACCAGCGCAAAGTGTCCGGGCGGCTGATTCATCTCCACGCCTGGCACGTTCCGTCCTTTAGCGGTGACGTGGTCGCGCACTATCAAGCCGTCTGGTGTGGTGTACGCCGCATGAGGCGTTCGCCTATGATTTAGCGCCCGCCGATATTCCCCTGCTGGAAGCCTTTATCCTTTTACGCGCCGCCACACCAGCGGGTTCGTGCTGATGGTTTTTTCATCGCGCTGACACTGCAGCAGCACGCCGTCGGCCTTCACCACCGCACCTTCCGAATAGTTTTGATCCTGATAGATGCAGCACTGATTGCAGGGCTGCGCACGCTGACCGCCGGAGCTGAACACCTCTGGCGGCACATTGACCTCCACGTCCGGGCGAATACGGTCAGCCTGGGCGCCTGCGGATAACAGAGCAAACAGAGCGGTTACTAGGTAGCGGTTCATAAAGATTCCTTTTATCTGCTGATCATGACTATACACAAAATCATTCAAGTTGCATCAGGCCAGCAAACCGGAGCATACCCAGGGGCTGACTAGCGTAGGTGCCTGAAGGATGATCTGTATATAACGGTTGTTTGCCGCTGAATCTTTAGCGCATCATCGTTTTTAGTTATGACACGAGGCCGCTGATTAATTTCACTTTCCCGGTAAATTTTCCCTTGCCACGCAAAGCGGTACGGGTGGTATAGTCGAAAACGACCACAAATCACCCACACAACACACAAAATTAAAAAAATCGTCATAAGAGGCTCTTATCGCTATGGAACAGACACGCTCTCTGGAATCATTTCTTACCCATGTTCAACAACGCGACCCGCATCAGAGCGAGTTTGCACAGGCCGTTCGTGAAGTCATGACCACCCTGTGGCCATTCCTCGAAGAAAACCCGCGTTACCGTCAGATGTCTCTGCTCGAGCGTCTGGTTGAACCTGAACGTGTGATTCAGTTCCGCGTGGTCTGGGTGGATGACAAAAATCAGGTGCAGGTGAACCGCGCGTGGCGCGTACAGTTCAACTCCGCCATCGGCCCGTTCAAAGGCGGAATGCGTTTCCACCCTTCCGTGAACCTGTCGATCCTGAAGTTCCTCGGCTTTGAGCAGACCTTCAAAAACGCCCTCACCACCTGCCGATGGGCGGTGGCAAAGGCGGCAGCGATTTTGATCCGAAAGGCAAAAGCGAAGGTGAAGTGATGCGTTTCTGCCAGGCGCTGATGACGGAACTGTATCGTCACCTCGGCCCTGATACGGATGTGCCTGCGGGCGATATCGGTGTGGGCGGGCGAGAAGTGGGCTTTATGGCCGGGATGATGAAAAAACTGTCCAACAACAGCGCCTGCGTGTTTACCGGCAAAGGGCTCTCCTTTGGCGGGAGTTTGATTCGCCCGGAAGCGACGGGTTACGGGCTGGTGTACTTCACTGAAGCAATGCTCAAACGCCACGGTCTGAGCTTTGAAGGGATGCGCGTGGCGGTGTCCGGCTCCGGTAACGTTGCGCAGTATGCCATTGAAAAAGCGATGCAGTTTGGTGCGCGCGTAGTGACGGCTTCCGACTCCAGCGGCACGGTGGTGGATGAAGCCGGTTTCACGGCGGAAAAACTGGCGCGTCTATGCGAAATTAAAGCCAGCCGCGACGGTCGCGTCGCCGATTACGCCCGCGAGTTTGGCCTGACCTATCTGGAAGGCAAGCAGCCGTGGTCGGTGCCGGTGGACATTGCCCTGCCGTGCGCCACGCAGAACGAACTGGATGTGGACGCCGCCCGCACGCTTATCAAAAACGGTGTGAAAGCCGTGGCGGAAGGTGCGAATATGCCGACGACCATCGAAGCAACCGATCTGTTCCTGGAAGCCGGGGTGCTGTTTGCGCCAGGTAAAGCGGCCAACGCCGGTGGCGTGGCGACGTCTGGCCTGGAGATGGCGCAGAACGCCGCGCGTATGGGCTGGAAAGCTGAAAAAGTGGACGCCCGTCTGCACCACATCATGCTGGATATTCACCACGCCTGCGTGGAGTATGGCGGAGAAGCGGAGCAGACCAACTACGTGCGCGGCGCGAATATTGCCGGGTTTGTGAAGGTCGCCGATGCGATGATCGGACAAGGAGTGATTTAAGCCGTTACTGGCCTGGTTGATAAAAGTAAAACGGCAACAGAGTTGCCGTTTTTTATATCTTCGCCCGCGTCTTGTGAGAGGACGTCAGGCCGCACTCTTCTTCTTAAACTTTTTCTTCGCGTCCCCACCGCCCGGCGCCACCATTCCTCTGAAGGATTTCACCGGCGTATTGCGCGCCTGATTGATCAGCTCAAACAGCGTACCAACCAGCGGCTGCATAAAGTCCTGATAGCGACACTGCTTCTCGCTGATTTGGGTCAGGATAGATTCCCAGTGCGCCGTCATATCCGGTCGCGCAGCCAGCTCAGGCAGCGAATGGATCAGCGCCCGGCCCGGATCCGTCGAGTGGATATAGCGCCCTTTTTTGATCAGGAAACCGCGCTTGAACAGCAGCTCAATAATCCCTGCGCGCGTCGCTTCTGTGCCTAATCCGTCGGTCGCACGCAGGATCTTTTTCAAATCTTTATCCTGCACAAAACGGGCAATACCGGTCATGGCAGAGAGCAGCGTGGCGTCCGTAAAGTGGCGCGGCGGCTGCGTTTGTCGCTCAATCACTTCGCCCTTTTCGCACAGCAGTTCGTCATCTTTTGCAACCACGGGCAGCGGCGTGCCATCGTTCTCTTCATCGCGCTCTTTATTGCCGAGCAGTGTGCGCCAGCCCGCTTCCGCCAGAAAACGCGCTTTGGCGACGAACTTACCTTTGGCGATCTCCAGCTCAATTACGCACTTGCGGAACACCGCGTCCGGGCAAAATTGCATCAGATACTGGCGCGCCACGAGGTTATACACCTTCGCTTCGTTCTCGCTCAGATTGACATTGCTGGCGCGCGCCGTCGGGATAATCGCGTGGTGCGCGTCGACTTTTTTATCATCCCAGCAGCGGTTGCGCGTTTCCGGGTTCACGGCGGGCTGCGGGAGCAGATCCGGGGCGTGAACGCCGATGGCATTCAGCACCGCATGTCGCCCGGCGAAATGCTCTTCCGGCAGGTAGCGGCTGTCTGAACGCGGATAGGTAATCAGCTTGTGGGTTTCGTACAGCTTCTGGCAGATATCGAGCACGTTCTGCGCGCTCATACCAAAGCGTTTAGCCGCTTCAATCTGTAACGACGACAGCGAAAACGGCAGCGGCGCGGGTTCTGATTCCCGTTTATCGTTATAGCTGGTGACCATCGCTGGCTGGCCGCTGATGCGGTTGACCACGTGATCCGCCAGCGGACGATGCAGCAACCGCCCCTCTTCGTCCTGGTAAGATTCACAGGCATCGCTCGGCTGCCAGGTCGCGGTAAAACGTTCATCCTTCGGGGTGACGATATGCGCTTTAACCTCGAAGAAATCTTTGGCGACGAAGTTTTCGATCTCTTCGTCGCGACGCACCACCAGACCCAGCACCGGCGTCTGAACGCGCCCGACTGAGAGCACGCCCTGATACCCGGCGTTACGCCCGAGAATGGTGTAGGCGCGTGTCATGTTGATGCCATACAGCCAGTCGGCGCGGGCACGCGCCAGAGCAGACACGCACAGCGGGATGAATTCACTGTTGGCGCGCAGACGCGTAATGGCGCGCTCCACCGCTTGCGGATTGAGATCGTTAATCAGACAACGCTGCACCTGCTGACGTTTTTCCGGCGCCAGCTCAAGGTAGTCGAGCACTTCGTCCACCAGCAGTTGCCCTTCCCTGTCCGGGTCACCCGCGTGAACCACTTCTTGTGCGTCATGCAGAAAGCGTTTGATGACGTTGAGCTGTTTGGTGACCGAAGGACGTGGCTGCAGTTTCCACTTTTCCGGCACGATCGGCAGATCGTTGAGATTCCAGCGCGCATAGCGGCTGTCATAGACATCCGGCTGCGCTTGTTCCAGCAGGTGACCGATACACCAGGTGACCACCTGCCCGTTACCGCATTCGATAAAGCCGTCGCCCTTGCGATGCGGCTTGGGCAGCACATCGGCAATGGCTCGGGCGAGACTCGGCTTTTCCGCAATAAACAAACGCATCGAATTAACGGATCTCAATCATCGGACGGCCGCCGCGCGCGCTGACCAGCTCGCCGATGGCGCTCAGGGTAATGCCAAACTCTGCGGCGGTGGCTTTGACCTCGGCTTCCGCCTCAGGCGTGACCGCCAGCAGCAGGCCGCCGGAGGTTTGTGGATCGCACAGCAGATCGCGCCACTCCGTCGGCATATCGCCCATCAGATGGCCGTAGCTGGCAAAGTTACGCTGCGTTCCGCCCGGCATTGCCCCCTGTGCGATGTACTCTTCCACGCCCGGCAGTTTTGGAATGTCCTGATACCAGAGCTGCGCCTGCACGCCCGCGCCCTGGCAAACTTCGCTCAGGTGGCCGAGCAGGCCAAAACCGGTGACGTCGGTCATCGCTTTTACGCCGTCGATATTCGCGAACGCCGCACCCGCCAGGTTCATCTGACACATCACGTCGGTGGCAAGACCGATATGCTCGGGCTTGAGCAGGGATTTTTTCTCAGCGGTGGTGAGCACGCCAATGCCCAACGGTTTGGTGAGGAACAGTTTGCACCCTTCCTGCGCGGTGCTATTGCGCTTGACGCGTTCGGTCGGTACGACGCCGGTGACGGCGAGGCCGAAGATCGGTTCCGGCGCATCAATAGAGTGCCCACCCGCCAGAGCGATCCCCGCCTGCTGGCAGGCAAAGCGGCCACCCTCGATGACGTCGCGGGCAATTTCCGGCGCTAGGGTGTTGATCGGCCAGCCGAGAATAGCAATCGCCATGATCGGTTTACCGCCCATCGCGAAGATGTCGCTGATGGCGTTGGTTGCCGCGATGCGCCCGAAATCAAACGGGTTATCGACAATCGGCATAAAGAAGTCGGTGGTGCTGATAATGCTGGTGCCGTTACCTAAATCGTATACCGCTGCATCGTCACGCGTTTCGTTGCCGACAAGCAGGTTCGGGTCGACAAACTTCGCCTGTTCGCTGTGCAGAATGGTTTCCAGCACTTTCGGGGAAATTTTACAACCGCAACCCGCTCCGTGGCTGTATTGCGTTAAACGAATGGTTTGCTCGCTCATGGACATCTCCTGTCATTGCAATCGCGCTATGGTAGCGCTCATTCCGTGATGAGGTAAGTATGACTGTCTGAATTATGCGACGCTTGCTCATAATCCAGACAGTTTAGTGTGATTATCAGAAACGGGTGACGAACGGGGCGGTATCGGGTGCTGTAATGGTGGTCGAGGCTTTCAGCTGCGGCGTGCCTAAGTAGAGGAAGCCAACGATTTTATCGTGCTGTGCGCAGGAAAGCCCTTCGCGCACCACCGGGCTGTCGGTCAGCGGGCCGGTGCGCCAGATGCCGTTAAAGCCCTGAGCCACAGCCGCCATTTGCATCGCCATCACCGCGCAGCCTGCAGACATCTCCTGCTCCCAGACCGGCACTTTATGTTCCGGCTGACATTTCGCCACCACCGCGATGATCATCGGCGCGCGAAACGGCGCATTGCGCGCTTTATCAATCGCTTTTTCATCCTGCTCGGCGGCCATCGCCCCATTCTCAAGCAAGGTGCTGAAACGGTCGCGCCCTTCGCCTTCAATAATAAAGAAGTGCCACGGCGAGAGCGTACCGTGATCCGGGGCGCGCATACCGGCGCGCAGAATGTTTTCCAGCTGTTCGCCCGCAGGCGCAGGTTCCGCCAGGCGAGAAGCGCTACGACGGTTAACAAGCAGTTCAAGTGCGTCCATTGATTCACTCCTGTCTTCAAATTTGCTCACAAAATTAACACGACAGCAGAATTTGTTACAGCGCAGTGGGCGATTCCTGCTGACAAGTGACGGTTGGGTCATTACGATAACCCCACATTGCCGTCCAGTCGCGACGGAAACGGTCATTATCTGGTTTGGGAGAATACATGCGAACCCTTTGGCGAATTTTTGCCGGTTTCTTTAAATGGACGTGGCGGTTGCTCAATTTTGTCCGCGAACTGGTGATGAATATCTTCTTCATCTTCCTGATTCTGGTGTGTGTGGGCCTGTGGATGCACATCAGCAGCAGTAACCAGGCGCAGCATTCCGAGCGCGGCGCCCTACTGCTCGACATCACCGGTGTGATTGTCGATAAGCCGTCCACCAGCAATCGTCTGGGCGTGATTGGCCGCCAGCTGCTTGGCTCCACCTCCGATCGTATGCAGGAAAACTCCCTGTTTGATATCGTCGACGCTATTCGTCAGGCGAAAGACGATCGCAATATTACCGGCATCGTGCTGGATCTGAAAAACTTCGCCGGGGGCGATCAGCCGTCGATGCAGTACATCGGTAAAGCGCTGCGCGAATTCCGCGACAGCGGTAAACCGGTGATTGCCGTGGGCGACAGCTACAGTCAGGGGCAATATTATCTGGCGAGCTTTGCCAACAAGATTTGGCTCTCCCCGCAGGGTACCGTCGATCTGCACGGTTTTGCCACCAACGGGCTGTACTACAAATCGCTGCTGGATAAGCTGAAAGTGACCACGCACGTGTTCCGCGTCGGTACCTATAAATCGGCCGTTGAGCCGTTTATTCGCGATGATATGTCCCCTGCCGCCCGCGAAGCGGACAGCCGCTGGATCGGCGAGCTGTGGCAGAACTATCTTGCTACCGTGGCCGCGAACCGTCAGATCACCCCTGAGCAGGTCTTCCCAGGTGCACAGGCGATGCTGGATGGCCTGACTAAAGTTGGCGGCGATACGGCGAAATACGCGCTCGATAACAAACTGGTCGACACCCTCGGCTCCAGCGCAGAGATCGAAAAAGCGCTGACCAAGCAGTTTGGCTGGAGCAAAGAAGACAAGAACTACAGCGCCATCAGCCTCTACGATTACACGCCGAAAAAACCGAACGAGACGGGTGACAGCGTGGCCGTGGTCTTTGCCAACGGCGCGATCATGGACGGTGAAGAGACGCCGGGGAACGTGGGCGGTGACACGACCGCGTCGCAGATCCGCGATGCGCGTCTGGACCCGAAAGTGAAAGCCATTGTCCTGCGCGTCAACAGCCCTGGCGGCAGTGTCAGCGCCTCGGAAGTGATCCGTGCGGAACTGGCCGCCGCGCGTGCTGCAGGCAAACCGGTGGTGGTGTCGATGGGCGGTATGGCGGCATCCGGTGGTTACTGGATCTCCACACCAGCGAACTACATCGTGGCGAACCCGAGTACGTTAACCGGCTCTATCGGTATCTTCGGCGTTATTAATACCGTTGAAAACAGCCTTGATTATCTGGGTGTGCATACGGATGGCGTTGCGACGTCACCGCTGGCGGATGTGGCCGTGACCAAATCCCTGCCACCGGAAGTGTCGCAGATGATGCAGCTCAGCATTGAGAACGGTTATAAGCGCTTTATCACGCTGGTGGCGGATTCCCGTAAATCCACGCCGGAGCAGGTGGATAAAATCGCGCAGGGCCATGTCTGGACCGGCCAGGATGCGAAGAACAATGGGCTGGTCGACAGCCTGGGCGACTTTGATGACGCCGTCGCGAAAGCCGCCGAACTGGCAAAACTGAAACAGTGGCACATTGCCTATTATCAGGATGAGCCGACGTTTGTGGATATGGTGATGAACAGCATGTCCGGCTCAGTGCGCGCGATGCTGCCTGCTGCAATTCAGGCCTATCTGCCTGCGCCAGTGGCGAGCGCGGCAAGCGTTGTAAAAGCCGAGAGCGATAAGCTCGCCGCCTTTAACGATCCGCAAAACCGTTACGCGTTCTGCCTCACCTGCGCTAACGTTCGCTAAAAACCCTGTCCCCTCTTCTCGCGAAGGGGGGATTTTTCTTTGAAGCACAAGAACACACTATCATGCAGAAGAAATCGATTTATGTGGCGTATACCGGCGGGACCATCGGTATGCAGCGCTCTGAAAATGGCTATATCCCCGTCTCCGGTCATCTCCAGCGCCAGCTCGCGCTGATGCCTGAGTTCCACCGCCAGGAGATGCCAGACTTCACCATCCACGAGTACGATCCGCTGATGGACTCCTCAGATATGACGCCGGAAGACTGGCAGCATATCGCAGAAGATATCAAAGCCCATTACGACGAGTACGATGGCTTTGTGATCCTGCACGGTACCGACACCATGGCGTTTACGGCCTCTGCGCTCTCCTTCATGCTGGAGAACCTCGGCAAGCCGGTGATCGTGACCGGCTCGCAGATCCCGCTGGCGGAGCTGCGCTCCGACGGGCAGATCAATCTGCTCAACTCCCTGTATGTCGCCGCCAATTATCCGATCAATGAAGTCTCGCTGTTCTTCAACAACCGACTTTATCGCGGGAACCGTACCACCAAAGCACATGCCGACGGTTTTGATGCCTTTGCGTCGCCAAACCTGCAGCCGCTGCTGGAGGCGGGTATCCATATTCGTCGTCTGGGCACACCACCGGCACCGCACACGGCAGGCGAGCTGATTGTTCACCCGATCACCCCACAGCCGATTGGCGTGGTGACGATTTATCCGGGGATTTCTGCTGACGTGGTGCGCAACTTTCTGCGCCAGCCGGTGAAAGCGCTGATCCTGCGTTCCTACGGCGTGGGCAATGCGCCGCAGAACGGCGAGTTCCTGAAAGAGCTACAGGAAGCGAGCGATCGCGGCATTCTGGTGGTTAATCTCACCCAGTGCATGTCCGGCAAAGTGAATATGGGGGGATATGCCACGGGCAACGCACTGGCGCATGCCGGGGTGATCAGCGGGTTCGATATGACGGTCGAGGCCACCCTGACTAAACTTCATTACTTACTCAGTCAGGATCTGGACGTGCAGTCGATGCGTACCGCGATGATGCAAAACCTGCGTGGCGAACTGACGCCGGACGAATAAGGAGAGTGTTATGAAGCAACGTGCCCTGCTGCTGGTCGATCTGCAAAATGATTTTTGCGCCGGTGGCGCGCTAGCGGTGGCCGGTGGCGATAGCACCGTGGATGTCGCCAATACGCTGATTGCGTGGTGTAAAGCGCGCGGTGAGGCGGTGGTGGCAAGCCAGGACTGGCATCCGGCGGATCACGGCAGCTTTGCCAGCCAGCACAATGTCGAGCCGTTCACCCAGGGCGAGCTTGACGGTCTGGCGCAAACCTTTTGGCCCGATCACTGCATTCAGCAGACCGAAGGGGCTGAACTGCATCCGCTGCTGAATCAGGCGGCCATCGATGCGGTGTTTCATAAAGGCGAAAATCCGAATATCGACAGTTACAGCGCCTTTTTCGACAACGGCCATCGACAGAAAACCGCGCTCGATGAGTGGCTGCGCCATCATGAGATCGGCGAGCTGATCGTGATGGGGCTGGCGACGGATTACTGTGTGAAGTTCACCGTCCTCGATGCGCTAAAACTGGGGTATAACGTCAGCGTCATCACCGATGGCTGTCGCGGCGTGAATATTCAGGCGCAAGATAGCGCGCTGGCGTTTATGGAGATGTCGACGGCTGGTGCGACGCTGTACACCCTTTCCGACTGGCAAGAGACGCAGGCGTAAGCGCGGTTCCCATTTTTTATCTTTTTCAGGAGGGCCACTCGTATGGCTTTTATCCCAAAAAACTATGCCCGGCTTGAAGTCGGGTACCGTGAAAAGGCACTGAAGCTTTTTCCGTGGGTATGCGGTCGCTGTAGCCGCGAATTTGTCTATTCCAACCTGCGTGAGCTGACGGTTCACCATATCGATCACGATCACTCCAATAACCCGGAAGACGGCAGCAACTGGGAGATGTTATGCCTGTTCTGCCACGATCATGAGCATTCCAAATACACGGAAGCCGACCTGTACGGTTCCACCGTCGTCGCGGGTGAAGATGCGCAGAAGAGCGTCGGGGAAGCGAAATACAACCCGTTTGCCAATCTGAAAGCGATGATTGATAAGAAGTAATCCTGCACTGATGGCCGGGCATGACAACGCTTCCCGGCCAATTTTCTACTCCTCATCGTTTCCCACGCCTTACGATAGCTTTAGTCACCCTTTACGCTTCCGGACAGTTACGCGCTGCGGTGCCTGCCGTTAACAGCCTTTTGTTTCCGGTATAACAAAAATTCAACCTCTCTCGCAGTTTCAGCGAAGCGGCACTGCTATCCTCATTTGGCTATTTTTTGTCACATCCCTGATGTGACGTACTTTTTTTTTAGTCAAAGAGGATACGTTATGAAACTATTGCCTGTGATGGCAGCCTTACCCCTGCTCTGCGCTCCAGCCCTTTTTGCGGCTGACCTGATGTCCGTCGGCTACTTCAACGGTGGCGGCGATGTGACTGCCGGGCCGGGAGGTGACATCGATAAGCTGGATGTTCGCCAGATTACCCACCTCAACTACTCGTTTGGTCTTATCTATAACAACGAAGCGGGTGAAACAAACGCCGCGCTGAAAGACGCCAGTAAGCTGCACCAAATCTGGCTCTCGCCGAAGGTAACCGCCGATCTGCATAAAATCCCTGAACTGCGTAAGCAAAACCCACAGCTTAAAGTCCTGCTCTCTGTTGGTGGCTGGGGCGCGCGCGGATTCTCCGGCGCAGCGGATAGTAAAGAGAGCCGCGCCGTGTTTGTTCGCTCCGTGCAGGAGATCGTCACGACCTACGGACTTGATGGCATCGATCTCGACTGGGAGTACCCGGTGAACGGTGCGTGGGGTCTGGTGGATAAGCAGCCCGCCGATAAAGACAACTTCACTGCACTGCTGAAGGAGATCCGCGAATCGCTGCCGAAAGAGAAGCTGGTGACTGTCGCCCTGGGGGCGAATGCCGAAAGCCCAAAAAGCTGGGTCGACGTCAAAGCGATCGCGCCATATCTGAACTACATCAATCTGATGACCTACGATATGGCCTACGGCACGCAGTATTTTAACTCGAACCTGTATGACTCCACTAAGTGGCCAACTGTGGCCGCCGCGGACAAATACAGCGCTGATTTTGTGGTCAACAACTACCTCGCTGCCGGGCTGAAACCTGAGCAGATGAATTTAGGGATTGGTTTTTACGGGCGCGTGCCAAAACGCAGCGTGGAGCCTGGCATCGACTGGACAAAAGCAGATGCTGAGAAAAACCCGGTGACACAGCCGTACTTCGGTGCGCAGGAGATCGGATTGTTCAAGGCGTTGGGCTATGACCTCACCAAAGATACCTACGTGAAGTACAACGATATTGTCAGCAAGCTGATTAACGATCCGCAGAAACGCTTTACCGAGCACTGGGACGATCAGGCGAAAGTGCCGTGGCTGTCGGTGAAATCGGCGGAGGGCAAGGAACTGTTCGCTCTGTCGTACGAAAACCCGCGTTCGGTCGACCTGAAGGCGCAGTACATCAAAGAGAAAGGTCTGGGTGGCGCGATGTTCTGGGAGTATGGCGCGGACGACCACAACCAGCTGGCGAAGCAGTTAGCAACGTCGTTAGGGATTAAGCACTAACTCCATTGCCGGGCAGCGTTAGCGCTTGCCCGGCCTGTGGTCACTGCATTTTCATCGTCGCAATCGGTTTTGGCGTGATGCCAAAATCTTCCTTCAGCTCGCGCTTACTCTTCATCACCATCTGGCCTTTCGTGTCGATGGTCATGTGCTGTGCGTCGCTGTTATTGCGCGCCTGCCACAGCATCACCAATTGCAGGCTGTTCTCTTTTTGCTCTGCCGTCAGCGCCACGCCATCTGGCCATTTCCCCAGTTCTACGGCTGTCACCAGACGCTGATACACGTCCGGCGTCATACTGTTAATCATGTCATCAATATTCATGAGAAATCCGCTGTGATGGAATAATTTGCTGAATCGGTTTTTCAACCTTTGGTCTGGTCGCCATTTTCGTCATCAGAGAAGCTCATCGACGCCGAATTTACACAGAAACGCTCACCCGTAGGCTGTGGTCCATCCGGGAAAACGTGTCCGAGATGAGCATCGCAGTTTCCACAGCGGATTTCTGTGCGCTGCATACCGTGTGAAGAGTCCGTTAAATAGCGGATGGCCTCGTCGCTGACAGGCTCGTAAAAGCTCGGCCAGCCGCAGCCAGAATCGTATTTTGACTGGGAATTAAACAGCGGTGCATCGCACACCAGACAGTGATACACGCCATCGCGCTTATTGTGTAGCAAACGCCCGGTGAATGGGGGTTCAGTTCCGTGGTTCTGTGTCACGTAGAACTGCATTTCTGTTAGATTTTTTTTGAGTTCGTCAGGGTTACGTTGATTCGACATATGCTCAGATCTCGCTGTAGAAACAGATACCTTTCATCGCGAATTCTAACAAAACATTAACACTGAAGTGTGAACTTTTGTTCTAAACTTATGCGTTGCGGTACGGCAGTCAGGCAATTGTGATCTTGCTCACATATTTATCCTGATAGCCCTTTAAAATCCCGGGCGCAGCCCCCATGTGGTTGCTAGCTCAAAGGGAAAGTGAGGCTGTCAGTCGCACAAAGGTTATGCGCAGGATTGATTTGTCGCAATGATTGACACGATTCCGCTTGACGCTGCGTAAGGTTTTTGTAATTTTACAGGCAACCTTTTATTCACTAACAAATAGCTGGTGGAATATATGACTATCAAAGTAGGTATCAACGGTTTTGGCCGTATCGGCCGTATTGTTTTCCGTGCTGCTCAGGAACGTTCTGACATCGAAATCGTTGGTATCAACGATCTGTTGGACGCTGAATACATGGCGTACATGCTGAAGTACGACTCAACTCACGGTCGTTTCAATGGCACCGTTGAAGTGAAAGACGGCCACCTGGTTGTTAACGGCAAAACCATCCGTGTTACTGCTGAAAAAGATCCAGCTAACCTGAAGTGGAACGAAATCGGTGTTGATGTTGTTGCTGAAGCAACGGGTATCTTCCTGACCGACGAAACTGCGCGTAAACACATCACCGCTGGTGCGAAGAAAGTTGTTCTGACTGGTCCTTCCAAAGACAACACGCCTATGTTCGTTAAAGGCGCTAACTTTGACAAATACGAAGGCCAGGACATCGTTTCTAACGCATCCTGCACCACCAACTGCCTGGCTCCGCTGGCAAAAGTTATCAACGACAACTTCGGCATCATCGAAGGTCTGATGACCACTGTTCACGCGACCACCGCAACTCAGAAAACCGTTGATGGCCCGTCTCACAAAGACTGGCGCGGCGGCCGCGGCGCAGCTCAGAACATCATCCCATCCTCTACCGGTGCTGCTAAAGCAGTAGGTAAAGTACTGCCAGAACTGAATGGCAAACTGACTGGTATGGCGTTCCGCGTTCCTACTCCAAACGTATCCGTTGTTGACCTGACCGTTCGTCTGGAAAAAGCAGCGTCTTACGAAGAAATCAAGAAAGCTATCAAAGCCGCTTCTGAAGGCGCAATGAAAGGCGTTCTGGGTTACACCGAAGACGACGTTGTTTCTACCGACTTCAACGGCGAAGTGTGCACTTCTGTGTTCGATGCTAAAGCAGGTATCGCACTGAACGACAACTTCGTGAAACTGGTTTCCTGGTACGACAACGAAACTGGCTACTCTAACAAAGTACTGGACCTGATCGCTCACATCTCCAAATAAGTTGAGATGAGATACTGATCCAAAAAGGCGACCTCGGTCGCCTTTTTTTATGCTTAAAGACAGAGGATTGCGTAATGATTCACAAAATTTTTGCACTTCCAGTAGTCGAACAACTTACCCCTGTACTCTCCCGCCGCCAGATTGATGGCGCGGATATTATTGTCGTCGATCACCCGCGCGTGAAAGCCTCTGTGGCCCTCAATGGCGCCCACCTGCTCTCGTGGAAACCAGAAGGCGAAGAAGAAGGCCTGTGGCTGAGCGCGGCGACCTCTTTCAAAAAAGGGGCGGCGATTCGCGGTGGCGTTCCTATCTGCTGGCCGTGGTTTGGCCCTGCCGCTGAAGCAGGCCTGCCAGCGCACGGTTTTGCCCGTAACCAACAGTGGACGCTGAAAGCGCACAACGAAGATGATAACGGCGCTGTACTGACCTTCGAACTGCAAAGCAATGACGAAACCCGCGCGCTGTGGCCGCATGACTTCACGCTGTATGCCCGCTTCAAACTGGGTCAAACCTGTGAAATTGAGCTGGAAGCGCACGGTGAGTTTGAAACCACCTCTGCACTGCACACCTATTTCAACGTCGGTGACATTTCGGATGTGAAAGTGAGCGGCTTTGGCGATCGCTTTATCGATAAAGTGGATAACGCGAAAGAAGGTAAACTGAGCGACGGCGTGCAGACCTTCCCGGATCGTACCGACCGCGTCTATCTGAACCCGGAAGCCTGCAGCGTGATCCACGATGCGGCGCTCAACCGTGGTATTGAAGTGGTTCACCACCATCACAGCAATGTGGTGGGCTGGAACCCAGGCCCGGCGCTCTCTGTGAGCATGGCTGATGTACCGGACGACGGGTATAAAACCTTTGTCTGCGTCGAAACCGCGTGCGTCACCGCACCGCAGAAAACCAGCGCGGATAAACCATCCCGCCTGGGTCAGACCATCAAAATCGTTAAACGCTAATCCGGTTCCCCTCTCTCTGCCCGGAGAGGGGAAATTTCGTTACACCACGTCCAGTGCTGTTTTACGCCCCGGCGCCGGAAACGCCGCATCCAGCCGCGCAAATTCTTCAGCCGAAAGCGTTAACGCCAACGCGCCTGCATTCTCTTTCACATGTTCAATCGACGCCGCTTTTGGAATGGCGATAACACCCTGATGGCTAATTACCCACGCAAGAAGCACCTGTGCGGCGCTGGCATGATGATGTTGCGCGATGTCATTCACGGCGGGATGATTGAGCAGGCCAGAGCGTAACCGTCCGGCTTGCGCCAGCGGGCAATAGGCCATCACCGGCATCGACTGCTGCTGACACCAGGGAAGCAGATCGTATTCAATGCCACGCGAGGCCAGATGATAAAGCACCTGATTGGTGGCACACTCCGCACCGCCGTCGACGGCCCACAGCTCCTGCATATCGTCATGGTCGAAATTAGACACACCCCAGCGGCCAATTTTGCCCTGCTGTTGCAATGTCTGCATCAGCTCAACGGTCTCGTCCAGACCGTAGTTTCCGCGCCAGTGCAGTAGGTAAAGGTCGATGTAGTCGGTGCCGAGACGACGGAGGCTGGCCTCGCAGGCCGCTATCCCCTTTTTCCCGCCCGCATTCCACGGATAAATCTTGGAGACCAGAAAGACGCGATCGCGCTGGCCTTTGATTGCCTCGCCCACCACCTCCTCGGCTCGGCCATCTGCATACATTTCGGCGGTGTCGATGAGCGTCAGCCCCATATCGATGCCCGCTCGCAGTGCAGCCACTTCGTTTTGCCGCTGACCGGCGTTTTCACCCATATACCAGGTTCCCTGCCCCATAGCCGGCAAGGTAAAACGGTCAGCAAAAGTCACGGTTTTATCTGACATGTTTCTCTCCTGTTTTTCTCCGCACCACCATAAAGCAAACGGGGCGCAAGCGCCCCGTTGTCATGCACAGAATGCACCGTAAAAGTGCACAATCAGAAACTGTAGGTCACGCCCGCAGAGAACAGACCGGCCCAGGACTTATCAACCATCGGGCTATCTTTCACTTCATCGCTAAGACGGGTGTAACGGGTAGAGGCGTACAGGTTCCAGTCGCTGGCAAACTTGTAGCTTGCGGTCAGTTCCAGGTACGGGTTCCAGCCGTCATCCGCGTCATAGCTGTTCAGGCCACTACGTTTAGACTCTTTATGGGACACCCCATAATAGTAGTCATTGTAGTTTTCGCTGCTGTACTCCACACCGATACCTGGCGTCAGCGTGATGCCGCCGTTGGTGTAGCGGTACAACCAGGCCAGATCCCAGATAAACCCGTTGCTGTTGTCGAGCGTATCGCCCGCAAGCGCAGTGCGCAGGAAGCCATACTGGGTGTTGTGAACATAGGAAAGCCCCGCCATCACGCTGCTTCTGCGTTTATCGAGCTGACGCAGCGCACGGCTGTCACTGTCACCCGGTTTGAAGTGCATCGGGTTGTAGTACGCCATGATGGAGAGCTTATCTGTGTTGTCATTCCACAGGTAGTAACCGCCACCCAGGCCGCGGAACCAGAAATTATCGCCTTCATAAGTGATCACTGGCACCGGATAAACGTCGCGATCGTACTGTTTATACGGGCTGTTGATAACGCCGACGCCTGCGCCAACGGACCACTGATCGGCCGCGTGAGCGGTGCTAACGGACGTGGCGACAAGTACGCCCAATGCCAGAAGTTTGAGTTTGGTCACAATCCATTCTTTCCTGTAGTCAAATAATCAGCGAGTGAAGTGTAACCGCCCTGCCCACACATCCCAAAATTTTTTGCCCGCTAATGAGTTTAATTAACCGATTATTTTCATCATTTAAGATGACCGGAGGCTTTCATTTATGTGACGAGGCAGTGAAAGTCGACGTTTTATCCTGAATCTCGCCGCAGATTTTTTGGATGAGTTATTGATATGTCATTGAAATTAGATTCTGGAGGCATGCAAGTTTTGCAAATGCCATCTACGCTTAATTTTAGGAAGATGAATTGCTGTACGCCCGGCGGTTGAGAGCGCAAGACCTGGCACACGGGTTGCTGCTCTGGTACTGAGGTGCGGGGGTGAAGACGCTTCCAGGAGCCTCCACTATTCATACGAACGGCTCTTTTCCTGTGCTAAAAAACGAAAGGACGGCATGCCATGAATATATTCGATCACTATCGCCAGCGCTATGAAGCTGCCAAGGACGAAGAGTTCACACTGCAGGAGTTTCTTGCTGTCTGTAAGCAAGATCGCAGTGCCTATGCCAATGCGGCAGAACGGCTATTGATGGCTATCGGTGAGCCAAACATGGTCGACACTGCCCTCGAACCACGGCTCTCCCGTCTCTTTTCGAATCGTGTGGTTGCACGATACCCCGCTTTTGAAGAATTTTATGGCATGGAAGACGCCATCGAGCAGATTGTTTCGTACCTGAAACACGCGGCTCAGGGTCTGGAAGAGAAGAAACAGATCCTTTACTTATTAGGCCCGGTCGGTGGCGGTAAATCGTCCCTGGCAGAGCGCCTGAAATCACTGATGCAGCGCGTGCCGATCTATGTTCTTAGCGCCAACGGAGAACGCAGCCCGGTTAACGATCATCCGCTGTGCCTGTTCAATCCTCAGGAAGATGCCCAAATTCTGGACAAAGAGTTTGGCATCCCGAACCGCTATCTCGGCACGATCATGTCGCCGTGGGCGGCGAAGCGCCTGCATGAGTTTGGCGGCGACATCACCAAATTCCGCGTGGTAAAAGTCTGGCCATCCATTCTGCAGCAGATTGCGATTGCCAAGACCGAGCCGGGCGATGAGAACAACCAGGATATCTCCGCACTGGTCGGTAAGGTCGATATCCGTAAACTGGAACACCACGCGCAAAACGATCCGGATGCCTATGGCTATTCCGGCGCGCTATGCCGTGCCAACCAGGGTGTGATGGAGTTCGTCGAGATGTTTAAAGCGCCCATCAAGGTGCTGCATCCGCTGCTGACCGCCACCCAGGAAGGGAACTACAACGGGACGGAAGGTATTTCCGCCCTGCCGTTTAACGGGATCATTCTGGCGCACTCGAACGAATCAGAGTGGGTCACCTTCCGTAATAACAAAAACAACGAGGCGTTCCTTGACCGTGTGTACATTGTCAAAGTGCCTTATTGCCTGCGGATCTCCGAAGAGATCAAAATTTACGAAAAACTGCTTAACAACAGTGAGCTGGTGCATGCCCCTTGCGCGCCGGGAACCCTGGAAACGCTGTCGCGCTTCTCCATTCTGTCGCGTCTGAAAGAGCCAGAAAACTCCAGCATCTATTCGAAGATGCGCGTCTACGATGGCGAAAGTCTGAAAGATACCGATCCGAAAGCGAAGTCCTATCAGGAGTATCGCGATTACGCCGGTGTCGACGAAGGGATGAACGGCTTGTCCACGCGTTTCGCGTTTAAAATCCTCTCCCGCGTGTTTAACTTCGATCACGCCGAAGTGGCGGCCAACCCGGTACATCTGTTCTACGTTCTGGAGCAGCAGATTGAGCGCGAGCAGTTCCCGCAGGATCTGGCTGAACGGTATCTTGAGTTCCTCAAAGGCTATCTGATTCCGAAATACGCCGAGTTTATCGGCAAAGAGATCCAGACCGCCTACCTGGAATCCTATTCCGAATACGGACAGAACATTTTCGACCGTTATGTCACCTATGCGGACTTCTGGATCCAGGATCAGGAATACCGCGACCCGGATACCGGCCAGCTGTTTGACCGTGAATCCCTGAACGCGGAACTGGAAAAAATTGAGAAGCCGGCCGGGATCAGTAATCCGAAAGACTTCCGTAACGAGATCGTGAACTTCGTGCTGCGCGCCAGAGCGCATAACAGCGGACGTAACCCGAACTGGACCAGCTACGAAAAACTGCGCACGGTTATTGAGAAGAAAATGTTCTCAAACACCGAAGAGCTGTTGCCGGTCATTTCGTTTAATGCCAAAACCTCAACCGACGAGCAGAAAAAGCACGACGATTTTGTCGACCGCATGATGGAGAAAGGCTATACCCGCAAGCAGGTCCGTCTGCTGTGCGAATGGTATTTGCGCGTACGTAAATCGTCTTAACAAAAGTGCCCGGTGGCTTTTCGCCATCGGGCCGACAACGACAACCTTCCGTTAGCCGAATAAGCGCAGCGCATCCGGCAAACAGGGAGTGCGAAAGTTGGCAATGCAGTACGGGGGGCATATGACCTGGTTTATTGACCGGCGTCTTAACGGCAAAAACAAGAGCACGGTGAACCGCCAGCGCTTCTTGCGCCGTTATAAAGCGCAAATTAAACAGTCGATCTCCGAGGCCATCAACAAACGTTCGGTGACCGATGTGGATAGCGGCGAGTCCGTCTCTATCCCGACGGATGATATTAGCGAACCGATGTTCCATCAGGGACGGGGCGGCTTGCGCCATCGCGTACACCCAGGTAACGACCATTTTGTGCAGAACGATCGCATTGAACGCCCGCAGGGCGGCGGCGGTGGTTCAGGAAGCGGTCAGGGGCAAGCAAGTCAGGACGGTGAAGGCCAGGATGAGTTCGTCTTCCAGATTTCCAAAGATGAGTATCTCGATCTGCTGTTCGAGGATTTGGCGCTGCCAAACCTGAAAAAAAATCAGCACCGTCAGCTAAACGAGTACAAAACCCACCGCGCCGGTTATACCGCCAACGGCGTTCCGGCGAATATTAGCGTAGTGCGTTCCCTGCAAAACTCGCTGGCCCGACGCACCGCGATGACGGCGGGTAAACGTCGTGAACTGCGCGAGCTTGAGGTCAGCCTTAAGACCGTTGAAAACAGCGAGCCTGCGCAACTGCTGGAGGAAGAACGGCTGCGCAAAGAGATTGCCGAACTACGGGCAAAAATCGAGCGCGTGCCGTTTATTGACACCTTTGACTTGCGTTACAAGAACTACGAGAAACGTCCGGAACCTTCCAGCCAGGCGGTAATGTTCTGCCTGATGGACGTCTCCGGCTCGATGGATCAAGCCACCAAAGATATGGCGAAGCGCTTTTATATCCTGCTCTACCTGTTCCTGAGCAGAACCTATAAGAACGTGGATGTCGTCTATATCCGCCACCATACGCAGGCCAAAGAGGTGGATGAGCACGAGTTCTTCTACTCTCAGGAAACCGGCGGGACCATTGTCTCCAGCGCCCTGAAGCTGATGGATGAAGTGGTGAAAGAGCGCTATGACCCGGCGCAGTGGAATATTTATGCCGCGCAGGCGTCCGATGGCGATAACTGGGCGGATGACTCCCCGCTCTGTCACGAAATTCTGGCGAAGAAAATTTTGCCGGTGGTGCGGTATTACAGCTACATCGAAATTACCCGGCGCGCGCATCAAACGCTCTGGCGGGAATATGAACACCTGCAGGCGATGTTCGATAACTTTGCCATGCAGCATATCCGCGATCAGGATGATATTTATCCGGTCTTCCGCGAACTGTTCCACACGCAAAGTACCAGTAACGCATAAACAAACAGCCAGCGGCCAAACGCTGGCTGTTTTATTTACTGACTCACATTAATACAGTCGAGATTTTTACCCCTCGGCATAATGCACACCATTATTCCCGCGATAAGCGTCCTATCCGCCCTTTCACTCATTCATAGCCTGTTAAATGTCCGTATCTGTCATTTCTCTGGTAAATATCAAGCAGACGTAAAAATAGCCCCACGCGTGGGCATTATCGGTTTCTTGAAATTAATGCTCTTAAAATACATTGTGCTAATGTAGTCGCACGACTTAACAACCCGAGGGAAATAACGATCATGTCAGACGAGATAAAAGGCACCGCCACCCACCAGCAGCTGATCGCACTGTTATCTGACCAGGGCGCGCAATATCGCGTGGTGGAACATGCGGCGGTAGGAAAATGCGAAGCGGTGAGCGAGATTCGCGGCACGGAGCTTGGTCAGGGTGCGAAAGCGCTGGTGTGTAAAGTTAAGGGTAACGGGGTGAAAAAACATGTGCTGGCGATTCTGGCGGCAGATCAGCAGGCCGATTTGAGTCAATTAGCCAGCCATTTTGGCGGGAGCAAAGCTTCGCTTGCAAGCCCGGCGGAAGTGGACATTTTAACGTCCTGCGTCTTCGGGGCAATTCCCCCGTTCAGCTTTCATCCGGACCTGACGCTGGTTGCCGATCCCCTGCTGTTCGAGCGTTACGATGAGATTGCCTTTAACGCCGGTCTGCTGGAAAAATCGGTCATTATGAATACCCATGACTACCTGCGCATCGCCCAGCCTGAACTGGTGACGTTTCGCCGCGCCTGAGTTTCCCGGCTGGCAGTTCTGTCAGCCGCGTTTTTCCAGAAACATCACTGAGGCCACCAGTATTATCGCAATGGTAAAAAACGACGACGAGATAATCAGCGTTTCAACAAACATGTGATCGTTCATGTTGATTCCCCTTTTGCTGCGTTTGTCCCTTTTTAATCCCCACAGATGACAATGATATGACAGATTCAGGTCAGCCCGATGAATACGATTAAGCTGAAACGATTCTGGTGAAAATAATCCCCTCGCGATAAATACAACCCGCATCACAATAATTTGTTACCGGTATCACGAAAAAGGATTTCCATAAGTCCATTGCCAAATCTCGTAATTGTTAACCCCTCCTGCCTGCTTAACACTGCATACAAGAACACCCGCAAATAAACCTTACACTGGCAAGGTGAATAACATGAGCAATACAATTTCCCGTAAAGAGAAAATCAGTTATGGGTTAGGTGATATGGCGAGCCATATTGGGCTGGATAACGTTATTATCTTTCTGACCTTTTATTATACGGACGTCGTAGGTCTGCCCGCCGCCTTTGTCGGAACCATGTTTCTGCTGGCAAGAACGGCAGATGCGATTATCGATCCGGCGATGGGCTATATTGCCGATCGCACCCGCACCCGCTGGGGTAAATTCCGCCCGTGGATGCTGTGGCTGGCCCTGCCGTTTGGTGCCAGCTGTCTGCTCACCTACGCCGTGCCGGAGTCGCTGGATCTTCACGGCAAAATGATTTTTGCCACCATCACCTACACGGTGATGATGCTGATGTATACCGCCATTAATATCCCCTATTGCTCAATGGGCGCGGTGATTACCCCGGACAACGAAGCGCGTATTTCCCTGCAATCGTATCGCTTTTTCCTCGCCACCCTCGGCGGTGCGTTATCCACCTTCTTTATGATGCCCCTGGCCGAATTTCTCGGCGGCGACGATAAATTAATCGGTTATCGCTGGGCGATGGCAATAATGGCGACGATTGCGGTCATTATGTTCTGGATCTGTTTTGCTAATACCCGCGAGCGTATTAACGCCCCCGCGACGCACAATAATTATCTGGCTGAGTTACGCGATTTATTGCGCAACGATCAGTGGCGCGTGGTTGCCGTTCTGGTATTAACCAATATTGGTTTTGGGGTTATTCGTCTAGGGGCGATGATGTATTTCGTCACCTATTATCTCGGCAGCGCCAGCTATTTTATGTGGATGCTCGGCGCGCATATTCTCGGTAAAGCGGCGGGCAGCGCGCTGGCAAAACGCCTGACGCGCAACTACAGCAAAGTACAGATGTTTGGCTACTGCGCGGTGCTGGCGGGCGTGCTGAGTATCGCCCTGTTCTTCGCGCCGAAAATGGTCGTCGTACTGGTGCCCCTCACCTTCATTATCTCCACCCTTTATCAGGCCACCACCACCTTAATGTGGGTGATGATGGCTGACGTCGCCGATTACGGCGAATGGAAACAGGGCAAACGCATGGACGGCGTGATCTTCTCGACCTTCCTCGCTGTGCTCAAACTGGGAATGGCCATCAGCGGTGCCATCGTCGGCTGGACGCTGGGCTTCAGCGGCTATGTGGCTAACGCGCCGGAGCAAACCTCCACCGCCATGTACTGCATCATCGCCCTCTTTACCGTGGTGCCGGGCATTCTCTCCCTGTGCGCATTTGCCACCCTGCGCTGGTACAAGCTCGACGACCGCACCATGCAATCCATCAACCTTGCCAAACACAGTCTTTCGTAAAAGGACGCATTAACCATGAGTGAACTCATTCAACATACCAATAGTATCGAGTGGCGCTTTGAGCGGCAGATCCTGCGCATCGAACCGTGGGGTAAAAACAGCCTGCGCGTGAGAGCCACCTGCTCACCGGACTTCAGCGAAGCGTTACAGGCTCTCCTGCCAGCTGCTCCTTGCACCGCGGAGATCACCGCGGAGAACGAAAGCCTGACGCTGCGCAACGGCAACATCACCGCCACCCTGAATCTGAAAGGCCAGTTGGCATTCTATAACCAGCGCGGCGAGCTGCTGCTGGAGGAGATGTGGCGTCAGCGCTCAACGGTGGGGATCGGTGCCAGCGAAAAGAGCCAGGATAAATATGTCAGCGCCCTGAAACTCGACGGTCGCGAATTCAAACCGCTGGCGGGCGGCAAGTATCAGCTCACCGTGCGCTTTGAATCGCGCCCTGAGGAGCGGATTTACGGAATGGGTCAGTATCAGCAGCCCTGGCTGGATCTGAAAGGCTGTACCCTCGAACTGGCCCAGCGCAACTCTCAGGCCAGCGTACCTTTTATGCAGTCGAATCTGGGTTACGGCGTGCTATGGAATAATCCGGCGATTGGAGAGGTCAGCTTCGCCAAAAACCAGACCGAATGGCGCGCCCGCGTCACCGGGGAGATGGACTACTGGATCACTGCAGGCGACAGCATTGCGGAGATCACCCGCCAGTATGTCACCGCCACCGGCACTCCGCCGCCTGCCCCGTCCTTTATCAGCGGCCTGTGGCAGTGCAAATTGCGCTACCGCACCCAACAGGAGGTACTGGAAGTGGCGCGCGAATATCGCCGTCGCAACCTGCCGCTCGCTGTGATGGTGATTGATTTCTTCCACTGGCCGAATCAGGGCACCTGGTGTTTCGACCCGGTCGACTGGCCCGATCCCAAAGCGATGGTGCACGAACTCACTGAGATGGGCATCGAGCTGATGGTCTCCGTCTGGCCGACCGTCGAAGCGCGCAGCCCACTGTTCCCGCAGATGAAAGCCAAAGGCTGGCTGGTCAGCAGCGAGCGCGGCGTGCAGGTGAATCTCGACTTTATGGGCAACACCACCTTTTTCGACGCGACCCATCCGCAGGCGCGTGAATTTGTCTGGGAGACCGTCAAGAAAAACTACTACGATCTGGGCATCAAACTGTTCTGGCTGGATGAAGCCGAGCCAGAGTACCGCGCCTACGATTTTGATAATTATCGCTATCACGCCGGCCCGGTGCTGGAGGTGGGCAACCGCTATCCGCGCGATTTTGCGCAGGGCTTCTACGACGGCTTAACCGCTAACGGCGAGCGCGATATCGTCAATCTGGTGCGGTGTTCCTGGGCGGGCAGCCAGCGCTACGGCGTGCTGGCCTGGTCGGGCGATGTGCATTCATCCTTCCACGCGTTTCGCAACCAGCTGGCCGCCGGCCTGAATATGGGGCTGGCGGGCATCCCGTGGTGGACCACGGACATCGGTGGATTCCAGGGCGGAAACGTCAACGATCCGGCATTCCATGAGCTGCTGATTCGCTGGTTCCAGTGGGCGGTCTTCTGCCCGGTACTGCGCATGCACGGCTATCGTGAGCCGCAAATCCAGCCGCCAGAGCGCTATCGCGACGGCATTCCTCAGTGCAACAGCGGCTCGCCAAACGAGCTGTGGAGCTACGGCGAAGCGAACTTCGCTATCATGCAGCACTGGCTGTCAGTGCGTGAAAAACTGCGCCCGTACATTGACGCCCTGTATGAGAATGCCCATCAGCACGGCGACCCGCTGATGCGCCCGCTGTTCTGGCACTATCCGCAGGAAAAACAGAGCTGGGAGACGGAAGATCAGTATCTGTTCGGCGAAGATCTGCTGGTTGCACCTGTGATGCACGCCGGGCAGCGCCAGCGTGACGTCTGGCTTCCCGCTGGAAATCACTGGTTCGCCTTAAACGGTGAGCGATATCGCGGCGGCGAACGCGTGACGGTCGACGCGGCGCTGGAGACGATTCCGGTGTTTATTCGCGACGGTAGCCCGCTGGTGAAGGTGTTAGTGAGCTAGCCTCGGGCAGCTGCCCAAAAATGGGGTATTTGTCGATAAAAGCCTGTTTACGCTCGCCTTTGCGGGTAAAGTAAGCAGGCTTACTTTTTTCTGGCAAGGATACCCCTCATGTTTGACCCTACCCTGCTGATCCTGCTGGCGCTGGCTGCGCTGGGCTTTGTCAGCCACAACACCACGGTGGCCATTTCGATCCTGGTGTTAATTATCGTACGCGTAACGCCGCTCAACACTTTCTTCCCGTGGATAGAAAAACAGGGCCTGACCATCGGGATCATCATTCTGACCATCGGTGTAATGGCTCCCATCGCCAGCGGTACGCTCCCGGCTTCGACGCTTTTACACTCCTTTGTGAACTGGAAATCGCTGGTGGCCATCGCCGTGGGGGTGTTCGTCTCCTGGCTCGGCGGGCGCGGGGTAACGCTGATGAGTTCGCAACCCTCTCTTGTCGCCGGTCTGCTGGTCGGAACGGTGCTCGGCGTGGCGCTGTTCCGCGGCGTGCCGGTCGGCCCGCTGATCGCCGCCGGACTGGTATCCCTGTTTATTGGGAAGTCGTAGACAGGCTGGCGATATAGCGTGCGGGGGTCTGCCCCAACCCTTTTTTGAACATCGTAATAAACGCGGTGGTGGAGTCATATCCCAGTGACTGCGCCGCCTGCTGGACCGATTTGCCGCCGATCAACAGCTGTAGCGCGACGATTAACTGCAGCTGATGACGCCAGCGGCGAAAACTCAGGCCCGTCTCCTTCACCACCAGCCGCGCGAGATTGCGCTCGCTCATGGCAAAGTGGCTCGCCCACTGGGCCAGCGTCTGCCACTCGGCGGGTTGCTCAGCCATGGTTTCGCTCATCATGCGGATTTTAGGGTGCGGTGAAACCGGCAGCTGGAGCTGCTCCTGCGGCTGCTGCGGGACTTCATCAAACAGCACATCAACCAGCCGGGAGGTGGACGGGAGCAACAGCTGCTCGCGGGTTTTGCTCGCCAGCGTCAGGATCAGCTCGCGCACCAGCGGGGAGATTTTTAGCGTACAGCAGCGATCCGGAAGCGTCACCGCGCCCGGCTCAATAAACAGAAAACAGAGCTGCGCGCCGGGCGTGGCTTTGTTGCTGTGAGGGATTTGGCCTGGGATCCACACCGCGTACTGCGGGGGCACCATCCACATGGCGTTTTCCACTTCGCAGGTGATGGCCCCGCGCAGGGCAAGGATCAGCTGACCTTTACGGTGCTGATGGCGCGGAATGCGCTGTTCGTCTTCCACCACGCGGATGCGAAACGCCACGGCCGCATCGTGCTGGCTGTCGGGATCGTAGCCGTCAAGTCCGAGACCTTGCATAAAGTTGTCCGATATTAGCGATAAAGTGTCATTTTAGCTTGATTTAAACAGGGTGGAAAACGGGTATTGTGTGCCCTCGTTACGTTGTCAGAGAAAACCATGACTACTGCTATTCCCTCTTCCGGCAAAGATCGCCTGATGTTGATTGCCGGTATTTTGATGATTGCCACCACTTTGCGCGTCACCTTTACCGGTGCGGCTCCTTTACTGGACATGATTCGTCACGACTACGGCCTGACGACTGCCCAGACAGGCTTGTTAACCACTCTGCCGCTGCTGGCCTTTGCGCTGATTTCCCCTCTCGCCGCCGGTGTGGCGAGGAAGATCGGCATGGAGCGCAGCCTGTTTTTCGCCATGCTGCTCATCTGCGTGGGCATTGGCCTTCGTTCGCTGCCCTCCGCTGCGCTGCTGTTTATCGGCACCGGGGTGATCGGCTGTGGAATTGCGCTGGGTAACGTCCTGCTCCCCGGCCTGATTAAGCGTGATTTTCCAGGCCAGGTGGCAAAGCTTACCGGTGCCTACTCCCTGACCATGGGCGCGGCGGCGGCGCTGGGTTCAGCGATGATCGTACCGCTGGCCCTGAGCGGCGCGGGCTGGCACGGCGCGCTGCTGATGCTGATGGTGTTCCCGCTGTTAGCCACACTTCTGTGGCTGCCCCAGTGGCGACAAAAACATACCGCCTCCATAAGCAATGCGCGGGCGCTGCACAACCGTGGGATCTGGCGCTCGGCTCTCGCCTGGCAGGTGACGCTGTTTCTTGGCATTAACTCGCTGATTTACTATGTGATTATCGGCTGGCTACCGGCGATTTTGCTCAGCCACGGCTACAGCGAAACCGAGGCCGGATCGATGCACGGTTTGCTGCAGCTGGCGACCGCAGCGCCGGGGCTTGCCGTGCCGCTGCTGCTGCATAAACTGAAAGACCAGCGCGGTATCGCCGGGTTATCGGCACTGATGTGCGCGGTGAGTCTCGCCGGGTTCTGGTTTGTGCCGGATCAGGCCGTGCTCTGGACGATTGTCTATGGATTTGGTTCCGGCGCGACGATGATTCTGGGCCTGACCTTTATCGGACTGCGTGCCAGCTCGGCGCACCAGGCGGCGGCACTTTCCGGAATGGCGCAGTCGGTCGGTTATCTGCTGGCGGCCTGTGGTCCACCGCTGATGGGGAAAATTCACGACACCGCGGGTGACTGGCGGATCCCGCTTATCGCCTGTGCGCTGGCTGGCGTGGTGATGGCGGTCTGCGGTGTGCTTGCCGGGCGCGACCGCGAGATCACGCCCCATTGAGTTTGACGGCAGGCCGAATGGCCTGCCCGTTTAGCTACGAGCGGCGTGCAGCATGGCTTGTACCAGCGGTACAGGACGGCCCGCCAGCGCACCGCGCTCGTGCTGGAACAGCGTGGCGACGAAGAATGGATGCGTCACCAGTTCTACCGCGCGGATCTCGCCTTGTTCATCCCAGCCCGTTACGCGCATATCGCCGCTTTCCAGCTCTTTCGCGAACGCCGGTGAGACGCCATAGTTGCAGTGATACCCTTCTTCGATCTCTTCCCGGCCATAGGCTTTGGCGATAATCGTGTTAGCACGAAGTTCAATGGTATCGGTTTTCTCCACCAGCGAGCAGGTCAGAGGCGCAATCACCATTCTGCCGTCAGTATCGGTTTCGGCATGCGCCGCATCGCTCCAGCCCAGCACGTTTCGCGCATATTCAATAAGCGCATGCTGGAACCCGCCGCAGGTTCCTAGAAACGGAATACTATTTTCACGCGCAAAACGCGCAGCAATAAACGCCCCGTCGACATTTTTATACGGACTTGCCGGTACCAGCCAGATCGCGTCGTAGCCCACTAAGTCTTCAGGGCTGGTCAGCTCGGTGGTGGCGATCCAGTCGTAATCCGCCGTTAAATCCAGCACGGCCGCCGCATCATCGATGGATAACGGAATGGCCTGGTGAGCAATGACATCAGGGTTGTAGTCACCAACAAGTGCAATGCGAAGTGTGTCTTTTACCGGGGAGAGTTCCATGAGAGGTTCCATATGCCAAAGAATTATCAGATAACATAAGGAACCTCAGCCTACCGATCTTTTGCAGGGTTCACAATACCTTAAATTGGAGGGGCAAAAATTCAGGTGGTATAGTGATAGCGTATTATCCCCCCTTATTTCGGGTAGTCTGAAACCTCATGAAAACCAAAATTCTGGTCAGCGCGTGTCTGATGGGCCACAAGGTTCGCTATAACGGCAGCGAGAAAGCAGCTATTTCTGACACCCTCAGGCGCTGGCAGCAAGAACAACGACTGGTGACGCACTGCCCGGAGCTGGCAGCAGGCTTGTCGATCCCGCGTTTACCCGCAGAGATTGTGGCAGGCGGTGGAAATGAGGTGATGGCGGGTCGCGCGCGAATTCTGGAAAGCGACGGTCGCGATGTGACCGCGCATTATCAGCTTGCCGCCTGGCTTGCGCTACGTGCAGCCCAGGAGGGGAACTGCCGCGCCGCCCTGCTGACCGACGGCAGCCCTACCTGCGGCAGCGAGCTGATTTACGACGGCAGCTTTCGCGGGCAAAAACGCGCAGGGATGGGCGTCGCCGCCGCACTGTTACGTGAACACGGTATTCAGGTATTTTCCGATAACCAGCTTACTGAGCTGATCGCCTGGGTTGAGGAGAGAGACAATGATTCAGTGTAAACGGGTGTATGACGCACCAGCCGAAAACGACGGCTATCGCATTCTGGTCGACCGGCTCTGGCCGCGCGGCATCAAGAAAGAGGCGCTGGCTTTTGATGAGTGGTGCAAAGCCCTGACGCCCTCCGGCGAGTTACGTAAAGCCTTTCACAGCGAAACCATTGATTTCGCCGCTTTTCGCGAGGCCTATCTGCAGGAGCTGGCGCAGCATCAGGACGAAGGGCAACGCGTGGCTGCCCTTGGTAAAAATCAGAACCTGACGCTGCTCTACGGCGCGAAGAACACCCGGCAGAACCACGCTCGGGTCCTGGCCGACTGGCTGCGCCAGTTAGCTGAAGGTTAATTCGTCGAGGATGTGTGACGCATCATCAGGCGTCAGCGGCAGCAGATGTTCCGGGCGCACAAAGGCAAAACCATGCTGATTATCAACGGCGTAAACATCGCCGGTGACCAGCCACAGGGCGCGATCGGCGCTGGCAGGCAGCTCGGTCATCACGCCGTTAACGGGGTTCAGGAAACGCAGGCCGGGCTTGCAGAGCGCAAAAAGCTCTACGGATTTGCCGATATTGCGCCGCCCGGCGGCAGTGCGGGCGCCGATGACCATGCACAGGCTGCCCGGTTTTAACTGAAACATACTTCTCTCGCGGTCTCTGTTATCAGCCACAAGGACTGAGATAATTCTTAAAGAGAAGTGTATCGCAGTCGCTCCTGCCCTGTCACGCAGCAGGGGTTGGGTGATCGCGGCGGAACAACTCCCACTCATCAATCACTTCGCCGCCCGGCAGTTTGCACTCGGTGCGCACGCCCTGCGGACTTTGTACCGGAACGCGCTCTCCGCCCTTCTTCACACAGTACACGGCAGCAGGATTAGCCATACCGATTTGCGGAGGTTTCGGCGCGTCGGGCGGGGTCGAACAGGCGGCCAATGGCAGAGCCATCGCCAGCAGCAGGTATCGCATGGGGTTGTCCTTTCTGTTTGCAAAGTCTAAAGCGTACCGGGACTTCGCCGTTTTCTCCATGATTTCTCCATTAAACCTGCACTTTTTCACCCTATAGTGGCTGCGTTCTCAATGACCAGAGAACATCATTCCGTAATCAAGATGTCTTTGCCCCGCACGCCTGTGCGGGGCTTTTTTTCGCCTGCCCTGCCACGCGTACCGCGACAATATATAAAATTTCCTGTATTCGTGTTTTACTATGCCCCAGCCGAAAAATTCAGCACAACATGCAGATACTGGCGTCTTCTGCATGGGAGTTTACCCACGTCATGTCGGATATTATTCTTGCCCGTGTTTCAGAAACCCTTGCAACAGAACAATCCCTTGAAAGCCTGGTTCGACAGCTCCTGGAAATGCTGGAGATTGTCACCGAGATGGAGTCGACCTATCTGACGAAAGTCGATATCAATGCGCGTTTGCAGCATATTCTTTACGCCCGCAACAGTAAGCAGATGCAGATCCCAGAAGGGCTGAGCGTGCCGTGGGGCGATACGCTGTGTAAGCGCGCCATCGATAGCAACTCTTTTTTCAGTAATGAGGTCGCGGAACGCTGGGCCGACTGCGACGCCGCCAAAGCGCTGGGCATCACGACCTACGTGAGTATTCCTATTCATCTGGCAGATGGTTCGCTGTACGGCACCCTCTGTGCGGCCAGCACGCAAAAACAGACCTTAAGCGACCGGGCCGAGCAGGTCCTGCAGCTTTTTGCCGGGCTGATTGCGCAGTACATTCAAAAAGAGTCGCTGGTTATTCAGCTGCGCGAGGCGAACGCGGCGCTGATCGCGCATTCCTATACGGATGCGTTAACCGGTTTACCCAACCGCCGGGCGATTTTTGATAATCTCAATACCCTGTTCTCGCTGGCGCGCCACCTCAAGCGCAATGCCATCATCGCCTACATCGATCTTGATGATTTTAAGCTCATCAACGATCGCTACGGCCATGAAACGGGCGATCAGTTTTTGGTTGAGGTCGGTAAACGATTGATCGACGGCCAAACCGAAGACGACATCGTCGGGCGGCTCGGCGGCGATGAGTTTTTAGTGGCCTGTCTGAGTAAGGGTGAAAAAGCGGTCGATAATACGCAAATCAATATTCTGCGCACGCAGCTTGGCGCGTCGATTGCCGGAGAGTACTGGCTTGGAAACGTACACCTGGTCTACCCTGGCGCGAGCCTCGGCGTGGTGGCAGTGGATCCTGCCAGTACCGATGCAGACAGCGCGTTGCGCGCGGCGGATACGGCCATGTACCTGGATAAAAAAGGCAAAAGCAAAACACGCTTTCTCCCGGATGAGTAACCCCGTACACTTTGCGGGCAAGGAAACCTTAGAGGTGATGTGATGAGGATCGGAATTGTTTTCCCGGTCGTTATTTTTATAACGGCAGTGGTATTTTTAACGTGGTTTTTTGTCGGCGGTTACGCCGCGCCGGGGGCATAAATGCGTAAGACAACCATCATTATGTTGATCGTCGCGGTCGTGGCGGTAGCGGGTACCCAGCTTGGCTGGTGGTGAACCCGGAAAACTAAAAAGGCTGCCCTTTGGCAGCCTTTTTTGATGGTTAACGCTGTTAGCTTTTGATTTTTCTGTAGATAAACAGAACTACCAGCGCACCCACTACCGCAACAGCAAAGCTGCCGATATTGAAGCCATCGACTTTACCAAAACCGAACAGGGTGCTGATCCAGCCGCCGACCACGGCGCCCACGACCCCCAGTATTACTGTCACGAAGAACCCACCGCCATCTTTGCCCGGCATGATCCACTTCGCCAGAATCCCCGCAATAAGCCCAAAGATAATCCAGGATAAAATTCCCATAGCTTTCCTCTCTGTATGGTTTTTTGTCATTAAATCAACGACACAGAAAAGGATAGCACAGGATCACCAAAATGATATTTGTGATAGGGATCACGCTGCCTGTTTGCACATTTTATCAGCACTTAAAAAAATCACGCACCACACAAAAGATGGGGTTGCAACTTTAGTTGAGAAAGATTATCTTTCTCAACACTGAATAGTTGAGCAAATCACTCAGGTATTCAGTACGACATTGCTCACATTGCTTCCAGTATTTCTTGCCCACTTTTTAGTGGGCTTTTTTTTGCGCCGTTGCCCCGCTCACCTGGGATACGCATCCGGATCATCAAGTTTAAATATCGCGTTTCACCTCAGAAAAAACAGTAAACATCATATTTTGGTTTTGGACTGATTTTGATGTTTCTCTCAATCAAGCCCCTTTTACCCCTGCCGATAACCCTTCCAACATTGATGGTATTTCGTTACAGGTTATAAAGGGGTTTACTGTGAAAAATATTAAAATCAGAGTCGGGCTGTTGATCGTTCTGACGACTTTTACGCTTATGCTCATTCTTTCCAGCGGGTTGGGACTCTATTTCCTCCACCGCAGCAATAATGATATTCAGACATTGAGTTATAACGCCGGAGAACAAAAAGCGCTCAACAACGTGCGTAATGCCATTTTGCGCGCCCGGGTGATTATTGATTCGGCCTCGCAAGCGAAAACCCACGGCGATGATATTGATGAGCCGGCGATTCAGGCCAGTATCCGCAAAGAGATGCAGACCGCCGCTGAGCAATTCCAGCTGTTTGTGCAAATCCCGGGGCTTTCCACCATTCATCCGGAAGTGGGTGCAAGGATGAAAGACCGTTACGACCAGCAAATAGCCGTCATTGCTCACAACTCCGGCCTGCTGATTAATATTAATGATCCGCAGGAACTGAAACTGGCGCTCGCCAAATATCTCGACACCACCCTGCAGGTGCGTCAGGCCTGGGATGATGAATATCACTCTTATATTGATACCACGCAGCGTAATCTGGATGGCGTCATTAGTTACAGCAACAGTTCTTATCAATTTGCCCTGTACGTGATGATCGCCTTACTGATTCTTGCCGCCATGTTGTTCTTTGTTATCAACGCCTGGATGCGGAAAATGTTAATTCTGCCGCTGCAGGCAGTGGCTGAGCATTTTGAATTTATCGGTAAAGGCGATCTGACCGGAGATATTCACGTCGCTAACAATAATGAAATTGGCTTGCTGTTCGCCTCCTTACAAACCATGCAGGCTGAACTGAACTCGACGGTGGTCTCTATCCGTCAGGGCGTTGAGTCCATCAATATTGGCACGCAGGAGATTTCATCCGGCAACAACGATCTTTCTCGTCGTACCGAAGAGCAGGCCGCAGCCGTAGTCGAAACCGCGGCGAGCATGGAACAGATCACCTCCACGGTGAAAATGAATACCGATAATGCCCTTGAGGCGGCACAGATGGTGCAAAACGCCGCCGGAATTGCCAACGAAGGCGAAGAGCAGATGCGGGGCATGATGAAAAAAATGGACGCCATCAGTCAGAGCGCTCAGAAGATGGTTGAGATCATCAGCGTTATCGACAGCATTGCCTTCCAGACCAACATTTTGGCCCTGAACGCCGCCGTAGAAGCGGCGCGTGCAGGCCAGTCCGGGCGCGGTTTTGCCGTGGTCGCAGGCGAAGTCAGAAACCTCGCCCGTCGCTGTACGGACTCTGCAAAAGAGATCACCACGCTCATCAACGAATCGCGCCTGTATATTGAAGAAGGGGCAGAACTGGCCAATAAAACCAGCCAGACCATGCTGGATATCAGCGGAGCCGTCAGTAAGGTCAATGTGATGATGGAAAACATCGCGCTGGCGTCGGAAGAGCAAAGCCGTGGGGTGGAGCAAATCCGCATCGCAATCACCCAGATGGATCACGTCACGCAGCAAAACGCCGCGCTAGTGGAAGAAGTGGCCACCACCGCGTCGGGGGTCAACGAGCAGGCAAACTTGCTGTCACACTCTGTGTCGCTTTTCAAAGTGAAAGAGGTTTACTAAGACGGGCTGTCCGGGAGCGGAAGCTCCCGGATCCAGCAAGAGACATCATGATGGATGATACGATGAGCAGAATATTGAAGCTCAGTGATGGTGAATTTCGCCATTGCTGTGCTTAGGCCCTATTCGTCCTGCTTCAATTAAGATTTCCTCAATTAACTCCTCAAGACACTCTCGCCCGTGATGATCGCAGACCAGGTGTACCTGTCGGGAAATCTCGTCAGTATTCATACCATCGCATAATGCCGATTTCAGCATTATCGATGCCCACCGTTTGGCTTCAGAATGAGTCAGCATAACCCCTCCCGATATCGGTTACCTGTTTAAGCGTAGCTAGCCGGGAGTGATTCACCAGGGTTTTTGATCAGTAAAATGCAACACGTTTTTACAGAGGGCTGGATGCTCTTGATCACCTTCCTGCATCAAACATATGCGCACGACGCCGCATCGCTTTCACCGCCTAAGACTCTCATGTTTTGCTGATCCCTAACCTGCTGTTCTCTTCAGGATATCTGTTGCGCGGCAAACGTAATGCAATTAATATCCGACCGGATGTTTAAATAATTAGGGTGAATGATGGGACGCAGAAAAGAGATCAGTACCGACAGCATTCTCGATGCGGCGGAAGCGGTAATGGCCCGAATCGGCGTGGCTAACCTGACGATTGACGCCGTCGCGCATCAGGCAGGGATTAGCAAGGCCAGCGTGCTGTACGTGCATAAAACCAAACAGGCGCTGCTGGAAGCGCTGGTGACACGCGCAATGAAGCGTGATGACAGCATTCATCAGGACGCGGAGTTGCAGTTGGGGGACGTCGACAGCTTAGCGCTAAAAGGCCGTATTGAGGTCGCTAAAACGCCACCACCGGAGGAGTTCCGCCCGGTCGCGTTAAACCTCAGTTCTGCGCTGATTCTGAATCCTGAACTGCGAAAAACCATGCAACAGCATCAGGATAACGTTATTCAACGCATCATTACGACCTCTGCCCAGCCTCGCGGTGCGCTATTGGCCTATCTGGCGCTTGAAGGTTTTAAGTTTCTCGATTTTCTCGATTTCCATAAATGGACCGACGTAGAACGGGCGCAAATCCTCGAGGAACTCAGCTGGCTCGCGGAACAAAATGTACCTTCTTCGCCACACCCGGAGACTTCAGATGACTAAACATCCGCACGATATAAATGCCGCCATGGCCCAACGCCGAGTATTCGTCACCGGCGGCAGTGGTTTTGTCGGCAGAAACATCATTCGCCATTATCGCGAAGCGGGGGCAGATGTCCGGGCGCTGGCCAGAAGCGAGGCTGCAGCCGAAATCATTCGCCACGTGGATGGAGCGCCAGTCTACGGTTCATTGTGCGAAACAGACCTGGTGGATGCCCTCACGGGTTGCGACCTTCTCATTCACGCGGCTGCCGATACGTCACATGGATATGAATCGGCAGAACAATGGCAAGTCAACGTTGAAGGGACCGAAAAGCTGTTTACGGCAGCACGCCAGGCGGGCGTTACGCGAGCTGTACACATCAGTACCGAGTCGGTTTTATTGACAGGTGCGCCGCTGCAAATGGCCTCTGAGACACATCCCCTGCCACAAAAATTTGCCGGGGCGTATAGCCGAAGTAAAGCAGCCGCCGAGCAGGCAGCCTTTGCGCAGGCAAATGAAAATTTCTGCGTCAGCGTGGTGCGCCCACGATTTGTCTGGGGAAAAGGCGACACTACCGCCCTGCCACAGCTTGTCGCGGCGGTCTCCTCCGGGAAATTTGCCTGGATTGACGGCGGCAACTACCTGACTTCAACGACCCACATTGATAATCTCTGCGATGGCATCAGCCGTACAGCCGAGTACGGCAAAAGTGGAGAGGTGTATTTCCTCACCGACGGTGAACCTCATACTTTTCGTGATTTCGTCAGCCAACTGCTCGCCACTCAGGGCATAACGGCACCGGATAAGCGCGTTCCGCGCAGACTGGTCAGGATACTTGCCCATCTGGGGGACGGCTTATTCCGCCTCTCCAGGGGCCGTGTTACCAGCCCGTTAAATCTGCAAACCTACGCCACCTCTGCCGTCGAAGTGACCCTCGACATTAGCAAAGCGCGAAGAGAGCTGGACTATAACCCTCAGATTACGTTGCATGAGGGAATGATGAAGCTGGATTCCATATAACAGGCCAGCCCCTCATCGGATCGTTCATCCCCCCGTGAAAGCGTTTTTGCGCTCAGCACCATGGAGTGGTGCTGCCCGCCCTGCCTTGGCCGTTATCAGAAAAAATCATGATCTCTTTTGATAATGAATGTTGGTCACCGTGTTAATTCGAAAAAAAACGGGAGCCCATCGGCTCCCGCTTTCATTTAACCCTGATTCAGGATTACATGTTCGCGATAATCGCGTCGCCAAACTCTGAACATTTCAGCAACTTAGCGCCTTCCATCAGACGTTCGAAGTCATAGGTGACGGTTTTGGCGTTGATTGCGCCTTCCATACCTTTGACGATCAGGTCTGCGGCTTCGAACCATTCCATATGACGCAGCATCATTTCTGCGGAAAGGATGATGGAACCTGGGTTCACTTTATCCTGGCCTGCATACTTAGGTGCTGTACCGTGGGTTGCTTCGAACAGTGCGCACTCGTCACCGATGTTTGCGCCTGGGGCGATACCGATACCGCCAACCTGGGCTGCCAGGGCGTCGGAGATGTAGTCACCGTTCAGGTTCATACAGGCGATCACGTCGTATTCAGCTGGACGCAGCAGGATCTGCTGCAGGAACGCATCGGCGATCACGTCTTTGACCACGATCTCTTTGCCGGTATTTGGGTTCTTGATTTTCACCCATGGACCGCCGTCGATCAGCTCACCGCCGAACTCTTCACGCGCTAACTGGTAACCCCAGTCTTTGAAAGCGCCTTCGGTGAACTTCATGATGTTGCCTTTGTGAACCAGGGTTACGGAATCACGATCGTTGGTGATAGCGTATTCGATGGCTGCACGAACCAGGCGTTTAGTGCCTTCTTCGGAGCACGGCTTGATACCGATACCGCAATGTTCAGGGAAACGAATCTTCGTCACGCCCATCTCATCACGCAGGAATTTGATCACTTTTTCAGCTTCGGCGCTGTCGGCTTTCCACTCGATACCCGCATAGATGTCTTCGGAGTTTTCACGGAAGATAACCATGTTGGTCAGTTCAGGGTGTTTCACCGGGCTTGGCGTGCCTGCGTAGTAGCGCACCGGGCGCAGACAGACGTACAGGTCAAGCTGCTGGCGCAGTGCCACGTTCAGGGAACGAATACCGCCACCGACCGGGGTAGTCAGCGGGCCTTTGATGGCAACGCGGTAATCACGAATCAGGTCCAGCGTTTCTTCTGGCAGCCAGACATCCTGGCCATACAGTTGGGTAGATTTTTCGCCGGTATAGATTTCCATCCAGGAAATTTTCCGCTCGCCCTTATAGGCTTTCTGTACGGCGGCATCCACCACTTTAATCATGGCTGGCGTCACATCCACACCGATACCATCACCTTCAATGAAAGGAATGATTGGGTTGTGAGGGATGTTCAGTTTGCCATCTTGTAGGGTGATCTTCTTACCTTCCGCCGGAACGACTACTTTGCTTTCCATTAACCTCTCCTTCGAGCGCTTCTGGTTTTTTGTTAATGAGTTGTAATATGCGACCTCATACTACTCGAATATCTGGCTCGCGCCAATCACTCATGAATTTCCGTTATAATGCGTGAATACATTCATTCTGAAAACACTATGAACAAAACTTCTTTTAGAAATCACCAAGTTGAACGATTCAGCACCCGACGCAACGCCAAAAAAAAGCCTGACACTGGACCGAAGCGGCTGGTTATCTTCAATAAACCCTACGATGTGCTGCCGCAGTTCACAGACGAGGCGGGACGCAGCACGCTAAAAGATTACATCCCGTTACAAGGAATTTATGCCGCAGGCCGTCTGGACCGCGACAGCGAAGGGCTGCTGGTGCTCACCAACGACGGTCAGCTCCAGGCGCAGCTGACTCAGCCAGGCAAACGTACCGGCAAAATTTACTACGTGCAGGTGGAAGGCGAGCCGACGCAGGATGCGATAGAGGCTCTGCGCAATGGCGTTACGCTCAATGATGGCCCCACCCTCCCCGCAGGTGTCGAACGGGTCGAGGAACCGCAGTGGTTGTGGCCGCGCAATCCGCCCGTTCGCGAGCGCAAAACTATCCCCACCAGCTGGTTGAAAATCACCTTATACGAAGGACGGAATCGACAGGTGCGACGCATGACGGCGCATGTCGGTTTCCCAACCTTGCGTCTGATACGCTATGCGATGGGTTCCCTGACGCTGGACACGCTGGCGTCCGGTGAGTGGCGAGAAATTCCGATCGATTCAATCTAAGGAGAACAGATGTTTAAACCACACGTTACCGTCGCCTGCGTAGTTCACGCCGAAGGAAAATTTCTGGTCGTAGAAGAGACCATCAACGGCAAAGCGCTGTGGAACCAGCCTGCAGGCCATCTCGAAGCCGACGAAACCCTGGTGCAGGCCGCCCGCCGTGAGCTGTGGGAAGAGACCGGCATTCATGCCGAGCCGCAGCATTTTGTTCGTCTGCATCAGTGGATCGCACCCGATCGCACCCCCTTCCTGCGCTTTTTGTTCGTCGTCGAACTTAACGAAATGTGCGCCACTGAGCCGCACGACGACGACATCGATCGCTGCCTGTGGGTCACTGCTGAGGAGATCCTGAATGCCCCAAACCTGCGCTCACCGCTGGTTGCCGAAAGTATTCGTTGCTACCAGTCCGGCAGCCGCTTGCCGCTTGAGGTGATCGCGGAATTTAACTGGCCGTTTACAGAGGGTGCCAACACCGGGGGCGCGTGATAGAATACGCCGCCTTTAAGTTCAATGTCGTGAGTATTCCATGTCAGATAACAGCCAGAAAAAAGTAATCGTCGGCATGTCCGGCGGTGTCGATTCCTCCGTTTCCGCCTACCTGTTGCAACAGCAGGGTTATAAGGTGGAAGGCCTGTTCATGAAGAACTGGGAGGAAGATGATGGCGAGGAATATTGCACGGCTGCGGCGGATCTTGCGGATGCGCAGGCCGTGTGCGACAAACTCGGCATTGAGCTGCATACCGTAAACTTTGCTGCAGAGTACTGGGACAACGTGTTCGAACTCTTCCTCGAAGAGTACAAAGCGGGCCGCACCCCGAACCCGGATATCCTCTGCAACAAAGAGATCAAATTCAAGGCGTTCCTCGAATTCGCCGCTGAAGATCTGGGCGCGGATTTTATCGCGACCGGCCACTACGTGCGTCGCGCCGATGTGGATGGCAAAAGCCAGCTGCTGCGCGGTCTCGACGGTAACAAAGATCAGAGCTACTTCCTCTACACCCTGGGCCACGAGCAGATTGCGCAAAGCCTGTTCCCGGTCGGTGAACTGGAAAAACCGGAAGTGCGTAAAATCGCTGAAGATCTGGATCTGATTACCGCGAAGAAAAAAGACTCTACCGGCATCTGCTTTATCGGCGAACGTAAATTCCGCGAATTCCTCGGCCGCTATCTGCCTGCGCAGCCGGGCAAAATTATCACCGTTGACGGCGATGACGTCGGCGAGCATCAGGGTCTGATGTATCACACCCTCGGCCAGCGTAAAGGGCTGGGCATCGGCGGCACCAAAGACGGCAGCGAAGAGCCGTGGTACGTGGTCGATAAAGACGTTGAAAACAATATTCTGGTTGTGGCTCAGGGGCACGAACATCCGCGTCTGATGTCCGTCGGCCTTATTGCCCAGCAGCTGCACTGGGTCGATCGCGAACCGTTCACCGGCACCCTGCGCTGCACGGTGAAAACCCGCTATCGTCAGACTGATATCCCCTGCACCGTAACGGCTATTGATGACGAACGCATCGAAGTGCGTTTCGACGAGCCTGTCTCTGCCGTTACGCCTGGCCAGTCCGCCGTCTTCTACAGCGGCGAAATCTGCCTTGGCGGCGGGATCATTGAACAGCGTCTACCGCTGGCCGCTGTTTAAACCGATTGCACACCAAAAGGAGCCTGTGTGGCGAAGAATTATTATGACATCACCCTGGCACTGGCAGGAATTTGCCAGTCAGCCCGTCTGGTGCAACAGCTGGCGCATCAGGGTCATTGCGATGCTGACGCGCTGCACGTTTCGCTCAACAGCGTTATCGACCTTAACCCCGGCTCTACGCTCGGTGTGTTCGGTGGCAGTGAAACGAATCTTCGCCTCGGTCTCGAAACCCTGCTCGGCGTGCTCAATGCCAGCAACCGCCAGGGGCTGAATGCAGAACTGACCCGCTACACGTTGAGCCTGATGGTGCTGGAGCGTAAGCTGAACAGCGCGAAAGGTGCGATGGACACGCTCGGCAACCGCATCGCCGGGCTGCAGCGTCAGCTCGACCATTTTGATTTGCAGTCTGAAACCCTGCTGAGTGCGATGGCCGCGATTTATGTCGATGTCATCAGCCCGCTTGGGCCACGCATCCAGGTCACCGGCTCCCCTGCCGTGCTGCAAAGCCCGCAGGTACAGGCGAAAGTTCGCGCCTCGCTGCTGGCAGGAATTCGAGCCGCCGTGCTGTGGCAACAGGTTGGCGGTGGCCGACTGCAGTTAATGTTCTCTCGTAATCGCCTGACGACTCAGGCAAAACAAATTCTTGCTCATTGTTAACCTCCCGGAGTTGCGAATTATGGAATTATCCTCACTGACCGCCGTTTCCCCTGTCGATGGACGTTACGGCGATAAAGTCAGCGCGCTGCGCGGGATCTTCAGCGAATATGGTCTGCTGAAGTTCCGTGTACAGGTTGAAGTGCGCTGGCTGCAAAAGTTAGCTACCCAGGCAGCAATCAAGGAAGTTCCTGCTTTTGACGCCCAGGCAAACGATTACCTTGATAAAATCGTCGCGGAGTTCAGCGAAGAAGACGCGGCGCGTATTAAAACCATCGAGCGCACCACCAACCACGACGTAAAAGCGGTTGAATACTTCCTGAAAGAGAAAGTAGAAAGCGTTCCGGCACTGCACGCGGTGTCTGAGTTCATCCACTTCGCCTGCACCTCAGAAGATATCAACAACCTGTCTCACGCGCTGATGCTCTCTACGGCGCGCCAGGACGTGGTGCTGCCTTACTGGCGCAAAATCATCGACGCGGTGAAAGACCTGGCCGTGCAATACCGTGATATTCCACTGCTCTCCCGTACCCACGGTCAGCCAGCCACGCCGTCGACGATGGGTAAAGAGATGGCAAACGTGGCCTACCGCATGGAGCGCCAGTATCGTCAGCTGGAGCAGGTTGAGATCCTCGGTAAAATCAACGGCGCGGTCGGCAACTACAACGCCCACATCGCCGCGTATCCTGAAGTGGACTGGCACCAGTTCAGCGAAGAGTTCGTGACCTCTCTGGGCATTCAGTGGAACCCGTACACCACCCAGATCGAGCCGCACGACTATATCGCCGAGCTGTTTGACTGCATCGCGCGCTTCAACACCATCCTGATCGACTTCGATCGCGATGTGTGGGGCTACGTGGCGCTGAACCACTTCAAACAGAAAACCATCGCGGGCGAAATCGGCTCTTCCACCATGCCGCATAAAGTGAACCCGATTGACTTCGAAAACTCCGAAGGCAACCTGGGTCTGGCGAACGCCCTGCTGCAACACATGGCGAGCAAACTGCCGGTCTCCCGCTGGCAGCGTGACCTGACGGACTCCACCGTGCTGCGTAACCTCGGTGTCGGCATCGGCTATGCGCTGATCGCTTATCAGTCCACCCTGAAAGGTGTGAGCAAACTGGAAGTGAACCGTGACCGTCTGCTGGACGAACTGGATCACAACTGGGAAGTGCTGGCAGAGCCGATTCAGACCGTGATGCGTCGTTACGGCATTGAAAAACCTTACGAAAAACTGAAAGAGCTGACCCGCGGCAAGCGCGTGGACGCCGAAGGCATGAAGCAGTTTATCGACGGTCTGGATGTGCCAGAAGAAGAGAAAACGCGTCTGAAAGCAATGACGCCGGCGAACTACATCGGTCGCGCCATTGCTATGGTTGATGAGCTGAAGTAATTCCCCTCACCCTCTTTCCGCCCGGAAAGAGGGTTCCTTCCTCTGCGGTTTACTCAATGTTTATCCCCAAAACAACATAATCAGCGTTAAACTATTCATACCATTAATTTTAGGGAGAAGAGATGATGCGCGTATTGGTTGTTGAGGATAATGCATTGCTACGTCATCACCTGAAAGTTCAGCTTCAGGAAATGGGGCATCAGGTCGACGACGCGGAAGACGCAAAAGAGGCGGATTATTATCTCAATGAACACCTGCCTGATATTGCCATCGTCGATCTGGGGCTGCCGGACGAAGATGGTCTGTCGCTGATCCGCCGCTGGCGCAGCCATGATGTCTCCCTCCCGGTGCTGGTCTTAACCGCCCGCGAAGGCTGGCAGGATAAAGTCGAAGTGCTCAGCGCGGGCGCCGACGATTACGTGACCAAACCGTTCCATATCGAAGAAGTGTCTGCCCGTATGCAGGCCCTGATGCGCCGTAACAGCGGTCTGGCGTCACAGGTGATCTCTCTTCCTCCGTTCCAGGTCGATCTCTCGCGTCGCGAATTCTCCATCAATGACGAAGTCATTAAGCTGACGGCGTTTGAATACACCATTATGGAAACGCTGATCCGCAACAGCGGTAAAGTGGTGAGCAAAGATTCTTTAATGCTCCAGCTCTATCCTGACGCCGAACTGCGCGAGAGCCACACCATTGATGTGCTGATGGGGCGTTTACGTAAAAAAATCCAGGCGCAATATCCGCAGGATGTCATCACCACGGTCAGGGGTCAGGGATACCTGTTTGAACTACGCTAAATGAAGAAAATCCTTCGCCATTTACTGCCCCTGTCGCTGCGGGTCCGCTTTTTACTGGCTACCGCCGCGGTGGTGCTGATCCTCTCCCTCGCCTACGGCATGGTGGCGCTGGTCGGCTACAGCGTCAGCTTTGATAAAACCACCTTCCGCCTGCTGCGCGGCGAGAGCAATCTCTTCTACACTCTGGCCAAATGGGAAAATAATCGCATCAGCGTGGAGATGCCGGAAAATCTGGACCGGCAAAGCCCGACGATGGCGCTGATTTACGATGAGAAAGGCAAACTGCTGTGGGCGCAACGACATGTCCCGTGGCTGGAAAAAAGTATTCGTCCGGAGTGGCTAAAAACCAACGGCTTCCACGAAATAGAGGCCGACCTGAATTCCACCAGCTCCCTGCTCGGCAACGATGCCTCCATGCAGCGTCAGCTCGACGAAATCCGCGCGGATGACGACGATACGGAGATGACGCACTCGGTGGCGATCAATCTCTACCCAGCGACCATGGATATGCCGCAGCTCACGATTGTGGTGATCGACACCATTCCCGTTGAGCTGAAACGCTCCTATATGGTCTGGAGCTGGTTCGTGTACGTTCTGGCAGCTAACCTGCTGCTGGTGATCCCGCTGCTGTGGATCGCCGCCTGGTGGAGCCTGCGCCCTATTGAATCGCTGGCGAAAGAGGTTCGCGAACTCGAAGAGCACAACCGGGATAAGCTCAATCCGCAGACCACCCGCGAGTTGACAAGCCTGGTGCGCAACCTTAACCGCCTGCTGAAAAGTGAGCGTGAGCGTTACGATAAATACCGCACCACGCTTACGGATCTCACCCACAGCCTGAAAACGCCCCTTGCGGTGATGCAGAGCACGCTGCGATCCATGCGCAGCTCAAAGCTCAGCGTGGACGACGCCGAGCCGGTGATGCTGGAACAGATCAGCCGCATCTCCCAGCAGATTGGGTATTATCTGCACCGCGCCAGTATGCGCTCGGGCAGCCCGTTGCTCAGCCGCGAACTGCACCCCGTCGCCCCCCTGCTGGACAGCCTGACGTCAGCGCTGAATAAGGTCTATCAACGTAAAGGGGTGAACATTAGCCTCGATATTTCGCCTGAGATCAGTTTTGTCGGCGAGAAGAATGACTTTATGGAAGTGATGGGCAATCTGCTGGATAACGCCTGCAAATATTGCCTGGAGTTTGTCGAGGTTTCCGCGCATCAGACCGACGACGAGCTGCACATTATCGTCGAAGATGACGGCCCCGGCATTCCGCAAAACAAACGCGACGTGGTCTTTGATCGTGGCCAACGTGCCGACACGCTGCGTCCTGGTCAGGGCGTGGGGCTATCCGTCGCACAGGAGATTGTCGACCAGTATGCCGGGCGCATCGAAACCAGCGACAGCCTGCTGGGCGGCGCGCGGATGGTGGCGATTTTTGGGCGTCAGCACCCCTCTTCTGACGATAGTTAGTACTGAATGTGAAAAAAGCGAGATTCTCGCGCGCAGGCTCTTACGCTTCCGTTATAATCCGAGTCAGTAAGAGCCTGCGGAAATATAATTATGGATTATCACTTAACACTTAACTGGCCCGAGTTTATCGAACGCTACTGGCAAAAACGCCCTGTCGTTCTGAAACGCGGGATCAGCAATTTTGTCGACCCCATCTCCCCGGATGAACTGGCCGGACTGGCCATGGAAAACGAAGTCGACAGCCGCCTGGTGAGCCACCAGGATGGAAAATGGCAGGTTAGCCACGGTCCTTTTGAGAGCTACGATCACCTCGGTGAGACCAACTGGTCACTGCTGGTGCAGGCCGTGAACCACTGGCATGAGCCGACCGCAGCCCTGATGCATCCGTTCCGTGCCCTGCCCGACTGGCGCATGGACGATCTGATGATCTCCTTCTCTGTACCAGGCGGTGGCGTTGGCCCGCACCTCGATCAGTACGATGTGTTTATCATTCAGGGAACTGGCCGCCGTCGCTGGCGCGTGGGCGAGAAAGTGCCGATGAAACAGCACTGCCCGCACCCGGACCTGCTCCAGGTCGACCCGTTTGAAGGTATCATCGACGAAGAGATGGAGCCGGGCGATATCCTCTATATCCCGCCAGGATTCCCGCACGAAGGGTATTCCCTGGAAAACTCCCTTAACTACTCAGTGGGTTTCCGTGCGCCGAGCGGGCGCGAGATGATCAGCGGTTTTGCTGATTATGTCCTGCAGCGCGAGCTGGGCAGCCATCGCTACAGCGATCCGGACGTTCCTGCGCGCGAGCACCCTGCCGACATTCTGCCGCAGGAGCTGGATAAACTGCGCGAGATGATGCTGGGCCTGATTAACGAGCCGGAGCATTTCCGTCAGTGGTTTGGGGAGTTTGTCAGCCAGTCGCGTCACGAGCTGGATGTCGCTCCCGCCGAGCCGCCTTATCAGCCAGATGAGATTTATGATGCCCTGCAACAGGGTGATTCGCTGGTCCGTTTGGGTGGGTTGCGCGTACTGCGCATTGGCGACGATATCTTCGTCAATGGCGAGAAGCTCGATTCCCCGCACCGTCCTGCGCTGGAAGCGCTGGCGAGCCATATGGTTCTGAATGCAGAAACCTTCGGCGATGCGCTGGAAGATCCGTCATTCCTCGCCATGCTGGCGGCGCTGGTGAACAGCGGGTACTGGTTCTTCGAGGACTGAGTGTACAAGTGCCCGGTAGCACTTTGCTTACCGGGCACTGTTTTTCTCACTGCTTCGCTGTCAGCTCCGCAATTCGCACAATCACTTTTACCGCTTTCTCCATCCCTTCCAGCGTCACAAACTCGTGCTTGCCGTGGTAGTTATAGCCGCCGGTAAACAGGTTCGGGCACGGCAATCCCATGAAGGAGAGCTGCGAACCGTCGGTACCGCCGCGAATGGGTTTGAGCTGCGGTTCGATATCGCAATCGCGCATCGCCTGCTGGGCGATATCCAGAATGTGCGGATGCTCCATCACCTTCTCGCGCATATTGTAGTAGCTGTCCTCAATGATCAGCTCAATATAGCAATCCGGGTGCAGCCCTTTGCCGACTTTTTTGGCGATCTCCATCATCTTACGCTTACGCGCTTCGAACGCCTTGCGGTCAAAATCGCGAACGATGTAATGCATCTGCGCACTGTCCACCGTGCCTTTGATGCTGGTGAGATGATAGAAGCCTTCATAGCCTTCGGTCTGCTCCGGGCTCTCCTCAGCGGGGACTTCCGCATGAATCCGCGAGGCCAGCGACAGCGCGTTGACCATCACCCCTTTCGCCGACCCCGGATGCACGTTGTTGCCGACAATTTTGATGGTCACCGAAGCCGCGTTAAAGTTTTCAAACTCCAGCTCTCCGACGCCGCCGCCATCAACGGTGTAGGCCCACTTCGCATTGAAAGCCTCAACGTCGAAATGTTTCGCCCCTTTACCCACCTCTTCGTCCGGCGTGAAGGCCACCCGGATATCGCCGTGGGGAATATTTTTGCCTTTCAGCACCGCCAGCGCCGTCATGATCTCCGCGACACCGGCTTTATCGTCGGCGCCCAGCAGCGTTTTACCGTCGGTGGTGATCAGCGTCTGGCCCAGCAGCTGATGGAGCACCGGGAACATCACCGGCGAGAGCACCTCATCGCCGATACCGAGTGCGATATCGCCGCCACGGTAGTTTTCGACAATCTGCGGATTAACGTTCTTTCCGCTAAAATCAGGTGACGTATCGACGTGAGAAATAAAGCCAATCGCCGGAACCGAACCTTTAACGTTCGACGGCAGCGTCCCCATCACAGTGCCCTTTTCGCTTAAGGTCACATTGACCAGACCAAGCTCTTCCAGCTGATCCTTCAGCAGGTTTAAAAGCTTCCACTGGCCCTCGGTGCTCGGCACCTGTCGGACACCCGCTTTAGATTGGGTATCCAGCGAAACGTACTGTAAAAAACGCTCAAGTAATTTTTCCATGCAGTCACCCTCACTTTTTGTGACAACATTATCAGTAAGCATCAAAACCCAAATATTGCGTCAGGTCACTTTTATCCCGTAAACGAGAATATTTTCGATTTTGTCGTGATTCGTTAATAAATGTAGCTTATCAATCAGTCACAAGGATTGGTGATTTCAGTGGTTTGCCGTAGAATGACCGCCCTCATTAAGAGTCACCAAGGTGGTTACACACAAACCCCGCAGTCGGTAAACCCACCGACGCGTTTATATGGGACAGCGCCAAAAATTGAATACACAACCGGGAACACTGTCACCGCTGGTTCTTCTGTCGGGGATCAGCAAAAGTTTCGATGGTAAAACCGTCATTGACGATCTTAACCTGACTATCAATAACGGTGAGTTTCTCACGCTGCTCGGCCCCTCGGGCTGCGGCAAGACAACCGTTCTGCGCCTGATTGCCGGACTGGAAAGTGTCGACAACGGCCATATTCATCTCGAAAATCAGAACATCACCGATGTTCCCGCTGAACATCGTCACGTTAATACCGTCTTCCAGAGCTACGCCCTTTTCCCGCACATGACCGTGTTCGAAAACGTGGCATTCGGCCTGCGCATGCAGAAAACCCCTGCCGATCAGATAACACCACGGGTGAACGATGCCCTGCGGATGGTTCAGCTCGACGAGTTCGCCCAACGCAAACCGCATCAGCTCTCCGGCGGGCAGCAACAGCGCGTTGCCATTGCGCGCGCCGTGGTCAACAAACCCCGCCTGCTGCTGCTGGATGAGTCCCTCTCCGCACTCGATTACAAGCTGCGCAAACAGATGCAGAACGAGCTGAAAGCGTTGCAGCGTAAGCTCGGCATTACCTTTGTGTTCGTCACCCACGATCAGGAAGAGGCTCTGACCATGTCGGACCGTATCGTGGTGATGCGCGACGGTAAGATTGAGCAGGATGGCACGCCGCGTGAAATCTACGAAGAGCCGAAAAACCTGTTTGTGGCCAGCTTCATTGGCGAGATCAATATCTTTGACGCTACGGTCATTGAGCGTCTCGACGAGCAGCGCGTGCGCGCCAGCGTCGAAGGTCGCGAGTGCAATATTTACGTTAATTTTGCGGTCGAAAAGGGCCAGAAACTCAACGTGATGCTGCGCCCGGAAGATCTGCGCGTCGATGAAATCCACGACACCGCCGAGGCGGAAGGCCTTATTGGCTACATCCGCGAGCGTAACTACAAAGGGATGACGCTGGAGTCGGTGGTTGAGCTGGAAAACGGCAAAATGGTGATGGTCAGCGAGTTCTTTAACGAGGACGATCCGGACTTTGACCATCCGCTCGATCAGAAAATGGTCGTTAACTGGGTAGAGAGCTGGGAGGTTGTGCTGGCCGATGAAGAACACCAGTAAATTCCAGAATGTGGTGATCGCCACGATCGTGGGTTGGCTTGTGTTGTTTGTTTTCCTCCCCAACCTGATGATCATTGGCACCAGTTTTTTGACCCGCGACGACGCCAGTTTCGTCAAGCTGGTCTTTACGCTGGATAACTACGCACGCCTGCTGGACCCGCTCTACTTTGAGGTCCTGCTACATTCACTCAACATGGCGCTGATTGCGACCCTCGCCTGCCTGGTGCTGGGCTATCCCTTCGCCTGGTTTCTGGCCCGGCTGCCGCAAAAAGTTCGTCCGCTGCTGCTGTTTTTGCTGATTGTTCCCTTCTGGACCAATTCGCTGATTCGCATCTACGGCCTGAAGATTTTCCTTAGTACCAAAGGCTATCTGAACGAGTTTCTGCTGTGGCTGGGGGTGATTGATACGCCGATCCGCATCATGTTTACTCCGAGCGCGGTGATTATCGGTCTGGTCTATATTCTGCTGCCGTTTATGGTGATGCCGCTCTATTCCAGTATCGAAAAGCTCGACAAACCGCTGCTCGAAGCGGCACGCGATCTGGGTGCCAGCAAACTGCAAACCTTCCTCAGGATCATCATCCCGCTGACCATGCCGGGCATTATTGCCGGTTGTCTGCTGGTGATGCTCCCGGCGATGGGGCTGTTTTACGTCTCCGATCTGATGGGCGGTGCGAAAAATCTGCTGATCGGCAACGTGATAAAAAGTCAGTTCCTGAACATTCGCGACTGGCCGTTCGGCTCTGCCACCAGCATTACGCTGACGGTGGTGATGGGCCTGATGCTGCTCGTCTACTGGCGCGCCTCCCGCTGGCTGAATAAACAGGGAGATCTCGAATGATCGGTCGTCTGCTGCGTGGCGGTTTCATGACCGCCATTTACGCCTATCTTTATATTCCGATTATCATTTTGATCGTGAACTCGTTTAACAGTTCACGTTTCGGGATCAACTGGCAGGGCTTTACCACCAACTGGTATAGCCTGCTGATGAACAACGACAGCCTGTTGCAGGCGGCACAGCACTCTCTGACGATGGCGATCGCGTCGGCGACCTTCGCCACGCTGATTGGCTCACTGACCGCCGTAGCGCTCTATCGCTACCGTTTTCGTGGTAAACCTTTCGTCAGCGGGATGCTGTTTGTGGTGATGATGTCGCCGGATATCGTGATGGCGATTTCACTGCTGGTGCTGTTTATGCTCATCGGCCTGCAGCTTGGCTTCTGGTCGCTGCTCTTTTCGCACATCACCTTCTGCCTGCCCTTCGTGGTGGTGACGGTTTACTCGCGTCTGAAGGGCTTTGACGTGCGAATGCTCGAAGCGGCGAAGGATCTGGGGGCGAGTGAGATGACCATTCTGCGCAAAATCATTCTGCCGCTGGCAATGCCTGCGGTCGCTGCCGGATGGCTTTTGAGCTTCACGCTGTCGATGGACGACGTGGTGGTCTCTTCCTTTGTCACCGGGCCGAGCTATGAAATTCTGCCATTGAAGATCTACTCAATGGTGAAAGTCGGTGTATCACCGGAGGTGAACGCGCTGGCGACGATTCTGTTGGTGTTATCGCTGGTGATGGTGATTGCCAGCCAGATTATTGCTCGTGATACAACGAAATCTCAGGGGACGTTAAAATGAAAAAATGGTCACGCCACCTGCTCGCGGCAGGTGCTCTCGCAATCGGCATGAGCGCCGCGCACGCGGACGACAGTAAGACGCTCTACTTCTACAACTGGACCGAGTATGTGCCGCCAGGCCTGCTTGAACAGTTCACCAAAGAGACGGGGATCAAGGTGATCTATTCGACCTACGAGTCGAATGAAACCATGTACGCCAAGCTCAAAACCTACAAAGACGGCGCCTATGATGTAGTAGTGCCCTCCACCTATTTCGTCGACAAAATGCGCAAAGAGGGCATGATCCAGAAGATCGACAAGACGAAATTAACCCACTTCGGCAACCTCGATCCGGAGATGCTGAACAAGCCGTTCGACCCGAATAATGACTACTCTATCCCCTACATCTGGGGTGCAACCGCCATCGGTGTAAACAGCGACGAGATCGACCCGAAAACCGTCACCAGCTGGGCTGACCTGTGGAAACCGGAGTACAAAGGCAGCCTGCTGCTGACGGACGATGCGCGCGAAGTGTTCCAGATGGCGCTGCGCAAACTGGGCTATTCCGGTAACAGCACCGACCCGAAAGAGATCGAAGCGGCCTATAACGAGCTGAAAAAGCTGATGCCAAACGTGGCAGCGTTTAACTCCGATAACCCGGCTAACCCGTATATGGAAGGCGAAGTGAATCTGGGGATGGTGTGGAACGGTTCTGCGTACGTCGCGCGTCAGGCCGGTACGCCACTACAGGTCGTCTGGCCGAAAGAAGGCGGGATCTTCTGGATGGATAGCCTCTCGATTCCGTCTAACGCCAAAAACGTCGACGGTGCGATGAAGCTGATTAACTTCCTGCTGCGTCCTGAAGTGGCAAAACAGGTGGCGGAAACCATTGGCTATCCGACGCCAAATCTGGCGGCACGCAAGCTGCTCAGCCCTGAGGTGGCGAACGATAAATCACTGTATCCGGATGCGGAAACCGTGAAGAAAGGCGAATGGCAAAACGATGTGGGCGACGCAAGCCGCATTTATGAAGAGTATTATCAGAAGTTAAAAGCAGGCCGTTAGCGTTAACCGGCCCTCTTCCATCAGAAGAGGGCCGGGAAAATTACAATCCCTTCAAGAGCTTTTCGACAAAATCTGGCACCACAACGCTCGCCAGACCATACTGTTTCTCTTCAAACTCGCTGCCGACCTGGCTCGGTTCCAGATTCAGCTCAACCGTGTGCGCACCGTGCAGCCGTGCTTCGTGCACAAAACCTGCCGCCGGATAGACATGCCCTGACGTGCCAATTGCAATAAACACATCTGCCATCGCCAGCGCGCTGTAGATCTCGTCCATACCCAGCGGCATTTCGCCGAACCACACCACGTGTGGACGCAAGGGTGACGGGAACTGGCAGCAATGGCACTTGTCATCGAGCGTGATATCACCGGTCCAGTCGAGAACCTGACCGCTCCACGCGCAGCGCACTTTCAGCAGCTCGCCGTGCATGTGGATGATATTGTGATTCCCGGCGCGTTCATGCAGGTTATCGATATTCTGCGTCACCAGCAGAAAGCGGTCGCCCAGCGCCTCTTCCAGCTTCGCCAGTGCCAGATGCGCTGCATTGGGCGCAATCTCCGGCGACTGTAGCTGACGGCGGCGGTCATTATAGAACGTCTGCACCAGTTCAGGATTACGGGCAAAGCCTTCCGGCGTTGCTACGTCTTCGACGCGATGTTCTTCCCACAATCCATCCGTGGCGCGAAACGTCCGGATCCCGGACTCGGCGGAGATCCCCGCCCCGGTCAGTACCACGACTCTTGGCTTTTCCATACCTTCTGGCATCACCCTGTCTCTGAAAAAAATCCGCTGGCGCAAGCGCTCACGCAGGCGGCGTTTATTTTTGCGAAAACGGCTCAGTCGACCTAACCGACGCGACAGCATAAAAACCTCGTATAACTAACGGGTGAGATGAAGGAATGCCGCACCGCGCATGCCTCCGGCATCCCCATGACGCGCACGTTCAATACGCGGTACGCGGGCGACCGGCAGCAAATGTCGGGGCAGTCGCCCGGACAAATGCTCCGTGATCGCCGAAAAGTTGGATAATCCGCCACCGATCACCAGTAAATCGGGATCGACAACGGTCAGAATATTGCCCAGACACACCGCCAGCAGATCAAGATAGCGCTCAACGTGTTCGCGGGCCTGTTCATCGCCCTGCTCCCACAAGGTGATGATTTCCGGCGCTTCACGTTTCTGATGATAGAAGTGTTCGTAAAGCCATGCAAACCCGCGACCAGAAAGATAATTCTCAATGCAACCGTGCTGCCCACAGCCGCAGCGGGTCAGGGGAAAATCACGCCCGACCACCTCCAGCGCATCCACCGGCAGGCGGATATGGCCGAACTCACCGGTAATATAACTGCGACCGGTAATCGGCTTGCCGTTAATGATAATCCCGCCGCCGACGCCCGTCCCCAGAATCAGCCCCATGACTAAAGGGTACTGACGGAACTCATCGTCCCAGGCTTCGGAGAGGGCAAAGCAGTTGGCATCGTTGTCGAGACGCACATCGCGTTCAAGGAGAGCAGAGAGATCGGCGCGCAACGGTTTGCCGCTGGCGGCAGGCACGTTGGCGGCGTAGAGCGTACCGTCGTCGGTTTCCGGCATCCCCGGAATACCAATCCCCACGGAGCCTTTGACGCCAAAACGGGTGTCTGCGTCGGTCACCAGGGCGGCGATCGCGTTCAGAAAGTCGTCGTAACTGTCGCGTGGCGTGGGAACACGGGTTTCCCACTGCAATTTGAGCTGTTCATCAAATACGCCGAGCGCAATTTTAGTGCCGCCAATATCAAATCCATAATACATAACGCATTCCTCTTTCTGATTTGGCGGCCCGAAAACCGCTAAATCATGACGTAATTACTGGCCACTTAGCACCCTCGCCGGATCAATTCGGCTTGCGCGACGCGCTGGATACCAGCTTGCCAGCAGACTCAGTAAAAGTGCTGTAACCAGCACATAAATAACGTCCAGCCAGTGCAATTCAGACGGCAGGAAGTCAATAAAATAGATGTCACCCGACAGGAATTGATGTCCAATCAGCTTTTCAATGCCGTTGATAATCGGCGTCAGCTGCAGGGAAACCACCACGCCGATCACCACGCCGCAGAGGCTGCCAAACAGACCCGCCAGCAGACCATACCAGACGAAAATGGCACGAATAAGACCGTCTTTCGCGCCCAGCGTGCGCAGAACGGCAATGTCGCTGCTCTTGTCTTTAACGGCCATCACCAGCGTCGAGACGATGTTAAAACAGGCCACGCCAATCACCAGCACCATCGCCAGATACATAATGGCGCGGATCATTTGGATATCGCGATACATATAGCCGTAGGTGCCAATCCAGCTTTTGATATAGACATAGCTGTTGGTCACGCCACCGGCGTCGCGCACCAGTTTATTCGCGTTGAAGACGTCGTTGACCTTAATGGCGATACCGGTGACGCTGTCCGCCATATCCAGGTACTGACGCGCATCGTCCAGCGGGACCATCGCAAAGCTATGATCGAGCTGCCCGCTCAGGGCTAAAATCCCGGTAACGTGCAGACGCACGCGCTTCGGCTGCTGGAGTTTGTGATCGGCACTGGCGTTCGGGATCATGATCGACACCCAGTCGCCCTGCTTCACCTTCAGCGCATCCGCGACACCTTTGCCGATGATAATCTGCTGCTCACCCGCTTTAAAGTTCGCCCACGCGCCGTTCTGCACAAACTGTGGCAACGCGCTCAAACGCGCTTCCTGCTGCGGGTTCACCCCTTTCACCTGAATGGCGCGCAGATTCGCACCGCTCTCCACCAGGCCGGTAAAGTTGATGTAAGGTGCTGCGGCCACAATGCCCGGCACCTTTTCCACTTTCGTGAGCGCCTCGCTCCAGTGGGTCCACGGCTGATTCACCGGTTCAATTTCGCCGTGCGGAACCACCGCCAGAATGCGGTTATTCAGCTCACGTTCAAAGCCGTTCATCGCGCTTAAGCCGACGATGAGCACCGCCACGCCGAGCGCGATACCCACGGTAGAGATCACGGAAATCAGCGACACCATGCCGCCGCGACGGCGGCCACGGCTAAAGCGCATACCGATCAATAAGGATAACGATGACGCCATTACTCGGCTCCCATCAGGGTCAGTTCCGCCGTCAGACGACCGTCACGCATCTCCAGCTGACGGCTCATGCGTCGCGCCAGCTGCAGATCGTGGGTCACCACCAGGAACGCCGTTCCCTGGGAGGCGTTCAGTTCGCCGAGGAGCTGGAAAATGCTGTCTGCGTTGCGCGCGTCAAGGTTACCGGTCGGTTCGTCCGCCAACACCAGACGCGGGTTATTCACCAGCGCACGGGCAATTGCCACACGCTGGCGTTCGCCACCGGAGAGTTCAGACGGACGATGGTTCCCGCGGTGGCCGAGGCCAACGGCTTTCAGCATGTCGCTGGCGCGGGTGTTGATCTCTGCCGGTTTCTTTTTGCCAATCAGCAGCGGCATCGCGACGTTTTCCAGCGCGGTGAAATCAGGCAGCAGGTGGTGGAACTGGTAGATAAAGCCAAGAGACTGATTACGCAGATCGGCTTTCGCCGTCGACGTCATTTTGCTCATCGGCTGGCCGGAGAAAATCACATCGCCGGAGGTCGGCGTATCCAGCCCGCCCAGCAGGTGCAGCAAGGTACTTTTGCCCGAGCCGGAGCTACCGACAATCGCCATCATCTCGCCTTCGCCTACGCTGAAACTGACCTCATGCAGGACATCGGTCTGCACGGTGCCTTCCTGATAGCGTTTGGACAGGTTGTCGCATTGCAACAGGATCTTATTCATAACGTAAAGCCTCAGCGGGTTGAGTGGCGGCGGCGCGCCAGGAAGGATAAAGCGTAGAGAGCAGCGCAATGGCCATCGCGACCAGCGCAATACCCACGACCTGCAGCGGCTCGATCGCCACCGGCAGCGCGGCACCGTCGAGCAGAATGCCGATAATCGGCATCAAATTATTGAGCTGGCTGGCGAGCAGCGCACCCAGTACGGCACCCAGCAGCGCCCCGATAATCCCGGCGCTCGCCCCCTGAACCATAAACACCGCCATAATCTGGCGCGGCGTCAGTCCCTGGGTTTGCAGGATCGCCACTTCGCCCTGCTTTTCCATCACCATCAGGCCAAGCGACGTGATGATGTTAAACGCGGCAACGGCGACGATCAGGCTCAGCAGCAGGCCCATCATGTTCTTTTCCATGCGCACGGCCTGGAACAGCTCGCCTTTACGCTCGCGCCAGTCCTGCCATTTAGTGCCTTCCGGAAGTTTTTGCTCACTCAGAACGTCCACTTTCAGCGGTTCGTTGAGCCACAAACGCCAGCCGCTGATGTTACCCAACGGGTAACGCATCAGGCGGGACGCGTCCTGAATATTCACCAGCATTTGATAGCCGTCGACTTCGCTGTTAGCGGCGAAGGTGCCGATCACGTTGAACAGGCGCTGGCTCGGCAAGCGCCCCATCGGGGTGAACTGGCTGGCTGACGGCACCATCACGCGCAGCTGATCGCCACGGTTGACGCCTAGCTGTCCGGCGAGCTGCTCGCCGAGAATAACGTTGTATTTGCCTGGCTCAAGATCGGTCTGTTTGACGTTAACCAGATACGGAGTGAGCGGATCTTTCTGCGCAGGATCGATGCCCAGCATCACTCCCACCGACACGCTGCGCGCGCTTTGTAGCACCACGTCACCCGTTGTCAGCGGCGCAATACGGCTGACGCCCTGTAACTTCACGGCGCTTTCGGGCAGCTGTTGCGGATTAATGGAGCCCTGAGAGGAAGAGAGAACCGCCTGCGGCATCAGTCCCAGGATGTTGTTTTGCAGCTCGCGCTCAAAGCCATTCATCACGGACAGAACCGTCACTAAAGCCATCACGCCAAGCGTAATGCCAATAGTAGAAAGCCAGGAGACAAAGCGACCGAAGCGGTCCGCGGCGCGCCCACGCATGTAACGTAAGCCTATAAAGAGTGCGACAGGTTGGTACATGAAATCCGTCTGGTTGCTGATAGCAGACCCACGAGTATATAAGCGAATCCGTTAAGCGTAAATGACTGAAACCGTAAGCTTTGGTAATGATTTTGGCGAAAAAACAAGAAAAATCATCAGGCTACTTGTCGATCGGCCTCTCATTACGCCCGCGCCCTTCTCCACCTTTTCTGAAAATCGTCCTGATACAGACTCTTACTGATTACATCTAACGCCGGTTCGCCCAGGATTAACGCCTTCTTTATGGCAAAACAGGTATTAAAGACCGATGAAACAAAAAGCATTATGGATTAATCAGATAAAAGGGCTGTGCATCTGCCTGGTGGTGATTTACCACTCGGTGATCACCTTTTATCCTCATCTAAGCGGGCTACAGCATCCGCTTTCCGGTCTGCTCGCCAAATGCTGGGTCTATTTTAATCTCTATCTCGCACCGTTTCGCATGCCGGTGTTTTTCTTCATTTCGGGCTATTTGATTCGTCGCTACATTGATGACGTCGGCTGGCGGGTCAGCTTCGACAAGCGGATCTGGAGCATCGTCTGGGTACTGGCGCTGTGGGGCGTGTTGCAGTGGCAGGCGCTGAGCCATATCAACGCCTGGCTTGCGCCGGAGCGTGAATTAGCCACCTCTTCCAACGCCGCCTACGCCGGTTCGATAAGCGAATTTATTCGCGGCATGCTCACCGCCAGCACCAGCCTCTGGTATCTGTATGCGCTGATCGTCTATTTCACCCTCTGTAAATTGCTCAGCCGCTGGAAACTGCCGGTGCTCGCGGTGCTGGCCCTGGCGAGCGTAGCGATTAACTTCCTGCCGCTGCCCTGGTGGGGCATGAACAGCGTGGTGCGTAACATGATCTACTACAGTCTCGGTGCCTGGTACGGCGCGCAGCTGATGGAGTGGATGAAAGGCATGGTGATACGCCGCTACTGGCTGCCGATAGTGGCGTTCGGTGGGGTCTCCGTGGTGCTGTGGTTTGCCAACGTTCCCCTGCTGCTGTCGCTTCTGTCGATTCTGCTGATTATGAAACTGTTTTACAGCATCGAGCAGCGTTACGCCGTCCACCCGAATAATCTGCTGAACGTCGTCGGCTCGAACACCATTGCGATCTACACCACGCATCGCATTTTGATCGAAGGTTTTAGCCTGTTCCTGATTGGCGAACTTAACGGCGGCAACTGGCCGGTCTGGGCGGAACTGACCCTGATTCTGGTCTATCCGTTCGTCAGCCTGCTGGTCTGTACGCTGTTCGGACTGGGCGCGCGAAAAGTCTCCAGCGCGCTGTTTGGCGACCTTTTCTTTGCCCCTCCCGCCCGTCTCGCGCCGGTTGAGGCGACCCGATAATGCTTCCCCTCGCCCTCATTCGAGGGCGAATTCACCCTGTGTGCGGTTCCGGTTTGCTAATGTAAAACGATCAAGGATAATAAAGACATTGCGTATCAGTGATATGCCCCAATACTGTGTTTAGGGTATATATCCATAAGAGATTCTGACAAAGCCATGCCTGAACAATACCGTTATTCCCTGCCCGGCAAAGCGGGTGACCAGCGCCAGCTAGGCGAACTGACGGGCGCCGCCTGCGCCACGCTGGTCGCAGAGATCGCTGAGCGCCACGCGGGCCCGGTGGTGCTGGTTGCCCCCGATATGCAAAACGCGCTCCGTCTGCACGACGAGATCCGCCAGTTTACCGACAGCCTGGTGTTTAACCTGGCCGACTGGGAAACCCTGCCCTACGACAGTTTTTCCCCCCATCAGGAGATTATCTCCTCGCGCCTCTCCACCCTCTATCAGCTGCCGTCGATGCAGCGCGGGGTGTTGATCGTTCCGGTGAATACCCTGATGCAGCGCGTGTGTCCGCACAGCTACCTGCACGGCCACGCGCTGGTGATGAAAAAAGGCCAGCGCCTGTCGCGCGATGCCCTGCGTGCGCAGCTCGACAGCGCAGGCTATCGCCACGTCGATCAGGTGATGGAGCACGGCGAATACGCCACGCGCGGCGCACTGCTGGATCTCTACCCGATGGGCAGCGATCAGCCGTACCGTCTGGATTTCTTTGATGATGAAATCGACAGCCTGCGGGTATTCGACCCGGACACCCAGCGCACGCTGGAAGAGGTTGAGGCGATCAATTTACTGCCTGCCCACGAATTCCCGACGGACAAAACCGCCATCGAACTGTTCCGCAGCCAGTGGCGCGATAAGTTCGATGTGAAGCGTGACGCCGAGCATATCTATCAGCAGGTGAGCAAAGGCACCCTGCCCGCAGGCATTGAATACTGGCAGCCGCTGTTCTTTAGCGAGCCGCTTCCGGCCCTGTTCAGCTATTTCCCGGCCAAAACCCTGCTCGTCAATACCGGCGATCTCGACGCCAGCGCCACCCGCTTTGAGAGCGAAACCCGCGCCCGTTTTGAAAACCGTGGCGTTGACCCGATGCGCCCGCTGTTGCCGCCAGAGCAGCTGTGGTTGCGCACCGACGAACTGTTTTCAGAGCTGAAAAAATGGCCGCGCGTACAGCTCAAGACGGAGAGTTTGCCGGACAAAGCCGCGAACACTAACCTGGCGTTTAAGACGCTGCCGGACCTGTCCGTTCAGGCGCAGCAAAAATCGCCGCTGGATAATCTGCGCAAGTTCCTCGAATCCTTTACCGGCCCGGTGATTTTCTCGGTCGAAAGTGAGGGCCGTCGCGAGGCGCTGGGTGAACTGCTGGCGCGCATCAAAGTGTCGCCAAAACGGATCTTGCGTCTCGACGAAGCCGCCGATAACGGCCGCTATCTGATGATTGGCTCTGCCGAGCACGGTTTTATCGATACCCTGAATAATCGGGCGCTGATCTGCGAAAGCGATCTCCTTGGCGAGCGCGTGGCGCGTCGTCGACAGGACAACCGTCGCACCATTAACCCGGACACGCTGATTCGTAACCTGGCCGAGCTGCACATCGGCCAGCCGATTGTGCACCTGGAGCACGGCGTGGGGCGCTACGCGGGAATGACCACCCTCGAAGCGGGCGGGATCACCGCCGAATATCTGATGATCACCTATCTCGGTGACGCAAAACTCTATGTCCCGGTCTCCTCCCTGCATCTGATCAGCCGCTATGCCGGTGGCGCGGAAGAGAGCGCCCCGCTGCATAAACTGGGCAGCGATGCCTGGACCCGCGCGCGGCAGAAAGCCGCCGAAAAAGTGCGTGATGTGGCGGCCGAGCTGCTGGATATTTACGCCCAGCGCGCAGCGAAATCCGGCTACGCCTTCAAACACGATAAAGATCAGTATCAGCTGTTCTGCGACAGCTTCCCGTTTGAAACCACGCCGGATCAGGCTCAGGCCATTAACGCTGTCTTAAGCGATATGTGTCAGCCGCTGGCGATGGACCGTCTGGTGTGCGGCGACGTCGGCTTCGGCAAAACCGAAGTGGCGATGCGCGCGACCTTCCTCGCCGTCGAAAACAACAAACAGGTTGCTGTGCTGGTGCCCACCACGCTGCTGGCGCAGCAGCATTACGACAACTTCCGCGACCGCTTTGCCAACTGGCCGGTGCGTATTGAGATGCTGTCGCGTTTTCGCAGCGCCAAAGAGCAGACGCAGATTCTGGAGCAGGCCAGCGAAGGTAAAATCGACATTCTGATCGGCACCCACAAGCTGCTCCAAAGCGACGTGAAGTGGAAAGATTTGGGCCTGCTGATTGTCGATGAAGAGCATCGCTTCGGCGTGCGTCACAAAGAACGGATCAAAGCGATGCGCGCGGATGTCGATATCCTGACCCTCACCGCGACCCCGATCCCGCGTACGCTGAATATGGCGATGAGCGGGATGCGCGATCTGTCGATCATTGCCACTCCACCGGCCCGTCGTCTGGCGGTGAAAACTTTTGTCCGCGAGTACGACAGCCTGGTAGTGCGCGAGGCGATTCTGCGAGAAGTCCTGCGCGGCGGCCAGGTGTACTACCTCTATAACGACGTGGAAAATATCCGGAAAGCGGCGGATAAGCTGGCGGAACTGGTGCCGGAGGCGCGCATTGCCATCGGCCACGGCCAGATGCGCGAGCGCGAGCTGGAGCGGGTGATGAACGATTTCCATCACCAGCGTTTCAACGTGCTGGTCTGTACCACCATTATCGAAACCGGGATCGACATTCCGACGGCGAATACCATCATTATCGAACGGGCCGATCACTTTGGTCTGGCACAGCTTCACCAGCTGCGCGGTCGTGTCGGGCGTTCTCACCATCAGGCCTACGCCTGGCTGCTGACGCCACATCCGAAAGCGATGACCACTGACGCGCAAAAGCGTCTGGAAGCCATTGCTTCGCTGGAAGATCTGGGTGCAGGTTTTGCACTGGCGACCCACGATCTGGAGATCCGCGGCGCAGGCGAGCTGCTCGGCGAAGACCAGAGCGGATCGATGGAAACCATTGGCTTCTCGCTTTACATGGAGCTGCTGGAAAACGCCGTCGATGCGCTGAAAGAGGGACGCGAACCATCGCTGGAAGATCTCACCAGCCAGCAAACGGAAGTCGAACTGCGGATGCCATCCCTGCTGCCGGACGATTTTATCCCGGACGTCAACACGCGGCTGTCATTCTACAAACGCATCGCCAGTGCTAAAAATGAGGCGGAGCTTGAGGAGATTAAAGTCGAGCTGATTGACCGCTTTGGCCTGCTGCCGGATGCAGCGCGCAATCTGCTGGATATCGCGCGTCTGCGCCAGCTGGCTCAGAAACTGGGCATTCGCAAGCTGGAAGGCAATGATAAAGGCGGTGTGATTGAGTTTGCCGAGAAGAACCACGTCGACCCAATGTGGCTCATCGGCCTGCTGCAGAAGCAACCGCAACACTTCCGCCTTGATGGCCCGACGCGTCTGAAGTTCATGCAAGAACTGAGCGACCGCAAAACGCGGATGGAATGGGTCCGTAACTTTATGCGCCAGCTCGAAGAGAACGCGGCGGCGTAATCTCGTGGCCGGGCGGCGATATCACCGCCCGACCATTAATTTACAAACTCTTTGCACTTCTCCTGATTTCCCGACACGCCCCCTGGTCATAATCATCAATTAACTTTTGAATAACAATAACCTTAGTATTTCCATGGAATTGAGTGATGATGACTCTGCGTTTTACTCGCTGGATAACCCTGATTGCCCTCGCGGCGACCGTCGCCCTCGCCCTGCCCGCGCGTGCGAATACCTGGCCGCTGCCTCCTGCCGGAAGTCGTCTGGTGGGCGAAAATCGTTTTCACGTCGTAGAAAATGACGGCGGTTCGCTGGAGGCGATAGCCAAAAAATATAACGTCGGTTTTCTGGCGTTATTGCAGGCTAACCCGGGCGTTGATCCCTACGTGCCACGCCCTGGCAGCGTGCTGACCATCCCGTTACAAACCCTGTTACCTGACGCGCCGCGCGAAGGTTTGGTGATTAACCTCGCCGAACTGCGCCTCTACTATTACCCGCCGGGTAAAAACGAGGTGACGGTCTACCCTATCGGAATTGGTCAGTTGGGCGGCGACACCTTAACGCCGACCATGGTGACCACTGTTTCGGATAAACGCGCCAACCCAACCTGGACGCCGACGGCCAATATTCGCGCGCGCTATAAAGCCCAGGGCATTGATCTGCCCGCTGTGGTTCCGGCAGGTCCGGATAACCCAATGGGCCATCACGCGATTCGCCTCGCGGCCTACGGCGGCGTCTATTTGCTGCATGGAACCAACGCGGACTTTGGCATCGGCATGCGCGTCAGCTCAGGCTGTATTCGCCTGCGCGACGGCGATATCGAGACGCTTTTCCGCGTGATTACCCCAGGCACGAAGGTCAATATCATCAATACGCCGATAAAAGTGTCGGAAGAGCCGGGCGGAAAACGTCTGGTGGAGGTCCACCAGCCGCTGTCGAAAAACATTGGCGACGATCCGCAAACGCTGCCGATTGTCCTGAACGCAGCGATGCAAAACTTCAAAGCGCGCGCGGACAGCGCGGTGATGGAAAAAGCGATGGACGTGCGCTCGGGTATGCCGGTGGATGTGACGCCGCATCACGACGTGGCTCAGCAAGCGCTCTAAAGCATAAGAGACAAAAAAGGCCCTGCGAAATCGCAGGGCCTTTTTTTTAGCAGTGGCTTTATGAGGGTTAAGCCAGGCTTATTTGTAGATAACCGCAGTACCGTGCAGGGTGTTCGGACCGGTCACAGAGGTGATGCGGAAAGATTTCGCGCCCATGGCGTCGGCTTTCTGCGCTAACTGATCTTCCAGTGAGCTCAGGTTGGTCCCTGCGTTGGCAGAGATGGTGCCCACTTTCTGCTGGTCAGCAGGGGTGGATTGCACTTCGACAGCCGCGAAGCTGGCAAATGACAGAGAACTCAGTACAGCAGCAGCGATGAGGGTATTGATGGTTTTCATGATAATTAGCCTTTAACAGATGAATTTGGGAGGTCGTTAGTTATTTACTTAACGATCGATAGGTAAATGATAGTTGTGATCCACGTCACACGTCAACATAATTTTATAATGACCGTTAAATTAATTTTAAACCTCTTATTTTTCATACCCATATGATTAATTTATTTTTGTGAAATGAGTGCTGGTCGGCGCAGGCTATTATTTTTATAATGATCATTCAACAAACCAACAAAGGTACAACGGCACATGACAACCGACGTCACGAGTTGCGCAAAAAAAAGCCGTGGCCGACCGAAAGTGTTCGACAGGGATGCGGCGCTCGATAAGGCCATGACACTCTTCTGGCAGCATGGGTATGAAGCCACCTCGCTCTCCGACCTGGTCGAAGCGACAGGTGCGAAAGCCCCCACGCTGTATGCAGAATTCACCAATAAAGAAGGCCTGTTCCGCGCAGTGCTGGATCGCTATATCGCGCGCTTTGCGGCCAAACATGAAGCCCAGCTGTTCTGTGAAGAGAAAACCGTTGAACAGGCTTTGCAGGATTATTTCGCGGCTATCTCCGCCTGCTTTACCAGCAAAGACACGCCTGCGGGCTGCTTTATGATTAACACCTCCGCCACGCTTGCCGCCGCGTCGAAAGACATTGCGAATACCGTGAAATCGCGCCACGCCATGCAGGAAGAGACTCTGGGCGCGTTTTTAAGCCAACGCCAAAAGCGGGGTGAAATTCCGGCGCACTGCGATACCGTCGAACTGACGCAATTTTTAAGCTGCGTCCTGCAGGGGATGTCGATCAGCGCGCGTGAAGGCGCAAGCCTTGAAAAGCTGCAAAGTATCTCTCGCACCACGCTACGCCTGTGGCCTGAACTGCTGAAACTCTGATTATCAGGGCGGGAAACCGCCCTTTACTTTTTCATTCCCCTTTTCCCCTCTCGTTTTCACGTTCGCGCCTGTAAACCCTCTTATTTCAGCGGGTTGATAATGAGACTCTTTATCGGCAAAATTCGCGTTTACATTTGTTTCACAATGTTTCCATTGTGTGATTTGACCTGCCGATAACAAAGAGCAAAAGCTCAACAAGGAATGATGATGAAAAAGAGCCTCTGGGTGCTCAACCCTGTCCTGCTGACCATCGCAATGCCGCTGTATGCAGAACAAAAGAACGAAGAAAATCTGGTTGTCAGCGCCAACCGCAGCCACCGCACCGTCGCCGAAATGGCGCAGACCACGTGGATCATTGAAGGTCAGGAGATTGAACAGCAGGTCCAGGGCGGGAAAGAGTTTAAAGATATTCTCGGCCAGCTGATCCCGGGGATGGACGTCAGCAGCCAGGGGCGCACCAACTATGGCATGAACATGCGTGGTCGCGCGATCGTCGTGCTGATTGACGGCGTACGGCTGAACTCCTCGCGAACCGACAGCCGCCAGCTCGATTCCATTGATCCGTTTAATATCGAACATATCGAAGTCATCTCCGGCTCGACGTCACTCTATGGCGGCGGGAGTACCGGCGGGCTGATCAATATCGTCACCAAAAAAGGTCAGCCGGAGACCCAGGTCGATCTGGAACTGGGCGGAAAAAGCGGCTTTAACAACAGTGACGATCGCGACGAGCGCGTGGCGGCGGCCGTCAGCGGCGGCAATGATAACGCCTCGGGTCGTCTGTCTGTGGCGTATCAGCGCTTCGGCGGCTGGTACGATGGAAATGGCGATGCGCTGACCTTCGACAACACCCAGACGGGTTTGCAACACTCCGATCGTCTGGATGTGATGGGAACCGGCACCATTGAAATTGATGAGACCCGTCAGCTGCAGCTGGTGACTCAGTATTACAAAAGCCAGGGCGACGACGATTACGGGCTTTATCTGGATAAAAACATGAGCGCCGTGACCGGGAACGGCACGGCCCGCACGTCCAAAGGCTTTAGCTCAGATCGTATTCCTGGCACCGAGCGTCATCTCGTCAGCCTGCAATATTCCGATACGGATTTCTGGGGCCAGGAGCTGGTCGGGCAGATCTATTATCGCGACGAATCCCTGCGTTTTTACCCGTTCCCGACGGTGGCCAAAGGTGACATCACCAGTTTCTCCGCCTCCGAGCAGAACACGGATCAGTACGGCGCGAAGCTGACCTTGAACAGCACTCCGCTCAACGGCTGGCAGCTCACCTGGGGTATTGATGCCGACCATGAAACCTTCGATTCCAACCAGATGTTCTTCGACCTCGCCGATTCCGTCCCTTCCGGCGGGATGAATAATCAGTCGGCCTACAGCACCGGGCGCTATCCGGGCTACAGCATCACCAATTTCGCTCCGTTCCTGCAAAACAGCTATGACATTAACGAGGTGTTTACCCTCAGCGGCGGCGTGCGCTATCAGTGGACGGAAAACCGCGTCGATGATTTCATCGGCTATACCCAGCAGCAGACCATTGCCAAAGGCGGCGCACGCTCTGCGGATGCTATTCCGGGCGGGAAAACGGATTACGATAATTTCCTGTTTAACGCCGGGATCCTGGCGCACCTGACCGAGCGTCAGCAGGTCTGGTTTAACTTCTCTCAGGGCGTGGAACTGCCTGACCCGGGAAAATATTACGGTAACGGCAGCTATAGCAAACCTGATGCCCAGGGCCATCTGGCGCTGCTGAAAAGCGTTAACCCGAACGATGCGAAGCTCGAAGGGATTAAGGTCGACTCCTACGAGCTGGGCTGGCGTTTTACGGGCGACCAGCTGCGCACACAGATTGCGGCCTATTACTCCTTGTCGGATAAATCCATTGATATCAACCGCGCTGACATGACTATCGACGTGAATCCGCAGAACCGGCGCATCTACGGTGTGGAAGGCGCAGTGGATTACTTCATTCCTGAGAGCGACTGGAGTCTCGGTGGGAATGTTAACGTCCTGAAGTCAGAGATTAAAACCAACGGTTCCTGGGAAAAATGGGATGTGACTCAGGCGTCGCCATCCAAAGCGACGGCCTACGTCGGCTGGGCACCGGAGCCGTGGGCGCTGCGCCTGCAAACGCAGCAGGCCTTTGATCTGAGCGATGCGGCGGGCAATAAGCTGAACGGTTATAACACCGTTGATTTCATCGGCAGCTACCAGCTTCCGCTCGGCAAACTGTCGTTTAGCGTCGAAAACGTGCTTGATAAAGAGTACACCACCGTCTGGGGACAACGCGCTCCGTTGCTCTACAGCCCAACCTACGGGAATGCGGCGCTGTACGAGTATAAAGGCCGTGGACGCACCTTCGGTCTGAACTACGCCCTGACCTTCTGACAGGTAAAAAAAAGGCTCCTCAGCCTGAGCGTTTGAGGAGCCAAATTAATAATACCGCTTTTTTTACACCTTGTTATTCAGAACCAGCTGACCGTTACTGTCGAGTGGGATCTGCGTGCCAGGATCTTTATCCATGCGGATTTTCCCCTGCTGATCGCCAATCTTGTAGGTCACATCGTAGCCAAGCATTTTTTCTGATTTGTCGTACACCGTTTTACAACGCTGCTGCGTCGTGGTGTAGGTGTCGTTGTCCTGCATCGCGCCCTGAACCTGGTGACCGGCATAGCCGCCACCCAGTGCGCCGACGACGGTCGCGACATCTTTCCCGCGTCCCCCACCGAACTGATGACCAATCACACCACCGGCAACCGCACCCAGCACTGAGCCTGCGATACGGTTTTCATCCTGTACCGGACGACGGTGAGTCACCGCCACGTTGCGGCACTCCTGACGAGGGGTTTTCACCGACTCGGTAATCGGGGTGGCAGAAACAACCTGAGCATACTGCGGGCCGCGTTCGAACACGTTCAGACTGGCCACTGCTGCCACGCCCAGCGCTGCAGCCACGCCAATCCCTATACCCGCCAACATAGATTTATTCACGGGGCTTCCTCCTTTGTTGCTATTGGTAACAATTTTGCAATCGAAGAGTGTGTTCGCCAATCGGAATAACGCTCAAAAAGAGAGAGGTAAAATGAAAAGGCACGCGTTTCAGAGAACTCTTAAGCACTCTGACGAAGATTGTCAGCAGGAAATGCTAAAAAGTCCCTCCGGGAGCCGGAGGGACTGAAAGATTAGTGCAGTTTGAGGCGAGGACGGATCACGCGGTTGATACTGCCCACCAGCATCATCAGCCCGGTCTTGAAGTAACCGTGCAGCGCCACCTGGTGCATACGGTACAGCGAGATGTAAACGAAGCGCGCGATACGCCCTTCAACCATCATCGAGCCGCGCATCAGGTTACCCATCAGACTGCCCACGGTGGAGAAGTTAGACAGGGAGACCAGCGAGCCATGGTCTTTATAGACGTAGGACTTCATCGCTTTGCCTTTGGTCTGCGCCAGAATGTTGTGCAGCGCCAGGCTTGCCATCTGGTGCGCGGCCTGCGCGCGCGGCGGCACGAATCCACCTTCAGGACGTGCGCAGGAGGCGCAGTCGCCGATGGCGAAGATGTCCGGATCGCGTGTGGTCTGAAGCGTCGGCTCCACTACCAGCTGGTTGATACGGTTGGTTTCCAGTCCGCCGATCTCTTTCATGAAATCAGGTGCTTTAATACCCGCCGCCCAGACCATCAGATCGGCCTGAATATACTCACCGTCTTTGGTATGCAGGCCGCCGGTATCGGCGCTGGTGACCATGGTTTGCGTCAGAACGCGCACGCCCATTTTGGTCAACTCGTTATGCGCCGCGCCGGAAATACGCGGTGGCAGCGCAGGCAGAATGCGTTCGCCCGCTTCGACCAGCGTCACGTTCAGCGCTTCGTTGGTCAGCCCTTTGTAACCGTAGCTGTGCAGCTGTTTCACCGCATTGTGCAGTTCCGCTGAAAGCTCAACGCCCGTCGCCCCGCCGCCGACAATCGCGATGTTCACTTTGCCGCTCGCACCGAGGTTGTTGGAGTATTTCAGGAACAGGTTCAGCATTTCCTGATGGAAACGACGTGCCTGATGCGGGTTATCCAGGAAGATGCAGTTTTCTTTCACGCCTGGCGTGTTGAAGTCGTTCGAGGTGCTTCCCAGCGCCATCACCAGCGTGTCGTACGGCAGCTTGCGCTCAGGCACCAGCAGCTCGCCTTTCTCGTCACGCAGCTCGGCCAGGGTGATGGTTTTGCTTTCGCGGTTGATATCCATCACGGAGCCCAGCTGGAACTGGAAATCGTGATTACGCGCATGCGCCAGATAGCTCAGGGCATCAACACCTTCGTCCAGTGAACCGGTGGCCACTTCATGCAGCAGCGGTTTCCACAGATGGCTGTGGTTACGATCGACCAGCGTAATTTTGGCTTTTTTGCCACGGCCCAGCTTTTTGCCGAGTTGCGTAGCCAGCTCCAGCCCACCTGCGCCGCCGCCTACAATTACTATCTTTTTCAATGGCGTAGTCAATGTGACCCCCTCAAATTATTAACCAATTGTTAATTAAAAGTTATGAGAATAACCCTTAATTAACAACAGGTTACAGCACTGAAACCATTCAGGTGCATTGAGAATAACACGCCAGGCGCATTGGTCATACCAAAATTGATATGAATCAAGTTTTGATGATTTAAATTTGTACAATTGTAGCAAAAGACAAAGCCCGGCTCGCTTGCGCGGCCGGGCCTGGAGTCGATCAGAGGGGGGGGGTTAGCCCAAGGTCTTGAAGGCTTTGATGCGCTGAAGATGCGGAGAAATATTTTTGAATTTGTGGCTCTGCTCTTCGTCCCAGACAATTTCATAATAGTGGTGCAGCAGCTCCGCCGCGCGATGGTTATCCAGCGCCTCGTCGTTGCGGGAGAGGATCGCCATGCAGCGGTCGCGGTTCTTCTCGCGGAAGTTACTGACGCATTTGGTGGCGATATCCACGTACTCTTCCGGGCGGTCGATCTTGCCTTCCATGTTCTCGTTAGGGAACAAATTCGGATTGAATACCACCTGGCGAATATCGCAGAGAAAGCCGATCCGCTCTGCCCAATAGCCGCCGAGACCCACACCGCAAATCAGCGGGCGATCGTCGACGTTGAGCTGCAGCATCTTGTCCACTTCTTTGAGCAGATGCGCCATATCGTGTTTCGGATGGCGCGTGCTGTAGCTAATCAGCCGCACGTCCGGGTCGATGAACTGCAGTTGCAGCACTTTCTCATGATTACCAGGACTGTTCGAATCAAAACCATGCAAATAAATGATCATTGTTTCCTCACGACACGACGCCTTCCAGGAGGGGGTTATTGACCTGCTTTGTGTGCCTGCCAGCGCTCATTGAGTGCTTCAAGCTCAGCGTTCACCGTCTTCCAGCGAGCCGAGCTCATCAGCTCCTGACGGCTAAATGAACCTTTATGATACAATTGTGTAACACGTTCAGCATTGATCGGCGACAGGTTATCTAACACGCTAACCGCCCCTTTACGATTATTGCAGACCAGGATCATATCGCAACCCGCATCCAGCGACGCCTGACCGCGCTCGGCATAGCTGCCCATAATGGCAGCGCCTTCCATCGACAGATCGTCGGAGAAAATCACGCCGTTAAAGCCCAGCTCCTGACGTAACACGGTTTTCAGCCAGTGCGCAGAGCCGCTGGCCGGACGCGGATCGACGTCGCTGTAAATCACATGCGCGGGCATGATGGCGTCGAGTTTGTTGTCAGTAATGAGCGAACGGAAAACGGACATATCTTTGGCGCGGATTTCCGCCTCAGGGCGCGGATCGCGCGGCGTCTCTTTGTGGGAATCCGCCGTCACAGCGCCGTGCCCCGGGAAGTGTTTCCCGGTGGTTTTCATACCGGCGTCGTGCATTCCGTCGATAAAACGTGTTGCCATCGCCAGAGCGATCTGCGGATCTTCATGATAAGAACGCTCGCCAATCGCCGCGCTGATGTGCCCGACATCCAGCACCGGCGCAAAGCTGATATCAATATCCATGGCGATCATTTCGCTCGCCATCAGCCAGCCTGCATCCTGCGCCAGCTTACCGCCCTGCTCCGTTCCCAGCAGTGCAGCAAAAGATTGCGCCGCCGGCAGACGGGTAAAGCCCTCGCGAAAACGCTGGACGCGTCCGCCTTCCTGATCGACCGCCACCACCAGATGGTTACGGGACGCCGCACGGATCTGACGCACCAGCTCGCGCAGCTGCGCGGGATCGTGATAGTTGCGGGTAAACAGAATGAGCCCACCCACCAGCGGATGCGCCAGAATATCGCGCTCTTCCGCATCCAGTTCATACCCTTCGACATCCAACATTACTGGACCCACACGAACCTCTCTTATCCTTTAGTTTGTAACTGACGCCAGACGTCATCTGCCAGCGCGATAAATTGTTTGTCAGCTGATTGCTGAAAGCGTAATTCAAACCACCCGGCCATCATCATCAGTACCCAGGGCCGCCAGCGCTGCACCTGCTTTTTCAGGTGATGCGCATCGATGTTCGCCGTTTTGGCGTAGACATCGATAAACTCCTGGCGGGCATTTTCCGTCGGCATCCATATGGACGCCAGCTCAAGCCCTACGTCGCCATCACCGGCATATTCCCAGTCGATCAGCCGCTCGCCTGCTGGCGTATGCACAATGTTTCCGGCATGAACGTCCATATGCAGCGGCACCAGTCGCAGGGGCTGCGGTTCGCCGCGCTGACGCAGACGTTTTAGCGTAGCCAGCCAGAACGGCGTGCGTCTGACAGGATCGGCCCCTTGCCAGTAGGCATCGAGCAGCGGTAACAGGGTAATTCGCCAGCCCAGACGGGATTGCCGATGCAGATAATACAGTATGCCTGCGAGGATTTGGGTATCCGGAAGCTCGCTTTTGATCTCGCCCACAAGATACTCCACAGCCATCCAGTCGCGATGAAAGCAGTGCGGCTTTGGCACCAGATCGGCAGGCAGACGGCGCAAAGCGTGGTATTGACGGCGAAAACAGAACGCGGGCCCGCTCGCATCGTGGCGCAGACGTAACACCAGACGGCGCTCGCCCTGTTCAATAATGCAACTCGCGCCGCTAAACCCGGCGTGGGTTTGCGGCGCGACAAGGCGATACTGAGGGAAGTAGCGCGAAACGATTGTTTCGCGCGTGACGTTATTGTTGTGTAACGGCACCTTTACCTGACCAGATAATCTCACCCGTTTGAACCAACATCAGCTGCATTTGCAGGGCTGGCGTATTGACGTTGCCGGTGGCGTTGGAATAGAGCACATACTGCGCGCCAACGTTACGGGCGATACCAATCGCTTTGCTGCGCGAGCCCAGACTGTCCTGCGGTGACAGGCCCAGTTGCTGCTTCGCAACCGACAGTTGCTGCACGGAGACCAGCGTAAACTTGCCGTTATTCGCCAGCGCATTGCGCAGGGTTTCGGTGGCTTCACCGGCATTCAGCGAACCGTTGGTGCGGTTGTTCACGCTGTCCACCAGCAGCACGCTGCCTGCGGTAACACCCTGTGCCTGCAGCATTTTGCCGACCATCGGCTGCATCGCGCCGTTCCAGTCATAGTGGCGAACGCGTGGCGCAGGCTGCGAGGTTTGATCCGGATGTTCAATCGGCCCAGGCTGTTCAGGAATGGTTGGCACGGACGGCACCGTTGGAACCGGCTCCGTCGGGGTCACTGGTTGTTCAGTGCCCGGTTTGGCCTCATCAACGGGCGCGGGTTGCTGTTCCGTACGGGTGATACATCCCGACAGGAAGAGCGCAAAAGCGGTAACGAGCGCGTAACGGCCCAAATTCTTAATCAAGGTTCACCCCTTACAAATAAAGATAAAGTCTGACCTTATGCGCACCCAGATAATTAGCGCTGCCATAAAGCGTGACCGACGAATTCGCCGGAATAACGACGCTGCGCGGCGCTTCAAGTGGATGCATCTCGAGGCCTCTTACGTCATACCAGTAAAACCGATAGTGGACGGTGACAGGCTCATGTCGTTCGTTATAGAGCGTAGAGGACGCCGACGGCTGAATTTCACTGACCGTCAGCGACGGTGCTTCTGCGGTGATGCCCGCAGCCAGTACCGACGACTCCATCACCAGCGTCTGTTCGTCGCTGACCGGGATCGCGGGACGCGAGCTACAGCCCGCCATTACCATCGCCAGGAGCAGAACAGCGATACGCCCTCTTTGCATGTTAAAGACCTTTATGCGCCAGCATCGGACCCAGCGGACGACCGCCCAGCAGATGCATGTGAATATGATAAACTTCCTGCCCACCATGACGATTGCAGTTCATGATCAGACGGTATCCGTCTTCGGCAATCCCTTCCTGCTCAGCAATTTTCGCTGCTACCGTCAGCATACGGCCTAATGCTACTTCATGCTCAGTTTTCACGTCATTAACGGTCGGAATCAGAATATTGGGGATAATAAGGATGTGTGTCGGAGCCTGAGGCGAAATGTCGCGGAAAGCAGTGACCAGTTCATCCTGATACACGATATCCGACGGGATTTCACGGCGGATAATTTTACTGAAAATGGTTTCTTCAGCCATGACGTTTTCCTTTTTGGTTTAATCTGGCGTGGCGTGACCGGCAAAGGCAGACATACGGCAATTGCCCGTGACACAACACAAGAGTATGAGCGAGTTTCTCCTGTGCTTTCAACCTTATCCCGTTATTTCTTTCTTTAACGTCCAATGGATGGTCGCTGATTGACCATTCACCCCCCGGAATGAACTGAAACATAATTTCAGTGGCAATGGTTACATCTGTTTACACGGTTAAATCAAATGCGTATATTTCGCATTTGCATTTTCATGCGCATTTTCAACATAGAAATGACCTCCGACCGTTATCGGGACTGGGGCAAAAAATTACCATTCACTCAGAAAGGGTTTGATAATGTCTTTCATTAATCACACCAGGGATGGGCAACGTCAGTCTGTCGCAACACCTTCGTTGCTGGCAGCCTGTATTGCTATGGCATTGATGCCGACCGCAAGTTTCGCTGAAACGAATCCAGAAGATACCGTTGTCGTTGACGGGGCTGATAACGCGCAAGACCAGAATAGCACGCAGGATAAGGATTACAGCGTCAAAACCACCACGACCGGCACCAAATTACTGCTGGTTCCGCGTGATATTCCCCAGTCGGTCAGCGTCATGAGCCAGCAGCGTATGCAGGATCAGGAGCTGAACACCATTGGCGCGGTGCTCGATAACACCGTCGGTGTGAGTGCGTCTCGCATCGATACCAGCCGTACCAACTTCTATTCTCGCGGTTTCTTCATCAGCAACTTTGCCTATGAAGATATGCCCACTTTCCTCGATAACCGCTGGAATTTTGGTGATACCGCAGGCGACACGGCCATTTTCGACAAAATCGAAGTGGTGCGCGGCGCAGCCGGCCTGATGAGCGGAACGGGTAACCCATCTGCCTACGTCAACATGGTGCGTAAACACGCCGACAGCAAAGAGTTCAAAGGCAACGTCTCCGCCACCTACGGCAGCTGGGACAAACAGCGTTACGTGATGGATCTGCAGGCACCGCTGACGGAATCCGGCAATGTGCGCGGGCGCGTGATCGCTGGTTACGAAGACCGCGACTCCTGGGTTGAACGTAACCACTACCGTAAGAAATTTGTCTCCGGGATCCTCGACGCAGACATTACGGACTCAACCACCCTCTCCCTGGGCTATGACTACCAGAAGAGCGAAGAGGACAGCCCGACCTGGGGCGGTTTCCCGTCCATGTTCAGCGATGGCAGCAAAACCGATTTCCGTCGCGGCTTTAACACGGCGGCCGACTGGACCTACTCCAATAACGACTCCACCAAGGTCTTCGCTAACCTGACGCAGCGCTTTGATAACGGCTGGGAAGCCAAAGTTAACGCTATGCATGCGGAAACTAATTTTGACAGCAAGCTGATGTACATCGACGGCTATCCGGATAAAACAACCGGCCTGTACGATGCCTCCAGCTGGTACGGAGCCTGGGGCGGCTGGAACCGTGGCGAACGTAAACAGGACTCTGTGGATGCGTTTGTGCGCGGCGGCTATGAGCTGCTGGGCCGTCAGCACGAAGTCATGTTTGGCGGCAGCTACAGCCGCCAACGCAATAACTATGACAACTCCTATCCGGTTAACGATAACTATGGCCTGATGGATGTCGGCAGCATTTACGATTACAACGGCAAACTGGCTGACCCGAGCTGGTCCGGCTTCTCGCTCTATCAGCGTGATGTCATCCGCCAGAAATCAGTCTATGGCGCCACCCGCCTGTCACTGGCCGATCCGCTGCACCTGATTCTCGGCGCGCGATACACCGAGTGGAGCGCGAAGTACAACCTGGAGCGTCAACCGGACGAAATCCGCAACGCGAAGTTCGATGACGTCACGCCATACGCGGGCCTGATCTATGACATCGACGATACCTGGTCGGTCTACGGGAGCTATACCTCTATCTTCCAGCCAACTGGCCAGCGCGATATCAACAGCAAGTTTATCGATCCGACCACCGGTAAGAGCTATGAAGCCGGTGTGAAAGGCGACTGGTTCAATACCCGTCTGACCGCGACGGTTGCTGTCTTCCGTATCGAGCAGGACAACGTGGCCGTTAATACCGGAACGACGATCCCAGGCTCCGGCGGCCAGTCGGCGTATAAATCTGTGGATGGTACCGTCAGTAAAGGTATCGAATTCGAACTGAACGGTGCGTTGACCGATAACTGGCAGCTGACCTTCGGTGGAAGCCGTTACATTGCAGATGATGAGAATGGCGCCGCAGTAAACCCTGGCCAGCCGCGTACATCACTGAAACTGTTTACGCGCTACCAGCTGCCCATGCTGCCTGAGCTGACCGTGGGCGGTGGCGCTCGCTGGCAGAACAAAACCTGGCAGGATATCGATAACGGCCCGAACGGCGTGAAGCAGATTACTCAGGACGGCTATACCGTAGTCGATCTCTTTACCCGCTATCAGGTCACCAAAAACTTCTCGGTTCAGGGCAACCTGAACAACGTGTTTGACGAAGAGTATTACGATTACCTGGGCACCTACGGAGTCTATGGCGCACCGCGTAACTTCTCTGTGAGCGGAAGCTACAGTTTCTAAGTTCGCCGTGATTTAGCCGTGAATACGAAGGGAGCCGAAAGGCTCCCTTTTTTATCGGGATAAACGTTGGGTGGCGCTTACGCTTACCCGATCTACACATCCCATACGCCCGGTAAACGCAACGCCAGGGAGCGTAGGCTGGCCAATAAAAAAGGCAGCCATTCGGCTGCCTTAGTCTCCCCAGGTCACAACTTAGTTGCTGCGGATGTATTCATCCATTTCGGTTTTCAGGTTATCGGATTTAGTTCCGAAGATTGCCTGAACACCCGAACCTGCAACAACAACGCCCGCTGCGCCCAGTTTTTTCAGACCCTGCTGGTCAACTTTAGCCACGTCAGCAACGCTCACACGCAGACGAGTGATACACGCGTCCAGGTTAGTGATGTTTTCTTTGCCGCCGAATGCTGCAATCAGAGCAGGAGCCATTTCGCTGGTAGAGGTCGCTTTCGCATCGTCAGTAGAATCTTCACGACCTGGCGTTTTCAGGTCCAGTGCTTTGATCAGCACGCGGAAGATGGTGTAGTACGCCACTGCGTAGCACGCACCAACGATTGGGAACAGCCACAGTTTGCTGCTGTTACCGGACAGAACGATAAAGTCGATCAGACCGTGCGAGAAGGATGTACCGTCACGCATACCCAGCAGGATACAGATTGGGAATGCCAGGCCTGCCAGAATCGCGTGGATAACGTACAGGATCGGCGCAACGAACATGAAGGAGAACTCGATCGGCTCGGTGATACCGGTCAGGAACGAGGTCAGCGCTGCGGAGATCATGATACCGCCCACTTTTGCACGGTTCTCTGGTTTAGCAGAGTGCCAGATAGCAATCGCAGCAGCCGGCAGACCGTACATTTTGAACAGGAAGCCGCCAGACAGTTTGCCTGCAGTTGGGTCACCTGCCATGTAACGTGGGATATCACCGTGGAATACCTGACCTGCGGCGTTGGTATATTCACCAATCTGCATCTGGAATGGAACGTTCCAGATGTGGTGCAGACCAAATGGTACCAGGCAGCGCTCAACGAAACCGTAGATACCGAACGCGACAACCGGGTTCTGGTATGCAGCCCACTGAGAGAAGGTCTGGATAGCCGTACCAATCGGAGGCCAGATGAAGGACAGCACAACGCCCATGAAGATCGCAGCCAGACCAGAGATGATCGGTACGAAGCGCTTGCCCGCGAAGAAGCCCAGATACTCAGGCAGCTTGATGCGATAGAAGCGGTTAAACATGTAGGCTGCAATAGCACCGGAGATGATACCGCCGAGAACACCGGTATCCGCCAGGTGTTTTGCTGCGATCTCTTCAGCAGGTAAATGCAGAACCAGTGGCGCAACCACAGCCATGGTTTTCACCATGATGCCGTAAGCAACAACCGCAGCCAGAGCAGATACACCATCGTTATTGGTGAAGCCCAGAGCGACACCGATAGCGAAGATCAGCGGCATGTTAGCAAAAACAGAACCGCCTGCTTCGGCCATCACGTGTGAAACTACGGCTGGCAGCCAGCTGAAGTTTGCAGAACCGACGCCCAGCAGGATACCTGCGATAGGCAGTACGGATACTGGCAGCATCAGCGATTTACCGACCTTTTGCAGGTTAGCAAATGCATTCTTAAACATAATTGAGAGTGCTCCTGAGTATTTGTGCTTTTTTTACGCTTTCACGCATGGGCACGGGGGGAGAACCGCGCCGTGGACAGGACATCTAAGCGCCCTTTATTTATTACACAGAGTAAAATAAATCCCTGTGACTTTGTTTGACGGCTATCACGTTTCAGCCTCAGACGATCGAAAAACTTTCAGTAATTTACAAAAAGCATTTCCAGATATGTCTAAAAACACCGTCACCGCCCTAAATAAGGCGGTGAACTTTACTCGCTTTGTTTATTAATTACGAGCCTAAAAAAAACAGGTGTTTCAAACAGATTGCAGGCGGGCGGGGGCGATGTGGAACAAATTAGCGAAGTTTTCCGTGGTGGCACGTGCCAACGCTTCGAGGCTGACGCCCTTCAGGACGGCCATGTACTCGGCCACATCTCTCGTCATGGCTGGCTGGTTCTCTTTACCGCGATGCGGCACCGGTGCCAGATAAGGAGAATCTGTTTCCACCAGAATGCGGTCGAGAGGCACATAACGCGCGGCATCACGCAGCTGTTCAGCATTACGGAACGTCACGATCCCGGAAAACGAGATATAAAACCCTAAATCAAGCAGCTTGCCCGCTGTTTCTCTGTCTTCTGTGAAACAGTGTAGTACGCCACCGCAATCCGTCACCTTTTCTTCCTGCAGGATCGCCAGCGTATCGGCGCGCGCATCGCGGGTATGGACGATAACCGGCTTGTTCAGCTCGCGTCCGATGCGGATGTGGTTGCGAAAGGACGCCTGCTGGCGGGATTTCGTTTCCGGCGTGTAAAAATAGTCCAGACCGGTTTCACCCAACGCGACCACGCCCTCTTCCGCTGCCATACGGCGCAGATCCTCAACGTTATACTCTTCATCCTGATTGAGCGGATGCACGCCGCAGGAAAAGGCCACGTTATCGCGCTCACCCACCAAATCGCGCATTGCGCGGTATCCCGGTAAAGTGGTGGCGACCGCCAGACAGAATTTCACATCGCGGGCGGCAGCTTTCGCCAGTACGTCGTCTACGTCTTTATGCAGTGATTGATAATCCAGGCCATCGAGATGGCAGTGTGAGTCGACTAAAAACATGATGTCTCTCTCAGAGATGGGAAGCAGGCAGCTGTGTGCCTGGTTGCAGGTAATGTTCCGTACGCAGTAACAGATCCGTGAGTAACAGCTCGCGATTCACGCCGGTTACGGTTAAGAGTTGTTCGCGGCACACGCTGACGTCGTGGAAGATCGCACGCAGTATGGCCCCCGACAGCTGATTCGCCAGCGTATTGACCAGCGGCCAGACGTCGGTATTGCTCAGTAGCTGTGCGCCTTGCTGTAATTTGAGGGCGTCCAGTAGCAGGGATGCCAGCCAGTACAGCCGTGCGGGCGCCTGCTCGTGGTTCAGCACGCTTAGCAGGCTGAGCCAGTCCCGGCTCTCCAGCGTGCCGCTCAGGGCATCGCAAAGCTGCACTCGCTGTGCCCAGGTCTCTTTTTGCAGCAGTTCGAGGGCGGCGGCAGGTGCGCCACTGCTCAGGCGCAGCGCGGTTAACGCTGCATCTTGTGACACCGTCACTTCCCGCTCAAGCCAGCTTAACGCCCATGATTCCTGGGGTGCGGCGAGGTGGTGAAGTCGGCAACGGCTGCGCAATGTGGCCAGTAATCGGCCCGGCTCACGGCAGGACATGAAGAACCAGGTGTTCACCGGTGGTTCTTCCAGCGTTTTGAGCAGCGCATTCGCGGCAGCTTCAGTCAGCAGCGCCGCATCCTTCAGCCAAACCACTTTCGCCCCGCCGAGACGGGCATGTTCATACAGCTTTTCGCTGACTTCACGCACCGCATCAATCCCGAGCGAGCTTTTGCCCTTCTCCGGCTCCAGCGTGTAGTAGTCCGGGTGCGTCCCCGCCTGCATCAGCTGGCAGCCGCGGCATTTGCCACAGCTTTTACTGCCTTCCGGCTGCTGACACATCAGAAAACGCGTAATCGCATAAATCAGGGCGTCATCACCCATGCCGGGTAACGACTGAATCAGTAACGCATGATGCCCCCGACCGGACTGATAGCTGCTAATCAGCTGATCAAAGTGCGGACGCAGCCATGGGTACCATTTCATGCCTGCTGCTCCTGTACCCACGCAGTGACCGTTTCGCGGATCGAACGGGTGACATCCTCAAGGGATTGGGTCGCATCAATGGTACGAATCGAGCTGTCCTGCGCGGCCAGTTCAAGATAGCGCGCACGGGTGCGGTTAAAGAAATCCAGCGACTCTTGCTCAATACGATCCAGTTCACCGCGCGCGCGGGCGCGTTTCAGGCCCACGGCTGGGGTGACGTCCAGATACAACGTCAGATTGGGGCGGAAATCGCCCAGCACGGCATCGCGCAGCGTTGCAAGCATAGCTTGATCGATACCGCGCCCACCGCCCTGATAGGCCTGGGTCGAGAGATCGTGACGATCACCAATCACCCAGCGCCCTTCTGCCAGCGCCGGTTTGATCACCGTTTCGACCAGTTGCACGCGGGCGGCGTAAAACATCAGCACTTCGGCTTTATCGCAAATCACTTCGTCCCCGACGGATTTGATGTCCAGCACCAGGCTTCTCAGCTTCTCGGCAAGCACAGTCCCGCCCGGCTCGCGGGTGAAAACCATCTCCCCGATGCCCAGCTCTTTCAGTGTGTCGACCACCACGTTACGTGCGGTGGTTTTCCCGGCGCCTTCCAGCCCCTCTATGACGATGTAATTACTGCGCATTTTTTTCCTTAAGTGCCTTCAGATAGTCCTGAACAGAGCGATTATGGCTGGCAAGGTTGGTGTTAAAGGTATGCCCCCCTTTTCCGTCAGCCACAAAATAGAGATACGGTGTGTGCGCCGGATGTGCGGCGGCATCAAGTGATGCCTGGCTCGGCGTCGCGATTGGGCCTGGCGGCAAACCGCTAATCACGTAGGTATTATACGCCGTTGGCGTTTCCAGATCCTTACGGCTTATCTTCCCGGCGTAGTTCTCACCCATTCCATAAATCACCGTCGGGTCCGTTTGCAGCCGCATGCCGATGCGCAGACGATTGATAAAGACCGACGCCACCTGATCGCGCTCACTGGCGACGGCCGTCTCTTTTTCGACAATCGAGGCCATGGTGACAAACTGATTTTGATCTTTATACGGCAGACCTTCCGCGCGCCCTTCCCACGCTTTCTCAACGGCGGTAACCATTTTTTTGTGTGCGCGCTTGAGAATGGCGACGTCCGTAGTGCCTGCGGTATACATCCAGGTATCAGGCCAGAACCAGCCCTCCACCCACTCGGGGTGCTCGAGCTTCAGCACCTCGGCGACGGTCGCGTACTGGTCATCTTTCAGCGTATGGCTGATGTAGGGCGCGTCGCGCAGCTGTTTGAGATAGTCGCTCAGGCGCATGCCTTCGACGAATCGCAGCGGGAATTGCGCCTCTTTGCCGCTTTCCAGCAGTTCAAGCATTTCACGTACCGTCATGCCCGGCGTAAAGCGGTAGGTCCCCGCTTTAAAATGCGAAAGCTCTGGCTCAAGACGCAGCAGCCACTGGAATACCCGTGGGCGGTTAATGATTTTATCGCCGTAAAGCTGATCGCCCAGCGCCAGGCGCCCGGTACCCGCTTTCAGCGTGAATACGGTCTCTTCTTTAATCAGAATGTGACTGTTCGCCATCTGACGAACTTTCCAGACTCCCACGCCGCCAGCAATAGCCATTACGACGATAAGGAGGAGGACAAAGCGCAACATTTTTTTCATGACTATCTTGTTTGCTCACACAGTGGGGCTAAAAACGAGTACAACTCACGCGACGACCATTGCTTCTGGGCATAAGCTCGAACCGGCACGACGGGCATTAACGCATTACAGATGACGACCTCATCGGCATCCCGCAGTGCCTCTTCGCCTGCGTGAACTTCGACAACGCGAAAACCGGAGTGTGCCAGATGCTGCAAACAAAACTGTCGCATGATGCCATTCACACCGGCCTGATCCATCTTTGGCGTGAATACTTCATTACCCTGTCGCCACAGTAAATTGGCCGCACAGCATTCCGTAATGAGACCTTCGCTGTCAAGAACCAGCGCCTCATCGGCGTCTGACTGTTCAAGATGAGCGCGGATCAGCACCTGCTCAAGTCGGTTGAGATGTTTTATCCCTGCAAGCGAGGGATTACGGCCCAGGCGAATCGGGCTGAGCGCCAGGCTGATGCCGTCGCGACGCCATACGTCGTAGTGCGTGGGATAAGCTGAAACAGAGAGGATTCGAGTGGGGTTCAGGCAACTTGCCCCGCTATAGCCGCGTCCTCCCGCCCCCCGGCTGATAATCACTTTTAGCACGCCGCGAGGGTTGCCTTTAGCCAGGTCGATCATTTCACGCTGAAGCTCTGCCCAGTGAGTAAACGGGATCAGCAACTTTTCGCAGGCCATTTGCAGACGCTGAAGATGTGCGGCGAGCAGACAGACCTCGCCTTCAGCAATGCGTGCCGTAGTGAAGCAGCCATCGCCAAACTGGGTCGCCCTGTCGCTCGCGGGAAGATAATCCTGCTGCTGGCCATTGATTAAGAACATGGAGGCTCCTTTTTCGTGACCCGATAGTTTGGCAGGATGAATAATGCAGGACAAGGGAAGAAAACCGAATAAAAAAGGCCCGACAAGCGGACCTTTTCATTTATCGCAACCGGGCAGCGGAACTTAGATCTTTTTGAAGATCAGAGAACCATTGGTACCACCGAAGCCGAAGGAGTTACACAGCGTGTACTCCAGACCGCTAACCTGGCGCGCTTCGTGTGGAACGAAGTCCAGATCGCAACCGTCATCTGGGTTATCCAGGTTGATAGTTGGCGGAACAGCCTGATCGCGCAGGGCCAGGATGGAGTAGATGGACTCTACTGCACCTGCAGCACCCAGCAGGTGACCGGTCATGGATTTGGTGGAACTGACCATAATACGGCTGGCAGCATCACCAAATACAGACTTAACGGCCTGCGCTTCTGCTTTATCGCCTGCAGGCGTCGAGGTGCCGTGGGCGTTAACATAGCCAATCTGGCCCGGCTCGAGACCTGCGTCGCGAATCGCGTTCACCATCGCCAGTGCCGCACCCGCGCCATCTTCCGGCGGAGAGGTCATGTGATAGGCATCGCTGCTCATGCCGAAACCAACGATTTCTGCATAAATTTTCGCGCCACGCTTTTTCGCGTGTTCGTACTCTTCAAGTACGATCATGCCAGCACCATCGCCCAGAACAAAACCATCACGGTCTTTGTCCCACGGACGGCTCGCAGCCTGAGGATTGTCGTTACGGGTAGACAGCGCGCGCGCCGCACCGAAACCACCAACGCCCAGCGGAGTACTGGCTTTTTCAGCACCACCGGCAACCATAGCGTCTGCATCACCATAAGCAATGATACGCGCGGCCTGACCGATGTTATGCACACCAGACGTACAGGCAGTTGCGATAGAAATGCTTGGGCCACGGAGGCCAAACATGATGGTCAAGTGACCAGCCACCATGTTAACAATCGTGGACGGAACGAAGAATGGGCTGATCTTACGCGGGCCACCATTCACCAGAGAGGTGTGGTTTTCCTCGATCAGGCCAAGGCCGCCAATCCCGGAGCCAATAGCGGCGCCAATGCGGGTTGCGTTCTCTTCCGTAATCTCAAGGCCAGAATCCTGCATGGCCTGAACGCCAGCGACAATTCCATATTGAATGAAGGCATCCATCTTGCGCTGTTCTTTGCGCGAGATGATCTCTTCACAGTTAAAATCCTTTACTAAGCCAGCAAATTTCGTTGCATAGGCGCTAGTATCGAAATGGTCGATTAGGCTGATGCCGCTCTGACCGGCAAGGAGAGCTTTCCAGGTGGACTCTACGGTATTGCCGACAGGAGACAACATGCCAAGTCCGGTCACAACTACACGACGCTTAGACACGTTTGTCCTCCAGGGAGGGATAAAAAAAAGGATTCGTGGGACTAAAAAAGATAAAACTCAGGCGGTCGAATGACCGCCTGGAGATGTTCACTTACGCCTGGTGACCGTTGATGTAATCAATGGCAGCCTGAACGGTGGTGATTTTCTCAGCTTCTTCGTCCGGAATCTCAGTATCAAACTCTTCTTCCAGAGCCATTACCAGCTCAACGGTGTCAAGAGAATCTGCGCCCAGGTCTTCAACGAAGGATGCGGAGTTCACAACTTCTTCCTGCTTAACGCCCAGCTGCTCGCCGATAATTTTCTTAACGCGTTCTTCGATAGTGCTCATACTCTTAAATTTCCTATCAAAACTCGCTTTCGCGATGGTTTTCGTAGTGTATAAAATGTTGAAAAATTTGCAACTAAATCCCGGCAGGTCTTACCACGATTTTACGTTATTTTGAGGCCATTCGCCCTAATAACGCAAATATTTTCGATCGTGGTTAAACCATGTACATCCCGCCGTTGACGTGGAGAGTCTCACCAGTGATGTAACTCGCTTCGTCAGAGGCTAAAAATGCAACCGCGCTGGCGATTTCCTGAGCGCCACCGAGGCGACCCGCAGGAACCTGCGCCAGAATACCCGCACGCTGATCGTCAGATAGCGCACGCGTCATGTCCGTTTCAATAAAGCCCGGAGCAACAACGTTTACAGTAATCCCGCGTGACGCGATTTCGCGCGCCAGCGATTTACTGAACCCAATCAGACCCGCTTTCGCCGCAGCGTAGTTGGCCTGACCAGCATTTCCCATGGTACCAACCACAGAACCGATAGTGATAATACGGCCATGACGCTTTTTCATCATAGCTCGCATTACCGCTTTTGACAGACGGAATACAGATGACAGGTTGGTTTCGATGATATCGTCCCACTCGTCGTCTTTCATTCGCATCAGTAAGTTGTCGCGAGTGATACCGGCATTATTTACCAGAATATCCACTTCGCCAAACTCTGCGCGAATATTTTCCAGAACAGATTCGATAGATGCAGCATCGGTCACATTCAGCATCAGACCTTTACCGTTCGCACCTAAATAGTCGCTAATCGCCTGAGCGCCCTTCTCACTGGTCGCAGTACCAATGACTTTCGCGCCACGCGCGACCAGGGTCTCAGCAATTGCACGTCCGATACCGCGGCTTGCGCCCGTTACCAGCGCGATTTTTCCTTCAAAACTCATGGTAATCCTCTTTTATTGCGCGAGTGCCGCTGACAGGGCTTCTGGCTCATTAATGGCCGATGCCGTCAGGGTATCAACAATACGTTTGGTCAGACCGGTCAGGACTTTACCCGGGCCTGCTTCATACAGGTGCTCAACGCCCTGCGCGGCCATAAACTCAACGGTTTTGGTCCATTGCACTGGGCTGTAAAGCTGACGAACCAGCGCATCGCGAATCGCTTCCGGCGCCGTTTCGCATTTCACATCAACGTTGTTCACAACTGGAACCGTTGGTGCGTTAAAAGTGATTTTTTGCAGCTCAGCCGCCAGTTTTTCAGCAGCCGGTTTCATCAGTGCGCAGTGAGACGGTACACTCACCGGCAGTGGCAGTGCACGCTTCGCGCCCGCCGCTTTACAGGCTGCGCCTGCACGCTCAACGGCTTCTTTGTTGCCCGCAATGACAACCTGGCCCGGTGAGTTGAAGTTCACCGGTGAAACAACCTGCCCTTCGGCTGATTCTTCGCACGCTTTGGCAATCGAAGCATCATCCAGACCAATAATGGCGGACATCGCACCAGTCCCTTCCGGAACCGCTTCCTGCATGAATTTGCCACGCATTTCGACCAGACGCACGGCATCGGCAAAACCAATGACGCCCGCACATACCAGTGCAGAATATTCACCCAGGCTATGACCTGCAACCATCGCAGGCGCTTTACCGCCCTGCTGCTGCCAGACACGCCACAACGCAACGGATGCGGTAAGCAATGCAGGCTGCGTCTGCCAGGTTTTATTCAGCTCTTCCGCCGGACCCTGCTGAGTCAGCGCCCAGAGATCGTAGCCCAGAGCGTCTGATGCTTCACGGAAAGTCGCTTCAATAATTGGGTACTGTGCCGCTAATTCAGACAACATCCCAACTGACTGAGAACCCTGACCCGGGAACACAAAAGCAAATTGCGTCATTTTTAATCCTTAATTAGAAACGAACCAGCGCGGAGCCCCAGGTGAAACCGCCACCAAAGGCTTCAAGCAAGACCAGTTGGCCTCGTTTAATTCGTCCATCGCGTACCGCTTCGTCAAACGCGCAGGGTACCGACGCCGCAGAGGTGTTGCCGTGACGATCGAGGGTCACAACAACGTTATCCATGGACATGCCCAGCTTTTTGGCCGTGGCGCTGATAATACGCAGGTTCGCCTGATGCGGTACAAGCCAGTCCAGCGCAGAGCGCTCAAGATTGTTCGCTTCCAGCGTCTCATCGACGATGTGCGCCAGTTCCGTGACCGCAACCTTGAACACTTCATTGCCTGCCATGGTCAGGTAAATGGAACTGTCCGGGTTCACGCGATCGGCGTTAGGCAGCGTCAGCAGCTCGCCATAGCGACCATCGGCATGCAAATGCGTCGAGATAATGCCCGGCTCTTCTGACTGACCTAACAGTACAGCGCCCGCACCATCACCAAAAATAATGATCGTTCCGCGATCTTCCGGGTTGCAGGTGCGTGCCAGCACGTCTGCACCAATCACCAGCGCATATTTCACCGCGCCAGACTTCACGTACTGATCGGCAACGCTCAGCGCATAGGTAAAACCTGCGCAGGCAGCTGCAACGTCAAACGCCGGGCAGCCTTTAATGCCGAGCTTAGCCTGAATCTCACAGGCTGCGCTTGGGAAGGCGTTAGGTGCGGATGTAGTCGCGACCACGATCAGACCGATCTCGTCTTTATCAATACCTGCCATTTCCAGCGCGCGAAGGCCCGCTTCATAGCCCATCGTGGTTACTGTTTCATCTGGACCGGCGATACGGCGTTCACGGATACCTGTGCGGGTGACAATCCACTCGTCAGACGTATCGACCATTTTTTCCAGATCGGCGTTGGTTCGCACTTGTTCAGGCAGAAAACTGCCGGTACCTAAAATCTTCGTATACATGTACGCTCAGTCACTTTTAGCTAATACAGATTCCAGGCGAGCGGCAATCCGCTGAGGGACTTGTCGCTGCACCGCCTGCACTGCCTGTTCAATCGCGACGGTAAAGGCTCGCTGATTGGCCGCACCATGACTCTTAATCACCGTGCCGCGCAATCCTAACAGACAGGCGCCATTATACTGGTCGGGGTTGAGGTGACTGAATCGCCGCGCCAGGCTTTTTTGTAACCAACGCTTTAATAAAATCAGCCACCAGGACCTTTTTTTGCCTTCGCCCTGCGATTTCAGCAGGGAAAGGAACATTCGAACCACCCCTTCCATCGTCTTTAACGTTACGTTGCCGGTGAACCCGTCACACACCAGAACATCGGTCTTTCCGGTCAATAATTCATTAGCTTCAAGATAGCCAATATAGTTGATTGACGGCATGGATTTTAGCAATTCTGCGGCATCACGGATGCTATCAAGACCCTTGGTCTCTTCTTCACCGATATTCAGCAACGCAACGCGGGGATTCACAATTCCCACCACTTCTTCTGCCAGCACCGACCCCATAATGGCAAACTGGGCCAGCATCGTACTATCGCAATCGACGTTAGCGCCCAGATCGAGCACCACCGTTTTGCCCTTCTGCTGATGCGGCAACACCGTCACCAGCGCAGGACGCTCAATCCCCTCAATGGGCTTGAGCATTAATTTCGCCAGTCCCATCAGCGCACCGGTATTTCCGGCGCTGACACAGGCCTCAGCCCGCCCTTCTTTTACCAGCTCCAGCGCAATTCGCATTGAGCTTCCGCGGCTGTTGCGGATCGCATGCGAGGGCCGGGCATCACTGGCAATAACTGACTGCGCAGGGATAATCTGCAGACGTGAACGTTGTTCAAAGTCAGCTTTTGCAAGTAATGGCGTGATGGTGTCGGGATTGCCGACTAAAAGAAGTGTGAGTTGCGAATTAGAATTCAGTGCCTGCAATGCTGCAGGCACTGTCACGGAAGGCCCGAAATCTCCTCCCATGACATCTAACGCCAGGGTTAGACGTGTCAAGGTATCTTCGCTGCCCGGTTCGGTGTATCCCCCGCTTTCGCGGGGAATGCCTCACTAAGCTTCATCACGTTTACTCTTCGTCTTTTACGATGCAGGCTTCCCGCACGGTAAAATTCGTTGAGTAGCGCGTGATTACTTAGTGATTACCTTGCGGCCACGGTAGAAACCGTCGGCAGTCATGTGGTGACGCAGGTGTTTCTCACCAGAAGTCTTGTCTACAGACAGGCTGGTAACTGCAGTCAGCGCGTCATGGGAACGACGCATGCCACGTTTGGAACGGGTTGGTTTATTCTGTTGTACGGCCATGGACCTTACTCCTTAATTACTTACGCTTTAAGCTGGCTAATACGGCAAATGGATTTGGTTTTTGCGCTTCATCAGGCAGTTCCCCAAAGACCATGTCCGCGTCGGACACTTCACAGTGTTCAGAATCATGCACCGGAACTACCGGCAAGGCGAGGATGATTTCATCTTCAACCACTGCAAGCAGATCGATTTCACCGAATTCGTTAACCTCAATCGGCTCATACGCTTCCGGGAGTGCTTCAGCCTGTTCGTCAGAACGAACCGGACTGAAACAATACGTTGTGTGAACATGACGTGTGAACGGTTTCCCGCAACGCTGGCACTCGAGCGTTACCGTGACCTTTGCATCACCGTTCAGAACGGCCAGGCGCTGGTTATCGATAGCGAACGACATGGAGCATTCCACATCAGTGTCCACACTGACCACAAACTCGGCGATACGTTCAGCCTGATCGGCGGTATAAATACCTTCGTAATCGAGGCGTTTTTGAGCCGTACGAACCGGGTCAAGAGTCAGGGGTAATTTTACCTTTTGCATAGGGCGCGCATATTAACTTTGTAACGTCATAGAGTCAAAGAAAAAGGCAACCAGGGCTGCCTTTTGCCAATTATTCGCACACATTGCGGCCTGTAGTTTAAAATGGCTGGCATCGATACGCTATATCTGGTGAAAAAAATATGCCAAATCTCGTGCTTGCTTCCACTTCGTCATACCGCCGCGCGTTGCTTGAAAAGCTGGGGATCCCGTTTGAATGTGCCGCCCCCGTCGCTGACGAAACGCCGCATCACGCTGAATCTCCGCGTCATCTGGTGTTGCGTCTGGCACAGGAAAAAGCGCAAAGTCTGGCCGCTCGCTATCCCAACCATCTGATTATAGGCTCCGATCAGGTTTGCGTGCTCGATGGGGAAATCACGGGTAAACCTCACACCGAAGAGAACGCGCGCCTGCAGCTCATGAAAGCCCGCGGCACCATTGTTACCTTTTACACCGGCCTTGCGCTTTACAACTCCGCCACGGGCCACCTGCAAACGGAATGCGAACCCTTTGACGTTCACTTCCGCCACCTGAGCGATCAGGAGATTGAGGATTATGTGCGCAAAGAGCGCCCGCTTAATTGCGCAGGGAGCTTTAAAAGTGAAGGTCTGGGGATTACGTTGTTTGAAAAACTGGACGGGCGCGACCCAAATACGCTGGTCGGTTTGCCGCTGATTGCGTTATGCCAGATGCTCAGACGCGAGCACTTTAATCCGCTTTCTGCCTGATCGTAAACGGCCCTGGTTTGGTAAGCCGGGTAAGCGCAGCGCCACCCGGCCTATCTTTAACCGCGTAACACTTTCAGACAGCGTTTCAGCTGGTCATCCAGCGGCGCTTCGACGCGCATCACTTCACCTGTGCCAGGATGGGTGAATTTCAGCGCCGCAGCGTGCAGGAAGAGACGCGACAGCCCCGTTCCGGCCAGCTGTTTATCAAACTCACGATCGCCGTAGCGGTCATCAAACGCAATGGGATGTCCGGCATGTTGCGTATGCACGCGAATCTGGTGGGTACGGCCGGTCACCGGGCTACAACGCACCAGTGTCGCAAACGCGTAACGCTCTTCTACTTTAAAGCGAGTTTCAGACGGTTTGCCTTCGCTGTTCACCCGCACAATGCGCTCACCGCTTTGCAGAATGTTTTTCAGCAACGGTGCCTGCACCACTTTCACATGAGACTGCCACTGACCGCGCACCAGCGCCAGATAGTCCTTCTGCATGCCCTTTTCGCGCAGTTGCTCGTGCAGCGAACGTAACGCCGAGCGCTTTTTGGCCACCAGCAGCACGCCAGAGGTATCACGGTCCAGACGATGAACCAGCTCGAGGAAACGCGCTTCCGGGCGCAGGGCGCGAAGGCCTTCGATCACGCCAAAGCTCAAACCGCTGCCGCCGTGCACCGCCGTGCCGGAGGGTTTATTCAGCACCAGGATATGATCGTCTTCATAAAGGATAGCGTCAGTCAGCGCGGCGACTTTTTGCAGATGCGGCGAAACCGCCTCTTCTTCGCGTTCAGCGACGCGCACCGGCGGAATACGTACTTCATCGCCCGCTTCGAGCTTGTACTCAGGTTTCACGCGCTTTTTATTTACCCGCACCTCGCCTTTGCGCAAGATGCGATAAATCATACTTTTTGGCACGCCTTTCAACTGGGTGCGTAAAAAGTTATCGATTCGTTGCCCCGCTTCATCATCGGCGATAGCAACCATTTTTACGGATGGAGTCTCTGTTTTCATGGTTGGCGATTCTAAATATCGATACGCATTAGCGCCACTCATTTTTCTATGCTTATATTTACTTTTGCCCGGGCAGGTTTGTTCACGCGCAATCGATTTGGTGGTTATTAAACCAATCCTCTCGTTGAAGTGGAGAAACTGTGAGTAACCGGGTGATAAATGGTAAAAGTCATCTTGCTATAACCGGGTTAGCAATGGAATAATGAATCCGTTTTCCGTGTTAAATCCTGGTTAAGTAAGGATGTCGACGGAATGACCCATTTTGTCTGACCGATCATCCACGCAGCAATGGCGTAAGACGTATTGATCTTTCAGACAGTTAGCGGGCTGCGGGTTGCAGTACTTACCGGTAAATGGAATCTTCTCTGGAGAGTGTTCCCAGGCTGTTCCCCTGATAATTGCGCTGTATTTCCGTATGAAATACAGGCAACCGACACTTTGCGCCTCTTAAGCGAGCGACAACCGTGAGGTTGGCGACGTCAATAGTCACGAGGCCATCGGTTCAAACCCCGGAAAGCGTCACCTTGCCCGCAGCTTAGTCGTCAATGTAAGAATAATGAGTAAGTTACGATGAAAAGAATGTTAATCAACGCAACTCAGCAAGAAGAGTTGCGTGTCGCCCTCGTGGATGGGCAGCGTCTGTACGATCTGGATATCGAAAGTCCTGGACACGAACAGAAAAAAGCGAACATTTACAAAGGCAAAATCACCCGCATTGAACCAAGCCTTGAGGCCGCATTCGTCGATTACGGCGCTGAGCGTCACGGTTTCCTTCCTCTTAAAGAAATTGCCCGCGAATACTTCCCTGCCAATTACAACTCCCACGGTCGTCCGAACATCAAAGATGTGCTGCGCGAAGGCCAGGAAGTTATCGTTCAGATTGATAAAGAAGAGCGCGGCAACAAAGGCGCTGCGCTGACCACCTTTATCAGCCTGGCAGGCAGCTATCTGGTTCTGATGCCGAACAACCCGCGTGCGGGCGGTATCTCTCGCCGCATCGAAGGCGACGACCGTACCGAGCTGAAAGAAGCGCTGGCAAGCCTCGAACTGCCTGATGGCATGGGCCTTATCGTTCGTACCGCAGGCGTAGGCAAATCTGCCGAAGCGCTGCAGTGGGACTTAGGCTTCCGTCTGAAGCACTGGGAAGCTATCCAGAAAGCCGCAGAAAGCCGCCCGGCTCCGTTCCTGATTCACCAGGAAAGTAACGTTATCGTCCGTGCTTTCCGCGATTATCTGCGTCAGGACATCGGCGAAATTCTGATTGATAACCCGAAAGTGCTTGAGCTGGCTCGCCAGCACATCGCAGCACTGGGTCGTCCAGATTTCACCAGCAAAATTAAACTGTACACCGGTGAAATTCCGCTGTTCAGCCACTATCAGATTGAATCCCAGATTGAGTCCGCCTTCCAGCGTGAAGTGCGTCTGCCGTCCGGCGGTTCTATCGTTATCGACTCCACCGAAGCGCTGACCGCTATCGACATCAACTCCGCACGCGCAACCCGCGGCGGCGATATCGAAGAGACTGCCTTCAACACCAACCTTGAAGCCGCAGATGAAATTGCCCGTCAGCTTCGTCTGCGTGACCTGGGCGGCCTGATCGTTATCGACTTTATCGACATGACTCCGGTTCGCCATCAGCGCGCCGTTGAGAACCGTCTGCGTGAAGCGGTGCGTCAGGATCGTGCACGTATTCAGATCAGCCATATTTCTCGCTTTGGCCTGCTGGAGATGTCTCGTCAGCGCCTGAGCCCGTCGCTGGGTGAATCAAGCCACCACGTCTGTCCGCGCTGTAGCGGTACGGGTACCGTGCGCGACAACGAATCTCTCTCCCTCTCTATTCTGCGCCTCATCGAAGAAGAAGCACTTAAAGAGAACACCAAAGAGGTTCACGCCATTGTTCCGGTGCCAATTGCCTCCTACCTGCTGAACGAAAAACGTGAAGCGGTGAGTGCCGTTGAAACCCGTCAGGGCGGCGTGCGCTGCATCATCGTACCAAACGATCAGATGCAGACCCCGCACTACTCCGTCCTGCGCGTGCGCAAAGGCGAAGAGACCAGCACCCTGAGCTACCTGCTGCCAAAACTGCATGAAGAAGAGATGGCGATGCCGTCTGATGCAGAACCGGCCGAGCGCAAGCTGCCAGAACAACCGGCACTGGCGACCTTCATCATGCCAGAAGCCCCACCGGCGCCTGTTCAGGAAAAAGCGCCGGCGAAAGCCACTGCGCAGAAACCTGCTGAAACCAGTGATAAGCCTGCTGAACCAGGTCTGCTGGGCCGCTTCTTCAGTGCGCTGAAGAAAATGTTCGCCGGTGAAGAGCCTCAGCCGGAGCAGCCAAAAGTTGCGCCGAAAGAAGAGAAACAAGAGCGTCCGCAGGATCGTCGTAAGCGTCAGAACAACCGCCGAGATCGTAACGATCGTGACCGTCGTGACAACCGCGATAATCGTGGTGACCGTGACAACCGTGGTGAGCGCGATAACCGTTCCGACAACAACGAAGGTCGTGAAGCGCGCGAAGATAATCGTCGCAACCGTCGCGAGAAGCCACAGCAGCAGAATGTGGAAGATCGCGAAATTCGCCAGCAGGCGGGCGATGAGTCTGAAAAAACCAGACAGCGTGACGAGCAGCAGCCACGTCGCGAACGCAACCGCCGTCGCAATGACGATAAACGTCAGGCGCAGCAGGAAGCGAAAGTTGTTAACACCGAAGCACCTGTTGAACAGGATGCCGATCAGGAAGAACGCGTTCAGGTGATGCCGCGCCGTAAGCAGCGTCAACTGTCGCAGAAAGTTCGCTTTGCATCTGAACAGGCCGAAGTGGCTACCGTTGCCGCCGCTGAACCGGTTGTTGAAACCGCTCAGAATACGCAGCTGGCGAAACTGGACCTGCCTGCGGTCGTCGATACGGTCGCTGAGCATGATGACAATGGCGAAGCGCGTGATAACAACGGTATGCCGCGTCGTTCCCGTCGCTCTCCGCGCCACCTGCGCGTGAGCGGTCAGCGTCGTCGTCGTTACCGTGACGAGCGCTACCCGACTCAGTCTCCGATGCCTCTGACTGTCGCCTGTGCGTCACCTGAAATGGCGTCCGGCAAAGTCTGGATCCGCTACCCGGTTGCCCGTCCTCAGGAGCAGCAGGTTGAAGAGCAAAACGTCGCTGCAGAAGCCGTTGAGCCAATCGTTGCACCTGTAGCCGCTACCGAAGCCGCTGCTGTGGTCGTTGAAGAAGCACCGCAGATCATGGCCGACGCCCAGCCAGTGGTTGACGTCGAGCCAGTCGCGGAACCTCAGCAGGTTGTGGAAACCGCTGAGATCGAGACAACTCATCCGGAAGTGATTGCCGCGCCTGTCGACGAGCAGCCTCAGTTCATTGCGCAAGAAGATGTTGTGGTGGCTGAACAGGTTGCAGAAGACGCAGAACCGGCTGCCGACGTGGTTGAAGAAGAGGTAGTGACTGAAGCGGTTGCTGAGCAACCTGTCGATGTTACTCCGGCTCCACAAGCACCGGCACCCGCTCCGGTTGTGAAACCAGAGCCTGTTGTCGCTGTCGTTGCTGAGCATCACCATGCAACCGCACCGATGACTCGCGCGCCAGCACCGGAATACGTGCCAGAAGCACCACGTCATAGCGACTGGGTACGCCCTGCGTTCGATTTCGACGGTCGTGGTTCCGCAGGTGGTCATAGCGCCACTCACCAGGCAATGGCTCCGGCGACTCGCCCGAATCCGGTTGAATAACCCGCCGTTCTGATGAAAAAGCCGACCTTCGTGGTCGGCTTTTTTTTGGCTTTTTACGGGAGGGGTTTTCGCATTCCGACGATTTGTGGCATCACCTCACGCATCATTTCCAGAAAACGCCTCAATCGTGCCGGGTAATAGCGCGACCACGGATAAACCAGGTGCACCGGCAGCGCAGCGGGTTGCCAGCCCGGCAAAAGAGGCACCAGCCTTCCCTCGCGGATGTCCTGTTCCACGGTCCAGCTCGAGACCACCGCCACGCCTAATCCATTCAACGCCATGGTGCGCGTTACATACAGGCTGTCAGTGCTCAGACGCGGCGAAATTGCCACACGCGCAGGCTGCGGCGAAGCTCCGTCAAACAGCTCAATATGCTGATGATAAAAGGTATTGAGTGCAATCCAGGGAAGCGCCGTGAGATCGTCGGGGACCTCAGGCATGGCATGACGGGACAGTAGCTCGGGCGCCGCGACCACACAGCGCGGGACTTCGGCCAGCAGCACCGATACCGTATTAGGGTCGATCTCCGCCCCGACGCGGATCGCGCAGTCGATGTTATCACTCAGAAAATCCGCCGATCTGTCGTATAGCATCCAGTCGACAGAAAGCTGCGGATAGCGCATTAAAAACTGGCTCAATGGTGCCAGAAGTTGTTCCTGCCCAAACGCATGGGGCGCCCGCACACGCAAGGTGCCGACAGGTTCATCTTCCGACTGCCCCACCTCATCTTCGAGCGCGAGCCAGCTGTCGATCACTTTTCGGGCATGCTGATAGCAACGCTCGCCGTCATCGGTGAGCTTGGTGGCGTGGGTGGTGCGTAACAGCAAACGCACGCCGAGAAGCGTTTCAAGAGACTGCAGGCGTCGGCTGACGGTCGCCTGCGTGGTCCCCAGCTGCCGTGCTGCGGCAGAGAGCGATCCCGATTCCACGATACGCGCAAAGGTGCGCATCAGTTCCACTCTGTCTATACGCTCTGTTCGCTTCATGATTATTTTTATTATACGTTTAACGTATAACCGTTTTACCATCCCGCTGGCTACCGCCTCAAGCCTAAATGCACAAAAATAGCCTCACTCCATGAATGAGGTACATCAAATGAACACTGCCACTCTTACCCAGGCTACCAGCCGCTGGGTTATTTTTATCCTTGCCATTGGCGCCGGGTTTAGCGTTGCATCCATCTATTATGCTCAGCCGCTGTTGCCGTTGATGGGCGCCGATTTACACCTCAGTATCGAAGGGATGGGACTGGTGCCGACCCTGACGCAGACGGGCTATGCCCTTGGTATCCTTTTCCTGCTGCCGCTCGGCGACCGTCACGATCGCCGAACCTTAATTCTCGTTAAAAGCGCAGCACTGGCGCTCTTTTTGCTGGGCTGTAGCCTGACCGGGCAGCTTCACTCGTTACTGCTGGCCAGCCTGCTTATTGGTATGGCGGCAACTATGGCGCAGGACATCGTCCCGGCGGCGGCCATCCTTGCCCCGGAAGGCAAACAGGGAAAAACCGTCGGGACGGTAATGACCGGCCTGCTGCTGGGTATTCTGCTGTCGCGTACTGTCAGCGGTGTGGTGGGTGAAGCGTTCGGCTGGCGGGTGATGTATCAACTTGCCGCCGTCAGCATCGCCATGATCGGTATGGTGATGTGGGCTGTATTACCGCGTTTTGCGGTTCATTCTACGCTCAGCTATCCGGCCCTGATGCGCTCGATGGAGCACCTGTGGCGTCGCTACCCGGCCCTGCGTCGTGCGGCGCTAGCCCAGGGCTTTCTCTCTATTGCCTTTAGCGCGTTCTGGTCAACGCTGGCGGTGATGCTGCTGGAACGCTATCACCTCGGTAGCGCGGTGGCTGGTGGATTTGGGATTGCCGGTGCCGCAGGTGCGCTGGCCGCCCCGCTAGCCGGAGGCCTGGCAGATAAACTCGGTGCGGGCAGAGTGACCCAACTGGGTGCCGCGCTGGTGACAGTATCGTTTGCGCTGATGTTTTTAATGCCCGCTTTGGGCACCCACGGGCAACTCGTTCTGATCGCGATTTCCGCGATCGGTTTTGACCTGGGGCTGCAGTCCAGCCTGGTCGCCCATCAGAACCTGGTCTATAGCCTCGACCCCCAGGCGCGTGGGCGGCTCAATGCGCTGCTGTTTACGGTGGTATTTATTGGGATGGCGCTCGGCTCAGCGCTGGGGAGCAAAGTGTACGCCCTGGCGGGCTGGCAAGGCGTAGTGATGCTGGCAACGGTGTGTGGTGCAGCGGCAGTGCTGATCCGCTTAATAGAAAGCGCGCGGCTGGTCAGCGTGCAGGCGCAAAATCGCTAAAAAAAAGCCCAATCCGGCACGCCGGGTTGGGCAGACAAAACATATCCAGTTTCAAGACATGTTCTAAAAGGTCAAAATGTTACTTGTTCAGCTGGAACAGAGACATCCCCTGCATATCACTGAACGCTTTATAAGAGGCCTGAAGTGCTGCTTGCTGCATGGTGTATGACGAAATCGCCGCGTTCCAGTCCACGTCCACCAGATCGCTCATCTGCTGAGTCTGACCCAGCGCGCGGTCATCACCCAGTGCATCCAGCTTATCGAGTTCGTTGAGTTTGGTACCCAGATCGGCACGCACGGTCAGTACGTTATCCAGGGAATTACTCAGTCCACGGTTGGCTTTATCGATATTTGCCACAAGTGCATCTGTCTTAGCCTGGTCGCCGCTTACCGGTGTGTTCAGCGCAGCGATGGCGTTATCCAGAATCTTAAACAGGTTAGTTTCCTGGGCACTGCCGTCAGGCTCTGGCTTGGCATTGCTGGTAAACTTTTCAAACACTTCCGAGCCAGTATGGCTAATCTGCATATCGCGTGCAGAGTCCACCTGCTGAGTGATCGCCGTACTGCCACCGTTATAGCTACCGTCTGTCTGATCAAACGGCGCGGTGTCGGTTTTAAAGCCCGCAAAAATATAACGACCATTGCCATCGGTGCTATTGGCCAGGTTGACCAGCTGATCGCGAATACCCTGCAGATCGGTTGCCACAGACGCCCGGTCAATATCACTCAGGGAGCCGTTGTTCGCATACACGATTTTATCCTGTGCAGACTGAATTGCCGTCGTCACCTGGCTTAACACGCTCTCTTCCAGCGACACGCGCTGCGTCGCAAACGTACGCGCGAGAGCGAACTGGCTATTCTGCGACTGGGCCTGAGACAACACAACGGCCTGCGACGCGGCAATCGGATCGTCCGACGGACGGTTCACGCGTTTGCCGGTGGACATCTGCTCGCCATACCCCAGCCATTTGCTTTGGGACTCAGTGATCCCACGCATATTTTGCTGGTACATCATTTGGGTGCTAATACGCATCGTTCACCTCGGCCTTAGCGAATATTAATTAACGCATCAAAGAGCGTACTGGCAGTCTGCAGAACCTGCGCATTCGCGAGGTAATACTGCTGGAAACGCTGCAAGTTGCCATACTCTTCGTCGAGGTTAACCCCGGAGATAGACTGCTGCTGATTGCTCAGCTGCGTCACCACATTTGTTTTGGTCGCAGCGCTGGTTTTCAGTGAAGACGTGGTGCTGCCGACGGTACTGACCAGTGAGGCATAAGCATCGTTAAAGGTCTTGTTGCCACCGACCACTTTGCTGCTTTGCAGATTCAGCAACGCTTTCCCGTTAAGGTTATCACTCTCACCGCCGGTCGCCGAACCCGCCATCGCCAGTTTGGATTCATCGCTGATCCGCAGATCCATGTTCACGATAGCGTCAACTACCGGTTTCACCGTAAAGCTGTCTTTCGGGGCTGCACCACCGCTGACATTCACGGTAACCCCGTCAAACGTCATGTTGCCGCTGGCATCTGGCGTAGCCGTAAATGAGGTTTTGTCAGAACTACGGGTGACGGTCCAGTCAGTGCCGTTAAATTCAAGCTTATAATCCGTCGCCTGAACTTTAGAGCTGTCCGCGATAGTGGCGGTGACAGCCGCACCAGGCACGCTGTTTTTGCTATTGCCGGTCACCGCTGGAGAGCCGATATCGAACAATTTACCGCCCGCATCACCATTGGCATCAAAGCCTTTCTCGTGCTGCTGGTTCATGGCGTCAGCAAACGAGAGCGCCAGCTGGTTCAGCGTATTACGCGCTTTATCCAGGTCTTCTGCGCGGAACGTTAACAGACCGCCCAGTGAGCCGGTGTTCAGCACCTTCTCGGGAATTTCGATATTACCGGCGAGGGAATCCACATACGCCACGGTGGTGCGCGCAGGATCGGCGCTCGACGGTACCGCCGCTAACTGGTTAGCCGTGCTGCCCTGAACCAGGGTGTAACCATTACCGAATGAGACGTTGTAGGTGCCGCCGTCCTGTACCGCGACTTCCACACCCACGATCTGATTCAGTTCGCTCACCAGCTGATCGCGCTGATCGAGCAGATTGTTTGGGGAAGCCCCTGCGCCCACGCCGGTCAGACGTGAAATCTGATCGTTCAGATTCGCAATCTGTTTGGCATAGGAGTTAATCTGATCCACGCTGGTCGCAACCGCAGTGTTTACCTGCTTATCCTGGTCGCGCAGGTACTGGTCGGTCGTTTTGAACTGATTGACCAGGCCATCCGCTTTGCCGAGAACAGTCTGGCGCGCAGCCGGATCTTCCGCGTTACTCACCAGCGTTTGCAGGCTGGTAAAGAAGCCCTGCAGCGTGGTGGACAGGGAGTTAGTGGTATCAGACAGCACATCGTCGATTTTCGACATCTGCTGATAACGCGTGGTCAGGCCGCTGCTCTGAGTCTGTGCTGCACGCAGCTGGTTGGTGATGAACGCATCATATTCGCGCTGCACGCCCGAAACATAAACACCATTGCCAACCCAACCACCGCCGGTCAATGTACTGTTCGCTGCACCCAGCACCGTGGTCTGACGGGTATACCCGGCCACGTTATAACTGGAAATATTGTTGCTGACGGTGTTCAGTGCCGACTGTGCCGCACTGAGGCCACTCATAGCGCTGTTAATCAAACTGGACATTGAGGTTCCTTTTTAAACTTTCAGACACGAGTCCTGATTAGGATTATCGACATCGCGCGCGCAAACTTGAGTCCTTAGAACAGATTTTCGATATCGGTACTGTAAGCCTTGCTGACTTTCTCACCCATCGCTTTAAGCTGTTGAATCATTCCGGTCAGTTTGCGGGCATACTGCGGGTCGGTAGCGTAGCCTGCGTTCTGCAACGCCTGCGCGCCCTGCTCCGCCGTCGCGGCCTGGGTGACCGCAGCGTAACGAGGATTGCGACTCAACAACCCGACATAATCTGACAAGGCTTCAAGATAGGAGCTGTAAACGCGGAATTTTGCTTTGACCTTCACCGCCGCACCGTTTTCAAATTCGGTGGTGGTGATCTCCGTGGTCGGCCCTTTCCAGCCTGACGACGCTTTGACGCCAAAAATGTTAAAGCTTGGTTCGCCGTTTTCACGGCGGATCTGACGCTGCCCCCAGCCGGATTCCAGCGCGGCCTGCGCCAGAATCAGGTGGTGAGGAACCCCACTCTGCTCACTGGCCAGACGCGCCGGGAGCGAAAGCTGAGCGAGGAAGTCTTTGCTGTCGCCCGACAGCGGCTCATCGCTGCTGGCGGTCGGTTTCGGCATGGCTTTACGCACCATCTGCGTCAGCGCCTGGTTCTGATAACTGGTCACCGTTTCAAGATCAAATTTCATCGGCACCTGCTGGGTTTGCTCATCGGGCTGAACACCCTGCGCCGCCTGCATCTGTTTCACGATCATATCGGCGAGGCCAAGCCCCTTACCGGCGGTCATCTGCTGGGCAATCTGTTGGTCATACATGCTGGTGTAGAGTCGCGTCGAGTCGCTGCTGAACATGCCATCTTTCGGCAGCGCTTCTCGCATGCTTTTCAGCATCATCTGCACAAACATCCCTTCCACCTGGCGGGCAACCGGGCGGAGGTTCGCCGCCGGATCGGTGCCTGCTTTGGCTTTCAGATCGTTGAGCGACTGGGCATCCCAGGCCGCACTTGCCATCAGTTTGCTATCGCCGAGCATTAGATGATTTCCAGTTTGGCGCGCAGGCATCCCGCACTTTGCATGGATTGCAGAATCGACATCAGATCCATCGGCGTCGCCCCCAGCGCGTTCAGCGCACGAACCACGTTGTTCAGGTTGGCGCTGGAGCGCACGCTTTGCAGCGAGCCGCCGCTCTGGCGCATATCAATCTGCGTCTGTGGCGTCACCACCGTCTGACCGCCACCAAACGGCGTATCCGGCTGGCTAACGTTAGCCGAGCGGTTCACGCTGATGGAGAGGTTGCCCTGCGCCACGGCGCAGCTGTCCAGCGTCACTTCGCGGTTCATCACCACGGACCCGGTACGGGAGTTGATGATCACTTTGGCATCCTGCAGCGGAACGTTGACTTCCATATTCTGGATATCCGCCAGCATGCGCACCTGGTTGCTGCTGCCCGTCGAGGTGCGGATCTGCACGGTTCGTGCGTCCAGCGCCGTCGCGCTACCAAAACCACGGCTGCGGTTGATGGTATCGGCAATCTGCTGCGCCATAGTGAAGTCTTCATTATTCAGCTGCAGGTTGATGGTGTTCCCGGCGCCAAACTGCGTTGGCAGTTCACGCTCGATGATCGCCCCGTTAGTGATACGCCCGCCGTTCAGCTGGTTCACCTGCACGCTGCTGCCACCCGCCGATGCCCCCGCACCGCCGACCAGAATGTTACCTTGTGCAAGCGCGTAGACCTGGCTGTCCACCCCTTTTAACGGGGTCATCAGCAGCGTCCCGCCGCGCAGACTTTTGGCGTTACCCATTGAAGAAACCACCACATCGATGGTTTGCCCCTGGCGCGCAAAGGCCGGGTAGGACGCGGTGATCATTACCGCTGCCACGTTTTTCAGCTGCATGTTGGTGCCCGTCGGGACGGTGATCCCGAGCTGGGACAGCATGTTATTCAAACTCTGAGTGGTAAACGGCGTCTGGGTGGTCTGGTCGCCCGTTCCGTCCAGGCCAACCACCAGGCCATAGCCTATCAATGAGTTTTCACGTACGCCCTGTACACTGGTGAGATCGCGAATGCGGTCAGCCTGGGCGCATGTCGCCACCAGGACCAACACCATTGCGAAGAGGGATTTAAACATAGGTCACCTCGCTTACATCGGCGATAAATTAAGGAAGAAGCGTTGCAGCCAGCCCATATTCTGCGCTTCGTTGATGTAGCCGTTGCCGACGTACTCAATGCGCGCATCCGCCACCTGGGTGGACGGTACGGTGTTGGTGCCACTGATGGTGCGAGGGTTAACCACACCGGAGAAGCGAATGAATTCAGTGCCCTGATTGATGGCGATCTGTTTTTCACCCACTACGTGTAAATTGCCATTCACCAGAACCTGGTCAACGGTCACCGTCAGCGTACCGCTGAAGGTGTTACTGGCATTGGCGCCGCCTTTGCCGTTAAAGCTGTTACCGCCAGAGGCTTCCACATCGGCACGCGCATTGCCAAACAGGCCCTGCAGATAGCGTGGAACGGTATCGAAACCAAAGTTGGTTTTGCCGTCGCGGCTGGCATTCGCCGAGGAGCTTTTGCTCGCGCTGACGTTCTCCTGCAGCGCAATGGTCAGGGTATCGCCGACGTTACGCGGGCGACGGTCTTCGAACAGCGGTTGATAACCGTAGTTAATCGGCTGTGCGGACTGGAAAATGGAGCCGTTCACCACCGGCGTTGGGCCGGGAACGGGTTGGGCGGTAGTCGCACCCTCTACCAAAGGTTTTGACGGGATCAAGGCGCAACCGCTGAGGGTAACGGCCAGGACAGTCAGTATTGGATAACGAAACGCCGCGTTTTTTTGCATTGCCTTCATCTTCGAAAACAGGGAGCCGGTGCGGTTTACCGCACCGGACTACACCTTAGAGTTGCGTCAGTTTTTGCAGCATCTGGTCGGTCGTCGACACTGCTTTACTGTTAATTTCATACGCGCGCTGAACCTGGATCATGTTCACCAGCTCTTCCGCCACGTTGACGTTAGAGGTTTCGACATAGCCCTGATACAGCAGCCCGGAACCGTTCAGGCCCGGCGTACTTTCATTCGGCGCACCGGAGGACTGGGTTTCGGTGTAGAGGTTCTCACCAATGCTTTCCAGACCGGTATCGTTCATGAACGTCGTCAGGTTCAGCTGTCCAACCTGAACAGGCGCGGCCTGCCCTTGTTGGGTCACGCTGACCACACCGTCACGTCCGATGGTAATGCTCAGGGCGTTAGCCGGAATGGTGATCGCAGGCTGAACCTGGAAACCACCGGCGGTCACCAGCTGACCATTCTGATCCACCTGGAACGAGCCATCGCGGGTATAGGCTGAGGTTCCGTCAGGCAGCTGCACCTGGAAGAAACCCTGGCCTTTGATTGCCACGTCTTTACTGTTGTTGGTCTGGGACAGGTTGCCCTGGCTGTGCAGACGTTCGGTCGCAACCGGACGCACACCCGTACCAATCTGCAGCCCTGACGGCAGTGTGGTCTGCTCGGACGACTGCGCGCCCGGCTGACGAATGGTTTGATAAAGCAAATCTTCGAACACGGCACGCTGACGCTTAAAACCATTGGTACTGACGTTCGCCAGGTTGTTGGCGATGACATCCATATTGGTTTGCTGCGCGTCGAGACCCGTTTTCGCGATCCATAAAGAGCTGATCATAAGAAATCCTGTTAACTCATAGACAGCAGTTGGTTAGCACGGCCGGCGTTTTCATCCACGCTTGTGATAACCTTCATTTGCATTTCGAAACGTCGGGCGCTGGCGATCATATCGGTCATAGCTGCAACCGGTTTGACGTTACTGCCTTCCAGCACGCCGGACATCACGCGAATGCTTGGGTCAGCCTGCAAGGTCGGGCCACGCGTTGCCTGTGCTGCCTGGCTCAGACGGAACATCCCATCATCGCCGCGCGTCACTTCATTGCCTTCCGCTTTGACCAGCTTCAGTCGACCGACCGGGGCAATGGTGTTCGCCGGATCACCGGGGTTGAGGGCCGAAATGGTCCCGTCCGCCGCGATGGTGATTTCCGAGCCTTCCGGCACCGTAATCGGACCCGCTTCGCCAATCACCGGATGCCCCTGAATGGTCATCTGACCGTTGGCATCCACCTGGATATTACCGTTGCGGGTATAGCCTTCTGAGCCATCAGCCGTTTGCACCGCCAGCCAACCGTCCTGCTGGAGTGCAACGTCCAGAGGACGCGAGGTGTAATCCATCTGACCAGGCGTCATATCGGCACCCGGCGTTGAGGCGATAACCAGCGTACGCGTTGGCAGCGACAGCCCTTCCACCGGCACAGCGCGTAGCGCATTCAGCTGTGCACGAAAGCCCGGTGTTGAGGCGTTCGCCAGGTTACTGGCGGTCACAGCCTGCTGATTCATCGTCTGGCTGGCTGCGCCCATCGCGGTATATATTGCGTGATCCATTACATCATCCCGTTAGACGATTAACGCAGGTTGACCAGCGTGTTGAGGATCTGGTCCTGAGTTTTGATGGTCTGCGCGTTCGACTGATAGTTACGCTGCGCGACAATCATGTTCACCAGTTCTTTACTCAGATCGACGTTGGATGCTTCCAGCGCGCCGTTGGTCAGCGTACCGAAGTTACCTGAACCGGCGGTGCCGAGCAGCGCCACGCCAGAGGACTGAGTGGAAGACCAGACGTTATCGCCTTCGGATTTCAGACCTTCGTTGTTGGCGAAGTTCGCCAGCACGATCTGGCCCAGAACCTGGGTCTGTTCGTTGGAGTAGTTACCCACGACAGTGCCGTCATCGTTGATCTGGTAGCTCACCAGGTCGCCCGGCTTGTAACCGTTCTGGTTAGTCGCCACGATGTTGTTCGCACCGGTGTTCTGCTGCATGGAGTTGGTGAAACTCATCGCGAAGGTTGCAGGGGTTGCGCCCGGCATGGTCGCGGTGGTGATGTTGACCTGGCCACCGCCTGTCAGCACGCCGCTGGCGTTAAAGGTCAGCGTAGTGGCCAGAGAGGGGGTGCTGCCCGCCACGCTGCCATCCTGCGCATAGACTTTCCAGCTGTTCGCAGCGGTGTCTTTGACGTAGAACAGGTTCATGTTGTGCGCATTACCCTGGCTGTCAAAGACCGTCACGGTCCCTTTTTTGTTGTAAGAATCGACATTTGTCGGGTCGAACGGTGTCACCGTCGGCGTCGCATCGGTGGAGTTCAGGTTGATCTGCTGAGACGCGGTGGTGGTGGATTTCGCCGCCATCAGCGTGTTCGGAATTGAGATCGCCTGCGGGTTCGCACCGGTCTGTACCGTTGGCGGTGTGCCCGCAACCGGATAGCCCGTCAGCTGCAGACCCTGCATGTTGACCAGGTTACGGTTTTCGTCGAGTTTGAATTGACCGTTACGGCTGTAAAAAACAGAACCGTTTTCATCGACCATACGGAAGAAACCGTTCTGGCTGATGGCCACATCCAGCCCACGGCCGGTGTTAGTGGTGGTGCCATCGGTAAAGTCCTGGGTAATACCCGCAACTTTAACGCCCAGACCCACTTTGGAACCGGCGAACATATCTGCGAAAGATGCTGTGCCAGATTTAAAACCGTAGGTCGCGGAGTTGGCAATATTGTTGCCAATGACGTCCAGGTTGGTGGCCGCAGCATTCAGGCCGCTGACCGCTTGAGAAAAGGCCATGACTTACTCCTGATAAGTGTTAAGGCTTAAATAATCTGCCGAACTTCGTCGAGCGTGGTGGTCCCAGAAGTACCCAAATCCAGTTTGTTACCATCAGAGCCGCGAATCACCCCCTGCACCAGAGCGAATTGCAGCGGCTGAGCCACCAGCTGAGTCGTCCCGTTGCTGGCAGAAATCGCCACTTTGTAAGAACCGTTCGGTGCCGTTGTGCCATCCGTCAGGCTGCCATCCCAGGTAAAGGTATGAACGCCCGCTTTAAGCTCACCAATGTCGATCGTGCGCACCACAACACCGTCTTTGTTGGTGATGGTGGCGGTGACTTTATCGGCCGGTTGCTGCAACTCAACGCCAAATGGCGTGGTCGTGGTGGTACTGCTTCCGTCGGTGGTGCTGGTCCCTGCCAGGATAGTGGTCCCTGGGATCATCACACCGTGGCCGATGAGATTGGCGGCCTGCAAAGACTGGCTGTTGTCGATTTGACCGGAAACGGAACCCAGCGTGGTATTGAGCTTTTCGATGCCGCTCACGGTACTGATCTGCGCAAGCTGCGTGGTCAGTTCGTTGTTCTGCATCGGGTTCGTCGGGTCCTGATTTTTCAGCTGCGCAACCAGTAACGTCAAAAAGCTGCCCTGTAGATCGGCAGCACTGTTACCGGTCAGCGAGCTGGAGCCAGTGGCCCCACTGGTGCTGGCGACGCCGGAGTTGGTCGGGTCATTCACATTGACGGCGATGGACATTCGTGTCTCCTTTACTGGCCGAGAGTGAGCGTTTTGAGCATCATGCTCTTCACGGTATTGAGCACTTCAACGTTCGCCTGATAGCTGCGCGACGCTGACATGGTGTTCACCATTTCGCCGACCACATCGACGTTTGGCATTTTCACGTAGCCGCTCGCATCTGCCAGCGGGTTGCCTGGCTCATACACCAGTTTGTCCGGGGCCTGGCTCTCAACCACATCGGCCACTTTCACACCGCCGGTTGCCGCGCCCGGCGCCGCATTGACCTGAAAGACCACCTGTTTGGCGCGATAGGGCTGACCATCGGGTCCGGTCACGCTGTCGGCGTTCGCCATGTTACTGGCGGCGACGTTCAGACGCTGAGACTGCGCGGTCAGGGCTGAACCCGCGATATCAAAAATATTCAGTAAGGCCATGAATTAGTTGCCCCCCTGCAGGACGCTCTGCATGCTTTTAATCTGTCCACCGAGCACGGTTAGCCCCATCTGATACTGCAGGCTGTTATCGGCAAACTGGGTGCGCTCCCGGTCCATATCGACGGTGTTACCGTCCAGGGATGGCTGGTCAGGAATGCGATAAAGTAAATCGGTGGACGGCGCAGTCATCGCCTGAGCGGGAATGTGGCGTGAAGAGGTCAGCGCAAGGGCAACACCCGTCCCTTCGGCCCGACCACGCTCCATCACTTTTTTAAGCTCAGTAGAAAAATCAATATCGCGCGCCTGAAACCCTGGGGTGTCGGCATTCGCGATATTGGCGGCCAGGATCTCCTGCCGCTGGGCGCGCAGATTGAGCGCTTCCTGTTGAAAACGTAACGCGGCGTCGAGTTTATCGAGCATGTCTCCTCCGCTGATGGCGAAATTTCAGCATGTAGCTTAAATCTCAACCCGTCTTCCTTATCGAAGGAATAAACGCAAAATGCGTCGCTATTTGTTGCGTTGATGGGAAAGCCTTAGGGGTAGAATCCTGTTAAATCCAGGAACCGCGGGAAAGTGAGATGCTGACGTTCAAAAATGGCCTTGCCGTTACCTTACTGCTGTTCAGTACCCAGTCTTCAGCGCTGGGGCTGAATGTGTTGCTGACCGCTTTTTTTGCTGAGCGTCTGGCGGGGTTAAGCGATGAGGTCAAAGTCGATATTCGAACGCAGCCGAATCTCCTGCCCACTTGTGCTCAACCCTCGTTCAGCATCAGCGGCGGTGCCCGGCTGTGGGGTAATGTGAACGTGCTGGCCCGCTGCAATAATGAGAAACGCTTTTTGCAGGTTATGGTTCAGGCGACAGGCAACTATGTTGTCGCCGCTCAGCCCATCGCACGCGGCAGCGTTTTACAGCCCGCTCATGTAGAATTAAAGCGCGGACGCCTGGATCAACTTCCGCCGCGCACCATGCTGGATATTAACCAGGCACAGGATTCGGTGAGCCTGCGCGATCTGGCGCCAGGGCAAGCCATCCAGCTGTCGATGCTGCGTCAGGCGTGGCGCATTAAAGCCGGACAGCGCGTGATGGTGGTGGCGAACGGAGATGGCTTTAGCATTAATAGCGAAGGCCAGGCGCTGAACAACGCTGCCGTCGCCCAAAACGCACGCGTTAGGATGTCTTCAGGTCAGGTGGTTAGCGGAACCGTCGGTTCTGATGGGAATATTCTGATTAACCTATAATCTTTTTAAAGATATCGCGGCAGCTGCCGATAAATAATCATCAGATGATTATATCAGGCGCCAACGCCGCGAACCTCTATGAGGACAACACTATGAGCATTGATCGTACATCGCCCCTGAAGCCGGTTAGCACTGTACAACCTCGCGAAACGAACGACGCGCCAGCCCTTAAAGCGCGTCTGGAAAAATCGTCCACGGCCAACAGCACCAGCGTCACGTTAAGTGATGCACAGTCAAAACTGATGCAGCCAGGCACGAACGATATCAATATGGAACGCGTCGAAGCGCTGAAAACCGCGATTCGTAACGGCGAACTGAAAATGGACACCAGCAAAATCGCTGATGCGCTGATTAACGAAACGCAGAACTTCCTTCAGAGTAAATAACCGTATGAGTCGACTGTCAGAAATATTGGATCAAATGACGGTAGTCCTGAACGATCTGAAGACGGTGATGGATGCCGAGCAACAACAGTTATCCGCAGGCTATGTCAGCGGCAGCGCACTGCAGCGCATTACTGAAGATAAAAGCTCGCTGCTGGCTACCCTGGACTATCTGGAGCAGCAGCGCCGCGCGGAGCAAGATCCACGTCGCAGCGCCAACGACGATATCGTTGAGCGCTGGCAGACCATCACAGAAAAAACGCAGCACCTTCGCGATCTCAACCAGCACAACGGCTGGCTGTTAGAGGGGCAAATTGAACGCAACCAGCAGGCGCTTGAGGTGTTAAAACCTCATCAGGAGCCGGGGCTGTATGGCGCCAATGGCCAGACATCCAGCTCGCGCGCTGGCGGGAAGAAGATTTCGATTTAACGCTTCAGTGAAGAGATGAAGTGGGAAACGGGGAGCACCCTCTGGTGAACTCCCCTTTAGTCGTTTATGCCGTCCGGCGAGCGAACTCTTTCACCTTAAAGCCGAGCACCGCAAGTGTAGCGAAGTAGGCAATAATCCCCACGACCACAACAGCCATCAGGCGCAGCAGACGATACGGCATGGTGCCCAGAGACCATTCCGGCATCACATACATCATCCCGACCAGCGCCGCCGCCATCACCACCACCGCAATGACCAGACGCACCAGGAAACTCATCCAGCCCGGCTGCGGAGTGAAAATTTTCTGCTTACGCAGCTGCCAGTAGAGCAGCCCGGCGTTCAGACAGGCCCCCAGACCGATCGACAGCGACAGACCCGCGTGCTTCAGTGGCCCGATAAACGCGAGGTTCATCAGTTGGGTCATCACCAGCGTCACAATCGCAATCTTGACCGGCGTTTTGATGTCCTGACGCGAATAAAAGCCCGGCGCCAGCACTTTCACCACAATCAGCCCCATCAGGCCGACGGAATACGCCACCAGCGCGCGCTGGGTCATTAATGCATCGAACGCGTTGAATTTGCCGTACTGGAATAATGAAACCGTTAAGGGTTTCGCCAGAATCCCCAGCGCCACAGCGCTTGGCAGCGCCAGCAGGAAGCACAGGCGTAAACCCCAGTCCATCAGGCGACAGTATTCATCATGATTGCCGCTGGCAAAGCTTCGCGACAACGACGGCAGCAGAATCGTCCCCAGCGCCACGCCCAGCACCCCGGACGGGAACTCCATCAAGCGGTCGGCGTAGTACATCCACGACACGGAACCTGACACCAGGAAGGAGGCGAAAATGGTGTTGATAATCAGGGAAATCTGGCTCACGGACACGCCGAGGATCGCCGGCCCCATCTGCTTGATCACGCGCATCGCACCCGCATCGCGGAAGTTGATGCGCGGCAGCACCAGCATGCCGATCTTTTTCAGGTGCGGAAGCTGATAAGCCAGCTGCAGCAGGCCGCCGACGGTGACTGCCCACGCCAGCGCCAGCACCGGCGGATGGAAGTGCGGTGCCGCAAACAGGGCAAAACCGATCATGCTGACGTTTAAAAACGTCGGTGCAAACGCCGGAACGGAGAAGCGGTTCCAGGTGTTGAGGATCGCCCCGACCAGCGACGCCAGCGAAATCAGCAGAATATAAGGAAAGGTAATGCGCAGAAGCTGCGTCGTCAGGGCGAATTTATCCGCCGTGTCGGCAAAGCCCGGCGCGGTCACCATAATCACCCACGGCGCGGCCAGCATCCCGACCACCGTGACAATCGCCAGAGCCAGCGTCAGCAGGCCCGAGACATAGGAGACAAACACGCGGGTCGCGTCTTCGCCCTGCTTGCTTTTGTATTCCGCCAGAATCGGCACGAACGCCTGGGAGAACGCCCCTTCGGCGAAAATTCGGCGCAGTAAGTTCGGCAGTTTGAACGCCACAAAGAAGGCGTCAGTCGCCATCCCCGCGCCAAACACTCTCGCCACAATCGCATCGCGCGCGAAACCCAGCACGCGAGAAAACATGGTCATCGAGCTGACTGCTGCCAGCGATTTTAATAAGTTCATTAACGTGAATTTCCACAACCACACGGCAAAACGCCTGCATAGCAGGCGTGAAAAGTGCGCTTAGTCTACCCGTATTTAAGCGAATTACTATCCGCAGATGTTACAGGGGTTAAACAGTTTCTACTCGCTCATCGCCTCGCGCCAGAGCTTTTCAATGACGCGTTGCGCCAGAATCGCCTGTTCGCCCGAAGTTTCAGGAACCGTCTGATTTTGCACGCACTCGATGAAGTGACGCGCACAACCGGCGAACCCGCGCTGCTCCAGCGTACTCTGCCAGCCAGGGATTGGCCGCGTCACCACCCCGCTCCCTTTTTCTTCACGCCATTCACGCATATCGGTCACATCAATGAGTGCGCCGTCGGTGACCGCCTGCACGGATTCGCGCTGACTTCCCGCACGACGATGCATGCTAGTGGTCACCTGAATTGTGTCCACCGCGAAATGGTGTTCGGCATACACCATCTCCCCCTGATCGTTGGTTTGCAGGGTGCCGCTTTTCAGTTGTGCATTACCGTTGGTCAGCCACAGGGCCGTATCGACCACATGCAGATAATCATCCAGCAGCGTAAAACGCAGATCGTTCGGGCCAATGCTGTCGGTGCGATGCTTATCCATGCGCAGCGATGCCGCCGCGCCAAGCCGGGATTTGAGATCTTGATACAGCGGCGAGAACCGGCGATTGAACCCGACCATCAGCGTCAGATTTTTGCGCGCCGCCAGCTCAATCAGACGCTCGGCGTCCTGCACATTCTCGGCCAGCGGTTTATCGACACAAACGTGAACACCGGCGTTGAGCAATTCGCTCACCACCTGATAGTGCGTCGCGGTCGAGGTATGAACGAATACCGCGTCACAGTCGCGCGCCAGATCCGCCATGGAGGCAGCATAAGGAATTCGCCAGGTATCGCAGATTCGCTGCGCTTTTTCCCGCGTCGGGGACCATGCGGTTTGCAGCGTCCAGTCGGTCGCCGCGCCCAGAACCGGCAGCCAGGCTTTCTGCGCGATCCCGCCGAGGCCGACCACGCCAATGCGTAATGTTGTCACCGTTAGTCTCCTAAATGCGCCAGCAGGGAGTCGAGGCGCTGCTTGAGTTCCGCCACTTCGTTTTCCAACGCGTCGACCCGCGCGGCAAGACTCTCGTCCTCGGCGGGCGAAAGCGCTTCTACCACATTGATGAGGGTTTCAACGTCGCCACTGAAAAGATGCATATATCGGCTTTCGCGTTTGCCCGGCTCACGCGCGAGGCGCAGCACAAACGGGCCATCTTCGCGGGAGGCGAGATTTTCCAGCGTCTGTTCCACTTCCTGCATATCACTGAATTCATGCATTCGTGCGGCGCGGGAACGCAATTCACCCGGCGTTTGCGCCCCGCGCAGCAGCAAGGTGGTGATCACCGCCACTTCGGCGCTGTTCAGTTTCAGATCGCCAAATTCGGAATTGCAAAAACGTTGTTCATATTTAGTGACGCGGTTGCCAAACCCACTGACGGTGCGCAGATAGTGGCGTTTAACCAGCGCATCCAACTGCTCTTGTACCTCGTGTTCGCTCAGGTTGAGCACCGGCTCACGGTTGGTTTTCTGGTTACAGGCCAGCGTCACCGCATTGACCGACAGGGGATATTGCTCTGGCGTCGTGACCTGTTTTTCCAGCAGGCAGCCAATCACACGCGCTTCTGTGGCAGTTAACTGATATTTCATGCGTACTCCTTAACGACCTGCGGTCCATTCTTTGGTGGTTAACGCCGTCAGCACGTGGTCGCGCCACTCGCCGTCGATCAACAGATAATCTTTCGCGTAGCCTTCTTTTTCAAACCCAAGCCGCGCCAGCAGATCGCCGCTACGCTGATTGTGCGGCATATAGTTGGCCATAATGCGGTGGATGTGCTGAGAGCGCTGCATATAGCGGATTGCGCTGGTCAGGGCTTCAAACATCAGCCCTTGGCCCTGCCATTTCTGGCCGATGGAGTAGCCGAGGTAACAGGCGTGAAACGATCCGCGCACCACGTTCGAGAAATTGGCGATCCCGATGATCTCTTTCTCTTCCGGGTCGAGCAACGCGAAATAATAGGCACTGCCCTGCTTGTGGAATTCGGCAATCATACTCAGGCGAGCCTGCCAGCCGGAGGGATAGCAGTGGCTTTCATCCCGAACGGGTTCCCAGGGCTTTAAAAACTGGCGATTCTCGGCGTAATAATCCGCCAGACGCCAGGCATCACGCTCATGCACCAGACGAACGACCAGTCTGTCTGTTGTCAGGCGCACTTTTGGCACGTTACTGCGATAGCCAAACATCGTTACCACTCCTTCCCGTTACTTCTGCTCTACCTGTTAGCTTTACTATACCTGCGCCGGTGCTTTCTGTGAAAACAGTGACATACCCTTTTTCACAGATTTCACAAAATTCGATTAAAAAGCTGAATCAAACCACCCTTTTGATAAAAAAATATTGTCGCTGGCGGTGTGGGAAAACGCCTCACAACCACGCAGAATATTAGCGTGCTCATCTTTCTCTACACTTAAGCCTTCAGACTGCCTTTTCGGGGCCGTCAGCAGGATGACGTGATTTTTCCCTGGAGGGAAAATGTCTCGCGTATCGCAAGCCCGGAGCCTGGGCAAATATTTTCTGCTCGTCGATAACATGCTGGTCGTGCTCGGCTTTTTTGTCGTCTTCCCACTGATCTCCATTCGCTTTGTCGATCAAATGGGCTGGGCGGCATTAATGGTCGGAATTGCCCTGGGCTTGCGTCAGTTTGTCCAGCAGGGACTTGGCGTGTTTGGCGGTGCGATTGCCGACCGCTTCGGCGCAAAACCGATGATTGTCACCGGCATGCTGCTGCGGGCCGCCGGATTTGCCACCATGGGCATCGCGCACGATCCCTGGCTGCTGTGGTTCTCCTGTTTCCTCTCCGGGATTGGCGGCACGCTGTTTGATCCGCCGCGTACTGCGCTGGTCGTGAAACTGATTCGCCCACAGCATCGCGGGCGTTTTTTCTCACTGCTGATGATGCAGGACAGCGCCGGTGCGGTGGTTGGCGCCCTGCTCGGCAGCTGGCTGTTGCAGTATGATTTCCGTCTGGTGTGCGCCACCGGCGCGGTGCTGTTTATCCTCTGCGCGGCATTTAACGCCTGGCTGCTGCCCGCCTGGAAACTCTCGACGGTAAAAGCCCCCGTGCGTGAAGGGCTGGGCCGTGTGCTGGCCGATAAACGTTTCGTCACCTACGTGCTGACGCTGACGGGCTATTACATGCTGGCGGTGCAGGTAATGCTGATGCTGCCCATTATGGTTAACGATATTGCCGGTTCGCCTGCGGCCGTCAAATGGATGTATGCCATCGAAGCCTGCCTGTCGCTGACCCTTCTCTACCCTATCGCGCGCTGGAGCGAAAAACGTTTTCGTCTTGAGCATCGCCTGATGGCGGGCCTGCTGCTGATGACATTAAGCATGATGCCGATTGGTCTGGTCGGCACTCTCCAACAGCTCTTTATTCTGATCTGCACCTTCTACATTGGGTCGATCATTGCCGAACCGGCGCGTGAAACCCTCAGCGCCGGGCTTGCCGATCCGCGTGCGCGCGGAAGCTACATGGGCTTTAGCCGACTGGGGCTGGCCTTTGGCGGTGCGCTCGGATACGCCGGTGGCGGCTGGTTGTTCGATGCAGGGAAAGCGCTCAATCAACCGGAATTGCCGTGGGTGATGCTGGGCGTTGTAGGCTTTATCACCCTCATCGCCCTGTGGTGGCAGTTCAGCCCGAAACGCAGCGCGAGCGGGATGCTCGAACCTGGGGCCTGATGGTCTGAGCACGTATTCCGACGGGCGGAAGGTCCACTTTCGCCCCCGAATATCAGGTTTTTCTGCTGGTAACTGGTATACCCCCCTGACATACTGATGCGTCAGGACAAGAGCGCCGACATCATGTTGAGGAACCCCATGAAAAAGATTGTCATTGCTGCTGCGTTAGTTATCAGCGGCCTGCTGGTCGGTTGTAACCAGCTTACGCAATACAGCGTTAGTGAGCAGGAAATTAATCAGGCGCTGGAAAAACACAATAACTTCTCCAAAGATATCGGTGTGCCCGGCGTTGCCGATGCCCATATCGTACTCAATCAACTCGTCAGCCAGATTGGCCGCGAAGAGCCGAATAAAGTCACGCTCTCCGGCGACGCCAAACTGGATATGAACTCCCTGTTTGGCAGCCAGAAAGCGAACATTAAGCTGAAACTGAAAGCGCTGCCGGTCTTTAACAAAGAGAAAGGGGCCATCTATCTTCAGGAAATGGAGATCGTGGATGCCGAAGTGACGCCGGAGAAAATGAAACCGGTGCTGCAAACCCTGATGCCGTATCTGAACCAGTCGCTGCGGAACTATTTCAATCAGCAGCCTGCCTATGTGCTGAGCGAGGACAGAAGCAAAGGTGAAGCGCTGGCGAAGAAATACGCCAAGGGAATTGAAGTGAAACCGGGTGAAATTATCATCCCGTTTACGAATTAACCGAGAGGGCGCCGTGTGCGCCCTTTTTTTACACTGCTATTTAACGGAAATGTGTGCAAACGAAAACGTTTCCCCTTATGATTTGTGTCCGGCAAAAACAGCCATCCTTATGACTGATTCCTGATAAGCCGGAGCATATCAATGACTGCACATCCCCAGGTTCTGAAAATCCGCCGCCCTGACGACTGGCATATCCATCTGCGCGATGGCGACATGCTGAAAACCGTTGTCCCTTACACCAGCGAAATCTATGGCCGCGCGATTGTCATGCCTAACCTGGTTCCACCAGTCACCACCGTTGATGCCGCAATTGCCTACCGTCAGCGCATTCTCGATGCCGTTCCGGCAGGCCATGATTTTACCCCGCTGATGACCTGCTACCTCACCGATTCGCTCGACCCGAACGAAGTCGAACGCGGCTTTAATGAAGGCGTGTTCACTGCCGCCAAACTCTACCCGGCCAATGCCACCACCAACTCCAGCCACGGTGTGACCAGCACGGATGCCATTATGCCGGTCCTGGAACGCATGGAAAAACTGGGCATGCCGCTGCTTATCCACGGCGAAGTGACGCATCCCGACATCGATATTTTTGACCGCGAAGCGCGCTTTATCGAGACCGTGATGGAACCCCTGCGCCAGCGTCTGCAGGGGCTGAAAGTGGTCTTTGAGCACATCACTACCAAAGATGCTGCCGAGTATGTGCGCGACGGCAACGATCTGCTCGCCGCGACAATCACCCCTCAGCACCTGATGTTCAACCGTAACCACATGCTGGTCGGCGGTGTGCGCCCTCACCTGTACTGCCTGCCGATCCTCAAGCGCAATATCCACCAGCAGGCGCTGCGTGAACTGGTCGCCAGCGGTTTTACCCGCGCCTTCCTCGGAACCGACTCCGCCCCGCACGCGCGTCACCGTAAAGAGGCCAGCTGCGGCTGTGCGGGCTGTTTCAACGCCCCAACGGCGCTGGCCAGCTACGCCACGGTATTTGAAGAGATGGGCGCGCTGGAGCACTTCGAAGCCTTCTGTTCCCTGAACGGTCCGCGCTTCTACGGCCTGCCGGTGAATGAAACCTTTATCGAGCTGGAACGCAAACAGAGCCAGGTCGTCGATACTATCGCCCTGACAGACGACACGCTGATCCCGTTCCTGGCCGGTGAAACCGTTAACTGGACGGTTAAACAGTAATTTTTTATCGCCCCCTGTTGTAAGTTCAATATAATGCCTGTATAAATACACAGTATATTACACAGGGGGCAATTATGCGTATCGAAGTGACTATCGCCAAAACAACCACTTTGCCTGCTGGCGCGCTGGATGCGCTGGCCGGAGAACTCTCCCGTCGCATCAACAGCACGTTCCCCGATCAGGAAGGGGCTGTCACCGTCCGTTACGCCTCCGCGAACAATCTTTCCGTCCTCGGTGGGGCAAAAGAGGATAAAGATCGCATTAGCGAAATCCTGCAAGAAACCTGGGAAAGCGCCGACGACTGGTTCATCACCGATTAATTCAAACTCCCTCATTGTCATTTTTTGCCGGGTCGCCCCGGCTTTTTTTATGCCGATTAAATAAGTTCAAATTAATTGCGTATCTTCTTAAAAAAACGTGAATAAGATGGCGTTTTATTGTTCAAACAATCCTAAAAAGCAGAAATTTAGGTTGCAGCCTGTTTATTTTTCCCTTCATATCCCTTATTTATTGATATACTGAAGTTGCTTCAGAAAAACACGCATTGAACCTCACAGTCGTTGTCTTCTCACACGTATTACGGGGGTTATGATGGAAAAGAATAATGAAGTCATCCAGACTCATCCACTTGTCGGATGGGACATCAGTACCGTAGACAGCTACGATGCGCTGATGCTGCGTTTGCACTACCAGACCCCGAATCAGCCTAGCCGTGAAGAAGCGGAAGTTGGACAGACACTGTGGCTGACCACAGATGTCGCCCGTCAGTTTATTTCTATTTTAGAGGCAGGCATTGCCAAAATAGAGTCTGGCGACTACCAGGAAAATGAGTATCGTCGGCATTAATTTTATGCCCTACATTCACTCAACAGGCACCTAAGGGGTGCCTCATTTATTTCTCCCTTGAATAAGCCTTTCATCTTATTTACTCTGCAAACTTAAGTCCTGGTTTAAGAGATTCTCATGAAATACGACTTGATTATTTTAGGCAGCGGCTCCGTCGGCTCTGCTGCGGGTTATTACGCAACCCTTGCTGGCCTGAACGTCCTGATGATTGATTCCCACCTTCCTCCGCATGCTGAGGGGAGCCATCACGGCGACACCCGCCTCATCCGCCATGCCTATGGCGAAGGCAAGCGCTACGTTCCGCTGGTACTGAGGGCGCAACAACTCTGGGATGAATTATCAGCCCTGACCGAAGATAAAATTTTCGAGCGCACAGGCGTGGTGAACCTCGGTCCTGCGCATTCGGAATTCCTGGCGAACGTGGAGCACAGTGCCCGCGAATTCAATCTCGACGTGGAGCGCCTCGACGCCACCGCCGTCATGAAACGCTGGCCAGAGATCACGGTTCCCGAGGATTACATCGGACTCTTTGAAGCCAACTCCGGCGTACTGCATTGTGAAACCGCCATCAAAACCTGGGTCTCCCTCGCTGAAAAAGCGGGTTGCGCCCAGCTCTTTAACTGCCCGGTCACGGCAATCCAGCACAATGACGACGGTGTTACCGTTGAGACACCGGAAGGGCCTTATACCGCCTCCCGCCTGCTGGTCAGTGCCGGGACATGGGTCACGAAACTGATGCCTGAGCTGCCGGTTCAGCCGGTGCGTAAAGTCTTCTCCTGGTTCCAGGCCGACGGGCGTTTCAGCACCCAGAATAAATTCCCGGCCTTTACCGGCGAGCTGCCGAATGGCGATCAGTTTTACGGCTTCCCGTCTGAAAAAGACGCGCTCAAGATTGGTAAGCATAACGGCGGGCAGATCATCTCCTCCCCGGAGGAGCGCAAAGCGTTCGGTGCTTTGCCGGGCGATGGTTCCGAGGCGTTCAACTTCCTGCGTAATGTGCTGCCAGGCGTCGGCGGGCTGCTGTACGGTGCCGCCTGTACGTACGACAACACCCCGGATGAAGATTTCATTATCGATACGCTTCCGGGCCACGACAATACGCTGCTGATCACCGGGCTAAGCGGACACGGGTTTAAATTCGCCTCTGTGCTGGGTGAAATCGCCGCGCAGTTTGCGCAGGGTATCACTCCGCAGTTTGATCTGGCCCCCTTCTCTCTCGCGCGTTTTGGCGGATAATCCTCTTTTCAGGCTCCGACCCGTCGGGGCCTTTCTCTTTATATCGTCGGACAGAGATAATGCGCAGGATCTTTGATTATCTGGTAAACAATATTCGCGAGCATTTGATGCTCTATATTTTTCTATGGTCAATGCTTGCCATCATCGATGTTATTTATATTGTATTTTTCTGAAAAGACACACTGACGATAATTGACAATACTTTATATTACCTTAATCTGGCTGCAAATAATTTGATTACCACATAACACCCGAAAAGCCTCTCCCACCTAAGAACAGCCACTTAAACACGAATGAATTGAATCAGAATCGCGTTACACTATCAAAAATATTGAAATAGAAAAATGAATATTCCTAATGCTTAAATATCAGTTGCAATAATCCTTTTCACAGGCCATTTTTACCCTTCAAATTAATTAGGGATGGTCATCATTATGCAGCTGCGTAATTCTTCTGCACGCTATGGAATAATATCCATATGCTTGCACTGGTTAATTGCTCTCGCGGTTTATGGCATGTTCGGCTTAGGGTTGTGGATGGTGACGCTTAGCTATTACGACGGCTGGTATCACCAGGCGCCTGAACTGCACAAAAGCATTGGCATCCTGTTGATGATGAGCCTGGTGGTTCGTATTGTCTGGCGTCACATTTCCCCTCCTCCACCGGCGCTAAAAAGCTACAGCAAATTGACGCGACTGAGCGCCATCGCCGCTCACATCGCCCTGTATGGCCTGCTGTTTGCCATTTTGATTAGCGGGTATCTGATTTCGACCGCCGACGGTAAACCGATCAGCGTTTTTGGTCTCTTTGAGGTTCCGGCTACCCTGGCGGATGCCGGTTCCCAGGCCGATCTGGCGGGCCAGGTGCATCTCTGGCTTGCCTGGGGCGTCGTGATTCTTTCTGTCCTGCACGGCCTTGCGGCCCTTAAACATCATTTCATCGATAAAGACGCCACGCTCAAGCGCATGCTGGGCCGATCGTCTGTAGACTCTGGAGCATAAAATGAAAAAACACCTGCTGGGTATCGCGTTAGGTTCTTTGGTATTTGTCACCGGCTCTGCCGTGGCCGCTGATTACAAAATTGATAAAGAGGGCCAGCACGCCTTCGTGAATTTCCGTATTCAGCATCTGGGCTACAGCTGGCTGTATGGCACCTTTAAAGATTTCGACGGCACTTTTACCTTTGACGAGAAAAATCCCGCTGCAGATAAAGTGAATGTGACCATCAATACCAACAGCCTGGACACCAACCACGCAGAGCGTGATAAACATCTGCGCAGCGCGGATTTCCTCAACGTGGCGAAATTCCCGCAGGCGACATTTACCTCAACGGAAGTGAAAAAGGACGGCGATGATCTGGATATCACCGGCAATCTGACGCTAAACGGCGTGACGAAACCTGTCACCCTCGATGCGAAACTCATTGGTCAGGGGGATGATCCGTGGGGCGGCAAACGCGCTGGCTTTGAGGCTGAGGGTAAAATCCGTCTGAAAGATTTCAACATCACCACCGATTTAGGCCCGGCATCGCAGGAAGTGGATCTGATTATTTCCGTGGAAGGCGTGCAGCAGAAGTCCTGATAAAAAAATCCCGGCCGCATTTTGCGCCGGGATTTCTTATTTATTCCGGGTCAGGGATGCCCAGTTTGGTATTCAGACGACCACGCGATTTATTGAAAATCTTGTTGCCGTTTTCTCGCCCTGCGCGACGACGACGTTGCTCTTCTTCAGGCAGTACGCTCTCTTCGCTACACAGCTCGCTACAGCAGCCTCTGAACTTCTCGGCACAGCTCGGACACTGAATAAACAGCAAATGGCAGCCGTCATTTTTGCAGTTGGTGTGGGTGTCACACGGCGTACCGCACTGATGACAGTGCGCAATCACATCTTCGGAGATGCGCTCGCCCATACGCTCGTCAAAGACGAAGTTCTTACCGATAAAACGCACCGGCAGGCCCTGCTCACGCGCGCGGCGGGCGTACTCAATAATCCCGCCTTCGATATGCCAGACTTTATTGAAACCGCTGTGTTTCATAAAGGCGCTGGCTTTTTCACAGCGAATTCCGCCGGTGCAGTACATCACAATTTTTTTATCTTTGTGTTCCTGCATCATCTCCACGGCTTTCGGCAGCTGCTCGCGGAACGTGTCGGCCGGGATTTCCAGCGCGTTTTCGAAATGGCCTACTTCATATTCGTAGTGGTTGCGCATATCGATAAACACGGCATCAGGATCGTCCAGCATGGCGTTCACTTCTGCCGCTTTCAGATATTCGCCGACATCAGCGGCGTTGAACGTCGGATCGTCGATGCCGTCGGCCACGATGCGCTCACGCACTTTCATGCGCAGCACCCAGAAGGATTTCCCGTCATCATCGAGGGCAACGTTCAAACGAACATTGTTGAGAGCGGGATCAAAACCATAAAGAAAATCGCGGAAGGCGTTTACTTTACTTTCTGGCACGCTGATCTGCGCGTTGATCCCTTCATGGGCCAGATAAACGCGGCCAAATACCTTCAGCGCTTCAAAGGCTTTATAGAGTGCGTCGCGGGTGACCTGCGGCTCTTCAATGATAAAATATTTGTAGAATGAGATGGTTACACGCGCTTCGGTTTCCGCAAGCATGCGTGCTTTCAAGGTCTCATTCGAAATGCGGTTGTGTAACACTGGCATGGTGTACGGTTCCTGCAATCGTTAAGAGAAAGAAAATCGGCGGCATCATATAGCATACAATGAGAATTTACATCCCCACATTTTGCGCTACATTTCCCTCATCCAGAAAATAAAGTAGCAACAATTGCTGCAAAAGCGTTCATTTGGCGCCCTTTCGTTTTGGTTATGTATTTAAAAAATGCGAGAATGCTGGCATAAGGACGAAAAAGACAGGAAAGACATGACCCGATTACCTCAGTTTTCAACGGCGTTGCTTCATCCACGTTACTGGCCAACCTGGGCCGGCATCGGCCTTTTATGGTTGCTGGTTCAACTTCCCTATCCGGTGATCTATCGCATCGGTTGCGGTCTTGGTCATCTCGCTCAGCGCTTTATGAAACGACGCGTCAAGATTGCGAACCGCAATCTGGAACTTTGTTTTCCAGACATGGGCGCACAGGAGCGCGAGCGGATGCTGCGCAAGAATTTCGAATCGGTCGGCATGGGTCTGATGGAAACCGGAATGGCCTGGTTCTGGCCCGATAAACGTATGGCGCGCTGGTTTGACGTGACCGGAACAGGCATGGAGCCAGTGCATACCCTGCAGGCGGAAAAAACCGGCGTGCTGCTGATTGGCATTCACTTCCTGACGCTCGAAATAGGCGCAAGGATGTTTGGCATGCAGGCTCCCGGCATCGGCGTCTATCGCCCGAACGATAATCCGGTGATCGATCTTCTGCAAACCTGGGGCCGTATGCGCTCCAATAAGAGCATGATCGACCGTAAAGACCTCAAAGGGATGATCCGCGCGCTGAAAAACGGCGAAGTGATCTGGTATGCCCCTGACCACGATTACGGTAAGCAATCCAGCGTGTTCGTCCCTTTCTTTGCCGTTCAGGAAACGGCGACCACCACCGGTACCTGGATGCTGGCCCGTATGTCTAAAGCCGCCGTTGTGCCTTTTGTTCCGCGTCGTAAACCAGACGGAAAAGGCTACGAACTGATGATGCTTGAGCCAGAGCGCACACCGCCGCTGGATGATGCAGAAACCACGGCCCGCTGGATGAACGGCATCATTGAGCAATGCATCATGCACGCGCCGGAGCAGTACATGTGGCTGCATCGCCGCTTCAAGACGCGCCCACAAGGCATGCCTTCCCGCTACTAACTAACCTCCTTGCGGTCGTTCAGGCCGCATCGCTTTTAGCTTTAAAAGCCCTTCGCATTGCAGCAATCATCCCCCAGGCGCATAATTAGCAAGCTTACTATCTTCTTTTATCGCAATGCGGAATGCTATGTCGCCCTCAGATGCCCCCATAAACTGGAAACGTAACCTCGTCGTGGCCTGGCTCGGCTGTTTTTTAACCGGAGCCGGATTTAGCCTGGTGATGCCTTTCCTGCCGCTGTATGTCGAGCAACTCGGCGTGACGGGCCATAGCGCACTGAATATGTGGTCCGGTCTGGTATTCAGTATCACATTCCTGTTCTCAGCCATTGCCTCCCCTTTCTGGGGCGGGCTTGCAGACCGCAAGGGGCGCAAGATCATGCTGCTGCGTTCTGCGCTCGGGATGGCGATTATCATGGTGCTGATGGGAATGGCGCAGAATATCTGGCAATTCCTCATCTTGCGCGCGCTGCTGGGCCTGTTAGGTGGATTTGTCCCTAACGCTAACGCCCTTATCGCCACGCAAATTCCTCGCCATAAAAGCGGGTGGGCGCTCGGCACCTTATCGACCGGCGGCGTCAGTGGCGCACTGTTAGGCCCGCTCGCCGGGGGGCTGATGGCCGATACCTACGGATTGCGTCCCGTGTTTTTCATCACCGCCAGCGTGCTCTTTGCCTGCTTCCTGCTGACGGCGTTCTTTATTCGCGAAAACTTCACGCCGGTGTCGAAAAAAGAGATGCTGCATGCGCGCGATGTCATCGGCTCGCTGAAAAACCCGAAGCTGGTGTTGAGCCTGTTCGTGACGACGATGATTATCCAGGTGGCGACCGGATCGATCGCCCCGATTTTGACACTGTACGTGCGCGAACTGGCCGGGAATGTCAGCAATATCGCGTTTATCAGCGGCATGATTGCCTCCGTACCGGGCGTTGCGGCGCTGCTGAGCGCACCGCGTCTCGGGAAGCTCGGCGATCGTATCGGCCCGGAGAAGATCCTGATTGCCGCGCTGGTGATCTCGGTTCTGCTGCTGATCCCGATGTCCTTCGTCCAAACGCCGTGGCAACTCGGCGTGCTGCGCTTTTTACTGGGCGCCGCTGACGGCGCACTGCTTCCGGCAGTGCAAACCCTGCTAGTCTACAATTCGACAAACCAAATCGCCGGGCGAATCTTCAGCTATAACCAGTCGTTTCGCGATATTGGTAACGTCACCGGCCCACTGGTCGGGGCCGGGATCTCCGCCAGCTTTGGCTTCCGCGCGGTCTTTATTGTGACGGCAAGCGTCGTGCTCTTTAACGCCATTTACTCCTGGTGGGGCCTGGCACGCGCCTCGCGGCCTGCCCTGAATGCATCCTCCTGACAACTTATTGCCCCATTCATACTTGCAAAATCAGAGAATCAGCTATTCTTTCCCTGAACACCACTGCGAATCACAGGGAGAAACCGATGACCATGTATGCCACGCTGGAAGAAGCGATTGATGCCGCCCGTGAAGAGTTCCTCGCCGACAACACCAACGTCGAGGAAGAGGATGCGGACATCCAACAACTCAATATCCAAAAATATGTCCTGCAGGATGGCGATATCATGTGGCAGGCCGAATTCTTTGCAGACGAGGGGGAAGACGGTGAATGCCTGCCCGTGCTGAGTGGTCAAGCAGCTCAGGCGGTGTTCGACGGTGATTATGAAGAGATCGAGCTGCGTCAGGAGTGGCAGGAAGAAAACACCCTCCATGAATGGGATGAGGGTGAGTTTCAGCTTGAGCCGCCGCTGGATACCGAAGAGGGGCAAACCGCAGCGGATGAGTGGGACGAGCGTTAATCAGCCCTATTCGTAAGGGCCGTGCTGGGCGTCGATGGGCAGTAACAGTGTGTCGAACACCAGCGAGAACGGCAGATCGATAATCGTGACATAACGCCATGCGGAGTCACGAACGTCCCATTGCACACCGGGATAATACTGGTTGCCATGGCCCTGACCGGGAATGGTACGGCTGATAATGCTGCCGCAGCCGCTGAGCAGCAGCGCCATCATCATCACAATGAGTATTCGCATTCAAACCTCATATAAAAAAATACCGGCCTTGGCCGGTATTTTTATTTTCGTTCGGCTTACTTCGCCTTCAGGGCCAGCGGGTTCAGCTTTATCGTCGAGTAGTAGTTCACCCACGAAGAGTATCTCTCCGGAGAGGACCATACGCGGTAGTGCAAACGCGCCATGGTCACGGGATCGCTTAACAGCACCAGACGGCGGTCGCGGTTCAGTTTTTCCGGCGTTTCGTTGAGCGCCTGCTCGATGTGGCGATCGCGGGCGATCTCCAGCACCTGGCTTGCACGGTGACGCGCCGTTGCCATTGCGGTGGCCAGGGCGTTAAACGACGGGTTAAACACCGCGTGAATAAAGCCATCATCCAGCGAGCGGCTGCGGTTCATTGCCAGATACTTGTCGGTATCCACCAGCACCTGCGGCGGGGAGTACTCTTCCGGGATCAGGAACAGTTTCCAGCGTTTGGTACGTAACCCCACCGTAGAACGGCTGGAAAGCACGGAGACAAACGGCGACAGGATCAGCGAGAACACAATCGGCGCCAGCCAGAACAGGAAGCGTAAATCCAGCCATGCCATTCCGGCAGCCCACACCAGACCCAGCAGCATCTGCGAGCCATGACGCATAAAAGCTTCGCTCCACGGCGTGGAGTCATCATCACGCTGCGGCGAGTTCCAGACCACTTCCCAACCGAGGAACGCGCTGACCACAAACACCGTGTGGAACAACATACGTACCGGGGCCAGCAGCACGGAGAACAGCACTTCGAGCAGCAGGGAAAGCGTCACGCGACAGAAGCCACCGAACTCTTTCGAGCCTTTGCACCAGATAAGAATGATACTCAGCAGCTTAGGCAGGAACAGCAGCACCATGGTTGACGCAAACAGCGCAATCGCCAGTTCAGGACGCCACTGCGGCCACACCGGGAACAGCTGGCGCGGTTGCAGGAAGTACTGCGGTTCGGTCAGGGCATGGACAACCTGAAGTGCGGTCGACAGGGCCAGGAACATAAACCACAGCGGCGCAGACAGATAAGACATGACCCCCGTCAGGAACACGGCGCGGTGAACCGGGTGCATCCCTTTGACCAGGAACAGACGGAAGTTCATCAGGTTGCCGTGACACCAGCGGCGGTCACGCTTTAACTCATCCAGCAGGTTCGGCGGCAGTTCTTCATAGGAGCCAGGCAGATCGTAGGCAATCCACACGCCCCAGCCTGCGCGGCGCATCAGCGCAGCTTCCACGAAGTCGTGAGACAAAATGGAACCCGCAAACGAGCCTTCGCCCGGCAGCGGTGCCAGCGCACAGTGTTCGATGAACGGCTGCACACGAATAATGGCGTTGTGGCCCCAGTAGTGGGATTCACCTAGCTGCCAGAAGTGCAAACCGGCGGTAAATAGCGGACCGTAAACGCGGGTAGCAAACTGCTGACAGCGCGCATACAGCGTGTCCATACCGGAGGCTTTCGGCGATGACTGAATGATCCCGGCGTTCGGGTTCGCTTCCATCAGGCGCACCAGGCCAGTCAGACACTCACCGGTCATCACGGAGTCGGCGTCCAGTACCACCATGTAGCTGTACTGATTACCCCAGCGGCGGCAGAAGTCATCGATGTTACCGCTTTTACGCTTCACACGACGACGGCGGCGACGGTAGAAAATCTGCCCTTCGCCCTGCACTTCCGCGATGAGTTCCATCCACGCTTTTTGCTCAGCCACGCAGATGTCCGGGTTGTAGCTGTCGCTCAGGATGTAGACGTCGAAATGCTCGGCGTTGCCGGTCGCCTTTACAGACTCCCAGGTCGCGCGCAGGCCCGCGAATACGCGGTCAACGTCTTCGTTACAGATAGGCATGATCAGCGCAGTGCGGTGCTCGGGATTTAAGGCTTCATCCCCGACCGTCGACGCTGAAATGCTGTATTTGTCACGCCCCATCAGCAGTTGCAGGAAGCCCATCAGCGCGGTCCAGAAACCGGCGGAGACCCAGCAGAACAACACCGCAAACAGCAGGAGGATCCCACTTTGCAGAATGTACGGCAGGAGCTGCATGAAGGAGACCCAAAGATCCTGTCCTACCATGTCGGCCGGATTGATCAGCGCCCAGCCCTGATAAGGCAGGATGGTTTTCATGTACCAGGTGGCGACCACGGTTTGCGCCAGGGTCAGAACCAGCAGGGTGTAGCGACGGAGGGTGCCGACGGTACGCCACTTCTGCTCAGACGCCTGCTGTTCTTTGGTCAGGCGAGACAAATAGCGCGGCGCCACATCGCGACCGCGAAGACGATCCCAGAAGCGGCCCACCGGGTTGGTGCGCCACGGGTCCGGGAACATGGAAGAGCGCGTCGCTTTCGGCATAGCCTGCAGCTGGGTGCGCCCCTCATCGTCTTTAACCAGCTGCCCTTCCGCCAGCGAATCCGGCCAGGCCTGCTCCAGACGCGTCTTGACGGAACCCAGTGGCGTATCGTCATCACGGGTAAATTCGTGATGCTCGCCATCCAGCGCGGTATGAACCGCGCGGATGTCGCTCTTAGGCAGCGCCGCTTTCTCAATATCTGTCAGCGGCATGGCATCGATATATTCAGATGTATTATTCATTGGCAGGTAGCTGATAGCTCCAGGTTTCACTCAGCGGCTGATCGGCATTGACCAGCGCAGCGCGCATTTCAGTGGTCTGTTTAGGATCTTTCACTTTTACGCGCAGGGTTAAACGCCACCCTTTGGTTACCGGGTTGTAACGCACGGTGCTCTCAACGATTTCACCATTATCACCGATGCTGGTTTGCGCCGTGACAGGCGTATCCGGCGTCAGTTTTTTCATGTCCTGACCGGCGAAGTCGACCACAAACGCCACGGTGCCATCAGGCTGGCGAATGAGATTTGACTGCTTCACATCGCCCGTTGAGCGACGCGTCTGCATCACATACGCGTTGTCCGGCGCATGCAGTTTGTCTTCATCGCGGCTGAAGGTGATGGTGTACTTGAAGTTCATCTCTTTACCGGCTTCCGGCAGCTGATCCGGCGTCCAGTAAGCGACGATGTTGTCGTTGGTTTCATCGTTGGTTGGAATTTCAACCAGCTCGACTTTCCCTTTACCCCAGTCCCCTTTCGGTGTGACCCAGGCGCTTGGACGCAGATCGTAACGATCGTCGAGATCTTCAAAGCGAGAGAACTGACGGCCGCGCTGGAGCAGACCAAAGCCCTGCGGGTTTTCCATCGCAAAGCTGCTGACCGCCAGGTGTTTCGGGTTGTTCAGCGGACGCCAGATCCACTCGCCGTTGCCCGCAAGAATAGACAGGCCGTTGGAGTCGTGCAGTTCCGGGCGGAAGTTGGTCGCCGGAGACGGCTGGTTCGGCCCGAACAGGAACATACTGGTCAGTGGCGCAACGCCCAGTTTGCCCACTTTGTCGCGCAGGTAAACTTTAGACTGCACGTCGATAACCGAGTCACGACCTGGAATGATCACAAAACGGTAGGCACCGGTCGCACGCGGGGAGTCCAGCAGTGCGTAGATAGTCAGGCGTTTGTCCGTCGGTTTTGGACGCTCGATCCAGAACTCACGAAAACGCGGGAATTCTTCACCAGACGGCAGCGCCGTGTCGATTGCCAGACCACGCGCAGAGAGACCGTAAACCTGGCCGGAACCGATCACGCGGAAATAGCTGGCCCCCAGCATGCTGACAATTTCGTCGTTTTTATCTTTGCTGTTGATGGGGTAAAGCACTTTAAAGCCTGCAAATCCCAGGTCTTTAACGGTGTCTTTATCGTGTTTCACATCGCCAAAATTAAAATAATCCGGGTTGTACTTGATCTTACGCACCGCAGTAGCCGTCACCTCATTGATGGCAACCGGGGTGTCGAAATACATACCCTGATGATAAAACTCAAGCTTGAACGGGGTTTTAATGTTGTTCCAGTACGCTTTATCGTGATTGAACTGGATCTGCTGATAGTCCGCATATTTCATGTCGCGGAAAACGGAGGGCAGGTTACTTTTTGGCGCCTCATAGCCTTTGTCGGCCAGCGATTTTGCCTGTTTTGCGACATCATCGATGGAAAAAGACCATGCAGAAGAGGTATACAGTGACAACAATACTGCTGCACCTAACCAACGCATTTTCATCATTTGTGGTTTATGTTTCATAATAAGTAAGCACTTCCCCCTTTGTGTGCTTAATTCGATCCGATCCATTTTACTGGAAATTCAGGCAATCCGACAACATTATCACTGCTTTGTTCAGCGGCTGGCTCATGGATTAAGCAACGAGAAGAACCCACTCTTCACTTTGCGTGCTTATCCTGGAGACAGGGTGTCGGTCTTGGTGTAGGGTTGGCTTCGAATGTAACCACTATTAGCCTTATGGATAAGGCGAAAAGTCTGAGAATGCACAAAGTTATATGACCACTGTACCTGTACAACGTGAATATTTCCTCGACTCGATCCGGGCATGGCTGATGCTATTGGGGATCCCATTTCACATCTCACTGATTTACTCCAGCCACACCTGGCACGTTAACAGTATAGAGCCCTCATGGTGGCTGACACTGTTTAACGATTTTATTCACTCCTTCCGCATGCAGGTGTTCTTCGTCATTTCTGGCTATTTCTCCTACATGCTGTTTTTGCGCTATCCGATGAAGCGCTGGTGGAAAGTGCGCGTCGAGCGCGTCGGCATTCCGATGTTGACCGCCATCCCGCTGCTGACACTGCCCCAGTTCATCATGTTGCAGTACGTAAAAGGCAAAGCGGATAACTGGCAAAACCTGTCGCTGTATGAAAAATACAACACCCTGGTCTGGGAGCTGGTTTCGCACCTGTGGTTCCTGCTGGTGCTGGTAGTGATGACGACCGTGAGCCTGTGGATTTTCAGCAAGTTGCGCCGCCATCTTAGCCGCCATCACGAATCGCATTTCCCCCACCTCACCTATGGCAAGCTCTCCCTGCTCTTCCTGGTGCTGGGTATCGCTTACGGGGCGATTCGCCGTATTCTGTTTATGGTTTATCCGCCGGTACTGAGCGATGGGCTGTTTAACTTCGTCGTGATGCAAACCCTGTTCTACATCCCCTTCTTTATGCTGGGTGCGCTGGCATTCATCTCGCCGAAGCTCAAAGCGCTGTTCACCACGCCATCGCCATGGTGCGCCGTCGGTTCAGCCCTCGCCTTTGCGGCCTATCTGCTCAATCAGCGTTATGGGAGTGGCGATGCGTGGATGTATGAAACAGAAAGCGTGATTACGATGCTGCTGGGGCTGTGGATGGTGAACGTGGTCTTTGCGCTGGGGCATCGCCTGCTGAACTTTAAATCCGCGCGGGTGACCTATTTCGTCAACGCGTCGCTATTTATCTATCTGGTTCACCACCCGCTGACGCTCTTTTTTGGTGCATATATCACCCCGCACATTCGTTCTAACGCATTAGGCTTTTTCACCGGTCTGGTGTTTGTGGTGGGGATTGCCATCCTGCTGTACGAAATTCATCTGCGAATTCCCCTGCTGCGTTTCCTGTTTTCCGGTAAACCGCAAAACAAAGCGGAGAGCGTTAAAGCCGCTTAACATCCTGTCGCGCCGGGCTTCCGGCGCGTCTACAGCAGCCACTCCACCGGCAGCCACCAGGCGAGCCGTACCAGCACCCGCTGCCAGAAGCGCGTCTTCGGCTCTTTCTTGAGGACAATCTCCTCGCCCTCTTTTTGCTCCACCCAGTTTAAGCGCCCGAATTTATCCAGCCGGATTTGCCACGCCTCATGCTGACGGCTTTTCAGAAAACGTCGGTGGATCAGGCGCGCCAGGGTTTCGCTTTCAATGACAAACCCCATTTCGGTGTTCAGCATCGTCGAGCGCGGATCAAAATTCAGCGAGCCGATAAACACTTTTTCGTTATCAATGCTGAAGGTTTTAGCATGTAAGCTGGAGCCGGAATTCCCCGTCAGGCCGCGATCCCGAAGGCCTGGGACAAAATCCTGCGTCGGTTTCAGCTCGTAGAGTTCAATCCCATGACGCAGCAGTTTTTTGCGCCAACGGGCATACCCCGCATGCACCACCGCCACGTCGTTTGCCGCCAGCGAATTGGTGAGAATCGCGATTTTGACGCCCTTGCGCACCATTTGCAGCAGTAGCGCGACGCCGGCGCGGGTCGGGACAAAATAGGACGAGATAATATCGATCTGTTCAACCGGCGAGCCCATAACATCCAGCAGACGCTGTGGCAGCAGGGAATGACGTTTCGCCCGCCCTAGCCCCTTACGCGGATCATCGCTGAGCAAACGGGTTTTCGCCCAGATAAGCGGCAGATTGCGCGCTTCAAGCCGGGTGATGAACTGGCTGGACTCGAGTTTATCCAGGTACCGCTGGGTAATGTCATTCTGATACCACTCTTCCGGCGGATGGAGACGCATTTCAATCTCCTCCTCCGACAGCTCAAGCACCTGCTTCAGGGGCGAGACGCAGGCGCTGTTCCAGTAGCGTTCGAAATCGTCCGTGACATCCGCCACCACAGGCCCGATGGCCATCACATCCAGATCGGAAAAGAGCGGCGCCTCCCCTGCCCCAAAATAGGCATCCCCGACATTTCGGCCCCCCACAATGGTCGCTTCACCGTCGACGGTGAAACTTTTATTGTGCATTCGGCGGTTAAGTCGGGCGAAATCGGTGAGATAACCCAGCGCGCGCAGGGTGCGGAAAGAGAAAGGGTTAAACAGCCGGATGTCGATATTGGGATGGGAATCAAGCAGGCGCAGGATAGTATCCAGCCCCTGCGTATTGTTGTCGTCAAGCAAGAGCCTGACCCGCACGCCGCGCGATGCCGCAGCGAGTAGCACGGAAAACAGCAGACGCCCCGACATATCGTCTTCCCAGATGTAGTACTGCACATCCAGCGTCTTCTCGGCCATTTCTGCAAGCCTGTAGCGGCAGGCAAACGCGTCCAGACTGTCATCCAGAGGAAGCAGCCCACACATCCCCGGATGTTCGGCATTGACGGGCGCGATAGCACGCCCGAGTCGCGTGTTATGCGTCGAGATCCTCTCCTCGCTGGGTAAGGAGTCGTTGGTAAAGTCGGGCATTTTCGTCATCATAGCAAACAAAGTATACCCGTTCCGGTAACGGCTTGCGGGTGAGATAGTCTGAAACCGTCGTCACCGCGATGGCCGCCGCAGCAGCCTTGGGAAAACCGTAGATACCGGTGCTGATCGCCGGGAAGGCGATAGTTTGATAGCCATTGGCGGCCGCCAGACGCAGACAATTCAGATAGGCATCTTCCAGGCTTCGCGCCTCATGATGCTCTCCGCCCAGCCAGATCGGGCCTACCGCGTGAATAACTGCTTTGGAAGGCAGATCGCCTGCAATCGTAATCACCGCATGTCCTGGCGCTAACTCACCCTGCTGCTGACGAACAATTTTACAGGCTTCCAGCAGCTGTGGCCCGGCTGCACGATGAATGGCACCGTCGACGCCGCCACCGCCCATTAGCGATGGATTGGCGGCATTGACAATGACATCAACGTGCTGCGTGGTGATGTCCCCGAGGACAACTTCAATGTGCGGTCTCATATCTAACCCTCTACTACCGATCTCTTTGTTAAGTGTATAGCAGCGGTCAGTTGGGAAGAAGTAATTGATAAGAAAAGCCCTCCGGTCGTGAAACGGGAGGGCTCTGGCCTAGCGATAGTTGACTAACAACATTGCCAACGTTTTTTCCGGATTGATATATTTCATACTTACCGTGGCGACATCTGGGTAAGGGTTATGTCCCCGCAGGGCATCACCGTAACTTACCTGGGTGGTTTGCACGCGTCCTTCGTGCGGGCATGACAACGCAAACTGATTATGCTGTGGTGAAATCTCACACGGGTCTTCCACAATCGACCCGTTAAAATGAATCACACCGCCGTTAACCGTGGTTGCAGCTAATGCTGGAGTCAGTGCCGATAAAACAACAATACCTGCTGAAATAATACTTTTTACTGTGGACGCTGCCATGGTTGGCTCCTCAATGAGAAATCATCCTTGAGGGGTCACGCATTCCTTATTCAAATCATAGAAACATTCATTGGGAACCGCCAAATTATCCAATATATTGATTTCGTGAATATTTCATTCAGAACCCGGCCATTGTTGCGATAAATGAAGCGATTGCCCGTCAGAGACATTAACGACAATTCTCACGGAATCTTTAGGGTTAATATTCAGACTCAGACGGGTTAAATCGATCGGTTGATTCGCGGGAATAGAGAGGGTGCTGCGCTGGCTAGACGTACTTTGTCCCCCAAGCCCTTCCCGAGAAGAAATAATTTGCACCTGACACACGCAGGGTTCAGTCAAAATAACCTGAGGAATGATGGTGGTCATATCCCCGTCGTGGGTGGTTTTAAAGGTGATCTGGCTCGAGAGCGCAGCAAGGAGTAATAAGGTGTGCATGATAAACTCCCGAAAAAAAACAGGGCAAATGCCCTGTTTTTTTGTAGTACAGATTCGAAATTAATACTGATGCGCAGTCGCGTTGTTGCCGAAGCCAACCTGATGCACAGTTACAGTTGACCCGGAAGCGGTCTGGTCCACTGCCGCGCCGTTGCCGCCGCCGAACTGTTTAACACTGATGGTGGAGTCTTTACTGTTCCACTGATCGAGGGTTGCGCTGTTACCAAAGCCTTTCTGCAGCAGGTCAATGGAACTGTCATCAGAACCTTGTCCTACATCAGCACCGTTACCGCCGCCGTGCTGAGTAATCGTCAGGTCAGAATTTTTAGCGTCAGTTTGCAAGGCAACAGCTGAGTTGCCGCCACCGTACTGGTAAATGCTCAGAGTTGAGTTCGGGCCGCTATTACCGCCACCCCAACCACCACCGCCGCCGCCATATTGTGGAACCGCACCAGCCAGAGCACTGCCAGAAACTACGATTGCTGCAATTGCTGCCACTTTGAAAAGTTTCATGGTAAACCCCCATCGGATTGATTTAAGTCGTCGTAAATAGTCAGCGTTGGATAACGCGAATTGCCATTTGCGACTGTCTCTGCACTACAACTGCTGTTTTTTGCGTACCATACTGGGTAATATTCGCTTTGTTACCCGAGCCTTTCTGGATAATCATCGCGGTATTACCAAAAGCCCCTTGCTTAATACTCGCATCATTGCCGTTACCGGACTGATCGATATAAGCGAGGTTATAAGTCCCTGATTGATCAACTTTCGCTCGGTTGTTCCCGCCATCCTGAGAAACAACGGACAGTAATTTAGAACCGCCCTGGCGAACGTCAGCATTATTACCTGAACCTTGTTGACCAATAATGGCTGCCTGATTATATGAAGACTTGCTTAATTCATTAATCGCGAAGTTATATTCCGAGACTGCCAAATCCGGACCTGCCGCGATCGCTAACCCAGGCGCACCCAGTAATGTAAACATCATAAATAACGTTCTGTTTTTCATGTTGTCACCTGGACCTGGTAATAAATAAATGGCTTGGTGTTAACGCGATTCGTTTTTTGTTAACGCCGCGTTACGATGAAGAGTATGTCTACCGAAACAATTTAAATATCTCACCCGCGAGTGTTATTTTTATTTAATGGGTCACCTCAAAGTATTAATTAATGCCAAAATTACCAATCAGCAGCGTAAGTTAGTTTTTTAAATATTATTTTGACAGCCTGTTTGCGCTTCGTTAAGGAAGCGCTTATCGCCCCCGTCGCGTCTGCCCTTCGCGCTTCGTCGACAACATTCCGCGACACCTCTGTCACAAGACGTACGATTTCTTAAGAGCTTTCTGTTAGCATGCAAAGTCTTAGATTTTCCATCTCACTCATACCTGTTACGAGCAAAAACAAAATAATCAATTGATATTAAAATCAACTGATTACAATAATTTGTATGATTTTTAAAATGTGTGCAGCATTATTATCATGTACAACTTTTTTATCATTACTGAACTTTTAAAGCGCCTTAAATTCACAAATTAATATTGATTTTTACATTCTGTTACACCATTAACACTTGATTTAAAAATCGTAATAGCTAGATTGAAATCAGCAGTACGAATTATTTTTAATATTTACCTCCTCCTGGAGGTTATGGTCTGATTCTACACACAGCAGTGCAACATCTGTCAGTACTTCTGGTGTCCCCCGAATATATCGGGGGACAGCTGCCAGGTGTTATAAAAAAAGTGGGGTTTCATCATGTTTAATGAAGTCCATAGTTTACATGGTCATACATTACTGTTGATCACAAAGCCTTCTTTACAAGCGACAGCCTTATTACAACATTTGAAGCAGTCTCTGTCATTGAACGGGAAATTGCACAATATTCAACGTTCTTATGATGATATTGCTCCTGGCAGCATCATTCTCTTCGATATGATGGAAGCTGATAAAAAGCTTATCCATTACTGGCAGGATAACTTAAGCAGGAAAAACAATAATATCCGCGTGTTATTATTGAATACACCTGATGAGTATCCTTTCCGGGATATTGAAAGCTGGCCGCATATCAACGGCGTCTTTTACGTCACTGAAGACGAGACGCGTGTGGTGGAAGGGTTGCAGGGTATTTTACGTGGAGAGTGTTACTTTTCACAGAAACTGGCCAGCTACCTCATCACTCACTCCGGAAATTATCGCTATAACAGTTCAGAGTCGGCTTTGCTGACCCATCGCGAAAAAGAGATTCTGAATAAATTACGCATTGGTTCTTCAAATATTGAAATCGCCCGTTCGTTATTTATCAGCGAAAATACAGTGAAGACACATCTCTATAATCTTTTCAAGAAGATAGCTGTTAAAAACAGGACTCAGGCTGTTTCATGGGCAAACGATAACCTCAGGCGTTAATAACATGAAACGCACGTCGAGTTGGATCGCGGCAGTCGGCTTTCTGCTCGCTGCCGGAAATCTTCACGCTGTTGAAGTGGAAGTGCCCGGATTATTAACTGACCACACCGTCTCATCTATCGGCCACGATTTTTATCGGGCATTTAGCGACAAATGGGAAAGTGATTATCCAGGCAACTTAACAATCAATGAGCGGCCCAGTGCTCGATGGGGAAGCTGGATCACCATAACGGTTAATCAGGACGTGGTGTACCAGACATTTTTATTCCCAACGAAAAGAGACTTTGACAAAAACATCAGTTTTGCACTGGCACAAACTGAAGAAGCGGTAAATCGTCTGCAAATCGATAAGGCTCTGCTGAGCACTGGCGATTTAGCAAAAGATGAATTCTAGCGATATTAATCTCCGGAGGCTGTAATGCGTCTCGCACACACAGTGATTTCGTTAATGCTGATTGCACCGTTAAGCTGGGCCGGGAATATGACTTTCCAGTTCCGTAACCCAAACTTTGGTGGCAATCCAAATAACGGGGCTTTTATGCTCAATGAAGCCCAGGCCCAAAACTCCTATAAAGACCCCAGCTATGACGATGACTTTGGTATTGAAACACCGTCTGCACTGGATAACTTCACTCAGGCTATTCAGTCGCAAATATTAGGTGGCTTGCTCACGAATATTAATACCGGCAAACCAGGCCGCATGGTGACCAACGATTTTATTGTCGATATTGCCAATAAAGACGGGCAACTGCAGCTGAATGTGACCGACCGGAAAACGGGCAAAACGTCCACCATTCAGGTATCGGGTCTCGCAACCGATTCAACTGATTTTTAAACAACCACGAAATAAGGACAACAATCATGCAGCGCTTACTGATTCTTGTTGCAGTGTGCTTATTGAGCGGTTGTTTAACTGCTCCACCTAAAGAAGCTGCTAAACCCACGCTGATGCCCCGGGCGCAAAGCTATCGCGACCTAACGCATCTGCCGGCGCCAACCGGAAAGATATTTGTCTCGGTTTATAACATTCAGGATGAAACGGGCCAGTTCAAACCGTATCCGGCAAGTAACTTCTCGACGGCTGTTCCACAAAGTGCCACCGCCATGCTGGTGACTGCGCTCAAGGATTCACGCTGGTTTATTCCTCTGGAACGCCAGGGGCTGCAAAACCTGCTGAACGAACGCAAAATCATTCGTGCAGCTCAGGAAAACGGCACCGTTGAGGTTAATAACCGCGTACCGTTGCAGTCGCTGGTTGCCGCGAACGTCATGGTTGAAGGCTCGATTATCGGCTACGAAAGTAACGTGAAATCGGGCGGTGTCGGGGCGCGTTATTTCGGTATCGGCGCGGACACGCAGTATCAGCTCGACCAGATTGCCGTCAACCTGCGCGTGGTTAACGTGAGCACCGGTGAAGTGCTGTCATCGGTCACCACCAGCAAAACGATTCTCTCCTATGAAGTTCAGGCCGGTGTCTTCCGCTTCATCGACTACCAGCGTCTGCTGGAAGGTGAAATCGGCTACACCTCGAATGAACCGGTGATGATGTGTCTGATGTCGGCCATCGAAACAGGGGTTATTTTCCTGATTAACGACGGGATCGATCGTGGACTGTGGGATCTGCAGAATAAAAATGACGTGAAAAATGAGGTCCTGGTGAAATACCGCGAAATGTCGGTGCCTCCAGAATCCTGATTCAGAAAGCCCAACGAAAAAGCGAGGCGCTAAGGCCTCGCTTTTTTATTTGCTTAATACCGTGCCGTTTTCCTGCGCCCGTTCTCGCCGGGCCGCCAGCCACAGTCCGCTGTTTTTCATCGCGTAGCCAAACACCAGTCCCAGAAGGAGCGACGGGATTATCATTTTCCAGTCGCCCTGCCCGGCAAAGGTCGCGCATGCGCCAATGAAAGTTCCAGGAACAAAAGAGAGCAGCAGGTGTTTTGCCTGAATGCACATCAAAAAAGCCACTACGCCGGTCATCATATAGCCGACGATCTCAAGATGCGGCGCAAGCGCGCTGCCGTGCATGATAATCAATGCCCAGACAACGCCGCTCATCATGGTGCAGCCCGAGATAAACAGCCCTTTCAGTCCGCCCTGCGGACAGGCGAAGTAGGCGGTACAGCCGAGGAAACCCGCCCAGCTGAGCAGCCCCAAAGACACGGCAACCCATCCCCAGATTCCGGAGAGGATCCCTGTCGTAATGGCAATGGAAAGTAATATATTCATGGCGCGCATCTTATCAGATACGCGCCAGTGAAATGAGATCACGAGCACATTTTATTCAAATCAAAATGTATCGTTACATTGAATATGTGATTTAAATCACTCTTCGTTCTCTTCCTGTAATTCGTCCCACATGGCGGAGATCGCTTCACGGGTCAGCGGTGCCATGGTGCGCCAGAAAGGAGACGTGGCGTGGGCTTCAATCTTACCGAGGAAAGCACCGCACCAGGGGAGAATGTAATCGCCAAACAGCGTTTCCAGAGCTTCGCTTTCATCGTCACCGGCGTGATCTTCAATCCACGAGGCCGCCAGCAACAGCGTGCCGATATGGTCGGCAGGCGCATCGCTCAGGGGCATACCGCGCTCGGAGAGGAACGCGCGCACTTCAGATTCCGTCGCCCCCTCTTCCCAGGAAGAGCGATACGGTGAAACGCGCCCCTCTTCGCCCACAAACAGGGCGTTATAATCCGCCGAAATCTGCTGCATATCGCAGCTCTTTTGCAGGCGTTGCAGTAGCTCGTCCTGCTCCAGCGGCCAGTTGTCCGCGAGCTTACCTTCGCGAATCAGCGTAAAGAGCGGAACCAGCAGCGGATCTTGCGGCTGGCGATAGTACAAGGTGCCCAGTACGCGGCAAAGGATTGAAAACTCGTTCATTTATTTATTCCATGACTATATTAAAGTTCAGCAAATTCAGCGATCGGTGGCATGCCACGCGATTCGAGGAAATCCAGCATCCGACGCGGGGTAACGTTAAGAATACGCTCTTCCGGGAACCCGACTTCATCTAACACTTTCCGGCACTCGCCAAATTCCCCCAGCGTAAAGGCGGTGTGGGAATCAGAACCCAGCGCCACCATTCCACCAGCATCTCGCACCGCCGCCGCCACTGCGCGACAGTTGGCTTCGCTGCCAATACGCGAGTGGGTAAAGGAGGAGTTATTGATTTCCAGCGCCACGCGGTGTTTTGCCGCCGCCTGGGCGACCGCCTGAATGTCGATTGGGAATTTCGGGTTGCCAGGGTGGCTGATAATGTGGACGTTGCCGCTGGCAATCGTCGCGATCATCGCCTGAGTGTGGGTCTCTTTATCCTGAGGAGCAAACACCGGTTCATGAAAACCGGCGATAATTAGATCCAGAGAGGTCAGCATCGGGCCAGTACAGTCGATCTCGCCGTCCGTGTTTTTAATGTTCGCCTCGATGCCGCGCAGTATCCCGACGCCATCCACCAGACGAGGCCAGATGCGCATATTTACAAAGTGCCAGTAGTGCGGCGCATCAGCCATATCCGGGCCGTGATCGGTGATCGCAAAAAGCGTAATCCCTCTCAGTTTGGCTTGCGCGATGTAGTCATGAAGGGTGCTGTACGCGTGGGTGCTGGCGACGGTGTGCATATGCAGGTCTACGGGATACATCTCTCTCTCCTCTGATGTTTTACCCCAAGGATAGCAGGTATACCTGGCGAATATCAGCAAAAACCCGGCAAAAGCCGGGTTGCGGTTAGTAGCCTCGCTGCCTGTCGACCTGTCCGGTCGCGGCTTTCCCCTGCTCCAGCAGCGCTATCGTGCGGGCGATGTAATCCACGGCTTCTGCCGGGCGGGTGACTGCGGCAATATGCGGCGTCATCGCCACGCGCGGATGCGCCCACAGCGGACTCTCTTCCGGCAACGGTTCACGGCTGTAGACATCCAGCATCGCCCCTTTCAGCTTACCGCTGTCGAGCGCTTTAAGCAGATCCGCCTCCACCAGATGCACGCCGCGCGCCAGGTTCATCACATAGCTTTGATCCGGCAGTTGGTTCAGCAGATCCTGATTGATAATCCCGACCGTCTCCGCCGTATTCGGCAGCAGGTTGATCAGCACGCGCGTCCCTTTCAGGAAGGCCGGCAGTTCGTCATGACCGGCAAAGCTCTCCACGCCAGGATAGGTCTTGCGCGTGCGACTCCAGCAGCGCAGCGGGAATCCCCACGGCGCGAGGGCTTCCGCCACTTTTGATCCCAGCACGCCCGCACCCAGCAGGCCGACGGTAAAATCTTCGCGCTGATAATCGGCTAACGGTTCCCAGCGCGATTGTTGCTTCAGCGCCTGATAGTCGTCAAAACGGCGGAACCAGTGCAGAACCTGGCTCACCGCGTATTCCTGCATTTGCTGGCCCATACCGGTATCTTCGAGGCGGAACAGGGGAGTATGTTCTGGCAACATTTCCGGATGCGCTTTTAATTTGCTCAGGATGGAATCCACGCCCGCGCCGAGGGCGAAGACCGCTTTCAGATTGCGCCCCTGCAACATCTCCACCGGCGGATGCCAGACGAGCGCATAATCCGCATGTTCGTTATCGCCCCGCTTCCATTCACGCACGCGCGCGCCCGGAATGGCTGTCGACAGCGCCTTAATCCAGTAAGGGGTATCAAACGTCGGGTGGTAAAAGATGATATCCATAAATGACTCCTGCTTTTTATTGCGATGTTTTATATGTGTTTTCAAGAGGATTATCAGGATAACAAATATTGCGCAGGGTGTGTTGATGATAAAAAAAGCGCTTTCAGCACATTCAGGAATCACATTGCTGAAACTTTATCTAAACACGCCAAATAACTGAAAAAGTTGATTGACGGCGATGCCCCTTTTACTTACATTAGCGCCCGTCCCAGCAACAACGGGATGACAATACGGTGAGGTGTCCGAGTGGCTGAAGGAGCACGCCTGGAAAGTGTGTATACGGCAACGTATCGAGGGTTCGAACCCCTCTCTCACCGCCATATTTGAAAAAGAGCTCGCATGAAAATGCGGGCTTTTTTTTCGTCTGTCGTTTGGGTCTACTCCTCGACAATCCGCGCGTATTCTTCGGCCAGAAAATCCACCAGCGTGCGCACAGAAGGCAACAGTCCGCGCCGCGAAGGATACACGGCGTGAATGACTTCCCGCTGCGGCTCCCACTCGCTCAGTACCCTGACCAGCTCACCGCGCGCCAGCTGCTCCTTGACCATTAAAACGGGCAACTGGACCACACCGACGCCAGCCGATGCTGCTTCGCGCAGCGCCAGCATATCGGAGGTGATATAACGCGGCGTAAAGTGGATCTCCGCCTTCGCGCCCGCAGGCCCGGTCAGCGCCCATTTGTGAACCTGCTTGCCCGCCCCCATACTCAGTCCGGGCCACTGGCTGAGTTCAGAAGGCGCTGTCGGTGTACCCAGCCGTTCAATCAGCTGCGGGCTCGCCACCAGACAGTGACCGCGATCGGCGAGCACACGCAGGACCAGATCGCTATCGTCAAAAGGCCGTGGCCTTACGCGAATTGCCACATCAATCCCCTCCGCCACCACATCCACACGCCGGTTGGTGGCTTCCAGCTGCAGATTCACGCCCGGATAGCGGACCATAAAACGCGCCAGCATCGGGCCAATATGGACATGCAGCAGCGTTACCGGGCAAGTTATGCGCACCATTCCGCGCGGCTCTGCCTGTAGAGCGGCGACGGCCTCCTGCGCCGCCTCGGCTTCGACCAGCATCGCTTTGCAGTGCTGATAAAAGGTATGGCCGATGTCGGTGACCGTAAACTGCCGCGTGGTGCGCTGTATTAATCGCACGCCCAGCCGCTCTTCAAGCTGCGCAATACGACGGCTGAGGCGGGATTTTGGTAAATCACAGGCCCGTCCTGCTGCGGCAAATCCGCCGTGGTCCACCACTTTCACAAACCACGCAAAATCATTGAGATCCTGCATTTCGCCTCCATCGTCCTGTTTATGGAACAGTGAGTATTAATTTCACACTCTACCGGGATATTAATGTCGAATATAAGCTAATACACATCAACCGAACAGCAGGAGAAAAACATGAAACAGGTTACTGGCGTCTATACCGCACCGCGTCCCCACTGGGTGGGCGACGGTTTCCCGGTACGCTCAATGTTCTCTTACCAGACTCACGGCGAAGCCCTCAGCCCTTTCCTGCTGCTGGACTATGCAGGCCCGCACGTCTTCCCCGGCGACGGCGTGAAACGCGGTGTGGGTGAGCATCCCCATCGCGGCTTTGAAACGGTGACCATTGTCTATTCGGGCGACGTGGAGCATCGCGATTCAACCGGTAAAGGTGGTGTGATTGGTCCGGGCGATGTGCAATGGATGACCGCCGGTGCGGGCATTTTGCATGAAGAGTTTCACGCCGATGCCTTCTCGCGCCAGGGCGGTGAGCTGAAGATGATGCAGCTGTGGGTCAACCTTCCGGCGAAGCACAAAATGGCCACACCGGGCTACCAGAGCATCACCAAAGCGGCGATCCCGGTCGTGGCGCTGCCCGATAACAGCGGCGAGCTGCGGGTGATTGCCGGTCAGTATGGCGATACACAAGGTCCGGCGCACACCTTCTCGTCCCTCAACGTATGGGACATTGCCTTGCATCAGGGCGGTCATCTGAGCCTGAACCAGCCGGATGGCTGGAGCACGGCGCTGGTGGTGGTCGAAGGCAGTATCACAGTGAATGGCACCACCGAAGCCGGTGAAGCCCAGCTGGTGGTGCTGAGCCAGAGCGGGGATAAACTGCATCTTGAAGCTACCCGTGACGCAAAAGTGCTGCTGATGTCCGGCGAGCCGTTAAACGAGCCGATTGTCGGTTACGGTCCGTTCGTGATGAACACCAAAACCGAAATCGCAGAGGCGATCGGTGATTTTAATTCCGGTCGTTTTGGTCAGATGTGAGCGTAAACCGGCAGAGATGATTATTGCTTAACCGAACAGCCACTCGGGCATAAAATTTGCTTGACCGTTTTAGCGCAACTCCCTATAGTAGCGCCCCGTTGCCCCCGAGAGGTCAGGCAGCGAAACAATACGGTGAGGTGTCCGAGTGGCTGAAGGAGCACGCCTGGAAAGTGTGTATACGGCAACGTATCGAGGGTTCGAACCCCTCTCTCACCGCCATATTTAGAGAAGAGCTCGCATGAAAATGCGGGCTTTTTTTTCGTCTGTCGTTTGGGTTCCCCAGAAAGCAAAGCCCGGTTTCCCGGGCTTTGTCATCAGTAGCAAATTCAGTCGTAGGCAAGCAGTGCGCGCTGGCACAGAACCGAGCGTACGCAATCATCTTTGTTGAAACGCACCACCCCAACCATGTCATCTTCCACAAAACGTGCCAGCGCATCGCTCAGGCCCGATTTGACACCCGACGGCAGGTCGCACTGGGTGATATCGCCGTTGACGATAACGGTCACGTTTTCCCCGAGGCGCGTTAAAAACATCTTCATTTGCGCTGCGGTCACGTTCTGAGCCTCGTCGAGAATGACGACCGCATTTTCAAATGTACGTCCGCGCATATAGGCGAACGGCGCGATTTCCACCTTACCAATCTCTGGTCGCAGGCAGTACTGCATAAAAGAAGCCCCCAGGCGTTTCACCAGCACGTCATAGACAGGCCGGAAATACGGGGCGAACTTCTCTGACATATCGCCGGGCAAGAAGCCGAGATCTTCATCGGCCTGCAATACCGGACGGGTGACGATAATTCTGTCCACATCCTTATGAATCAGAGCCTCCGCCGCCTTGGCAGCACTTATCCACGTTTTCCCGCATCCGGCTTCACCGGTTGCGAAGATCAGCTGTTTACTCTCGATAGCATTCAGGTAGTGCGCCTGAGCTTCATTGCGGGCGGCAATTGGGGAGTTATCACGGCTGTCTCGCGCCATGCCAATTGCTTCTACGCCGCCACTCATCTGCACAAGCGAGGTGACCGACTCTTCTTCACGCTGTTTATGGCTACGTGAATCCCGTCTCAGCACACGTTTTGCTTCGCGACGAGCTTTGATCACTGCTTTTTGTCTTCCCATGGATAGCACCTTGAGTTGTTGGTATTCATCACACGCGCCGTTGGCAGCGCGATTATGCGCACGAACATCTGAGGTTTGGCTTCCTTGTAAGCCCTTGCTTGCCTTTTGGAATGACGATGCAAAACAGCTACGCGCACCGTTCTGCACGCCGGATAAGTTCTTTTGAGGTATTGGGGAGGAGAATTTTGTGGTGAAGAAATCGCTGCCGGAGTCAGAGCCTCCGCGCCGGGTGCTGCGGTTGTTATGTTTAACTTGTCCAGTACAGGACCCAACCATTCGCGATCTCCATAGTGAATCGTTATCACTGCCGGGAACTACCGCTGTCTTATATTAAGTACATCAGGATTTATCACAAATGCAACATCTTTTTTACCTGAACGCAACTTTTTCACACTCGCCCTGCAGCTGAGTTCAGTCTCATACAGAAATATGACAGAAATATAACAGTGAGGGTCATAGGAAAAAATAATCTCCCCGCGCGGGTGGCGGGGAGAATAATCAGGCTTCGATCAGCCCTTGCGCGAGATACGCGGTGTTATCGCGCACGCCCGGCAGAGCAAAGAAATAGCCGCCGCCGATAGGTTTTATGTACTCTTCCAGCGCCTCGCCGTTTAACCGCTTCTGCACGGTTAAAAAGCCCTTCTCCAGATCGTGCTGATAGCAGACAAACAGCAGGCCCATATCCAGTTGCCCGGAGTTGGTCACCCCCAGCGAATAGCTGTAGCCGCGACGCATCATCAGGCTGGACTCGGTTTCCGGCGTTCGCGGGTTCGCCAGACGAATATGGCTGTCGAGCGCGATGGTATCGCCGTCCGGATCTTTTGTGTAATCCGGCACATCGTGTTCGTTTTTCATACCCAGCGGCGCACCGCTCTGCTTGTCACGACCGAAAATGGTTTGCTGCTCTTTCAGCGGCGTGCGATCCCAGAACTCCACGTGGAACTGGATAATGCGCACCGCCTGATAAGTGCCGCCCACCGCCCACGCCGGTTCGTGCTGATCCGCCGTGGTCCAGACCACGTTTTTCATCAGGGCCGCATCGCGGCTGTCCGGGTTGGCCGTTCCGTCTTTAAAGCCGAGCAGGTTGACCGGCGTCTCTTTTCCCTGGCTGCGCGCCGCGTGATCAGAGATAAACCCTTCCCGCTTCCAGCGCACGCTGAGCAGATCCGGCGTGTGCTTGATGATATCGCGCAGGGCGTGGATCACCGTATCCTGGGTGTTAGCACAGATCTGGATCAGCAGATCGCCATGACAGAGCGCGGCGTCGAGAGAATCATTCGGAAAACGCGTCATCTTTTGCAGCGTTTTCGGTTTCTGTTTCTCAAGCCCGTAGCGGGCGTCAAACAGCGACTCGCCAACGGAAACCGTGACCGTCAGGTTATCCGGGGCGATAAACGGCCCCAGAATACCTGAATCCATCGGCGGCATCCGCGGATTCAGCGTTTCCGGCGCCGGGCCGCCTGCCGTCAGAAACGCAATCCGCTTCGTCAGCAAACGGAACAGACGTTCCAGATCCGCTTTATCGCTCGCCAGCGAATCAAACGCCACCACCATCATCGCCGCCTGCTGCGGCGTCAGGATCCCGGCCTGATGTTCACCGTAGAACGGCTGCGTCTCCATGCGTGCATTCGGGGAGAGGGTTCCCGGCGCGCTTTGCGGTTTGGCCGCATGCGCCACCGGGCACCCCCCCGCCAGAGCGAGCGCGCCGCCAAGCGCCCCCACCCCTTTTAACAATCGACGGCGCGACGGTTCTGCGACGTCGATTTCATGATGTTTACTCATAATGCTTAGTCCAGACCCAGTACGCCACGCAGCTGTGCCAGATCTTCCGCCAGCGTCGTGATTGGCCCTTTCAGCGCATTCCGGTCGGCGTCCGTCAATTTGTCGTAAGTCTCATACCCGTCTTTGGTACGGTACTTCGCCAGAATGGTATTCACTTTCTTGAAGTTGGCATCCACTTTTGCCAGCAGTTCGCTGTTGTCTTTCTGCAGCTGCGGACGCAGCAGGTCTACAATCTTCTGCGCGCCGTCTACGTTCGCCTGGAAGTCCCACAGGTCGGTGTGGCTGTAACGATCTTCTTCGCCACTGATTTTGCTGGCCGCCACTTCTTCAATCAGGCCAGCCGCGCCGCCCACCACTTTTGACGGCGGGAAAGCCAGCTCGCTAATGCGTTTTTGCAGATCCAGCACGTCGGTATTCAGCTGCTCCGCGTACTTCTCCATCCCTTTGGTGGAGTTATCGCCAAACAGCGCTTTCTCCAGACGGTGGAAGCCGGTGAATTTCGGATCGGCGGCTTTCTGCTCGTAATCATCTTCACGGGCGTCGATGCTGCCGTCGAGGTCAGAGAACAGCTCGGCAATCGGTTCGATACGCTCGTAGTGCTGGCGCGTTGGCGCGTACAGAGATTTGGCTTTCTCAATATCACCCGCTTTTACCGCGTCGGTAAAGGCTTTAGTACCGGCAACCAGGTCGGCGGTCTCTTTGGTCACGTAGGCTTTATAGGCGGTGATCGCCTCGCCCAGACTCAGCAGTGCTTCGCCTTTCGCCGCATCCGCCGTGGCTTCGCCTTTGACGATCAGCTTGCCTTTCGGGTTGGTCAGCAGGCCGCAGGTCATGTCATATTCGCCCGGCTGCAGGTTAGCCGTCATTTTCTGGGTAAAGCCTGGCGCGATGTTTTCACGCTCTTCCACCACCATCACGCCTTTGAGGATTTCCCACTCCAGCGCCTTCTGGCTATGGTTCTGAATGATAAACTGGGTTTTACCGCTGTTGACCGTGATGGTCATCGGCTCACACTGTTTATCGTTCACGGTGACTTTCACCTGAGGAACATCTGCCGCGCCCGCTGAGAATGCATACGCAAACAGCGCTGCCACACCTGCCTGTAATGCAGTACGTCGAAATTGAATTGCCATGACCCTTCCCTTTCTAAAAGTATGTATAAACAACACGAAGCACTTCAGGGCGCAGTACGCGACGGCTGAGTACTGGGGCGTGATGGCATAAAGAACAGCACCAGCGCCGGAATGAGATAGATGAAATACATCGCCACTTCGCTGACGCTCGGCGTTTCCTGATAGCCGAAGATGCCTTCGAGCAGGGTGCCGGTCAGAGAGTGGGTGGAGAGCGTATTACTGAAATCGAACGCAACGTCCTGGAAGTGGTTCCACAGGCCCGCCTCGTGGAAAGCGCGAATCGCCCCTGCCGCCAGCCCGGCGGCGACCAGCAGAATGAACAGGCTGGTCCATTTGAAGAACGCGCCAAGGTTCAGGCGAATGCCGCCCCAGTAGAGCATGAACCCAAGCACAATCGCGGTGGCGAGCCCCAGCATCGCGCCGAGCGGCGGCCAGATCCCTACGTCCTGCTGGAACGCCGCCAGCAGGAAGAAGACTGACTCCAGCCCTTCGCGGGCGACGGCGAAAAAGACCATCCCAATCAGCGCCCAGCCGTGGTGGTTGCCCTTTTGCAGCGCGTGATCGACCGCCTGCTCCAGCTGCACTTTGACGTTACGCGAGACTTTGCGCATCCAGAACACCATCCAGGTGAGGATCACCACGGCGATCACCGCCACGATCCCTTCGAACAGCTCCTGCTCTTTTTGCGGGAATTCACCGGTGGTTTCGTTAATCAGGATCCCGAGACCTAAACAGAGTGCGGCGGCGAGAATGACGCCAATCCACATCACACCAATCCAACGGCCGCGCTGGGTGCGCTTCAGGTAGCTGGCAATCAGACTGACAATTAAGGCCGCTTCAAGCCCTTCACGTAACATAATGAGAAATGGAACAAACATGCCGACACCTTAAATGTTTATCGCGGTCAACTGGTGCAAAGAAAGGTAAATAACTGTGATAGTGATTATCATTACGGCAGAAAGAAAAACAAGCGAATTGTGTCAGGTTTTGATGACCAGTTGTAAATCCATCGCCGGTTAATAGTTACGATCGTTACCGTTATGTATATAACTTATAACGTAAATGCCCATTTACGGTTCCCGTGCCCTATGGCTAAATAAGCGCTTCGTTTACCTGCTGAAAATTCAAAATGTATAACTTTGTTCATTTCCTGCTGGCGCTGGTCATTATTCTCGCGCTCGCCTGGCTGGTGAGTTTCGACCGCCGAAAAATTCGTATTCGTTATGTTTTACAGCTTATTGTGATTGAAATTGCGCTGGCGTTCTTTTTCCTGCACGCCGAAAGCGGTCTCTTCGTGATTAAATATGTCTCCGGTTTCTTTGAATCCCTGCTGAAATTTGCCGCTGAAGGCACCAATTTTGTCTTTGGCGGAATGGGTGAAAAAGGGCTGGCGTTCATTTTCCTCGGCGTGTTGTGTCCGATTATCTTTATTTCTGCCCTGATCGGTATTCTCCAGCACTGGCGAATTCTGCCGATTTTTATTCGTCTGATCGGCACCCTGCTGTCAAAACTGAATGGCATGGGCAAGCTGGAATCTTTTAACGCCGTCAGCTCACTGATTCTCGGCCAGTCGGAAAACTTCATTGCTTACAAAGGGGTGCTCGGCGATCTCTCGTCTCGTCGTCTGTTCACCATGGCGGCGACGGCGATGTCCACCGTTTCCCTGTCGATCGTCGGCGCTTATATGACCATGCTCGATGCGAAATTCGTGGTCGCGGCGCTGATCCTCAATATGTTCAGCACCTTTATTATTCTGTCGGTCATTAACCCGGCAAGCCCGGAAGCCGAGCCGGAAATCAAACTGGAAAAACTGCACGAATCCCAGAGCTTCTTTGAGATGCTGGGCGAGTATATTCTGGCCGGTTTTAAAGTGGCGATGATTATTCTGGCGATGCTGATTGGCTTTATTGCCCTTATTAGCGCCGTCAACGCCCTCTTCTCCAACCTGTTTGGAATGAGCTTCCAGCAGATCCTCGGCTATGTGTTTTATCCGCTGGCGTGGCTGGTGGGCATTCCCCTGAGTGATGCGCTGAACGCGGGCAGTATTATGGCGACCAAACTGGTGGCGAATGAATTTGTGGCGATGATTGAGCTGCAAAAAATTGCCGGTCAAATGACACCGCGCGGGCTGGGCATTCTCTCTATCTTCCTGGTGTCGTTCGCCAACTTTGCCTCTATCGGCATCGTGGCCGGGGCGATCAAAGGGCTGAACGAGAAACAAGGCAACGTGGTATCTCGCTTTGGTCTGCGTCTGGTGTACGGCGCGACGCTGGTGAGCTTGCTGTCGGCAAGTTTTGCGGGGCTGGTGCTTTAACACTGTTGTCGAACAGATGATATGCAGGCCGGGTCAGCGTTAGCGCCACCCGGCTTTTTCTTGCAACAATAACAATGAGGATAGCGAACAATGACCATCAAAACAGGGCTTATGGTTGCCGCACTTTTCATGCTGGCAGGCTGTAACGCCCCCTCGCATACGGCTCCTGATGCCACCTGCAAAGTGGATAACCAGATGCAGCAAACCACGCTCTATTTCGGTCTGAATCGTCCGGCGGGTGCCGCCATCACCGGGCAGGAGTGGCAGCAGTTTGTCGATCAGGACGTAACGCCGCGTTTTCGCGATGGCTTAACGGTGTTTGATGCGCGCGGACAATGGCTGGGCAATGACGGGAAAGTGGCGCGTGAGCCAAGCAAAGCGTTGATGCTGATCCACGGGAAAGATGCTCAGAGCGAGAGCAATATCGAAGCATTACGCGGGATCTACAAATCACGGTTTGCACAGGAGTCGGTGATGCGCGTTGATCAGCCGGTCTGCGTGCAGTTCTGACAAAAAAAAGCCGGGCGGCGGCGACGCCTTACCCGGCTTTGAACACCTGTTAACGCTTATTCAGGCTGTAACTTTACCGGCGGTGCCGTGTGGTAATGCGCATCCGCTTCGGCAAAACGTTCCTGCATAGCCGCCGACGGCGCTTTACCCAGCAGGCTGAACACCACAATCCCGATGCTGCCGAAGATAAAGCCTGGAATGATTTCATACAGGCCCAGCCACGCGAACTGTTTCCAGACGATAACCGTCACCGCACCGATGATCATCCCCGCCAGCGCGCCGTTGCGGGTCATGCGTGACCAGAGTACAGAGAACAGCACCACCGGACCAAAGGCCGCACCGAAGCCCGCCCAGGCGTAGCTCACCAGGCCCAGCACGCGGTTTTCCGGGTTTGCAGCCAGCGCGATAGAGACCAGCGCCACCGCCAGCACCATAAAGCGTCCGACCCACACCAGCTCTTTCTGGCTCGCGCCTTTACGCAGGAAGGCCTTGTACAGATCTTCTGTGATAGCGCTTGAGCAGACCAGCAGCTGACAGCTCAGGGTCGACATCACCGCCGCCAGAATCGCCGACAGTAAAATCCCGGCAATCCACGGGTTAAACAGAATCTGCGCCAGCTCGATAAACACGCGCTCGGCGTTCTGGTTCACCGCCCCCGCCTGCGCCGGGTTGTTATTGAAGTACGCAATGCCGAAGAAGCCGACCGCGACCGCACCCGCCAGGCACAGGATCATCCACGTCATACTGATACGACGCGCATGCACGATGCTGTGGTGAGAATCCGCCGCCATGAAACGCGCCAGAATGTGCGGCTGGCCGAAGTAGCCCAGGCCCCAGCCCATCAGTGAGATGATGGCCACGAAGTTCAGCCCTTTGAGCATATCGATGTTTTCAATGCTCTTTTGCTTGATCACTTCCAGCGAATCGCCAAACCCGCCGACGGTGATAATCACAATCACCGGGGTGAGAATCAGGGCGAAAATCATCAGACTCGCCTGCACGGTATCCGTCCAGCTGACGGCCAGGAAGCCACCGACGAAGGTGTAAAGGATGGTGGCTGCAGCACCGGCCCAGAGTGCGGTTTCATAGCTCATGCCGAAGGTGCTTTCAAACAGACGAGCCCCGGCGACAATCCCGGACGCACAGTAGATGGTGAAGAACAGCAGGATCACCAGCGCGGAGATGATACGCAGCACGCGGCTTTTATCTTCGAAACGGCTGGTGAAATAGTCCGGTAGCGTCAGCGCGTTGTTGTTCACTTCGGTGTGAACACGCAAACGACCGGCCACCAGTTTCCAGTTAATCCATGCCCCGATACACAGGCCGATAGCAATCCAGCTTTCGGAAATCCCGGAGATGAAAATCGCGCCCGGTAACCCCATCAGCAGCCAGCCGCTCATGTCGGATGCGCCCGCTGACAGCGCGGTCACGAAGGGCCCTAAACTACGCCCACCTAAAATATAGTCGTCAAAGTTTTTGGTCGAACGCCATGCAATAAACCCTATCAGGATCATGCCAAAAATATAAACGAGAAATGTCACCAGCATCGGTGTGCTAATAGCCATTTAAAATCTCCAAAAATATCGAGCGACAGCCGTCCGGGCTGCCTTATTATTCGATTATCGGAACGTGATAATCATGAGTGTATTTCGGTTGGGCGCGCGTATCCTGCCGTAAGCGCTCCACATGCACAAATGATTTAACACTGCATTTACATCAAATTCATCCCTGGATTTATAGGTCTTTCGTATAGGTTGCACTCGCTCACGCTTTTACGGGTTGCACCTTTTAAAAGTGTTAAGTGCCGCATAAAAACTGGCCTCACACGCAGAATCTCATCGTATTTACCAGCTTACTTATCGTTAACAATCCATTCATTTTTCAGCTTGCAGTCCAGGTCACATTTAACACGGTTGCACAAAGTTGCAACATGGTGGATATTTCACGCTAACGAACGAACATCACTAAAGATCAACAGGAGTTACTGGCATGGGCATGACCACCATGGGGGTTAAGCTGGATGACGCGACCCGCGAACGGATTAAGAGCGCTGCAACCCGCATTGACCGCACGCCGCACTGGCTGATTAAACAGGCCATTTTTAATTATCTGGAACGTCTGGAAAACGAAGACGACTTACCGGAACTGCCTGCCCTGCTGGCGGGTGCCGCCAACGAAAGCGAAGACGCCGCCGCCATCGCCGAAGAGAACCACCAGCCGTTCCTCGACTTTGCCGAGCAGATCCTGCCGCAGTCCGTGAGCCGCGCCGCGATCACCGCCGCGTATCGTCGCGCCGAAACCGACGCCGTGCCGATGCTGCTGGAGCAGGCCCGTCTGCCGGAGCCGATTGCATCCCAGGCGCACAGCCTGGCATATCAGCTCGCCGACAAACTGCGTAATCAGAAATCCGCCAGTGGTCGCGCCGGTATGGTGCAGGGGCTACTGCAGGAGTTCTCCCTCTCCTCGCTGGAAGGCGTGGCGCTGATGTGCCTCGCGGAAGCGCTGCTGCGTATTCCGGACAAAGCCACGCGCGATGCATTAATCCGCGACAAAATCAGCAACGGTAACTGGCACTCGCACATTGGCCGCAGCCCGTCGCTGTTCGTCAATGCTGCCACCTGGGGCCTGCTGTTTACCGGCAAACTGGTCTCCACCCATAACGAAGCCAACCTTTCCCGCTCCCTGAACCGCATTATCGGTAAGAGCGGCGAACCGCTGATCCGCAAAGGGGTGGATATGGCGATGCGTCTGATGGGCGAGCAATTCGTCACCGGTGAAACCATCTCCGAAGCGCTGGCCAACGCCCGCAAGCTGGAAGAGAAAGGCTTCCGCTACTCTTACGACATGCTCGGTGAAGCGGCCCTGACCGCCGCCGATGCCCAGGCTTATATGGTTTCGTACCAGCAGGCGATCCACGCGATTGGTAAAGCCTCGAACGGGCGCGGCATTTACGAAGGGCCGGGGATTTCCATCAAGCTCTCCGCCCTGCACCCACGCTACAGCCGCGCTCAGTACGATCGCGTAATGGATGAACTCTACCCGCGCCTGAAATCCCTGACCCTGCTGGCGCGCCAGTACGATATCGGGATTAACATCGATGCCGAAGAGGCCGACCGCCTGGAGATCTCCCTCGATCTGCTGGAAAAACTGTGCTTCGAGCCAGAGCTGGCGGGCTGGAACGGTATCGGCTTCGTCATTCAGGCCTATCAGAAACGCTGTCCGTTTGTGATTGATTATCTGATCGACCTCGCCTCCCGCAGCCGCCGTCGCCTGATGATCCGTCTGGTGAAAGGCGCCTACTGGGACAGCGAAATCAAGCGTGCGCAGATGGACGGGCTGGAAGGCTATCCGGTCTACACCCGTAAGGTCTATACCGACGTTTCTTACCTCGCCTGTGCGAAAAAACTGCTTAACGTGCCGAACCTGATTTACCCGCAGTTCGCCACCCACAACGCCCATACGCTGGCGGCGATCTACAGCCTGGCCGGGCAAAACTACTATCCGGGCCAGTACGAGTTCCAGTGCCTGCACGGCATGGGTGAACCGCTGTACGAACAGGTCACTGGTAAAGTGGCAGAAGGCAAACTGAACCGACCGTGCCGTATCTATGCTCCGGTTGGCACACACGAAACGCTGCTTGCCTATCTGGTGCGTCGTCTGCTGGAAAACGGCGCGAACACCTCCTTCGTCAACCGTATTGCCGATACCACGCTGCCGCTCGATGAACTGGTTGCCGATCCGGTGCAGGCCGTGGAAAAAATGGCAGCCCAGGAGGGCCAGCTCGGCCTGCCGCATCCGAAAATTGCCCTGCCGCGTGAGCTGTACGGCAGCGATCGCACCAACTCAGCGGGCCTGGACCTGGCGAACGAACACCGTCTGGCGTCCCTCTCCTCCGCCCTGCTCAACAGCGCCCTGCAGAAATGGCAGGCGAAGCCGATTCTCGAACAGCCCGTGGACGCAGGCGACATGCAGCCGGTAATCAACCCGGCCGAGCCGAAAGATATCGTCGGTTTTGCCCGCGAAGCCACCGCCCAGGAAGTCGAGCTGGCGCTGGAAAACGCCGTCAACAATGCGCCAATCTGGTTCGCAACGCCGCCGCAGGAGCGTGCCGCGATCCTCGAACGCGCCGCCGTGCTGATGGAAGGCCAAATGCAACAGCTGATTGGCATCCTGGTGCGCGAAGCCGGGAAAACCTTCAGCAACGCCATCGCCGAAGTGCGCGAAGCGGTCGACTTCCTGCACTACTACGCCGGTCAGGTACGCAACGACTTCGATAATGAAACTCACCGCCCTCTGGGTCCGGTGGTCTGTATCAGCCCGTGGAACTTCCCGCTGGCGATCTTTACCGGCCAGATTGCTGCCGCGCTTGCCGCCGGTAACAGCGTGCTGGCGAAACCCGCTGAACAGACGCCACTGATTGCCGCTCAGGGTATTCAGATCTTGCTTGAAGCCGGTGTTCCGGCAGGCGTGGTACAGCTTCTGCCGGGGCGCGGTGAAACCGTCGGCGCTCAGCTGACCTCTGACAACCGCGTGCGCGGTGTGATGTTTACCGGTTCCACGGAAGTGGCAACGCTGCTGCAACGTAACATCGCCACCCGTCTCGATCCGCAGGGGCGTCCGACGCCGCTGATCGCCGAAACGGGCGGGATGAACGCGATGATCGTCGACTCCTCCGCCCTGACCGAACAGGTGGTGGTGGACGTCCTGGCCTCAGCCTTCGACAGTGCCGGACAACGTTGCTCCGCCCTGCGCGTGCTGTGCCTGCAGGATGATATCGCCGACCACACGCTGAAAATGCTGCGCGGTGCGATGGCAGAATGCCGGATGGGTAACCCAGGCCGACTGACCACTGACATTGGCCCGGTGATTGATGCCGAAGCCAAAGCCAATATCGAACAGCACATTCAGGCGATGCGTGCCAAAGGCCGTCCGGTCTTCCAGGCGGTTCGCGAGAACAGCGAAGACGCCCGCGAATGGAACACCGGCACCTTTATTGCGCCGACGCTGATTGAGCTTTCCAGCTTTGACGAGCTGAAAAAAGAGGTCTTCGGCCCGGTGCTGCACGTGGTGCGCTACAGCCGCAACAACCTCGAGGCGCTGGTCGATCAGATTAACGCCTCCGGCTACGGCCTGACCCTCGGCGTGCATACCCGTATCGACGAAACCATCGCTCAGGTGACGGGCAGCGCGAAAGTCGGCAACCTCTACGTCAACCGCAACATGGTGGGCGCGGTAGTCGGCGTGCAGCCGTTCGGCGGCGAAGGCTTGTCCGGCACCGGTCCGAAAGCCGGTGGCCCGCTCTATCTCTATCGTCTGCTGGCGAACCGTCCCGAGAACGCCCTCGGCGTGACCCTGGCACGTCAGGATGCGGAACGTCCGGTGGATGCGCAGCTGAAAACGCTGCTGACTCAGCCGCTGGAGGCGCTGACCAAATGGGCGGAAAAACGCCCGGAACTGCACGCCCTGTGCCAACAGTATGGCGAACAGGCTCAGGCCGGTACTCAGCGTCTGCTGCCCGGCCCAACCGGTGAGCGCAACACCTGGACGCTGATGCCGCGCGAGCGCGTGCTGTGCATCGCCGACAACGACCAGGACGCGCTGGTCCAGCTGGCTGCCGCTGCGGCAACGGGCTGTGAAGTGCTGTGGCCAGAAGACGGCCTGCACCGCGATCTCGCCAAACAGCTGCCGAAAGAGGTGTCTGCGCGCATCACCTTCGCGAAACCGGACGTGATCACCACGCAGGCCTTCGACGCCGTGATTTACCACGGCGATTCCGATCAGCTGCGTGAGCTGTGCGAGCAAGTAGCGGCGCGCGATGGCGCGATTGTGTCGGTGCAGGGCTTCGCGCGCGGTGAAACCAATTTGCTGCTGGAGCGTCTGTACGTTGAGCACTCTCTTAGCGTCAACACGGCGGCCGCAGGCGGTAACGCCAGCCTGATGACAATCGGCTAATCGTATAGCTACAATGAACCCGTAGGCCGGATAAGCGTAGCGCGTCCGGCTTTTTTATACGGAGGGTAAAATGAAACGAGTATTGATTGCCGGCGCGGTATTGCTCTTCAGCGCTAACGCGCTGGCGGATGAGTGTGCCAGTGCGACCACCCAGACCGATCTGAACACCTGCACCGCCCAGCAATATCAGGCGGCAGATAAAAAACTGAATCAGACGTACCAGGACGTGATGAAGCGTGCTGCCGCGCCCCAGCGTGATTTACTGAAAAAGGCTCAGCAGGCGTGGATTGGACTGCGTGATGCCGACTGCGCCTTTGCCGGTTCCGGCACCGAAGGCGGCAGCATCCAGCCAATGATCATTAATCAGTGCATGACGGAAAAAACCGTCGAGCGCGAGGCGTTTCTGGCCTCGCTGATGCAATGCGAAGAAGGCGATTTAAGCTGCCCGCTGCCGCCAGGCAATTAACGCAGACGGATCCCTTCAATAATCAGACGCTGCACGTTATCCACCGCACTCTGGAAAAACGCTTCATCCTGGAGCGTTTTTCCGGTCACGGCTTCAACCTGGCTGGCAAAGTCAGCGTAGTGTTGGGTCGAGGCCCAAATCATGAAAATCAGGTGCTGCGGATCGATTGGCGCCAGCTTTCCGCTCGCCACCCAGCCCGCAATGATGGCCGATTTGTCGTCGATCAGCTGCTTTAAATCCCCCGTCAGTTCCGCCTGCAACAGCGGCGCACCCTGCAGCATCTCCATGCAGAACAGCTTCGACGCCTGCGGATGGTCGCGGGAGACCTCCAGCTTGAGGCGAATGTACTCTTTGATCGCCACCAGCGGCGTCAGTTCTTCGCGAAACGCTTTCAGCGGCGCCAGCCAGATATCGAGAATTTGCTGCAGAACGGCGACATAGAGCGCTTCTTTCGACGGGTAGTAGTAGAGCAGATTGGTTTTCGACACGCCGGACAGCTCCGCCACCTGCTCCAGACGCGTGCCATGAATGCCGAACCGGGAAAAGGTCTCCAGTGCGGCTTTCAGAATGGCCTGCTTCTTGGCGCTCACCGCCCGCGAACGTTTACCTGCTGTTTGCACTGCGCCTTGTGTCATGCCTGCTCTCCTTGTTGATGTGCGTTCAGCATAGCAAAACCCCTCGCTTCTCACGACATTCTGCACCTCAATCGCGCATAACTGCCTGATTTGTGTGCATCGCTTTTGACCAGTTAGTCCACTTTTACCGGCATCTTTTTAACAACCATCAGTTAACACACTAATAACAAAGCCATTTTCAAAACTGGCATTCCCTTTGCAAAACCTCCATCACGAGGCTGAACAGGAAATGCAGGATGCAGCGCCACGTCTGACTTTCACCCCACACTGAGTTGAAGAGAGGTTCGTGATGAAAATTGGCGTATTCGTCCCTATCGGCAATAACGGCTGGCTAATCTCCTCCCACGCGCCGCAGTACATGCCGACCTTCGAGCTGAACAAAGCCATTGTGCAAAAGGCGGAGCATTACCATTTCGATTTTGCGCTCTCGATGATCAAGCTGCGCGGTTTCGGCGGTAAAACCGAATTCTGGGATCACAATCTGGAGTCCTTCACCCTAATGGCAGGCCTGGCGGCGGTGACGTCACGCATTCAGATTTACGCAACGGCCGCCACTCTCACCCTGCCCCCGGCGATTGTGGCGCGAATGGCGTCGACCATTGACTCTATCTCCGGCGGTCGTTTCGGCGTGAATCTGGTGACCGGCTGGCAAAAACCGGAATACGAGCAGATGGGGCTGTGGCCGGGCGATGAGTATTTCTCGCGTCGCTATGACTATCTTACCGAGTACGTGCAGGTCCTGCGCGATCTGTGGGGCACCGGCAAGAGCGATTTCAAGGGCGATTACTTCACCATGAACGACTGCCGCGTCAGCCCGCAGCCCTCCACGCCGATGAAAGTGATCTGCGCCGGACAAAGCGACGCAGGCATGGCCTTCTCGGCGCAGCACGCAGATTTCAATTTCTGCTTCGGCAAAGGCGTCAACACCCCGGCCGCCTTCGCGCCGACTGCAGCGCGGATGAAAGAAGCGGCGGAAGTGACCGGGCGCGAGGTCGGTTCTTATGTGCTGTTTATGGTGATCGCCGACGAAACCGACGAGGCCGCGCGGGCGAAATGGGAGCATTACAAAGCCGGTGCCGATGAAGAAGCCCTGAGCTGGTTGACGGAACAGAGCCAAAAAGACACGCGTTCCGGATCGGACACCAACGTGCGCCAGATGGCGGACCCGACCTCCGCGGTCAACATCAATATGGGCACGCTGGTCGGCTCTTACGCCAATGTGGCGCGAATGCTTGATGAAGTTGCCAGCGTGCCCGGTGCCGAAGGCGTGTTGCTGACCTTTGACGATTTCCTTACCGGCGTGGAAACCTTTGGCGAGCGCATTCAGTCGCTAATGCAGTGCCGCGCACATATTCCCGCCGTCACCAGGGAGGTCGCGTAATGACGACGTTACACGCACGCCCGGAAGCCATCACCTTTGCGCCTGAGCAGAGCGCGCTGATCGTGGTGGATATGCAAAACGCCTACGCAAGCCAGGGCGGTTATCTGGATCTGGCCGGATTTGATGTCTCGGCCACCCGTCCGGTAATCGACAATATTAACACCGCCGTTGCCGCCGCCCGCGCGGCGGGCATGCTCATTATCTGGTTCCAGAACGGCTGGGACGATCAGTACGTGGAAGCCGGTGGTCCCGGCTCGCCTAACTTCCACAAATCCAACGCGCTGAAAACCATGCGCAAGCAGCCGGAGCTACAGGGAAAACTGCTGGCAAAAGGTGGCTGGGATTACCAGCTGGTGGATGAACTGGTGCCGCAGCCCGGCGATATCGTGCTGCCCAAACCGCGTTACAGCGGCTTTTTCAATACCCCGCTCGACAGCCTGCTGCGCAGTCGAGGCATTCGCCATCTGGTCTTCACCGGGATCGCCACCAACGTCTGCGTGGAATCGACCCTGCGCGACGGCTTTTTCCTTGAGTATTTCGGCGTGGTGCTGGCAGACGCAACGCACCAGGCCGGGCCGGAGTTCGCGCAGCAGGCCGCCCTGTTCAATATCGAAACCTTTTTTGGCTGGGTCAGCACCGTCGCCGAGTTTTGCGATGCCGTCTCCCCGCCATCGTTAGCCCGTATCGCCTGAGGAGCCACACTATGCCGAAATCCGTGATCATTCCCGCAGGCACCAGCACGCCGATTGCGCCCTTTGTACCCGGCACGCTCGCCGACGGCGTGGTGTATGTCTCCGGCACGCTGCCGTTTGATAAGCACAACAACGTGGTCTATCCCGACGACCCAAAGGCGCAAACCCGCCACGTTCTCGAGACCATCAGGAGCGTTATCGAAACGGCGGGTGGAACGATGGAGGACGTGACCTTCAACAGCATTTTTATCACCGACTGGAAAAATTACGCCGCGATTAACGAAATCTACGCCGAGTTTTTCCCCGGCGACAAACCGGCACGGTTCTGTATCCAGTGCGGACTGGTAAAACCCGAGGCGCTGGTCGAAATCGCCACCGTTGCGCATATCGGAAAATGAGGTTGCCATGAAAATATCCGTTTCACCGCCCCCGTACGCCGGTGCGCCGGTGGTGGTTCTCATTGCCGGGCTGGGTGGCGCGGGAGGCTACTGGCTGCCGCAGCTGGCGGTGCTTGAGCAAGAGTATCAGGTGGTGTGCTACGACCAGCGTGGGACCGGGAATAATCCCGAGGCGTTGCCCGAGGGCTATTCTCTCGCGCAGATGGCGCAGGAGCTGTATCTGGCGCTGACAGAGGCAGGCATTCCGCGCTTTTGCGTGGTAGGCCACGCGCTGGGGGCGCTGGTCGGCCTGCAGTTAGCTCTCGATCACCCTGAGGCGCTCACCGCGCTGGTGTCCGTCAACGGCTGGCTAACGTTAAACGCCCATACCCGCCGCTGCTTTCAGATCCGCGAGCGTCTGCTGCATGCGGGCGGCGCGCAGGCCTGGGTGGAGGCGCAGCCCCTGTTTCTCTACCCCGCAGACTGGATGGCGGCCCGTGGCCCGCGCATGGAGGCCGAAGAGGCCCTGGCGCTCGCCCACTTCCAGGGGAAAGCGAATCTGCTGCGTCGGCTTCAGGCCCTGAAACAGGCGGATTTTAGCCGGGATGCGGCTCGGATTCGTTGCCCGGTGCAGGTGATTTGCTCCGCAGACGATCTGCTGGTGCCCGCCGTCTGTTCGTCTGCGCTGCACGCCGCGCTGCCCCTCAGCGAAAAAGTGGTGATGCGCCAGGGCGGACACGCCTGCAACGTCACCGATCCCGATACGTTTAATACGCTATTGCTGAACGGGCTTGCCAGCCTGCTGCATACGCGTGAAAAAGTGCTATAAGGAGCCGCCATGAGCGAAGCCATCAACCCGAGCGCGCTGAAAACGCTCTTTACCGACGCCCGAACGCACAACGGCTGGCAGGATATTCCGGTCAGCGATGAGACGCTGCGTGAGATTTACGACCTGATGAAATGGGGACCGACCTCCGCCAACTGCTCCCCCGCGCGGATCGTGTTTGTTCGCACGCCCGAAGGCAAAGAAAAACTGGCGCCGGCCCTCTCCAGCGGCAATCTGGCAAAAACCCTCGCCGCCCCCGTCACGGCGATTGTGGCCTGGGACAGCGAATTTTATGAGCGTTTACCTGAACTGTTCCCCCACGGCGATGCCCGCAGCTGGTTTACCACCAGTCCGGAACTCGCTCAGGAGACGGCGTTTCGCAACAGCTCGCTGCAGGCGGCCTATCTGATTTTCGCCTGCCGCGCTCTGGGGCTGGATACCGGACCGATGTCCGGCTTTGATCCGCAAAAAGTGGATGCAGCCTTTTTCACCGGCACCAGCCTGAAAAGCAATCTGCTGATCAATATCGGGTATGGCGATGCGAGCAAAGTCTATGCCCGGCTGCCGCGTCTGACCTTTGAAGATGCCTGCGGGCTGGCGTAAGGAGCAAACATGAGCGTACCGGATCAACAAACCTTTCGCGACGCGATGGCCTGCGTCGGCGCGGCGGTGAATATCATCACCACCGATGGCCCTGCCGGACAGGCGGGATTTACCGCCAGCGCCGTGTGCAGCGTGACCGACTCACCGCCCACGCTGCTGGTGTGCCTGAATCGCGGCGCGTCCGTCTGGCCGACGTTTAGCGAAAACCGCACCTTGTGCGTCAATACCCTCTGCGCCGGACAAGAGCCGCTGTCTAACCTGTTCGGCGGGAAAACTCCGATGGCGGAACGCTTCGCGGCGGCAAACTGGCAGATCGGTGAAACGGGCTGCCCACGGCTGGAGGAGGCCCTGGCGTCGTTTGACTGCCGCATCAGCCAGGTGGTCAGCGTTGGTACCCACGACATTCTGTTTTGCGACATTGTCTCCATTACCCGCCACCCCGCGCCGCAGGGACTGGTGTGGTTTGATCGCGGCTATCACGCACTCCTGCGACCCGCCTGTTAACCCTCCTTAAGGAGACAGCTCATGGCCTTGTTCAGTTTTCCCCACTGGCAGTTAACCTCGACCTCCACTGAACGCGGCGTGGTCGCGCCGGATGAGAGGCTTCCCGTCATACCCACCGTGGTGATGGGGGTTCAGCATGCGGTCGCCATGTTTGGCGCGACGGTGCTGATGCCCATTCTGATGGGGCTTGATCCGAATCTGTCGATCCTGATGTCGGGGATTGGCACGCTGCTGTTCTTTTTCATCACTGGCGGGCGCGTGCCGAGCTACCTTGGCTCAAGTGCCGCTTTTGTCGGCGTGGTGATCGCCGCCACGGGCTATAACGGCCAGGGCATCAACCCCAATCTCAGCATCGCCCTCGGCGGCATTATCGCCTGCGGGTTTATCTACACCCTGATTGGGCTGGTGGTGATGAAGGTCGGCACCCGCTGGATCGAACGCCTGATGCCGCCGGTCGTGACCGGGGCGGTGGTGATGGCGATTGGCCTGAATCTCGCGCCTATCGCGGTGAAAAGCGTCTCCGGCTCGTCTTTTGATAGCTGGATGGCGGCGGTGACGGTGCTGTGCATTGGTCTGGTCGCGGTATTTACCCGAGGAATGATTCAGCGGCTGTTGATCCTGGTGGGACTGATTGCGGCCTGCCTGGTGTATGCCCTGATGACCAGCGTGCTGGGGCTGGGTAAACCGGTTGATTTTACGCTGGTGCAAAACGCCGCCTGGTTTGGTCTGCCGCACCTTACCTCCCCCACCTTTAGCGGGCAGGCGATGATGCTTATCGCACCGGTCGCAGTGATTCTGGTAGCGGAAAACTTAGGCCATCTGAAAGCGGTTGCGGGAATGACCGGGCGCAACATGGACCCGTACATGGGGCGCGCGTTCGTGGGTGACGGGCTGGCCACGATGCTCTCTGGCGCCGTGGGCGGCAGCGGCGTGACGACATATGCGGAGAATATCGGCGTGATGGCGGTGACCAAGGTTTACTCCACGCTGGTGTTTGTCGCCGCGGCGGTGATTGCCCTGCTGCTGGGCTTTTCTCCGAAATTCGGGGCGCTGATCCACACCATTCCGGCGCCGGTGATTGGCGGAGCGTCGATTGTGGTGTTTGGTCTGATTGCCGTGGCAGGCGCTCGCATCTGGGTGCAGAACCGCGTGGATCTCAACCAGAACGGCAACCTGATTATGGTCGCCGTAACGCTGGTGCTCGGCGCAGGGGATTTCGCGCTGACGCTCGGCGGCTTTACTCTGGGCGGGATTGGGACGGCGACCTTTGGCGCAATTTTACTGAATGCGCTGTTGAGCCGGCGCACGGCTGAGGTTACCCAGGCTGAAGTAGTGCGTCAGGATTCCTGACAGAAGGTTTGTGCCGGGTAATGGCGCGTCGCCTTACCCGGCACAGGATAGCGCTGGCAGAGTGAATGGCCGCGCTTCAGGTGCAATACCGCGTTATTCGAGGGTCAGATCGGCCTCTTCACGACGTCTCTTTTTTAGCTTTAACTCACTGACCAGCACACCCAGCACGATAAACGCCGCACCTAACAGCGCCAGCAGTGGCAGGCGTTCGCCCGCCAGACGGCCAAAAATCCCGGCCCAGACCGGTTCACCGGTGTAGATGACGGTGGCGCGCGTGGGCGAAACGCTGCGCTGCGCCCAGTTCATTGTCACCTGAATAATGGCGCTGAAAATCCCCAGGCCGAGCGCCACAACCACCAGCCCGGTGGACATTGGCGGCACCGATTCGCCCGCAGGCACCATCGCGATAAAGGCCACTATTGAGGCTGTTGCCAGCTGCACGACGGTCACCCGTTTAACGTCGACCTTTCCGGCCCAGGCGCTGATCAGAATAATTTCTGCCGCGATCGCCACCGCGCCAATCAGCGTAATGATTTCGCCCGGCCCCATCGCCAGCAGGTTGTCACCCGGTCCTGCTAGCAGGATCAGGCCAATAAACGCCAGCACAATACCCATGCAGGACATCAGCCCCGGCATTCTGCCCAGACACAGCCACTGCAGCAGCGGCACCAGCGGAACATACATCGCGGTAATAAACGCCGATTTGCTGCTGGGGATCGTCTGTAAACCCCAGGTTTGCAGGCTGTAGCCCATCGCGATAGCAACGCCAATCGCCACTCCAGCCTGTAGCTCTTTCAGGGTCAGACCGCGCAGGGTTTTCAGTGAAATCAGCGCCACCGCAATCGCCGCCGTGGCAAAACGCAGCCCGACGAAGAAAAAGGGATCGCTGAGCGTCACCGCGTATTGCACCGCGAGGAACGTACCGCCCCAGAACATGGTGATCAGAATCAGGATCGCTTCCTGGGGTTTGATGGAAAAGGCGTAACGAGAGGAGGACATGAGCTACCTGCAACAAGAGTCAATCCGCTAGTGTGCGATGGCTTTGGTTACAGTTCAATGTCATGAAACGAAAAAACCGCCGGGAAACCCGGCGGCAGGGGGATATTTCAGGTTGGGTGACACTGAAATGGGGAGACGTTAACTCTTATTACTGCTCCCATGACTGTTTTTGCCCCCTTTTTTGCCAGCTTCAGATGCACGCTGCGGGTCATTCTTGAAGTTGCCCCCGCTCTGCTGGCCACCTTTACGACCTGCTTCTGATGCTCTGTCACGGTCTTCAGCGAAATTACCTGACCCACCACGATGGTTTGCCATCTCGAACCTCCAGAATATGAAACATTAGACATCATACTGCATTCAGTAAAAGAGGATTCTTTCACCTGACGACACAAGGTCAGTACCTTTGTCTGCGTCGCGTGAAACTAAGCTTAGTGGAATGAGCCGATCCAGCCAGTAAACGGTAATATTCTGCAACATGAAATCAGCCATTCGTGTGAGATCGCGAAAGCGAGACCAATAAGCTCCTCTTATCATTCAGAAAACGCGATTTCTTAAAAATGTTTCATTTTACTACAAGGAATCGTCTTAGATATCTTGTTATAAATCAAAGAAATGGCTTTCAGGTTTGCAGTCTGGCCGTGGCGTCTTATCTTTAAAAGAACGCAGCGATTCGCTGCCAGAAACCACAATCGAGGAGTGATGCAAGATGGCAAAAGTTCTGGTGCTCTATTATTCCATGTATGGACACATTGAAACCATGGCTCATGCGGTGGCGGAAGGCGCAAGTAAAGTGGATGGTGTTGAGGTCGTGGTGAAACGCGTACCGGAAACCATGAACGCCGAGGCGTTTCTAAAAGCGGGCGGTAAAACACAGAATGCGCCGCAGGCAACCCCGCAAGAGCTGGCCGACTATGACGCCATCATCTTTGGTACCCCAACGCGCTTTGGCAACATGTCCGGGCAGATGCGTACCTTCCTGGATCAGACCGGCGGGCTGTGGGCGTCAGGCGCACTGTACGGCAAACTGGCCAGCGTCTTTAGCTCCACCGGGACCGGCGGCGGCCAGGAGCAGACGATCACCTCCACCTGGACTACCCTTGCCCATCACGGGATGGTGATTGTGCCGATTGGCTACGGTGCGCAAGAATTGTTTGATGTTTCACAGGTGCGCGGCGGGACACCGTACGGGGCGACCACCATTGCTGGCGGCGACGGTTCACGTCAGCCAAGCCAGGAAGAGCTGGCCATCGCCCGTTATCAGGGTGAGCACGTCGCGGGCCTCGCAAAAAAACTGAACGGTTAACCTCAACAGGAGGACAAGCATGCCAACTCAACAATCCAAAGCTCATCACGTCGGTGAGTGGGCAAGTTTACGCAATACCTCTCCAGAAATTGCCGAGGCGATCTTTGAAGTCGCGGAATATGACGAGAAGCTGGCGGAGAAAATCTGGGAGGACGGGAGCGATGAAGTGCTGGTCCGTGCCTTCGACAAAACAGACAAAGACTCGCTCTTCTGGGGCGAGCAAACCATCGAACGTAAAAACGTCTGACCGTTGCCCCCCGCCGAAGCGGGGGGTTTTTACTTATTTCGCCGCGTCGTTCATCAGCGTATTAAATTTATCAATCGGGCAGAAACCGTTGGTATCCACCGGACAGTCTTTCAGTTCGAGCGTCACACGCTGCGCCGGAGATTTCAGCGACAGCACATCGGCGTTTCGCAACTGCTCTGAGCTTTGATAGACATACTCAATTTTCATCAGGTCACGATTCGCACTCTGATCATGCCAGCGCTGGAAGACGATCTTCCCGCCAATCGGCGTGCGTTCGTGCTGGTCATGCAGCTGATAAGGTTTGAAATCCAGCGCCGTCAGCAGCGATGCGATGTTGGAGTCATGCCCCACCAGCACGGTGATTTTCGGTGCTTTCGCCTGATCGGTGACCAGTGCCTTATCGATATATTTCACCAGCGGTTTGGCGACGTTTCGCGCCACTTCCGTGGAGGTGAAAAGAGAATCCTGATAGCCATTTTTCAGCTGTGACAGGACGCGCCACTGCTGGTCCGTCTTGATTTCGCCCCACGCCACCTGATCCAGCGGGAAACCTTCGTAATACTGCAGCGTAAAGGCATCCACCAGCGAGTTGCCTACTTTAAGCGGACCAGAGACGCTCGGCTCTTTTTCATAATCGGCGGTGAAGGTGTCTTTGGCCTCGGTCAGAGAGCACTCTTTTTTCTCTTTGCAGGACGGGGAATCGGTGTATTTGGTGATTTGTTCCAGCAGCTTGTAGCTCTCATCCAGCTTCATGCCCTGGCGCTCGGTCTCCATCGCTTTGACCGCTTTTTCGCGGAACTCCGGCGAATTATCGGTGATCACCGGGTTAAAGGTCGGGTCCATGGTGCCCATTTTTTCCTGATGATGCACCGGCACATCACAGCCAGGGAAAGCCCCGGTGATAAAGAACTGCGCGGTCGCGACGGTACGTTGCAGACTGTTGGCATAGGTATAGACCGCGTCAGCCGGTGGGCATTCGCCAGTGGTCACCATCCCCTGCTCCGCCAGCCATTCACGCATGTAATGGCCCATATAGACTTCGAGCACGCCGCCTTTGGTGGTGAGCTGCCCGCCCGGCACCTCCCATTCCGGCCATTTGCCCGGCGTGGACTGCTCCAGCACGCTGCCGTTATTCGCCAGCGGCGCGCGCAGGTTGTGGCGGCTCATGATTAAAACCTGCTGCAACTGATAGCCTTCCGGGGCCGGTTGCGCCTGAACGCCAGAGGTCATTGTTACGGTGCCAGCCACTGCAATAGCGAGTAGTGTTTTTCTCATCCCTTGTTCCTCACGTATTATTATCGTCGATGTGATTGTGACAGATTGATGACATATTTCCGGGAACCATTTCTCAAACTGATAGTTATCTCTTTTTACGCGGGCGAAAAAAGGTTTTATAATAAAACTATCAACCTCAGGAGTGACTGTGAAACGAACCCGTCTTGAAGAGAGTACCTGCCCCGTCGCCCGTTCGCTCGATATTATCGGCGACTGGTGGTCGCTGCTGATTGTGCGCGACGCCCTGCGCGGGCTGAAGCGCTTTGGGGAGTTCCAGAAAAGCCTCGGCATCGCCAAAAATATGCTTGCCACGCGCCTCAAGCTGCTGGTGGAAGAAGAGATTCTGGTGTTGCAGCCCGCCTCCGACGGCAGCGCCTGGCAGGAGTATGTCCTGACCGATAAAGGCCGTGCCCTGCAGACGGTGCTGGTGGCGTTGTCCCAGTGGGGCAATGAATTTCTGTTTGCGGAAAATGAGCTGGGAAGCGTGCTGGTGGATGCCGAACATCGTCAGCCGCTGCGTAAGCTGGCGCTTATCGCGCACGATGGCCGCGAACTGACGCCGGACGAGGTGGTCCCAAAGCTCCCTTAGCCCTTATTTTCAATACATTAGCCGTACCTTCGCCCTCCTTCTGACCGCAGAATAAAAATAATCTTCGCAAATTGGTTGCATTATAAAACCAAATATCTCACAGTTGATTCAGTTTCATATTGAAACCATTAATCCACTCCGCTTTGAGGTAACACGCAATGACAACTCAACACTCGACCGCGTTGATCACAGGGGCATCATCCGGTATTGGCGCGGTGTACGCCGATCGTTTCGCTGCGCGGGGCATCAACCTGGTGCTGGTCGCCCGCCGGGAAGATCGTCTGAACGCGCTGGCATCGCAACTGCGTGAACGCTATGGCGTTAACGTCGAGATTCTGGTTGCTGACCTGACACAAGAGACGGGGATCCGCGCCGTCGAGGAAGTGCTGCACAGTAATAACGCCATCGACACGCTGGTCAATAATGCAGGCACGGCGCAAATGGCACCGTTCCTCGCCAGTGATGCCGCTTCGCATCAGGCCATCAATACTCTCAACACGACTGCGCTGATGCGTTTGACGCTCGCGGTTCTTCCACGCCTGGCGGAAAACCGTCGCGGTACGCTGATCAATATCGCCTCGGTGCTGTCAATTCACGCCCGTGCGGGCAGCGCGCTCTATAGCGCCACCAAAGCGTGGGTGCTCAACTTTACGCGCGGTTTGCAGGAAGAGTTTGCCGACAGCGGCGTGCGGATTCAGGCGGTGTTACCTGCCGCCACCGCGACTGAAATCTGGGAAATTTCGGGTGTCTCGATGAACGATCTGCCGGAAGGATCGGTGATGACCACCGACAATATGGTCGATGCGGCACTCGCCGGGCTGGATCAGGGTGAACTGATTACTATCCCGCCAATGCACGATGTGCAGCTGTGGGAGGACTATGAAGAGGCGCGTCTGGCCCTGTTCAACAGCGCGCGCACCGGCGTCCCGGCCCCGCGTTATTTCAGTCGTTAAACTAGCGCTCCAGCTGGTCGCCGTACTCCCGCATCCAGGCGGCCAGCGGAGAGAGCGCGCTTTGCAGCGTCAACCCTAACGCCGTGATCTGATATTCCACCCGCGGCGGGATTTCCGGATAAATGGTGCGCGACACCAGCCCACGCTGTTCAAATAATCGCAGCTGTTTGGTCAGCTCTTTTTGAGTGATGGGCGCGGCGGCGCGCAGCAAATCGCCAAAACGCACCGGGCTGTTCAGCACAATCAAACGATAGAGAATGGGGATCGCCCATTTGCCCGAAATCAGATTGACGAATTGCGTCATCGGACAGGATTCCGTCGCAGAATTTTTTTCGCAGGTTAGTTCGCCTGTTTGCGCCATAGCACACCCTTCGCCTCGTTAGTATCCAAATGGTACCTGGTTTCTTTTGGATACTAACGTTTCTATAGTGCTTTCTCCAGTGACATTTCAGGAGATAACCATGGGTCGTTTAGCAGGTAAATATACGCTTATTACAGGGGGTACCAGCGGCATCGGTCTGGCGACAGCGCAGGTGTTCATCGCCGAAGGAGCACACGTCGCGGTGACCGGACGTAACCCGGACACTCTGGCCGAGGCCCAGCGCGTGCTGGGGGACAACGCCTGGGTGATCGCCACCGACGCCGGGAATATCGCGGAACAGAAACAGCTGGCAGATACCCTCGCTGCACGCTGGCCGCGACTGGATGCGGTGTTTATCAACGCCGGTGATGTGACGCACGGGCTGCTGGAAGAGTGGCGCGAAGAGGCGTGGGATCGGTTGATGGGCATTAACCTCAAAGGCCCGTTCTTTCTGGTGCAGGCCCTGCTGCCGCTGTTGAATAACCCTTCTTCGGTGATCCTGTGCGGATCGGTAAGCGCGCGGATCGGCTTACCCACCAGCAGCGTGTACGCGGCCAGTAAAGCAGGTCTGCTGTCGCTGGCGCGGACACTTTCTGCGGAACTTCTGCCACGTGGCATTCGTGTGAACGGCTTAAGCCCTGGTCCGGTAGAAACCCCGGCGTTGAACAAACTGGGGCTGAGCGCAGAGGCACAGAAAGCGCTGCAGGGGGATATCGCAAGCCTGGTCCCACTTGGGCGAATGGGTACACCAGAGGAACTGGCGAAAGCGGCGCTCTATCTCGCGTCCGATGAGTCCAGCTATACCGTGGGGATCGACCTGCTGGTGGATGGCGGAACCGGGAGTCTGTAATTTCACAGGCGCGATATAGCGGAATTCGTGCCGGTATATCGCGCCTGGTTTAATAAGCATTCAAATATAACTTCACTGAATAATAGTCTGTTTCAATGTTATACTTACGAATAGTCTTAGGTGGTATTGCAAAGGAATTAACCTTCTTGTCACAACGTAAATATATCACTGCAACGATAATTATCATTGCCTGCACAACGTCAATATTCGCAACGTTAATTTCACATGAAGTAAAGAATCTTCATGGTTATATGGGTTACATTGCCGAGAACGGGAAATCGGCCCTTTTCCATGAAGAATTTATTAATGAGGATATCGCCTATCGTTTATCTCGCGCGTTTTCTAAACAAGCGGCCTCAGGCGTAAATAATAAAGAAAAAGCCAAATCGCTCTGCAAGAATGTTGAAACTGTTGGCGAGATCAAAGGCTTTAATCTGGTGGCGAGAACGACCATCCTTCTGGAGGGGACCCTTCAGACGCGAAATACCGCCTGCGAAGCCTGGGGGCAGGATGTACCCGCCCTGCCTGTCATCAATATGACGGAGACTGTAGCCTCGTCAAAATACACTTTTTCCAACTACACGGGCTACGCGTTTAATAGCACCCGATATTATATTGACCTCGTAAACAACTATATTTACATCAACCATCTGGTGAACACGTTTGATTACACCTTTGGTAACTGGCTGGTGGCCGACGGGGACAGAATCAATCTCGCAAACAACCCGAACACCATTACGATAGATGATAACGCGCTGGAAGATTTGATCCAGGGCGAAAATATTGTGACGCACATTTATAAAGATGCCTATACCAGGCGAAATATTATTAGCATGATCAAGCCGGTATTTTTTGATGGAAAAATAAAAGGCCTACTGATCACTGACATTAATATTCACGATCTGGCCACGTCGTTTATTACCCCTGACCGCCCAATATTGTGGAAATTCCTCTCCCTGTATGTCACGGATAATACCACCGGGGGGAATATCATTTTCCATAAGCCGATCCTTAGGTCGCTGGATCTGATTAATTATAAAGATGAAATGACGCAGTACTATACCCTGCACGTTAAGCTCGATGCGATTTACGTGGTGATTTTGACTTTCTGGCTGGTGTTGCTTTACGTCCTGGCTACCGTGATGCTGCTGCGCTATGCCCGCAAACAGTTTATCCGCCAGAAATTACTCTCCCGCGACAATATTACCGATGTGTTAACCGGGCTGTATAACCGCAAAGTGATCACGCCAGAACTCAATCAAAAAATTCAGTTACTGGTGGAGAGAAATATTCCGGTCACGGTGATTGCTATCGATAGCGATGGACTCAAAAGAATCAATGACACCTTAGGTCATCATATGGGCGATAAGGCGATTCAGTCCCTGGGGCTGGCGCTGGCTCAGTCGATTCGCAAAAGCGATTACGGAATCCGGCTCGGCGGCGATGAGTTTTGTTTAATTCTGATCGACAATAATATTGACCGCTCCCGGGATATGATTGCGCGCATACAAGGTTATTTGCAGACCATTGATACGGAAAAAATGGTGGCGTTCTCCTGGGGGAGCTACCAAATGCGCGAGGGTGATACTCTGGAGGAGGCAATGCTGAAGGCGGACGCGCTGCTCTATCAGCATAAACGGGCAAAATACGCAGATCGCCAGTAAACGGATGATGTGGCTGGAAAACATGTGATCCGCGTGAACGGCTAAAGCCCTCCGGGAGAAAACCCGGTGCTGATGCCGATCACCGCGCCGACATACAGCGCCGCCCAGACGGCGGCAGAGATCAGGCTCACCGCGTAAACCTTCCCGACATTCACTCTGAGCATCCCCGCCGCCAGCGGTACGATGTAGCGCAGCACCGCCAGAAAACGAGCGGTGAATAACACTGCCACGCTGTTTTTCTCTAACTGATGCTGGATGCGTAAAAAGCGATCGGCATGTTTTGCACTCAGGCGCATCATCATCCGCGTATTGCCCATGAGCTGCCCCAGATGGTAATTCAGCACTGAGCCGCACGTCGCGCCCGTCACCACGGCAAGCCAGGCCAGCACGGGCGAAAGCGTTGTCTGACTGACGGTAATCCCACCAAGCAACATCAGCGACGCGGGCGGAAGAATGGAGGAGACAAACACCGTTGATTTGCAGAACGCCATTACCGCCAGCAAGGCGAACAATTGCGCCGGGTAGTGTGCAAAATGATTAAGCAAATTATTGAGCCATTCCATCGCAGCGCCTCTTTAGAAAGGGGAATCTGCTATTTAAAATGAAATGAATTAAATAAACCCTCAACGTGGATTAAATATATTTAACCTAAACCGTTCGTCAACATTAATGATATTTTAAAGCAGCATTTAAAAACTGGCGTATTATCCCTACCGCTTTACTACGATCTCGTTATGGCGAGGCTCCTGTACAAATACACGTTATCGCTCTGGTGGTTTCGAGAGAAACAACACAGGGTAAAACAGGCACTGTCGAATCAAGGCTTTGTCAGTATAACTTCCCTTCGGGGATACGGTGTACAGTGCTGAACCCAGGACGTGGGGATCTCCTCTTCGACATGCCCTGTCTTGCTCGCCCCTGAGAGATAATTATATTCAAAGGGAATTCACTATGTCTTACACCATCCATAATTCACTTCCGGCATTTAACGACAGCGCCATCGCGCAATATATGAATACGGATTTTATTGTCCTCGACGCGTCATTATGTGTCGCGCTGGCGCGTGAACATTTCTTCGCACAATTAAAAGATGACGATATTCCAACGCATATTTTTATTGAAAATAATGGCCGATTGGCTGGAATGATTTCGGTCAGAACGTTATTACAGGAAGCCAATACCGTTCAGGCCGTGAGCGCGCTGATGGTCTCTCAGTTTTTGCAGGTTAAACCCGACGATGAGCGTGCAGAAGTGGCCGCCCTGCTGAGCCATGCCGGTGTTGACGTTGTACCGGTGGTCACCCACGGGAAACTGGTTGGTTGTCTCACCGAGCGCGAAATCGCGCATTTGCTGGAAGATGACGTGACGGAAGATGCGCAGCGCCAGGGGGCAACGCTGCCGCTGGAGCGGCCTTATCTCGAAACCAGCGCCGTGCAGCTTTGGAAAAAACGTGCCGTCTGGCTGCTACTGCTGTTCGTCGCAGAGGCCTACACCAGCACCGTGCTTCAGCATTTTGAAGATGCTCTCGAATCCGCGATCGCCCTGGCGTTCTTTATTCCGTTGCTCATTGGCACCGGCGGCAACAGCGGCACGCAGATTACCTCCACGCTGGTTCGTGCGATGGCGCTGGGTGAAGTTGGGCTGAAAGACCTGGGACGCGTGCTGCGTAAAGAGATGACCACCTCGGTGATGATTGCCGTTACGCTCGGGCTGGCAGGCTGTGTGCGCGCCTGGATGATGGGCATTGGAATGGACATTACGCTTATCGTGAGCTTGACGCTGGTGTGCATCACCCTCTGGAGCGCCATTGTCTCGTCAGTGATCCCGATGGTGCTAAAACGCTGCGGCATCGACCCTGCCGTGGTATCCGCGCCGTTTATCGCCACCTTTATCGACGGAACAGGCCTGATTATCTATTTCAAAATTGCACAGTACACGCTGGGTCTGGAGTGACAGGCGCCTAGTCTAAACAAAAGCCTCGTGAGAGCCGGGAATGCGCCCCCGGCTCTCGCAACATCTTCGACGTGTAGTGATCCACATTCCCATCATTCAACCACATCGGTAGCGTCCCGCCCTTCATCGGGCTAAAACTCTCCTTTCCTTGAGTCGCTGGCATTGTCTGAACAGGCTATGGATTGAGCCAAAGAAGATTCTGATGAAAAGAGAGCAAAAAAAGGGGTTACCTTTCGGTAACCCCTTTTTTCGTATTTGGCGGAAGCGTAGAGATTCGAACTCTAGAACCCTTTCGGGTCGCCGGTTTTCAAGACCGATCCAATCTGGCAATGTTTCAATGACTTACATTATATTCATGGTATATAGGGTGTATTTTATATACTTAAAAATCAATGTATTAGCGACTTTCAAATAGTTTATATACCAACACTTTTATCAAAGTCGCCATTGATCCTTTTGTAAGACTTAACCAGTACGCACCACTTTCTCTCCCTGCCCTATACTTTCAGTCTGACATCTGGCTGGAGGTTTCTATGTGTGGGCGCTTTGCACAAGCTCAAACTCGCGAAGAATATCTGGCATACCTGGCAGACGAAGCCGATCGCGATATCGCTTATGACCCGGAACCGATCGGCAGGTATAACGTGGCGCCAGGCACTAAAGTTTTGCTGCTGAGCGAACGTGACGAGCTGCTGCATCTCGATCCAGTGTTCTGGGGTTACGCGCCCGGGTGGTGGGACAAACCGCCACTGATAAACGCGCGCGTAGAGACGGCAGCCACCAGCAGAATGTTCAAACCTCTTTGGCAGCATGGCCGGGCGATTTGTTTCGCAGACGGTTGGTTTGAGTGGAAACAAGAAGGTGACATAAAACAACCCTACTTCATTCATCGGGCCGACGGTAAACCGATTTTTATGGCAGTGATCGGCAGCACCCCATTCGAACGCGGAGACGATACAGAAGGTTTCCTGATTGTGACTTCGGCAGCCGATAAGGGGCTGGTCGATATTCACGACCGGCGGCCACTGGTGCTGTCACCTGAAGCCGCCAGAGAATGGATGAGGCAGGATATTGGCGGGAAAGAAGCGGAGGATTTAGCTGCCGACGGCGCTGTGCCAGCCGACAAGTTTATCTGGCATGCGGTCACTCGAGCCGTAGGAAATCCGAGAAATCAGGGACCGGAGTTAATCGAAGCTGAGATCTGATGTACAAAAACTACGCGATCATGTCTGCTTTGAGCGAGGATAGGACATTCCGGTAAAGTGCATTTTTTTAAATTCATTCTTCATAACATTTTTTTGACGTTGTCTAACCAGTCTGGAAGATGCTCTCTATACCAGTTTAGATAAATGGGAAATGCAGCCTTTTGCCGCTTTTGAAGTAGGGTAATCACTTCCGTGACAATCCAGGCTTTGGCTATAGCAATTTCTCTGGCCAGATCTATGATATTTTTGTGGGAGGATAGCTCGCAATAGCGTTCTGAAAGGGCCATAAACATTTGTTTTTTCCCCATTCCCTTTATAAGGGGAGCTAGGTCGATAGCAGGACTCCCTTTGCCAAATCTTTCCCAGTCAAAAAGAACTAAATCACCGTTTTCTCTCATTCCCCAGTTGCCTGCGTTGCTGTCGCCTGAAACCAGGCTTTGGTAGCCAAATAACTCATTACTACATTGCTGAAATCGTCGTAGCTGCTGTGCACTTTTTTCTGGTAACGCCAAAAGCACGAGAGAGTTTTCTAACGCTTTTTCTGTCCATGTATGAGTGTGATAAAGCCATTCAGAATGCGCAGGATAACGATGCAGGCGGCCCAGCATAGCTATGGCATAATCATTTGCCACATTGGCTTGTTCAACCGAGTAAGGAATATACTCCATACTTAATTGGCGTAAGGCTGCATCAGCAGACAAGAGCTTAGGAGTTGCAACCTCTGCCTGATTAAGCTCTGTTGCCACGTATTTATAAAAGGCCCACTCAACTTCGCTGACAGGCCACTTCTCTATAACTATATGATCACAATCACTGGTATTCAGAGCCACTCTGGCAGTGCCCATTTTGGATAAATCCATGGCAGACATGCACTATCCCTCCAAAATTAGCGGATTGGTTGTTCTTGTTTATTAAGTGTAATGCAAATAGGTAGTGGTGCGGATGAAGTTATAAAGCACCATTCCTAATTTGCGCGTATGGCAACGTCCGCTCCTGGCACTAAGCGGACAAATATATGCTTTGATTGTCATCGAACCCTAAGAAGATCAGCGTATCTCGTCGTGTACCTCGGCGAGAGCATTTCACGCTTCATCTGCCACTGCTGCTGTATGCCCTGGCCAGCAAAGTAAAGCGTGCCCTTCCCGCCTTTAGCGTTCAACCGATCCAGCACCTCCATTAACCTGTCGCCACCGGCCCGCGGTGCGTTCTCGTCAAATAAATTGAGCTGGGCCACGCCTTGGCTAAAAAAGTCTCCAAGCATGATGCCCGCTTTCTGATATCGGTGGCCATCCTTCCAGATTTTGTCCAGGCACTTTACCGCGGCGTTGATAATGTCGCGGGAATCCTGAGTTGGTGTGAGAAGCTTTATAGATGCACTGTTACCATAATACGGCTCGTTAAGCGCAAAGGGAGAGGTTTTCACGAACGCAGAGATAAAGCGGCAGTACTGGTGCTCCCCGCGAAGCTTTTCTGCGCCACGAGCAGCATAGGAGCAAATAGCCTGGCGCATCTGCTCATAGCCGGTAACGCGTTCGCCGAATGACCGGCTGCATAGGATTTCCTGTTTTGCGGGGGCAAACTCCTCGAGATCGAGACAGGGTTCGCCGCGCAGCTCCCTGACCGTTCGCTCGAGCACGACATTAAAGTGTTTACGAATAATCCAGGTGCTTTGTTCTGAGAGGTCCAGAGCCGTTTTGATGCCCATAGCGTTAAGCTTTTTGCTTATGCGCCTACCGACGCCCCACACGTCCTCTACAGGCACGATAGCCAACAACCGACGCTGGCGATCGATATTAGATAAATCAACCACCCCGCCTGTCTGTCGCTGCCATTTCTTGGCGGCGTGATTTGCCAGCTTAGCGAGGGCTTTCGTCTGCGCGATGCCAACCCCGACAGTCAGATGTGTACGCTTCAGAACCGTAGCTCGGATCTCTTTGCCGAACTCCGTCAGGTCCCGGCAGTTGCGAACACCAGTCAGATCGCAAAAAGCTTCATCAATACTGTAAATTTCGACGCGAGGACTCATTTCCTCGAGCGTCGTCATTACCCGGTTCGACATATCAGCATACAGCTCATAGTTGCTGCTGAAGCAGACAACGCCAGCGCGCCGGAACAGATCTTTCTGCTTAAAGAACGGCTCACCCATGGTAATTCCAGCCGCCTTGGCCTCTGCGGATCTCGCGATCACACAACCATCGTTATTAGAAAGAACAACTACTGGCCGCCCCCGCAGATCCGGTCTGAAAACCGTCTCGCATGATGCATAGAAGGAATTCACATCACAGAGTGCGAACATACTTCAGCTCGCCGATTTAACGATGAAAGTCACGACACCAAAAACGTCCAGGGTATCTTCACTGCCAATGATGATCGGGCTGTAAGCGCTATTCATTGGATTAAGCTGAACAGTCGGTCGAAGCTGCAGACGTTTTACAGTGAACTCCCCTTCCACTGCGGCAATCACAATATCTCCATGATCTGCTGTGATGGAGCTGTCCACCACCAGCAGATCACCATCACCGATTCCCGCATCGCTCATCGAGTCCCCGGCAGCCTTCAGGAAGTAGGTTGAACTCGGGTGCTGGATCATCAATTCATTGAGATCGATACGTTGCTCGACGTAATCCGCTGCCGGGCTGGGAAATCCACATTGCACTAAGTCGCTGAAAAGCGGAATAGCAATGACCTCACGTAACTCTGCTGGTCTGTACAACTTCATAATGCACGCCTCGATACTGTTTTTATATACAGTAGTTGAATGAAAAATTCTGATCAAGGTGCGCTGTGAAGCTAGCTGATTTATGCTTAAGCGGTTTACTCGTAACCTACTCATGCATCGACAAATATGCTTTTGTAAATTTTTCAGCCCGCCGACAGTTCTGCGCCAGCCGGCTTTCCTACCGGGAATTTTTTGTACAGAGTGCAGACCGCTACGTCGTAAATCAGTGCTACTTGCTTACGGTCGATGCCGTTCGCAACGAGTCGTCCAGCTTGTGCCCATTGCTCCGCAGTCAATTTTGGGCGCCGACCACCAACCCTTCCCTTTTCTCTCGCAGCGGCAAGGCCAGCGCGCGTTCTCTCGACGATCAGTTCCCTTTCCATCTCGGCAAGAGCGGACATGATATGGAAGATGAATCGCCCCATCGGGCTGGAAGTGTCTATGCTGTCCGTGAGGCTACGAAAATGAATACCGCGCTGCCGTAATTCGTCTACCAGAAGGACAAGATTCCGCATACTCCGGCCCAGTCTATCCAGCTTCCAGACCACCAGCGTATCGCCTTCGCTTAACGTCCGAAGCAGCCTTTTTAGTGCCGGGCGATTAGCCACGGTTCCGCTCATTTTTTCTTCAAAAATCTGCTCACATCCTGCGCGTTCAAGTGCCTGCCGCTGGAGATCAGTATTTTGGTCATTTGTTGACACCCGGACATAGCCAATCTGCATATTTTTTACCCAATATTTTTTGCCAAAAAATCAGGTGAAGTTATCGACCACGCACTTGAGAGGCAATCTATAAAACGTCGGTTTGGGAAGTAGTGCCACGAAGGATGTCGGAACCGCAGCTGGGAACGTCATGCAGGTGGGGGCTTTTGGGTTGGGAGTTCAAAATACTCTGTATATGGATGCGACCGGAAACTCAGTTTCATCCTTACTATCAATACAGGGTGGAACTGAGCACAATCCCGCTGGCACAACGGGAGTAACAGTACTCCACATCCCCCAGGGATCATATGGCTCTGATTTTGCCATTACCGCAGGAGGTAAAGCCCGTGGCTTTATACGTACCTACGGCAATTCTCAGGGCGGGACATGGTCAGAGCTGTATTCAACAACAAACACGACAAAAGCCAGCGATGGCACACTTAAAGCTGCCTCTCCAGTTGTGCAGATTAATCATGATGGTGGTTATCAGATTAATGAGGAATCGGCGGGGTGCGCAGTGACGCGCCTGGGTGTTGGTCAGTACCTTATTGAAGGTTGTATGGGGATGAACGCTGATGCGGCATGGAGTGGTGAAGATGGTGGTTTCGAGATACCTACAGACCGCAACAAACAGCCTTTGATCTGGCTGGATTATGAAGTAAATCCTGACGGTTCGGTGCTGGTAAAAACCTATCATCGCTCGCATCCGGGCGCACCGGCGTTTGCCCGGAATGAAAAGGACGGCGTGAGCGATGGCGATCCGGTCGACATTCCCCGCGACCAGTTTGTGTCCGTTCGTGTCGAAATGCCTGCCGATTCTTTATACAACCAAAGAATGAGAGCGGCTGTGCTCACCATGACTGACGACGAAGGTGAATAAAGGTCGGTTTGGGAGATACAGTTACACCCAACTTCGGCAGCCTTGAAATCGGAGCCAAAAAAACCTCTTCAGCGAGCTTCGTTGACTTCCATTTTCTTGGCTCGAATGACTATGACGCGCGCATCCTTTGCGGTGGCAATTCCAATGGAGCTAATGGCAAAGGGGACTTTACATTTTATGCAGGAAAATACGTGTTTATCGGAGACAGTTTCGAGTTCCGTAATCCAATTAACTGCCAAAACAGCATCAGCGCCGATGGCACACTAAGAGCAACCACGTCGTCAAACATATGGGCTTCCAGCGATACGCAGAATGCGCACCTGTGGTTTTACGGGGTCGGTGGGAATGCATCGCGCGGGGTAATCTATGCACCTAAGGACGGTACGATCCGACTCAGACCGGACAGCAACGATAACGGTGGAGCGAATGGCTATAGTTTTTCGTTTGAATCATCTGGCCGGTTCACCTGCATTTCGGTAAACCAGACCTCTGACGAACGAGTTAAGTTTGACAAAGAACCTGTCAGCAAGGCCCTGGAGAGGATTTGCTCACTTACTGGTTATACGTTTGGCATTCAACTCACCGAATCAGCGACGGTACGAAGCGCAGGCATTATCGCTCAGGAACTGGAGCAGGTTCTGCCGGTGGCTGTGAGTTCTGGCGGCACCGGCACAACACCTGCTGGAGAAGAAATTAATGATCTCAAAACTGTGGACTACAGCGCAATGAGCGCCCTGTATGTGGAGGCAATAAAGGAGCTTGCCGAGCGTGTCAGAAGCTTAGAAAGAGAACTGCGTGAACTTTGCAGCCCATCGGCTACCTAATCCTCCACCGGTTTCTCTAGTCCCTTCACACGGATTGTCAGCGCTTTGATTGCCGCCAGCGCATCGAGCACAAGAGGGTTGAGGTCGAGCGTCATTTTCCCCGATTCTTCAGCTGAGTGAACGTACTGCGGATCTATCTTCTCAATCTCCTGTGCAATGATGCCGCGACGAATCGTTTTATCCTCATCAGCCAGGTAATAGAAAGTTTTAAAATCCATTGCCTCTATGTTCGAAAGCGACTCGTTTAAATCAAGATCACCGGTTACCTTTTTGAAGTTAATGTCTGACGTTCCAGAGGCCTGGTAAAGTGTCCACGGTACATCGGTTTTTGGCGTTTGAGGGTTTGTGTTTGTCAAAAATCGGCTGTACCCGGCACCGTTAGATGTTACCCACATTTGAGCAATACGCTGCGTATTGTAAGAACTTTGATAACCGCAACCATTGGCTGGAGCCCACAGGGTTAGACCATCAGCGTCACTGATAAAAGATGCATTAGCATCGTTTGGCTTATTCTGCTGAGGTGAACCTAGCCCAAAAGCCCCCACCTGCATGACGTTTCCAGCTGCGGTTCCGACATCCTTCGTGGCACTACTTCCCAAACCGAGGTTTGTGCGAGCGTCTTCTTTGGTCGTTGCGCCGGTACCGCCATCTGCGACACCAAGTGCACCATTGCTTCCTTTCTGCAGTAACTTGCCGATCGCTGGAATGGTTACTGCCTTGCCGTTGATGGTGACAGTGATGCTCTGGTTTGCCGTGGTTGTGGCAAACGTCTCCCACGCACCGATATTCTCGTCGTAGTCTTTGATGAGCTGAGACATCGCCTGCGCCAGGCCATCGACCGAGATATTGTCTGATACCAGAATGCCGTACTTCTGGCCGCCCAGCGCCGGGGAAGCAGCAGGCGTAACCGTCATTGACGTGGCGCTGTTTACGGATGAAATCTGGAACATCTGGACCGGGTTAGACATGATGATAATCGTCTGGCCAGCGCGAACCTGGCTGGCGGGAGCCGTCCAGTTTGTGCCTGTGCCGGTTGCGGTATTTCCATTTATGGCGATTGTGCCGGTGTTATAAATCATATTTTCTCCAGACAATAAAAAACCCCGCCAGAGCGAGGTTGTTATTTAAAAATGGTTGGTTATTTGCAGGTGGTGTCAGTGAATGTGTTCGCACTTACCCAGCGCCAGTTGAAAGGGTATCCGGCTCGGTACTGTGTCTGGTTGTTTTGTTTGCGAACGCCGTAAATTTGAACCGTATTTTCCTGACCGCCAACGATGGCTGTGCCACTGCAAACTGGTTCCTGTTTCTCAAGTACGCCAGCGCAGCCAGACAGCATGACAGCTCCAGCCAGGCAGATGAGTAGCTTATTCATGTAATGGTATCCCAAGGTATTCATGAACTTAGACAATACCAACATGAAAGAGGTGGGTATAATTGATTAGATAGATCAATTATCTGTTATTGATCGCTCAAAACGATCAATCAGTCATAGACCGCTGTATTTATCGCTGTTAATGAAATCCCGGTATTTGTACCGCCTCCCGGCGCCCCTGTCCCCGTTGAAGTCCCGCCAGCGTTTACCCTCGTATTTGTTCCATCGAACCTGCATGACGAATATGCATTGATTGTGTAAATGGTAGGAGGTTGGGTGGAGTTATTTACGATTATGGTCTGACCCAGCTGTGCAGGCGCGACGGCCCACGAACCGCTCAGCGTCTGGTCAATATTGATCCCCCCGTTTGCGCCCGGCGTGCCAACTGTCTGCAGGTCTGATAAAACGCGAGACTCATTTGTCAGCACAAGCTTTCCGGCTGCGTCCCAAATAGCCAGACCCCATTTCGGTAATGTCTGCGGGAATACGGCAAATACATATACTGTCAGGGTGAAACTCTGGTTATAGGGGTTAACCCCGCCAACATAGATATTGCCGCCATTCCTGTAAGACATAACTGGCGTGGGCTGTGCTGTATTGGTGGTTTTAATAAATACCATCGCAGGATAACTTGCGTTCAATGCAATATTCTGTGCAACCTGCTGAGAACTGCCATTAGCGGATGAATTAAAGGTGTACTTTCCGTAAAGACAAAAAGGTGTTGATTGTGGTGTAACAAAGGGATTCCCGTTATCCATTAATATCATTGCGCCAAATTCGGCCATTATGATTTCTCCATGAAAATGACCACCTCACACTTTGATGCCGGATAATTGCCCAGTCCTACAGTAGAGGCAGCTGATACGGTTATAGTGTTCCCCGATGCTACAATGCGCCGACCTACGCTGCTTCCTCCTTCATCGAGTGAAAGAACAAAGCCGACTTTCATTCCAGAGGGAATTGTAAAAGACCAACTGCCAGATGTTTGTCCGGCAGCCAGTTGTATACGCCCAACAACGGAAACTGGCTTGATACCGTAGTTATTGGGTTTACCCGACGCATCCCAAGTTTGTATCCCGTAGGCCATATCAGAACACTCCCGTTAACCTGCCAACCTGCACCCTCAGTACATTACTGCCGTCTTTGACGCTGATTGTCTGGTTGGTCTGCTTCATAGCCCCCTCGCCCGCTGTCGAACCATTGTTTTCAAGCGTTCCGGTTTTGAAGTTTATAGACAGGCCAACCTGTCCCTGAACGTAGTTAGCCGAACTGATTGTTTCAGCCAATTTAGCCCGGGTGATAGTTGCATCTTTAATGAAGGCATCATTGATGAACGTCTGGCCGTTCTGGATAACGAACGGCAATGCTACAGTGCTGCCAGCCTGGGTGGTTACGGCGAAACGATCAGCCAGGAAGATAACCTGCGACTGCATACCAGAAGGAGTGTTCTCGACGCCGATCCCCATCCCGGCGGCGTAATACTGCCCGTTAGCGGCCACGCCAACTTTGATGTTATACATCGCGCTGATGTTGCCGTTAATGTCAGCCACCGCATTAGCGGTTTGCGTGATAGCAGCAGTCTGTCCATTCACCGTTACGGTCAGAGAATTGATTTTTGTTGCAGATGCCTGAGTGAAGTCAGCCAGGGTTTCGGTGAGATCGGTTGCGTTGGAAATATTGCCACCGGCAGATGCATCCAGCGTAACAAGTGCACGGGCAACCGCCGAACTGGTATCCGTAATCGTTGTGTCAATGCGGTCGATGCTGGCGCTGTTTCCGGCATTCGTCACAGTTTGAGATCGACGCGAAGTAACCTGCGCCAGCCCGTTCTGGATTATGGCGATAGCGGAGTTCTTCACCCCTCCCGTCATGCCATCCATCGATACAGAAATCTCGTCGATCTTCACAGCTGCCTGAGCCAGAACATCAGCGTTTTCCTGAATGGCCAGCGCCTGCTGCTCAAGGTCGTCGGCATTCTGTTTGATGTCGTCAGCCATGCCAGCAATTTTTTCATTGCTGTCCACCGCGTTCTCGATTAGGTCCTTGAACGTTTCCGACTCTTTCATATCCTCCAGAATGTCATTGGTTATTTCGCTGACATCTATCGAGGACGTGCCCATGATCCAGTCGGTCCAGTCTCCGGCGTTACCAATACGGTCAATCAGGCGCGCGCGGTACCACTGGCGAACGCCAGCCGGCATGGGTCCATGCTGATAATCTGCAGCCGGGTACGGCACCAGGACCAGCAGTTCAGGATTGGCGTGGTCGGCAGTTGTGGCGCGCTGAATCTCTGTATAGGCCGTGTCGCCAGAGCCATCCGGAAATTTCCAGGTCAGGTCGATATGCCAGACCACATCGTCGGTCGCCAGGAAGTTGAGCGGAGTACCCGGTTTTCCCGTTTTACCGGAGAGATAAGTTGTTTCACCGTATCCCCATGGTGACGACGTATCCTGCGCATTCAGCGCCCGGACGCGCACATCATAGCTGCCCGAATAAATGCCCTGAACCGAGAAACCCTGCGCGCTGGTAACCGGAACGTTTATCCAGTCCCCGTTGTCCTTACGCCACTGGGCAACGTACCGGATTGCGCCCTCTACCTTATCCCATGACACCTCCAGGCTTGCTACAGTCAGCCCCTGAGACACATGATCGCTCTCAGTCACCACGATATTCTTCGGAGCAGACAGGACGCTTATCGGCGTGACGGTGATCGGGGGCGACTCGACCCGAACGCCGTCATCGATGTAACGGTATTTGTTTGGATCGTGCTGAACGGCCGTAATAGTGAAACCGCCTGTGCTGTCGTCGTTAGCCGCGATTGAAGTGACCCTGAAGTACTGTATTGCGAGGTTATCACTGTCTATCGCCCAGACAGCGCCCGCCACAGGAACCTGACTGAATGCCGTAGCCACCGTCACCGTTTTTTTATCGGCGCTCACCGCGCTGATTGTCCGCGTCTGGGCTTTTCCGTCGGGAAGGTTAACCACCAGCCGGTCTTTCGCCGCGTAGTCTATTTCTCGATCCAGGGTAATCTGGCGGCCGTTGACCGCCCTTATGCGGCCCCCATTCTCCTTACCAGAACGGAAAGGATCGGCGACACCGATAATTTCAGCGGGCAGAGGGATATAACCGTCCAGCCCCACGCCAAACGATACGGTCCCGTCTTTGGCATTGGAGAGCAATACCCAGCGACCGCGTCGGTGCGCTTCACTTTGCGAGGTGCAGCCGATTGCGGTGAGGGACGTCTGCCGGACGTCGTAACGCTCTACAAGCGCCGAATCGTAGACCCCCTCAACGGTATCGCTGTAATGGTTCTGCGGATCGGACCAGGACACCAGGCAGGAGCTGTAGCGATTCTTGTATGAGCCGCCCGCATAAGTAAACAGCCCATCGATAACGTTTGAGACGTTATAAACCCAGTCAACATCGTCCTGCGGGACGTCTGCCTGGACATAAATCTGATCGTTGCCCCAGAACGTTATTCCACGAAATACCGCGGCGAGATCGTTAAGTACCTGCCAGGCGTCCTCCTGGCTCTGAATGAAAATGTTGCAGGTGAAACGCGGTTCGGTGCTACCAACCCCGTCGGAAACCAGCTCGTCGCAATACTGGGCGATTGAATACAGCGCCCACTTATCCACCATGGACGCATCCACGCGCGTGCCCATGCCGTAAATTTCATCCAGAATCAGATCGTAAAATATCCAGGCGGGGTTATTGGACCAGGCCATTTTGAACCCGCCGGACCATGAGCCAGAATAGGTTCGGGTTGTAGGATCGTAATTATCCGGAACCTTAATCAACTTGCCTTTTATCTTACAGGTCACTTTCGGCGCGCTGCCGTTGAACTGGCTGCTGTCCACTTCGACATACAGTAGCGCGGTTAAAGGATAACGAAGCTTGCTGTCGATGACTTCCGCATACGAAAACACCTTGAAGGCGTTAACCAGTTTCGAATTTGATCCACTGGCATCAGCCGTAATACGTCTGACTCTGACAGACCAGCCGGACGTGGATTTTGGCAGATCGATACGGTGATCTCGCTGATATTCCGTCGTGGTCTTTCCGTCAAACTTGCCGTTTACAACCGTTTTCCACGCGCCGCCGTCCGTTGATAAATCGATCGCATACTCTGTGACCGTGCCCACCATATCGCCGTTATCTTTATAGAGATACTGGACCGGAAGGCTGAGCTTGATGCGGATGGCATCCAGGGAAAGATTGGTAAACTGGCGTGTCCAGGGCGACGTGGTGGTGACCGTGGTGCCCACCGCCAGCTCGTTATCGACCTGGGGCATCCCGGCGATGTAAGTCTGGTCCTGTGTGCCCTTGCGGAACTCCCATTTCACGCCGCTGAAGTTGTACTCCCCGCTGTCGTTTGCCAGCGGCGTATCGTTGAGAAAAATGTTCTGTGCGGTCAGGTCGCCCTGTATTTCCCCCTCAGAAACGGCAATGAGCATTTTTAATTTTGCGACCGACAGCAGATCGTCAGGCTGCTCAACCGGAGTGTGCGCGCTACCCCCGCCCCCTTTGGCACCCTGCAGGATGGTTTCTTGTTCAAGAAGCTGCATTTTTTCACCCATAAAAAAAGGTGCCGAAGCACCTTTAAGTTAATGGCCGCTGGCCTACTGCTGATCGCTCGAGTACATACCGGCGCTGACTATCGCTCCCCCTGCCTCGATCAGACCGTAGGCCAGGGGGACAGGATGCCCCATAGCGACGGTATTGACCGGCGCCCCGAAGGCATAGTTAGGCGTGTTATCCGTGCTTGAGGATTTACCCGCGCCGAAGGATGGCTGGGGCGTGAGCATCTGGACAACGCCGCCCAGCATCATTGACACCCCGACCCCGGTCAAAATTGACGTGGCACTGATGGCTGTTGCACTCATGGCTGCCCCCCACGCGGCCATGCTCGCACCAGCAGTAAAGAATGCGGCGACCAGCGCAACGGCACCAACAACTATCTGAAGGACGCCAGAGTTTTTGGCCCCCTCATAAACGGGCACGACCCGGTATACGCTTCCCCCGCGGGTCATATCAAACTCTTCCAGCCCGATATTGTTATCCCCGTTGAAAAAGGCGAAACGGATCCCCTTCATATGGGCTTCCGACATGTATTTTTTGAAGCCGGGAACCTGCGAACATACTGCCCTGAGCATTTCGCGCAGATCGGCAACATCAAACTGAACGCGTTTACCGAATTTTTTAGCCATTTTCCCTTCGAGAATTAGCGTCTTAACCATGCATTCTCTCCTTATGCCTGACCACCCGGACCGTTCTGTCACGATAATATTTTCCATAAGGCGTTCGCGAAGAAAGATGCCCGAACAGATGATGGAGAATGATGTTGTCACCCACATATACCGCGGCGTGATTAGTCACTGATGCCTGCACACTCATCATGATGATGTCCCCTGGCTGCATTGCACCGGCGGCAATCTCAACAAATCCCTCACGCTCCCAGTTGTCGTCGTAGAGCCGCTCCTTGCCGCTCTCCCACCATTCGTAAGGTACCGAATAGTTCCCGAGAACAATGCCGTATTCGCGCAGATAAAATTCACGGATAAGCGACCAGCAGTCGGCGTAACCCAGTACCCACTGCCGCCCGGCATAATCCCGGTCTTCACGCGGGGAAATCGTACAAAAATCCCCGTCCGGCCAGGACATGATCCCCCACTCAATACCCGACCAGTCGCACTGGATCCGGTCCAGCTCCGAGGGCACCAGCCGAACCACATCCGGATGGGAATGAATGAGCATGATGATCTCACCGCGCGCGCGGGCAGCGAGCTGGTCTTCCGGGGAGAGCGTGAATGTATCCTCGGGTTTATCGGCAATGTTGCGGCAGGGAATAAAGATTTGCTGCTGGCCTGACTGAACAATCAGACCGCAGGCTTCTTTGGGGTATTCAGCAGCGACGTGCTGACGGATAGCATCCAGCAATTTTTCACGCATCTTTATTTCCCCTGCAGGTTGGCGGCCGGAAAACCACCGAACGGCAGCGGCGCGTCCGGGCCGTGACGATCCTGACAATCCTGCCGGCGGCCGCCACAAACGTCTTTCGACGGGTCATCGGTCGGCGTACCGTCTTTGGTAAAGTATTTCGTGCCGTTGTAATCGCATCCGGTCCCGCTTCGGTACCAGCCCCGCATACACCAGGTGCAGACAGGAATAATCTGCCGTGTTGGCAGCTGCAGGCTCTGAATATCGAAAGGCGAACACAGCTCGAAATCAACCTGTACCCGCGTCTCTGCGGTTTTAGCATTGACGTAAAAGAGCTGTACGCGCTCATCGGCCGGGCTGGCACCTGGATTACCGTTTTTCCAGTTGGCGGCATCGAGATACTTCGAAAGCGTGGTATGGATTTTGACCCTCGCCCTGACCATATCGTCATATTCGAGACACAGTGCCGTGACATAGTTTCCGACGTTCCCGACGGACAGCGTGGGCGTTGGCTGGGACCCTGTACTCGATAACTCCATCCCCTTCAGTTCGTAGGGATGGGGATCGTACTGGTTTCCCTGCCAGATAATTGCGGGCAGATTTTCTGCGGCGAAGGCTGCCCACCCCTCTTCCTGAATATTGTGCGCATGAAAACGCAGCACCTGATCCATACCGAATTCAGTGCCGTCGATCTCAATCAGCTGAATAACGCTGCCGGGCTCAAGCTGTTGTATATCTGCCGTAAAACTCATACTCCCCCCATAAAAAAAGCCGCCCGGAGGCAGCTTTCAGTGTTTGTCGAAAAATCAGGGCGCGAACGCCTGTTCAAAAGTGAAGGCCACCGTGGCTTTTTTCCCGGTAGGGAATGAAACGCTGAACGAATCGGCCTTCATTCTGAACAGTTTTTTTCCCCCCATGGCGTTGTCCACCAGAACGATTTAGTGACGTGAGACATCAGAAAAGCGCGCAGCTCAGCGGCTTCCTGTCTGGTTCCCGTCCAGTCCAGGTTCCACGTTTCCTGTTTGTCGTTGATACCCATCCCCGCGATCTGTTTGTAGCCATCGCCAAACTGCGCCTGCAGCGTTCGGGCTGTTTCAGTGCCCTGCGCGGTTTTTCGCGTGCGCCAGGTAAACGTGTCCGTCACTGTTTCCTCCTCGAATAAAGCACGCCGCCTGCGGACATTTCTTTTTTAAGTCGCTCGGTGATTGTCTGCTGAACAATCGCCTGCAGCTGTTTCGCCGTCCCCGTGGCGTTCGCCTGATTTATGCTCCCGTCACTCCCCTGCTGGTTGATGCTGACTGGGGCATAAACACTGATCCCGCCCATACCAGCCCCGGCTGCGCTCCCGCCGCCGACCAGACCACCCGAGGCATACCCGCGCATAAGCCGATAAAGATTGGCCACGCCGATACGACTGGTTGACTCTTTGGTGAAGACGAACTCCCCGCGATGTACCACTCCTGCAGGCTCATATTTTCCGCCGTGCCCGGTATAGCCACCTGCGTCAAAACCTTGTGGCCGGTATGACGGGACCGCGAATGACTGACCTGCAGAGGAGGCTTTCGCCCCGCCGCTCACCCAGCCCATTGCGCTCTGGATGGCGTAAGCCACCAGCAGCTGGTTGATAACGGACACAATCATTTTAAGGATCGAGCTGGTGAAGTCCCGAAAGCTCGCCTTCCCGGTTGTAGTCAGGCTGGTAAGCTGGCCCGCCAGCCCGCTGAACGTTGCCTGTGAAATCTGCTGTACCGAGCTGAAGACGTTTGTTGCTGAATCCTGATATTCGGCCCAGCCCTGTTTCGCACCGGCCAGCCAGTTTGCGCGCAGGGCATCTTCAGCCTCGAACGTCGCCCTTTGCTCTTCGAGAACCTTTTGCTGCGCCTGAGGATTGTACGAATAGCTTTCGCTGAGACGCTGCAGCGTAGTTTGTCGCCCGGCTTCCCGGGTGGATACCCCCTCAGACTGAGCCTGCAGGCCCGCCCTGGCGGCTTTTTGCTGCTGCTCAAACTTCACTGCCTGATCGGCCAGCTGGTTGAGCTTTTGCTGGCTGGCGACCTTATCGCCCAGGTCGGCCAGCTGCCGCTTGTATTCGAGCGTTTCTTCCTTGTGCGCCAGCAGGGATTTTTCCTGCGCCGTAAGCTGACGACGCCCCGCGGCCTCCTGCAGAACGGTGAGCTGATTTTCAGTCTGCCAGAGATCCTGACGCTGTTTGCTTATGACGTCGTTAACGCTGGTATGCTGCTCAAGCGTTTTAAGCTGGGCCTGAAGGGTGAGAAGTTCGGCCTGCGCCTTTTCCTCGGCTTTGTCCCCGGCGGGCGTTGAGTAGCTTTTGCCTTTCGGCGTTTTTGGATCCTTCCACTGCTTTTCAATCCCGGCGCGGGCCGCGGCAATATCCTTTTCAGTCCACAGCGTGGCGACACCGTCTTTCGCATCCTGGCGGTTTTTCTCAATAAGCTGACTGAGTTTTTTCTCTGCTGAAGCCCGCTTTTCTGCCGCCGTCGCGCCGGACTCCACCAATTGGTTAAACTGCTGCTGGCTGCGGATTGCCTGAGCCTGCTGGTCCGTTCGCATTTTTTCACGCGCGGCTGCCAGCCCTTCCTTGGCGTATTGCTGATCGGCAAGATCGTAAGCCTGCTTTTTCAGTTCCACCTGCTGGCGCGCGTTTCTCAGCCTTTCCGCATCCGCTTTCTGCAGAACGTTGTTACCAGCATAATCAGGGTCGACCTTAAGATTGCTGGACAGCGCTCGGTACTCTTTCTCTGCTGCCTGCCATTCAGCAAAAGAGTCCTGGCGCTTCATCGCGGTGTCAGGATTACGCCCTATGCCAAGCATCGCATCCCATGCACCGGAGGCGGCATTCTTCACCCAGTTCCAGGCTTTTTCGAGGGAGCCAAGATTATCCTCGACCGCCCCGGCGCGCTGAATGACCGCGTCAGAATATGCCCGCATGGCCAGCTCGGCAGCTTTCTGCGAATCCCCCAGCGCCTGAGCAGAAGCTATCTGTTCATACTGGGTGGCGGTCAGAAAATGAAGGGAATCGTTGAGCGTCGTGACCGAGTTAACCGGATCATCCTTCAGGCGTTTAAACTGATTTATGGTTTCGTCAACGGCCTGCCCGGTAGCCTGCTGCAGCCTGGCGGCAACATTGCTGACCATGCTGACGTCATTACCGCTGAACGCGCCGCTTCCAACGACCTGCGCCAACACGCCTGCAGCAGCATGCTGTGTGATGCCATTACCCGCCAGTGAGCGTGCAAGCGCCTGCAGTTGGCCTGACGTTTTCCCGGCATAGTTCCCGGTAAGGATCAGCTGTTTGTTGAATTCCTCTGACTCTTTACTGCCGTCATACCAGGCCTTACCCAGACCGATGACTGCTGCGCCAATGCCTCCGACTACACCAGCGATGCCAAGCCCCCTCAGCGTCATAAGCTGGTCTATCCAACCGGCGCGGTTGGCCAGCGTGATACTGGAGCCGCGCAGGGCACCAAAGTTCCCTCTGGCGACCTCACCAACCAGGATGCCGATTTCACGGCGTGCCGCAGAGCTTTGTAGGCCCAGCCCATGCGTAGCGACTTTTGCGGCCTCAAGCTTGCGGATGTAGACCTCCGCCGCATCACTGGCTCCGACCTGCGCCGCTTTCATGCGCAGCAGCTCGGTACCGGAGAGCTTTTGCTCCGCGACCTGTTGCTTCAGTTGGGTAAGAAATCGTGTACGCGCTGCCGCAGATTTTTCCTCCACTACCTGCAGTTCTTTTTGCCGGGCCGTTGTTCGGGAAATAAGAGCGAGGTAATCCTGTTGAGTGATGTTTCCCTGTGCCCTTGCCGCTCTAAAGCGCGCCTGCACGTTAGCAAGAGACTGAGTTTCACCATTGAGCTGGCGAACGCCGTCAATCTGGCGGAAAAATGATGCCGCCAGTTCATCCTGTCGACGGGCAAGTGCTGCGGCCTGCCCGTCATTTTCACGCATGCGTTGATTAAGCTCGGTCACGCGGCGGTGAGTTTCATCAACGGATTTCGAGACGTTCTGCCAGTCTTTGGCAAGCCCTTCTGTTGCAGCAGACTGACGGGCTTTCATCTCAGAAGCTGCAGCTGCACCAGCGTCGCCCACGCTCTTTAGTGCTGCGCTCTGACGATCCGCAGCACGCTGCATTCGCGCCTGAACTTTATCAGACTCATCCGCCATTCCTGTCAGTTGCCCTTTGATTCGGGCGACCTGCTCGCTGAAAGTGGCGCGGTCAACATCCAGCTTAATAACCAGATCGCTAATCTGCTGGGCCATATCGGATACCTCCTGTGATCCCCTCAGCGGCGGTCATCAGCGTGTCATCATCCGGTTCATCATCACTGATGACGCTACTTGAAGGAGAAAGCAGACTGAAATGTGCGGGGGTAAGTTCCGGGTCACGGAAGAAAAGAGTGGAGATGGAGTAAAGCAATCCGGAAAAATGCGCATCGAGCTGCGCGTCCTGAAAATAATGCTCCCGGTAGAACTGGTGCCAGTCGCCCAGTTCACTGGAAGTCATTCCAGCCAGCATGGCGCGCCAGTCGGGTCGCCCGAACTCGCGCGCCAGATTCAGGACAAACTTCAGCTCGCTGGCAAGGGCTTTTCCGCCGTAACGGGTTCTGAGCTTTCGGCCTCAGCAGAGGCATCTGGATTGGCGGCATTGTCATCCTCAACCGGAACGAGCATGCCGGAAAGCAGCTTTATTTCCATTTCGGCTTTACCGATCGCCTCCGGCGGCCAGCCGTTCAGGACCTGCTGATACAACGTTTCGACATCCGTGCCAGCCGGATCGTTGTGCCACAAAGACATCGCGATCAAACGCGCACCGCAGCGAATATTTGAGCCAATCAGCCTGGCCGTCATTTCCTGATCGCTGATGCCGTCGCTGTCAGCGCTGACGGCCTTTTCCTCTGCGGCCATAAACTTGATGTACTCAATACGCTGAAGCGCCGACAGCTCGAAGATTGTCAGGGATTCTGTTTGCCAGGTGAACTTCTCTTTTTTCAGAAACATGCATCCTTCCTTACGCTGCAGTTACGGTGATTTTGCAGACCGCAACGAAATTACCGTCGCTGGTCATAACAATAATGTCAGCGGTGCCTGCCGCCACGCCGGTGACGGTGATCGCGTTGCCGCTAACGGTGACCGTTGCTTTTGCCCCGTCGGAGGTTGCCACGCGGAAGGAGGTATCTGAGGCGCTGGCAGGGTTAACCGTCACATTGAGCGTTGTGGTTGCGCCGACGGCCACGCTTGCAGTGGCTTTATCGAGCGTAACGCTGGTCACGGGGATATTCGGGGTCCCGCTTTCTTCAGCCAGCTCCGGCTTGCCGGTATTGGTGATTTTCGCTGTACGGGTAATGACTTCTTTTGCCGGGATGGCTTTACCCAGGCTACTGCACCAGCCGCGGAAAACGTCGACGGTACCGTTCGGGTATTTGATTTTGTAATAGCGTACTGAGCCATCAATAAACCATGCTACCAGGTCTTTTTGCCCTTCTTCGCCCGGCTTCCACGCGAGTGTGAACGAGGTATCGCCAGCAGATTTTGCCCCCTGGGCAGTGGCGTTCCAGTCGGCATCCTCGTCGTCGAGGTAAGTATCGTCATACGATTCGGCGGTCATTTCGCCCGGCGTCAGTTCTTTGATCTTCGCCAGGCGATTCCAGTCGATATCCGAGAGTGGGTTAGCGAAAGCGTTGCCCGTGCCGGTGTAAAGCCAGAGCGTGGTACCGGCACCTTTTACAGGAGCGAGTGGATTTGGTGTTGGCATGTTTTCCTCACATTTCGTAAGTGATTGAATATTTCATATCGGCGGAAGTCCACAGCCCCATCGCATCATCGCGCTGGTAATCGAAGCCTTGTGGAACCATGAGCGTTAACAGTGAATCGAGGCCGGGAACATCAGCGAGGGCCGGATAGATATGGCTTTCCATCCATTCATCCAGTTCGGAATCTGGTACCTGCGAGGACAGGAAGACCTCGATATGTAACGTTGCCGCCCACATATCGGCATCAAGTTCTTCGCCGGTATACTCCGCATCGGTCAGATAGACCGCGACGGCAGGAAAATCCTCCTCCTCAATGACAGCCGGGCGCCCATCAAAAAACATGACGTCGTTCCCGATGGCCTCTTCAAGCACATCAATAATTTTCTGGCGAATGAGAGTGTGTTTCATCGTGTCAGATGCAACCTCAGTTGTTGCCTGAGGGCATAGCCAAGTTGTTTTGGCATTTCCTCTTCAAGCATGCGTTTCTTCTCTGCTTCGAAAGCAGTGGTGAGGGGCGCGGACAATGGGATTTTGACCACGTCGATGGGATAACGACTTTTACCTGCAATGCGCTTCATGACGTGCCAGCGGCCGTTCGCCAGACGCTGGATAAAGGCGTCGCGAAAAACATAACGGCCAATTCTCAGCACGCTACTTTTTCGAACCAGCGGGCCTTTTCGATTCGTCGCCCTGACCTGCGCGGCACCGAGTTTGATGGCGGGAAGATTGCCCCGGTTAACCTTAATTCGGGCCGCTGAATGCCCGGATGCCGAGGCTTTGTTGATTCGCACCCTTTGTCGGACCAGCTTTACGGGTATTCCCGAAACTCGGTTATCACCGGCTACCGTTTCTTTCGCCACCCTTCGGACGGCAACCGAGACGCCATTAGCAGCAACCCGGTTCACAGCCCATGCGCTAGCATTGGGAACCATATTTCTGTCCAGACTATCCAGGTTAGCGATCGCCTGCTCAAGACCTTTTATCGACATGAATGCTCCTTAACGACGCCGCGAACCGCCGGGAGGTGATCCACTACCCAGCCAAACATGGCAGGACCCGCAATCATTCGGGCCAACGCGATCAACCCAAAATTCACGCCCGTTAACCTTCAGCGTGTCCAGCCTTTCCAGCCCGCTAACATCCGATGTGTTCACAAACAACGTAGGCCTGGTTCCATCAATTCGGATCCCCACTTCGGCGTAACCAATGTTCTCTGGATCGTCAAAGACCCCTCGGAGCGTGATGCCGGATAAAGATCCGGAGGTTATCCTTGCCTCTGCGCCCATCACTCCACGTATAGTGGTATCCGCGCGCGCCATAGCTTCATCAAAAAGATTGTCGAAATCAGCCATTCGGCCCCCTGTCAGATTTCCCGGGCCAGCTCCCGAGATATCAGGTCGTTAGCCTCTACGCCAGTCACGCGGATAACGACACCAGGCTCGACAATAGACACAGACTCGTTACGCGTGGCGTGAAGCGCGTTTATGTGCAAGGTCACCAGCGTTTCAACCGCCACCAGCGCGCCGACCTCTGTTGATGCAGGATTTTCGGTAATCGAGTCAGAGGCGATATCTGCGCCAGGCTGGCCTGACGTGCTGATAACAGCACTACTGGCCGCTTCCGCTCCCTCTTGTCCGTCTTCGTCGAGTTCCTCTTCGAGCTCAGAAATACGTAACGTAAGCTCCTGGATCGTGCCTGTGACATTGACCTCACGATCAAGCTTTACGCCCAGCTCTTTCAGTCGGGCGATAAGGGTTTCTTTTTCTGTCATGGAAAATACTCCAGAAATGTGGCCCGACAGGGCCACTGGGGAAAGTTATGCCAGCTTGACTGAAACGAACGCGTCAGGATCTGGCAGCAGCATCAGCGGAGCTGACTGAATCGTGGGGGGCGCGCGTGCCGGGTCGCCCGTTTGCACCCAGTTTTTCGGGTAGCGCGTTGAAGCATTAATGCCTTCGCGCTGGGCATCTGCATCCAGAATGCAGCCATAGGTGCGCAGGCCGCGCGCCTGTGTATTTCCCAGCACCATTGTCAGGTCTGGCAGAGCGTTCTTTTTGACGTCATTTTCAACAAGCTGGCCTGCGTAAACGACAATGGCCACATCTCCGTACATGCCCTTATAAGAAACGGCTTCACCCAGGTCTTTCAGAGCGGTTTCCAGCTCGGAGTTAGAGCCGCGACGTGTATCCAATTTTTCCTTCACCGCGTCGAAAGAGCGGAACAATGCCCAGCCCTTCGGATCGAACACAATAATGTTGATTGTGCCGCTGGCGTTGAGCGCGTACGCCTCAATATCATCGGTCGGGTCGTACGTTTTTTTGTCGCGAGAGGACCAGGCAGCTGCACCCGCCTGGATGATGTTGTTACCGGCACTGCGGCCCATATCGACTTCTACTGGCTCAAATGCTTCTCCGCTCATGGTGTATTTCCCATAGAGCACAGCTTCAATAGCTTGCTTCTCTTCCACCTGTGCAATCGCCAGCTCTTCATCTTTCATGTTTTGAAGGATGATGCGGCGGCGGCGATAGGCAGGGTCGGCCAGATTTTGTGGGTCTTCATCAGGCAGGCGGCGAAGAGTCATCAGCGGGTTAACTTCATGCTTAGGCTTCACATAGCCAGGCGTAAATTCCGACGTGCTGCCGCCACGGGAACGGATTACTTTCCCGGAGACAATCGGCGACACGTAAAGAGCCATGTTGACCAGGCCAGGAATTTGCGACAGGTAGACTTTTTCTGTACTGAAGGGATAAGTTTCGCGAAAGAAGATGCGCAGGAAGAGCGGATCGAACTTAAATTTCTTCTCATTGACCGCCAGAAGCTGGGCTGTTGTGTACACTGACATAGAATTTTCCCGTAAAAAAAGCCGCATATGCGGCTTTTATGAAAGTTGAGGGTGATTAAACGATGCTGATCGCAGTACCGGCGAACGCGTTACGCTTGATATTTTCGTCGGTAACGGCAGATGGCCAGAGCACATCTTCGATGCGGAACGAACCGGATTTATAAAATGCCAGTTCTGCACTGCTCTGGTCAGCAGTAACCGCCAGAATGCCGGTTGCTGCACCTGCATTCTCGCCGTCCCAAACAGTTAGCTTGCCTGACGTAGCATCGAGCATGAGCGGGGTCATTGCCGGGGTGGATGCTGTCAGTTCGCCCGGTGCATACGCAGTGTGTGCCGGATCGCTGTTACCGAGCGGCTGGTGATGAGTAAATACTTCGGTGATTGCCATGTTAGCCTCTTATACGGGGGTGTTTAACAAATCGTCGCCGGCTTCAGCAGAGACATTCCCTGCAGAAAGAGCGCCAGGTGCGGTTTCCATCAGACGATCCAGCGCCGTATCGGTACGCGCCTGGGCGCTTTGCGGCGCCGCGGCCAGAATGCGCTGCGCACTCTCGATCGTCATGCCCGGCGTTTCGGCCAGCGCGCGAGCCTGTGATTCGCGACCTTTTGCCTCTTCGCAGTTCAGAATACCCATGATGCGACCGTTCTCGGCGGCTACGGCTGCCGAAACCTGAGCGCTGAGGTCTGCCGGGGCCGTTAAGGCAGCGGTTGTTGTGTCAACGGTGGTGACCTGCTCAGTTGGTGCAGTAGTCTGTGTAGCTGTCTGGTCAGTTGGCTGATTGGTCGCTGCAGATGCAGAAGTTGATGGCATAGTTCCTCCAGTGGTTGTTTTTTTACGTCTGTCGAGTGCTTCACGCATCACGCCGAGCGCATCGGTATTGTTAACAAGTTCATCCGCCAGACCATTATCCACGGACTCCTGGCCTGAGAAGACAGCTGCTTCGGTGTCCAGAACGGCCTGCACTGACATGCCGGTATAAGCGGAAACCTTTTCGGCAAACATCTGACGAGTGGCATCGATACGCGTCTGAAAATCAGCGCGAACGTCCTTCGGTAGTTTTTCGTAGGGATTGCCGTCGACTTTGCGATCGCCGCTGTAAATCAGCGTGACCTCAACGCCGTTAGTTTTCAGTGCAGCGCCATAATTACTGTGCGCCATCATGACGCCGATGGATCCGGTTCTGGCCGTTTGCGTGACAAGCCGTCGCGATGCGGAACTGGCAATAAGCTGCCCTGCGCTGCAGTTCATATCGTTCGCCAGCGCCCAGACGGGCTTGATATCCCGCATCCGGGCAATAATATCGGCACAGTCAAAAGCCCCGGACACCATCCCGCCCGGCGTGTCCATATCAAGCAGGATACCGTCTACGCCGGGATCGCTGATTGCCTGCTGCAGGCGGGCAATGACCCCGTTATAGCCAGTCATACCGGAATAAGGCTGCAGCGACCGGGTTTTGCTGACCAGCGTGCCGGAAACGGGCAGCACCGCGATCCCGTTTGTTACCTGATAGCTCCGCGCTGGCCGTGGCCCCATTTCCTCGTCATCGCCAAACAGCGCCAGCGGCTCTGCAATTTGTTCAGCGCCGAGCGAGACGCCAGAAGCGGAATCAGTCAGTTGGGTGATACCCAGCTGGCCTGCAAGCGCGCAAAAGAAAACC